>CAWDGR010000001.1:0-1094338 GCA_963801975.1 uncultured Solirubrobacterales bacterium
TGCAAGCCACACATCGGACCCGCAGATAGGCGTCCCCGCGACGACTCCCGATCAGGAAAGCCGGCTTAGTACATCTTCGACCAGCCCGGCGGGATCTTCGATTTCGTACTCGCCGACTATTCGCGCGGTGATCTCGTCACGGTCCGATCCTTCCAGCGCCAGACGAGTCGCCACCAGACGGGCCGAGACCTCGTCATCGCCGCCGGGTGGCGTCGGGTCGGCTTCTGACTCGAGCGGCTTTACGTCGGCCGGCTCTGAAGTGACCGGAGCTGCCGTCTCCAGATCTGCCTCCGTTGTGACCGACTCCGGCTCGTGGTCCGGCAGTGGCAAGGGTTCCGACGTGACCTCCGTCGTGACTGCCTGTTCGGCATGGGCGCGCAGGGCGTCCCGCTCCACCTCCAGGGCGCTGATCTGAGCCTCCAGCGCCGCGGTCCAGGCTGCCACGGCGGCAAGATGGGCGTCAACCGATGCCCGGTCGTAGCCGTCGCCGGCGGGCGGAAAGTCGCCTCTGGCTATCTGCTCGCGCTTCATCCCCCGTTCGAGGCCGGCTGGTAGTCACGGCTGGGCTGGCCGCGCAGGTCGGTCGGATCCGGCATCGGAGTTCCCTGGGCGGTCGCGCCGCTAAGTACCGGAAGGGTGAGCGAAGCCGCACGCCTGCCGCCGAGCTGGATCGTGTTCTGCGCGCTGCCGTCGTCGATCGTGTCGAATTCCCACTCGGAGCGGTCGCCTCCGGTTGCCATGATCGTCATCCGGATCTTCGATCCCGCCCTGAAGGCGTGGACCACCGGGAATACCGGGATCCTTACCTTGGCGAACTTGCCTGACGGCAGGTTCTTCTGGTCTCGCTCGAGGTGGGTCGGCACGATGTTCAGGGGGTTCCGCCCGTTCTTCTTGAGCTTGCGGTGGGAAGCCCGTAGCCAGCCTGTCTGGACATAGGTCTCCTTGCCGTCCGGGCGAACCTCGGAAAGCGTGACCTGCAGGTCGGTGTCCCGGGCCGAGGACTTCAGCCAGGCGGTCAGGCTCGATCCGCCGGCGATCACGGTGTCGCTCGCCAGGGCGCCTGTGGTGAAGCCGAGGCCTTTGCCATCGGCGACCGGTGCCCAGTCGTAGTCGGGCTGGGGCGAGTTCACGCCGCCACTGGCCAGGTTCGTCATCGGCCTGGCGCCCGGGTCGGCCATATAGCTCTCGGTGGATCGGCCACCGGGCTTCTTCGGGCCCAGAGTTCCGTCGTCACCGAGGTACCAGGTTCGAGCCTTCGCCCTGTTCGCAGGCCAGGAGCCGAGGTCTATACCCCAGGTGGTGCCGATCCCGCCGGCACCACTCGGTCCGGCGCCGTTGTCCATCAGGAGCCGCACGCGTGCGTTGTCGCCGCGGAAGGCCTCTTCGGCTAGCCACGTCCGGCAGTCCGACGTACTCGGACTGCTCCACCGGGTCCGCCGCGCTTCCGAACAGCGCCGCAAACGGACTGCCCGGCCCGACGAATATCGCTGGCACCTCGGGAACCTTGCCGGCCACGAAAATGTCCAGGAACTCGATCCACTGGGTGATAGTGCTGGGACTGATCGAATCGTTGTGGACGCCGTTCTGCATCTTGATCCAGACGTCCTCATTTCCGTCGAGGTTGTTCAGGGCGTGGGAAAAGTTGCCTCCGGTCTGCTCGTCCTGGTACTGCCCTGTGAGGAAGACCGGAACCTGGATCCGCTTCATCCAGTTGCCGGGGGCGCGCTGGTTGAACAGCAGCGGGGTGCGGTACGGGTTCGTCTCGACCAGGTCGAGTACGTCCAGCGTCTGCAGGCGGAGCTTCTGGTTGGCGAGACACCTGGCATCACCCTGATCGTTGATCATCTCGCGAGCCCAGCTCTGGCCGCCCTCAGGCGACGGCTGGGAATCAGAGACGCGGTCCTTGATCCACGAGAGCGCGAAGCCCGAGTTGAAGATGCCGCCCGGGTATCCCGTGCCGTTGTAGATGTCGGTCGTGACCGACATCGGTGCGAGTGCCCCGAGACTGGGAGGACGGGTGCCGGCCATGAACAGCTGGCTGATGCCGGAGTAGGAGATCCCGACCAGGCCTACCTTGCCCTTGGACCAGTCCTGGGCCGCCACGGCTTCAACTGCGTCGTAGCCGTCATAGGTGGTCGGCAGGCCGAACAGGTCGTAGGCGCCGCCCGAACAGCCCGAGCCGCGCATCTGCATGCTGACCGAGGCATAGCCGAGCAGCGGCGCCAGGGCCGATCCGACGATCGTCGCGCCGTCGGGTGTGGGAAGGTCATTGCTGCCGCCGAACAGCTCAGTGACCAGGTCGCCGGGCGCGGCAGTTCCATAGCCGGAGTGTTCGATCACGGTCGGGAAAGGACCGTCGTCGACGTCCATCCCGGGAGGCAGGCGCAGGGTCATCGCCACCTCGACGCCGTCGCGCATCTTCACGTAGTTGAGCCCTTCCTTGAGCGGCGGAAGGTTGTCGTAATACGACTGCTTCGGGTTGGCACCGGGCTTGAGTGACCGGACCTTGCGGCTGCCGGTGAAGCCGTCACCCTGGCGGTTCAGGACGCGGTAGCCGAACTTCGGCTTGACCTCACGGAAGATCTTGCTGCCGAAGGCGTCGGTCCTCGCCTTGCGGATCACCCTCCGGTTCGGGTTGACCAGCAGCACCCTCGAGCCGGGCTCGGCATCCTGGACGTAAATCTGCTTGACGGAGCCGCGGACTTTGGCATCCAACTTGCCGGTCACGGCCGGAGCCTTGTAGCCCTTCTTCTTCGCTTTGGCGCCGGCATTCGGGGCAACGAAGCCCAGGGCAGCGATCAGCAACAGCACCAGCATTGCGGCGGGCACGGCAGCGCCGACCCGTCCAGAAACCCTCAACACCATCTCCGACCTTCCCTAGATTCCGTTTCCCTGTAACCCATCTCAGACAATAGAGAACGCCGGCGAGCCGATCGATTCGGTCGCGTTCCGCGTCGATCGTCTTGGTCCCGCCCGGATGGTTGAATCCGCGCGCAGCACCCCCCGAGAATGCCTTGACTCAGCTCGGGACCTTCGATACGGTCGAATCATTCACCGTTGGTCAGGGAACCGGACGGAGCCTGCGTAGTTATGCGTTGGCCTGCAAGCCTGTGCGGCTTTTTAGCCCTGCTGATGCTCACCCTGTTCGCGGTTCCGGCACAGGCGGCCCCTCTCTATGGCGAGACGTATCTCATCTCGACTTCGTCCGAGGACGGAGTCTTCGGCGAAGACTCCGATTTCGCCGCGATTTCGAAAGACGGGCGGCGCGCGTTCTGGACGACCGCCGAGTCGCTGCTGTCGGCCGACAGCGACAACGACAACGTCGACATCTATGCGCGTGACATCGATGCCCGCACGACGCAGCTCGTCACCCCCGGAGGAGACTTCGACGCGAAATTCCTGGCCGCCTCGGAGGACGGCTCCAAGATCTACTTCTCCACCGACGAGCCGATCATCGCTGACAACGACTCGAACATCGACATCTACCGGCGCAACCTGGACACCGTGCCGCCGACCACGACGAACATGACACCCGGGCTCGGATGACCCTCGCCTGTATTTCCGGGACATCAACCTCGCCGGAGACCGGCTCTTCTTCAGCTCCTACGATTCGCTCACCGTCGACGACACCGATGACGAGATCGACATCTACATGTCGCAAGGCGGGGCCCCGACCCGGGTCTCGACAGGGAGCAACGGAGGCAACGACCCCTGCGGTGCCCAGTTCGGGGGCATTACGCCCGACGGGCTCAACGTTTTTTTCCTCACCGACGAAAACCTGACGCCCGATGACCTCTGGAACCCAGACGGGGATTGCTTCTCAGGCTTCAGCGACCAAGGTAGCCCGGACATCCACCAGTGGAGCAATGGTTCAGTCGTCAACCGCACGCCGGCACTGAACGCCTTCGGAGCGCCTGACCTCTTCGCGACCGCCTCGTTGGACGGCTCCCGCGTGGTCTATAACGCCACGATAGAAGACTGCAACGACCTTGACGTCTATCTCGGGACTGGTGCTTCGCACAGCAAGCTCTCACCTTCTCAGTGGGATGGTCAGCCCCATGGTCTATGCGCCAACGGGAGGGATGCTCTGTTCGCCGGTGCCAGCGCTGACGCAACCAAGGTCTACTGGATCACTTACGAGGAGGGCATGGCCGGCGCCTCGGATGACCACAAGGACATCTTCCTTTCCACCAACGGGGGCGCGGGGCAACTTGTGAGCCCCAATACGCCGAACGGCGACGCGAACCCCCTCCGGACCACCGCGGACGGCCACATGTTTTTCAGCACGAGCGACCCGGTCACCGACGACGGCGATACGAGCTGGGACGTGTTCCAGTACTTCGACGGGACGATCACCAAGATCTCGAAAGGGCCGCTGGGCGGGGACGGCGCTTACTCTGCCAGCTTCAGCGGTGTGAGCGATGACGCAGACTTCGCCTTTTTCACAACGGCCGAGCCCCTCACTGAGGACGATCAGGATACGTCGAGTGATCTCTTTGTCCGCCACGGCTCCGAGACCGAGTTGATCTCGACTGGTTCGCGCGCCACGACGAGCGGGGGGAACTTCGCGGGCATCAGCGAAGACGCCGAGCGCGTGTTCTTCACCAGCTACGGCAAGCATGTCAGTGCCGACACCGACCAGGAGAAGGATGTCTACATGCGCTGGGTCGGCGGGCCCCCAGCGGTGCGCATCGACGAATTCGCGCTGACGCCGGATCCCTACGTCGAGCTGCTCAAGAGCGGCGAGGGGCAGGACGAGTTCCCCACCGAACAGGGGCCTTACAAGATCGTCGTCTACGACGGCAATGGCGACAAGACGGGCGAGCATGTAATCACGCCTTCGCTGCTGCGCGGCCAGGCCAGGCCTTTGTTCTCGGATACCCACCCGAACAAGGACGAACCGCTTGAGGTTGCGCTACCGAGCGTCGGGCAGATCTGCTTTACGCAGGGCATCGGCGAGGTTTTGGTCGACTGCGTTTCGTGGGGATGCGTCGCCAACCCGGTGCAGCCGGAACTCACCAACGTAGCGGCACCCGGCGCGAACCTCTCCCAGCAGCGCCAGAGCGACAACCCCGAGATCTTCCACCTCGCCTCGCCTACACCGAAGGCCGTCAGCATCGCCGGGACAACACCCCCGGCCTGCCCTTCAGACCCCGATCCCGACCCGGACCCTGATCCCGGACCAGGCCCTGGAGGCGATACCACCTCCCCCAATGGCCGGGCTTCCGGCAAGGGAACAAACAAGGCCGGAAAGACGACAAAGATCGAGGTCAGCTCGAACGAGAACGTCACCGTCGCCGCTACCGGGATCCAGCAGCAGACCAGCAGGGCGAAGAAGAATGGCAGCAGGACACGAACCGCCCTGACCGTTCAGGTTGCCAAGAAGAAGGGCGGGAAGAAGCTTCTGAAAGTGAAGCTGAAGCGGGTGAACAGGGACATACCCGCCGACAGGAAAGTGACGCTGAAGCTGAAGCCGAAGGGCAAGAAGGCGGCGAACAAGCTTAGGAAGGCCGTGAAGAAGGGCTCGAAGGCGAAGGCAAAGATCACGGTGACCTTCGAGGATCCGGCCGGCAACAAGACCACCAGGAAGCTGGCCTTCAGCCTGCGCTGAGCCCGGGAGATTCCGCTGTCCGTCGTTATACGCTCGCTACATGGCAGACAAGTGTTGCCGGACAGTCCTCGCATTCGTCTTCGCCGCCCTGCTCGCGGCGACGGTCATCGTCTCGCCTGCGGCAGGCTCCAAGCAGGGCGGTGGCAAGCCGAACCTGATCATGAAGAAGGTCAGCGGCGTACCGAAGCAGGCTGGCGACGGCGACGCCGCCACCGTCAAGGCGAAGATTAAGAACGGCGGCAGCACCAAGGCCAGGAAGTCGAAGGTCTCCCTCTACCTCTCCTCCGACAAGCGCAAGTCCAAGGGGGACGCAAAGCTCCCCGGACAGAAGCCGGTACCGACCTTGAAGCCGGGCAAGTCCACCACCGTCAAGGTCAAAACCAAGCTGAACGGAAGTGACGGCGACTGGTTCGTGATCGCCTGTGCCAGCAAGGCCAAGGGAGAGAAGAAGGCCGGCAACAACTGCAGGGCGTCGCGCAAGCTGGCGGTCGGGTCACCCGGCGCCGAACCCTGGCCCGAGCGGTACACCGGCACCTTCAGCGTCAGCTTCAGCCTTTCGCAGGAGACCGAGAACACCGATAAAGGTCAGACCGGCACCGAGAATTACAGCGGCTCGATGAGCGGCAATCTGGTCCTGGCCAGAATGCCCGGCGACCTGCTCGGTGGCAACAGCCAGCCCTGGCATTACGAAAGCTCCGGCTCGCTCGACTGGTCCGGCAGCTACACCTCGGCCTTCGCGGACGATCCGGGCTTCAGTCAGGCCTGCAGCGGCCAGGGGTCCGGCATCGAGCCGGTCAATCCTTTCGCCGGCGCCACCACACAGCGCTACGGGTGGATCCGCCCCGACGGTGACCTCTCGCCCGGCGGCAGCTATACGACCTTCGGCGCCGAGAACAGCGACCTGGAGTTCGCCGGCACCTGCAACTCATCCGGCAGCGGTTCCAGCAACGGGGACCGCTTCCCGACCTTCCCGGCGATCCTGCCGCGGGACTTCGACGACGACTGCCGGCTGATGAGTGGCAGCTACACCGTCAAGCCCGACGGTAGCCTCACCGGCACGGACAGCTGTCGGTTCGACTACGACTACCTCCAGAACAACAGCGGCACCGAGTTCGTCGGCACGAATACCGCCACCTGGTCCTGGGACCTGGCCCCGGTCGACTGAACGGCGCCTCAACCCGTGGCAGAGTCACGGCGAATGTAGCGGCGGCCCGCTTCGTTTCTCGGTCGGACGCTCGGATACCGGGGCGGGTAACCCCTTCGAGACCGCAGCTTCAACAGGGGTGTGCGTAAACCCCTCCCCGCTCTGAGCCCTCTAGCTCTTGACCTTGACCGTCTTCTTGACGCTCATGCCGCCGGCGTTGGAGGAAGTCACCTCGAAGCGGAGCTTCACCTTGCCGGCCTTGTTGAACTTGAGCTTCGCCTTGACGGTCTTGGTCTGGCCGGCCGCGATCGTTCCGACCGAAGTACTGAAGCTGACGCCCTTGCCGCTGATCTGGAGTGCCACCCCGGTGGCGTCGGCGTCGCCGGAGTTGGTGATCTTGACCCTGTAGGTGGCTTTCTTGCCTTTCTTGGCCTTGGCCGGGCCCTTGACCTTCACCTTGCTGATCTTTGCCGTCCGGGCGATAGTGGTCGCGATCGGGTTGTTCGGGGTCGGCTTGACCGTCGGCGGGTTCGGCACCGGCTTGAAGGCGTCGGTGTCTTCGGCGGTTACCGTGGCCGAGTCCATGTTGTTGTCGGTCACGTTTTCGTTGCTGGAGGTAGAGATGTTGGCGGTATTGACGATCTCCTTCGGAGCGGCGTGCTCACCGCCGGTGCGATCACCGAGGCAAAGCAGGCTGATGCGGGCCGTTAGGGCGTGCCCGGTCGGGTTGTAGAGCTTGAAGGCACGGGTGACCGGGCGCGGGTCGTTTCCGAGGCTGATCAGGCCGTGGTCGAGATCCCACCCGCCGACGATGCCCTTGCTGCCGTCCTTGCAGGTCAACTGGGCCTCGTTCACCTTGCCCGGCTCGACCGTGACCGTGTTCCAGATCCGCTCGAGGTCGAGGTCGTGGGTGTGGCCCTTCCTGACGGCGACCTGGCGGTTCATGCAGCGGATAGAGAAGGTGACGTCGGCCGGTTCTTCGAGGTCGAGGATGAACTTCCAGCCATTTCCCTGAGGCTGGGAGTAGATCAGGTCCCCGGGCGCAGATGACCTGAATCCAGGCTGGATCGCAACCTGGCCGGGACCGCACTGGAGGGTGGCCTTGCGCTTGCCGGCCAGGTATGAACCGGTCAGCGTGACCGGTGCCGAGACGGTCAGGTTGTGGGTGTGGGCGCCGGCGTCGTCGGTGGTCTTCTTGACGCAGACGGCGAAGATCTTGGCCTGGGCGCGTCCGGTGGCGGTGTTCTTGACGGTGCCGCGCCAGGTGCCGAGCGAGCTTGCTCTTGACTCGAGTACCTGGGGCGAGGTCCAGTCGCCGGTTCCCTGGTCGATGTGGTCTATGCGAACCGAGCCGTCGGTGGCGAAGTAGCCACTCGGGCAGGTCACCGAGACGCTCTTCAGCTCACCGGGATCGAGGTCGATCTGAGCTTCGACCTTCTGGACGTCGAGCAGGTGGTCTTTGTTGGGGTCGGCTGTACCGAAGGGGTCGACCTTGACCTTGACTTTGTAGGTCTTCTCTTGTCCGGGCGCGAGGGTGCCGATCTCGCAGGTGACGGTGGCTGCTGCTTCGAGGCAGGGGGCTCCGGCCGAGACGAAGGTGACTCCCACGGGCAGACTGTCGGTTATGACTACATCGTCGGCGGGGGCGGTGCCGACGTTCTTGGCCGTGAGGGTGTAGGTGACGTTGTCGCCGGGGCGGGGATTGGACGGCTTGGCGGTCTTGGTGATCGCTACGTCTGCTTCGGGGCTGAAGTTGACCGTTACGTCGTTGAGGCTCGGCGTAATCGCGGGGTCTGCCGAACTCAGGGATGCCCGGTACTGGACGAAGCGCGAACTGCCGGGCACATCGTCGCCGGAGAGCGCGATCGGGGTAAAGGCGCTCCACGTACCGTCGGGCGCAGGAGTGTGGCCGGTGCGTACGCTGAGGGTCACCGTAGTACCGGCCGGAAGTGTGCTCGTCCAGTCCAGGGCACCCCAATTGACCGTGCCACCGGCGTCGAAGATCCGGGAGTCGAAAGTCCCGGAAGAGGCAAAGGGATCCATCTGGAGACGATCGATCACCAGACCGTCCCCTCCGACGCTGTAGTCACTGGCGAGGACTCTCATCGGTGTGGCACCACTGCTGACCCCGTGGTTGGCCACCGGCATGGCGAAGCCGTCAACCCAGTAGACGACACCCGCAGGTTTCCACTCAATCCGGAACGTCTTGGGCGAGTTGAGCAGGGACGACGGCAGCAAGGTCTCCATCACGCTGCCGCTTCCGTTGTCCGTTCGCGCATAAAGATTGCCGTCTGGCTTGACGCTGAACATTGCCCAGGGCGGGGCGTTGTAATCGGTGCCGAAGCCGATGTGGGAGAAGGGCGCAGAGGAAGAGAAGGTCGCACTGAACTCGAGGCTGTGGCCCGGTCCGTATGTTGCGCTGGTACCTGCGCGAGCACCGTCGATCGTCAGCTGACCGCCCGAAACCGTGGCATCGCCGCCGGCAGCCCAAGGATCTTTGAACCAACCGGGAGGCAGCGTTGATCCGGAAAACTCCGACCCTTCCGTTGGCGCAAGGGTCACCTCACCGTCGGAACTCTTCGCGACGTAGGTCCCCGCGGCGGTGGAGCCTGCTGAGAAATCCGCATACGTCGTGTCCGTAAATGATGAAGCCGAGGCCGGGGCCGGGGCCGCGAAAGCGACTGCCACAAAGAGCGCGCCCAGCAGCAGAGCCAAGACCGCAACCGGCGCGCGAAGAGGCCTTCCGGCTTCAGTCTGCACAAAGTCCATCCGACTAGGGTAATACATTGAGATGTTTCTTGCGGAAAAAGGGAATTGAACGATCGTCCAGACGCCTTCCGCCTCGGCTACAGTCAGGGAGAGCGCGGATCGGGCAAGTCAACGGCTCTGCGCAGTTGAGACTGCCCGGGGTCGCGAGCAAGCGTGCGGACTCGGTTACGCGGGGTGACCGCTTGACACCCCGGTCGCCGGTCTTCGCCGTCTGGAGGTACGGTGCAACTACCTGACCTCAATGTCGGAAATCCTCCTCGTCTCAGTGGTTGCCGCGTTCGCGGTTCTGATCGCCTTCGGCTTCTTGTGGCAACGGGAACGCCGACGCGCCGAGCATCTGGAAGCCGAGCTCGCATACGAGCGGGCGAAGCGAACGGAACCACGAGTAAACGCCTTGACTCCCTTCTTCGCGGTCCTGCAGACCGCGGCACGTGTACGCGAGGAAGGGCTGGGTCAGGTGATCCGGAGCTCGTTCGAAGATCTTGCGGGCTGGGCCGAGGAAGCGGAGCCCGAACTCCGACAATTAGCGGCGCAGGACGGCACGTTGACGATCCTGTTCAGCGACATCGTGGACTCAACGGCACTCAACGAGGAGCTGGGCGACAAGGACTGGCTCAAGGTCCTCGCCGCCCACGACGCGATAGTCCGAAGATGTTCCGTCCGTCATGGCGGAATGGTTGTCAAGTCTCAAGGCGACGGCTTCATGATCGCCTTCGCTGAGGCCGACAGTGCGATTCGCTCGGCGATCGCGATCCAGCGCACGCTCGCCTCGAGGCCTCGCCAACTGCGTGGCGCGCCAGTGGCGGTTCGGGTTGGCATCCACACCGGTCCCGCGCTTGAAAAGGGCGGCGATCTGTTCGGTCGCAACGTCGCGCTCGCGGCGCGCGTCACCGACCAGGCCAGCGGTGGTGAGATCCTGGTCACCTCCGCGGTCAGCGACGGGGTTGCGGAGACGGCCGATCTCGTCTTCACCGAGCACTCTGAAGTCGAGCTGAGAGGTCTGCCGGGTAGCTACCTGCTGCTCGCCGTGGATTGGGAGGATCAAACCCTGCCTTGATCGGTGCAGATGCGCCGCGGGTAGCGCGCGCCCCTCAATGGGTCACTGTCGTAGGGCTCGAGTCAGCTGAGCTGGTGGTCCCCTGGCCTCTGATTCGAAATGACTGTCCGTCTGACTGGGCGCTTCGATTTTGACGAGATCCAGGAGGCACACGCCTGCATGGAGGCCGGCCGGGCCTCCGGCAAACTCGTCGTCACGATCTGAAGCCAGCCACTGATCTGCGCCATTAGCCACTTGTCGCAGCGCTCGGACGCCGCAGCAGGCCGCCCAGCGATCTCGCTCAGAGGCATGTCCCTCGCCGTCCCCGGAACGACGGGACGGAAAGGGACGACGGCCCGAGGGTTCCGCGCTGCGAACCGGTCCCCCCAACGGACGCTGCGGGGGCCCGCTTCGCTCCCCGGGGGGACGCCCGGATAGTGGAGCGGGTGGCTGCTTGAGGCCGCGGCTTCAACAGGGGTGCGCGTTGCCCCCTCCCCACTCTTTACCCGCTACCTCTTGACCTTGATCTTCTTCTTGACGGTCTTGCCGCCGGCGTTCCTGGAGGTCACCTTGAAGGTCAGCTTCACCTTGCCGGGCTTCTTCGGCCTTAGCTTGATCTTGACGGTCTTTGACTTGCCGGCCGCGATCTTTCCGACCTTCTTCTTGGCATTCACACCTTTGCCCTTGACTATGGCCTTGACGCCGGTGGCACCAGCGTTGCCAGAGTTCTTGATCCTCACCTTGTAGGTGGCCTTCTTGCCCTTCTTGACTTTGCCAGGACCCTTGACCTTGGCCTTGCCGATACTTGCCTTGCTGACCGGCGGGTTCGGTGTCGGGTCGCAGGCGTCGCCGGTACCGTCGCCGTCGGAGTCCGCTTGATCGGGATTCGCGTTTGCCGGGCAGTTGTCGAGCGCGTCGCCGATTCCGTCGCCGTCGCCGTCGTCACCGAACCAGTTGATCGTGGTGTCTCCCGAAGCGGATGCGTAGAGATTCTTTCCGTCCGGGGAGAGGGCGAGCCCGTCGGAGAAGCCGAGGCCGGAATTGAAGGCGTCCGGTTGCGCCGATGGAACTGCGCCGCAGGCTCCGCTTCCGGCCGGGCCGGCGAGGGTGTCGCCGGTCAGGCAGCGGGCGAAGGAGAGCGAGC
Source organism: uncultured Solirubrobacterales bacterium (assembly GCA_963801975.1). Classification (GTDB taxonomy): domain Bacteria; phylum Actinomycetota; class Thermoleophilia; order Solirubrobacterales; family 70-9; genus 67-14. Next base: position 11,705 of record CAWDGR010000001.1, read on the forward strand.
CGTTGCCGGCCCGGTTCAGCGTCGCGATTCCGTCAGCTCCGGAAAAGATCCTGTTCGTTTGTACGAACAGATTGGCTCCGTCGGATGCGATCGCGATATCGGTGGGCACGATGAAGCCTCCGTACTCGCCGGTACTGGGAGTCTTCGCGCAGGCCGCCGGGCCGTCAGATAGACCGCTGAGGCAGCCGGAGAAAAGCGGTGCACCCTGCTGCGGGTCGGGCGGGGCCAGGCCCCGGGTGAAGTGAGCGACCCCGTAGGCAAATGAAGTCACATAGACATCCAGTCCATCCGGTGAGACGAGAACCTGGCCGGCGAATTCGAGCGGGGAGCCAGTGCCATCCGCTGTCGCGAGCGGCACGGACGCACCAGCACCCGCATCCATATCCAGGCACTTCCCGTTGCCGTCGGAGCCACTGCCGCCCTTGTCGCCGGTGACGCAGCGTTCGTACTCGAGCGCTCCACCGGCGCCCGCGGCGAAGGAGACCAGAGAATGGTCGGAGGTTGCCGTCGCATAGAGGTTGAGGCCGTCTGGCGAGATGGTGATGTGTTCAAGGCCGTTCCAGCCGGAGTCTGCTCCGCTGGCCGTGGTTCCCTGGGGTGAATCCTGGCAGGCACCACTGCCACCACTGCCGACCGAGGTACTGCCTGTGAAGCAGCCGACATAGGAGAGCTCACCGTCGGGGTTTCGAAGGAAGGCGGTGATCGCATCGTCCGTGCGCGATACGCCGAACAGGGCCTGCTGGTTCGGATGGATCGAGATCCCGGAAAAGGACCTCAGGCCCGAACCAGCACCGTCAGCGGTCGTCGGAATAGCGTTTCCACCGTTCAGGGGGTTGCCACAGACCCCGGTGATGCCGGAGTGGCATTCGACGAAGCTGAGGCTGCCGGTCGCGGTATTGCGGCTGAAGGTGGCAATCGCAGAATCGCCTGGCGAGACCGCGTACAGGTTCTCTCCGTCTCCCGAAATAGCGATCTCATCAGTGTTGCCGAGTCCCGACATGAATCCGTTCTCCGTGGCGCTCGGCAGTTCGGAACAGGGGTCGGCCGGGTTCTGAACGCCGCTGATGCAGCCGGCGAAGGTGACGGCGCCGGTGGCAGCGTTCCGGTTGAAGGTGACAACACTGCTCCGGGCTGCCGCGTAGACGTTCCTGCCGTCGGCTGAGACGATCGGATCGGCGAGCCACTGCAGCCCTGAGTCACTGCCGCTGGCCCCGGCGGCGTCGGTGAGTTGGCAGGCGCCGCTGCCGGGTGGTGGGCCCAGCTGGCTGGCTCCGCTCAGGCATCCCAGTCTGCTGTCGCTCGGCAGGGCCTGGGCCGCGGAAGGCCCGAAAAGCAGCGCCGCAGCGGCGGCGACGAACACCAGAATGCCTCGGAAGCAGCAAGACGAGGTTGTGGCACCAGTCATCTCCTGAAGCTAGCAGAAGCCCGCGGGGGCGAAGCAGCCACCCGCCTGGAACCTGGCCGCGATCTCGATCCCCACCGCATTGGCGGCAACGTCGTCCACGGCAACGTCGATCGCGCTGCCGTGCCGGCCACTTGCGACAGTCTGGTGCAAGTCTCAGCGACGGTCTCGGAGGAAGTCGCGAAAGCCCCTAACACCAAAGACCCTCTGGCGAGAGAGGGTCTGGCGGTGGTCCCGAAGGACATAGCGGGGGCCCGCTTCGTTTCTCAGGGGGACGCCCGGATACTTGAGCGGGTACGCCTGGCAGCCTCATGCGTGGCAATCCCCCGTCCCCCAGAGCGGGCGCCACGCTCGGCGAAACAACGGGTCGGTTACAGCTCCCCGGATAGGATCGGGCGATGAGTGATCAGGAGTCGTACCCGCTGCCCGAGGATCCGGCCCTGGCTGACGCGGCGCGGGCGATCGGTGATGCCGGTCACTGGGGGTGGGTCGTCGACGACCGCTGGCGGGTTGTCTGGGGAAGCGATCACCTGCGCTGGTCCTTCGGCGGTCTCGTCGAGTTCGCATCTTTTCCGATCGGCGCCGAACTGTTCGGGCCCGAATGGATGCAGGCGAGCAATGGATGGCGAATGGGCTCCAACAGCGTCGAGATCAATCGGCTTTTCTTCCGGGGCGCCGGCGGCCTGATGCTCGCCGACACCCCAGGCGGCCGCGACGAGCTGCGGGAACTGGTCGACCCTGCACTTCGCGACATCGTCGATGAGCTGACCCCGACCGAAGACGCGGTGCTGGCATTCGTCACGGAGGGATTCGGAATCGGCGACACAGGTGACATCCCGGTTGTCGCTTTTCGCATCCGCGACACCAAGGGTCGATTGGCCGGCACCGCGATGATCAGCAAGCCCGCCGCAAGCATGTCACTGCTCGCCGCGATGACCTTCACCGCCGACCTTCGGCACGTTGAGCGGATGGGTCTCGTCGCAAAAGCCGCCCGGCGGCCGGCGGCAATCCTTTTCGCCGATCTGGAAGCGTCCTCCGCGCTCTCCCGGCGCCTGTCGACCGCCGGCTACTTCAAACTCGGTCGCCGGCTGGTCCGCGCCGCCGACCAGTGCGTTGTCGACGCCGGCGGCCTGGTCGGGCGTCATGTCGGGGACGGCGTCGGCGCGTTCTTTCTCGCCGACACAGCCGGCTCGGAATCAGCAGCGGCCCAGAATTGCATCACCGCCGTGCGCACCCTGCGAGAAGCGGTCGACGAGGTTGCCGCGCGCAGCGACCTGCAGCCCGAGGATGTCGTCCTGCGGTTCGGCCTTCATTGGGGAGCGAACCTCTACGTCGGCAACATCTCCACCGCCGGACGCTCCGAGGTCAACGCGCTCGGCGATCAGGTCAACGAAGCCGCCCGGATCGAAGCCTGTGCCAGCGGCGGCCTCGCGCTCGCATCGAAGGACCTGATCGAGCGGCTCGAACCTGACGCCGCGGCCGCTCTGGATCTGGACCCGGACCATCTCACCTACACCCCCCTCGGCGACCTGTCGAGCGCTACCGAGAAGGCCCGCCGCGACGCCCCGTCAATCGCCGTGTGCGAGGTCTGAGGCACACGGGTTCTGGCCCCGCCTTCTCAGGTGTAACCGGGGCTACTCCGAGCCCTTCCGGCTTCTCCGAATATTCGAGCACCGAAGCAATCGACGCGGATCGATCAAGGGAGCGGGTCCAGCTCACGCGACCACCTCCCGCGAACCTGTCCAGGGACGCGTCCCCCCCCGTCCCGGGGACGACGGGACGGATAGGGACGGCGCAGTGAGAATTCCACGCTGCGAATCGGTCCCCTTGGGATCGAATCCCCGGCCGGATTCGTTTCTCAGGAGGACGCCCGAATACTGGAGCGAGTGGCCACCCGCGGTTAGTCAGATTGTGGTGACGGGGATGGCTCCGGCGTCCCGGATCGCCTTGTCGCTCGCACCATCGATTTCACCGAGCGGCGTGTAGGCGAGCGCGTGCAGGTCGAGGCCGGTCGTCTCCGCGTCCGCGCTGTCGAGGCGTTCGATGAGGTCCTTGGAGGCGAGGATCACGCCGTCTTTGGCAGCGGCTTCGATCCGGGCACCTTCGTTCATCTGGTCTCCCAGGGCCGTCACCTCGAGGCGTCCCCGGGTGGCGACCTGTCCGACCATGAGGGTCGCGCCCCAGTGCAGGCCGATGTTCAGCTTGACCGTGACGTCATCAGGGCCGAGATTCGCCGCGCCATCGCGGATCGCCCGCGCGGCCTCGATCGCCGCACGCGCCGTCGCAGACTCCCCGCCTTCGAAATCCTCGGCCAGAAACAGGGCCGATCCACCGTCGCCGGCGTGTTTGCCGACGATCCCGTCAAAGTCGACGACAGAGGAGTCGATCAGGTCGGTGAGGTCACGGATCAGCTCGAAGTAGCCCCTTGACGGCAGGCGCCGGGACAGCGCGCCGGAGGCCTCCAGGTCCGCGAACAGGATCGCGGCAGGTCGGCGGGCCGGCTCGCTGACGCGGCTCATTCGCTCGAACAGCCGCTCGTCGCCGCGGGCGAGCAGCGCCAGCAGGCTGTCGGGCAGTGCGAGGCCGTGCTGCCACAGAATCCCCAGGAATCGTCCTTCGTCGTCGTTCAGCCGCACCTGCATGTGGTTCGAGTCGCCGAGCGCGAATCGGCGGAACCGCAGGTCAGGCGGATGGGAGACCCTGTCGTGCCAGGCCCGAGGGGCAACTTCGACCGGGTCCGTGTGCTCCGCCAGTTTCGCCGCGCGGCCGAAAACCTCCGCGAACTCGGGATTGCCGGGCTCCAGGTAATGGCGCATTATCGGCACGTTGTGCTGGAACCATGCGTCGCCGCTCTCCTTCGTGCTCCGCATGACATCGACGTCGGATCCGTCGGCATTCCGGCGAATGATTGACAGCCCATGCAGGCGGTTCGCGTCCTCCGACGTCAGACCCAGGACCTTCACCGTCTCCGTCGAGATGAATATGACGCGGAAGCTCGAATCCATGATCTCGGCCGAAGCGCCGAAGCCCTCGATCGCGAGCGCGAGCTCGCGCAGCTCGGGATGCTCGGGAAGCTGAGGAACGTACGGCGGCGCGTCGTCAGACATGAACGCAGACTATCTGCACCCGCTGTGAGGCTCCGAATGGCATACCCGCAGATCAGGCACCAGGTCTTCGAGGCTTTCGACCTCCAGATTGCCGTCGATAGGACGGAGGGCCGGATGGATATTTCGGCGACCGTCTCGGAGGAGGTCGCCAGGGCCCTTAACACCAAAGACCCTCTGGCGAGAGAGGGTCTGGCGGTGGTCCCGAAGGACATAGCGGGGGCCCGCTTCGTTTCTCAGGGGGACACCCGGATACTGGAGCTAGTGGCTGCCTGAACCAGAGACCGTGACTCCGCGGGAGTCCGGTGCGGCACCGGTGCGGCCTACTTCTTGACCTTGATCTTCTTCTTCACGGTCTTGCCGCCGGCGTTCTCGGAGCTCACCTTGAAAGTGGCCTTGACCTTGCCGGGCTTCTTCGGTTTGACCTTGACCTTGACGGTCCTCGTGGTGCCGCCCTGGATCACTCCGACCGAGGTGTTGAAGCTTGAGCCCGCGGCCGCTGACCTTCAGGCGCACCCCGGTCGCCGGGGCGTTGCCTGAGTTGGAGATGGCGACCTTGTAGGTAGCCTTCTTCTTCCGCTTAACCTTTGCGGGGCCACTCACCTTCACCTTGTTGAAGCCGGCGACGCCGGTGGGTCCGGTCGGGCCCGTGTCGCCGGTAGGTCCGCTGGGCCCGGTTGCGCCCGTATCCCCTGTGACGCCCGTGTCACCCGTGGCGCCCGTATCTCCGGTTGAACCTGTGGCGCCCGTTGCTCCTGTTGAGCCGGTCTCCCCGGTGGCCCCTGTATCGCCAGTGGCTCCGGTATCACCCGTCGCTCCCGTGTCGCCGGTAGGTCCGCTGGGCCCGGTTGCGCCCGTGTCTCCGGTTGAACCTGTGGCGCCCGTTGCTCCTGTTGAGCCGGTCTCCCCGGTGGCCCCTGTATCGCCAGTGGCTCCGGTATCACCCGTCGCTCCCGTGTCGCCGGTAGGTCCGCTGGGCCCGGTTGCGCCCGTTTCTCCGGTTGAACCTGTGGCGCCCGTTGCTCCTGTGTCGCCAGTGGCGCCCGTCGGAAGCGGCCCGGCAGTGCCGGTGAGCGAGGTTGTCAGGTCGGCAACCGCGTTGGTCTCTGCGGTGAGCGTCGCCGAGCGGCTGCCTTGTGCCTGGGGTACGAAGCGGATCCAGAAGTGCAGGAGGAGCCCGGCTGGACCGGGGTGCGGCAGGTATCGTTTCCGGCGAGGAAATCGTCGGGGTTGCTTCCGGAAAGGGAGAAGCCCTCGAAGATCAGCGGGGCGTTTCCGTCGTTGGTGTAGGTGACGGTCTCGGCGGCGCTGACGGTGCCCTGGGGGACTGCGGTCGGGGTGCCGAAGGCAAGTGAGGTTGGGCTGGCGTCGACGGTTGGCGTGTAGATCGCGACGCCGCTCGGTAAGGACGCGCCTGTTGAGGAAGCTCTGGTTTATGCCGGTTCCATCCAGACTGGCCCGGCCAACTGTGTTGCCGTCAAGATTTGTCCAGTAGACGTGAGTCGAGTCGACTGCGATGCCAAGTGGGAAGTTGGTGCCCGTTATGAAGCTGATGTCTACCCCCGAGCCATCGAGGTTCGCCCGGGCGATCGTGTAGGTGCCGGCATTCGACCAGTAGACGTGGTCGGCGTCGACTGCGACGCCAGATGGGCTAAGGGCTGCCGGTGATGAAGCTCTGGCTGACCCCGGTGCCGTCAAGGTTGGCTCGGCCGATCGAATTGGCGCTCGCGCCACTGACAGTCGTCCAGTAGACGTGATCGTTGTCAGTCGCAACCCCATATGGAGTGCCGGAAACGCTAATGAAGCTCTGGTTCACGGCGGTACCGTCGAGGTTGGCCCGGCCTATCGAACTCGTGGCGGAGTTCGCCCAATAGATATGACCGGAGTCGACCGCAACGCCATAAGGATCGCTGGCACCAGTGATGAAGTTCGGTTCGGAGCCCGTCCCGTCGTGGTTGGCCCGACCGATCGAATTCGTAACGAAGTTCGCCCAGTAGACGTGGCCGGGGTCGACCGCAACGCTATAAGGATCGCTGATGCCCGCAATGAAGCTCTGCGCGACGTTGGTTCCCCCGATATCGGCGCGTCCGATCGAGTCGGTGCCCCGGTTGGACCAGAAGACCTCACCGGCGTCGGGGGCAGCTCCGGTCGCAGGCGCCCCTACGCCGGCAAGTGACACGCTCAGCGGCGAAGAGGGTCCGTTGTGGCGGATCTCGAGTGTGGCGCTCCTTGGCACCGGCGGCCGAAGGTGCGAAGCGCACCCTGACCTCACAGCTGCCCGCGGACGGCACGCTCTCTGCGCTGCAGTCATCGGTGCTGACGATGAAATCGTCCCGGTCGGTGCCGGTTGTCTGGACCCGGTTCACGAGCAGGGGGTAGCCGGGCGTCGAGTTGGTGACCGTCACGCTCTGGGCGGAGCTCAGGGTGCCGAGGGCCTGGGAGGCGAAGCTGAGGCTGGTCGGGGCGGCGACAGGCTCGGGGCTGCCGTCTCCGAGCAGGACCGAGACGGTGTTGGAGTCCGAGTTGGCCACGGCCAGGTCGGGCTTGTCGTCTGCGTTGAAGTCGGCTGTGGTCACCGAGTAGGGGGAACGAGCCGGTGGTGAAGTCGGTCTTCGCTCCGAAGCTGCCGGTGCCGTCTCCGAGCAGGACCGAGACGGTGTTGGAGCTGAGTTGGCCACGGCCAGGTCGGGCTTGTTGTCTGCGTTGAAGTCGGCTGTGGTCACCGAGTAGGGGAACGTGCCGGTGGTGAAGTCGGTCTTGGCTCCGAAGCTGCCGGTGCCGTCTCCGAGCAGGACCGAGACGGAGTTGGATCTGCGTTGGCCACGGCCAGGTCGGGCTTGTTGTCGGCGTTGAAGTCGGCTGTGGTGACCGAGTAGGGGCTAAGACCCGGTGGTGAAGTCGGTCTTTGCCCCGAAGCTGCCGGCGCCGTCTCCGAGCAGGACCGAGACGGTGTTGGAGCCTTGGTTGGCCACGGCCAGGTCGGGCTTGTTGTCGTCGTTGAAGTCGGCTGTGGTCACCGAGATGGGGGCAACGAGCCGGTGGTGAAGTCGGTCTTGGCTCCGAAGCTGCCGGTGCCGTCTCCGAGCAGGACCGAGACGGTGCTGGAGACTGAGGTTGGCGACGGCCAGGTCGGGTTTGTCGTCGTTGTTGAAGTCGGCTGTGGTCACCGAGTAGGGGTCCGAGCCGGTGGTGAAGTCGGTCTTGGCTCCGAAGCTGCCGGCGCCGTCACCGAGCAGGACCGAGACGGTGCTGGAGTCGCGGTTGGCCACGGCCAGGTCGGGCTTGTTGTCGCCGTTGAAGTCGGCTGTGGTCACCGAGATGGGGACCGAGCCGGTGGGGAAGTCGGTCTTGGCCCCGAAGCTGCCGGCGCCGTCTCCGAGCAGGACCGAGACGGTGTTGGAGCCAGGGTTGGCCACGGCCAGGTCGGGCTTGTCGTCGGCGTTGAAGTCGGCTGTGGTGACCGAGGAGGGGTCTAAGCCGGTGGTGAAGTCGGTCTTGGCGTCAAAGAGCGGTGCCGCCGAGGCGACCGCAGGTACTACGGCAACGAACAAAGCGGTCAGGATCAGCGTGAAGCCTGATCCGGCTTCTGTTGATATTCACGGTTCGCCTACCCCCTGGTGAAGTCACTCGGTTTGGCTTCTTCGAGACTGTGGACAGCCCGTGAAGTCGCCGGAGGGGGTTGGTTCCCTGAGGTGGCCGCGCGAGACGTAGACAGAAGCGTGTTCGCCCTGGTGGCAGGGAGTCTACAAGGACGTAAGGGTTGGGTTTGAGGCCCGACGTCAGGCCGGGGCCGCCCGGCCTGTGACCCGGGGATTCGAACTTCCCGTCCACGGAAGGCATCTCCGAGCCTCTTCCGGCCTCTCCGAATATTCGAGTACCGGAGGAATCGACGCAGATCGAGGAAGGGCGCGCGTCGAGTCAGACCGATCGAGCCCCCGCAATCTTGTCCAGGGACGCGTCCCTCGCCGTCCCGGGACGACGGGACGGATAGGGACGGCGGCCTGAGCAATCCGCGCCGAAGGCCGGTCCCCCTGACGAACATAGCGGGGGCCGGATTCGAACCGGCGACCCGCCGGGCTCAGGTCAGGCGCGCATTCCTTCGAGGTCGCGCTTGAGTTCTCTCAGTTCGTCGCGGATGCGGGCGGCCTGTTCGAAGCGCAGGTCTTCGGCCGCGGCGTTCATCTCCTCTTCCATGCTGACGATCATCTTCTCGAGGTCTTCGGGGCCGTCGAACTCGTCTCCGTCCTTGCCGCGACGGCGCTTGGCTGGCGCTTTGTCCTCGATGGCCAGCAGGTTTCCGGCCTCGGCGATCGCCTTGCTGATCGTGGTCGGTGTGATGTCGTGCTCTTCGTTGTAGGCGACCTGGATCGCCCGGCGGCGGTCGGTCTCGGAGATCGCCGCTTTCATCGAATCCGTCTCCCGGTCGGCGTACATCAGCACCCGGCCTTCTGTGTTTCGGGCGGCGCGTCCGATCGTCTGGACCAGGCTGGTCTCCCCGCGCAGGAAGCCCTCCTTGTCGGCGTCGAGGATGGCGACCAGTGAGACCTCGGGCATGTCGAGGCCCTCGCGCAGCAGGTTGACCCCGACCAGCACGTCGTACTCCCCCAGCCTCAGCTCGCGGATGATCTGGATGCGCTCGAGCGTGTCGATGTCGGAATGCAGGTAGCGCACCCTCACACCGTGTTCGAGCAGGTAGCCGGTCAGGTCTTCGGCCATCTTCTTGGTCAGCGTGGTGACCAGCACACGCTCCTGCTTCTCGGCGCGCTTATTGATCTCGTTCATCAGGTCGTCTATCTGGTTGACCGTCGGCCGGACCTCGATCTCGGGATCGACGACGCCGGTCGGGCGCACGATCTGCTCGACCACCTTGCTCGATTCGACTCGCTCGAACTCGCCCGGGGTAGCCGATACGAGCACGAGCTGGTTGGTCCGCTCCATGAACTCGTCGAACTTCAGCGGACGGTTGTCGATCGCCGACGGCAGGCGGAATCCGTAATCGACCAGGGTCTGCTTTCTGGATCGGTCGCCCATGTACATGCCGCCGATCTGGGGGATCGTCTGGTGGGACTCGTCCACGAAGGTGATGAAGTCCTCGGGGAAGTAGTCGATCAGGGTGTGCGGAGGGGTGCCTGGATCCCGGCCGTCGAAGACCCGTGAGTAGTTCTCGATACCCGAGGTGAAGCCGGTCTCCCGGATCATCTCCAGGTCATACATCGTGCGCTGGCGCAGACGGTGTGCCTCGAGGTCCTTGCCTTCTGCCTCGAGCTCGGCCAGCCTGGTGTCGAGTTCGCCCCTGATCGCCTCCAGCGAGCGCTCGACCGAATCCTCCTCGGTGACGTAATGCGTAGCCGGCCAGATCGATACGTGCTGGACCACGTCGAGGATCTCGCCGGTCAGCGGGTCGAAGTGGTGGATCGATTCGATCTCGTCCCCGAACAGGGAGATCCGGAAGGCCGTCTCGGCGTAGGAAGGCATGATCTCGATCACTTCGCCCTTGACCCGGAAGCCGCCGCGGGTCAGGCTCGAGTCGTTGCGCTCGTACTGGAGCCGGACCAGCTTGCGCAGAACCTTGTCGCGGTCGAGCGTCTCCCCCGTCTTGAACAGCTGCATCTGGTTCCGGTAAAGGCTCGGCGAGCCGATCCCGTAGATGCAGGAGACCGAAGCGACGATGATCACGTCGCGCCGGGCGAGAAGCGCCGCGGTCGCCGCATGCCTCAGGCGGTCGATCTCGTCGTTGATCGAGGAGTCCTTCTCGATGTAGAGGTCCTGGGCCGGCACGTAGGCCTCGGGCTGGTAGTAGTCGTAGTAGGAGACGAAGTACTCGACCACGTTGTCGGGGAAGAACTCGCGGAACTCGTTGCAGAGCTGGGCCGCCAGCGTCTTGTTGTGGGCCATGACCAGAGCCGGACGCTGCAGCTCGGCGATCACGCCGGCCATGGTGAAGGTCTTGCCGGTTCCGGTCGCGCCGAGCAGCGTCTGGATGCGCTCGCCGGCGCTCAGCCCTTCGCTGAGTTCGGCGATCGCCTTGGGCTGGTCGGCCAGCGGCGAGTATGAGGGGTTGAGCACGAACTCGGACACCGACTCAGCCTAGCGGCCGCCAACTCCGGCAAGCGGCCGGGATGCCGGTTCCTATTTCGGCTGAATCCGGGTCGCTTGCCCGGAGGGGCCCGCTAAGGCGTCGCCCTCGCACCGCCCTCGCCAATAGGCTGCCCGGACCCATGAAAGCCCTCAGGACGATCCTCGGTTTCGTTTTCATCCTCGCCGGGCGTGCTGCATTTCGTCCGTCCGCGGCCCTACGAACAGATGATGCCTCCGTGGATCCCGCTCCACGGGGAAGCCGTTCTGGTCAGCGGGGTCGGCGAGGTGGTCGGCGGCGCGGCCCTGCTGGACCGGCGCACCGCGCGCTTCGGCTTCTGGTGGCTGACCGCCCTGCTGATCGCCGTCTTCCCGGCCAACGTCTACATGGCCACCGACCCCGAGAAGATCCCCTGGGTCGCCAAGAGCAACCTGCCGCGCGGCTCTGCTCTGGGTCCGGCTGCCGCTCCAGCCCCTGATGGTGGCGCTGCTGGCGCTGGCGACCCGCCGGACCTGAGGTCGGCCCGCCGTCAGCGGCCGAGCAGGCTGTCCAGCTGATCCTGAAGCTGCTGGCCGATGTCGCCTTCTATGCCTTCGGGCAGGTTGCGTTCGATCTCCGGAGGAAGCTGGTCCCGCAGGTCCTCCAGGTTCTGAGGCAGGCCGTCGGGGATCAGGTCCTCGAGCCCGCCGCCGGAACCTCCGCCCGAGTCTCCGCCGGATCCTTCACCACCTGACCCGCCCGAGCCTCCGCCGAAGAGTTCTCCGAGGTCGAAGCCTCCGCCGAGCAGATCGTCGAGGTTGATCTCACCCTGGAGCAGTTCATTCAGCTGTGAGCCACCGTCGATCAGGCCGGTGGCGTTCTGGAGCAGCGGGATGATCTGGTCGACCGGCAGGAAGCCGATCGCGGTTCTGATTCCGGTGGCTACGAGGGGGTCGATCGCACCGGCGTTTTCGGCGTCGTCCACCGCCCGCTCGAGCCCCGACTTCACGGCCTGCTCGAACTGTTCTCGGGAGATGTCCTCCTCGGCCAGGAACTCGCTCAGTGCCTGATCGTCAGCCAGAGCCCGGGTCAGCTGCTCCCGGCTCACACCCAGTTCGCAGGCGGCGCCGTCCACCGCCGAAAGGGCGAGCTGCTGGGCGGTGTCCTCGATACCGGACGGGTCGGTCCAGACCCTGGAGTCGCAGGGGTCCGCCACCGGAGTGGGCTTGAAGTCGAAGCCGCCGGCGAAGATGTAAGCGATGATCAGGGCCAGTGAAGCTACGATCGAAGCGACGAGGATGCCGGTCCCGGATTTGACCTCGGGCTGGTGCGGGGCCCAGGATTCGCGGGGTTCGGTCGGGGCTTCGTCACCCGCGTCGAGCCGGTCGGTGGCAGCCTCGTCGCCGGTGTCGAGCCGGTCGGTCGGCGCCTCCGCGCCGTCGGGCAGGGACTCGGTCGCGTCCTCCCCGCCGACCGGAATCGGCTCGGTCGCGTCGTCGCCGTCTTCCAGTGGCCGGGTCGGATCCTCGTCGCTCACAGGTCGAGTCTCCGGGTCATCCCGATCGGGATCAGCGCGATCAGGCCGAACAGGGCGGCGATGAAGAAAGAGCTGGAGAAGGCATGGGTGGCGGCGCGGTCGAGCTGGCCTTCGATCTTGCCGAGCACGTCTTCATACTCGTCCCGCTCGACCGGATCGGTCGGCAGCGGCTCGAAAGCCGGCGCGATGTCGGGGACACGATCGCCCTGGATGTCGATCTGGTCGGCCAGCCTGGAGCCGAGCTCGAGCTTCTCGACCGGCGGGATTTCCGAGTCGAGCAGGATGGCGGTGCTCGCGTCCAGTGCGTTGATCCGCTCGGTATCCAGCTGGGAGGTGAAGATCGGGGTGAGGATCAGCAGTCCGACCACGACACCGGCGTGGCGCGCAGCGATCGTCCAGCCACCGTGTATGCCGGCCGCCGAACGCCCGCTGACCGCTGCCTCGGTGAGGGCGGAGAGGACCAGGGCCAGGCCGATGCCGGCGAGGATCTGCGGCGGGATCACGTAGGCGACCTCGGCCCGGGGAAGCAGGGCGAGACCGGCCAGGCCGCCGGCGAGGAAGATCGCCCCCGCCGCCGCCCGCATCCTCTCCGAAGGGATTCCGCGGCCGAGCCGGGCTCCCGCCAGCGCAGCCACCGGCAGGACGGTGACGACGGCCGCCGCCTCGATCGGACTCAGGCGCCAGCCTTCGATCAGCAGGAGGACGACCAGGAACAGGGTCGCCGCGATCGCCGCCGAGACCAGCGCAAGAGCCACATTGGCCGGAAGGTGCGGGTGGCTTTCCCGGCCGGCCGGGTCGGGGATTCGCCACTCTCTGGTCTCCTCGATGATCGCGTCCCGCAGCGGTACCGCGGCGATGATCGCAATCGGAACCTGGATCAGGAAGATCGACTGCCAGGAGACCAGCTCGGTGAGCAGTCCGCCGAGGCCCGGGCCGACCGCGGCGCCGACCGCTCCGGCGCCGACCCAGAGGGCGATGCCGCGTCGCTCGCTGCCTCGGGCGGCGATCAGCAACTCGAGCGCGGCGGTCACCGCTATCGCGCCACCGGCCGCCTGCACCGCCCTGCCGGTCAGCAGCGGACCGAGGCCGGTCGCGAGCCCGCAGGCCAGACTGCCCCCGGCGAAGACCGCCAGCCCGATCGCGGCCGATCTGCCCGGCCCGTACTGACGGGCCGCCCAGGCTCCCGGTACGGCAAGCAGCGCCAGGACCAGGTTGAAAATGATCAGCACCCAGGAGACGCCGGAGATCGAGGTATCGAACTCGCGGAAGATCTCCGGCAGGGCCAGAACGACGATCGAAGAGTCGGCCAGGACGAGGCCGACCGCACCGGCCAGGGCGAAGGTTCTGACCCGGTTCAATAGCCCAGTTCCAGGTCGTAGATGTGGCGGTACTCACGCTGCTTCTCGAGTACGCCCTTCACGTATTCCTTGGTCTCGGGAAAGGTGATGTCCTCCAGGGTCATGTTCGAGCCGCCCCAGTCCTGGGCATTGCCAGGGCCCGCGTTGTAGGCAGCAAGCGCGGCCACCAGATCACCGTCGTAGATGTCGAGCAGGTGGGCGAGGTAGAAGGTGCCGTAACGGATGTTGATGTCCGGGTCGCTGAGGTCTTCGAGCTTGAAGGAAGTGCCGCCGCTGAGCCTCTCGATGTCCTTCGCGGTCGCCGGGGTGATCTGCATCAGGCCGCGGGCATCGGCGGAGGAGGTCTGGTCGACGAAGCGGGACTCGGAGTAGATGACGGCGGCGATCAGGGCGGCATCCACTCCCTTGTCGTCAGCCTGCTGGCGGATGATGTTCTCGTGGCGCAGGGGCAGCGTCACCTCCCTGATTCCACGTTCGAAGAAGTCCGAGAGAAGGAATATCGCCACCACGGCGGCTGCGGTGAGGCCGACCAGCACGAGAAGTGCCCGGCCGATCCTTGCCGGGTTCCTCTTGCCGCGCTGCCTGCCGCTGTGGGTTGATGTTCTTGACGAAGCCATCGACGCACCTAAAGGCTAGAGGCGGCGGTCGGTCGGCAGTCCTGCGCCGTACTCGGCCAGCAGTTCACGCAGGCGCTGCTCGAGCTCGGCCGGCGTGCCGTCGTTCTCGATGACCCGGTCGGCCCGCGCCGCCTTGTCGGCCTGGGAAAGCTGGCGACCCTCCCTGCCTTCGAGGCCGACCTGGCCGCGCGCCTCGGCCCGTTCACGCCGCAAGTCCCTCATCGGCCACGACGGCAACCGTGAGGTCGAAGCGATGCGCCATCTCACCCTCGAACAGCAGGGGAACCTCGACCACGGCTACGCGGCTGTCGTCGGGCAACCCGGAGAACCAGTCTCCGATCTCGGTCTGAACCAGCGGATGCACCTGGCCTTCGAGCCAGGCGAGTTCGGCGGGATCGCTGAAGACCCGCTCGCCGACCGCAGACCTGTCGACCACGCCTCCGGACTCGATCGAATCCCCCCAACGCTTTCTCAGGGCTGAGAGCAACGGCTCGCGGTCGAGCAGGTCATGCACGATCCGGTCGGCCGAGATGGTTGCGGCACCCAGCCGCCCGAAGGCCTCGAGCGCCGCTGACTTGCCGGCGGCAACGCCGCCGGTCAGCCCGATCGTTAGGACTGCTCGTCCCCTTCGGCGGCTTCGGCCGTGGCTTGCTCAGCTTCTTCGACGGCTTCTTCCTCAGCCTCTTCGACAGCCTCCACTACGGCTTCAGCTTCTTCAGCCTCGACCACTGCTTCGACGGCCTCTTCGATCTCGACCTCGGCTGCGGCATCGGCCACTTCGGCCTCGACCACGGCTTCGACGGCCTCTTCGACCTCTACCTCGGCGATGGCTTCGGCAACCACGGCTTCGACGACAGCCTCTTCGGCTTCTTCGACGTCAACCAGGCCTTCTGCTGCGGCTTCAACCTCGACTTCGGCGATCGCTTCGGCTTCCTGGGCCGCCTCGACTGCCTCGACTGCCTCTTCGACCTCTACTTCGGCGACGGCTTCGGCAACTTCGGCCTCGACCACGGCTTCGGCAGCTTCTTCGACTTCCACCTCGGCAACGACTTCAGCCGCTGCGGCTTCGACCTCTGGTGAGACTTCCTCGCCCGAGTCTGACGCAGCCGCCAGGGCGGCGCCGAGGTCCTTGAGCAGCATGTTCTGGCCCTCGACCCGCTTGATGCTGAGCGAAAGGCGGCGGCGCTCCTCGTCGATCTCGAGGATCTTGACGTTGAGGTTGGCGCCGAGTTCGACCACCTCGGCCGGGTTTTCGACATGGTGGTCGGCCAGCTCGGAGATGTGGACCAGACCTTCGACTCCGTCGAGGATCTCGACGAAAGCACCGAACGAGACGACCTTGGTGACCGTACCTTCGAGCACGTCGCCCGAGCGGTAGGTGCTGACCACGCGCTGCCACGGATCCTCCTGGGTCTGCTTGAGACCGAGGGAGATGCGCTGGCGGTCGCGATCGATGTCGAGCACCTTGATCTTGACCGTGTCGCCGATCGCCACCACCTCGGAGGGGTGGTTGACGTGGCTCCAGGAGAGTTCGGAGATGTGGATCAGACCGTCGATGCCCTCGAGATCGACGAAGGCGCCGAAATCGACGATGTTCGAGATCTTGCCTTCCACGACCTCGCCCGGCTGCAGGCGGTCGAGGATCTGGTCGCGGACTTCCTTGCGCTCCTCTTCGAGCACGGCGCGACGCGAAAGCACGACGTTGTTGCGGCTGCGGTTGAGCTCGATGACCTTGCATTCGAGCGTCTGGCCGGTGAATTCTTCGAGGTTGTGGACCCGGCGGATGTCGACCAGCGAGGCCGGCAGGAAACCGCGGATGCCGAGGTCGATGATCAGGCCGCCCTTGACGACCTCGATCACGCCGCCTTCGACCGGCTGGCCGGATTCGGCGGCAGCTTCGATCTTGCGCCAGGCCTTCTCGAAGCGGGCACGCTTCTTGGAGAGGATCAGGCGTCCTTCGGCGTCTTCCTTGGTTACGACGAGGGCGTCGATCTGCTCGCCCAGCTCGACCTCTTCGGAGGTGTCGACCGACTTGCGGATCGAGAGCTCATTGGCGGGGATCACCCCCTCCGACTTGTAGCCGATGTCGAGCAGGACCTCGTCGCGATCGATGCGGACGACTTTGCCGTTGACGACGTCGCCTTCCTCGAACGAAACGATCGTCGCTGCGTAGTTTGGAATGATCCGGCCGTCAACTTCGACCAGAAGGCCGTTTGAGCCTTCGACCGGAACCCCCTCTGGGGCGTGTAGGAGTGTGGATTCAGTAGTAGTCACAGCGCGGGATCATGGCAGAACAGGGGCCGTCCCGCGTCTCGGCGAGCAGCGGCCGCCTCGGACCCCCGGATGCTACCCGCCAGGCGACCGTGTCGAAGCTCGTCGCACCGCCGATCGGCCGCGCGAAGCGGCGGACTGGTCGGGAAAGTGTGGCAATAGCAGGCGAAAGCCAGATCAGCGGGGCCGGAAAGCGGCGTCCAGAAACCGGCTGACGCGCGGCATGCGGCGCGTCCGTGGATTCAGGCTGCGGGCCGGCCATGGTTCCGGTTCTTAGATCTGTGCGGATGGCCAGAACGGGCGACAGCAAGCGCGGCGACGAGCGGACCGACCTCAGCGGTGACCGCGATCTACTGATCTGTGGGGCCAGCTTCGCGGGCCTGATCGTCGCCCGGCAGATGGCCGGCTCCGGCGCCGACGTCCTGGTCGTAGACCGCTACGAGATCGGCGAGCGCCAGACCTCGGCCTGCGTGATTCCGACCGCCTGGCTCGAAGAGCTCGGGCTGCTCGAATCGGAGAAGCAGCGCTTCGACTCGGTCCTGGTCCACACCGCCCATGGCTCTCTCGAACTGCCGGTTCCGTGGAGCTTTTCGACCTTCGACTACCGCAGCCTCTGTGAGCTTCTGTGGAAGGACTGCGACGCCGACTTCGAAACCGCGAAAGTCAACGGCCGAAGCGACGCCGCCGGGATCGGCGCGCAGGGCAATGGCTCGACCGGGGCGATCGCGGTCGAGACGGACCGCGGCGTGATCTCCGCGCCGCTGGTGGTCGACGCGATGGGCTGGAAGCGGGTCCTCGCATCGGACTCGACCGTCCAGCCGCCGGATGCCCCGCTGTCGCGCGGGCTGGAGGTGCATCCGAAAGGAAGAAGCGACGACCTCGAGGTCTGGATCGATCGAAAGTACGTGCCGGAGGGCTATGGCTGGTCTTTCCCGGCCGGCGACGAGCTGCGGATCGGGGTCGGCTCGTTCGATCCGCGCTTCCACGTTCGCGAGACCACCGAACTGCTGGCCACCGACACAGGCAGCGAGGCGACCGGCTGGCAGGGCAACTGGATCCCCCACAAGCTGCGCGACGGAACCGACACCGGGGTCTTCTTCGCCGGTGACTCGGCCGGGCACTGCCTGCCGCTGACCGCCGAAGGCATCCGGCCGGCCCTTTACTTCGGCGCCGCGCTGGGCCTGGAGCTGCGGGCCGTGCTCGATGGCCGCCAGAGCCGCAAGAGCGCGCTGACCGCCTACCACCGCTTCAACGCCTCCCACGAGCGTCAGTTCAGGTGGCTGCTCAATTCGCAGAAGGCCCTGCCGAAGATCCCCCCGCGGCTGGTCAAGCCGGTCCTTGCCGGCGCGTTCTGGGGGGCGAGTGGCGAGTTCGCCTTCAGGCGCTACCTGGGTATCGCCCCACCGGAGTTCGCCCGATACCTCCGCCACCGGCCGGCCGCCGCTGGTAGTGGCCGGCGCCGCCGCCTGAGCCGGCCCCTGCCAAGGCGGCTCAAGGCGCCGCACCGTTTCCGGGTCAGCGCTCGACGAAGTAGCTGCCGCTGGTGGCGCCACCGGAGAAGTAACGCGAGGTGATCGTCTTCTTGCGGGTGAAGAACTCGACTCCGTCCGGTCCGTGGGCATGGAGGTCTCCCAGGAACGATGCCTTCCAGCCCGAGAACGGGAAGAAGGCCACCGGGGCGGCGACACCGATGTTGACGCCGACCATCCCGACTTCGACGTCGTGGCGGAACTTGCGCACCGCCGAGGCCGATTCGGTGAAGATCGAGACACCGTTGCCGAACTTGCTGTTGTTGACGACCTCGATCGCCTCTTCGAGGGTGTCGACGTTGACCACGGCGAGGACCGGCCCGAAGACCTCCTCGCCGACGATCGCATCGTCCGGCTTGACGTTGTCGAGGATGGTCGGACCGACGTAGGACGAGCCTTCCGGGGCCTCTCCCCCGGCCGCGTCGGGGTTGCGGCCGTCGAGCACGAGATCGGCGCCGTCGTCGACCGCGCGCTGGATCCAGTCGTTGATCCGGTCGCGGGCGTCGCAGGAGATCACCGGTCCGACGTCGACTCCATCGTCGAGGCCGTTTCCGACGGTCAGCTTCGAGGACTCCTCGACCAGCTTCGGGATGACGCTGTCGTGGGCCTCGCCGACGGTGACGATCACCGAGCCGGCCATGCAGCGCTGGCCGGCGGCGCCGAAACCGGAGCCGATCAGGCCGTTGACCGTGGGCTCGACGACGGCATCGGGACAGATCACCATGTGGTTCTTGGCCCCGCCGAGCGCCTGGACACGCTTGCCGGACTGGGCGGCACGCTCGTAGACGATCTGGGCCACGGGAGCCGACCCGACGAATGAGATCGCATCGATGCCGGGGTGCTCGAGGATGCCTTCGACCACCTCGCGACCGCCATTGACCAGGTTGACGACACCGGGCGGCAGGTCGAGGGCGTCGAGCGATTCGAAGACCAGCGACTGGGTCATCGGTACCTGCTCGGAGGGCTTGAGCACGAACGTATTGCCACAGGCGATCGCGAACGGAAGAAACCAGAACGGAACCATTGCCGGGAAGTTGAACGGGGCGATCGCGGCGCAGACGCCGACCGGCTGGCGGATCGTCTCGGCGTCCACCCCGCGGGCGACGTCCTCGAGGACGCGACCCTGCATCGTGGTCGGGATCGCCGTCGCGGCTTCGACCATCTCGATCATGCGACCGACCTCGGCCGTGGCGTCAGGAAGGGTCTTGCCCATCTCGGTCACCACGCAACGAGCCAGTTCGTCTTTGCGGGCGTCGAGCATGTGGCGCAGTTCGAACAGCTTGCGGGCCCGGGCGATCGTGCTGACCCCGCGCCAGGCCGGAAGGGCCTCGCGGGCCGCCGCCACCGCTTCGTCCAGGTGGGATGAGTTGGAGAAAGGGACCTGCGCGATCGCCTGTCCGGATGCCGGATCGACAACCGGATGCAGTTCCGCGCCGGCAGCATCGGTCCACGCGCCGTTCACGTAGTTCTTCAAGGTTCGGGTTGAAACATCCTGCGAAACTACGCTCATCTGTTCGGCCTCCTGGGATTAAGTGCTAGGTCTGAGCCTATAGGCGATCCGTCCTCCTAAAAAGTGACAATAGGAAAGTGAGCCAGCCCGGGCATTACTTATCGTCAGAAATCGGGCTCCAGCGGTTTCAGCGCTCGAGCGTCAGCCGTTTGCCTTCTTCGCCGGTCAGCGTCAGGGTGTCCCCTTCGAGGGTGGCCATCGCTCCGTCCGAGAGCAGGCCTGTCGTTTCGGTCTCGATCTCGTCCAGAGGCGCCGGGCAGCCCATCAAGGTCGAAACCAGCTGCGTACCCCGGATCTCACCCTGCTCGATCTCGTATTCACCGCCGATGCTGTTGCAGCCGGCATCGACCGCAAGGCTGTTTCCCTCGAACGAAATCGTCAGCGGCACCTCGTCGTCGAGTTCGATGCCCTGCGCCCCGGTCGCCGTGAAAGTGCTGCCGTCCAGGGCCTGCGGGGTCACGGTGGACTGAGCGGAATCCTCCGAGCTGCCGCAGCCGGCAGCGAGAAGGCCGGCGGAAGCGATCAGAACCAGCAGGAGCGTCCTCATCTCCGGGACCCTACATCCCGCTCCGCAGCACCGACCTGCCAAGCTGAACAGCCGCGACGATGCCATCCCCCGTCTACATCCAGCGCGTCTACCTGACGCTGATGCTCGGAAACACTCTGGCGGCTTCGTTCATATGGGGCATCAATACGATCTTCCTGCTCGATGCCGGGCTGAGCAACCTGGAAGCCTTCGCCGCCAACGCTTTCTTCACCGCCGGCATGGTGCTGTTCGAGATCCCGACCGGGGTCGTCGCCGATACGATCGGCCGGCGGGTGTCCTACCTGGCCGGCACGGTGACGCTGATGGTCACCACCCTGCTCTACGTGCTGCTCTGGCAGCTCGAAGGGCCGTTCTGGGCCTGGGCACTGGTCTCGATCCTGCTCGGCCTCGGCTTCACTTTTTTCTCGGGGGCGGTCGAAGCCTGGCTGGTCGATGCGCTCGATGCGACCGGATACGACGGAAGCCTGGAGTCGATCTTCGGCAAGGGGCAGATCGTCACCGGAATCGGAATGCTGACCGGTTCGGTGGTCGGCGGCTTCGTCGCCCAGCTGACCAGCCTCGGGGTGCCGTTCGTGATGCGGGCGGCGGTACTGCTGATCATGTTCGGCTTCGCCTTCACCGTGATGCGTGACATCGGCTTCACGCCCAAGAAGAGCGAAGGCACGATCCGGGAAATGAAGCTGATCACCGTCGCGTCGGTCGATCACGGCCTGCGTGTTCCGTCGGTGAGATGGCTGATGCTGGCTTCGCCTTTCACCGCCGGCGTCGGCATCTACGCCTTCTACGCCCTGCAGCCCTACCTGCTCGAGCTGATCGGTGATCCCGAGGCCTACGGAATCGCCGGCATAACCGCCGCCCTGGTCGCCGGGGCGCAGATCGTCGGTGGCCTGGCCGCGCCGCGGATCCGGGGCCTCTTCAGGCTGCGGACCTCCGCCCTGCTCTTCGCGATCGGCTTCGGGGCGACGACACTGCTGCTTATCGGGCTGATCGAGAACTTCTGGGTCGTGGTCGGGCTGATCGCGATCTGGGCGATGCTCTTCGCGGCCGCGATGCCGATCCGCCAGTCCTACCTCAACGGGATGATCCCTTCGCAGCAAAGGGCGACCATCCTCTCCTTCGACTCGATGCTCGGCTCGACCGGCGGCGTCGTCGTCCAGCCCGCGCTGGGACGCGCTGCGGACGTCTGGGGCTACGGCAGCTCCTACCTGATCGGCGCCGCGATTTCGGCTCTGGCCCTGCCTTTCGTATACCGGTCTCGAAAGCAGGGTTCGCCGGCGGACGGAGCCACGGTCGTGGCCGCGGGCTCAGGAGACGCAGAGCAGGGTCCCGACCAGGAGTAGGACGGCTCCGAGTCGCGCGGCGCGGGGTGACCGCCCTGACCTCGAGACCGAAGGCGCCGGCCCGGTCTATCGCGATCGAGCCGATCAACTGCCCGGTGACCAGGGCTGCGGTCAGACCGGCAGCACCGAGGATCGAGACGGCACTGAGGGCCGCGAGCACGGTGATCAGGCCGATCACGCCGCCGAGCAGCTGCCAGCGGGGCGCGTTGCCGAGCGCCGACAGGCGGCTCGATCGACCGCTGGCTACCACGAGCACGGCGAGGAACAGGGTTCCCACGATGAAGTTGGTCAGGGCGGCGACCAGCTCCCCCGACGACTCCGAAAGCAGGCCGTTCAAGGGGTGCTGGAGGCCGACCAGCAGACCGGCGACGAAAACGGTTACCAGGGCGGCAAAAGCCGGGCCTTGCCTGGCTGCGGAAGCCAGGCCTGGACCCCGAGTGACCACAAGCAGGGTGCCGGCGATCAGCAACAGGGCGCCGATGAACCGCAGCAGATCAAGTGAAACGGTTTCCACTCCGACGAGCCCGAGTTCATCGATCAGCAGCGAGCCGAGCAGCTGGCCGGCGATCGTCGCCGCCACGACGGCACCGGCCCCGATCCGGGCCACTGTGAGCGTGGCGGTCGCCACGTAGGTTGCGCCGATCAGGCCACCGAGCAGTTGATGTGCAGGGACGTTGCCGAGTTCACCGAGACTGGGAAGCTCCCCACTGACCAGCACCAGAAAAAACAGGATCAGCGACCCGACCACAAAGCTGACGAGCGATGCCGCGAGGCGACCGACATGCCCGCCCAGAGCACTGTTGATCGGGGCCTGCAGAGCGAGCTGCGCCCCTACGGCGACGATCGCGATGCTTGCCAGCCCCGTGCTCACCGGGCTGCCGCCGGGATTCTCCTACTTGGCAGCAAGCCAGTCCGGACCGGCCCCGGCGTCAACCTCGAGTGGAGGCTCGAGTTCGTAGGCGGCACACATCTCCCGCCGGGCCAGATCGGTGACGGCCTCCGCTTCGTCGGCCGGTCCCTCGAACAGCAGCTCGTCGTGGATCTGGAGCACCAGACGGCTGCTCAGGCCCTGCTCGATCAGGGCGCTGTGGCAGCGCAGCATGGCGATCTTGATGATGTCGGCGGCCGAACCCTGGATGACCGTGTTCACGGCGAGCCTCTCGCCCTGACGCTTCGCCTGGGCCTGGCTCGAACGCAGCTCCGGCAGGGGTCGGCGGCGACCGAGCAGGGTGGTCGCGTATCCGGTCTCGGTCGCCTCCGCCACCACCCGGTCCTGGAAGGCGACGACCGCGGGGAAGCGATCGAGGTAGGCCTTGACGAACTCGTCCCCCTCGGCCCGCGGGATGTTCAGCCGGTCGGCGAGGCCGAAGCCGGTGAGCCCGTAGACGATGCCGAAGTTGACCATCTTCGCCTTGGACCGCTGGGCGTCGTCAACTTCATCCTGTTCGATGCCGAAAACCTGGGCCGCGGTCGCCCGGTGCACGTCCTCCCCGGCCAGGAAGAAGCTCTTGAGAACGGGCTCGTCTGCCATGTGGGCGAGCACCCTCAGTTCGACCTGGCTGTAGTCGGCCGATACCAACAGGTTTCCCGGTTCTGCGACGAAGCAGCCGCGAAGTGGACGGCCGACGTCGGTCCGGATCGGAATGCTCTGAAGGTTCGGCTGGATGCTCGAAAGCCGGCCGGTCGGCGCCGCGGTCTGGACGAAGGTCGTGTGGACCCGGCCGGTCGCCGGGTCGATCTCCCTGGGCAGCGGGTCGAGGTAGGTGTTCTTGAGCTTGCTCAGCTCCCGCCATTCCTCGATCAGGGCGACGATCTCATGCTCGTCGCGAATCTGGGCAAGAACCCGGGCGTCGGTCGAGAAGCCGGTCTTGCCGCGTCGTTTTCGGGTCAGCCCCAGTTCCTCGAAAAGGACCTGTCCGACCTGCTGCGGCGAGCCGATCGTGAACTCATGACCGGCCAGTTCGTGGATTCGAGCCTCGAGGTCCGAGATCTTCTCTGCCATGCCGGACTTCATCAACTCGACCTTTTCCGGGTCGAGCTTCAGGCCGATCCGCTCCATCGCCGCAAGTACCCGGATCAGGGGTTGCTCGACCTCTTCGAAGAGCTTCATCAGCCCGCTCTTCTTCGAGCCTGGGACGCTGGATGCCGGCCAGATTCCAGACCGTGGCGGCGATCTCCGGGGCCAGGGAGCCGCCCGGCTCGTCTTCGGACTCGGTGACCAGGGTCATCTGGCCGTCCTCGTCGTCGAGCCCGGAGGGAGCGAGGCCGGCGGCGATCGCGAGGTCGTCGAGCGCATAACTGCGCCTCGCGGGCTCGAGCAGGTAGGCGGCGACGACGGTGTCGTGGAAGATCGCAGGGCCTGCTTCGGTCGCCTCGAGCGCCGCAAGCATGCCGTTTCGCCCGCCGATCGCCTTGAAATCGTGGGCGATCAACGGCCTGCCGGAGATCTGGTCGACGAAAGCCGCCGCATCGTCGGTCCCGCCCACCACCTTCTCTCCGTCGGTCGCCGCCCAGCCGCCGTGCATCTCGACTGCGATCGGGCCGTCATTCAGATCAGCGACGCCGCCTGCCGAGAGTTCCACTTCGGTAGGGCCGACTTGCTCTTCGACTTCGCCCGGCAGCTGCTCGGTTTCACCCAGAGCCTCCTCGAGCCGGCTCAGGGCCGCCCTCAGCTCGAAGTCGCGCATGAACTCTCGGAGGTTTTCGCGATCAGGGCTGCGCGTCATCAGTTGCTCGAGATCGATGCCGCAGTCGATATCGAACTTCATCGTCGCCAGATCCTTGGAAATGCGCGCGTCGTCGGCGAATTCGACCAGGTTCTGCTTGCGTTTAGCTCCCGATACCTGGTCCGTGTTGGCGAGGATCTCTTCCAGTGAGCCGAACTGGTCGAGCAGGGCAGCCGCCGTCTTCTCGCCGATGCCGGGGACGCCGGGGATGTTGTCGGATGTATCGCCCCGGAGGCCCATCAGGTCGGTGACCAGCTCCGGATAGACGCCGTATCGCTCCTTGACCGCTTCCCGGTCGTAGACCTTGGTGTCACTGATCCCCCGGCCGGTGCTCATCACCGTCACTCCGTCGCCTACCAGCTGATAGGCGTCGCGGTCGCCGGTCACCACCACCGTAGTAATCGAACGCCGCCTGGCCTCGGCCACGAGCGAGGCGATCACGTCGTCGGCTTCGTAGCCGTCGACCTTGATGTTCGTATAGCCGAAGGCCTCGACCAGTTCGATCAGGTGAGGCCACTGGGCACGAAGCAGGTCCGGCTTCGGGGGGCGCTGGGCCTTGTATTCCGGGTAGACCTCTTCCCGGCCCGACATGCCGGCGTCCCAGGCGACCACGATCTGGGTCGGCCGATAGTCGGAAATCAGCTTGACCATCATCGAGGCCAGGCCGAAGACCGCGTTGGTCGGTCGGCCGTCGGCAGTCGCCATCGAGTCCGGCAGGGCGAAAAATGCCCGGTAGGCGAGGCTGTTGCCGTCGATCAGAAAAAGCTCGGGATGGTCGCCAGCTTGGCTCACGGACTGATCATACGGTTGCTGTCGGCACCCTCCCGCCCGGCCTCATATAGTTGCGCGAATGGCCACCGTCAGCGCCCAGTACAGCGTCACCGTCCGCGTCGAGCTCGATGCGCGTCAGGAACCGCTCGGCAAACTGACCGCGGCGATCGCCGGAGCCGGCGGACAGCTGGTCGGCGTCGACCTGATCCCGGGGGCCGGAGCAGAAGGCAAACGGGTCCGCGAGTTCACGATCGACGCGATCGACCAGGCTCACTGGGAGCAGATCCTGCGCAGCATCGGCTCGATCCGCGGCGTGAGGGTGATGGAGTACACCGACCGCACGATGCACATGCATCGCGGCGGCAAGATCTCGGTCGAGAACAAGTACCCGCTGAATACCCGCGACGACCTTTCGATGGCTTACACCCCGGGCGTAGCCAGGGTCTGCTCGGCGATCCACGAAGACCGCAGCCTCGCCTTCGAGTACACGATCAAGAAGAACACGGTCGCGGTCGTCTCCGACGGAACCGCCGTGCTCGGTCTCGGCGACATCGGCCCGGAAGCGGCGATGCCGGTTATGGAAGGCAAGTGCATGCTGTTCAAGGAGTTCGCCGACGTGGACGCCTTTCCGATCTGCCTCTCGACCACCGACACCGACGAAATCGTCCGGGCGGTCGAACTGATGGCACCGACCTTCGGCGGAATCAACCTCGAGGACATCTCCGCCCCGCGCTGCTTCGAAATCGAGGATCGCCTCAAGGGCCTGATCGACATCCCCGTCTTCCACGACGACCAGCACGGAACGGCGGTCGTCACGATGGCCGCGCTGTTCAACTCCCTCAAGATCATCGACAAGAAGATCGAGGACCTGCGTGTGCTGATGGTCGGTCTCGGCGCCGCCGGTATCGCGGTGACCAAGATGATGCTGGCCGCCGGCCTGACCCACATCGTCGGCTGCGATCGTCACGGCGCGCTCTCGACCACCCGTCCCGACTATGAGTCGGGCGAGATGACCGGCATCAAGCGCTGGTACGCGGAGAACTCGAACCCGGATCACCTGCTGGGCGCCCCGGACGAAGTGATCGAAGGCATGGACCTCTTCATCGGCCTGTCGGGCCCCGGCGTGATCGAGGCCAAGGCCCTGGAGAAGATGAACCGCGACGCGATCGTCTTCGCGATGGCCAACCCGAACCCGGAGGTGATGCCCGAAGAGGCCGCCCCCTACGTGAGGATCATGGCCACGGGCCGCTCCGACTACCCGAACCAGATCAACAACGTGCTCTGCTTCCCGGGGATCTTCCGCGGCGCCCTCGACGCCGGCGCGCCACAGATCACCGAAGACATGAAGATGGCAGCGGCCCGCGGTATCGCCGGTGTGGTCAGCGACGACGACCTCTCCGAGGACTACATCATCCCTTCGGTATTCGATCGCGACGTCGCCCCGAAAGTGGCTGAAGCGGTGGTTCAGGAAGCGAAACGGGCCGGGGACGCCCGCTTCTCGGTCGAGACCGGCGCCTTCGGCTCGCTCGCCCGCTGAAGCCAGCCCGTTCTCAGGTTCTACTCCTCGTAGGCGATACGGGAAATACGCAGGATGCCGCCGATCTCCGACCACTCGTCGCGCCCGAGGCGCGCCAGCGGCTTCAGTCGGGTGATGTCGGGGTGATCGCCATCGAGCACGGCTTCGTCCACGGCAATCGCGACCACCCGGCCGAAGACGACCACTGAATGCTCGAACTCGACCGTGTTCTCGGTCACGCATTCGATCGAAGCAGGCGAGCCGGCCACCCTTGGCGGACGCACGAGCTCGGACGGCTCGGACTCGACCCCGACCGCATCGAACTCGTCGATCTCGGGCGGGTAGTTGGTGCCGGTGGCGTTGACCTGCTCGAACAGCTCCCGGTTGGCGAGGCTGATCACGAACTCGCCGGTCTCGACGGCGTTGTGAAGCGAATCGTTGCGGCCGATCGAAGTGAACTGGACGATCGGTGGAAGCTGGCTGGCCACGGTGAAGAAAGAATGGGGAGCAAGGTTCGCGACGCCGTCGGCCGAGAGGGTGGAAACCCAGGCGATCGGCCTGGGGACGACGACCGCCTTGAGCAGCCCCACGAATGCGCCGGGTTCGGACTCCTCGGCCTTCAGGATTCGCCTCATCCCTTCACTCCTGCCCCTCCGGGTCGAAGAGCTTCGAGCCTTCCCGGCTCGATTCGGGGAAGACCTTGAGCCCCACCCCGTCGAGTTCGCCGGTCGAGGGGTGGCGGGCGAAGACCGGCTCGAGACCGCGGAACCAGCGGCTGTTGTCGCCCAGCTTGAAGGTCGCAGCCCGGCTGCATCCGACCACCAGATCGGCCAGCTGGAGACCGAGCGAGAAGTGCGAGGGGCCGAAGAGCAGGCCGTCGACGATCCTCTCGAGCTCTGTGAACGGGGTGCCTTCGCGCTGCATCCTGGTGAAGAACCGGCGCAGCCTGTCGTCGGCCTCTCTCATGCGGCTGTCGAGCACTATGACCCCGTAGGAATCATGATGGTCGAGGAAGCGCTGGAAGCGCTCGGCGATGAACATGAGCGCGGTCGAATAGGTGTTCTCGTCGCTGCCGAAGAAATCCTCGTAGCCGCTGAGCCCCGGATAGAGAACGGTCACGAAGCACTCGATCGGCAGAGTGGGCAGGCAGTCGTAGGCGGCGTCGGCCACCCCGGGCGGAACCTCGCCGTTGACGGTCCCGGACCACTTCAGCTCCTTGTCCAGAGGCCATCCTTCAGCGCTCAGGCATTCGTCCCAGCGCTGACGCAGAACGTGCCAGTCCTGCGCCCTGACCACGATGCCGCCGAGGGCGAAGACGTCGTCATCAGGGGTTCCGGACTCGTCCAGGAACAGAAGGTACATCTCAGAAGCGGGCCCCACCCCAGCCCCAGGTGACCTTGTCCTTCTTGTCGGAGATCACCTTGTTCTTCTTGCCACCGCTGCCGGTGGTCACCTTGTCCTTGTAGCCGTTCTTGCTGTTGAGCGTGTCGAACCCTTCACGGCCGAGAAGGCTTCGCTTGCTGCTCTGGCCCTTCTTCTTCTTGCCGAGGATCAGCACGTCGTTGTACTTGGTTCCTTCGAGGCTCTCGACGTCACCGTCGATCTTCAGCTTCTTGTTGCAGCTTCCGCTCACGTGGCCGGCCTCGCCCTTGCCGAGGTCGGCCTTCACTCCACGAGGGGCACCGCTGAAGACGAGGTTGTCGTTACCGGGCCCGCCGCCCACCCGGCCGCCTTCACACGGTGCCTGGGCGTGGAGCACATCGGATGCGCCCTCCCCGAAGGCGGTGCCACCGGCCGGCACCCAGAGCTGGTCCAGGTTGCCGCCGCCCCTCATCACGGTTCCCGCCGCTGCGCCTTCGGTTGTGATCACGTCTTTGGTGGCGCCGCCGATCAGCTTGTTGGCGCCGGTCCCCCCGTTGATCGTGGTGGTAACGAAAGCCGGGACCGAACCGCCGACGGTTATGTCGTCGGGCCCGTCGTTTCCGTAGATCAGCATGCCGTTCAGGTTGTTGTAGGGCGCGGTACAGGCGACCTCTCCCGGGTTCTGGGTCGTATCGCAGAGGCCCGAAGCCAGGACATCGGTATCGATATCGATCAGGTACTGGCCCGACTTCCACTCGAGGTCGATCCGGTCGGCGTAGCGGCTGCCGAAAACCGTCAGTACTCCCGAGCGGTCCATTTCGACCTGGACCTTCTCCTGGTCTCCGCCTCCCGGCGAGTACTCGTTGCACGAAAAGACATAACGGAAGCCGGAGCATTCGTTTTCGCCCAAGCCGCCGTCACCGTTGTCTTCGTCCTCGAACTGCCCGATCAGTTCATCGTCGCCCATAGCTCCCTGCAGGTCGTTGGTGACTCCAGGCTCGCCGGTGATGGTGTCGTCGAAGGATGAGCCGATCACGTCCTCGACGTTCTTGACCGTCTGGACGCCGACCCCGCCGACCTCTCCGGTCTTCAGGTTCACGTCCACGCCGGAATAGTTCCGGTTCCCCTTCGGAGTGTGAGCCGCCCAGGAGACTGCATCCCGTCCGCCGCCACCGTCCATGGTCACCCGACCACCCGAGGCGGCCACGATCAGATCATCGCCGCCTCCCATGTCAATCTTGACGATTCCCGAGTGCACGATCGCCGTGTCGGCGAAACGGCCACCGTTCAACCAGTCGTCACCGGCACCTCCGTCGAGCAGCACCGGGCCGTTGCCGGGCGTCCGGTCTCCGTTGATGGTGTCGTTGCCGCGCTCTCCGAACAGCTTCTCGACGCGTCCGGAATCGGTCTCGCCGCCGGTCGAGTAGATGAAGTCGCTGCCGTCTCCGCCGTAGACCGTTGAAACCGAATCACCCAGGGAGTGGATCTGGTCGCTGCCGGCCAGGCCGTAAAGCTGGTTGCCCTCACCCGAGTAGTCGTAGATGTAGTCGTTTCCGCCGTTACCGCGGACGGTGTCGGTGTCGGAAACGCCTTTGGGGTTCTTCTTCGGCGAAGCGTAGATGTAGTCGTGGCCCTTGGAGCCGATGATCGTATCGTCGCCGAGGCCGCCGTCGGCGATGCTCTTCGAACTCTTGCCGATGAAGATCCGGTCGTTTCCGGCACCGGTACTGGTCTTGCTCTTGCCCTTGCCTGCCCTGACAATCTGGATGCCGTCGTCAGCGCAGATCGTGCTGTAGGGCTTGCCGATGACGGTCACCTTGTTGCCGGCGATCCAGGCGACGTCCTTGAAGCCCAGCTTGACTTTCTTGTTGTTGCCCTTGATGACCTTGTTGATCTTCTTGCCGAAGCACTTCGATGGTGCCGCCTCGGCCGAATTCGCCCAGCCGACGGCCATCATCGCGAGCACGGCCAGTAGTGCGCAGGCCGAAAAGGCGAGCAGATCGATGCGTGACTTCACCATGAAACGCAAGTTCTCGTGACTCCTGGGGGTGTATTTGACTGGGGAGCGGGCGGCCCTGCCCTATGGAACACCGCAGTCTTCCATTAGCTGCGGGACCTCGTCCGGCGATACCCGGGCTTGCGTGTGCCGACCCGGTGATAACTCTAGACTAGAGCCCATGCCAGCCAGAGAGAACGCATCGGAGAACCAGCGAAAGATCGTCGTCACCGGAGCGTCCGGCCTGGTCGGCTCGGCCTTGTGCAACGCGCTGATTGACCTAGGCGACGAGGTGATCGGACTCAGCCGCAGCCCCGAAGAGTCCGCCCAGGCCCAGCCGGCCGTGAAATGGCTGGGCTGGCAGTCGGTCGATGAACGTCCGCCCGCGGAAGCCCTCGACGGCGCCGACGCGGTGATCCACCTTGCCGGCGAGCCGATCAACCAGCGCTGGAACGACGAGGTCAAGGACCGGATCGCGCGAAGCAGGATCAAGTCGACCAAGAACATGGCGCAGGCGATCAGCAGCAGTGACAGCCCTCCGGCGGTATTCCTGTCCGGGTCTGCGATCGGCTACTACGGGGACCGCGGCGACGACCTTCTCTACGAAGACGCCGGACCCGGAGACGACTTCCTCGCCGACGTCGTCGTCCAGTGGGAGGCAGCTGCCGACACGGTCACCGGGGTCGATACGAGGGTCGCCAAGATCCGCACCGGCCACGTACTCGATCCGGCCGGCGGCCTGCTCGGCGAGCTACTGACCCCGTTCAAGATGGGCGTCGGCGGACCGATCGCCAGCGGCAAGCAGTACATGTCGTGGATTCACCGGGATGACCAGGTCGGGATCCTGCTCTGGGCCCTGGAGAACGAAGCTGCGGTCGGCGCGGTAAACGCCACGGCACCGAATCCGGTAACCAACAAAGAGTTCGCGAAACGCCTGGGCAAGGCAGTCAGCCGTCCGGCTTTCATGCCGATCCCGGGCTTCGCCCTCGATGTCCTGCGTGGCGCGGAGTTCGGCAACGTCCTGCGAGAGGGCCAGCGGGTCTACCCCAAGATCGTGGCGGACAACGGCTACGAGTTCAAGCAGCCCGATCTGGCCGGCGCGCTGGCCAACCTGCTGCGCTGATACCCGTTTCGGCTCCGCCTCTGCCTGAAGCAGAAGGCGCTCAGCCGAAGAAGACTTCTGCTTCTTCGTAGAGCTCGGGCGGAACCGTCTTCAGGACAGCCACCGCATCGGCGAGATCGACCAGGTCGATCTCGGTCGAGCGCAGGGCGGTCATCTTGCCCCAGTTGCCTTCGTTCGCAGCCTCGATCGCATGCAGGCCGAAGCGTGTGGCAAGAACCCGGTCGAAGGCGGTCGGCGTTCCGCCGCGCTGGACGTGGCCCAGCACCGTCGCCCGCGCCTCCTTGCCGGTCTTGTGCTCGATCTGACCTTCGAGCCAGTGCGCGACGCCTCCCAGCCGTACGTGACCGAAAGCGTCCGTATTCGACTCGTCTTCGTCAGGAAAGCCACCGATCGGCTTGGCACCTTCAGCGACGACGATGATCGGCGAATACTGGTCCTCGAAGCGTTTTTCGATGTATCCGCACACCCTGTCGAGGTCGAAGTCCTGCTCCGGGATCAGGATCACGTTCGCGCCACCCGCGAGCCCGGAATGGAAGGCGATCCAGCCGGCGTGACGTCCCATTACTTCGACGATCAGCACGCGGTGATGGCTCTCGGCGGTGGTATGAAGACGGTCAATCGCCTCCATCGCGATGTTTACCGCGGTGTCGAATCCGAATGTGTAGTCGGTGGCCCCGAGGTCGTTGTCAATTGTCTTGGGCACGCCGATCACATTCACGCCGGCCTCGTGAAGCGACTTGGCCACGCCGAGCGTATCCTCGCCGCCGATCGCGATCAGGCCGTCAACCCCCTCCTGCTCCATGTTGGTGGCAATCTTCTCGATGCCCCCGTCGACCTGGACCGGGTTGGTCCGCGATGAGCCGAGGATGGTTCCGCCGCGGGGCAGGATGCCACGCACCTGTTCGACCCCGAGCGGCTTGGTGAAGTTTTCGAGCGGACCCTTCCAACCGTCGCGATAGCCGACGAACTCGTTTTCCCAGTCAGCGGTGCCGCGGCGTACCACGGCACGGATCACGGCATTGAGGCCGGGGCAGTCACCCCCACCTGTCAGAACACCGATCTTCACCGGGTCAGGACTTCGAGCGGGTCGGAAGGTGCGGCTTGGCCTTCTCGATCAGCGGAAGAATCGCGTTGATCGTGAAGCCGATCGCGATGATGCCGAAAAAGACGAGGCCGGCGACCGGGCCACCCTGGCCCTGGGACCAGGAAAAAACCGCGAAGGCGGCGGCAATGAAGAGTGAGACCGGCATGACCATGGGCGCAATCCTACATAACCCGGGAGGACTCATCCCCGCGCCAGAGCGGCGCCTGTTTCCACGAGGAAACCCGTCACCGCCGAAATCGCCTCCGAAGCGCTGCCGGCGTCCGCCGGGATCCTGACCAGACGCGATCCGATGATCACACCGTCGGCGATCCGGCCGACTTCGGCGGCCTGCTCCGGGCTGCCGATGCCGAATCCGACCGCGACCGGAACACTGGCCTTGGCCCGCACGTCTTCGACAAGTTCCCGAAGGTGAGCCGGCAGTTCGCCTCGCTCGCCGGTCGTACCTACGGTAGAGACCACGTAGACGAAACCGGTCGCCACTTCGCAGATCTCGCCACGGCGACGGTCGAGAGTCGTGGGCGCAATCAGCGGGATCACGGCGAGACCCGCGTCGCCCAGAATTCGCCTCGCATCTTCGTCCTCGCCGAGCGGCAGGTCCGGCACGATGACCCCGCAGGCGCCTGCCCCGGTGGCCCTCGCTGCGAAATCAGCCGGTCCGTCGCCGCCCAGGATCATGTTGGTGTAGGCCATCAGCACGACCGGAACGCGATCGCTGATCCGACCGCAGATTTCCAGCACCGACTCGAACCTCGCGCCGGCCTCGAGCGCCGCAGTTGCCGCCGCGTGAATCACCGGACCGTCGGCGAGAGGGTCCGAGAAAGGCACCCCGAGTTCGATCAGGTCGGCACCGCCCTCGATGTAGGCCTCGGCAATGGACAGCGACGCTTCGTGATCGGGATAGCCGCCCATCATGTAGGGCATCAGGGCCGCCCTGCCCTCTTCTCGGGCAGCCGCGAAGGCCGCTCCGATCCTCGCCGCGCCGGAACCGGCCTGGGGATCGCCCACGTCAGGCGTCCTTGATGCCCAGCACCTCGGCCAGGTCCTTGTCGCCGCGGCCCGAGAGGCAGACGACGTCGTATCCGGGCTCGCCGGTCCGGCCTTCGGCCAGCAGCCAGGCGATCGCGTGGGAAGTCTCGAGCGCCGGGATGATGCCCTCCAACCGGCTCAGCTCACGGAATGCGGAGAGCGCGTCCCGGTCGGTCACCGCGACGTAACTCGCCCGGCCCGAGTCGCGCAGCCAGGCGTGCTCGGGTCCGACGCCCGGGTAGTCGAGCCCGGCCGAGACCGAGTGGGCCTCGAGGATCTGACCTTCGTCATCGGCGATCACGGCGGAAAGCGAACCGTGCAGGACCGACGTCCGTCCGGCGCTGAGCGGGGCGCCGTGCCGACCGGTGGAAACGCCGTCACCTGCCGCTTCGACGCCGATCAGGGCCACCTGCTCGTCCGGGACGAAGGCGGCGAAGGTTCCGATCGCGTTCGAGCCGCCACCGACGCAGGCGATCACTCGCTCGGGCAGGACGCCCTCTTTCTCCAGCGCCTGGGCGCGGGCTTCGTCGCCGATCACCCGCTGGAGGTCGCGGACCAGGGACGGGAACGGAGCCGGGCCGACCACGGAGCCGATCACGTAGTGGGTCGTCTCGACGTTGGTCACCCAGTCGCGGATCGCAGCGCTGACTGCCTCTTTGAGGGTGCGGGCCCCCGCTTCGACCGGCACGACCTCGGCCCCCAGGAGGCCCATGCGCTCGACGTTGGGACGCTGACGGCGGATGTCTTCGCTGCCCATGTAGACGACGCATTCGACGTCGAGCAGGGCGCAGGCGGTAGCGGTCGCGACGCCGTGCTGGCCGGCACCGGTCTCGGCGATGATGCGCGGCTTGCCCATTCGCTTTGCCAGCAGGACCTGACCGATGGCGTTGTTGATCTTGTGAGCGCCGGTGTGGGCCAGGTCCTCGCGCTTGAGGTAGACCTTTCGGCCCACCCGTTCGCTCAGTCTCTCGGCCAGGTAGAGCGGCGTCGGGCGGCCGATGAAGTCGCGACGCAGGTCCTCCATGCGAGCCACGAAGCCCTCGTCCTCGCGAGCCTCGGCCCAGGCCTGCTCGAGCTCGTCCAGGGCCGGGATCAGGGTCTCGGGCACGTACCGGCCTCCGTAGGGGCCGAAGCGACCGGGGACCTCGGCCTGGGACTCGCCGACCACGGCGACCCCCGGGTCGGAGGGTTTGACCGGGCGTTCGATCACGGACCGGCCACCGGTGTGTATTTCGCCGCCTCGAAGAAGCTCGCCATCTTGCCGAGGTCCTTCACGCCGGGCTTGAGTTCGATGCCACTTGCCACGTCGACCGCATCGGGGCGGGTGACGCGGATCGCCTCGGTCACGTTCTCGGGGTTCAGGCCGCCGGCGATCATGAACGGGACCCCGGAGTGGTGATCGGCGAGAAGGTCCCAGTCGAAAGTCTTGCCGGTGCCGCCCCACTGCCCCATGCTGCCGGTATCGAAGAGGTGAAAATCGGTCCGGAAGGCCTCGGCCTGCCGGATGTCGGCAGCGCTGGATACGTGAACGGCCTTGATCACCCTGGTTCCGGTCCGACGGGCGACCTCGGTGCAGAACGAGGGGCCTTCGGCGCCGCTGAGCTGGACCATGCTCAGGTTTGCGTTTTCTACTGCCTCGACCACCCGCTCCAGGGTCGGGTTGACGAAAACTCCGACGATCTCGCAGTCGCGACGGAAGGCCGCC
Organism: uncultured Solirubrobacterales bacterium; assembly: GCA_963801975.1. Lineage (GTDB taxonomy): Bacteria > Actinomycetota > Thermoleophilia > Solirubrobacterales > 70-9 > 67-14. The sequence continues at coordinate 46,305 of CAWDGR010000001.1, forward strand.
CCGATCTCCGCGGCCATGCCGAATCGGACCGAACGCGGGCTGGACTTGTGGTGGATCAGCCCGATCGCCCACGCGCCGAGCCGGACCGCCTCGGCGGCATCCTCGCTATTGGTTATTCCACAGACCTTGACCTTCACCCTCCAAGCGTATGACAACGACCGAACGGGGCCCGTCGAGGCCCCGTTCGGTGGGAAAGAGCGGGCTCGCGCCGGGCGAGCCGTGTGGGACAGCCGCTACTGACCGAATCCCGGGGGAAGCACCGGCTGTTCGGACTCGGAAGGAGCCTCCGAATCCGAGCCCGTATCCTGCGCGGCGGGCCGCTCACCGAGGGTCACTTCGACGTTCTTGACCTCGCCGTCACGGCTGATCTCCATATCTACCTTGTCGCCGATCGAAGCTTCGTTGACCAGTGCCGCGACGTCCTCCATCGTGGGGTTCGCCTCGCCGTTGATCGAGACGATCACGTCACCGCCGGTGAGCGGTGCGTCGGGGCTGACCGATGCCGGATCGGCGCCGCCCTTGAGGCCGGCTTCGTCAGCCGGGCCGCCGGGAGTGACTTCCTGGATCAGCACGCCGCCCTCGACGTCGATTTCGAGCTCGTCGATCACGGCTTCAGTCAGGCCGAGGCCGCTGATGCCGAGGAATGCATGCTTGACCTCTCCGGTCTCCTTGATCTGCTCGACGACGTCGGTAACGGTGTTCGACGGTACGGCGAATCCGATGCCGACACTGCCGTTGCCGCTGCCGCCCGTGGCGATCTGGGAGTTGACCCCGATGACCTTGCCGTCGGCGCCGATCAGCGGACCGCCGGAGTTGCCGGGATTGATCGACGCGTCGGTCTGGATCACGTCCGAGATCGAGTAGTCGGTGGTGCTCTGGATTTCGCGCTGCAGGGCCGAAACGATGCCGGTTGTGACCGTGCTGTCGAGGCCGAACGGGTTGCCGATCGCGACTACCGGGTCGCCGACCTTGGCCTCGTCGGAATCGCCGATCTGGAGCGGCGTGAGGTCATCTCCGGGGGCGTCGATCTTGAGCAGAGCGAGGTCGGTCGAGGGGTCGGTGCCGACGATCTCGGCGTCATAGGAGGTGTCGGACTGGCCGAGAGTGACCGAAACCGATTCGGCTCCGGAGACCACGTGCTCGTTGGTGACCAGATGGCCCTCCGTATCGATCACGAATCCGGATCCGGTGGCCGTGCCTGAGCCTCCGCCGCCGAAGGGATCGAGTCCGCCCGACGGACTCTCGACGCCCGAGGCGGTTATGAATCCGACGCCGTTCCCGTCGCGCTCGTAAATCTGGTTGACCAGGTTGCTGTCTTCGCTCGCGGCGATCGGCGCGGCGGCTGCGATAGTCCGGGTATTGGTCTCGGTCTTGCCGACCAGGCCTGCCGAAACGGCCGCGAAGCCGAGCACTGCAACAACAAGACCACCGACCATTGCGGCGGTCACCGACTGACGAAAGGAACTGCTCCTGGTATTCATGCGGAATCATCTACCGCAGTCATTCGGCTTCGGTAAGCCGCTTCCTAAGCTTCTCTAAATGCCCGCCGGGGCGTCAAGAAAAGGCCTCAGGGCAGCATGTGCTCGGTGGTCTCGTCGAGACCGGCGAATTCACGGACCGTCGCTGACGGGTCTTCGGACCGCATCAGGCTCTCGCCGATCAGGGCCGCGTCCACCCCGACCCTTTCGAGCTCGACCAGCTCTGCGCGACTCGAGATGCCACTCTCGGAAACAACCACCTTGCCGGCCGGCACGTCGGTGATCAGCTCGTAGGTCGTGCCCACGTCCACGACCCCGGTATCGAGGTTGCGGTTGTTGATCCCGATCACCTCTGCTTCGGCCTCCAGGGCGCTGTGGAGTTCGGGCTCGTTGTGGACCTCGACCAGACAGTCGAGATCCAGCTCGCGGGCCTCTGCCTGGAAGTCACGCAGCCGGCGCTGGTCAAGGACACCGGCGATCAGCAGGACCGCATCGGCACCGCGGGCGGCGGACTCGACGAGTTGGTAGCGATCAACGATGAAGTCCTTTCGAAGCACCGGCAGGCGACAGGCCTCCCGGGCGGCGGCGAGGTCTTCGAGCCTGCCGTCGAAGTGGGTTTCGTCGGTCAGGACCGAAAGCGCGGATGCACCACCGCTCTCATACGCCCGGACCTGCTGCTCGAGGGTGACCCCCGGAGCGATCTCGCCGGCGCTCGGCGACTTGCGCTTGTACTCGCAGATCAGCGCGATGCCGGGCCGGCCCAGCGCCTCCGTGAACGGGCGGTCGCGGTCACGACCCGCAAGCGCGGCCTCAAGTTCGGACTGCGGCACCTCCCGGCGGCGACTGTCCACGCCCCTGGTGGCGGCTTCGATTAGCTGCTCGAGGATTGCCAATGCCCTTCAGACCCTATCGCTCTCCGCCGGAAGCGACCAGTCGCTCGAGGACTGAAACGGCGGCACCGGAATCGATCGAGTCAGCGGCGACGCCGACCGCCTGCGCGAAGTCCGGGGCCCGGCCGGCGACACGAATAGCAGCGGCCGCGTTCAGAAGCACCAGGTCGCGCCGCGGCGAACGCTCGCCGGCAAGCACCGCCCGCGTGGCCTCGGCGTTCTCTTCCGGAGTCCCCCCGGCCACCTCGGAGAGTTCGGCGACCTCCAGTCCGAAGTCCTCCGGCGTCACGACCAGTTCACGGGTCGAGCCGTGCTCGACTTCGATGATGCGGGTGGGTCCGCCGATCGAAACCTCGTCCAGACCGTCGTCGCCGGAAAGCACAAGTGCATGCTCGGCCCCGAGGCCCGACACAGCCTCGGCGATCGTCTCCTGATAGCTGCGATCGGATACCCCGATCACCTGCCTTGCGGCCCCGGCCGGGTTGGTCAGAGGCCCGAGAAAGTTGAAGATCGTCCTCACCGCAAGTTCCTTCCTCACCGGGACCACGTGCTTCATCGCCTGATGGTGCTTCGGCGCGAACATGAATCCGAAACCGATCTCGTCGATCTGGCCCGCCACCGCGTCGGGCTCGAGTCCGATCTCGACCCCGAGCGCCTCGAGCAGGTCCGCTGAGCCGGAGAGGCTCGTATTCGAACGGTTGCCGTGTTTGGCCACGGCACAGCCCGCACCGGCCGCGACGAGGGCCGCCGTGGTCGAGACGTTGAAGGTAGAAGGGCCGCCGCCGGTTCCGGCCGTATCGACCAGGTCGGCCCGCTCACACCTGACCGGCGTGGAGAGTCCGCGCATGGTCCTCGCCAGGCCGACCAGCTCGGGCACGGTCTCCCCCTTTGTCCTGAGCGCGATCAGGAAAGCCCCGGTCTGGACCTCGCCGGCCCGGCCCTCCATGATCTCGGTCAGCACCGCCGAAGCGTGGTCGGCGGTCAGGTGGTTGCCCGACGCGACCGCGTCGATCGCCCTCGTCAAGAACCTCATTCGCCATCTTCTGCTCCTTCGTCCTGAAGCCCGAGGAAGCGGGCGACCAATTTCTTGCCGTCCGGCGTGAGCACGGATTCCGGGTGGAACTGGACCCCCTCCGCCGGCAGCTCGCTGTGCCTGACCCCCATGACGATGTCACCGTAGGACGAACTGACCTCGAGCTCGTCCGGCAGCGGTTCGCCCGCGACCAGGGAGTGGTAACGACCGACGGTCAGCGGAGAAGACAGACCTTCATAGATCGTCCTGCCGTCGTGCTCGATCTGTGCCTCCTTGCCGTGTATCGGCTCGCCCTGGACAACGGTGCCGCCAAAGGCCTGGACCATCGACTGGTGACCGAGACAGACCCCCAGAACCGGAACGCCGCGCGTCGCGAAGGCGCGGATCGCCGCGACCGAGATCCCGGCTTCATCAGGTGTACACGGACCCGGGGATACGACGACGCGGTCGTAATCCGAGCGCAGCAGGTCGTCGACCTCCGCGGCGTCGTTGCGCACCACTTCGACCTCGGCCCCGAGTTCGCCCAGGTACTGGACCAGGTTGTAGGTGAAGGAGTCGTAGTTGTCGATCACGAGTACCCGCATCGTTCAGGCCCAGTCGGGGTTCTCGCAGGCGATTTCAACCGCCCTGAACATCGCCTTCGCCTTGTTCAGCGACTCCCGGTATTCGTAGTCGGGCTTCGCGTCGGCCACGGTGCCGCCCCCGGCCTGGATGTGGACCTTGCCGTCCTTGATCACCGCCGTACGGATGTGGATCGCGGTATCGAGGTCGCCGTTCCAAGACAGGTAGCCGATCGCGCCGCCGTAGGAGCAGCGCTTGACCGGCTCCATCTCGTCGATGATCTGCATCGCACGCACCTTCGGTGCGCCGGAGAGCGTGCCGGCCGGGAGCGCCGAGCGCAGCACGTCCAGCGCGCCGAGCCCGCCCTTCAGGGTCCCGGTGACCCGGCTGACGATGTGCATCACGTGGGAGTAGGTCTCGACCACCATCATCTCTTCGACTTCGACCGAGCCGTATTCGGCGACCCGGCCGATGTCGTTGCGGGCGAGGTCGACCAGCATCACGTGCTCGGCTCTCTCCTTTGGGTCGCTGATCAGCTCTTCGGCCAGGCGGCGGTCCTCCTCCTCGCTGCCACCGCGCGGAGAGGTGCCGGCGATCGGGCGGATCTCGACCTTGTCGCCGTTCACCTTGAGCAGAGGCTCCGGCGAGGCGCCGGCGATCTGAAAGTCGCCGAACTCGATGAAGTACATGTACGGAGACGGATTGACCGCTCGCAGGCCGCGGTAGATGGACAGGGCGTCAACTTCGGCTTCGGCCGAGAAGCGCTGCGAAGGCACGACCTGGAAGGCGTCGCCGGCATGGATGTACTCGACGATTCGCGACACGATCGACTCGAACTGCTCGCGACTCATGTTCGACTCGAAGCGGGGCGCTTCTACCGCCCCCGCGTCTCGAGCCTCCGGCACCGGTCCGCGCAGCCGGTCACGGACCGCGGCGATCTTTCCTGCCGCTTCTTCGTATGCGTGCTCGACCCCCTGCTCGCCGACGAAGGCGCAGGAGAGGATGGTCGTCTCGTTGTGGAGGTGATCGAAGATCACCATCACGTCGGAGATCATCAGGGCCAGGTCCGGCAGGCCGAGGGGGTCCGGATTCGGCTCTGCAAGGGGTTCCACGGTTCGCACGAGGTCGTAGCCGAACAGCCCGACAGCGCCGCCTGCGAAGGGTGGCAGACCGTCAACTTCGGCCACTCGATACTGCTCGAGGTAGGCGGCGACGGCAGCGTAGGGATCCGGCGCGTCGAAGGTGCGGCGTGCTTCAGCTTCAGCCGAGGTCGAATCTGCCGCGTACTCGCGCAGCTCGCCGTCGGCCCAGCGGATCACCGCATGCTGGCTGGTACCGAGGAACGAGTAGCGGCCGACCTGCCCGCGCTCGGCCGATTCGAGCAGGAAGCAGGGCCCTTCCCCCTTCAGCTTGAGCAGGGCGGAGACCGGCGTTTCGCAGTCGTCGGTGAAGCTCATCTTCACCGGGATCACGTTGGCCTCGGCGGCCAGCCCGCGCGCGGTCTCGAGGTCCGGTGAAAGGCGCCCCTTCAGCTCAGCCGCGGCGGCCATTCAGAACCTCCATCGCCCGATCGAGGCCCACCTCGCGCGACTTCATCAGCACCGTCAGGTGGTAGACCAGGTCGGCGGCCTCCTCGGCGATGCGGTCGTCACTCTCTTCGCGCACCGCCCGGGTGACCTCTTCGGCCTCTTCCATGACTTTGCCGGCCGCAAGTTCACCGTTGTCGAGCAGGGTCACGGTATAGCTGCCCTGCGGGCGGCCGGATGCCCTTTGAGCGAGCGTCCGTTCGAGTTCGGCCAGGGCCTCGCCGGGCGTCGGTCCGGGCGCTGCGCCGTCTTCCAGTCGCCGGTAGAAGCAGGTCCTCGCTCCCGTATGACAGGCAGGTCCGGCCGGCTCGACCATGGCCAGAATCGCGTCTTCGTCGCAGTCGATGCGGAGCTCAACCACCCGTTGCGTATTTCCCGAAGTCTCGCCCTTGCGCCAGATCTCCTGCCGCGAACGACTGAAAAAATGGATCTCGCCGGTCTCGAGAGTCAGTCCGAGGGATTCGGCGTTCATCCAGGCCAGGGTCAGAACCTCGCCGGTTCGCGAGTCCTGGGTGACGCAAGGCACCAGGCCGTCGTCGTTGAACCTGACTTCAGGGCCGGCTCCGTCAGCCACCGTTGCCTCCGTTGCCCTCGCCGCCACCGTTGCCTCGCGTTGCCTCCGGATGACCCGGCGCCGTCGGCAGACTCGGTCGCCGCCTGGCCGAGGGTCAGGTACCACCGGCCGTCCTCCTTGACGAAAGGCGCCTCCCCGCTGCGCCCGGTGAAGGTCACCCTCGCCGTATCTCCGTCGACCGAGATGCTCTCGACTTCGAGTTCGGACTGCCGGCCGGCCTGGTCGAGGATCTGGTTGGTCTCGCGCGCACACTTCGCCCGCGAGGTGAACGTGTCAAAGAAAGTGCTCGGCTGAAGCAGGTCGCAGTAGGCCGCGCCGTCCTGGTCGGCGTTGGCGGTGTTGATCCCGGCGACTATCTGCTCGATTGCCGCCCGGTCGTCTTCAGAGCCGGAATCGCCGCCACCGCAGCCGGCGAAGGCCAGCGCCCCGGCCACCAGCGCGCAGGCCAGTTTGCTCTTCGTCCTCATGCGGGGATCCTACGGTCTATGGCCCGGGTCGCGGCTGTCGCGGCCAAGTCGGTTCGGGTCACTCGATGCCGAGCCGGTCGAGCATGTCGACATCCCGGCGCCACTTGCGCTTCAGCTTCACCTGGAGGTCGAGGTGGACCCGGGCGCCCAGTTCCTGCTCGATCACCTTGCGGGCACCGGTGCCGATCTCACCGATGCGGAAGCCGCGCTTGCCGATCAGGATTCCCTTCTGGGATTCCGTTTCGACCCAGATCTCGGCCTCGATCGTCACCAAACCGTCCTCGCGGGTGCTGACCCGACGAACCTTGACCTCGGCCGAATGGGGAATTTCATCGCGAGTCCGGATCAGTACCTGCCCGCGGATCAGCTCGGCAAGAAGCTGCTCGACCGACTGGTCGGAGCGGTCCTCCGGTGGGTACATGAAATGACCCTCAGGCATCAGCGAAGCGAGGTGCTGCCTCAGTTCGACAGTCCCTTCTCCCTTCAGGGCCGAGATCGGAAAGACCTCGTCTACCCCCTTCAGTGCCGCCGCGTCCTGGAGCACGGGCACGACTGCGCGCCCGAGCCGGTCGGACTTGTTGACCGCGCAGATGACCGGGATGTCAAGCCTCGCCTCGAGCAGGCCCGAAGCGATGTAGCGATCGCCGGGACCGACACCCTCCTCGCCGTTGATCACCAGCAGGGCGACGTCGGCTTCGGCCAGTTCCTGCTCGACCCGCCTCTGCATGCGGCTGGTCAGCTCGTCCCTGGGGCGCTGCACCCCGGGCAGGTCGACGAGCACGATCTGGGTGCCGGCTTCGACATCGGTGGCGACGCCCCGGATTGCCCGCCGCGTGGTCTGCGGGCGGACCGAGGCGATCGCAACGGTTGCCCCGACCAGGGCGTTGACCAGGGTGGATTTGCCGACGTTGGGCCTTCCGGCAAGGCCGACGAATCCCGAGCGGGTCGGGCCTTCGGGCAGCGGAACCAGATCCGGGTCAGTCAAGGGTGGGCTCCGGCAGAGCGACCCTGCCCATGATCCGGTCCTGGATCTCCAGCATCTCGCCCTGGTCGCTCTCGTGGTCGTAACCGCAGAGGTGGAGCACCCCGTGGACCACGGCCTCGGTCACGTTCTCGCACTGGGCCTCGCAGACGATGACATCGCCCAGTTCCCTCGGACCCGGTTCGGAGCCGTCTTCGTCGATCGGAAAGGAGAGCACGTCGGTGGGGCGGTCGCGGTTTCGGAACTCGAGGTTCAGATCGTGGATTCGTGGCTCGTCGACCATTTCGACAGCGAGGTGGCCTTCGCTGATCGCGACCTCATCCAGCGTCGCCAGGACCGCCGACCTGAACGCGGTCGGCACATCCGTGAGGTCGAGGCTCACTGCTTTCCCTCGCGCTCGGAGTGCTCGCCGTAGGCGGCGACGATTCGCTGAACCAGCCGGTGACGGACCACGTCGGCACCGCCGAAGCGCACGAAGCAGACGTCGTCGATGCCGTCGAGAATTTCCCTGACCACGACCAGGCCGGACTGCCTCTCCTTCGGCAGGTCGATCTGGGTCACGTCCCCGGTCACCACCATCTTCGAGTTGAAGCCGAGCCGGGTCAGGAACATCTTCATCTGCTCCGGGGTGGTGTTCTGGGCCTCGTCGAGGATTACGAAAGCATCGTTGAGCGTGCGGCCGCGCATGAAGGCCAGCGGAGCGACTTCGATCACACCGCGGTCGAAGTAGCCGTTGACCCGGTCCGGATCGAGCATGTCGTAGAGAGCATCGAAGAGTGGCCGCAGGTAAGGATCGACCTTGGCCTGGAGGTCTCCGGGCAGGAAGCCGAGGCTCTCCCCCGCCTCGACCGCAGGACGGGTGAGGATGATCCGCCTCACATCGCCTTCGACGAGGGCTGCCGCGGCCATGGCCACGGCCAGAAAGGTCTTGCCGGTTCCGGCCGGCCCGATGCCGAAGGTGACCGTATTCTCACGGATCGAATCGACGTAGAGCTTCTGGTTGACGGTCTTCGGCGCGACCTTCGTATTGCGGTTGTGCCAGACCACGTCCTTGAGCACTTCCGAGCTGCGCTTCGAGGACTGGATCGCATTGGTGACCGAATTCAGCGTGTCGGGCTCGACCTCGTGGCCGTCTTCGATCAGGTCGACCATTTCCTCGACCAGCTTCGCGGCCTGATCCATATCGGCCTCTTCGCCCTCCAGGGTCAGCAGGTTGCCTCGAAGATGGACCTTGCTGGTGGTCCGATCCCTCAGGGCCCTGAGAACTGAATCCCCGGATCCGGCCAGCTCGGCCGCGACCTCGTTTTCGAGCGTCAGCGTCCTACGCGGCAAGCTGCTCCTTGACCGCTGTGCTCACCCGTTTGCCGTCGGCCCGCCCGGCGACCCGTTCCTTGAGCACGCCCATCACCTGACCCATCTGCTTCGGTCCTTCGGCGCCGGTGGATTCGATCGCCTCGGCGACCATCGCGCCTAGCTCTTCGTCGCTCAACTGGGCCGGCAGGTAACCGGCGATCAGCTCCGCCTCGAAACTCTCGGATTCCGCCTGCTCGGTCCGGCCGGCCTCCCGGTAGGCCTCGGCCGCCTCCAGGCGCTTCTTGCGTTCACGCTGCAGCACCGCGATCTCGTCACCCTTGCCCATCTTGGCGTCCTGCTGGAGAACGTCCTGGATCATGCGCAGGGCCGATGAGCGCTGGCGATCCCCCGCTTTCATCGCGGCTCGGGCATCGTCACGGATCTGTTCGACTGAAGACATGGCTCAAGCGTACCTGAGCGCCTCGACCCTTCCGGCGAGGGGAAGCTGCAGGAAGCGGGTTCCGAGCTCCGTGAAGGAGTCGACGTCGCCGGTGACCAGAAAGGCGTAGCCGCCCTCCCCGTCACCTTCGGCCAGCTCGCCGCGTTCGGCCAGGCTTCGCTGGACCGCGGCGGCGATGGCGTGGCCGGCCGTTACCAGGCGTACGTCACGCCCGAGAAAGCGCTGCAGCATCGGGGCGACCAGCGGGTAATGGGTGCAGCCCAGAATCAGCGTGTCGACGTCGGCCTGCTTCAGCGGCTCGCAGTAGCCACGGACCCTGTCCATCACGCTCTGGTCGAAAGGAAAGCCCTCCTGGATGATCGGGGCCAGGTCGGGGGCGGCGACCTCGGTCACGGTGAGCGGGCGTCCCTGGCTCTCAAGGGCGCGGTGGTAGGCGCCGCTGGAAACGGTCGCCGGGGTGGCCAGCACGCCCACCCGTCCGGTCTGGCTGATCGCTGCTGCGATCTCCGCCTCGGGTCCGATCACGGTCACCACGGGCACGCCGGAGTCGGAGGCGATCTCCCGGATCAGGTCCCCGGCGGCCGAAGTCGCAGAGTTGCAGGCGACCACGATCATCTTGACGCCGCGCTCGAGCAGCACCCCCGTGACCACGCTCGCCCGATCACGAAGCTCTTCGATGGTCTTGGTGCCGTAGGGGAAGTAGCCGGAATCACCCAGGTACAGGAAGTCCTCCTGCGGCAGGGAGACCAGGCATTCGTGCAGCACGGTCAGGCCGCCGACCCCGGAGTCGATGAAGCCGACGCTCACGCAGCCTCCAGCAGTAGACCACCCCAGCCATCGACCTGCCGGAAGTCGACCGCTTCGAGCCCATGAGGGCCGAAGGCGGCCTCGACCCGCTCACGCTCGCTCGCCAGCAGCCCGGAGCAGACCAGGGTTGCGGGACGGTTCCCGACCGAAATCCGGGCAGCGACCATCTCCAGCAGCGGAGCGGTCAGGTTGGCTACCACGGTCGCAGCAAGCTCGGGAAGACCCTGGCGCAAATCGGCCCTCTCGAGCTTCACCTCGACCTCGTTGACCCTTGCGTTCTCGATTGCCGCCTCGATCGCCGCCGCCTCGTGGTCGTAGCCGGCGACCGGACTCCAGCCGAGCTTGGCCGCCGCTATGGCCAATACGGCAGACCCGGTGCCGAGGTCGGTCAGGGCTCCCGCGGCACGACCCCGGTCGTGGAGGTCCAGCAGCAGGCCGAGGCTGAGCCGGGTCGTCGGGTGGGCACCCGTTCCGAAGGCCTGACCGGGATCGACCACCACCTCGAAGGCCCCCGGCTTTTCGGGTTCCCAGGGTGGACGCAGCCAGGTCGAGGTACCACGGGCGGCTCCCGAACCTTCGGCTGCCGTGACTTCGACCGGGCGATGGAATTCGCGCCAGCGGTCGGCCCAGTCGTCGGCGACCTCGGTCGCTTCCAGCTCGACCAGTCCGTCGCCGGTCGCCACCTCCAGCTCACCGACGTCCGGCAACTCGCCTTCGGCCCCGTAGATCGCGTACTCGACGAAGCCATCGCCGGTGCCCTCCTCGACACCGCCCGGCGCCAGAATTGTCAGCTCGGCCAGCACCAGCTCGGCCTGCTCCGGCCGGCAGCGCACGGCGAGGCGGATCATCCGCTCCAGGCCCGCCGCATGCGGGAGAACAGGCCGGACTCCTCTTCGTGGCGGTTGCTCTCGCCGATCGTCTGGTCGAGCTCACTCGCCATCTTCAACTGCTCTTCACTCAGGTTGGCCGGCACAACGACGTTGAAGACGAAACGGTGGACACCCCGGCGCCTCGAGCCGCCGACCCGGGGCAGGCCTTTGCCCTTCAGCTGCTTCTCGGCCCCGGGCTGGGTTCCGGGGTCGGCTTCGATCTGCTCGATGCCGTCGAGAGTCTCGACCTCGACCGTATCGCCGATCATCGCCTTGGTCGCATCGAGCGGCACGACAGTGATCAGATCCTGGCCGTCCCGCAGCATCCCTTCCTTCTCCCGCACCAGGACCTCGACGTAGAGGTCCCCGGCCGGAGCTCCTGGCTCACCGGCGTGGCCGGCTCCGGCGATCCGCATGCGCTGGCCGGTCTCGATACCGGCGGGAATGTCGACCTGCCAGGTCTTGGAGGTGTGACGGCGGCCGAGGCCGGAGCACTCGCCGCAGGGTGACTCGGCGACACGGCCGTCACCGTGGCAGACGTCGCAGGGCGTCGCCCGAACCATCTGGCCGAAGGCGGTATTGGCGACCGTACGCAGCTCGCCGCTGCCGTCACAGCGCTCGCAGGTATGGATGGGAGTGCCCGGCTCGGCCCCGTTGCCCCGGCAGTGGTCGCAGGTTCCGACCACCTCGAACTCGACTTCGCGCCGCACGCCTTCGAGCACATCCTCGAGTTCGATCTCGACCGAGGTGCCGACATCGGCTCCCGGGGCGGGGCCGCGCCGGCCGAAGCCCTGGCCGCCACCGAAGAATGCGCTGAACAGGTCGTCGATCGAGCCGAAGCCCTGGGCCTGTGAAGAGAAGCCGCCGGACCGCAGTCCGTCGTGACCGTAGCTGTCGTAGGTCCCCCGCTTGTCTTCGTCGCTGAGTACCTCGTAGGCCTCGGCGACCTCTTTGAACTTCTCCTCCGCCTCGGGGTCGTGACCGTTGACATCCGGGTGGAGCTCGCGGGCGACTCCGCGAAAGGCTTTCTTGATTTCCGTCTGGGTCGCGTCCCGGGACACCCCCAGCACTTCGTAGTAGTCGCGCTTGCTCATGAGTAGACGTTCTCGAAGTAGCGGGAAAGCTCGCGGGCGGCTTCGTTGACCGAGGAGATCGCGGTGGCGTAGTCCATCCGCGTCGGCCCGACCACGCCGACCGAGCCGAGGTTGCGGTGACCGAGGCCGTAGTTGGCCCCCACAACGCTGACCGAGCGCAGTTCCGGCTGGGGATTCTCGGCACCGATCCAGACGAATACCGAGCGCTCGTCTATCGCGGAGCGCATCATCCTCAGCACGGAGGCCCGCTGCTCGAGTGCGTTCATGAGCTGGTCGATCTGGGGCAGGTCGGCCGAGCGCCGCTCATCGAGCAGGCGGCCGGTCCCCTCGACGTAGAGCGTGGCGTCGCCTTCGTGTTCGAGATCGACCAGAGCCGGCATCAGACGACGGATGAACTCCGACTCCCGCTGGCCCAGCCCGGGATCGAGCAGTTTCGAAGCGATACGCCGCGAGCCGACCTCGATGCCGACCAGTGACTCGTTCAGGTAGCTCGAAGTCCACTCGACAAGGCCCGGGTCGAGCTCGACCCCGAAGGTGAATGCGCGCTTGGTGACGTCGCCGGCGGAGGTGATCGCGATGACCATCACGACGTCGGGCTGAAGCAGCAGCGCCTCGACCCGGTGGATGGTCGCCGTACCGAGCGGCGGTGCGACGACCAGGGCCAGCAGGTCGGTCATGTGGGAGAGCGCCGTCGTGGTCTCGCGCATCGCGGCGTCGACCTCGCGGCGCATTCGCGAGATCTCGATTTCCGAGGTGCCACTGCTTCGGGTCGGCAGTTTCGGCACCAGTGCCTCCACGTATCGCCTGTAACCGAGGTCGGTCGGCACGCGGCCGGCGGAGGTGTGCGGGTGGTTCAGGTATCCGCTTGCCTCGAGCGCGGCCAGCTCGGCGCGCACTGTCGAAGCGCCCCAGTCGAGGTCCGAGGATTCGACGATGGCCTTCGAGCCGACGGGGCGGCCGGTTTCGAGGTAGGCCTCGACCACGAGGCCGAGAATGGTGTCCTGTCGCTCAGAGAGCATCACTTGATTGTAAGAGTGGGAGGGTCGTGGGGTACCGCCTCCTCGACCCGAAACGTCGTCGGCGGCACCCCACAACCCTCTGCGGCGCTGCAGGATGCCAGCCACAGAGCCATGCTGGAGACCCGAGTATCGACCCGAAACGTCGTCGATGACCCTCCATACCCCTCGTCGCATCCCGCTGGCAACCGCAACCGCGTTCGGCGGCAGAACAGCACCCATGACGCCCCGCACCCCGCGTGCGTATCAGTCGTCCGCCGGCGTCCTACGACGAACCGATCCGTTGGAGCGGTCCGGGGGTACGGCCGACGACGTTTCGGGTCGAGGAGGCCGTGCCCCCGGACCCCTCCCCGGCAATGCGTTCAGTTCGTCGCTACTACGGCGGTGGCGTTCTTGATGACCTCGGTCTCGCCCTGGGTCGCGACGACGTCGATCTCGGCGGTTTCGCCTTCGGCGGTCCGAACCTCACCCGAAACGACGATTTCCTGCTCCGGGAAGCTCATTCCACGGAACTGGACCGAGAGGCTCTTGAGGCTTCCGGGGTCTCCTCCGCTCGCGTCGGTCGCAGCCTTGGCGACCAGGCCCATCACGTAGAGGCCGTGGAGGATCGCCCCCGGCAGGCCGACCGCCTGGGCGAACTCGCCGTCGATGTGGATCGGATTGAAATCTCCGGAGGCCCCCGCGTAGCGGTGCGGCACGTACTTGTCCGGGGTGACCGTGAGGTCTTCGATGCTGTCGCCCGTGCTCATTCCTGCCATCTCAGACACCCCTCACGATGTTGGTCCATGTGCCGCGCACGACTTCGTTGCCGTCCTGGTTGACCGAAACGGTCTCGAAGACGTAGAAGCCCTTGCCGTCCTTCTCGTAGATCGCCGTGCAGCTCGGCGTCGTGGTGATCACGTCTCCGGAGCAGACCGGCTCCCCCCAGACGAACTCCTGACCGCCGTGCACCATCGCAGCGAAATTCATGCCGACCTCGGGGTCGAAGAGGACCGGGCCCATGCCCCCGGCGCTGTAGACGACGCAGAACATCGGCGGCGCGACCACGTCGCGGAAGCCTGCGTCCCGGGCGGCCTGCGAGTCGAAGTGGATCGGTTCCTCGAAGCCGATCACCTGCGCGTACTCGCGAATCTTCTCCCTGCCCACCTCGTAGTCGAATGGCGGGCCAGCTCTTGCCGACTGCCTGATCGTTGATCGCCATCGAGGCGAAACCTAGCAGCGCCGGGCCCCCAGGAACGAGGACGGACGCACGGTGGTGACGGGACGCTAAGGTCCGTCCGGTGCATGTGACGACCAGCAAATCACCGGCCGGGGGCGCAACGGGCTCCCGAAAGTCCATACCTCTGTCGATCCTCGACCTGGCCGCGGTCGGGCGCGGGGAGAGCATCGCCGAAAGCTTCGCCGGCAGTGTCGAACTGGCCCGCGTCGCAGAGCGGACCGGCTACCGGAGGGTCTGGTACGCCGAGCACCACAACATCTCCTCGATCGCCTCTTCGGCGACCGCGGTGCTGATCGCCCACATCGCGGCCAGGACGGAAACGATCCGACTCGGTTCGGGCGGGATCATGCTGCCGAACCACTCGCCGATGCTGATCGCCGAGCAGTTCGGCACTCTCGCCACCCTCCACCCCGGCCGGATCGACCTCGGGCTCGGACGGGCACCGGGGAGCGACCAGGCAACCGCCTATGCGCTGCGACGTGATCCGGCCGCCGCCGAATCCTTCCCGAGCGACGTACTCGAGCTCCAGGGCCTGCTCAGCGACGAAAGCCCGATCCCGGGCGTCAAGGCGATCCCCGGCAAAGGCACGAACGTGCCCCTCTACATGCTCGGCTCGTCGCTGTTCGGCGCCCAGCTCGCCGCCCAGCTGGGCCTTCCCTACGCCTTCGCTTCACACTTCGCGCCGCGTGCGCTCCACGACGCGATCGGGCTGTACCGGGAGACGTTCAAGCCTTCGGAGCAGCTCGCACAGCCCTATGTGATCGCGGCCGTCGGGGCGATCGTGGCCGAGACGGCCGAAGACGCGGCCGAGCAACTCGACGCGGCCCGCCGTCTGCGGGCCCGGGCGCTGTTCAGTCGCGGTGGCCAGAAGCTGAGCCGAAGCCGATATCGACGCGATCCTCTCCTCGCCGCAGGCGGCCGTGGTCGACGAGATGCTCACCTACAACGCCGTCGGCACACCGGACGAAGCCGGTCGAGTACCTCGAAGAATTCCGCGATGAAACGGCCGCCGACGAGCTGATCGTCGCCCACCAGTCGAAGTCGGTCGAAACCCGGCTGCGCTCTGCCGAGCTGCTGACCGAAGCCGTGGACCCGACCGGCGGAAGTCCGGACGAACCGGACTCCGCGTCGCGCGCTGCCGGCTAGACGACTACCAGGGGATCGGCTCGCGGTCGCGGAAAAAGCCGCCGCTGGGGCCGTCGTCGGCAAGCGTCGCGAGCCAGATCGCGGTGTCGGCGCCCTGCTCTATCGAGCGGCTGGCGCCGGGCCCGCCGAGATCGGTTCTTACCCAGCCCGGACACATCGAATTCACGAGGATTCCGTGGTCCTCCTCTTCGTTGGCGAAGACTCTGGTCAGGGCGTTCAACCCGACCTTGGAGACCCGGTAGCTGGCCGCACCCCGGCCCATGTCGTCGAGCTGTCCCAGCCCGGATGACACATTGACGATCCGCGGGTGCTCGCTCTCGCGCAGCAGGGGCAGGGCGGCCTGGGTCAGGCGCAGGGCGCCGAGCAGGTTGGTCTCCAGAACCTGCCGGACCTCATCGATGTCTACGTCGACGGTCGACTGCCCGTAGTGGCCCATGACCCCGGCGTTGTTGACCAGCACGTCGAGTCCTCCGTGGTCGGCGGCAATCGCTTCGATGGCGGCGTCGACGGTGGCCTGTTCGGTGACCTCCATCGGCAACCCCTGGACCGAGCCCGGAACGCCGTCGGAGAGCTCCCGTGCGGCCTGCTCAGCCACCGCGCCATCCCTCGCCGTAATGACTACCCGGTAGCCCTTCTCGGCCAGCCCGAGGGCGATTCCCCGGCCGATTCCGCGCGCCCCGCCACTGATCAATGCACTGCGATCATCCATGTCGGACATCGTAGGGAGTTGACTCTCTCAGCCCGGGAATTCGACCCAGGACCGAGACTCGAAAGCGGTGGCGCGGGCGGCAAGTGCAGGCCTCTGCCGCACCGCCCATTCGTAGTCCCGGATGGTCCGGTAGACGAGGTCTTCCGCGGAGTCGAGGCCGAGAATCTCCGCCGCGACAGCCAGGGCTCCTTTCTCAACCACCGCGGGGAAAGACCGGGGGTCGGACTCCACGGCAGAGAGGGCCAGGGGCTGCCCCTCCGGCGAGAAGGAGCCGTGGCGGGAGACGAAAGCGTAGAGATCGCCTGAAACCTCTCCCGAAGAAGCGATGAATCGCGCTCCTACCAACCAGCCGAAGCGATAGTTCAACTCCATCCGGGCGATCGCGGTGAGCTGAGACGCAGTGGCCATCAGCACCGCCACCGGCGACCGACATCCGTCGCTGGGGTGAAGGGTCGAAGGCATGGAGCCGTAGAGGGAGAGGTGGGGCGAATAGGTGATGTCGAAATCGAGCAGATCGCCGCTGATCACGGGCAGGATCGAATCGTGGCCGGTCAGGCCGTCGATCTTTCCGCTGATTCCTTCGATCGATGCGTTGGCGCCGTATGAGAGCAGCGGGAATCGCTTCGGCTCAGCGGTGTCCCCGCCTACCGCTGCCGCGATGTCCCCGACGGCGGCGGCCCGGGCCACTTCTTCGCCGTAGACGACCTTCGTATCGAGGGCGGACGAATAGCTGGCTTCGACGATCGGAAAAACCCGCCCTGGCGTAGCCAGGAACGAGAATCCGAGCCGTTCGTAGGGGTAGGAGTAGGCGCGGTGCAGCCGGGCGTCCCTGATGTTTCCGCTTTCCAGACCTGCCGCCCGGGCGAGCACGAATTCGTGGAACGCCGGTGGGTCGAGCGACAGCCTTCCGGCTACGGCCGGATCCAGGATCTCCGGTCTCTCAGATGCCATCGCGGAGTCCGGTCATCCGAGCCGAACCGAAATCAGTCGTCGAGTTCGAGGATCGCGAGGAAGGCCTCCTGGGGGACTTCGACGCTGCCGACGTTCTTCATTCGCTTCTTGCCCTTCTTCTGCTTCTCCAGGAGCTTGCGCTTGCGCGTGACGTCGCCACCGTAGAGCTTTGCGGTCACGTCCTTGCGCACCGCCTTGACCGTCTCGCGGGCGAGGATCCGGGCCCCGACCGCCGCCTGAACCGGGATGTCGAACTGCTGACGGGGGATCGTCTTGCGAAGCCGGGCGACCAGGTCCTTGCCGTGCTCGTAGGCGAAGTCCTTGTGGGCGATGACCGAGAGGGCGTCAACCTTGTCGCCGGCCAGCAGCACGTCCACCTTGACCAGGTCCGAGGCCTGGTTTCCGATCGGTTCGTAGTCGAGCGAGGCGTAGCCCCTGGTCGATGACTTCAGCACGTCGAAGAAGTCGAGGACGATCTCGGCCAGCGGCAGTTCGTAACGGATCTGAACCCGGTTCGGGCTCAGGTAGTCCATGCCCTTGTGGGTGCCGCGACGAGACTGGCAGAGCTCCATCACCGGGCCGACGAACTCGGAGGGGGTGATCACGGTGGCGGCGATGTAGGGCTCTTCGATCGACTCGATCACTCCGGGGTCGGGCATCTCGGTCGGGCTGCGGACCTCGACGTTCTCGCCGTTGGTCAGATGCACGTCGTAGCGCACAGTGGGGCTGGTCGCCAGCAGTTCGAGGCCGTATTCGCGCTCCAGCCTCTCGCGCACGATCTCCATGTGGAGCAGGCCGAGGAAACCGCAGCGGAAGCCGAAGCCGAGCGCGTCGGAGGTCTCCGGCTCCCAGCTGAGCGCGGCATCGTTGAGGCCCATCTTGTCCAGCGCGTCCCGAAGGTCTTCGTAGCGCTCGGTGTCGATCGGGAAGAGGCCGCAGAAGACCATCGGTTTGACGTCGCGGTAGCCCTCGAGCGGCTCGGCGGCCGGTCGGTCGAGATTGGTGAGGGTGTCGCCGACCCGCAGTTTGGCGACGTCCTTGATGCCGGTGATCACGTAGCCGACCTCACCGACGTCGATTTCCTTGACCGGGGTCATCATCGGACGGAAGAAGCCGATGTCATCGAGTTCGGCCTCGGTTCCGTTCTGCATCGCGAGTATGTGGCCGTTCTTCCTGAACTTGCCGTCCATCATCCTGACGTAGGCGATCACCCCCCGGTAGGGATCGAATTCGGAGTCGAAGATCAGCGCCCGGGCCGGTGCGGCCGGATCGCCGGTCGGAGGCGGCACGCGCTTGACGATCGCCTCGAGCACCTCCGGCACCCCTTCGCCCGTCTTGGCCGATATCCGGAGGATCTCGTCGGGGTCCACGCCGATCAGGTCGCTGACCTCGGCTGCGACACGCTCGGGTTCGGCGCCGGGCAGGTCGACTTTGTTGAGGACCGGGATCAGCTCGAGCCCGTTTTCGATCGCCAGGTAGGTGTTCGCGACGGTCTGTGCCTCGACCCCCTGCGCCGCGTCAACGACGAGCAGGGCACCTTCGCAGGCGGCGAGGCTGCGGGAGACCTCATAGGAGAAGTCGACGTGGCCGGGGGTGTCGATCAGGTGGAGGTGGTAGGTCTGGCCGTCCTCGGACTTGAACTCCACCCTCACCGCCTGGGCCTTGATCGTGATCCCGCGCTCGCGCTCGAGGTCCATCGAGTCGAGCACCTGGGCGCGCATCTTCTTGGGATCGACCGCCCCGGTGATTTCGAGGATGCGGTCGGCCAGAGTCGACTTGCCGTGGTCGATGTGGGCGATGATCGAGAAGTTGCGGATCAGTTCCATGCGGACTGCGCAGTATGAAGGGCGCGGCGTGCCGGGGACATGCCGTCCCTCAGGGGCAGGTGGCCGGGTCCAGCGGCCCGTTCAGCTCGTAGATCGCGGTCGGCGGCGTCTTCAGGACCTCGACCGCATTCGGGTCGTCTTCGATCCAGGGGATCTCGCGCGGGAAGGGCCGTTCGGGGTTGTCGCGGTCGAGCGTCAGAACCAGATATCGATAGTCGCCGCGGGCCACCGCCTCGCGGAACTGTTCACAGCTGTCGGTCTTTACGAAGCCGCCGTTGGGACCGGGTACGCCGAGGTACTGGACATCGTTGCCGAGTTCAGTGCCGAAAAGCGGGTACTGGCGCGTGGCGTTGGTGCCGATCGACTCGCCTTCGACGCCGCGCGCCCAGACGAAGGCCTGCGACAGCCCGGCGGTGGTGAATTCGGGACTGGCGTAGCGGTTCTCGAAGTAGCGGTCCTGAACCCCGTAGCCGACAGCGATGACCAGCACCAGAAGCCCGCCAGCGACGGCGGCGCCGACCCGGGAGCGGCTCAGCCGCACGGTGGACGGCCGCCCCGCGAGCGCGGTCGCGAGCAGCAGCAGGGCCAGAAGAGCAGCGGCGGCAAGACCGGCAGCGAGCAGCTCCACGAAGTCCTGGGACCGGCCACCGAATACGACGAACGGGGTCAGCAGGACCAGCGTCGCCATGGTCAGCCGGATCGAGAAGCCTCCCCGGGGACCGATTGCCGCCCCGAGAAGCGCGAGGCCGAGTGCCAGAGCCGGCGCCAGGTAACGAAGCCCGGAGACGAAGCCGGCGGGCGATCCTTCGGGGCCGGAGGCGGAGGTAGGGGCGGCGACCCAGGCGATCAGCAGGGCGATACCGACGATCGCCGTCGCCTTAAGGGCACGGTCGGATCCTTTCCAGAGTCCGAGCACGAGGCCGGCGATCGCCAGCCCGAGCAGCAGAACCCAGCCTTCGCCGAAGCCGTCCGCCAGACCGGGAAAGAACCAGTCTCCGATCACTCCGGGGTCACTCAGATAGCTGAGTACGGAAGCCTGATCCCGTCCGCCGAGCTCCTGGTCCGGAGACGGCAGAGCGAGGCTGTCGACCCAGGGCAGCGGGTTGCCGCTCTGGATCAGATTGCGCAGGTACCAGTAGGCGCCCCCGAGGGCGAGGCCCGCCAGCGCGAACCAGCCGCCTCGCCTTCGCGAAAGCGGCTCCACGAGCCAGAAGGCGGCGAGGGCCATCGCGACGGCGGCCGGGGTGAAGTTGATCTTTGTGCCGGCGGCGAGGCCGGCGGCGAGGGCGACCACGAACAGCGGGCCGACAGCCAGCCGGCGACCACCAGCGCTGCCATTGATCAGCACCGCCGACCCGGCCAGGATGAAGAACAGCCCGACGATGTCGTTTCGTGCCTCACCCGCCTGATCGGCCATCGCCGCCGACCCGAGCACCAGGGCCACCCCCGCGAGCGAGATCGGCGCTCCGCCATAGGGGCGCCCGATCGCCCATGCCGCGACCAGGCAGCCCGCAAGCCAGCCGAGATTGATCAGGGGCGAGAGCAGGTCGTTGCCGAAGCCGAGAATTCCCAGCGAATGGACCAGCTCGGAGTTCTGGGGGTAGAACCAGCTGAGGAACTGGGGGGCGAGGAAGTGGAGCGAGAAGGTATCGCCGGAGGCCGCGAAGCCTGCCGCGAACGGCCCGTGGTACCAGGTCGAGTCGAAGCCGGTCATGCCTGTGCCGAGCTTGTCCCAGGTCTCGACCGCGAAGAGTCCGACCACCAGCGAAGCGATCCCCAGCCCGACGGCGCAGGGCAGGAACTGCGGCGGGGTGCAGGCCGGCGCAGGCCCGGATCCCCGGGCGGGTGCGCGAGCACCCCAGCTCCATGCGGCTGCCGCCCCGGCCGCCAACAGGACGAGGAAAGTCCAGCCATGGAGCAGGCCAAGCGTGCCGAGCAGCAGCGCGGCGAGAATCGCGGCTCCCGTCCCGATCACGGCCATCGCAACCCACAGCGGCGGCCCCTGCCAGCCGGGCACCAGCCGGCGGGCCAGCCCGCCGGCGATCAGCAGCAGGGCCAGCAGGCCGGCGACCAGGCCCAGCGAGCCCAGGATGTAGTCGGCCAGACCCATTGCCTACCGGCGCCGCGCCAGGGAGAGAATCTGATCGAGCTCCGGGATCCGCAGCAGCCGGCTGCAGGCCAGGTAGGCGATACCGCCGAGGCCGAGCGCGACCGAGACGGCCACGATCTGTCCCAGCAACCCGCGCCCGAGGGCTTCGTCGAGCAGCGACCAGGACTCGTAACTGACCCCGGCCAGCAGGGCCGACCCGACCGCGACCCGGGCTGTGGTCGAAATGAAGCGCCTGGCCTCGATTCCGCCGAGCCTCGATCGCAGAAGGACCACCTGGGCAACGACCGAGACAGTGGTGGCGATCGCCGTGGCGGCGACGATTCCGGCCACGCCGTAGGGCTCGTAGAGCAGGAAGGACGCAAGCGCGGTGACCGCCAGGTTCGCCCCGGCGATCGCGGTCGGAATCCACGGCTGCTGGAGGCCGAAGAAGGTGCGGCTGAGGAGCAGGAACATGCCGTTGGTCGGCAGCGAGAAAGCGAACCAGAAGAGCGCCGTCGCGACCAGCGTGGTCTGTTCGGGACCGAACTCGCCGCGCTCGTAGACGATCCGGATCATCGGCTCGGAGAGGACCAGGATCGCTGCGGTGGCGGGCAGCAGGATGAAGACGATCTGGCGCATGCCCTTGGCCAGGGTCTCCCGCAGGTTCTCGTAGTCACCGCGGGTGGCGAAGCGGGCCAGCGTCGGGAAGAGCACGGTCGCGATCGCCACCGAGAAGATGCCCTGCGGCAGCTGGTAGATGCGGAAAGCCTTGTCGATCGCCGCCGGCGCCTGATCACTGACCAGCGAGCCGAAGAAACTGTTGACCAGCAGGTTGAAGTTGATCAGCCCCAGGCTGAGGGTGACCGGAACCATCAACAGCAACACCCGGCGCACGTTCGGATCCTTGAAGTCAACCTTGAAGGTGAAGCGGAAGGGGGTGTGCCGCAGATCCCAGGTGGGGATCGCGAGCTGGACCACGGTGCCGGCAACGACGCCGATCGCATAAGCGTAGATCTGCTTGTCCTCGGGGAAGAGCGGCACCGTGCCGACTACCACCGCGATGATCGTGATGTTCCAGAAAAGCGGCGAGATCGCGAAGGCGCCGAAGCGGTCGTAGCTGTTGAGGATGCCGACCACCACGCCGGTGATGCCGAGCAGCACCAGGATCGGGAAGATGATCTGGGACAGCACGATCATCAGGCTCTCGGTCTCGCCGGTGAAGCCTGGTGCGAACAGCGGCATGATCAGACCGGCGCCGAGGATGAAGACCGCGGTGATCGCGCCCAGGACCATGGTCACCAGGAGCAGCATGGTCGAGGCCATCCGGAAGGCCTCCTTGATCTTTCCCTGCTCGATCTGCTCGGTGAAGATCGGGACGAAGGCCGGCTGGAGGGCGGCGTCGGCGAACAGCGCCCGGATCAGGTTCGGGACCTGAAAGGCGACGGTGAAGGCCGACATCGGTCCGGAGATTCCGAAGTAGCCGGCCGCCACGACTTCGCGGGCGAGCCCGGCTACTCGCGATGCGGCCGTGGCGATCGAGAAAAAGGCCGTCGAGCGGGCCAGCTTGCCGGCCTTGGCCGGGGGCTCGTCGCCACCGGGTTGATCACCGGTGGCCGGCGCCGCTTCGGCGGCGACGCCCTCGGCCACCGTCTCGTCGACCAGGGGGCCGGTCAGGAAGCTTGAAACCCCACCCTCCTCGCCGATTTCTCCTCTTGCCGACCAGATCGATTCAGGGTGTTCCGGTGGCAGTGCAGCCCGCTCCGCCCGCTGCTCTGCGGCACGGATAGCCTGTTCGGCGGCAGCGGCGGCGGCCTCGAACGAGTCGAGTCCCTGGTCCCCGGCGGGGTCTCTATCGGGGTCGCTAGGCGGTTCCAAGCTCGCTATCGGTATAGTCGGCGGCCGCTCGTGAGGGGATTCCCCCGACAGCGAGCAGGAAAAAGATCATGGCCAACATAGCCTCACAGAAAAAAAGAATCCTTCGCACCGAACGCGAGCGCACCGAAAACCGGCGCGTCACGAGCGCGATCAAGACCTACTTCAACCGGCTCGAGAAGGCGGCTGAAGAGGGCGACGCCACGGCGGTCGAGACCGAGCATCGCGCTCTCGTCTCGAAGATCGACAAAGCCGTTCAGCGCGGCGCGATCCACCGCAACAACGGTGCCCGCAAGAAGTCCCGAGCCGCCCGCATCGTGGCCGGCGACGCTTCCTGAGCCGGATCCCGGCAAGCCTGCCGAGCGTCCGGCCTCAACCTGATTCATCGGTTGCTGCGATCAGCGCCAGGTCCAGAGCCAGCTCGTCCGGATACTCCGCCCCACCGCGGGTCCACAGTTCGAGGTCGGCCAGAGCCACGGCGGCGTCCCGCAACTGGTCCAGCGAGCTGTTCCGCGCCTTCTGAATCACCTGTCTGGCGATGAACGGCGGGGCTTTCAGTCGACGCTCGATCTGATTCGGCGGAACCCCCGCGTCGAGCAGGGCGAGCGCAAGATGCGCCCGTCTGACCGCGGTGGCAGTCGGATAGACCACGCCGGCGACGCTCGCGCCCTGCCCGACCAGCCGCTCGGCAGTTCGCAGCGAGGAGCGGCGATCGCCCTCGACGACGGCGTCACCTAGCGCAAACCCCTTGATCTCGCTGTTGTCGGCGATCATCTCCTCCAGGTCCTCGGGTTCGACCCTGCCTCCCTGGCCGGCCCAGAGCGCAAGCCGGTCGAGTTCGTTCTCGAGGCGGCTGAGGCTTTCGCCGAGGTGGGTAACCAGCATGTCGGCGGCGTCGGGTGAGAGTTCGAAGCCGCGAGCCGCAGCACCGCTGACCAGATGCCTCGGCAACTGGGCCCTCGACGGGGCTTCGTAGCTGAGCACCGCGCCGTCCACGGCAGCCACCGCTTCGGAGATCCCGGCAGGGACCTTGCCTCGTGCGATGAGCACCACGGTCACTTCGGGCGGAGAACCTGCGACCGCCTCGCTCACGCGCTCCGCCTGCCGTTTGCCCCACTTCTCGATGTGGTCGGCAAGCAGGTACCGGCGACCGGGCATCAGTGACATCGACGAGATCGAGGCGACCAGTCCGTCGGCATCCGGGCTGCCCCGGTTCTCGATCGGGTCGAAAACGTCGAGCGACGCGGTCCCTCCCTCGCCCTCGGCTCGCTTCCTCAGCCGGCTGCGCGCGTGGTCGATCTTCGCCTCGTCGGTTCCGTGGATCAGGTAGGCCCTTTTCATCTCTTCCGCCACACGGCCATTCTCCCCCCTGCGGCGGCGGACCGGCAGGCCTCTTCACCGGCCGGTCTCGACGGCGATACCTCGATCGGAGATGAGGAGCGAGACGGTGCCGTCGAGATCGGTCCTGAGCACCTCCGATCCGGATTCGGCCAGCGCCGTGAGGGTCGCCCGGGTCGGGTGACCGTAGGAGTTGCCTTCCCCGACCGACAGCACCGAAAGATCCGGCATCGAACGGGCCAACAAGCCGGCCAGTCCGGCGTCATCGCTGCCGTGGTGCGCCACCCGCAGCACGTCGAGCGGGCCCGGATCGACCGGCACCGCCTCGGCTTCAGCGTCTCCGGTGAGGAGGATTCGAAAGCCGCGAAAGGAGAGACGTATGACGAGCGAGCGGACGTTGCGGTCCTCCGGGGGGACGAAGCCCGGAGTCCTGGCGGGAGGCCAGAGCACGTCGAGCGTGACCGGCCCCACCGTGATCCGGTCACCTTCAGCGATGCGGGCGGGATCGCTGCCCGATCGCCCGGCCTGCCGCAGCAGTGGCTGCGGTGTGCCGTCGAACAGGAAGCTTGCGACCCGGTGGCCTTCGAAGACTTCGTAGAGCCCGCCGACGTGGTCGAGGTCGGCGTGGGTCACCAGGACCGCCTCGAGACTGTCCACGCCGGCCGACGAGAGCGCCGCCGTGATGCCACCGCCCGGCGGCCCGCCATCGATCAGGATCGGATCTCTGCCGGGGACCCGGACAAGGGTCGCATCGCCCTGCCCGATATCCAGGAAATCGATCCTGACCTCCCCCGGCGGCGGGGCCTCGAGAGAACGGCGGCCGTCCCCCGGAAGCACCACCAGGACCGCTGCCGCGAGAATGGCGAGGATCGCCAGCGCCCGGACACGCCTGCGCCGGAGATCCCGATCCGAGCGCCATTCCCCCGGCTCGGCCGGCAGTTTGCGAGTGAGCCTGAACCCGACAGCCAGGACCAGCGCCAGGGCGGCGTAGACGGCGAGCAGAACGGCCACCGAACCGATACCGATCTCGGCCACCGCCCAGCTCGGACTCCCGAACCATGAGGCGACCCGGGCGACGTAGGCGAGCAGGATCGAGTTCAGCAGGTTGAGCGGAACCGCCAGCCCGCCCCAGACGACTCCGAGCCCCGCTGCGGCCATGCCAAGCCACATTGAAGGTGCCACTGCCGGCAGTGCCACGAGATTGGCCACGACTGTCGCAACCGGAAGCCGCTCGAAGTGAAAGGCCATCAGCGGCCCGGTGACCAGGCTGGCCGCGACCGTGACGGACGCCCCGTCGAGCACGATCGACCGCGTATTCAGCTGGTTCCGTTCCGGGGTGCGGTCGCCGGTCGCAAGCAGTCCGGCAAAACGCTCGCGAAGCGGACGGGCCAGAACAGCGATGCCGACCACGGCCACGAAGCTGAGCTGCCAGCCGACATCGGCTGTCGCACGCGGGTTGACCAGCAGCGTCGCCAACACCGCCAGGGCCAGTACGAAACTCCTGGAGGCGGGCCTGCTCGCAGCCAGGGCGGCCAGTCCGGCCAGGCCCATGACCCCGGCCCGCTGGATCGACGGTCCTCCGCCGGCGAGCGGCACGTAGACAGCGATCAGACAGGCCAGGGAAACGAGCCTGACGCGGTAGCCGACGCCCGCCACCGCCAACACCGCGATACCCAGCAGGGAAAGCAGGACCACGTTCTGGCCGCTGACCGCAAGCAGGTGGGCAAGGCCGGAATTCTGGAAGTCGGTAACGGTCGCCGGGTCGATCTGCTGGTCCTGGCCGAGCACGAAGCCCCGGGCCAGAGCCGCTTCCCGCGGCGGCATCGAACGGCCCAGCGCCTGCTCGGCCCGGATCCGCAGCCGGTCGACCAACCCTGCGACTCCTCCACGATCCCGCTCGGTCGGCGTGACCGAGCGGGCGTAGAGCATCATCGAAACCCCCTGGCGGGAAAGGTTCGGCCGGTACCAGTCAGGAGCGCGCCCTACCTGGCCGAGCACGTTCGCGCCCGACCCCACCGCGAGATCGCCGACCCGGCCGGATGCCTCGACCATGACCCGCCCGGCCTCGGAATCGAAGAGGAAGCGCGTGACCCCGCGAGAGGTCCTCGGTGGGGTCTCGAGGTGACCGCCCAGCCTGACCTCGGTCCCGGGCTGCAGGTCCAGGGCCGAATTGTCGATCGCAGCCAGCCTCGCACCGCCGGCGGTCAGCCCGACCAGCAGTCCGGCGCAGAGCACCAGCACGGCTCCGGTGGCACCGAACCGTCTGCCGCGAACCAGGAGCAGCAGAAGGCAGACCAGCGCGACCGTGGCTTTCAGCGGTCCGTCTCCGACTGCCGCGAACGGGGACAGCGCCAGACCGACGGCGACTCCCGAAACCGTGGCCAGCCGCCAGCCGCCGACCCCGAGCGCCGGGCCAAGCTGCGCGGCCACACCCCCGGCGGCGGCAGCGACCGCGGCCGAAACGCCGGTGCGTCGCCCGTCTAGGGCTGGAGGCGGGACCTCAGTGCCTCCATGGTCACCGGTCCGATGCCGCTGACCTGGTCGAGCTCGTCGACCGAGGAGACCCCGCCCTGACTGTCGCGGAACTCGAGGATGCTCTGAGCGGTGACCGGCCCGATGCCTTCGATCTGCTCGAGTTGATCCTGCGTCGCAGAACCCAGACTGATCGGCGCGTCCGCCCCGGGAGCACCGGTCAGGCCGCTCCCGCCGCCCGACGAGGGCCCGGACGCGACCCCCGTGGCCTCCCGTGAGGGCACGACGACCTGCTGGCCGTCAGCCAGCAGCGCAGCGCGGTTGATTGCCGCCGCAAAGGCACCACCCGTCGCTCCACCTGCCCGCCTGATCGCGTCGATGACCCTCTGGCCGTGGTCGAAGCGGTAGACCCCCGGACGGCGCACCGCCCCCGACACGTCAACCACGATTCGCCTTGAGCCCGCCGTCAGGTCCAGCCCCCCGCTCGAGCCGGGCCGGCCGCCCTGCTCCTGCCCTGCGCTGCCCGGGCCGGCCCTTGAGGTTTCGCCTCCGGCTACGGCGAGCAGACCACGGTCCCGGGCTTCCTCTGACCGCAGCGAACTCCAGCCGATCAGAAGCAGAACACCCGCCATCGCCAGAAAGGCGGCGATTCGAATCGGAGAAAGACCGAACATGACCCCAACATCGGCCGTCCGGTGTCACGGATGGGTCAGCGATGCAACTCCTGCGCTACGGAACCTTCAAACCAGACGGAAAGGCCGCAGCGAAACTCAGGCCGGCTTGACGACCAGGTTGACCAGCTTGCCCGGGACGACGATCTCCTTGACCGTCTCGGTGCCCTCCAGGTGCCGGGCCACGTTGCCGGCCTCGCGTGCGAGCTTCAGGATCTCCTCCTTCTCGGCTCCGTCACCGACCTCGATCCGGTCCCGGACCTTGCCGTTGACCTGCACCACGATCGTGACCGTGTCGGAGCGAAGCATTTCGGGATCGGCGACCGGCCAGTCGGCCTCCCAGATGCGTTCGCCGGTCATCTGCTCGTAGACCTCGGCGGCAAGATGCGGCGCGAACGGCTGGATCAGCGAGGCGGCGGTGGCGACCGCGAAGCGCAACGCCTCGACGCCGGTGTCGTCGCCGGCCAGCAGTCCATCCTTGGTCCGGTAGATCTCGTTGACCAGTTCCATGACCGCCGCGATCACCGTGTTGAACTGGAATCCGCGCACGAAATCACGAGTCGCCTTGTCGATCGCCCAGTGGGCCTTTGCCAGAAGCTCGCGGGCCTCGCCTTCGGCCCCGGTCACGGAATCGTCGGAAGGTGGGGCCGCCGGACCGGTGGCTGTCGAGACTTCGGCGCTGACCCGCCACAGCCTCGAGAGGAAACGGTGCACGCCCTCGACGCCCTCGTCGGTCCAGTCGCCGCCGCGTTCGGGGGGCCCCATGAAGCAGACGTAGGTACGGGCTGCATCGGCACCGTGGCGGGCGACGTACTCGGAAGGGCTGACCGTATTGCCCTTCGACTTCGACATCTTGGCGCCGTCGCGGGTGATCATGCCCTGGGTGAAGAGATTGGCGAAAGGCTCGACCACGCCGACGTGGCCCATGTCGGCCAGTGCCTTGACGAAGAACCGCGCGTAGAGCAGGTGGAGGATCGCGTGCTCGACCCCGCCGATGTACTGGTCGACCGGCATCCAGTGGTCGGCGGCCTCTCTCGACCAGGCAGCCTCGCTGTTGCCGGCGTCGAGGTAGCGCAGGAAGTACCAGGAGGAGTCCACGAAGGTATCCATCGTGTCGGTCTCCCGACGGCCTTCACCACCGCACTGAGGGCACTTGGTCTCGACCCAGTCGCTCGCAGCTTCGAGCGGGCTCTTGCCTTTCGGCGCGTAGTCCTCAACCTCGGGCAGTTCGACCGGGAGCTGTTCTTCGGGCACCGGCACCGTGCCGCATGAGTCGCAGTAGACGATCGGGATCGGTGCGCCCCAGTAGCGCTGCCTCGAAACGAGCCAGTCGCGCAGGCGGAAGTTGATCGAAGCGTCACCACGGCCCTCTTCGGCCAGCCAGGCGACGATCTGCCCGTAGGCCTGGCGGTTGTCGAGGCCGTCGAAGCGCCCGGAGTTGACCATCGGACCGTCACCCGCATAAGGAAGCGAGCCTTCGCCCTCCTCGGCATCCGAAGGAGCCTCGATGACCCGCTCGACCGGAAGGTCGAAGGCCTGTGCGAAAGCGAAGTCGCGCTCATCATGAGCGGGTACGGCCATCACTGCACCGGTGCCGTAGTCCATCAGGACGTAGTCGGCGACGAACATCGGGATCTCTTCACCGTTGACCGGGTTGGTGACGGTACGGCCGAGCGGGACACCGGTCTTGGGGCGGTCTTCATCACCACGGGTCTGAACGGACTCACGGGCGACCGAGTTGACGTATTCACGAACGGCGGATTCGGCTTCGGTTCCTTCGACCAGTCGCTCGAGCTCCGGGTGTTCGGGGGCGAGCACGAAGAAGGTCGCCCCGAACAGGGTGTCCGGCCTGGTCGTGAAGACCGGGAAGTCGAGGTCGGCATCTTCGCACCGGAAGCTGACCTCGGCGCCTTCAGAGCGACCGATCCAGTTCTTCTGCATCGTGATCACGTGCTCGGGCCACGACTCGAGCTCGTCGAAGTCGGCCAGAAGCTGCTCGGCGTATGCAGTTGTGCGAAAGAACCACTGCCTGAGGTTGCGGGTGACCACCTCGGTCCCGCAGCGCTCACAGCGGCCGTCCACGACCTGTTCGTTGGCGAGCACGGTCGCGTCTTTCGGGCACCACTGGACCGGAGCCTGAGTCCGGTAGGCCAGTCCTTCCCGGAAGAGCTGCAGGAATATCCACTGGGTCCAGCGGTAGTACTCGGGAGTGTGGGTGGCGAGCTCGCGATCCCAGTCGATCGAGATCCCCCACTCGGTGAACTGGCGACGGAAGGATTCGATCGACTTCTCGGTCGCGACCAGCGGCGGAACTCCCGTCTTGATGGCGTTGTTCTCGGCCGGCAGCCCGAAGGAGTCGTAGCCCATCGGATGGATGACCTCGTATCCGTTGCGGCGCCGGAAGTGGGCGATCGCGTCACCGACCGAGTAGCACTTGAGGTGCCCCACATGAGGCTCCCCCGACGGGTAGGGCAGCATCTCGAGCACGTATGACTTCGGCTTCGAGTCGTCGTAGCCGGGTTGGCCGGGGTTGGCGACCTTCCAGGTGCCTTCGTCGGCCCAGACACGCTGCCATCTGCCCTCGATCTCGCGAGGTTCGTACCGGCTCATGGCGCGCAGTCTATGAAGGTTCGGAGGCAGGAGCCCCGGCGGGACGCCACTGCGTCACGTCGGGAAGGGGCTTGAGCATCGGCTCGACCTGATCGCGCAACGCTTCCAAATCGGGCGGTAGCGAGAGCCTCTCGCCGAGAGTCTCCGGGTCCTCGTCGGTGGCGAAACCCGGTCCCCTCGTCGCCAGTTCGAACAGCACACCTCCGGGTTCCCGGAAGTAGACGGCGCGGAAGTAGAAGCGGTCGATAACCGGCGTGGCGTAGAGGCCGAATCCGGTCACGTGGCGCTGCCACTCGTCCTGGTCCTCCAGCCGGGTTGCCCAGGCGATGTGGTGCACGGTGCCGGCACCGGCCAGTTGACGCTCCTCGGGCGACGGATCAAGCAGGTAGACGCCGGAGCGGGAGTCCGCGGAGACGCCCCAGGCGCCGTCGCCCAGATCCTCGAATCCGAGCACCCTGGAGAGCACCTGCTCCGTTCCTTCCGCGGCGGCGGAGTAGGCGCGCACGCCGTGGAATCCGCCGATCGCGAACTTCGGAGGGACTTCGCTGTGAAGCGGCACCAGCGGCTCTTCGTCACCGTCGTAGACCAGGAATTCATGCTCGAGGCCCTCGGGGTCTGCGAACAGCAGGCCCGTCTGACCCGTGTCGATACCGGTTCCGGCAAGCCGGGAGTCGACCTCGGTTGCCTGCGAGCTGATACCCGCGGCGTCGAGGCGGTGCGCCCAGTAGGCGAGAGCTTCGGCCGAGGGGAGCCGCCACAGGATCCGGTGGACCATGCCCGCGCCGGCCCTGCCCGGTCTCGCGCCGGGGTACTCGAAGAAGGTCAGGTCGAAGCCGGCGCTGCCCTTCTCGTCGCCGTAGAACAGGTGATATACGGACGGGTCGTCCTGGTTGACGGTCTTCTTGACCAACCTCATCCCGAGCAGGCCGGAATAGAACTCGACGTTTCCGGGCGCGTCGCCGGTGATGCAGCTGATGTGGTGCACGCCGTTCAGGCGGATCTCGCTCATCTGCCAAAGATACCTGTCCGCCGACCCGGCCCCCGCGAGCGGACTTCATCCGCCATTGCCGGATAGCATCACGATATGGGAATCCTCAAAGCTTCAAGCACGGTCGAAGTCACCGCCACGGTTTCGCAGTGCTACGAAATCATCTCTGACCTCGAGAGCACGCCCAACTGGCAGGAGGCGATGATCTCGGCCGACGTGCTGGCCAAAGACGCCGAAGGACGGGCCGAGCTGGTCGAGATCAAATCCGACGCGAAAGTGCGGACCGTGACCTCGAGAATCGCCTTCGCCTATCAGCCGGAGACCGGCATGACCTGGGAGCAGAAGAAGGGCGACATGAAGTGGCTGACGGGCTCATGGAAGCTCGAGGAGATCGAGAGCGGCCTGACCCGCGCGATCTATGCGCTCGAGGCAGACACCGGACGCATGCTCGGGCTGTTGCTCAAGGGGCCCGTCGAAGACAAGGTCAAGGGCTGGCTGACCAACGACGCCACTTCGGGCCTGAAGAAGCACGTCGAGTCGGGCTGAGAAACGCGCCGGCCGCGCGCGCTCAGGCCTCTTCGGTCAGCGGCGCATAGGTGTCAGGCCGTCTGGTACCCAGGAACGGGAACAGGTCGAGCCAGTCCTTGCGCTGATCCAGGTCGAGGTCGGCGACGATAACCGCGGGACGGTCCCTCGGAGCCTGCGCCAGCACCCGGCCATACGGGTCCGAGACAAAAGACGACCCGTAAAAGGTCAGCGGGTCCTCGGTTCCGATCCGGTTGACCGCGATCATGAAGGTGCCGTTGGCTATCCCGTTGCCGACGATAACCCTCTCCCAGAGCGGCTCGGTGTCGAAACCGGGGTGGTCGGGCTCGGACCCGATCGCAGTCGGGTAGACGATCACTTCCGCCCCACCCAGCGAGTAGGCCCGGGCGAGCTCGGGGAACCACTGGTCCCAGCAGGTCGGGAAGCCGAAGCTGGCCTCCCCGACTGAGATCACCGGATAGCCGGTGTCGCCGGGCCGGAAGTAGCGGTCCTCGTAATAGCCGGCGGTAACCGGGATGTGAAGCTTGCGGGTGCGGGCGATCAGGTCCCCGTCCGGAGCGACACAGATCGCGGTGTTGAAACCGATACCGCCGTCGTCGGCCCGCTCGTAGAGCGAGGCGTGGACGAACGCGCCCGTCTCGCTCGCCATCTCGCGGGCGAAGCCGGTGGTCGGGCCGTCTTCGACGTCCTCGGCGAAGGAGGCCGCCTCTTCGACCCGGTCCTCGGTCACCGCGAAGTATGGAGAAAGGGTCAGCTCCTGGAGGCAGACGATCTCGGCGCCGCGTTCGGCAGCGATCCGGACGCCGGCCGCCAGCGAGTCGAGGTGGGCTTCGGCGTCGGGATTCCAGGCCTGCTGGACCGCGCCGACCCGATAGGGAGTCCGGCGCGGTGAGTCGACCCGTGCCCAGGACTCGGGCGGCGGACCGGTGGCGTCGACTATCTCGAATCCATGCTCGGTCACTTCCTCTCTCAACCTTCCTGTCGCCGGGGTGCAGGAACCTGCTGGGTGATGCAGTGGATGCCGCCGCCACCGAGGGCCAGGGTCCGGCCGTCGATGCCGACCGGTTCACGATCGGGGAACAGCTCGCCGATCCGGCGCAGGGCCTCCGCGTCCATTTCGGGATCGACCCCACCGACCGGCACGATCAGGGCTCCGTTGGCGACGTAGAAGTTCGTATACGGAACCACCACGACTCCGTCGTCCTCACCGGCGATTCGCGGCAGCAGTTCGAGCTGGGTCACCTCCACCCCGGCTGCTTCGAGGCGACGCAGGTTCTCGCGGGTGCTCTGCCAGTTGGAGTCAGACTCCTCGGCGACCGTCTGCAGCAGCGCCTTTCCGGGCTCGAAGAAGCAGCAGATGTTGTCGACGTGGCCGTCGGTGTCGACGTCCTCCAGCAGCCCGTCACCCAGCCAGATCACCCGCTCGACGCCGAGCCGGCCGGTCAGTTCGGCGGCGATCTCGCGATAGCCCAGGTCGGGATTCCTGGTCGGGTCCAGCAGGCACTGTTCCGTAGTGACCAGCAGCCCCTCACCGTCGACGGCGATCGAGCCACCTTCGAGCACCATCGGGCTCTCGATCCGGTCGATGCCAAGGTGATCGAGGATTCGCCCGGCCACCGCCGCGTCGTCGTCGTAGGGCGTGAACGCCTCGCCCCAGGCGTTGAAGCGGAAGTCCATACCCGCACGGTTGCCGAGTCCGTCGGCGATCACGATCGGCCCCGAGTCGCGCAGCCAGGAGTCATCGATCGGCAGCTCGAGGATCTCGACGTTCTGCGACGGCACCCGCGAGCGGGCGTCGGACGCCTGCGAAGGATCGGCGACCAGCAGAACCGGCTCGAACTCGGAGATCGCGGCGACCACCTCGGCGTGGGTATCGCGCGCAGCCTCGATCGTGGTCCCTCGCCACGCGTTCTCGCGCTGCGGCCAGGCGACCAGGGTCAGCTCGTGCGGCTCCCATTCGGCCGGCATGGTGAAGCCGGAGGCGGCGGTCAGGGCGTCGTTAGCCGCGGGGGCAGAATCCATGGACTGATCCTACTCACCGCAGCCGGCCCGGCCGCAAGGACCGGGTTTTCGCTCGTCCGGCCGCTCGACAGAGCCAGAGGCGAATCGAGTGGAGCTACCCGGGATCGAACCGGGGACCTCTTGCATGCCATGCAAGCGCTCTGCCAGCTGAGCTATAGCCCCAAACGGTGAAGCGACGGCCATTTTACAGCGATCGGCCCGAGACCCCGGACTCCTCTCGCGGACGGGCCTGGCTGGAAACCCGTCTCGCAGCTTCAGGCGGCGGAGACGGACTCCTGGCCGGGCTCCCCCGGAGGACTCAGTTCGAGCTCCAGACGCGGCGCTTCGTGCCATAGATCCTCGAGGTCGTACCTGCCCCGGGCCTCCTCGGTGAATACGTGGAAGACACAGTCGAGGTAGTCGAGCACGCGCCAGCCGATGTTGTCCGCGCGGTCGGGGTTGGCGGGCAGCAGCGAGTGATCCCGCTTCATCCGGATATGGACGTCGTCGGCGATCGCTTCAGCCTGACGTTCGTTTCGCGCCGTGCAGATGACCAGGTAGTCGGTGTAGGTGACCAGCGGGCGCATGTCGAGGGCGACGATGTCCGCGGCCAGCTTGGCATCGGCCAACTGGACGATCGCTTCGGTCAGTTCTTCACTGTTCAGACCCATATAGCCCTTCATTGTCGATCATTTTCGCCACTGGAGCGGGCACCATGCCGCTGACCGTCTGTCCCGCCTCGATCTGCCGGCGGACCAGGCTCGAAGAAAGGTCCACCTCGGGCATCTCGATGAAGGAGAGTCCTCCGGAGGCTGCCAGCCCTTCGAAGACGCCTTCCACTTCCTCCCGGCGCACGTCGGGCCTGGGTGCGACTCCGACCCGGGCCAGTTCGAGGATGCGCTCCGGATGTTTCCAGCCACCGAATCCCCTGGCCGTATCGGCGCCCATCAACAGGTGGATCTCGCTGTCCGGATTGTCTGCCTCAATCCGTTCAAGCGTTACATACGTGTAGGACGGCCCTTCGCGCTCGACTTCAACCGGCGAGACGCTCACGCCGTCGATGCCCTCGAATGCCGCCTGCGCCAGCGCCAGCCTGGCCTCCGGGCCCGGATCAGACTCCGGATCCTTGTGGTAGGCGTGACCGGTCGGTACGACGATCAACCGGTCGAGACCGAACTGCGAGATCGCGGCCTCGACGACTGCGACATGGGCGTTCTGAGGCGGGTTGAAGGCAGATCCGAACACCCCGATCCGCCGAGCGGCGGTGCCGGCGTCAGGCACGTATCTGGCCGTCGCCGCGGGCGACGTACTTGAACGTGGTCAACTCGCGCAGGCCGATCGGCCCCCTCGCGTGGAGCTTCTGCGTCGAGTTTCCGATCTCGGCTCCCATTCCGTACTCGAAACCGTCGGTGAAGCGGGTGGATGCGTTGACGTAGACCGCGGCCGCGTCGACCTCGGTGGTGAAGCGGTCGGCAGCCTCGGCTGATCCGGTGACGATCGCTTCGGAGTGGCCGCTGCCGTGGCGGTTCACGTGCTCGATTGCGGCATCGAGGCCGTCGACGATGCCGACCGCCAGCTTGAGGTCGAGGAACTCGGTATCCCAGTCAGCGGCCTCGGCGGGGGCGACATCGACTCCGTCCGATGCGGCCACAGTCTGCGGGTCCCCGACCAGTTCAACGCCGTTGTCGCGCAGGTCGGCCAGCACGCCGGGCAGGAATTCGGCAGCCACCGCGCGATCCACCAGAAGGGTCTCGGCGGCGTTGCAGACACCGGGACGGTTGACCTTCGCGTTGACGGCGATCGAACGGGCCATTGCGAGGTCGGCATCGGCGTGGACGTAGACGTGGTTGTTGCCCGACGCGGCGTACATCACCGGCACAGTCGCGACATCCTTGAGGGCGTTCTTCAGGCCCTCCCCGCCCCGCGGGATGAGCAGGTCGACCACGCCCTCCTGGGTGGCGAGCTCGGCCAGCTGCTCACGGCCGCCTCCGGTCGAAAGCACGACCGAGTCGGCCGGCAGCCCGGCATCGGACAGGCCTTCGCGCACTACGTCGGCCAGCGCCGTATTGGTGCGCTCGGCGTAGCTCGACCCCCGGAGCAGGATGGCGTTGCCACTCTTGATCGTCAGTACGGCACAGTCGATGGTCACGTTGGGTCTTGCCTCGTAGACCACCGCGACGACTCCGAGCGGAACCCGCACCTTGCTCAGTTCGATGCCGTTGTCGAGGCTGCGGTGTTCGATGACTTCGCCGACCGGGTCCTCGAGGGCGGCCACGGCCCGTACTCCTTCAGCCATCGCTTCGATCCGCGCGCGGTCGAGGCTGAGGCGGTCGGTGAGAGCGTCACTCAGGCCCTGGGCACGCTCGTCGGCGAGATCCTCGGCGTTGGCCGTGAGGATCGCTTCAGTGCGCTCGAGCAGGCCTCCGGCGATCGACTCGAGGGCGCGGTTCTTGTCCGCGGTGGTGGCAGCGGCGAGGCTGCGGGCAGCGACCTGCGCGGCGGCGCAGTCTGTGGCGATGTCGGTGGCCGTGCTTTCCATCGGTCAATCGTAACGCGGGGCTCAGCTGAGCACGAAGTAGTCGCGGTGGACGATCTCTTCGGATGCCTGGGGCATCAGAGCGCGCACCTCACCGCTCTTCATTCCCTTGATCCGATCGACTTCGTCGGACGAGTAGCTGGCGACGCCTTTGCCGACCAGGCCTTCGGGTCCGATCACCTCGACCGCATCCCCGGCTTCGAAGCGGCCCTCGATCCCGGTGACTCCGACCGGAAGCAGGCTCGAGCCACTCTTCTTCAGCACTCTCGCGGCACCGTCATCGACCACGATCCGGCCGATCGACGGTTTTGCGTATCGAAGCCAGAGCTTGAAGCTCGACGCAGGGGAGCCATGTGAATCGAAGGCCGTTCCCGCAGCCTCGCCGGCAGCTGCGCGCAGCGAGCGTCCCTTCCACCGTGCCGTTGCAGATCCGGACCTCAATGCCGGACTTCGAGGCCATCTCGGCCGCTGCGACCTTGCTTCGCATGCCGCCGCTTCCGAACACGGAGGTCCTGTCGCCGATGTCCATGTCGGCGAGGTCGCTGAAGTCTTCGACCCGCTCGATCAACCTGGCATCGGGATCGGATCCCGGGTCGGCGGTATAGACCCCGTCGGTATTGGTAAGCAGGACCAGAAGCCTCGCTTCGAGCATGATCGCCACCTGGGCGGCAAGGAAGTCATTGTCGCCGAAGGTGATTTCGTCGGTCGCGGTGGTGTCATTCTCGTTCATGACCGGCACCACCCCCCACTCCAGCAGGCGTCGCAGCGTCTGGCGGGCGTAAAGGTAGCTCGTTCGACTGGCGACGTCGGATGCGGTGAGCAGGACCTGTGCGGCCGCTACTTCGCCCGCTCCAGCCGGGTCTCGTATTCACGGAACAGCGCGCCCTGCCCTACCGCCGAGGCAGCCTGGAGTTCGTCGATCGCGCGGGGACGGGCTTCGAGACCGAGGATCCGTATCCCCCTGGCGATCGAGCCCGAAGTGACCATGACCAGCGGCTCACCGGCCCGGCGCAACGCCGAAGCCTGGGCACAGACGGAATCGAGCACGCCGGTTCGCAGGCTGCCGTCGTCGGCAGCCACGATCGAGGATCCGAGTTTCACCACAAGAGTCATCGGTTGACCAGCCTAGATGAGTGGGGAGCAGATGCCCTAGTAGAGCTCGAACTCGTAATCGCCGACCCGGATCTCGTTTCCGGACTCAAAGCCTGCGCGCCTCAACTCGGCCATCACACCCATCTCGGTCAGGCGGGTCTCGAGGTAGCCGAGGGCCTCGTCGTTGGCCAGGTCGAAGCGGTCGAAGAGGACCTCGACCCCGCGGCCGTGGATCCGGAAGACAGCTCTCCCCCTCCTGCTCGACCGAGTAGCCGCCTTCGCCTTTCGGGCGGTAGGTCATGTGCTCGGACTCGAACTCGACATCCAGCGGCCCGGATGCAGGCTTCGGTGCCTCGACCGTCTCCGGGACCGAGCGCACTATGGCCTCGGTCAGAGCGTCCAGGCCGGTTCCGGTGGCCGATGAAACCGCCAGCACGCCGAGCACGGTGTCGCCCAGGGCCTCTTTCCACTCAGCGACCTGGTCGGCGGTGTCGGCCTCGGTCCAGAGGTCGGCCTTCGAGAGGGCGACCAGTTCCGGCAGCGCTTCCAGGCCGGCTCCACGGGCCTCCAGCTCCGCCCTGACCGTGCGGTAGTTCTCCATCGGGTCGCCTGAAGACGGCGCCAGCTCGACCACGTGGACCAGCATCGCGCAGCGCTCGATGTGGGCGAGGAACTCGTGACCGAGACCGGCTCCTTCGGCCGCTCCTTCGATCAGGCCCGGGATGTCGGCCAGCACGACCTGGCGGTCGTCGCTTTCGATCGTTCCGAGCACTGGCTCCAGCGTGGTGAAGGGATAGTCGGCGACCTTGGGGTCGGCCCGGGTCAGCCGGCTGAGCAGGGAAGACTTGCCGGCGTTGGGCAGCCCGACCAGTCCGGCGTCGGCCAGCAGCTTCAGCCTGAGTTCGACCCAGCCGGACTCGCCGCTGGTGCCGTTCTCGGCGAAACGCGGCGCCTGGCGGACCGAAGTCGAGAAGCGCTTGTTGCCGTGGCCTCCGCGGCCGCCGCGGGCAAGCACCGCCGTCTGGCCGGGCTCGGTCAGGTCGATGACCGCGCCGCTGACCGAGACCGTCTGGGTTCCCGGCGGGACGCGGATGACCTGGTCCTCCCCGCGCGCGCCCTGCTTGCGGGAGCCCTCACCGTGGCTTCCACGCTGGGCCCGGAAGTGCTTGGAACGAAGGGTGCCGAGATCACGACGCGAGGGATCGCATTCGAGCACGACTCCGCCTCCGTGGCCGCCGTCGCCGCCGTCGGGCCCGCCGCGCGGCACATGTGCCTCGCGCCGGAAGGAGATGCTGCCGTTGCCGCCGGCACCGCCCTCCACGTAGATCCTGGCCTTGTCGTAGAGCATCGGCTAAGGGTATGGGGATCGGACCACGGCCGAAGCCGGGCTTGCGGCTACCGGCAGCCCTCAACGACGAAGACCCGCTTCAGCGGGCCTCCGGAAAGACGTTCGGGCCGAAATCGGCCGTTCAGCCAGGCGCTACTCGGCGCTCTGGACCGAGATGACGCGGCCGCGGCGGCCGGGCTTGAACTCGACCGTTCCCGGCCGGGTGGCGAAAATGCTGTGGTCCTTGCCCAGGCCGGTTCCGTCACCGGGCCAGAAGCGGGTGCCACGCTGGCGGACGATGATCTCGCCGCCGCTCACGCTCTGGCCGGCGAAGACCTTGACCCCGAGCATCTTGGGGTTCGAGTCACGACCGTTCCTTGAAGAACCGAGACCTTTCTTATGCGCCATCAGTGTCCTCCTTCTCAGCGGCGGGCTTGTCGGCCGGCGCCTTGTCTTCAGTCTTTTCAGCAGCCTTGGGCTTGGCGGCAGCCTTGGGCTTTGCGGCCGGCTTCTTGGCGGCCGGCTTCTTGGCCGCGGGCTTGGCGTCGTCCTTCTTCGCTGCCGGCTTCTTGGCCGCGGGCTTCTTCGCGGCAGGCTTCTTCGCAGCGGGCTTCTTCGGCAGCGGGCTTCTCTTCGGTCTTGGTGGCCGCAGGCTTCCGCCTTGGGCTCTTCGGCCTCGGCCGCAGCCTTCTTCGGCGCAGCCTTCTTCTTCGCGCCACCGCCCAGGGAAGTGATCTCCAGCTTGGTGAGTTCGGCACGATGGCCGGCCCTGCGGCTGTAGCCCTTCTTGGCTTTGTACTTGAAGACCTTGATCTTGTCGCCGCGAAGGTGCTCGGTAACCGTTGCCTCGACCTTGATCTTCTCGAGTTCAGCCGCCTTGGCGACGAACTTCTCGCCGCTGACCAGCACCGGCCTCAGGGCAACCTTGTCGCCTGCCTCCGCCTCGAGGCGGTCGACGACCAGCACCGTGCCTTCTTCGACCCGATACTGCTTGCCACCACTTTCAACAACCGCGTACATAATCGAACTCACAAATCCTTGTCTGGGTAAGGTCAGCTTCCGGCGTTGCTTTCGGGACCACGCCCACGCCTGCGTCGTCCGCGCCTGAGGCCGAACCGCCGGGAGTTTACCGACTTCCCGGATTCGGGCTGTTCAGGCCCCTCG
Organism: uncultured Solirubrobacterales bacterium; assembly: GCA_963801975.1. Taxonomy (GTDB): domain Bacteria; phylum Actinomycetota; class Thermoleophilia; order Solirubrobacterales; family 70-9; genus 67-14. The sequence continues at coordinate 85,972 of CAWDGR010000001.1, forward strand.
GAGCCGGCCTGGGACTGCTCCGACGGCACTGCCGCACCGCCCTCGGCAGGCTTCGGAGCGAGTTCGCCGTCATGCTCGGTGGACGCTGCCTCGTCCGCTTCTGCGTCTGCGGATGCCCCGGGAGGGTCATCGCCCTCAGCGGAGTCCGATGCGGGCTGCCTGCCGCCCTGGCCGCCCCTGGAGCCCTGCCCGCCATTGCGGGAGCGGCTGCGGCCTCCACGGCCGCCGCGTCCCTTGCGCCCCGAACCTCCGCCGGAACCGTTTCCGGAACTTTCCTTCTTCGGCTGGCTGCGCTCGGGCTGCTCGGCGTCGGGCAGCAGTGAAGCAACCGCCGACGCCCTTTCGACCGACTCGATCCTGACCATGCGTCGTTCGCCGACCCAGTCGGCGGCTCCGGTCACGCTGATGATGTAGGAGTCGATCCTCGCGATCGCGTCGTCAGCCTCGTACATGTGCGGCTCTTCGATCGTGACCAGCACCTCCTCCTCGGGCCGGAACGGCAGGGCCCGCTCCTCGATCGATTTGCGGTCACCCGACTCGATCAGTTCGAAGTTGCTGATCGGCAGGGCCTCTCCGCCTTCGAAGTGGAACTGCTTGCCGGTCTCCTCCTCGAGTTCGAGCAGGCCGCTGTCGCTGTGGTTCAGCAGGGCCGCAACCTTGGGGTTGACCCGGATCAGGAAAGCTTCGTTCTCTGAGTCGTCGGCAGCGATCTCCCGCATCTTGCGCAGGCCTTCGAGCGCGACCGTCTGAGCCGAGAGCACCACGCCCTCGCCCTCGCAGGTCGGGCACTTGACGGTGAGGATCTCGCGGACCCCGTCGGTGATGTTCTGCCGGGTCATCTCGACCAGGCCGAGCGGCGAGATCTCGACCAGGTAGCTCTTCGACTTGTCGGCATCGAGCGCCGAGCGCAGCGTTCCAAGAACCTTGTCGCGGTTCTTTCCGCGTGCCATGTCGATGAAGTCGATGACGATGATGCCGCCGATATCTCGCAGTCTGAGCTGGCGCACCACTTCGGCCGCCGCCTCGGTGTTGACCCTGGTGATGGTCTCTTCGAGGCCGCCCTTGCCGCGGCCGGTGAAGGATCCGGAGTTGACGTCGATCACGGTCAGGGCTTCGGTGTAGTCGATGATCAGGTAACCGCCGGAAGGCAGGTCGATCCGGGCACCCAGCGTCGACTGGATCGCCTTTTCGATGTCCCACTTTTCGAACAGCGGCTTGTTGCCTTTGTAGAGCTCGACGCCGTCGACCAGCTCCGGCGCCGTGCGCTGGAAGAAGCTCGTGACCCTTTCGAACTGCTTCTCCTCGTCGATCACCGCCTTGTCGAATTCGTTGAGGAAAACGTCACGCAGTACGCGGACCGGCAGATCCTGCTCCTGGAAGACGAGCGACGGTGCCTTGACTCCCTGCTTGCGTTTCTCGAGCACGTCGCCGAGCCGGTGAAGGTAGGCGATCTCGCGCACGAAATCGGGCTTCTTGGCTCCGTGGGCGGCGGTCCGGACGATCAGCCCACCAGGGCCGTCGTAGGTGCGACCGACCATGCGACGCAGCCGCTCGCGCTCCTTGTCAGCCAGGCGCCGGCTGACGCCGACCCCGCTTCCGTTGGGCGCGTAGACCAGGTAGCGGCCGGCGATCGTGACGTTCATCGAGAGCCTCGCGCCCTTGCTCTTGATCGGGTCCTTGATGACCTGGACCAGGATCTCCTGCTTGGGCTTGATCAGTTCATCGATCCGGCGGCCCTGACCGCGGCCTCGCCGCGGGGCCTGCTGGCCGTCCGGCAGCAGGATTTCGTCAACGTGGAGAAATCCGTTGCGCTCGAGTCCGATGTCGACGAATGCGGCCTCCATGCCCGGAAGGACGTTGTCGACCTTGCCGAGATAGATGTTGCCGACCAGCGAGCGGCCACCGCGTCTTTCGATGTAGACCTCGGCGACTTCGCGCTGGGACTTGACTGTTTTTGCTTCGAGTACGGCGACTCGCGTTTCACCGCGGTCGGCCGATACGACGATAGTTTTTTTCATTGGGGCGTTTCCGTTCAGATTCGTTGCCCGGAAGCCGTTATTGGCTCCACGGGCCCCTCTGACCGGCACGCGACTCGATGTGAATGCTCTGCAGGACCCCGATCATCAGGAAGGTGGCGATAACCGCCGAACCTCCGTAGCTCATCAGCGGCAAAGGTATGCCGGTGATCGGCATGATGCCGAGGTTCATTCCCACGTTGACGAAGACCTGGAACATGATGGCGCTGGCGATTCCCGCCGCGACCAGGGTTCCGTAGAAGTTCTTCGAGAGCGTCATCAGACGCAATGCCCGCCAGAAAAGCAGGGCAAAAAGGGATAAGACCAGCGCTGCCCCGACGAAACCGTACCGCTCCGCGACCACGGCGAAAATGAAGTCCGTGTGCCGCTCGGGTACGAAGCCGAGACGCGACTGTGTGGCCTGGTCGCCGCGGCCGGTAGTTCCACCGGATCCCGCGGCCACCTTGGCCTGGTTTTGCTGATAACCCGCACCGCCGATGTCGGAGGTCGGGGAAAGAAAAGAGGTGAGCCGTTCCTGCTGATACTCCTTGAGCACCGGAGCGCCGGCCATCGGCATCGCTACGAGCACGATGGCTATGAACGCGACCAGACCGGCCCCGATCGCCGCCAGGTGCGACCAGCGTACGCCGGCTGCGACCATGATCGCGATCGTGATCGCCCCGTAGACCAGGGAAGTACCGAGATCCTGAAGCAGCACCATGCCGGTCGGTGCCAGACCCAGCGCCAGATACCTCAGCGTGCGCTGTCGTTCCGACCCGCGCCGGGCTCCGTCGATGACGAAGCCGGCCAGCGAAAGGACCAGCAGCAGCTTGCCCAGTTCGGCCGGCTGGAACGTGAAGAACGGCAGGTCGAGAGACTGGGTCGAGCCCCTCGAGGTGAAGCCGAAAGCGAAGATGGTCAGGATGGATGCGCATAGAAATGTGTAGATGCCGACCCGCAGCTCGCGAAAGCGCGAATAGTCGACGCGGGCGATAGCAATCATCGCCACAATACCCACGAGACCGTACACGGCCTGACGCTGGGGGAAGTAGTCGGGTGCGCCTGGGACAACCTGGGCGCTCGTCTGGCTGAGCGTGTAGATAGAGCAGACCAGCAGGCCCAGAGCCGAGAACGCCAACCACCCGTCCATGTCGCGAAGCCCGACCTTCTCGAGCAGCCCGACCTTGGGCAGGTAGTGCCCGGAGTCGGCTCGAGGTATCCCGGAGGATTCCATTACTCGACGTTCCCGCTTCCACCGCTGACCTGCTTTGCCTCGCGACCGAAATACGCCGAGAGGATCTGAAGAGCGATCGGCGCAGCGGTATCGGCACCGAATCCTCCCTGTTCGACCGTCACCGCGGTGACGATCTTCGGGTTCGGGTACGGGGCCAGCACCACGTACCAGGACTGGTCCCCGTTCGGCGGGCGCTCGGCGGTGCCGGTCTTGCCCGCTACCGGGACCGGGAAACCGCCGAAGACTCCGTAGGACGTCCCTTCCGGCTGCTGGGCGGCGTCGTTGAGTCCGTCGAGGATGACCCTTCGCGCATTCGGGTCGAGGTCGATCGTCCGGTTGATCTCCGGCTGGTACTCGTTGATTACCCGACCGGCCGGATCCTCCGACTGAAGTGCGGTATGGGGCTCGACGATGCTGCCGCCGTTGCCGAGCGCGGCATAGGCGACGGCCATCTGGAGCGGATCCGCCTGCAGGTCCCCCTGGCCGATCGAAAGCTGCACGTTGTCACCGATCGCCCAGGGTCGGTCGGTCTCACCCTTGGCGAACAGGTCGTTCCTCCAGGCCGGCGTGGGAAGCAGTCCGGATGCCTCCCCGGGGAGGTCGATACCGGTCGGCTCGCCGATCCCGAACTCCCGCGACCAGCGCTGAAGCTTGTTGGTCCCGTTCATCCGGGCACCGAGCGAATAGAAGTAAACGTCGGAGGAGACCTCCATCGCGCGGCGCAGATCGACCGGACCATGCGGCTGACTGCCGGCATTGGTGAACACCTGATCGGAAATCTCGATCTGACCGTTGTCCTGAATGACGGTCGAAGGCGTGACCACGCCCGCGTCGAGGCCGGCTATGGCGGTGATCGGCTTGTAGACGGAGCCGACCGGGTAGCCGCCGCCGATTGCGCGGTTGAACATCGGTGCGCCCTGATCCTCGTCCCAGAGCCGGTCGGCTTCGGCCTGGCCGAGCGGACGGGTGAAGATCGAAGGATCGATGGTCGGGTTCGAAGCCAGGCCGAGTATCTCGCCGTTGTTCACGTCCATCGTGACGAATGCGCCGGGCAGTCCGACGCTGGTCAGGGCTGCCTCGCCGGCCGACTGGACGTCGGGGTCGATGGTCAGGCGGAGCGAGTCCCCGGGCTCGGGATTCCTCGACCGGAGTTCGCCCTTGACCCTGCCCAGCGAATCGACCTGGATGCGGGTCAGACCGTTGCCGCCACGCAGGGTTTCGTCGTAGGTCTGCTCGATCCCGGCCTTGCCGAGGTTGTCGCCCGGCTCGAGACCCTGGTTGGCCTGCTCTTCGAGGTCTTCGGCGTTCACCTCGCCGACGCTGCCGAGCAGATGCGCCGCCCGGATTCCCTGCGGATACCGGCGCACGAAAACCCTGTTTATCTGTGCCTCCGGATAGCGGGCCTGGTTCTCCTGGAGGTAGTAGACGATGTCGTCGTCGACGTCCCTGACCAGAGTGATCGGGCTGCCCGGCGGGTTCGACTCGAGTTCAGAGCGGTAGCGCGAGCGGACCCAGTCGAGGTCGCGGCCCAGAACTTCGGCCAGGGAGCCGAACAGCTTGCGGCGCTCGGCCGTATCGGTCGGGATCTGCAGCGGGTCGAGTTCGAGGGCCATGCTGGTCCGGTTGTCGACCAGGACGTTGCCCTCCCGGTCGAGGATGCGACCTCGCGGTGCCCGGACGGTCACCTCCTTGGTCCGGTTGTCGTTGGCTTCGGCCAGGTACTGATCGCCGGTCACCACCTGGAGCGACCACAGCCTGAAGAAGAGCACCGCGAACAGCGCCAGTCCGATGCCGCCGATGACGGCGACCCGCAGGGCGGTTCCCCTGCGTGTTTTCGGCTTTGTGATTACGGGTTCGATTCTCATGGGCTGCTGAAGTAACCCCTCAGGCTCCCGAAGGAGTCGGTTCGCTCTTTCTGCTGGAGCGTTCTTCGACCAGAGCCGGCCTGAGGATCCTCCTCAAGAGGATAAAGAGCGGGACCGCCAGCAAAAAGCCGTAGATGCCCTGAAGCAGCAGGTCCGGCAGGGCAGCAGCGCTGAGATAGCCGTCGAAGCCGAGCAGGATCGTGAAGAGCCCGAGCGCCAGGCTGGCTGCGAAAGTGGCTGCGCCGGCGATCAGCGCGGCCGCAAGGGTCGGCGGCTGGTCACCACGCTCGCGAAAGAGTCCGGTCGCGTAACCGATCGCCATGAAGATGAGGCAGGCGGTGCCGAGCGGTCCGTCGACCAGGCCGTCAGCGAAGAATCCGATCGTGAAGCCGACCGTGGCCCCAACCATGCTGCCGCCGAGCAGACCGAAGACGGCCGCCAGCGCGGGAAGAATCCAGATCGGCGCCCCGAAGACTTCGACCATCGAAAAGAAGGAGTTCTGAAGCAGGATGGCGACGAAGAGCACCGCGATGATCCTGGCCGCGACCTTGGTCGTGATGATCATCCGCGCTCGCCTCCGGTCAGCACCTGTACGAGATCGAGGTTGCGGAGGTCGGGGAAGAGTGAAATCTCAACCGTCTGGATCGCCTCCCGCTCGTCGATCGGAGCGGCCTCGACCTCGCCGATCGGCAGGTTCGGCGGATAGAGCGAAGACAGCCCCTCGCCGCGCCAACCCGAGGTCGCTACGGCCTGGCCGCGGCCGATGTTCCTGGTCTCGTCGAGAAACTCGAGCACCAGTTCGCCGGGTGCCCCGATCTTCGGCCTGACCACCCCCTGAGCGCCGCTCGGCAGAACCTTGGCGGTAACCGCGCTGGAGCTGTCGGTGATCAGAGTGACGACCGAATTGCCGCGGCTGACCGAGCTGACCCGCCCGACCAGGCCGTCGCCGTTGATCACGGGGTCGTCCAGAGCGATGCCTTCAGAGCTGCCTTTGTCGATACCGACCGTCGAGTACCAGATCGTCGGCGACCTCGAAATGACCGAGGCTGACACCGGTGTATAGGTGTCGGGAATGTTGCCGCGGCGCTTCAGCTTGACCAGCTTGCGCAGCTGCTGGTTTTCCTGAATCGCAACCTGGCCGGCAACCGCCAGAGCGCGGGCATCTTCGAGTTGACCCTCCACACGCTCGAGGTCGCCTCGGGCGGCGAGCGTCTCGTCGAACCAGTTGACCAGGTCCCGGGCCGGCTTGAGTGCCCCGCTGGCGACCTTCTCGAACGGCCCGAAGACCGATCCGGCCCCACTTCCCACACCGCCTGAGCCGCTGCCGAAGGTGATCGTGAGCAGCAGAAAGCCGAGCACGACCAGTCCGATCAGGACGGCGCGGCGGCGGCGTACTTGCTTGCGATACATGGATTGGGCCTGATCTTCGTTCTGTGGGGATGGTTTCGGGCGACTGCGGCTGCACCGGTCTGACGGCGGCACTGCCAGCCCTGAAACCGCTTCATGACTGACTTTCTCACTATCGGTGCGGTTGCGCCCGATTGTCGGGGCCGCTGCTCGTGTACTTGCATCAGATCCGGCTCCGGGACGGGCCTCGGCGGGCCCTTCACCGGGCCTGCGCAAGGGCAAGCGAACGGGTCATTCTAACGAGCCGCTCCATCCGGCTCGCCGTTTCGACCGCGACTGCCTGCTTCAGCCCGGCCGGTCGAGTTCCGGAGCCAGATCCAGCAGCAGGCCGACCGGCAGTCCGATCACGTTCGCGACATCACCCTCTATCGCGGCGACCAACGAGGATCCGCGCCCCTGGATCGCATAGCCCCCTGCCCTTCCCCGCCACTCGCCACCGGCCAGGTAGCGCTCGATTTCGTGATTGTCGAGTTCCCGAAAGCGCACCGTCGACTCCACCACTCCGGTCCTGGCCTGGTCGTCGGACGGTCCGAGCACGGCGAGCCCGCTGAGCACACGGTGACTGCGGCCCGAAAGCTGGGCGAGGTATTCGTGGGCACGGATCTCGTCCTCGGGTTTGCCGATCAGGTGATCTTCCAGAACCACGTCGGTATCGCAGCCGATCACGATCGAGCCTGGCCGGGCGACCGAACGGGCCTTGAGAAGCGCGTTTGCGAGCACCACCTCGCTCGGGTCCCCGTGAACTATTTCCTCAGCTCCGGAAACCTCCACTTCGAACTCGATACCGAGCCGCTCCAGCATCTCCCGACGCTGAGGGGAAGCCGAAGCGAGGATCACCGGAAAGGGAGCAGCCACTCCCTGAGGATATTTCACCCCGGGCGACCCGGCATCCGGCCCGGCAGCCCTAAATTCCCTCGGGGAACCAGATCGCGATCTCACGCGCCGCAGACTCGTCTGAATCGGAGCCGTGGACCATGTTGAAAGTCACTTCCAGAGCGAAATCACCGCGAATCGAGCCGGTCTCGGCCTCGACCGGGTTGGTCGCTCCGATCAGCTGCCGGGCAGCCTTGACCGCCTCCGGCCCTTCGAGCACCGCGGCGACCAGCGGGCCGCCTGTGATGAAGTCGACCAGCTCACCGAAGAACGGCTTCTCGGTGTGCTCGGCGTAATGCTCATGGGCGATCGCTTCGCTGGCAGTGAGCTTCTTCAGCGCGACGATGCGCAGTCCCTTGCGCTCGAAGCGGGCCAGGACCTCTCCGGTCAGGGCTCGTTCGAAGGCATCGGGCTTTACAAGGATCAGGGTCTGTGACATGGGTCTTGGTTACTCCGTTTCGGGGTTATTGAAAATTCGGGCAGCCGACTACTGCCTCGGGAGAGCAGGTTCAGTCGGAATCGCGGCTGCTGCCGGGGCGGTCCGACTCTCCGCCGTTGATGGTCCGGGTCGGCGGAAGGTCGTCATCACTCACCACCGTCCGACGCCGGGTCGCACTGCGAGCGGGGCGATCGGAGGAATCGGAACTCTCGCCGGCAGGGGGCTCGCCGCCGGACTCAGACCGAGAGCTCGACCCGGAAGGCTGCTGGCGGCCGCTCGAATCGTCGCGCTCGGCGGTATCGCTGCGAGCGGCACGACGGCCGCTGCGCCTGGAAGAGGTTCCGCCGCGCTCGGGCGTCGTTTCACCGTCCGCTGCTTCAGGGTCCCTGCGCCTGCGCCTGGCATCAGGCTCCGGTCGGGCCTCGGGCTGCTTCGCCGAAGCCCGTGCGCCGGACTTCGAGCGCTTCGATTCGATCAGCGTGTGCTCACAGTAGGGGCAGACCTTCCACTTGAGGCCGACCGGACGCTCGCAGGAAGGGCATGCTTCCTTGAGCCGGGTCCGGCAGGCGGGGCAGCGTACGAAGTCCGCTTCGGTCGGAAAGCCGCACTTGCGGCAGGAGTGCGCGTCCAGGTGACGCAGGCGGGTCTCCGAAGACTTCATTTCGGTCTCGCGCTCGTTGACGTCGTCGAGGAACTCCGGCGGGCGGAGGATCGTGTAGACGATCGTGCCCACGTAAGGGAAGAACGAGGCGGCGGTTGCGCAGCCGATCAGGAAAGGGTCCGAGATCCGGCGCCGGGCGTCCGAGAAGGTGAAGACGATCAGGGCGATCCAGATCGCGACCAGGGCGAGGATCACGAAAGTGATCCCGAGGTTGATGCCTGCGTTGTCGATTCCGAAGATGGCGAGGGGCATGAGCTGCTAGAGGAACATCCTTCCGAATAGGTAGCCGATGCCGAAGAACACGAGGATCACGATCGCCACCACGGCGGCGACCAGAGCCATCATCGACAGTAGTTGAGAGCCGGACTGGCGATTCACCCGTCAATGTTCGCATAACGCCGCAGTTCCCGGCCTTTGCGCACCTTGGTGGGACCGCTATTGCCGGGGCCGAACCGATCAGCCCGACCGGGTGGCTCGCAGCAGGAAATGGGATCCGGCCGCCAGAACGACCCCGCCGTGTTCCCGGGCCATCTCACGGGCCCGTGCGATCGCCCCGGCCGGATCCGAAGCAACTTCTGCCCGAAGGCCGATCCGGTCGGCGATTTCGAGCAGCCGTTCGGGATCGTGGCTCCTGGCACCCGGTCGCGCAGCCCCGGCCAGTACTCCGGGTGGCAGGTCCGTGAAAACCGCGCATTCAATCGCCGGAGCCAGTTCGGCGAGGATTCCCGCCGCGTCCTTGTCGTCGAGGATGGAGATCACCGCGAACACCGGTGAACCGTCGGCGACGCCGGGAACCGATTCGGCCAGAGCGGCGGCGGCCGGTCGATTGTGGGCTACGTCAAAAAATACGCTCGGATCCTCCGCGACCAGCTCGAGCCTGCCCGGGACCGCCGCTGCCGCCGTGGCGGCGACCAGAGCATCGATCTCGATGACGCCCGCCGGTCCCCCCTGGGGCCCATCCCCTCTGCCCTGGCCCGTCTCCTTCAGGTACTGCTCCGCAGCGGCGATGGCCAGCGCGAAATTGCCACGCTGATAAAGCGCCGGAGAGCCGGGAGCAACCCCGGGCGGCAGGTCCGTCCCCGGTTCGATCACTTCGCAGGCCAGGTCGGCGGCAGTCCGGAGTGCGAGATCGCGGACCGGGTCGGCCACCGGCCCGAGGACGAGCGCGGTGCCCGGTCGCAGCACCGCGAGCTTTTCCGCGGCGATCTCGACCTCGGTCTGGCCCAGCCATTCGGTGTGGTCGAGGCCGATCGAGGTCAGGACCGTGACCGCGGATTCGATCGTATTGCTGGCATCGAGTCTGCCCCCCAGGCCAGCCTCGATGACGGCAACATCAACCCCGGCGGCGCGCAGCGAGAGGAATCCTGCCGCTGTCGAGATTTCGAACTGGGTGACCGAATCCCCTGGCTCGAGCCGGCGGTTGACCCTTTCGGCCGCCCCGGCTGTCTCGCGGACCGAATCTGCGAAAGCTGCCGGTGCCTGCTCACTCCCCGCGATCAGCACCCGCTCCGACCAGCTCGACAGGTGTGGCGACACGATGCAGCCCGACCTCAGGCCGTGCGCCTCGAGAACGGCGGCGGCCATCCTCGCCACCGAAGACTTGCCGTTGGTACCGACCACGTGGATCGTCCCGAACCGGTCCTGCGGCCGTCCGAGCTCGTCGCAGAGGGCCTCCATCCGCTCGAGACCGAGGCGCCAGCCGATCGGCTCGAGCGAGTCGAGCCACGCGTCCGGGTCGAAGCTGCCGGTGGTAGGGCTCATCGGACCACCGGGGGCCCGGATTCAGCCCAGCTCGGCGAGCTCGGAGCGGACCTGCTCGAGCTTCTGCCGCTCTTCCGCGACGACTTCAGCCGGGGCCTTGTCTACGAACTTCGAATTGCCGAGCTTGCCTTCGATCTTTTTCAGTTCGCCTTCCAGCTTGCCGCGGCGTGTCTCGAGCCGTCCGGTCAGCTCGTCCATGTCGAGGCCCTCCGAAGGCAGGATGCCGAAACCGGCCACGGTCGCCACCGGTTCGCCGCCGTCAACACCGAGCCGGACCCGTCCCAGCCGCGAGACGAACTCGGGGATTCCGGTTCCGTCACCGCTCGCGTCGAGCACGATCCTGGGAGGTACGCCGGCCATGTCACGCCAGCCACGCAACTGCCTGGTCAGGGCGATGGCTGCACCCACCTCGTCCTCGACACGCTCGTCGCGGCGGGCCCGGTCGGCCTCGGGGAAGCTGGTGGACCACCAGGTGGCCCTGGCGGTAGGGGTGGTAGCTCCAGAGCTCCTCGGTCACGAACGGCATCACCGGGTGGACGAGCGCCAGGGTCCGCTCGAGGGCGTGGAGCAGTACCGCGGCAACCTCCCGCTCGCCGTCGTAGATACGCGGCTTGGCGATCTCGAGGTACCAGTCGCAGAGCTCCGAGAAAACGAAGGAGTAGATCTCCTGCGCCGCATGGGCGAAGTCATAGACCTCGAGCAGCGAAGTGACCGATTCGATCGTCGCCTCCAGCCGGCTGAGTATCCAGCGGTCCTCGAGGGCAGCCGGCTCGGCAGGCACCGAGCGGTCCCCCGGGTCCTCCGTATTGAGCAGGACCAGACGCGATGCGTTCCAGAGCTTGTTCGCCAGGTCGCGGCCCTGCTGGACCTTCGCATCCGAGTAACGCACGTCCTGGGTAGAGGACATGGCCAGCAGACCGAAGCGCAGAGCGTCCGCGCCGTGCTGATCGATTTCGCCGAGCGGATCGATACCGGTGCCGAGACTCTTTGACATTCGCCGCCCGTCGCGGGCCTGGATCACCGAATGCACGTATACGTTGTCGAAGGGAATGTCGCCGGCGAACTCGATCCCGGTCATCACCATGCGGGCGACCCAGAGGAAAAGGATCTCGCGGGCAGTGGTGAGGAAGTCGGTCGGGTAAAAGGCCTTCATTTCAGGCGTCTCTTCGGGCCAGCCGAGGGTCGCGAAGGGCCAGATTGCCGACGAGAACCAGGTGTCGAGCACGTCTTCCTCCTGGACCCAGCCCTCGCCCTCGGGCTCGTGCTCCCCGACGTGGATCTCGTCGCCGCGGTACCAGACCGGAATTCGATGCCCCCACCACAGCTGGCGCGAGACGCACCAGGGCCGTATCTCCCTCATCCAGTCGAGGTATACGCGCTTCCACTGGGTCGGCGTGATGCTGACCCGGTCGTTCTCGACCGCTTCGATAGCCGGAGCCACGAGTTCTTCCATGCGGCAGAACCACTGCAGCGAGATCAGCGGCTCGATGCGCTCGCCCGAGCGGTGCGAGAACGGCACCGAGTGCTCGTACGGCTCTTCGCCGCTGAGAACGCCTTCTTCCCGAAGCGCCTCGGCCACCGCCACCTGGGCATCGGCGACGGTCATGCCGGCGAAGCGCTCACCGGCGGCCTCGGTCATCAGCCCGTCTTCGCCGATCACGCTGATCTCCTCGAGACCGTGCCTGCGCCCGATCTCGAAGTCGTTGACGTCGTGGCCCGGCGTGATCTTCAGCGCGCCGGTGCCGAAATCGATGTCCACGTGCTCGTCAGCGATGATCGGCAGCCGGCGGCCGACCAGAGGCAGGATGCAGTGGCTGCCGATCAGATCGGCATAGCGTTCGTCTTTCGGGTTCACCGCAACCGCGGTGTCGGCCATCATCGTCTCCGGCCTGACGGTGGCGACGGTGAGCACACGGTCGCTGCCTTCGACCGGATAGTCGACCGAGTAAAGGGTGTCGGTTTCGACCCGGTTCTCGACCTCGAGGTCGGAGATCGCCGAGTGTGAGCCGGGATCCCAGTTGACCATGTAGTTGTCGCGATAGATGTAGCCCTTCTCGTAGAGCTCGGTGAAGACCTTGCGAACGGCAAGGGCGTAGCCGTCGTCGAGGGTGAAGCGCTCACGTTCGTAGTCACAGGAGGCGCCGAGCCTCTGGTACTGCTCCTTGATCCGGGCCGCATACTCCGCTTTCCAGTCCCAGACCCTCTCGGTGAAGGCCTCGCGACCGATCTCGTGGCGGTCGATACCTTCGCTTCGGAGGCGCTTCTCGACCACCGACTGGGTGGCTATGCCCGCGTGATCGGTACCGAGCACCCACAGCGTGTTGCGACCGGCCATGCGGTTCATCCGGACCAGGGCGTCCTGCATCGAGCTGTTCAGGGCGTGCCCCATGTGAAGCGCGCCGGTCACGTTGGGCGGCGGGATCGCCACAGAGAAATTGTCCTCAGGGCTGCCGGTTGCCTCCGGGTGGAAGTAGCCACCATCGAGCCAGGCCTGGAAAACGCGCCGCTCGACCTCCTCCGGCTGCCATCTGGTGGTCTCTTCCAGCTTCTGTCGCGCCTCGGCATCCAAGGCGGTCGATCTTATTGGCCGGGCACTGCCCCGTGCCCGGGGGTGCCGGCCCGGTACCCGGTCAGCCGGCCTGCTCCCCGAGCGAATCGAGACCGTCGGACTCGGCTTCCGCCTCGTGCGCCGCATCGGTAACCAGGATCGGCTGCTGGCCCTTCTCGATCGATTCCCGGGTCACCACGCACTTGGTCACGTCCTGGCGGGAAGGAAGATCGAACTGGACGTCCTGGAGGGTGTCCTCGATGATCGAGCGCAGACCTCTGGCGCCGGTCTCCCGGGCCAGCGCACGGTCCGCGATCGCTTCGAGGGAATCGTCGGCGAAAACCAGTTCGATTCCGTCGAACTCGAAGAACCGGGTGAACTGCTTGGCCAGCGCATGCCGCGGCTCGGTCAGGATCCTCACCAGATCGTCGCGGTGGAGCTGGTGGAGCGCCGCCACCACCGGCAGCCGGCCGATGAATTCCGGGATCAGGCCGTACTCGATCAGATCTTCCGGAAGCACCTGCTCGAACAGCTCTCCGGGGTCGTCCTCGTCCTGCCGCTGCATCGCGGCACCGAAGCCGATCCCCTTGTTGCCGACCCGCCGCTCGATCACCTTCTCCAGCTCCGAAAAGGAGCCTCCGCAGACGAAAAGGATGTTGCTGGTATCGATCGTCAGGAATTCCTGGTGGGGGTGCTTGCGACCGCCCTGGGGCGGCACCGAAGCGGTAGTTCCCTCGAGGATCTTGAGCAGGGCCTGCTGGACGCCTTCGCCCGAGACGTCCCGGGTCAGCGACGGGTTGTCGGCCTTGCGGGTGATCTTGTCGATCTCGTCGATGTAGATGATCCCGGTCTCGGCCTTCTTGACGTCGTAGTCCGCCGCCTGGATCAGCTTCAGGAGGATGTTCTCGACGTCCTCACCGACGTAGCCGGCCTCGGTCAGGGCGGTCGCGTCGGCGATCGCGAAAGGAACGTTGAGGATCCGGGCAAGAGTCTGCGCGAGCAGCGTCTTGCCGCAGCCGGTCGGGCCGAGCAGCATGATGTTCGACTTCTGGAGCTCCACCTCCGGGTCCTCGGTCTCGGCCATGCGGACTCGCTTGTAGTGGTTGTAGACGGCCACCGAAAGGGCTTTCTTGGCCGAAGCCTGGCCGATCACGTAGTCGTCGAGGACCTCGTTGATCTCCTGCGGCTTGGGCAGGTGCTCGAGGTCGATGCCGGCCGCCACAGAAGGAGCGCTGACCAGTTCTTCGTCGATGATCTCGTTGCAGAGATCGATGCACTCGTCGCAGATGTAGACGCCGGGCCCGGCGATCAGTTTCTTGACCTGACGCTGGGACTTGCCGCAGAAACTGCAGAGGAGCTGCTCGTTGGAATCGGTTGAACGTGCCAGGGGTCTGCCCTCTCTGCGTCGGAATTCAGGGCCTGTGCCCACTGTAGCGACAGCGCTTCGCCGCGCCCTTGTGCTGCCTTCTACTGCGCCACAGGCTGCCGCCCTGCTGACGGGACAGATCTTGCCGGGGCGGTATGGTCGGTTAATCGGATGCTCGAAATCAAACCCGTGACCGCAGAAACCCTGCCGCAGGTGGAGCCGCTCATCGAGGCCTACCAGCGCTTCTACGAGGTTGAAGACATCGACCTTGAGCGCAATCGGGAGTTCTTTTCACGGTTCGTCGGTAGCGACCGCGATGGCTGGCTGCTGGCCGCCTGGCGGAGTGGTGAAGCGATCGGATTCGGCTGCTACTACCGCTTCCTCAGCTCCACCTCGGCGGTAGAGACGGTTCTGATGAACGATCTCTACGTGGTGAATGAGGCGCGCGGGGCGGGAGTCGGCCGGGCGCTGATCGAGGCCGGTACCGGTCTGGCCCTCGAAGCGGGTGCGGCCTGGCTCGAGTGGAATACGGCGCCGGACAACACCACCGCACAGGCGCTCTATGACGGGACCGGAGCCGAAAGATCGACCTGGATCAACTACGAACTCAAGGTCTGAGCCGCCGGGAGCCCGCTGCAATAGAAAGAGCCGCCGCACCGAAGCGCGACGGCTCTGACTCGGAAAACGTTGCGGATCAGGCTCCGGGAGTCGGAGGAGGGTCGATTGACTCTTCGACGACGACCGTTTCTTCGACCGCGACGGCGACACCTTCCTTGAGTTCACGCAGTCGGTAGTACAGGACTGCCGAGATGATCGCGACGTAGGGATAGGCCAGGACCCCGACGATGACCAGGGCGATGATGCCGACCACGGGAATCGCGACTGCCAGCAGGCCGCCGATGATCGCGATCGCGATGTAGATCGCGAGTATCACCAGAACCACACCGAGGATGCGCATGCGGTTGTGCTTGGTCAGATCGGAGCTGCGTGACATCGAATCGAAGACGCCATTGTTCTCGACCACCAGCGAAGGCATCGAGACGCTCCACATCAGAGCCAGGATGACACCGGGGATGATGAAGAAGATCAGGCCGATACCGACCAGGATGCCGACCACGATCTGAAGAACGATGATCGAAAACAGTCGCCCGGTGACCGATCCGAGGATCTCGCCGACCGACCAGTCGACCCGGCCGTCCTCTTCGACGTCCTGGACGATGCGGATGATCGATCCGAGCAGCCAGGCAGTCGCCACGAGCTGAACCAGCGATCCGAGGATGCCCAGGATGCCGTCGTTGCCGAGGATCGCGACGATGATCGCCGCCGGGATCAGCAGGACCAGGGCGACGATCCACACCGTGCCGAAGACCTTCTTGTAAATCTCGGTTGTTGCTTCGAATACGCCGCCTATGTCTAGGTGACCGGCGCTACCGCTTTCGCTGGACATTCTTTGCTCCTTCTGTTGGATCTGAAAGGCCATGTGGCCGATGACACTTTCTCGCCCTCCGACCATATCCCCTCCGGTGACACGAAAGAGTCCAGCTCTCGTGAACACGCGGTGGCATCCGCGCGCAGAGAGCCCCGCAACGGGGATCCCCGTTCACCAGTCCCAGGAGGAGAGCAGCGGCCCGGGGTCGAGCAGGTTGCCGCGTGAGCGGACCTCGATGTGGAGGTGGCAGGGCGTGCTGCGCGGCATTGCCGGTCTGTCCGACCGTTCCCAGCCTCCTGCCCGCCCGGATCTTCTGGCCGGCCCGCACCGAGGGAGCCCGGGTCAGATGGGCGTAAAGGTAGGTGCGGCGCTCCGAGCGGCCCTTGATCACGACGAAGTGACCCTTGAGCGCCGGATCATAGGCGGCCTTCAGGACCGTTCCGGCGCGAACTGCGACCAGCGGTGTGCCGCAGGCCGCGGTCACGTCGAAGCCTTCGTGGATCCGCCCGCCGGTACGTGGGGCCCCGAACCTGCCGATGAAGCCACGTACGCCGTGGGAGCCGTCAACCGGGAAGGTGTGGCCGTGGAGTCGCGGGCGGGCGAGCGTGCGCAGTCTGCCGCCGGCCGGTCCGATCCGAACCCGGTAGCGGCCGGCACCGACCAGTCGCCCGCTGCCGTCGAGGCCGTTCCAGGTGCGCCGGTGCCAGCGACCGGGGCGCAGCGGCCCGGTGAATGATCGCCTCACGATACGGCCGGAGGTCTCGCCGCGACCGATCCGGCTGATCCGGATCTCGACCCTGACCGCGCGGCTGGAGCGGAATCTGAAGGCGATGCGCTGGGGATCGACCGACTGCGGCACAGTCTGCCGCGGCGTGACCGAGCCAGAGAGGTCGCGAAAGCCCGCCGATCCCGAGGCCAAGGCAGGCATGGCAGCCAGCGCCAGGCTGGCTGCGACCAGTAGCGGCAGCAGTGCCCGCCGGGCGGGCCGCCGCCTAGTGATGCTCGATGACGCGGTCGACGATGCCGTAATCCTTGGCTTCATCGGCGCTCATGAAGTAGTCGCGCTCGGTGTCGTGGGTGATCTTCTCGAGGTCCTGCTTGGTGTGCTTGGCGAGGATCTTGTCGAGGCGCCCGCGGGTATCGATGATCTCGTTGGCGTGGATCTCGATGTCGGTCGCCTGGCCCTGGAAGCCGGAGGAGACCTGGTGGATCAGGATCTTCGAGTTGGGAAGCGACATGCGCTTGCCTTCGGCGCCGCCGGCAAGCAGCAGGGCGCCCATGCTCATCGCGATGCCGACGCAGATCGTCTGGACATCGGGCTTGATGAACTGCATCGTGTCGTAGATCGCCAGGCCGGCATAGACGGATCCGCCCGGGGAGTTGACGTAGAGACTGATGTCCTTGTCCGGGTCATCCGACTCGAGGTGGAGCAGCTGCGCCACGATCAGGTTGGCGATGTCCTCGCTCACCCCCGTTCCGAGAAAGATGATGCGTTCATTGAGAAGACGGGAGTAGATGTCGAAGGAACGCTCGCCTCGCGAGGTCTGTTCGACAACCATTGGGACTAGTGGGCTCATGGCGGCGAGTTTATAGAGAGAGTCCGGCCGGCACCGCTCAGCGCGCTTCGTCCGGGGTCCAGAGCTTTTCCCTGGCATCCTCGTCGGCCATCTCGACCGGCACAGCAGCCTCGGCGATCCGGTCTATCGCCTTGCGTACCCGGATGTCGGCGGCGACCATCTCGTGGCGTCCGTCCCGCTTCAACCGCTCGAGCAGCTTGGCCGCAGACGTGCGCTCGTGGCTGGCCATGTGCTCGAGTTCAGTCTCCAGTTCCTCGTCGCTGACCTCGATCTCTTCGGCCTCGCCTACCGCGACCAGGACCGCCTCCCGGCGGATCTCCTGCTCGGCATCCGGCAGGGACTCTTCGACGATCTCGTCGCGGGTCTTCCCCTGCATCTGAAGGTAGGTGTCGGGGTTCATTCCCTGTCCGGTCATCTGGCGCTCGACCCTCTCCCAGCGCTCCATGCCGCGGGCCTTGACGATCTCCTCGGGAAGCTCGACCGTCGCGTTGACGACCGCGGCGTCGACAGCTGCGACACGAAAATCCTGCTCTATGCGCTCCTTGACGGACTCGGAAAGCTTGCCCGCGATGTCCGAGCGCAACTCTTCCAGCGTGTCGAACTCCGAAGCTTCGAGGGCGAAGTCGTCATCGACCTCCGGCAGCTTCTTCTCCCGGACCTCCTTGACCGTGACCGCGAACACCGCGTCCTGGCCGGCCAACTCGGCGGCGCCGTACTCCTCGGGGAAGGTCACCTTGACTTCGACCTCGTCGCCGGCGGAAGCACCGATGATCTGCTGCTCGAAGTCGTCGATCAGCTGGCCGGTGCCGATCTCGATCATGTGGTCGTTGGCGCTTCCACCCTCGAACTCGACACCATCGAGACTGCCCACGAAATCGACGAGCACGTGGTCTCCGTCGGCCGCCGGACGCTCAACCGCGTCGAGGCTGGCCATGCCCTCGCGCAGACGATCGATCTCGCGGTCGATCACCTCGCCGGGAACTTCGTCGCCGGGCTTCTCCACATCCAGCCCCAGGTAGTCACCGAGGACCGCGACGGGCCTTACGCCGACTTCGAACTTGAAGGAGAGCGGCTCGCCTTCGGCTGACGGGGCGTCGGTCACCTCTACTTCGGGATCACCGATCGGAACCACCCCGGAATCGAAAACCGCCTGCTGATACCACTCCGGCAACCCGTCCTGGAGGGCCTGCTCGAAGACCGACGCAAAACCGAGGCGCTGGACGACCAGCGACGGCGGTGCCTTGCCCTTGCGAAAGCCGGGCAGGCGCATCTCGCGGGCAAGCCCACGGGCGGCGCGCTGGATCTGGACGCCTACATCCTCAGCCGAAACCTCGGCTTCGACGCGGGCACGGGAATTCTCAAGTTCTGTGACGGTGGTCTTCAAGGTCGCCTGACCCTAGCGATTCGCGCCGGATCAGCCTTGGCGGCGATCCGCGGCCATGGACCAGAGGGCCCGAAAGAACTCGATCACGAAGCCGACCAGGCGACCGGGCGGGCCGGTAACCAGCCAGGCTCTGATCGGTGCGCGCGAGATCGGGGAGGCGGGCCCTCCGGTAGCTCTCACGCCGACGGCGCCTGCCCCGCGAGATGCGCTGTCTCGGGGGTGCCGTTGGCGGTCGCAGCCTCAGCGGCGGCATCACTGCCGGCGGCCCGGATCCTCTTCTCGAGCAGGTCGCCGTGTCCGGCTCTGACCGCCCGCTCGGCCCGCTCCTCGTCAAGGCTGTAGCCCTGGAGGTAGGCGAGGTCGAGCAGCTCCTGCTTGCGCATGCTCTGGCCGGCAGACTGGAAGTAGCTGTAGGCGATGACCCCGATCAACAGGAACGTGCCTTCGATCATCATGATCACCCCGGCGATGCTCTGATCCTGGATCGCGGTCAGGCCCCATTTGGCCTGCCCTTCGGCGTAGTTCTGGTAGATCGTGACCTGGCTCCACATCAGTACGTTTCCGAGTATCGCCGCAGCGAAACGGACGGCCGCGGTATAGACGACCTTCCAGCCGGTGTTGAACCAGGCCGGCATCGGCAGCGGACCGAAGACCGGCATCCACATGAGCATTCCGAAGGCGAGGAACATGCCGTGCTCGAGGCCGTGCGCGGCCGCGCCGCCGTAGGCAGCGTCGTAGAACACCGGCAGGTGCCAGATGAAGAGGTTGAGCGTCCAGAGGGGGAAGGCGATAAAAGGATTGACCAGGAACTGGAGTCGGCCGAAAAACGGGATCGCGAGGATCGGCTGCAGGATCGAGCGGGTGAGCCCGAGCACGAGCAGAAGGCTGGCGATGTCCCCGATGATCAGGTGCTCGACCATGTGGGCGATGACCAGCTCTTCGGCCAGGTACCCCCACGGGTTGAAAAGGACGATCGAGGCCATCAGGAGGCCGGCCCCGAAGCAGACCTGGCGCCAGGCAGGGACCGGCCTGCCGGCCCACGAGAGCTTCATGGCCCGGTTCCAGTAGAGGATGACCGCCAGAGTGAGCGGGATCAGCTCCAGCAGGGCCACGACTGTCGGGCTGAGGAATGCGAAGGGGATGAAAAGGTCTGAAAACAAGACCTGACAAGAGTACCGACGCCTCCCCGCCGGACGCGCCGGAGACCGGCTGCCCCGGTGCTAGATTGGTCTGGCGACTCGGGTCGGCGGCCAGCTGCCGGCCGAGGAAACGACATCCGACAGGCAAGGAGCACAGATGAGCAGTAGCGAGGGGATTCTCGACCGCGACAACCCTGAGCAGCGCGAGCAGATCGTCGCGATGCTGACCAGGGCCTACTGGATGGAGATCGAAACGGTGATGAGCTACATCACCAATTCGACCAACCCGGACGGGATCCGCGCCCAGGAAATCATCGAATCGCTCAAGCAGGACATCCAGGAAGAGCTCGGACACGCGCAGCTGTTCGCGAAGCGGATCAAGGAGCTCTACGGGGTGGTCCCGGGCTCGATGGAATTCAAGGCCGAACAGAGCTTCCTGCAGCCGCCGGAAAACCAGTCGGACATCGTGCACGTGATCAAGGGAGTGATCGAGGCCGAGAGCGGCGCGATCGAGTTCTATACGAAGATCATCAAGGAAACCGACGGAGTTGACCCGGTGACCCAGGACATGGTCATCGCGATCCTGGCCGACGAGCAGGGCCATCGCCGGTTGTTCGAGGGCTTCCTGCGCGAGTACGAGGCGGAGGGCAAAGCCTGACCGCATCAGCCTTCCCTCCGATCGGGAGCTACGGCTTCCTGTCGGACTGCAATACCTCCGCACTGATCGCCCCGGACGGATCCGTCGAGTGGTTCTGCCTGCCCCGCTTCGATTCACCGAGCACCTTCGGCGCCCTGCTCGACCGGACCGCCGGCCGGTTCCGCTTCGCCCCCCGGGGTGTCGCGGCACCGCTCAGCCGCCGCTACGAACCGGGCACCCTGGTGATCGAAACGACCTGGTCCACCGACTCGGGCTGGGTCGTCGTGAGGGATGCCCTGAGCGTCGCCGAATGGGTCGTGAGCGGCCCCGACGGCGAGTCGAAGTCCGGACACGAGTCCGATTTCTCACTGGTCCGGGTTGCCACTTGCCTCGACGGCGAGGCGACGATCGAACTGAATTGCGAGCCCCGTTTCGAGTACGGCTCACAGTCCGCGGTCTGGCAGGATTCCGGGCTCGGTGAAGCATTCGCCGAAGGAGCAGGCATGAAGGTGGCGCTCAATACCGACCTCGACCTGACCCTTGGCCAGGGCAGCGCCGACGGCAGGATCCACCTCAAGGAGGGGCAGAGCTGCTTCTGCTCGCTGGCCTGGGGAAAGGGAATCGAATCACCCGTCCGAAGTGCCCCTGAGGCGATCGAAAGAGTGGACGAAACGGTCGAGTCCTGGCGACAGTGGCTGTCCGAGGGGAGCTTCCCGGACCACCCGTGGCAGATCCACCTCCAGCGCTCGGCGCTGGTCCTGAAGGGCCTGATCTACGCACCGACCGGCGCCATGCTCGCAGCGGCGACGACCTCGCTTCCCGAGACACCGGGCGGAGTCCGCAACTGGGACTACCGGTTCAGCTGGATCCGGGACTCGACATTCGCTCTCTGGTCACTCCACTCGCTCGGTTTCGAAGAGGAGGCTCAGGGCTTCCTCCGCTTCGTACGGGAAAGGGCAATGGAGTCCGACGGAGACCTGCAGATCATGTACGGGATCGGCGGCGAACACGACCTGAGCGAGAGCACCCTCGACCACCTGAGCGGCTACGAAGGTGCCCGGCCGGTGAGAATCGGCAACGGGGCTTACGATCAGCGCCAGAACGACGTCTGGGGAGCGCTGCTTGACGCGATCTACGTCAACCGGCTGACCCTGAAGAGGGACCGCGACTCGGAGGAAGGCCGGAAGCTGGTGCTGCGGCTGGTCCGGGAAGCGATCGATGCCTGGCCGAAGCCCGATCAGGGGATCTGGGAAGCCCGGGGCGAGGCCAAGCACTACGTCTCTTCCAAGCTGATGATCTGGGTGGCGGTCGATCGCGGAGCCAGGCTGGCCGAGCAGTTCGGCAACCCCGACGTGGCGGCGGAGCTGCGGGGGAAAGCAGACGAGATCAAGGAAGAGATCATCGAGAAGGGCTGCCGGGACGGGGTTTTCCGGCAGCACTACGACACCGACGCGCTCGACGCCTCGGTACTGCTGATGCCGCTGGTCCGCTTTCTGCCGCATGACGACGAGCGACTGCGCAAGACGGTACTCGCGGTCCGGGAAGGGCTCGACGACCGTGGCATGATCCTGCGCTACAAGACCGACGAGACCGACGACGGCCTCCATGGTCGCGAAGGCACCTTCCTGATCTGCTCCTTCTGGATGGTCTCGGCGCTTTCGGAGATCGGCGAGGCCGAAGAGGCCCGGCAACTCTGCGAACGGCTGCTCAGCTCAGCCGGCGACCTGAACCTGTTCGCCGAGGAAATCGACCCCGGAACCAATCGTCACCTCGGCAACTTCCCCCAGGCCTTCACCCACCTGGCCCTGATCAATGCGGTCTCCCACGTGATCGCCGACGAGCGACGCGAGGCCGAGCCCGGCAGGGCGACCGCGGTGTTCTCCGAAATGCGCGATGGCGACTGAAAACGGGCAGACACCGGACCCCGTGCCGGACGAGGTCTCGGCCGAGATCACCTCGAGCCTGAGGACGGTGAACGACCGGATCGATGCCGCCTGCCTGGCTGCCGGCCGCGAGCGCGAAGGGGTGCGCCTGCTGCTGGCGACCAAGACGGTGGAGCCGGCGCGGGTCCGGATCGCGATCGAGGCAGGCGCCGACCTGGTCGCCGAGAACCGCGTTCAGGAGGTGCGGCCGAAGTTCGAGGCGCTCCAGGACCTCGAATACGAGAGGCACTTCATCGGCCACCTGCAGTCGAACAAGATCAACGCGCTGGTGCCCTATGTCTCCTGCATCCAGTCGCTCGACCGTCTCTCGCTGGCCAGAAAGCTCCAGAAACGTCTCGAACGCGAGGGAGAGACCCGCGAAGTCCTGATTCAGGTCAATGCTTCCGGCGAAGAGTCGAAGTTCGGGCTTGCCCCCGGGGAGGTCGAATCCTTCGCCGAAGAGGTGAGCCGGATGGACGCCCTGCGAATTCGCGGACTGATGACGATCGGGCTCTTCACAGAGGACCTGGAACTGGCCCGCCCGAGCCTGCGGCGGCTGCGGGAACTGAGGGACCAGGTCCGGCAGATGAACCTCGACGGAGTCGGCATGAACGAGCTGTCGATGGGCATGAGCGGTGACCTCGAGGTCGCGATCGAAGAAGGCGCGACGATCGTCCGGGTCGGCTCGGCCGTATTCGGCAGTCGCCCGCCGGCAACCTGAGGAGCCGCCCGCTCATTCGCCTGCGGGATCAGTCTTTCGCTGCCGCCAGACCCGCAGGTTGATCCCGTAGAGCACGTGCGGCAGGCCGAAATGTTCGACTTCGCGCTCGAAGTCGAGACCGATCCTCTCCATCACACGGCGCGATGCGAGGTTCTCCACCAGTGCCAGCGAGACGACGTGCTTGAGGCCGATCCGCGACGCGACGGCAAGGGCCGCGGAGCCTGCTTCGCTTGCGAAACCGCAGCCCTGCTCATCGGGCAGCAGGGTCCAGGGCAACTCGACCATTGCCCTGCCCTCGACCCGGGTCCAGGCGAGACCGCCCCTGCCCAGGAAGCGGCCGTCGGCCCCTGACCGGAGTACCCAGGGTCCGAAGCGATGGTGCTGCCAGTGGAGCAGGTCGTGTTCGAGAATCCGTGCCACGTCCCGGGATTTCAGGGGCTCGAGCGGTGGCGGCCGCAGCCAGCGTTCCACCGCGGGATCGCGGAAGAGCCGGGAGTAGTCGGCGGCGTCCTGCTCGCGGGGCCGCTCACAGCGGAGCCGGGCCGTATCGGCTGACGCCTGCCCGGGCACCGGGTTCAGTCCGCGGCGGCCAGCAACAGGGCGGACTGCGCCCTGACCTTCTTCTTGAGCATCGGACTCCAGCCCAGGAAGATTCCCGGTGCGCCGAGCGCCATGCGGGACCACTTCCAGAAATCGAAGGAATCGTTGTGCTCGATGATCAGCCCCTCCTCGAAGCGAAAGGCGGCATCGATCTCGTTTGTCACGAACCTGCCCGTTTTCGAGAATGTGTAGCGCGCGGTCCAGTGGGCGGACCCGGCGTCGCCATCGGCCGAGTGCTCACCGAGGACGATCTCGAGATCGTCGGCCCGACTCAGCAGCATGCGCCACATCTTCATCACTTCCGGTCCGCGCAGGTCAGGAAAGGCGGGGTCGGAAAAGTCGCACCTCGGGGTGGTAGCAGCGCTCCATACCGTCCGCGTCCCCATTCGCGAAGGATCCGTAAAAGCTCTCGATGGTCCGGTCCTGCTCGCTCATCGCCTTCTCCTCTTCATTCTCGGGTTCTCCTTCATGCGGCCTCGCGCCTCGTAGCATCGCGCACTTCGCCGATCAGTTCCTCGAGAACGTCCTCCAGGGCAACCACACCGGTCGTGCGTCCGCCCGGGTCGGCCACCTTTGCCAGGTGTGCGCCCGAGCCCTGCATCGTTTCCAGCACCGAGCGCAACAGCTCGTCGCTTCCGACGGTCGGCAGCGGCCTGATCCAGGATTCGGCGATCGGCCGGTTGCGATGGCGGTCCTTGAACTCCAGCGCGTCCTTCAGGTGCAGGTAGCCGATCATTTCTCCGTCCCGGGATACCGGAAAACGCGAAAATCCGGTCCGCACCGCCACCGCCTCGACTTCGGCGGGCGTGACCGTGACCGGCACGGTCTCAATCGTCTCGAGGGGCAGCAGGACCGAGCTCGCCGTCCTCTCCTCGAAGCCGAGAGCCCCGGTGAGCAGCTTGCTCTCATGAGAGTCGAGGAATCCCTCGCGCCGGGACTCCTCGACCAGGCCGGCGACTTCATCCCGGGTGAAGGCGCTCGCAACCTCGTTGCGGGGTTCGACACCGAGCAGCCTGAGGATCGCGTTCGCGATCCAGTTCAGCGAAGCGATCGCCGGGTAGAGCACGATCACCACGACGCCGAGGCTGGGTGCGAGCGCCAGCGCCGAGCGGTCCGGCCGGGCCAGGGCGATGTTCTTCGGGACCATCTCCCCGAGGACGACGTGGAGCGAGGCGACGATGAAGAGGGCGATCGCGAAGGCGAGTGGGTAGACCAGCGCCTGCGGTGCCCCGATCGCATCGAGCGGGCCTTCGACGGCGTTGGCGACCGCCGGCTTGGCGAGGGCGCCGAGGCCGAGGGTGCAGAGCGTGATTCCGAGCTGCGCCGCGGCCATCATCAGCGAGACGTTCTCCATCGAGCGCAGGGTGATCGCCGCCATCCTCCCCCCCTCCTCCGCCTTAGGCTCGATCACCGATCGGCGAGCCGAAATGAGCGCGAACTCGGCCCCGACGAAGAAGGCATTCAACCCGAGCAGGATCACCGAAATCGCGATCGTCAGCCAGATGCTCACGTCTGCTCACCCGCATCTTCGCCGGCTTCGGCCAGTTCCACCGCGAGGCGGATGCGGTCGACCCGCAGTTCGTCCATCGTCAGAACGGTCAGGCGTGCGCGAAGCTGCTATTCCCTCCACGTCGACCGCATCGACGCCGACTTCATCGCCCGGCTCCGGAACTTCGCCGAGGACGAAGGCAATCAGTCCCGCAACCGTTTCGTAGTCTTCGTCTTCGGGAAGCCTGACACCGGTGTAGTGGGCTACCTCATCCGGTCTGAGCAGACCGCTGAGGCCCCAGACTCCCTCTTCGATCGGCCGGACCGGCTCTTCGCGAGGAGTCGTGTTCATCGCGCACCTCGCCGACGATCTCCTCGATCAGGTCCTCGAGCGTGACGATCCCGTCGAAACTGCCGAATTCATCGACCACGATCGCGATCTGCAGGCCGACCTGGCGAAGCTCGGTCAGCAGCGGGTCCAGCTCCATCGACGAGGGAACCAGCACAGGCTCGGCCATTACCTCGCTGACCGGGACATCCCCACGGCGCTCGTAAGGAACCGCCACCGCATGCTTGACATGGACGATGCCCTCGACCTGCTCGGATCCTTCCTCGACCACCGGGAAGCGGGATCTTCCGCTGTCGCGGGCGGCCTCGATGACCGCCATCACCGAGTCGCCGGGGGCCAGCGTCTCCACCCGCGGGCGCGGGGTCATCGCATCGTCGGCGCGCCGCTCACCGAAGTCGAGCGATTTCGCCAGCAAGGTGGCGGTAGGCAGCTCAAGCGTGCCTTTCTGGGCCGAACGCCTGACCAGGGAGCCGAGCTCCTCCGGAGAGCGGGCGGAGGCGAGTTCTTCCTGCGGTTCAATGCCGAGCTTCCTGAGGATGGAGTTGGCCAGCCCGTTGGCACCCGTGATCACCGGTCCGAGTGCCACGGTGAAGCCGCGTTGGAAAGTCTGGATCGCCTTCGCGGTCTCGAACGGATGGGTGATCGCCAGGTTCTTCGGGATCAGCTCTCCGAAGACCATGGTCAGACCGTTGGCGAGTATGAAGCCGATCAGCAGGGCCAGTCCGCTTACCGTGCCCTCCGACACCCCGAATGATTCGAGCGGTCCTTCGAGCAGGGCTGAGATCGCCGGTTCGGCGAGGAAGCCGATAACCAGGTTGGTCAGGGTGATGCCGATCTGGGCGGCCGAGAGCTGAGTCGAAAGCCTCCGCAGAGCGGACCGCACACCGATGGCACGCCGGTCGCCGGCTTCGGCCTCCCGATCGACGGTAGAGCGATCGACGGTGACGAAGGCGAATTCCGCCGCGACAAAACCACCGCAGGCCAGGATCATCACCACGGAAACGAGTACGAGCAGGAGCTCGACCATCAGGAGAGCGCCCCCCGAAACCGGTTCAGGGTGCGCCTGAGACTAGAACCGGGTTCGTCGTCCATCCACTGTTCCGTGAAGATCCATCAGGGAATACAGAGTATCCCGATCGACCGGACAGGCCCCCCGCGGCTACGATCCGCCGATGAAGCCCGAAGACCTCGACGAACTCGAAGCGCGCGCCGGACTGACCGCAGACGCCGCCCGCGAGCAAGCAGTGACCCGTCGCCACCAGGCCGGCAGCCGCACCGCCAGGGAGAACATCGAAGACCTCGTGGACGAAGGATCGCTGGTCGAATACGGTCGCTTCGCGATCGCCGCCCAGCGTGGCCGGCGGGAGATGCAGGACCTGATCGAGAAGACACCGGCCGACGGACTGATCGCCGGGACCGCGACCGTCGGCGGCCGCGCCTGCGCCGTGCTCTCCTACGACTACACGGTCCTGGCCGGGACCCAGGGGCATACGGGTCACCGGAAGAAGGACCGGCTGTTCGAGTTGATCGAAAGGATGAAGCTGCCGACCGTATTCTTCGCCGAAGGCGGCGGCGGGCGTCCCGGCGATACGGACCACGCCGTGGTTTCGGCGCTCGATACGCGCGCCTTCGCTCTCTGGGCCTCGCTTTCAGGGGTGGTACCGAGAGATCGCCGTCGTGGCCGGCCGGTGCTTCGCGGGCAACGCGGTGATAGCCGGATGCTCGGACCTGATCGTCGCCACCCGCAACAGCTCCCTCGGCATGGGCGGCCCGGCGATGATCGAGGGCGGTGGGCTCGGAAAGGTCCACCCGGACGAGGTGGGACCGTCGCAGGTCCAGTCCGTGAACGGGGTGATCGACGTCCTGGTCGAAGACGAGCAGGCCGCGGTCGGCGTCGCTTCGCAGCTGCTCAGGCTGCTTTCGGACGGCTCGGAACCGGCCGTGGAGAGTGACTCGGCGTCGCACCCTGATCAGGGTCTTCTGCGAGAGGCGATACCGGAAAGGCGGCGACGCGCCTACGACGTCGGCGAGATCATCGAGTCTGCTGGCCGATCACCAGTCGAGCGTCAGGCTGAGGCCGGATTTCGCCCCCGAAATGGCCACGGCCCTGATCCGGATCGAGGGCCGGCCGGTCGGCGTGATCGCCAACAACCCGCTCCACATGGCAGGGGCGATTACTTCGGATGGAGCCGACAAGGCTGCCCGGCTGATGCAGCTGTGCGACCGCTTCCGGATCCCGATGCTCTCGCTCGTCGATACCCCCGGGATGATGGTCGGCCCGGAGGCCGAAAGGACCGGACTCGTCCGTCACTGTTCGCGGATGCTGGTGGCCGGAGCCGCGCTGAGCGTGCCCATGGTCGCTGTCGTCCTGCGGCGCGGCTACGGGCTGGGAGCCCAGGCAATGGTCGCCGGCAGCCTCCACGAGCCGCTGCTGACTGTCGCCTGGGCGGGCTCCGAGCTCGGTCCGATGGGCCTCGAGGGAGCGGTTCGGCTCGGCCTGAGAAAAGAACTCGAAGCGATCGAAGACGATGCCGAACGGGAAAAGCGGGTTCGTGAACTGACCGAGATCGCCCACGAGAACGCCAATGCCCTCAATGCGGCCACGCTTTTCGAGATCGACGACGTGATCGACCCGGCTGACACCCGGCGGGTTGTCGCCTCCACCCTGGCCCGCGCGGCCCATGGTGCTGAGAACCACCCAGGCCGGGCTTTCGTCGACACCTGGTGAAGCTCCGTTCGCCGTTCAGTTCTGGTCCGGATGGAGCGAGGACTTCGTCGGCTTGACCAGCAGCGCGGCGAGCATGAAGCAGATCGCCCCGATGAAGGTGCCGATGTTGATCCAGTCGACGTTGACCGGCTCGCCGGTCGAAGGCACCACGTAGGCAGCGATCGCGAGATGCGCCGAATGCGACCGAACCCGCCATGCCCAGCCAGGTGCTCCACCAGCTGCGGACCTCCGGGTCCCACAGGTCACCTGCATGCTTCGTGGCGACGACCGCGAGAACCCCGGAGACGAGGAACAGGACCGAGCCGACCGCGTCCGGTCGCCAGACGTGATCAGCCGCGCCCGAGGCACCAAGACCGGCCAGCAGGGCGGCCACGGTGGAGTAGTTGAAGAAAAGGGTTCCGGCAAACTGGGACGCAGCCGACCACCAGTCGTCCCAGTGCCTCCCTCGACTTCCAGGCTCCGCGCTGCCAGCGGCCGGTCAGCCGCAGCTGGATGAAGGCTGCCGCGGTGAAGAAGATCGAGCCGACGAAGAAAGTTGCGTTGGTCCAGTCCTCGCCGACCAGTCCGAGATAGCCCGGGCAGGCAGCAACGGCGAAACAGAAGGATCCGATGATGAAGCCGATCGACTCGCGCCTCATCCGACGCAGCCTGTTCACGGTCGCTTTCCCCTGCTCACCCGCGCCAAAATACCCGAGCGCGGCGGCGGGCGGAGCGGGGACACACTCGGACTCGGTCGGCGGTGCGAGACTGTCGATGTGACTCCTCCCCAGACGATCCACATTCACGGCCAGCCGGTGACCTTTCACATGATGGGCGACGGGCCGCCGATCCTGCTGGTCCACGGCATCACATCGAGTTCGCGGACCTGGCGCAGGGTCATGCCGCGTCTGGCCGAGACACACACCGTGATCGCCCCTGACCTGCTCGGCCACGGCCAATCCGCCAAGCCTCCCGGGGACTATTCGCTCGGGGCCTACGCAAGCGGCATAAGGGACCTGCTCGTGGCGCTGGAGATCCCCCGCTCCACGGTCGTCGGCCACTCACTCGGCGGTGGCATCGCCATGCAGTTCGCTTACCAGTTCCCGGAGCGGGTCGGGAGAATGGTTCTGGTCGATTCCGGAGGCATCGGCCGTGAGGTGAGCCCCATACTCCGGGCCGCCGCGCTACCCGGTGCCGAGTTCGTGCTTCCGGTGATGTTCAGCCCGACCCTCCACGATGGCGCCCTCAAGGTGCGCAGCCTGCTGGGGCGCATCGGCCTCCAGCCGAATGCCGATATCGAAGGGGTGAGCGAAGGCTTCGCCTCGCTGACCGAGGCCGACGCCCGCCGGGCCTTTCTCCACACGGTGCGATCGGTGATCGATACCGGTGGTCAGCGGGTCAGCGCGGAGGACCGGCTCTATCTGGCCGCGGACGTGCCGTCGATGATTATCTGGGGCGAAAACGACAGGCTCATACCCGTGAGCCACGCTCACAAGGCGCAGGAAATGCTGCCCGACAGCCGTCTCGAGATCTTTTCCGACGCCGGCCACTTCCCGTTCAACGACCACCCCGACCGCTTCGTCGACCTGATGCGCGACTTCATCGCGACGACGGAAGCAACCGAGCTGGACGAGAGCCACGTGCGGCAGATGCTTCAGGACCGCGGAAACCTCGACGTGACCGGCACCCCCGGAATATGAGTGACGATTCCGGCTACGCAGAGCAGGTTGTTGCCGCGCTGGAAGATCATCAGCGCCGGTCCGTGGAGATTCTGGAGCGGAACGAGAGCGACCCGGAGGCCGTGGTAAAGGCCCTGGTCAGGCTCCACCTCGAATGGACCGAGGAGGATCGGGAGCGAGCGATCCTGGTCAGCCGTAGACGCAACGAAGTCGCGGCCGGACGGCTCGGTGACAAACTCGCCGCCAGCAACCGGGAGTTCTTTTCCCGGATGAAGGCATGGATCGACAGCCAGACCGAGGCCGGCCGGATCGAACCGGTCTCCTTCAACCTGCTCCACGCAGTCATCTTCGCCCCGACCCAGGAGATCGCCAAGCTCTGGCTCGCCGGTCGCCTCAAGCGCCCGCTCGGCTCCTACGCCGATGCACTGGGCGAGGCCGCCTGGGCCTCCGTCACCGCGCTTCCCGCACGCGGCTGACGATCGCAGACGGGCCGGGCTCAGGTCCCGTAGTCCTCCAGCGGATCCTCGACCGTCTCGGCGACCGTGGACATCGCCGGCCCGGCGGTCGAGCCGTGGATCAGGATCGAGACTCCGACACAGGCGATGATCGTCCAGTAGATCAGTTCGATCTCGCCGGCTGACAGAACCCCCGCGTTGATCGCGACCGCGGCGTAATAGAAGGAACCGATTCCTCTGATCCCGAACCAGCCGATCAGCAGCCGCTCCTTCATCTGAACCTTCGAGCCGAGGAAGGCAAGCAGTGTGGCGAGCGGCCTGATCAGCACCAGCAGCACCGGTACCAGCAGCCAGCCGGCAAGCCCGGGAGCAGCCAGCCCGGCGACCGTCACGGTCGAGCCGAGCAGCAGGACCATCCCCAGTTCGGTGATGTTCTCGAGGAAGTCGGCCCCGCCGTGGACCCGGTCGTGGGCCTCGTGGTCCCATTCGTAACGCCGGAAGGAAAGGCCTCCGGCGAAGGCGGCCAGGAAGCCGTAGGCGCCGACCACCTCGGTGAAGCCGTAGATCGCAAGCACGGCTGCCATCGCCAGCCAGCCATCGTAGGTGGGCTTGAGCCACCCGTGCTTTCGGAACCAGTCCGCCCCGCGACCGATCGCCCAGCCTCCCGCTGCGCCGATCGCCAGGCCGCCGGCGATCCCGTAGACGACATCTGCCGCGAACCATTCGGCGAGCCAGCCCGTTCCGCCCTCGGCGGCTACGAATACGCCGAGGAAGACGAACGGGAAGGCGAGGCCGTCGTTGAAACCGGCTTCGGATGTCAAAGCGAAGTGGGTTTCCGTCTTGTCGCCCTCGCCGGGCGGACCAACCTGCACGTCTCTGGCCAGAACCGGGTCGGTCGGAGCCAGGCAGGCACCGAGGATTATCGCGGCCCCCAGGGACAGTCCCAGGAATGCGCTTGCGAAAAGCGTTACCGCTCCGATGGTCAGCGGCATCACGATGACCAACAGCAGGAAGGTCGAACGCCAGCGGTCCCAGCCGAGTTGACGGTCGATCCTGAGGCCTGCACCGAACAGGGCAACTATTACCGCGAACTCGGCCAGTCTCTCGATCAGCTCCGACTGCTCGATCGGATCGATCAGGTCGATTCCGAAAATGTGAAGGCCACCCGAAGCGATCGCTCCGAGCATCAGGTAGACGGCGGCCGGGCTGAAGGAGCGCCTGCGGTGACTGGAGAGGATCCAGATCGCCGTGAACATCACGATCCCGCCGAAGAGCAGCCCGATCGCATAGGGGCGGGCAAAGGAGAAGCCCTCGGCGGCAGCCAACAGGGGTGAGATGTCGAGTTGGCTGATCAAGTCGCAGCCATTGTCTCAGTCTCCACCGTCCAACCCGTGCGCGGCGCCGGATGCAGGCTCAGGAGGACTGGTCCGAGGACGCTACAGCGACATTCTGGCCGACCGGGCCCAGCTCGGAACGCTTGGCCGCGCGACCGTCGCCCGACGAACGTCCGGTCAAGCGGCGACCGACCCACGGCAGCAGGTAACGGAATACCCAGCCCATGTCCTGCCGGAACTCGGTCGCTTTCGGCACAGCCGGAGCCGGTGGCAGGTCCCTGGCCCATTCGGGCACTTCCTCCGTCGCAAACGAGTCGAGAGCGAGCAGGTTGCCGCCCTCAGCGGCTCGCTCGACAAGGGCGAAGACGGCTTTGGCGAGCCGGTCGTGACCGGCCGGGTTGAGGTGCAGGCGGTCGTATGACCACAGGCGGGGATCGGTGGTCGACGGGATCGTCTCGAGGTCGATCAGCAGGGTTCCATGCCGTTCGGCGATCTCCCTCAGCCCCTGGTTGTAGGTCCGGAATCGGTCCGAGACCTGATGCCCGAACGGACCCGACCCCGGAGCCACCGGGTAGGTATTGCTCAGCACGGTGGCACCTGCGGCGCGAAACCTCGACTGCATGTCTTCCATCAGGTCGAGGGTCAGGTCCATGTCGAGGCCGGGTCGGATCAGGTCGTTGGCGCCGGCCATCACGCTGGCCAGATCCGGCTGGAGGGCCAGGGCAGGTTCGAGCTGCTCGTCGTGGATCTGTTTGATGCGACGCCCACGGATCGCCAGGTTCGCGTAGAGCAGACCGGGAGAAACGGCCTCGAGGGCCTCGGCGAAGCGGTCGGCCCAGCCGCGATCGGTCCCGTCGCCATGTGGCTGGTCGCCGACCCCTTCGGTCTGGCTGTCGCCGATCGCGACGAAGCGGCTGTAGGAGGGAGTCATGATCCCGCTCCCTGGGATTCCACGGGCAGGTACGTACCGCAGCGCTCCATCTCCGAAAGAAGTGCCTCATGCATACGATCGCGAAGGTCCTGGTCGCGGCCGCAGAGCACACGACCGGTCGAGCGATCGACCAGGTTGGCGACCTGATCGGGATCGCGGTTCATGTCGTAGAGCTCGAATTCCGGAGATTCCCCTGCCGACGGATCGACGTACACGGCATACATCGCCCCGGGGGTGCGTACCGACCTGATCCGGTTCGGATGCGGTGCGACGTTGACGTAGGCAGAGCCGGACTGGTGGTCGTCGAAGCTGAAATGCGTGAATTCCTGCACTGACCCGGCCGGCTCGGAGTGATCGCTCACCGCGCCGAAATCAACACCGACCGATTCAAGTCGCTTTTCG
This sequence comes from uncultured Solirubrobacterales bacterium, assembly GCA_963801975.1. Classification (GTDB taxonomy): domain Bacteria; phylum Actinomycetota; class Thermoleophilia; order Solirubrobacterales; family 70-9; genus 67-14. The sequence continues at coordinate 118,895 of CAWDGR010000001.1, forward strand.
TCCGGGCGGGCTGCGTCGGCCAGTACCGGGGTCAGGTCCCGGCCCCGGATTCCGTCATCCGAGCAGTCGGCGCCGGCGATGCTCGCCAGCGTCGGCAGGATGTCGCAGAGTGACGCCGGCGCCTCCACGCTTGCGGGCTCGGTGAAGAGCACCGGATTCGAAACCACGAGCGGAACGTTGATCGTCTCCTCGTATGCGTTGAACATCTTCTGCCGCTGACCTCCGTGCGACATGCCCATCTCCCCGTGGTCCGAGGTTCTGACGATGACCGTGCGCGATCTGAGCGAATCGTCATCCTCTGGATCGCCCAGTGCATCCAGTATCCGTCCGACCTTCTCGTCGACCAGACGATGCAGGTGGGCGTAGAAGCGGCAGTAATCGAGCTTGGCTTCATCGTCGCCCACCGGACCGATGAAGCTGGCCTGGCCGAGCCTCATCAGAGCGTGGCAACTCGGCTTGTTCGAAAGATTCTCGTGAACCGACCGCGGCAGCTCGATCCCCTCGATATCCGCCCAGTCTTCGGGCGAATAACCACCCTCACGAAAGGTCGAAGGGTAGGCGAGCACGTCATGTGGATTGACCAGCGAGGCGATGAGGGCCCAGGGCTCGGGCGGAGGATCGGCCAGGAAGCCTTCCACCTGACGGGCGAAATCTTCGTCGTAGCCGAGCTTCTCCCGGCCGGCATGAGTGCCTCCGCCGAAATGTGAGGGATCGAGGTTTTCACCCGCATCCGGTGGCTGCCAGTCATGGAGCCCGTAGTCGGTGGCGAGACGGTCGCTGTCGCGGTCGCTCCACTGCCCTCCTTCGACGGGCTGGGTCAGGTGCCACTTGCCCTTGAGGACCGTGCGATAGCCGGCTCGCTCCAGCACGGTCGCCAGATTCGGGGTGGCCGGATCGAGTTCGTTCTCATCGCTGCCGCCGTCTGCGGGCCGGGTCGAACCCCTGATTATGGTTTTCACGGCTTCGCCCGGTGTGATCTCTTCCCGAACAACCGCCCCGAGAGCCGCCTTCAGCGCATGCGGCGCGTTCTTCGGCTGGATCCTGGCCCCGCCCTGGGTGAGCGTCAGGGTTACGCCGTGCTCCGAAGGCCACTTGCCCGTCAGGAGCGACGCGCGGCTCGGCGAGCACATGCAGCTCGCGGCACTCGCCTGAGAGAAGCTCACCCCGGTGCGGGCGATCTCGACGTCGGCGGGCGTCAGGTCCTCCAGCCAGGCTGGATCCTCCGGCCAGTGCATCGGGCGCCGCTGCTGGTCGGTGATGATCAGCAGGAGGTTCGGCGGACGCTCCGAGTCCGCGCCCGCGTCGTCGCTGCTCATTTCCACTTGAAGGGACAGCCTCTGGATTCGAAGTCCTGCCTGTCCATGTAGGTACCTCGCGGGTAGAAAGGACCCATGGCCTCGCGGGCATCGAAGGGACTGGCAACATCCCAGATCGAGCGCTTGAAGCCGGATTTCGGAAGGATGTTCCGGGTAAGCAGCTGCCCGTAGTCGGGGCGCCCTGCTCCGTCGCCCTCGGGGTCGGCGGCGAGCCAGGCCACGCCGCACTTGCGACGGGCGTTCGAGGGTCTCTGGTCGAGCGGGGTCACGGCGATCACATAGCCGCGCTTGCGGTTCCTCATCGGAACCTGCTGGTCGAAAAGGCAGCGATACGTCTTGGTGGTGACGAGGGACTGGATCGTGCACACGTCCCACTCGACAAGCTGCCTCTGGCGGACCCGCTTCGGACCGCCCAGCGTCTTCGGCACGGTCGGCATCCGTCCGTGGAGCGCCAGCACCTCCCCGAACTCGAAGCTGAGGGCGCCGGTCATGTAGCGGGCGTCATCGTTGTTGTACTGAGTCCCTTCGTAAACCGGGTTGTCCTGCCAGGCCTGCTGCCAGGCTTGCTCGTCTCCGTACCGCGCGAGGACATTCGGCAGATTGAAATACTTGATGAACTCGAATTTCGGCAGCGCCGGATTGGTCGCCGGGTCCTTGCCGGCCGTATTCACGAGGGTGTCGTAGACCGGTCTTGCGAGCAACGTCGGCTCGTAGTCATGGGTGGAGTTCAGTTCGTCGCAAAGCGCCTGGCCCCTGAGGACACGCCCGTCAGCGAGCTTCAGCGCCGGCTTCGGGAGACCGGTCCCACCGGAGCGGTTGCGTCCGCGGTCTGGCACGTAGACGCGGTAGAGGATGTCCTGCCTGGCACCCGGCTGAGGCTCGGCGTAGAGCGTGTTCCTTGAAGGATCGGCCGGAGCGGATCTGCCTTTGACGCGGATGGTGTAGCTGCGCTTGCGAGTCGAGCGGTTCTTGCCAGGTCGGCTCGGATTGGTCGAGCCGCGGTCAGGACGGATGCTGCGGTCAGCCAGCGAACCCGTCGACGCCCCGTTCATCTCGTATGCGTTGAAAGAGGAATACCTGGCGTGGGGAAAACGGCCCTTGAGGCGCAGCAACGCGCCGGACGGCGTGGAGAACTTGGCCCCCCAGTAGACGATCTGGGTGCCGGGGTAGGCGTAGTTGGTTTTCGGATTCTCCGCCGTGAACGGGCCGGTCCAGAAGCAGCCGACCGTCGGCAGACCCCTCGGGTTGTAGCCGGTCGGGACGTCAGCCGAGGCTGGCCCCGCCGGAATCGCGAAGCAGCAGGCCACTGCCAGCGGCAGCAACAGAACTCTTCGCCCGGGAACCCGGAGGAGACGAGTCGAAACTATGCCCAATTCGGAACCTCCCTCCTGCTACGAAGCCTTGACGAAGCCGGTCCTGTCGAGCCGATGACGCTACCAGAGCATTCGGGCTCTCTACGTCAACCTGACGGCTCCGCGAATGATTCGATTGCTTCATCCGGTCCGGCTACTCTCTCAAGCACGAAGGCGGTGCCCAGCCCGCGCATGAGCGGTCGGTCGAGTACCGCCATCCCGAGCAGCAGGCCCGGCGCGATCAGCCGGAACTCGTCTCTCACGTGGCGCCAGGGAAGCGGTGCCTCGGACCCGTAGGTCGAAACCATCACCGGAGCCGCGTCAAGAACGGAGGCTTCGAGCTGCGCATCCATCGCCAGGTATTCGACCAGACCCTGGTCCCGGCTCAGCAGATTCATCCCGGCCAGGCCGTCGCCCGACTGCTCGAAGCGCTTGCCGAACCAGTCGGGCAAACCGATAAGGCCGAGCGCGGCCGGGGCGATCTCCCGCATCGGTGGCGGGCCGACGAAGACCGCACGGTGGCTGCCGAGCAGGTCCGCGGGCGACGGAGCCGGCAGCGCAGCCCAGAGCCTTCGAAGCCGAGCCGGAGATTCCGGCAGGCCTTCGATCCCCGTGGCGGGACCGGCCTCGGGCGAGGGTCGGCTCTCGTCCCGGTGCGGCCAGCGGGCTGCGAAGCGCTCCGACATCGCGGTGATGGTCAGACTCGGATTGACCCCCAGGTTGACCGGAATCGCCGCAGCGTCGGCGACGAAGAGGCCGGGATGACCATGCACCTCGTGGGATTCGTCGATCACGCCGGAAGAGCGATCGGAACCGATCACCGCTCCGCCGAGTATGTGCGCCGTCACCGATCTTCCGCCGGCGCTCTCGACCAGAAGGTTGAGCGGGGTCCCGCCCGAAGACTCGGCGAAGGCCCGAGCCGCTTCGTTGGCAACCGGCAGGTAACTCGGAGCCTCCTTGCCGGGTACCGAGCGTGATCGCAGCACTTTCCGCCAGGGGCGCAGCGGCGATCGCCGCAGCTCGAACGCAACCTCGCTTTCCACGTCCTGCATGACGGTGAGCGCGGTCAGGCGCTTCTCGAAGTTGGAGGCAGTGACGGCCCTGGCGAACCTGACTGGGTGGCGGAGTACCTCGAGTACGGTTTCCGCGGCACGCCTCCCGGGAGAGAAGCCGTCGACCAGAGGACCGACCTGCCAACGCATCAGCTTGCCACCTCCGACGTAGCGATTCTGGGTTATGTGGGTTCCGTCGTCTGGATGAAAATCGGTCGAGATCGCGGGGCCCCGGGTCAGATCAGCCTCAGGGTCGTCTTCGAGTACGACGCTGACCGCCTCGGAGTTGGTCCGCACCTGCCTGCCTAGCATCGGCGATATCCCGGGCAGGGTGCCGAACTCGTCGCGGCATCTGAAGAGCAGGTCGAGAGTCCCCAGGACCCCGGCCGAGACCACGACACGCTCAGCGCGGATCGGCTCGTAGGTGACACCGAGCTGCCATGGATGGGCAGACTTGACCTCGTATCCGCCGCCCGGCAGCGGAGCCAGCGAGCTGACCTGGCGCTCGGCTTCGATCCGGACGCCCAGGCGCTCGGCCAGATGCAGGTAGTTCAGGTCGAGGCTGTTCTTCGAACCGTAAGGGCAGCCGGCCAGGCAGCCTCCGCAGAGCCGGCAACCGGTCCGCTCCGGTCCCTCTCCGCCGAAGAAGGGGTCGGGTTCGGTCACCCCCTCGTCGCCGAAGTGGATCGCCAGCGGCACCGGCCCGAAGCCGTGCGCTCCTCCCACCTTGCCGGCAACCGCCCGAAGGTGTTCGTCCATCTCACCGATGTAGGGGTTCTCGACCCGGCCGAGCATCCTCGCCGCCTCGTCGTAGTGGGGCTTCATCGCTTCGGCCCAGTCGCTCTCCCCGTCGCCCCAGGCCGGATCGCGAAAGACCCGCGCGGGCGGCTCCAGCAGCACCGCGCCCCAGACGATCGAACCGCCGCCGACTCCGTTGGCCCCGATGATGCCGACGTCTTTGAAGACTCTCTGCCAGAAGTAGCCGTGAAGACCCAGGTCCGGTTCCCAGACGTGCTCTCGGAGGTCGGTGCGGGCCCGCTCGATGTCCTCCGGCGCAAGCCGCCGCCCCTGCTCCAGCACCATGACCTCGTAGCCCTTCTCGGCCAGCCTCAAGGCGGTCACCGCGCCGCCGAAGCCGCTACCGACGATCACCACGTCACAGTCGAAGTCTTCACCCATCGGAGAATCCTCCCACTACTCAGGCCCCGGCGATTGCGATCACGGACTCGAGCAGCACGATCACCACCAACCCGTGGGCCGTCCAGATCGCGGTACGAACCCAGCCGACGGCCAGCAGCCGACGCAGCGAGATCGGACCCAGGCCCTGACGGCCGATCCGTCCGTGAGCTGACGCAGCAAAGAAGGTCAGTATCCAGGTGAGCGCAGCCAGCGCGGCGCCGAGCGCGACCAGGGCACCCTGATCGCCCGGCGGGTCGATCAGCAACAGGAACGAAGTCAGCAGTTCGATCGACATCACCGGCAGTACGACCCAGGTCGTCCGGCTCGAGTGGACCCGGTGGTATTCGGCGAAGCCGTGCTCGCCGACCAGCGGGAACAACGGGTAGTGCACGACCTGGACGAACCAGGTCAGGCCGATCATGAAGAACGTCGCCGCGGCATTGGCCAGCAGCAGGGCCGTCACTTGACCAGCAGTTCCTTCTTCTTCAGGTCGTAGCGGACTTCACGGCGATCTGCGAGCAGCGCATCGAGAGCAATTTCGACCAGCTGATCGGGGTCTTCGCCGGCGGGCAGTGGCGGGGCCTCGCCGGCAAGCGCCCGCTCGGCGAAACCGGTGTCCATGTGGCCCGGGCTGACCTCGAGAACGGTCGCGAGATCCTTGCGCCGCTCGCGCCGGATCGCGGCAAGGTAGGCGGCAAGCCCGGCCTTGGATGCGGAGTAGGCGGCCATTCCGGCGGTCGGGAAGTCGGCCACGACCGCGGTGATGGCGACCACCGCACCGGCCGGGGACAACTCGTCGAGAGCGGCCGAGATCAACCTGACCGGTCCGGAGGTATTGGTGGCAAGCAGTTCGGCTTCAACCGCCGGGGCGAGCTCCCCTGAACGACCGAATGCGACGGTCCCGGTGGCGACCAGCAGACCGTCGAGGCCTCCCAGATCCCGCTTCGCGGTCCCGACAGCGTCAGCCGCGGAGTCCGGGTCGGCGTAGTCGAGCAGCACGACCGGCGCCCCCAGCTCTGCGCCGATCCCCGCGAGCGCCTCGCGGTCGCGCCCGGCCACGGCTACTTCAGCACCGCGGGACACCAGGGCACGGGCGAATCGCTCGCCCAGGAATCCGGTCGCGCCGGCGACAAGAAAACGGCTTCCGTTCAGGTCCATGGTCGGGTTTCCGGCCGGCTATTGCGGCCGCTTGCTTCGGTGGGGGCTCTTGAGTCCATGAGGGGTAGCATCGGCAGAGAGTATTGGACCGGCATGGCCGTCCCCCGGGCTTGCCACCATTGGAGCCATGAGCGAGACGCCAATCCTCCATGCGGATCTCGATGCTTTCTTCGCATCGGTCGAGCAGCGCGACGATCCCGCTCTCCGGAACCGGCCGATGATCGTCGGCCGCGGTGTCGTGCTCGCCTGCAGCTACGAAGCGAAGGCCCGCGGTGTCCAAACCGCCATGAACGGCGCCCAGGCCATGCGGATCTGCCCCGAGGCAATCGTCGTGCCGCCCCGGATGGCGGCCTATACGCAGGCCAGCCGGGAGGTCTACGAGGTCTTTTCGGAGACTTCACCGCTGGTCGAAGGCCTGTCGATCGACGAAGCCTTCCTCGACGCCCGCGGCCTCGAGCACATCTCAGGGACACCGGAGCAGGTCGCCGCACGGCTGCGCCGCGACGTGCTGGAGAAGGTCGGCCTGAAGATATCGGTCGGCGTGGCCAGGACCAAGTTCCTGGCCAAGGTGGCGAGCGGCGAATCGAAGCCGGACGGCCTGCTCGTGGTCAAACCGGACGAGGAAGAAGCCTTCCTCCACCCGCTGCCGATCGAGAAGCTCTGGGGGGTTGGCCGGGTCACCTCGGAGAAGCTCCATGAGATGGGGATCACAACGGTCGGTCAGATCGCCCGCTGCCCCGAAGGCAGCCTCGTGGCCGCTCTCGGAGAGAACGCGGGCAGGCGCCTGCTCGACCTCGCCAACAACCGTGACCCGCGCCAGGTGGCGCCACGGGCAGCGCGTCGCTCGATCGGTGCCCAGAGCGCGTTTCCGCGTTCGTCACGCTCGAGCAGGGAGATCGACGCGCTGGCGGCAGGACTGGTCGACCGCACCACGCGCAGGCTGCGAGGCTCCGGCCAGCTCTGCGGCACGGTCTCACTCTCGGTCCGCTTCGATGACATGAAAAAAGCAAGCCGCTCCCACACCCTGCCTGCGGCGACCTCATCCACCGAAACCGTCCTGGCCGCCGTGCGGTCTCTGCTCGAAGCGGTCAGGCCGCTCACCGCTGAAAGGGGGATCACTCTGCTGGGCGTCTCCCTGGAGAACCTGGCCGGCGACGACGCCCTCCAGCTCGAACTACCCCTGGAAGCAGGGCCGGGCGAGGCCGTCGATCAAGCGGGCAGAGGGGCAGACCTCGATGCCGCGATAGACGACCTGCGCGACCGCTTCGGCTCCGATGCGATCACGCGCGCCTCGCTGGTCAACCAGGAAGGCATCGAGGCGCCGATCCTTCCCGACTGATTCTCACCACCGCTCCAGAGACCAGGCCATCTGCCAGAAGCGCACCTCGTAGCGGCAGCTCGCCTCGAATGCGCCGGCCATCCGCTCGCGCTCGGCCGTGCCGGCATCCGCGGCGAGATCATCGAACCTCTGCCGGAATTCGACGAGGCTCGCCACGGACTCCTGAGATCCGTAGAACTCCCACCATCCACCGAACGGATGATCCTCGGCCGGCGGCTCCTCTTCCATCTGCCTTGCCCCCGCCCAGATGTAGGTCCACGGGCAAGGCAACAGCGCGGCCATCAGCACGCCGAGGGTGTCGCGGCCCGACTCCATCATGTGGTTGACGTAGGCCTGCGCGCTCGGGGCCAGGCGTTCGACCTGGACCTGCTCGTAGGAGACGCCAGCAGCCGCGCAGAGGACCTGATGCGGATGGGTCTCGTCCTCGAGCAGGAAGCGCACGTTCTCGTGGAAGAAGCCCATCCAGTCGCGGTCCGGCGAGAGCGCGAGACCGAGGCCGTAGCACCGGATGAAGGCATTGAGGTAGAGATGGTCCTGACCGACGTAATGGATGACCTTCTCCGGGGCGAGGGTGCCGTCCTTGAGGCCCTCCAGAAAGGGGTGTTGCCAGAAGGCGTCAAAAACATCCTGGTGGCGTTGGTGGAGTTCGGCGCTGTAACCCATGTCTGCTCCTTCGGTTGGGCGAAGGATCGTCGGGCGGATGCTGTACACCGGTCCACGTTCCTACGCTCGTATCAACGAGATCAGGTTCACGGGTCCGGGCTGCTGCCCATCTCAGTCCGTATTCGGACACCCCGCGTGGTTCGCCAAGAGCCTAGCGCGGGCTTCCCCTTGCGGGCCCCCAGACGGGCAAGGAGACGGCGGTATTCGCCAAAGGCCGGCTTGCGACTGTAGTCATCGCGAAGCAAGCCGTAGTGAGACTGGAAGTCGGGTCCTTCGCTGTTGTTGTCCCTCAGCCCGAACCAGCGAAAGTCGGTGATTCCGTAGGTGCCTCTGTAGCGAGAGGCGGTCGGACGAACTGGCGCAGGATCTTGCGCTGCCGGGACTCGCTTCGTCCGGGTCCGGTCGGCCAGCCCGTTTCTTCGATCCGCAAAGGAAAGCGACTGCCGAAGCCACCAAGCTTCATGTAGCACTCGCGGGTCTGGGCGAGGGCTTCGAGAAAGGCGTCACCGTAGTTTTCGATTCCGGCACCGGAAGGCACGAAGGTGCCCGGGTAGAGATCCATCCCGACCCAGTCCGTGGCCCTGCGCAGAGGACGCCCGCCTTCGACCTTCAGCGTTCTCCAGAAGTCCGCGTCGGCCTCGTCACCGAAACGCCAGGCGTAATTGAAGCCGATTTCGAGATCCGGGCGACCTTTGCGCCGGGCGGTATGGCTTGCCGCCTTGACCCCCTGGATCAGGGCATTCGGTGCCTTCTCGTAGAACCCGTCGGAAGTGTTCGGCGAGAAGGCCAGATTGACCTCATTGGTGATCTGCAGCGCGCTGACCCGCCGAATCGGGCTGAACGCCCGAACGACCTTCCTGACGTAGGCAACCCATGCCCTGATGTTTCCGTTCTGCGCTTCGGCCGGGTGGTAGCGGACCTGGAGCTCGACCCGGAAGCCGAGCGATGCGTAGTGGAGGGCCATACGCCTGAACCTCGCGATGCCCTCTGCACCGTCTTCCATGAAGAGACGGTTCAGCCGGACGGTGAACGACCTGTTTCCGGCCAGCTTGCGAAGAGCGGAGTCGCGCATTTTCCGGTTCGGCGGGACCAGCGGAACCATCTGCCCCGCACCGACCTCCCCCGCTAGACGCGGCCCGACTCCGAAGCTGATCGCAGGGCCGCCTTCTGGCGAATCATCGGCGTAGCTCTCCAGGCACTGAGGGTCCGGCAGGACCGGCGCGGCGGTCTCGCCGGGCAGGACGGAGCCCGACCTGTCCCATGGGATCGCAGTCGCCGAGGCGGGCAGGGCCAGGCCAAGCAGCAGGAATACGGCCAAGGTGACTCTCCCTGTTCCGCGAGGGGCGGACATGGGGGCAGGATAGAAGACCCGGCCGCCGCCCCGGGCAATCAGGCGGCGCTGGACTCGACCCGGAGCATCGTCAGGTCGACGACGGGCGCCGGACATGACGGCTCGAAGTCAACCCCGGTCGTATAGCCGACCACTTCCCCCTCTTCGATCTGCGGAACGGGCGGGGTCTGCGTGATGTTCTCCAGCACCCACTTCGCCGCGACCTTGGTGGACTGGTCGGTTCCTTCCTTGTCTTGGCATACCGTCACGGCCGTGCCGCCACCGTGGCCTCGAAACGCGGTATAGCTGACGAAGCCCGGAACCTCGCTGACCAGCCCCGTGAACTCGTCGAACCTTTCCTCGATCAGGTCGAAGATCTCCGAGGCGTTTTCACCGGAATAGCTGCGGACAACCACGTACATCGCTTACCTCCTGGGCCGTTTGCCTGACTGCTCCCGAGCCTAGTCGCAATCGCGGCGGGAATGGGAATTCCGTCGGAGCCGGTCAATCCCCGCATCGCGGTGCCGCGAGGGCCGCCAGCACCCCGACCGCCGCAACGACGGTCAGAACCAGGGCGCCCAGGCGCAGCGGAGTGCGGATCGGGCGGTACCTCGCCCGGCCATCTTCGATCTCGATGAAGCCGTGTGGCCTGGCACTGGCACCGCCGCCACCGCCATGGCCTTCCTCTTCGCCCTCGCCGCCCCCACCACCACCGAAACCCCAGGACACCCTGGCTACCGGGATCACGGTCACTCCGTCGCGCTCGACCGGCTCTCCGAATACCGCGCTGACACCGGCAGCCGATCCGATGCGATCCGCCAGGGCCGAGATGAATTCGCCTTTCTCGACGCTCTGCTTCGCCTCACTGCGGGCCCGTTCTTCGCTCATGCGTCCTCCTCGACTGGTTTTCTGACCAGAACCGAACTTAACCGCAATCGGGCCCAGACTCAAGACGCGGGTAGCGGCGATCTGCCACTGCTCCTTCGACTGACCGAAGTCTTGCGCGACTGTCGAAGGCTCGGGTCCTGAACTGCCTCGGTCCGATGCGATTGGCGTCACGCACTTCGCTCTGTTGCTCCTGCCTCGAGGCGCGTCAGACAGGCAATTTCCCGAGCTGGCGTACCACGCGTTAGACTGGGAATTCAGTCCCGGCAAGACCGAAATTGGGGGTTGGCATGATCCGACTGACGAAGCTGCGAAGGCACTGACCTTCGCGAATGTCCTTTCAGTGGTTGCCTTGTTCATAGCGCTCGGTGGGGCCAGCTACGCCGCGATCAACCTGCCCAAGAACTCGGTCGGAACGAAGCAGCTGAAGGGCAATTCGGTAGGCAAGAAACAGCTCAAGCGCAAGTCGGTCGTTTCGAGCAAGGTAAAAGACCGATCGCTGCTTGCCAAAGACTTCAAACCCGGCCAGCTCCCGACCGGAGCGATCGGTGCGACCGGGCCTGAGGGCAGCCAGGGCCAGCCGGGGCCCACGGGTCCCCAGGGGTTCAGCGGGGACCAGGGTGACCCGGGACCGACCGGGCCCCAGGGTAATCAGGGACAGGCGGGGCCCACGGGGCCTCAGGACGACGGGCCCACGGGGCCTCAGGACTGACGGGGCCCACAGGTCCTCAGGGACTGATCGGTGACCTGGGACCGACCGGGCCGGCCGGACCTACCGAGGGGACCGCAACCCGTTTACAGCGGATCCGAAGTGGGCCGCCACAGCAGGTCAAGACTTCGATACGACACTGGCGGGTCAGGCGTTCGTCACGATGCGGTTCCCAGGATGAATATCGAATGCGACGGAGGACCCTCGTGGGCGGGCGTGGCTCGAGGTCGACGGCTCCCCGGTACCGGGGAGCCTGATCGATGAGCTTCCGAACGCGGTGACGTGTACGGGCTCACGTTCAGCGGGGTTACAGCAGCCGCTCGCGCCAGGCAGCACACCGCACCGCGGCGTTTCCTGCCACCGTTCGATGTTGGCGCCGGAGTTTTCAGCAACCCGAGTGGCGTGAGTGCGGCTCGTCCTGGGCGGATAGACGCCCGCACGAGCGCACTTATCCGGCAGGAGCCCCCAGCGTCGCCGATCTCCCTGGGGGCATGACAGGCCGAGAGGGGTGAGCGACGGGATTCGAACCCGCGACCGCCTGGACCACAACCAGGAGCTCTACCAACTGAGCTACGCCCACCGCGAAGGGCGCAATCTATCGGCTAATCGGGAATCTTGGTCGCTTCGCCCAGCAGCCTCGCCGCGAACTCTTCGGCCTTGGCCAGACGGTCGCGGAGATCTTCACAGCGCTCGGCCGCCAGGACGGCGTACTCACGTATTGTGCGGCGGGCGGCTTCCCGGTCCGCCCCGGGGGTATCGGGGTCCGAGAGCTGATCCGAAGCCGAGAGCAGCTCGCGCATCTGCTCGACCTTGAAGCCGAGCGGCTTCATGCGCTTGATCAACAGCAGGCGCTCGACCTGCTGTTCGGTGTAGAGCCGGAAGCCTCCCGCCGAGCGCGCTTCGGGAGTCAGCAGGCCGGATTCCTCGTAGAAACGCACACTTCGCAGTGACAGGTCCACCCGTTCGGCGACTTCTCCGATCTGCAGCAGCCCTTCGGTCTTCTTGGCGATCGGAACATCGTTCGAGGTTTCCACGCGAAGGATTATCGCTGATCGCCGGCGAAGGCAGTGGCGGAGACGAGGCGGTACCGGAGCATCACGGCTCCAGCGGCGCCGGGGCACGGGCCGACCTCAGGGCCCCGGCCGATGCGGCAACCACGAACAGGATCGCGACGACCTCTACCGGCACCAGTTCCTGGCCCAGCAGCACCAGGCCGACAGTCGCAGCGACAGCAGGCTCGAGGCTCATCATCACGCCGAAAACACTCGAAGGAAGGCGGCGCATCGCCTCGATCTCCAGCGAGAACGGAATCAGCGAACTGAGGATCCCGACCGCGATCCCCATGGCCAGAACCTCCGGCTCGAGCAGCGCGGATCCGCCTTCGGCGATGCCGAACGGAGCGGTGAAGATCGCCGAGAGCACCATCGCCACGGCGAGGCCCCGACCTCCCGCGAACGCCTTGCCCATCCTGTTGCCGAGCAGGATGTAGGAGCCCCAGAAGAACCCGGCGACCAGAGCGAGGACGATCCCCAGCGGGTCGAGGTTTTCGCCGCCGACGCCCCCGGTCAGCAGCAGGATGCCGACCGCCGCCAGAGCGGCCCAGATCCAGTCGCGACGGCGACGGGAGGTGATCAGTGCGACCGTCAGCGGTCCGATGAACTCGAGGGTGACCGCGGTCCCCAGTGGAATCCGGTCGATCGCCTCGAAGAAAGCCAGGTTCATGCCGGTCAGCGCGACTCCGAAAACAAGCAGCAGCCGCGGGTTTTCGCGAACGGTTTCGATCGTCGGGCGCCAGATGACTGCGAGCAGGACCGCCGATACGAACGCCCTCATGAAGACCACACCGGCCGGGCCGATGTCAGGGAAGAGTCCGGTGGCGATCGCCGCACCGACCTGAATCGAGAGGATCGCTCCGAGCACCATGGAAACCGCGACCGGGGTCGGTGACTGTGACTGCTCGTTCACCCTCACAGTCAAGCACCGATCAGCGCCGACGAGCCACGTGGCCTGCGCATCCGCAGTAGCCGCGATAATCGCCCCATGCCGCCAGAACGACTCGATCCACCGGGGGAATACCCGCATGTCCGCAGCATCAGCACCCGCTGGAAGGACAACGACATATACGGCCACGTCAACAACGTCGAGTACTACTCGTTCTTCGACACGGTGATCAACGCCTGGCTGATCGAAGAGGGTGGCCTCGACATCCAGTCGGGCGAAACGATCGGAGTCTGTGCCGAATCCGGTTGTCGATTCGTGGCCCCGGTGGCCTTCCCCGAATCGATCGAGGCCGGCCTGCGGGTCGGCAAGCTCGGTCAACTCCAGCGTCCGGTACGAAATCGGCCTCTTCCGACAAGACGGCGAGCCTCTGGCCGAAGGCTGGTTCGTCCACGTCTTCGTCGACCGCGAGGACCGGCGGCCACGATCGATCCCCGAGGAGATCCGGACCGCAATGTCAGAGATCACCCGGTGAAGACGCGGGCAGCAGTCCTGAGGGAGATGGGTCCCCCGGCTCCTTACGCCGAAAGCGATCCGCTGGTCGCGACCGATCTGACCCTGGAGCAACCCGGGAAAGACGAGCTCCTGATCAGGGTCCGGGCGGCCGGCCTCTGCCACTCGGATCTGTCGGTGATCAACGGCAGCCGCCCCCGGGTGATGCCGATGGCCCTGGGCCACGAAGCCGCCGGGCAGGTGGTCGAAACGGGAAGCGCCGACTCTTCCTTCGCGGCCGGAGACCATGTCGTGCTCGCTTTCGTACCGGCCTGCGGTGAATGCCGGTTCTGCGCCGAAGGGCGGCCGGCACTCTGCCTTCCCGGCGGCAAAGCCAACGCGGCGGGGACGCTGCTGAATGGCGAGGTACGACAGCACGACGAATCGGGAACCGCTATTCACCACCACCTCGGGGTCTCGGCCTTCTCCGAGTACATCGTGGTCTCGGAGCACTCGGCTGTCAAGGTGCCAGAGGACCTGCCGTTCGAGATCGCGGCGCTGTTCGGCTGCGCGGTGCTGACCGGTGCAGGCATGGTGCTGAATACGGCAGCAGATGCCCTGCCGGCCCGTTCGGTGGCGGTCTTCGGCCTCGGTGGTGTCGGGCTCTCGGCGCTGCTCGCCGCAGCATCCCAGGGACCGGAGACACTTATCGCTGTGGACCCGGTCTCCGCCAAGCGAAAGCTCGCGCTGGAGTTGGGGGCGGGCGCTGTGATCGATCCGGGCGAAGGCGACGCGGTCGAGCAGGTGAAAGCCGCCACGGACGGCGAGGGGGTCGACCTCGCGATCGAGACGGCCGGAAGCGAAAAGGTGCTCGCGCAGGCATATGCCGCGACCGGGCTCGGCGGCATGACGGTCACCGCCGGCCTCCCCCACCCTGACCGGAAACTTCAGATTCAGGCGACCTCGCTGGCCGCCGAGGAGAGGACGCTGAAAGGCTCCTACCTGGGCTCCTGCGTGCCGATCCGCGACATCCCGCGCTTCATTGCCATGTACCGGGACGGACTGCTGCCGGTCGACCGCCTGCTCAGCCACCGGCTGGAACCGGGAGAGATCAACGAAGGCTTCGACCGGCTCGACAGCGGCGAAGCGATCCGCCAGGTCCTGCTGTTCGAATGAGCACCGCGGTGCCCGGGCCGCGGGTCGCCTACAATCCGATCATGGAAAAAGACAAGCAACGACCGGAACCCTCGAAGTCCCTGCTCCGGACCGATCTTTCAACAGCAAAGACGCGGGCGCGAGGGCTGTTTCTGGTTGCCGCCTTCCTTTCCCTGGTGGCCTCGATCGTGCTGTTCTTCAGCGGCAATGAGAACGAGGGGATTTTCGTCGGCCTGTGGGTCCCTTCGATCCTCTCGCTTGGTGCCCTGCTCGCACCTTCCTGGCGCGACTGATGGAGTACGTAGGGATATTCCTCTTCGGGATCGTGGTCACGGCCATCGTCTTCCTGGCCTGCTTCCTGATCATCTTCGGGATCATCACGGAGAAACAGGAGCGCGAGAAGCTCGAGGCCCAGCAGGCTGCTGACCGGGCATCCGGTAGCGAATTCGTGCGCTCCTGAATTCGGTCCCCGCGCTACCGGCCGGCCAATCGCCGGTGCCGCGCCGAGAGGCATCCCCGGCGGAACTCGAACCTGCGACATCCGGATTGGAAGTCCTGACGAGGACGGACCATCCCGCTTCAGCAAGAGGTCCTGGGGATCCCTCAGGTTCTCTCAGTTCCACACAGTCGGCAGTTCGAGATACGGTCGGGGGCACGGAAGCCGAAGAAGAGAAATCGGCGGTGTAAGAACTCTCAGGGGTGGAATCCCCGGCGAGCAGGGAGGAGAACGCTCGGTATGGTTGCCGGGCGATGAGCGAGCCCACAGAGCAGCCCCTGATTCTCCTCACGGGTGCGACGGGCTACGTCGGCGGCCGCCTGCTGGACGAGCTGCAGCGATCGGAGCACCGTGTTCGTTGCCTGGCGCGCCGACCCGGGTACCTCGAGAACCGCGTTGGAGAGAACACCTCCGTCGTCAAGGGGGACCTCCTGGACCTCGCGACCCTTGCGACGGCGCTGGAGGGTGTCGACACGGCCTTCTACCTCGTCCAGTCGATGGGGGCAACCCGCGACTTCGAAAGCCGTGATCGCCAAGCCGCTCTGAACTTCGCAGCTGCCGCGCAACGTGCTGGCGTGCGCCGGATCGTCTACCTCGGCGGACTGGGCCGAGGCAGGCGAGGGGCTCTCGAGCCACCTGCGTAGCCGCCAGGCGACCGGGGCCCTGCTTCGCAGCACCGGGGTACCCGTGATCGAGCTCCGGGTCTCGATCATCCTGGGCTCGGGCAGCCTCTCCTTCGAGATGATTCGGACTCTCGTCGAACGCCTGCCCGTGATGATCTGCCCGCGCTGGGTAGAGGTGCCCACCCAGCCGATCCATATTGCGGACGTGATCTCCTACCTGACCGCGAGCCTCGAGCTTCCGGTCCAAGGGAGCAGGGTGTTCGAGATCGGTGGGGCTGACACGGTCTCCAGCCTCGAGATCATGCGTGAGTACGCACGGCAGCGGGGCCTGCGCCGTGTGATGCTGCGCGTCCCGGTTCTGACACCCAACCTCTCGAGCCTATGGCTCGGGCTGACGACCCCAGTCTACGCCCGCGTCGGCCGCAAACTGATCGCGTCAATCAGGAATGCGACGATCGTTCGGGACGACGAGGCCGAGCGTACCTTCGGCGTCCAGCCCGTATCGATGCGGGAAGCGATCCGGCGGTCGATCGAGAACGAGGACCGCGGGTCGACGCCGACGCGGTGGTCCGATGCCGTCTCGTCGGCAGGAGCGGTGCGAAGCTGGGGCGGGATGAAGTTTGGTCGGAGGCTCGTCGATGCCCGGCGCGAGCACGTAGCGGCGGAGCCGGACCTCGCGTTCGCCCCGATCAGGCGGGTCGGGGGCACGGAAGGGTGGTACTACGCCAACTGGCTCTGGGGTATCCGGGGGTTCATCGACCTCCTGCTGGGGGGGGTCGGCGTCCGGCGGGGGCGCAGCGACCCCGAGGAGCCGGCCGTCGGAGCGGTGATCGGCTTCTGGCGCGTGGAGGAGTATGAGCCCGGCAGGCGGCTCCGGCTCGCCGCAGAGATGAAGCTGCCGGGGCGGGCCTGGCTCGAGTTCGAGGTGGAGCCCGATGGCGAGGGCGGCTCCACGATCAACCAGACCGCGATCTTCGACCCGGTGGGCCTGCTGGGCCCGGCCTACTGGTACGGGATCTATCCGATCCACGTTCGCGTCTTCCGCGGCATGCTCGCCGGAATCGTCGCGGCCGTCGGTGTGGCTGAGACCCAGCGACGCCGCGTCGATGCAGGCCCGCAACAGGAAGCCGATGACCCGGACGCGGAGGTCGCCGCTGGAGCGACTGAGGCGGAGGCGGACTGATCGCTGAGCCACGGCTGAGCGCCTTGTAGTCTGAGCGGATGAAGGTTCTCGTAACAGGCGCCACGGGGTTCATCGGATACGAGCTGTCCCGCCGGCTTGCAGAGCGCGGCCTCTCGCCGAGGCTTATGGTCCGCCGCCCTGATCGCGGGCTGCTCCTGCGCAATCTCGAAGCCGAGCTGGTCTACGGCGACCTCAAGAGCCCCCTGAGCCTCGAGCGGGCGGTGGAGGGAATGGACACGGTGATCCACCTCGGGGCAAGGGCCACCTTTGAGGAGTACCGGGTTCTGCGTCCAACCATCGTGGACGGGTCGGTGGCCCTGATGGAGGCAGCGGCCGCAGCGGGCGTGTCGAGCTTCGTCTACGCGAGCAGCCTGTTCGTCTACTCGGGCGGTCCGGATCCCATCGACGCCTCGACGCCCACGAACCCGCAACTGGACTACGGGCGGGCCAAGGTGGAGGCCGAAGACCGGCTGCGCGAGATCGCGCAACGCGCCGGTATGAGGCTCGCTGCGATTCGCCTACCGCACGTCTACGGCGCCCGCGACCTCTTCTTCTCTCGCATCCCGCTAGGGCGGACGCTGATCCCGGGCAGGGGCCGGAACCTCTTCGCCCACCTGCACGTCCACGACGCGGCGGGGGTCCTGATCGGGGTGGCCGAGAGCGACGTCGAGGGCGCGCGGGCCGTGGCCGACCGCCGCGCCACGACCTGGCCCGAATTCCTCACGATCGTCAGCGAGCACTACCCGAGGTTCCGCTTCGTGCCGCTTCCCGCCGGGCTGGCGAAGGCTGGCACCAACCTGATTCGCCCCTTTCAGCGGATCAGCGGGAAGCCCACGATAACGACCCCGGGAAGCGTCGTCGGTTGGAACCTCGACCTGTCGGTCCGGCCGGGGCTTCTGTGGGAGGAGCTCGGAATGGAGCCCGTCTACCCGACCGTCGATGAGGGGATCCCGGCGGTGCTCGATGAGTGCGTCGCCTTCCGCTGGCTACACCCGGTGGACGACCGCAGCTCCTAGTCGTTCGGGCTTTCCATGGGGCTGCTGTTTGCTGGTGCATTGCCTACCCGTCGACATGAATTCCGAGCGGGGCCTGGCCGCGCCAAGCGTGAGGTCTAACGGTTGCCATCTTTCCAGCGACTGAATTCGTCGCATGGGACGGGATGGCTGTCACCCTCCACTCGCCGCGGTACTCGATGCCCTGCGACAGCTACAACCCACCGAGCTTCATCGTTTACAGAACCCTTCGCTCCTACAACCGAGCGACCAGCACGGTTCGGTCCCAGAATCTTCCTATGCGTGTCGGAGTTGGTGGGGCCGTGCACCTTCGAGTTGCCTGGTCGTCAACGGCGGCAACGACATCTTCCGCGCGCGCAACGGGCTCGAGGACTCGATCAAGACCGACGGCGGACGCGGGAACAAGGCCTACCACGACAAGAAGGACAAGGTCACCTGGGGCTGGGGTCTGGCCGCGTTCCAGCGTGGCCGGCGCCGCCGTCGCAGGTGCGATCACTCCGGCGAAATGGAGGGCAAGGGAGGAACCGTCCGGCGCTTGGCCGGCCGGTTCCTCTACAGCTTCATCCCCGGGATCCCGGGTATCGCCCTACTTGCCGGCTGCGGACAGCTTCTTCACACCGGTGACCAGCACCAGCCCGAAGCCGACCTTTGCCAGCAGGTCAATGATCGCGAACGCGGTTACCTCAGCATCCAGGCTGATCGTCTCGGTTCCTTCGGTTCCGAGCAGCCAAAGGATGGGGTACAAGAACCAGAGCGCCGTGAGGATCACAAGCAGCTTGTTGTAGAGCGTCGCGATACCAACTCCCTGGGCTTTCGCCGATGTCCTGACCGGTCCCCAGATGACGTACAGGATGCCGAGGAAGAACACGGAGCTGACCGCGAACCAGACGTACTTGTGGGTGTCGTCCAGTGCGAGAGCACCGAACAGCCCGGTCACGATCATCAGGATATCCGCACCGATCACACCTGCAACAAGACCGGTTCGCTGGCGGACGGCTTCGCCGGCCTGGCTGACCGCCGGCAGTCCGATCCCGAGCAGGCCGATCAGGAGCAGCGGTGTGGTGATCACCCAGTCGATGTATCGGGCGAAGTAGACCAGCCGGGCCTCCACCGTCTCAACTATGCCGACAGGCGTGATCGTAAGTTTGTCTGCGGTGACGATTACGTCACCCTGACCGAAGGCCATCAGCAGGTAGAAGCACGCCGCGATCGCGCAGACGAAGAAGCTGGCCACGGCGTGATGCGCATGCTTGCCGAGGCCGCGCCCGATTGCGAGGATTGCGATCGCTCCGAGGGCCATGCCGATGGTTCCGATCCAAAGCCAGGTCTCCTGGTGAGACGTGACGGTCAGGTCTTCCAACACTTCTCTTTTCCCTCCTCGATGGTTTTACCGGTTTCGAGACACCAGTAGCGAAAGATACCGGGCTCGGTGTACCGGGTTCGGTTGCTGCTCGGGCTCCTGTCGGTCAGTGGAGCCGGCGGGGCGAATGGGGCGGGTGTTCGCGCGATGCTGGCTACACCCGGTGGACGACCGCAGCTCCTGGTCGTTCGGGCTTTCCATGGGGCTGCTGTTTGCTGGTGCATTGCCTACCCGTCGACATGAATTCCGAGCGGGGCCTGGCCGCCCAGCGGCCTTCCGACAGCTGCCGAATCTTGAGGTTCTCGTTGGAGGAGACGGCTCGGAGTCCATCCCTGATCAGCCTGTCCTCAGCTCCATCTCTCTATGAAGGGGTGGCTGAGCCGGACGAGCTGGCGCCACAGGTACATGCGACCTTGTCACCTCTTACATCTGGCATTCGCATCCTCCCTTCTACCGACTGGGCTTTTGCACCTTGGGCCGGCGGTGTAGGTCGCGGCGGCGTCACCGGGCCCGGACCCTGGACCGCTCCTGACAGACGTGCGAACTTCCACCGCACGAAGCGCACCAGAACAGCGGCCGGTCGGGCCGGTTGACCTTTGGCCTAACGGCTTTGAGCAGGCCCTGGAGGTTCCGGCTCGCCTCGGCGTGAGACAGATCCGGGGACGAGAGGGTCAACGCTCTGGTCGGATGAGCCGGGTAGATCCCGATGATCGGCCGCCCATGCTTGGCGGCAGGTCGGTCGAAGGTACGCCCCATGCTCAGCGTTTGGCTGACCGAGCAGACGCCATGGCCGTCGTAGTTGAGTAGTCGACGGAATTGGCCTCCTTCCTCGATCGTCTCTGCCCCTCAGATTTGCGTGGTCTTGTTCCCAGCCCCATCACGCGAACCTGTGCACCGAGACTGGGGCCAGATCAAACAGCCCGTTCATGGCTATGCCTCCGGACTCCACGGGAAGCACCCCCGGCAGGATTCGAACCTGCGACATCCGGCTTAGAAGGCCGGCGCTCTATCCAGCTGAGCTACGGGGGCAGGAAGTCGAAGATATCCGGTCTCAGCCGGATTCTTCGGAGGGCGGCGTGTCGAGGGCCTCGGGGTCGAGGTTCTCGCAGGTGGCCGGATCGAGCGGGCCGTTGATCTCGTATACGTAAGACGGCTGTGGAGTGATGTCGGGTTCGGCCACCACCTCGGTCACTGCCGGATCGTCCTTGACCCAGGCCCGGACCGGATAACGGAACGGCGACTCCGGCGAGTCCTGCGTGAACTCGCTGGTGATGATGTAGTCGTAGTCACCCTCGTTGACCTTGCGGATGAAGTTCTCGCACTTCGCGATCAGGCGGTAGGTGCCGTTGTCGCCTTCCTGGCCGATGTACTGGACGTGGTTGGAGCGGTCTATGCCGTAGAAGCCGTACTGCCCGAAGAGCATCTGGCCGGAGCCGGCGATCGCGATGTCCTTGTCCTTGAGATTGCGGGTGAAGGCGAAGGACTCCTGCGGTCCGCCTTCCTGGAGGAACAGGGTCGTTCGGGTGTAGTGCTTGTTGGCGTATCCGACCTCTTCGCCCCTTCCCCAGACCGCGGCGATCAGGGCGATCGCCGCAACCGAAGCGACGATGACGCTGTTGGGCGCCTTGCCGTGCTCCTTCAGCCAGGAGAGCCCGACCGGCGCCCAGACGATGGCCAGGGTCAGGAATACGGCGCCCGGCACGAAGCTCGGGTACCACTTGGGACTGGTCAGCACGGTGATCGCGTAGACCACCGTCAGGAAGATCAGCACGATCCGGGCCCGGTTCCCGGGTGCCCGCAGCGGCCGCGCGATCGGCAGCAGGGTCATTGCCAGCAGCAGGCCGGGCAGCAGGTATCGGGTATTGGTGAAGAACCCGGTCGGCTCCCCCTCCTGGCCGGCCGCCGTGAGTGGCGTGAATACGTAGACGACCGCGGTGACGATCGCGGCCGCCGCCAGGACCCGGATCACCTTGTTGCGGGCCTTCACCACCAGATAGACAGCGGTGACCGCGAGCATGATCAGGATCAGCGGGAAGAGAATGCCGAAGGCGTCATCCAGGCGTGGGAAGAACCAGTAGCGGTAGATGTCCGGGTCGCCGAGGTAGTGGGCGACCGAGAAGCGCGGCCGCGGATCCAGCGGCATCTGGTCGGGCTGAGGCAGCTTCAGTGGGCCCCAGCCGATCGCCGGCACCGGATTGCCGCCGGTGTAGAGCATGGCCCTGACGTACCAGTAACCGCCGACCAGCAGCATCGGGATACCGAGCCAGATCGTCGTCACCCACCACCGCGCACGGCCGCTGACCAGGATCATGCCGAGGAAGATGATGCCGATCGGGGCCAGCATCGAGACTTTGACCGAGATCGCGATACCGGCAGCGATGCCGGCGATTACCAACGGTCCCTTGTCGAGCAGAGGCGCGTCGGGGTCGGGCTTTTCTTCCACGGCCCCGGACTTCGGTGCGCGGCGTTGGTGTCCGTTGATCAGGAATGCCGCGAAGGCGATCAGGAAAGCGAAGGCCATGATGTCGTTGCGGCCCTCGCCGGGCTGGGTCTCGATCATCACCCCGCCGCTGAGCAGGATCGCGCCGCCGACCAGGGTGGCCGGGCCGACGCCGTAGGGGCGGCCGACGCACCAGCAGCCGAGCAGCGCGACACCCAGGCAGAGCATGTTGAAAAGCGGTGAGAGCCAGTCGCTGTCCATCAGCCCCATCAGCGCGCCGTGCATGAGCTCGGAGCTCTGTGGGTAGAACCAGACCGCCAGCCGCAGGGCGTCCGTGTAGTGGAGTGGCACGATCGAGCCGTCCTGGATGAACCGCGCCGAGGCCGGCATGTGGTACCAGGTCGTATCGCCGCCGAACATGCCCTGATCGAGACTGAGTTGTGCGGGGAAGCTCCATTCGGCCACAGCCCAGGAGGCGACGCCCAGCGCGACCAGGAACGCCCAGGTCGGGACCTTCGGCGCGGCTATCGGCTCAACGCCACGCGGCGCGAAGCGGTAGCCGAGACCGGCGGCGACAAGAGCCACGACGATGCAGCCGACCGTCATCCAGACCAGGTCCAGCAGGCCGACCGAGCCGACCAGCTGCAGCGCGATGATCAGCAGAGCGAAGCCGATCGTGAGCTCCGCAAGCCGGGCCAGAGCACCCGAGAACTCGGGCACGATCCAGCGCCTGAGCCAGTAGGAACCCAGCCATACAGAGAGAACCACCGCTGAGATCGCGGCGGTTCCGACTACGTAGGAGGCTAGGCTCGGGGTCATCCCCGGCCCTCGGGAAGAGCAGGCACCGGCGCAATCCTAATTGAGTCTTGCGCCGCGAAGGTCAGTGCCGGGGATCAGGCAAGCGCGGAGCCGTCCACCCCGGTGCCCACCTGGCATGCGACTCCGGTCCCGGCCAGGCCGCAGTAGCCGTTCGGGACCTTGTCGAGGTACTGCTGATGCTCGGCTTCGGCGAAGTAGAACTCGCCCGCCGGCTCGATCGCAGTCGTGATGGTGCCCAGTCCACGTCCGTCCAGAGCCTGCTGGTATCCGGCCA
This sequence comes from uncultured Solirubrobacterales bacterium, assembly GCA_963801975.1. GTDB lineage: Bacteria > Actinomycetota > Thermoleophilia > Solirubrobacterales > 70-9 > 67-14. The sequence goes on from CAWDGR010000001.1 coordinate 141,671, forward strand.
GCACCCGCTCGGCTGTCTGCTTCTGGTTTTCGTCGGCGTAGTAGATGCCCGACCGGTACTGGGTACCGACGTCATTGCCCTGCCTCATTCCCTGGGTCGGGTCGTGCTCGGTGAAGAAGACCTGGAGCAGCCGCTCGTAGCTGACCCGGTCCGGGTCGAAAGCGACCAGCACCGCCTCGGCGTGACCGGTCCCGCCCGAGCAGACCTCACCGTAGGTCGGGTATGGAGTGAAGCCGTTCTGGTAGCCGACCGCGGTCGTAAATACGCCGTCGAGCTTCCAGAAGAGGCGCTCGGCCCCCCAGAAACAGCCGAGGGCGAAGTATGCGATCTCGATCCCGTCCGGGTAGGGAGGCTGAAGGGCATTGCCCAGCACCGTGTGTCTCTCGGGAATCGGGAAGGTGTAGTCCTCACGGCCCGGCAGGGCATCCGAGGAGTCGGGCATCGAGGTGTTCTTGCGACCGAAGATCATGCCCCGATGCTACTCGGGTGAGGCGGCCGCTCTAAACTGAAAGCGATGAGCAGCGTGCGCACAATCGACGAAACCGACTTCGGCGTCACCTGGGTGATGGACGAGCCGATGGCCCGTGCCTCGCATGCCCTTGTCAACGACGGCCGCGTCTGGATCATCGACCCGGTCGACGACCATGAAGCCATGGCGAAGGTCGCCGAGCTCGGCGAGCCGTCCGCGGTACTGCAGTTGCTCGACCGGCACAACCGCGACTGCAGGTCGGTTGCCGACCGCCTCGGGGTCCCGCTGGTGGCACTCCCCGACGAGGTCAAGTCCACCCCGTTCAAGACCATCGACGTCGTCAACAACCCGATCTGGAAGGAAAAGGCCCTCTGGTGGCCGAAGAAGCGGGTCCTGGTCGTCGCCGAGGCTCTGGGAAGCAACCGCATGTACAGGCCGACCGAGGCCGGTGCCGGCGTGCACATCGGAAGGCGCCTGACTCCACCCCGGGACTCGCTGGGCACCTACCTGCCCAAGCACCTGCTGTTCGGCCACGGCGAGTCGATCCACGGTTCGCAGGCGACAACTGCCCTGCAGGACGCGCTCGACCGCTCGAGACGTGACATCCCCGGCGCCCTGGCCGGGCTGCCCAAGGCCTTCACTTCGAAGTAGCGAGCCGGTCGCCGCTCCCGCCAGTGACACAGGATCGCGAAGAAACCGGATTCGACAGCCAGGGTGAACGCTGCGCGGCCTGGCTCTATCGTCCGCGCGAAACAGACGGCCCGGTCCCGATCGTGGTGATGGCGCACGGCTTTACGGCGACCCGCCGGGAATCGCTGGAGCAGTTCGCTCAACGGTTCGCTGCCGCAGGCCTGGCGACGCTGGCCTTCGACTACCGGGGCTTCGGTGACAGTGACGGTGCCGAGCGGCAGGTCCTGAGCATTGACCGGCAACTGGAGGACGTGGCGGCAGCGCTCGCCTTCGTGCGAAGCGTGGAGGGTGTGGATCCGTCCCGCGTCGCCCTGTGGGGGTCGTCTTTCGGAGGCGGTCTCACGCTGGAAACCGCCGCCCGCGACCATTCGCTGGCCTGTGCCGTGGCTCAGGTGCCGTTCGCCGAGGGACCATCGATGCTCGGGGCGGTGCCGCCGGCCAACGCGATGCGCCTCACCTCCAGGGCCCTCGCCGACATCAGGGCCCGCCGCCGTGGAGCCGAACGGGTGATGATCCCGGCCGCCGGACCGCCCGGGACCCTGGCAGCGATGACCAGCGAAGACGCGCTGCCAGGCTTCGAAGCGATCAAGGCACCGGACTCACTTCACCAGAACCGGGTCGCCGCGGCGATCGCGGTCGAAGCGCTGCTCTGGCGCCCGGGCAGCAAGGCCGGCGGGATCGAATGCCCGCTGCTGGTCCAGGTCGCCACCGAAGACCTCGACACTCCCCCGGCCCCGGCGGCCAGGGCCGCCGCCCGCGCTCCCCGGGGGGAACTCCGACGCTACGAATGTGGTCACTTCGACGTTTACCTCGAGCCCTGGTTCGACCGGGTCGCGGACGACCAGGTGGAGTTCCTCACCCGCCACCTGCTGTAAACGGGGCCCGGAGGCCCGGGCATCACAGTTCCAGTTCGTAGTAGAGCGAGCGACTCCCGTCCTCGCCTTCGATCCGGTTCTTGAAGCCGGTGCTCTCGTAGAGGCCTCGCGCTGCAGTGTCGTCTTCGCCGGTCACGACCTCGACCATTGCCGCGCCCCGGTCGCGGGCCAGCTCCAGCGCCGCGGTCATCAGTCCCCGCCCGAGGCCGTTGCCGCGCCGTTCGGGCTTCACGTAGAGCTCCTCGAGCAGCGCCACCGGCCCCTGCGACCAGACCGTTGGGCGCAGGTCGACCTGGGCGAAGCCGGCCCCGTCAACGCCCAGCAGAAAGGCCTTCTTCTCCGTCCGGATCAGGTCGGCAACCCGAGTCCGCAGAAACTCCTCCCCGGGGCTTGCTTGCCCGAATTCGAGGTTGAAGTCGTGAAGCATCCGGGCCAGCCGGGCCGAGTCGGCAGTAGTCGCGAAACGGACCATGGGTCGAACTCTAATCCCGGGCTCGGCAACTACCGAATCAGCACCACCGTCCCGGACGGGACCTGGGAGGCTCTTGAACCTGCGATCGGGGTGCCCGGATTTGAACCGGGGATCTCTCGCCCCCAAAGCGAGCGCGATACCAGGCTTCGCTACACCCCGAGATCGCCGGAGTCTACGGACTGGCCACGAGGCGCCCCGACTCCGCCCCGCGTATCTAGAGGCCCTGGGCTTCGCGCCAGGCGGTGAATGCCTCACGCGAGGTGTAGCGAGGGGTGTAGCCGAAGTCCCGTTTTAGCCGTGTGTTGTCGAGCACCGGGCGGTAGCGGAGGAAGTCGGTCTGGGCGGCCCCGTGCGGCGTGAGCCCGAGCCGGTGGGCGGTCGCCAGGCCCGCTTTCAGGACCGACACCGGCAGGGTCAGTACCGGCTTGCCCAGCTCGCCGGCAATCTCGTCGATGGTCATCCTGCCGTCGCCGGCGACGTTGAAGATGCCGGTCTTCTCCCCCAGGACCGCCTGCTGGATGATCGCCATCACGTCCTGGTCCCAGATGAATACGAAGGGGGAGTCCGAGCCGCGGATCTTGAGCAGACGCCTGCGTCGAAACAGGTCGGTTATCTGGTTGTCCACCGTCTCACCGAGGATGGTGCCGATTCGCAGCACGACCTGGTCGAGCTGGGGGGCGCTTTCCCGGTATTCGGCCAGCATTTCTTCCACGAGGCGCTTGTGCAGGCTGTACGGGAAGGTGTCGGTGCCACGCACGGGGTCATCTTCGGTGAGCCATTCGGGGTTGTCGGCGTGGTAGCCGTAGGCCGCTCCGCTGGAGGAGACGATCACCCGCTCCACCCCGTGGCGCACGCAGGCCTCGAAGACGTTCCGGGAGCCGGTCACATCCACCGCGTACTCCTGCTCGACTGTCGTCGACTTTCCCGGATTGACGATCGAGGCGAGATGCACCACGGTGTCGATCGAGTTCTCCTGAATCTGACCGGCGACCGTCGCAAAGTCGGTGACGTCGGTCCGGTCGTAGACGACCCCGTCGATACGATCGCCGGCTTCGGGCAGCTTGAGATCGGCGCTCACGACGAGTTCGACTTCGTTTTTCTTTTCGGCCAGCCCGCGGACCACGGACCGTCCGAGGAAGCCTCCACCACCTGTCACGTAGACGCGCTTCATCGGCAGATCATCCCCCAACGGCTCCGCTCGCGGGTCTCGCAGTGCGGCGCCTCGACCACCAGCTGGCCAGGATCAGTCCGGCGACGATGTCCCAGATTCCCCACCAGCCGGCGACCAGGGCCATGCCGCCGAGACCGTCGAAGAAGCTGAAGACGATGCCGAGGCCGAGTCCGGCATTGCGGATGCCGACCTCGAACGTGACGGCGCGCCGGTTGTATTCGCTCAGCTTGAACGAGGCGGCTATGCCGTAGCCGAGGCTGAGCGCCAGCGTGTCGTGGAGGAAGACCGCCACCGCGATCACCGCGATGTGGTCCTTGAAGGCGGCGAAGTTGCCGGCGAAAGCGATCAGGATGAAGGCGACCAGGGCGATCAGGCTGAAGCGCTTGACCCATGGCTGCACCTTCCTGGCAAACTCCTCATGGCCGTGAGAGATGCTCAGGCCGAGGGCGAAAGGCACGGCGATGATCAAGGCGATCTGCGCCAGCATCTCGACGGCGCTCAGGTCCACCTCACGCAGGATCTCCGAGGCCTCCGGGTGGATGCCACCCCAGAAAGCGATGTTCAGCGGCATCAGGAAGATCGCCAGCAGGTTGGAGACCACCGTCATCGAGACCGACAGCGCCACGTTGCCACCCGAGCGATAGGTCAGGACGTTGGAGATGTTGCCCGGGGGACAACAGGCGACCAGGATCATCCCCAGTGCAATCGACGGCCCGACTCCGAGAATCAAGGTGAGCATGAAGGTGATGGCCGGAAGGGCGATGAACTGGGCAGCGACCCCGACGAGGGCCGCCTTCGGGTTTCGGGTGACTGCCCGGAAATCGGCCGGCTTGGTATCCAGCGCGATCCCGAACATGATGATCGCCAGCACGAAGCCGAGAATCAGCAGGGACGACTCGCTGAAAGCGATGTTTACGTCATCGATACCGTCGGCTGCCAGAACCGCGAGGTTCAATCGACCGTGCGGAAGAGTCGCAGGTGGTCGCGAATCGCCTCTCGGTAGGCGTCCTTGTTCACGTAGTAGGGGAGGCGGTCGAGCTGGCGGTAGTTGTAGCCGGCGAACAGATCGGGCTTCGGTCCGAGGACCCGTCGCCACATATGTTCGGCGGAATCCGGTGCGCTTCTGCCGGCATCGATGAACTCGGCCACGAGATCGGCCTGGTTGTAACGCCCCTGCCAGCCCAGGCCGGTCGCCTCGACCATCCCGAGCACGAACAGGTTGCGATGCCTCGGGGTGAAGATGTTCAGGTAGAGGTCGGGATGGTTGCCCTTCCAGTTCAGGTGCCCCGGGTCGATGAAGGGGTAGTTCAGCCTGTAGCCGGTGGCCAGCATGACGACGTCGTACTCACCGCTGGAACCGTCAGTGAATCGGACTTCATCACCGTCGAAGCGGTCGATGTTCCTGCGGACCGTGATGTCGCCGTGACCGGCGTGGTAGAGCACGAGCGTGTTCATGACCGGGTGGGTCTCGTAGATCCGGCCGTTTGGTTCGGGGAAGCCGAGCCGGGCCGGATTGCCGGTGAACAGGCGTATCAGCCTGCCGTCGAGCCGGGTCTTGATCGCGGCCGGCAGTGCCCGCCCTTCATTCAGAGTGTCTGACGGCTTGCCGAGTATGTACTTGGGGAAGAACCAGTAGCCGCTGCGCAGGCTCATGTCGACCGAGCGGGCGTAGTGGACGGCATCAACGGCGATGTCGCAGCCGGAGTTGCCGGCGCCGATGATCAGGACCCGCTTGTCGCGGAATATGTCGGGGCGCTTGTAGAGGCTGGTGTGCATCACCTCTCCGTTGAAGTCACCCTCGAATTCGGGAATGCTCGGTTCGGAGAGGATCCCGTTGGCGATGATCACGCCGGCGAACTCTTCGGTTGCCTGCTTGCCGTCGGAACCCTCCGAGGTGACCTGCCAGGTCTCGTTCGTATCGCCCGAGGGTTCGGCCCGGACCACCGAAGTTGCGAAGCGGTAATGCCGGCGCAGGTCGAAGGTGTCGGCGTAGTCGTTGAAGTAGTCCCGCATCTGCCAGTGGCTGGGGTAGTCGGGGATCTCGTCACGCATCGGGAACTCGTCGTAGGCGGTGGTCGTCTTCGAAGAGATCAGGTGGGCCGACTCGTACATCGTGCTCACCGGGCTGTCGATATCCCAGAGCCCGCCGACCCCGGTATGGGACTCGAAGCCGACGAAGGGAATCCCTCGGCGGGCCAGATTGCGCGCGGCGGCCAGGCCGGCCGGGCCGGCCCCGATCAGCGCATAGGGCAGCGGCGACGTCGCACCGTTCGATGAACCGTTCTCTCCTCCTGACATCGATCAGCAGACTATCGGCCCGTCGCTGAACATCGGACAGGCCGGGCAAGGCGGTAGCTTTCGGGCATGGCCGATATCCAGCCTTTGCCCGCGCTCCATTACAACCTCGGTTCGGTGGGCTCGCTCTCTTCAGTGGTAGCTCCCCCCTACGACGTGATCGACGAGGAGGAGCGCGCTCAACTGCTGAAGCGCTCCCCCTTCAACGTCGTCGAGATCGACCTGCCGGTTTCCTACGGAGAGGGCTCCGACCCCTACCTGCATGCCGCGGAGACACTCGAAGAGTGGACCCTCTCCGGAGTACTGACCCAGAATCGCGAGCCGACCGTCTGGGCGCTTTCCCAGCAGTACGAAGGGCCGGACGGTGCCACCCGCACCCGCAACGGGATCCTGGCCCGAGTCAGGGTCGACGAGTACGGCGCCGGCCGCATCCGCCCCCACGAGCGCACCCAGCCCGGGACCGAAGCAGGACCGGCTCGACCTGACCCGCGCGACCAGATACAACCTCTCCCCGATCTTTTCGCTGACCACCCGCGACGCCTGGCCCCACGTGGCCGACGCGACCGGCTCCGACCCGTGGGCCGAGGTCACCGACGAGGACGGCACCGTTCATCGGATCTGGCCGATCGCGGATCCGGCCGTGCATGCCGCGGTGACCGCCGAGCTGGCGGACGCGGAGCTACTGATCGCCGACGGCCACCACCGCTACGAGACCGCGCGCGCCTACCGCGACGAGGTCCCGGGCGACGGCCCGCAGAACTACACCCTGATGGCGCTGACCGGGCTCGACGACCCCGGACTGACCGTCTTCCCCACTCATCGGCTGCTCTCCGGCCTGGATGCGGACGCGGACCTGCGAGACCACCTCGAGCGCGGCATCCGGGATGCCTTCGAAGTCGAGGAGACCGATCGGCAGGGCCTCGACCCGGATGGCCGCGAGGGGATCGGATGCTTCGGCTACGCCGACGGCGCGACGGGGCGCATGTTCCGTTTGAAGCTGCGTGATCCGGCAGTGCTCGAACGGCTGATGGAAGGCCGCTCCGAGGCCTACCGGCAGCTCGACGCGGCGATCCTCGAAAAGGTCGTCTTTCAGGAAGTACTGGGCATGAGCGAGGCCGACGTCGAAGCCAAGCGCGGCCTCGGCTATGCCAAGAGCGTCCCGGCTTCCCTGACGATGCTGGAGGGGGGCGAGTACCAGGCGGCATTCATCCTCCGGGCCACCCCGGTGGAGCAGGTCCGCGAAGTCGCGGCCGCAGGCGAGACGATGCCGCCCAAATCGACTTACTTCTTCCCCAAGCTGCTCTCGGGGATGGTCTTCAACCCCCTCAGTTAGGAGAGACGTGCTCAAGATCTATACGAAGAAAGGCGACGACGGGACGACCGGCCTCTGGTACGGCGGCCGGGTCGAGAAGTCCGGCCTCAGGACGGATGCCTACGGAACGCTCGACGAAGCATCCTCCGCGCTCGGGGTGGCACGTGCCGGCTGCGGCGCCGACCAGCCTGAGCTCGCCGCCGACATCCTCGCCCTCCAGAACGAGCTCTTCGTGGCCGGAGCGGAGCTGGCGACCGCACCCGAAGCCGCCGACCGGCTCGAGGACGGCGTCAGCAGGATCACACCGGAAATGACCGACGCAATTGACGCCGAGATCGACAAGTACATGTCACGGGTCGAGTTGCCACCGAAGTTCGTGATCCCGGGCGGCACCGCGCTGTCGGCTCAGATCGACCTCGCGCGCACGATCGTGCGCCGGGCCGAACGGGCAGTGGTTCGAATCAAGCTCGCCGATGAGCTGGCCTCGGAAGAGATCCTGCGTTTTCTCAACCGCGCTTCGGACCTCTGCTTCGCGATGGCGCGCTTCGCCGACACCGAAGATCCCGAGCTCTTCGAAGGAAGGCGCAAGTAATGGTCACCCGCGCAACCGTCACCACGGGACCCGACCTGCCGTCGAAAGTGGAGATGAACTCCGGTATCAAGCTGACCTTCGACCAGCCCACCGAAGGGTTGGAACGAGACCTCGAGGGGCCGAGCTCGACGGCCGGAGTGAGCGCCGCGCTGGCTTCGTGCACAGCGATCACCCTCAATGTTTACGCCAGCCACAAAGGCTGGGACCTGACCGGACTCGAGGTTTCCGTGGAGACCGAGTACGAAGGGCCGAACCCGAAGCTCTTCTCGGTCATCGTTTCTTTCCCCGACCACCTCGACGAGGATCAGCTGAAGCGGCTCGAACGCATTGCGACGCGCTGCCCGGTCCACCGGATCATCGCCGAACCAACCGCCATCGAGGTCCGCACGGGTTGAGGCTCGGGGTCGAGAACCGCGTCTGCGCGATCACCGGTGCCAGCGGGGGAATCGGCTTCGAGGTCACCCGCCAACTCTGCGCCGAGGGTGCCCGGGTGCTGATGATCTCGCGCGATCCGGAACAGCTCGCAGCGATGTCCGAAGTGGTCCGGGCCGAAGGAGCCACGGTCGCGGTACTGGTGATGGACGTGACGGAGGACCACGCCGGAGAACACATAATCGCCGCCGCGCGCCAGGAGTTCGGCGGCATCGACATCCTCGTCAACAACGCGGGATTCGCCCGTCGGCAGACCCTCGAAGAAACCCCGGAGGAGGACTTCCGGGCCCAGCACGAGTTGAGCGTGATGGCACCCCTGAACCTGATGAGATCCGTCATACCGGGAATGCGCGAACGGGGCTGGGGGCGCATCGTCAACGTTTCCTCCAGTGCCGGCAAGCGGCCTTCGGAAATGATGCCCGACTACTCGGTGGGCAAGGCCGGGATGCTCTCGCTCTCGCGGCTGTTCGCCGAGCGCTACGCCCGGGACGGGATCCTGGTCAATGCTGTCTGCCCGGGCCCCACACGATCGGAGCTCTGGATGCAGCCCGGCGGCCTGCTCGACCAGGCCCGGGACGACTCGGGCGCGCAGACCCGTGAGCAGGCCCAGTCGGACGTCGGGGCGAAGAGGCCGATCGACCGCATGGCTACTCCGGAGGAGATCGCCTCGGTAATCACCTTCCTCTGCTCGGACCGTGCCTCGTACGTCGCCGGCGCCGCCTGGGGTGTCGACGGCGGCACCGTGCCTTCGATCACCTGAGGCCGACTCAGTCGAGTTTGATCAGTGAGTGGCAGTCATGCGGTTCGATCCTGCCGCGACCGCCGAGCAGCTCGAGTTCGATCAGGAAAGCGCAGCCGACCACTTCGCCGCCGAGCCGTTCTACCGCCTCGATCGTCGCCGCCGCGGTACCGCCGGTAGCGATCAGGTCATCGTGGACGAGCACCCTGGCGCCGTGGGAGAGGGCGTCGGAATGCACCTCCAGCTCATCCGGGCCGTACTCCAGCTCGTACTCGACCGAAATCGTCTCGGCCGGCAGCTGCCCCGGCTTGCGCGCCGGCACGAAGCCGGCCCCGATCGCCTGGGCGAGCGCACCGCCGAAAATGAAACCTCGAGCCTCCGCCGCCACGACCAGGTCGACCCCGAGCGGCCGCGAGTAGTCGGCCAGCTCTGACGTGACCTGCCGCGCCGCTTCGGGCTCGAGAAGGAGCGGGGTGATGTCCCTGAAGATGATCCCGGGCTCGGGGAAGTCGGGTACGTCGCGAATCAGGTCGGCGAGGTTCACGCCAAGAGCGTAGGGCATGATTGACGGGATGGACTACGGCGCACTCGAACTTTCCGACCTGCTGCTGACACACGAACAGGCGATCGACCTCAAGGCTCACGGGAACCGGGAGGCCGCCGTGCTGCTGCCGATCACCGACTGGTCGGGCGGCCCCAGGCTGGTCTTCACCGAGCGCCGGGCCGACCTCAACAAACATGCCGGCGAGATCTCCTTCCCCGGAGGCATGAGCGAAGCCGACGACACAGACCTGGCCCAGACTGCACTTCAGGGAGTCCCACGAGGAGATCAACCTCAGGCCCGATCGGGTCGAGGTCGTAGGAGCGCTGGCACCGGTCGGGACGTTCGTCACCTCGTACCGCATCCAGCCGTATGTCGGCATCGTAAGCGGCAACGAGCCACTCGTCGCCAACCCCGACGAGGTCGCATCGATCCTCCAGTACGGCATTGACGAACTGATCGACTCCTACGGTATGCGCAGGCTGGTCCGCCGCGGGGTGCCGATCCGCACGCCCACCTTCGACATGGGCCGACACATGATCTGGGGAGCCACCGCCCGGATCCTGACCGACTTCCTGACCCGCATCCGCGCCTTCACCTGAATCCGCCGGGCATCGGACGGCGGCCCTAGAATCGGGATATGGCCGAACTGCCGCTCATCACCAGCGTCGACGGCCTGATCACCCCTTCGACGCAAGCACTGCTGCCGCTGCCGGACGACGGGTTCTTCCGCGGGGACGGTGTCTTCGAGGTCATGCGGTGCTACGCGGGCCGGCCTTTCGCCCTCGGCGAGCACCTCGACCGCATGGAAAAGTCGGCCGCGGCGCTCGACCTCGACGTGGACCGGGGCGCCGTCGAAGCCGACGCGGACCGGCTGCTCCAGCGGGTAGAGGGAGAGGACTGCCTGCTGCGCATCGTCGTGACCCGGTCCGGAAGACGGGTCATGTCGATCGAACCGCTGCCGGTCCACCCTCCTTCGGTCTCGCTTGCCACAGTGACCTACTCGACGACGGTGATCCTCAACGGGGTCAAGTCGCTTTCTTACGCCGCCAACATGCATGCCACCCGGATCGCGAAGAAGGCAGGTGCGGACGAAGCGCTGCTGGTCACCGCTGACGGCCTGGTTCTCGAGCCCCCCACATCGACGCTGTTCTGGGTCTCTGCCGGTGGCTCCCTGCGGACCACCGACACCGATGCCGGCGTACTCGACTCGATCACCCGTCGCAGGGTGATCGAAGGCTGCCGTGTGGAGGTCGGCAGCTTCGGCCTCGAGGACGTGCTCGGCGCAAGCGAAGCCTTCCTCGCATCCACTACCCGCGAGATTCAGCCAGTCCACGAGATTGACGGCCGGGCGATCCCGACCGACCCCGCCCCGGCAACAGCGGAAGCCGCCCGGGTCTTCGCCGCTGCCGTCGGTCGGGAAGCGGACATTCAGTGAGCCCGGGCCCCGCCCCGGCCATCGAAGCCCGGGGGCTCGAGGTGGTGCGAGGTGGCAGGACGGTAATCCCCTCGCTCTCGCTGGAGGTTCAGGCGGAGTCTGTGACCGGTCTGCTCGGTCCCAGCGGCTGCGGAAAGACGACCCTCCTGCGCTCGATCGTCGGGGCACAGGTCGTTGCCGGTGGCGAGGTGTCGGTCCTGGGGCGACCGGCGGGATCGAAAGAGCTCAGGACGGAGGTCGGCTACGTGACCCAGGCTCCCTCCGTCTACCAGGACCTGACCGTCAGCGAGAACCTCGAGTATTTCGGCGCGGTCCTCGGTGTCGACCCGTCGCGGATTTCCGAGACCCTCGAAACGGTCGGCCTGCAGGACTACGCGGGGCGGTTCGTCGGCACGCTCTCGGGCGGCGAAAGGGCCCGTGTTTCCCTGGCAAGCGCCATGCTCAACGAACCCAGGCTGCTGGTCCTCGATGAGCCGACCGTCGGCCTCGACCCGCTTCTGCGAGCCGACCTGTGGCGGGAGTTTCACCAGCTTGCCGACTCGGGTACGACCCTGCTGGTCTCCAGCCACGTGATGGACGAGGCAGCGCAGTGCGACCACCTGATGCTGATGAGAGAAGGAGAACTGCTGCGCCGCTGCACTCCGGACGAACTGCGCGAGGAGACCGGCAGACAGGATCTCGGACAGGCCTTTCTCGCGGTGATCGAAGGCAACGTCGCCACCGGGGCCGGCCGGTGACTTTCCGGATCACGACCGCGACCGGGCTCCGGGTCCTGCGCCAGATCCGCCACGACCCCCGGACGATCGTGCTGCTGCTTGCGGTGCCGGCCCTGCTGCTGACCCTGATGCGTTTCGTCTTCGACGGCAAGCCACAGGTCTTCCAGTCGATCGGCGCCCCGCTCTGCGGACTCTTCCCGTTCATCGTGATGTTCCTGGTCACTTCCATAACCATGCTCAGGGAACGCACGAGCGGGACTCTCGAGAGGCTGATGACGATGCCGATGTCGAAGCTCGACCTGCTGGCCGGTTACGGGATCGCCTTCGGTCTTCTGGCCACGGCCCAGGCCGTCGTGGTCTGCCTCACCGGATTCTGGCTGCTCGGCCTCGACGCCCCTCACGGAGCATGGCTGGTCGCGGTCCTTGCCGTTCTCAACGCACTGCTCGGCATGGCGCTGGGTCTGTTGCTCAGCGCCTTCGCGAGGACCGAATTCCAGGCGGTTCAGTTCATGCCGGCGTTCATCTTTCCCCAGATGCTGCTCTGCGGCCTGTTCGTCGCCCGCGACCAGATGGCGCCGGTGCTCGAAGCGGTTTCCTGGCTGCTGCCCTTCACCTACGCATACGACGCACTCGAGCGGGCGATATCCGCTCAGACGCCGGGTTCGGCCCTGACCCTCGACGTCGCAGTCGTGGTGGCGAGCACGCTTGCGGCCCTCGGCCTCGGGGCGCTGACCCTGAAGCGCCGGACCGCCTGAGCGTCTGGCCTAGAACTCGGTGTCGCGCAGGTACCACTCCGCGTCGAGGGCGCCCTGGCAGCCCGAACCAGCAGCGGTGACCGCCTGGCGATAGGTGTGATCGACCAGGTCTCCGACCGCGAATACGCCCGTCAGGTTGGTCCTGGTGGAGGTCGCTTCGGTGACGACGTAGCCCTCGTCGTCGGTAGCCACCTGTCCGGCCACGACCTCTGAGCGCGGAATGTGGCCGATCGCGACGAAGGCTCCGTCTACGGCGACGTCCCGGCTTTCGCCTGTATCCGAGCGCTTCAACCTCACCGTGGCCAGGGAGCCGTCTTCGCCGGCGATGAACTCTTCCGGCGCGTAGGGGGTCATCAGGTTGATGTTCGGGGTCGCCTCGGCCCGCTCCTGCATGATCTTCGAAGCGCGGAACTCGTCCCGCCGGTGGACCAGGTCGAGGTCGGTGGCGAACTTGGAGACGAAGACCGCATCCTCCATCGCCGAGTCGCCGCCGCCGATCACCATCGTCTTCTTTTCCTTGAAGAAAGCGCCGTCGCAGACTCCGCAGGTGGAGACCCCGCGACCCATCAGCTCCATTTCGCCGGGGATTCCCAGCCGTCTGGGCTCCGCACCCATTGCCAGGATCACGGCCTTGGCCCGAAACTCTTCGTCGCCGAGGAAAACCTTGTGGATGCCACCGTCGCCGAGCTCGACGCGGTCGACGTCGTCGCTCTCGAAACGGGTCCCGAAGCGCGCCGCCTGCTCGCGGAACCTGGTCATCATCTCAGGACCCATGATGCCTTCGGGGAAGCCGGGGTAGTTTTCGACGTCGGTCGTATTCTGGAGTTGGCCGCCCCACTGGAAGCCTTCGAAGACAAGCGGGTTGAGTTCGGCGCGAGCGGCATAGAGGGCAGCCGTATATCCGGCAGGGCCGCCTCCGATGATGATCAGGTTTTCGACTTCGCTGCTACTCATGGTCCTCTTTCCTGATTTACGACGACCCGCTCGGATCGTCTTGCTTCTTCCATTACTTTACTTTTTGAAGTATAGCCGAGTACGCGAGCGACAGCTTGCCGCAAGCCCGCCTCAGATGTCCGGCTGCATCAGCGACGGCTGAGGTGGCCGGTCGATCGGCAGGCCTTCCGCTTTCCATCTCTTGACCGTGGTCCGAAGCTGGAAGAAGGCGACGACGCCGGGTGGGATCGGCAGCCAGAAGGCAGCGAGCCGGTAGATCAGGATCGCCGCGAAGACTTCGGCCTCGGGGAAGCCGAACAGCACGAAGGTTCCGATCATGCCCGCGTCCACCGCCCCGACCCCGGCCGGTGCGAACGGGATCAGGTTGGCCGTCATGCCGACGAAGAATCCCATCACCACGACCCCGAAGGGGATCGCGATGCCGAGCGCCTTGAACGAGGCCCAGAGGATGCCGATGTTGGCCGCCCAGTAGCCGATCGCCCCGAGGACCGCAAGCCCGGCACGGGTCGGGTGGGCGACCAGCTGGATCGCCTCCCGCACCCCCTCCGCCACGGTCGCCGGCACCTTGGCCAGGGTTGCCAGGTAACGGGCCGAGGGGTGGCGGTCCGAGTAACCCTGGAGCCTGCGCTCGATGTCGCTCGGCACCAGGGCGATGGCCAGGCCGACGATCATTACGAGCCCGGCGATCGCCGCGGGCACGATGGTCAGCGAGTCCGTCGTGCTGCCGCTCAGGACGCCGGTCGTCAGCAGCACACCGAAGATCACCACCGCCAGCGGGTAGAACAGGTACTGGAGGGCGAGGAAAGCGACCATCCGGGTGCCGACGTCCCTCCTCTCCATGCCGCCCTGGCGCAGCGCCCAGTAGGTCAGGACCGCTCCGCCGGCGCCGCCGGCGGAAAAGAGCCGGGTCGCAGCAAAGCCCGCCATGTTGATCTCGTAGGCCTCGCGCCAGCTGATCGGGAAGACGTCGCCGCCGACCACGGCCCTGAACAGGGCGATGTAGGTGGCGAACGAGAGGATCCCGAATCCGATCGCCACGGCAACCCAGATCGGACTGGCCTCGCCCAGCGTGTCGATCGCGTCTCCGGCGCCGACCAGCTTCGGTACGAAGAAGTAGATGCCGACCACCAGCACCGCGATCAGCAGCGTCGTCTGGATCGCCCCCCTGACGGTGAAGGTAGGCAGGCCGTCGCCGTCTTCCTCGACCCCGGGCGACTGCGCCTGCTCCGGCGAGCCGACGGCCGTCGCTTCGTCGTCGCTGCGCTTCCCCTCCGAGGTTTTCATTTTCGGACTGATCGAGACACCCCCGGTCAGACCATCTCAGGTAGTCGCGATCGCTTCAAGCCGGCGCAGACCGTCGTTGACCCGAGCGACGACCGGCCGGGCGAGCGGCTCCCCCTGCCTGACCAGCAGGACGATCCCGGCCCCGGCGAGAAGGTCGGTGACGTAGTGCTCGCCCAGGTAGACCAGAGAGAAACCGAGAGCTCCCGCATAGGCCCAGCCGAGCGCGCCCTGGACACGGCCACCGTTCTCGCTGAGCAGGATCGCCGCCATCAGGGCGGTCGCGAAGTGGAGCGAGGGCATCGCAGCCCAGGGATTGCTGCCCAGCGTGCCGAAGATCCGGGTCCAGGCGGGCCCCCATATGCGCTCGCCGAACTCGACCATGACCCGCTTGATCTGCTCGTCGCCGGTGTGGCCGTTCTCCGAAGCCCACCAGGGCGGCGCGGTCGGCGCCAGGAAGTAGAACGCACAGCCGATGTCGAAGACGGCCGCCATCTGCCTGGCTGAGTGGGGAAAGGCGTCCCTTCGCCGCAGCAGGATCCAGATCAGGGCGGAGTTCGGCTGGATGAACCAGATCCAGTGGGCCCAGGCGGAAAACCTCGTCAGCGACTCACCCCAGGGTCCGTCGTGGAGGCTGCGCTGCAGGCGCGCACTCGGCAACTGCCCCCGGCCGATCCAGCGGTCGGCCTTGATCGGGTACTCGACCTTCAGCCGCGCCCTCAGGCGCTCGGGATCGTCGTAGGGAAGCTCGTGGGATACGGCGAAAGCCCACATCTGGCTGCCGAACAGCGCCAGGTCCCTGGTCCTGCTGCGCGGCCACAGGACGGCGATGGCCGCCGGGGCTGCGACCGTGGAGGCAACCGTCACGGTCATCGGAAGCCGAAGCCGGAAGCGGATGTGAGGCACGACGACGGCGGCCGCAAGAGCGGCAAAGCCGCCGATCCTGATGGCGGAGCGCAGGCGCCGGTTTCGCGGCTTGTCGGGGGTCGGCCAGTTCATCCGCAACCGACAGACTAGGTGACCCACGCGGACCCTGTTTACAGGTCCGACTTCGCCTGTCCGCTCCATCCGATTAGAATGGCGGCGCTGTGCTGTCTCGCTCCAGAAAATTCCTGACCCTGCTCTCGATGACCGCTTCGGCGGTTGCTGCGATGGCTGTCTTCGCCTCACCGGCGCTGGCGCTTTCTCTCAACCCCGAGGCCGCCTCTTCCGGAATCGAGAAAATCAACACCCTCCACCTGATCCTCTTCGTCGTCACCCTGCTGGCGATCGTCGCCGTCAACCTGGCGATCGTCCGGGCGGCACGTCCACGCCACCGACATGTCCATGCGGACGAATCGGCCGGCGGCCGGCAACTTCGGGTCGGGCTCGGCCTCGGTGTGGTGGCGCTGGCGCTTTTCGTGACCGCGACGGTTTTCTCCAGCCAGGCTCGCGAAGTGCCGGCCGGCAGTTCCGATGCGGTCGGCCTGAACGCCGACGACCAGCTGGAGATCAAGGTGACCGGTCAACAGTGGCTGTGGCGCTACGACTACCCGAACGACGCCTTCGCCTTCCACCGTCTGGTCGTCCCGGCCGAGACCACGGTCGCCCTCGATCTGATCTCCGCCGACGTGATCCACGGCTGGAACGTGCCCTCACTGACCGGCAAGGCCCAGGCCGTGCCCGGCAAGACCAACCGCATCTACTTCAGGGCAGACGAAGAAGGCGTCTATTCGGGTCGTGCTTCGGTGCTCTCGGGCCAGGGCTACGATTCGATGGAGGCCGAGATCGAAGTCGTCTCGGCCGAGGAGTACCGGGACTTCATCCGGCAACTGGAGATCGACCTCCAGGAGGCCGACGACTCAGTCGCACGGGCCCAGGCGATCCAGATTGAAGCTGCCGACATCGGCACGCCGGAGGAAGAGGTCGAACCCGAACCATGAGCACTTACCCGTCCACCATGCCGCCGACCCGTCCGGAAGTCGCGACCGGCGACTCTCCCGACCGACCGGGCTGGGCGCGACTGGCGACCAGTCCTGATCACAAGGTAATTTCCCTGATCCTGATCTCGGCCGCCTTCGGCTCGGTCTTCCTGGCCGGCCTGCAGCTCCTGCTCGTCCGGCTCCAGCTCGCCGTTCCCGAGAACGTCTTCCTGAGTGCCATCCAGTTCGACCGCCTTCTCTCGGTCTATGGCGCGACCGCGATCTTCCTCTTTCTCCTGCCGCTCTGCATCGGACTGCTCTACTACGTGACCCCCCTTCAGATCGGCAGTCGCGGAACCGCCTTGCCGCGGCTCGGACAGACAGGGCTCTGGCTCTTCATCCTCGGCGGCTTCGTTCTCTACGCGACCTTCCTCTTCACTCCTCCCGAGGCCGGAATCAACCCGCTGCCGCCGTTTCTCGCAGGAAGCATTCACCCCTAACAACGGCGTCGACGCCTGGATCGCTGCGACCGGCATGGTCACCCTGGGTCTGCTTCTGCTGGCGATCGACCTTCTCGTGACACTGCGCAACCTGCGTGCTCCGGGCATGGCCTGGCGCCGTGCTCCGATCTTCGTCTGGACAGGGGCCATCGTGACCTGGCTCATGGTCGTCATCGCCCCGGTCTTCCTGGCTGCGCTGACCATGCTGATGATCGATCGTCAGCTCGACGGCGGTTTCTTCACCGGCGGAGTCGGCGGCGCGCCGCTGCTCTGGCAGCACCTCAGCTACATCTTCTTCACCGGGGCCTACATGACCGTGGCGGTCACGATGCTGGGTGGCATCTCCGAAATCGTCCAGACCTTCACCCGCAAGCAACTTCCGGGCAGGCGGGTAGTGATCGGGTCGCTGATCTCCATCGCGGTAATCGGAACTCTCGCCTGGACCCAGAACATGATCACGGCCCCGATCCCGAGCGGCTGGAAGTACTACGCGATGCTGATGTCGATCTCGCTGATCGTTCCGTTCGGCCTGATCTTCTACAACCTGATCTCGGCCGTTGCCAGCAGTGACTTCCACATGCGCGCACCGCTGCGCTTCGCCATGGGTGCCCTTTCCCTGGCTTCGCTGGGCCTCGCCGCCGAAGTGAGCCAGTCGACGATCGCGGTCGGCTCGCAGCTCCAGCAGACCTACGACGCCTGGGCCGCTACCCACTTCACGCTGATCGGCTTCGGACTGTTCGGCGGATTCGCCGCGATTTCCTACTGGTACCCGAAGATGACCGGACGCTCGCTCAACGAAGACCGGGCGAGGATCTCGTTCTGGGTCATGTTCGCCGGTACCCTGATCGCCCTGGTCCCGCTCTTCGGTGCCGGGGTCGAGGGGCAGGTGACCGACTCCTACCGCTTCTTCTCGGATGAGGGCGTCGCAGGCTTCAACCTGATCGCCACGATCGGCACCCTGGTCCTGTTCGTCGGAATCATCCTCGCGATCGGCAACCTGATCAGGAGCCGGAACGAGGGCGAGCAGGCAACTCCCGACCCGTGGCGTGGCCAGTCGCTCGAATGGCTGGCGCTGTCGCCGCCCGCGCCCCACAACTTCGACGTGCTGCCCGATGTGAGCAGCACACAGCCGATGCGCGACATCCGTGAGTCGCTCGTTCGGCGCGAGGCCGGGCAGGAAACCCCGGCCGGCGATACCCAGCCGGTAGCCTGAGCAAATGATCAAAGGACTCGAAGTGCGCGATGCGCACGTTCGACGAGCCGTAGAGACCGCCAGGTCCACCCCCCTCAATGACGTGCTTGCAGTAGCCCGCGACTACATCACCCTCACCAAACCCCGGATCATCAGCCTCCTGCTGTTGACCACGGTCGCGACGATGTTCGTCGCCGATCCCGCCGGCCCGCCACTTTCGACGATTCTCTGGACCATGCTCGGTGGCTACCTGGCCGCCGGCGGTGCCGGGGCGATCAACCACTTCGTCGACCGAAAGCGCGACGCCCGAATGGCGCGCACGAGCTCCAGACCACTCGTCAACGGACGGATCACGCCCAGCAACGGGCTCGTATTCGGCATCACGCTCGGGGCGATCGCCTTCTTCCAGCTCTGGATCACCGTCAACCTGCTGGCCGCTTCACTGGCGATGGTCGGACTGCTGGGCTACGTCTTCCTCTACACCGTCTGGCTGAAGCCGATAACCCCCCAGAACATCGTGATCGGCGGCAGCGCCGGGGCGGTGCCGCCACTCGTCGGCTGGGCCGCAGCGACCGGCAGCCTGACACTCGAGGCACTGTGGCCGTTCCTGATCATCTTCTTCTGGACCCCGCCGCACTTCTGGGCGCTCTCACTGATGATCAAGGAGGACTACGAGCGAACCGGAGTGCCGATGCTGCCTGTGGTCAAGGGAGAAGCCGAAACACGGCGTCAGATCGTGATCTACACCTTCGTGATGGTCGCCGTGACGATCGGGCCCGTGATCACCGGCCTGCTCGGCGCCTTCTATCTGGCGTCGGCGCTGATTCTCGGTGGCATATTCATCGTCTTTTCGGTGGGCCTCTACCGCAATCCCGCACCGGCACTGAATCTGCGTACCTACCTCTACTCGCTTGCCTACCTGGCCCTGCTCTTCGTGGCGATGGCTGTCGACGCCGTCGCCTGATAAAACTCCGTCCATGGATCGCAAGCGCGCAAAGAGCAACTTCTCGTCCGGAATGCTGATCGGCGCCGGTTCGGCCGCGATCTTCGCCTTCACGTTCTTCTTCGCCACGCTCTACCTGGCGGCCTGACGGATCCGTTCGAAATGCCGGAAAGCACAGAAATAATCGAACCGACCGAGACCATCCAGCTGCCTGCTCCCTCCTGGGCGCCTGCCCTGCTGGCCTTCGGCATGCTCGGACTGCTGGCCGGAACCTTTGCGACCGGGTTCATCTTCCCGGTCTGGTCCTACGCGGTGGTCGGAGCAATCTTCGTCCTGATCGCACTGCGCAGCTTCGTCAAGAAGGGCCGCCGGTCCTTCTACTCCCTGCCGCGAGAGCAGCAGGACCTGCGGGCCGAGCTGCCGATCGAGTCCTTCGGCGCCCCTGACCGGGACTGAAACGCCCAGGGCCTCAGGCCCGCCCGGCCGGTGCCCTCAGGGCGGCCCGCCTGAAGTCGCGCCGTCACTCGTCCACACCCTCATGATGTCGCGCATCGAGAGCACCCCGACCAGCTCACCGTCGCGGTAGATCGCCAGATGGCGGATGTTTCGCCTCGACATCTCCATCGCCGCCCGCTCCATGCTCCATTCCGGTGAGGCGGTGATCACGCTCTCGCTCATGTGATCGCCGACCTTCTCCGAGTCGACGTCGAGTCCGGTTCCCAGTGCCTTGAGGATGTCGCGTTCGGTGATTATCCGCGGGACAGGCCAGTCGTCGTCCTCGACGATCGCCGCCCCGACTCCGTGGCCGACCATCCGGGAAGCCGCGTCTCGCAGCGTATGTCCCGGTCCGACCCGGAGAACCACTTCCGACATACCGACACTGACCCGCATATTCCGCCCCTCCGGTCGCTTGTAACTTTCGTTGCCATCTTACTTCATGCCTCGGCAGTCGTGCCGAGGTCGCCGATCTATAGAATGTCTTTAGCAACTCTTGAACCTCATGAACCGAACCCGCACCGCCGCAAAACTCTCCACTCTGCTCGTCTCGATCGGACTTCTATCCGGGCTCGTGGCGGGCTGTGGTGCCGAGACGATCGCCGAAATCTCCGGTGACTTCCAGGATCGCGGGCGTCAGCTTTTCAACGCCAAGTGCGGCACCTGCCACGTGATGGCGCAGGCCGCGAGCCAGGGAGTTCAGGGTCCGAACCTCGACACCGCCTTCGCCGCCGCGCGCGAGGCCGGGATGGGCGAGGACACGGTCAAGGGCGTCGTCGAGTACCAGATCAAGCACCCCCGTCCTTCTATTCCCGGCTACCCCGGTGTCAACATGCCGGCTGACATCGTCACCGGCAACGACCTTCAGGATGTCGCCGCCTACGTGGCCCGCTATGCAGGAGTCCCCGGCGCCAAGCCACCGGTCGCCCCCGGCGAAGGACCAGGAGCGCAGGTCTACGCCAACCAGGGCTGCGGCAGCTGTCACATCCTCTCTGCGGCCGAGTCGGCCGGCGTGCTGGGCCCGAACCTTGACGACGTCATCCCCGGCCAGAACCGCGCCATGATCGAAGAATCGATCGTCGACCCGAGTGCCGTCCAGTCACCGGGCTACGAGAATGCAGTGATGCCAAACCGCTGGTCCAACCTGCCGCCGCAGGAGCTCGAGCAGCTGATCGATTTCCTGGTCGACTCGACCTCGGGCAACCAGAACGGCAACTGACCACCCCGAGCGCCGGCAGGCGCTCCTCCATAGACCCGCCAGAGGAACATGCTTAAGCGGATAGAGATCTCCCCCGAACGCTACGCACAGGTGACCCTTGTCGCTCTGATCGCGCTGGTGCTGATCGTCTTCACCGGTTCCGCGGTCCGCCTCACCGCATCCGGCCTCGGCTGCCCCGACTGGCCCAAGTGCTACGGCGGCTATGTCGCCCCGGCCCAGATCAACGCCTGGATCGAGTACGGCAACCGCCTGCTGACCGGCTTCGTCGGGCTCGCGGTGATCGCCGCCTCCCTGCTCGCTTTCTTCCGCCGGCCCTACCGGTGGCACCTCGCGCTTTTCGGCGCGCTGCTGCCTCTCGGGGTGATCGGCCAGGCAGTACTCGGTGCCTTCGTGGTCGAACACCACCTCCCCCCAGAGCTGGTGATCGGCCACTTCCTGCTTTCGATGGTTCTGCTCGACGCCGCCTTCGCCCTCTTCTGGTGTTCGCGCTACGAACCCGGCGAGCGAAGATTTTCAACAGACTTCCTCGGCGTATGGGCGGTCAGGGCGCTGATCCCATTCGGTCAGCTCACCGTTCTGCTCGGCACGATCACGACCGCTTCCGGCCCTCACCCCGGTGACCACGACGAGGAGCTGGTCCGCCGCTTCGACTTCAAGGGCGAGGATACCCTCGAGTGGATCGTCCAGAGGCATGCGGCGATGGCGGTGATATTCGCGGTCGCGGTTCTGGTCGTCATGTTCATCCTCCTGCGCAAGGGCGGAGACCGCAGGGCGGTGCGACCGGTCCAGGTGACCTTCGGCCTGATCATCTTCCAGATCGCCCTCGGCATCACCCAGTGGCTGCTCGAACTGCCGGCGATCCTGGTCTGGTTCCACGTGGTCACCGCGGTCATGATCTGGCTCGCTGTGCTCTGGGCGGTTGCCACCGCAGGGCAGTTGAAGGGCCGGGACGTGACGCTCTCTGCGGCCCGGACCTAGACCCCACGGACGGTCGCGCCCGGGCGGCGTCCCCGGCAGGCCCATATCATCGAAGCATGAATGATCAGCACGAGATATTCGATTCGCTGGAAGCCGACCCCCTCGACCGGGATCAGGTCATCGAAGGGGATCCGCAAACCTACGATCTGCAGCTTTCGCAGTCGGCCGACGGCACCGAGGTTTCGGGTTTCTGGATGTGTACGCCGGGGGTTTTCTCGGATACGGAGCTGGAAGAGTCCTTCGTGGTGATCCGTGGATCGGCCGACGTCAGGTTCGCGGACGGGACTTCCCTGGCGCTGCGGCCCGGGGACACCCACCGCTTCCGGGCAGGAGAAGAGACGGTCTGGACGGTGAACGAGACCCTGCTCAAGTGCTACTGGGCCCGCCCCTCGGGCGGCGAATAGTCACAGGGGGCAGAGCGGTTGCCCGAGGTTGCCGAACTGCCCGGAACCGTGGTCTTCGCCATCTCCCGTTTGATCCGCGAAAACGTTTAGCCTTTAGCGCATGGGCCTGAAAGCCAACCCGATAACGGACGGACTCGTCCAGCTCACCCGGTTCGGAATGGTGAACGCCTACCTGGTCAGGGAGGACGACGGCTTCACGCTGGTCGATACGATGATTTCCGGATCAGGGTCCGGAATCATCGATGCGGCGTCCGAGGCAGGCGGCGCCATAGTCAGGATCGTCGCGACCCACGCACACAGCGACCACGTCGGTTCGCTCACCGCACTTGCGAACGAGCTGCCTGATGCCGAGCTGATCGCCTCGCAGCGTGAGGCGAAGCTGATGGCAGGGGATCGCAGTCCCGAACCCGGCGAGGCCGAGGCGAGACTCAAGGGCGGGATCAAGAAGCTGAACCTCAGCTTCGACCGCACGGTCGCCGACGGGGACCTGATCGGCTCACTTCGGGTCGTGGCCGCGCCCGGGCACACTCCTGGCCAGATAGCCCTGCTGGACAGCCGTGACCAGAGCCTGATCGCCGCCGATGCCTACAGCACCCTCGGTGGAGTCGCGACCTCGGCCGGCCCCTACCTGCGCTTCCCCCTCCCGGGACTGGCCACCTGGCACCGTCCGACCGCGCTGGAAACCGCAAGGAAGCTGCGGGCTCTCGAGCCGGCACTGCTGGCAGCGGGGCATGGCCCTGTTCGGCGGGATCCGGCGGGGGCCATGGACGAAGCGATAGCTCGAAGCGCCTGAGCTCCGGACGACCGCAGCCCTCAGCCCTGGAACGTCAGGGGAGTCAGTCGTTCCGCGGATCGTCGTCGGGAGAGCCCAGCATGTGGAGCATGCCCCTCGCGATGACCACGGTGACGTAGGCGATCATCAGGAAACCGATGATCGCGCCAGCCACCGAGGAAATCAGCACGGCGGCCAGGATCACCACGGCAGCGCCGGCGATTACGGCAATCAGCCAGCGAAAGGCGGCGCCCTCGGACTTGAGGGGGTTGCCCACGGTTGCGCCGATCAGATGACGTAGATCGTGACGAACACGACGATCCACATGATGTCGACGAAGTGCCAGTAAATCCCTGGTACCTCGACACCGAGGTGGTTCTTCTGCTCAGGTCCGAAATGGCCTCGCCAGGCACGGATGTTGGCGAAGGTCAGAAGCAGCAGGCCGACGAAGACGTGGGCACCGTGAAGACCGGTGAGGCTGTAGAAGATCGAGCCGAAGGCGCCGTCGCGAGCCGAGAAACCGATGTGGATGTACTCGTTGACCTGGATGAAGAGGAAGGTGGCACCGAGCAGCCAGGTCAGGCCCAGCCCCAGCTTCAGCCCGAGGTGATTGTTGTGCTTTATCGCCTCCAGTGCGTAGTGGACGGTGAAACTGGATGAAACCAGCACGACCGTATTGATGCCGGCGATCAGTACCGGCAGCTCGATCCCGGCCGGCGGCCATGAATCGGGGGATACGACAACACGGAGGAAGAAGTAAGCGGCGAAAAAGGCCGCGAAAAGCATGATCTCCGAGAGAATGAAGAGCAGGATGCCGAGGACCGTCTGGTCGATCCGGGCGCTCTTGTGGTACTCGGGCGGACCGTGGTGCTCGTGCTCGTCAGCCGCGTGGCCGACCGGGATGCTTGCGCTCTCCATCTTCAGACCTCGCTCGTTTCAGCAGTTGTGTCCTCAGTCTCGCCTGCAGTGTCATCTTCGGCAGCGTCACCTTCGGCAACGGCCGAAGCGACTGCTTCGGGGCTTGCTCCTGACTCATGGTGTGCGACCGGCTTGTCGGTGATTTCACGGACCCTGCCGACAAGGTCGTCGGCCAGCCAGCGGGACTCTTCACCCGGCAGCGTCGAGATCAGGATGTCGTCGACCCGGTAGTGGGCGATGGCGTTCTCGACCGAGGAGAACGGATCGGGGCTCATCGGCTGGCCGGTGGCGTCGATCTCCTCCTCGTATAGCCGGGCCATCAGCGCGGCGAGGTCTCTGGTCATCACGCCGGCCGACACACCCTCCGTCTCCGGGGCGATGATCGTATAGCGGTGTGGCCGCTCCTTCGCGCTGTCGATAAGCCGCTTGACCAGGTCGGGGTCGGAGAGCGTCTGATTGGCCACCACGAGCGTGTGGGTGAGGTCCAGTCGGATCGAGTCGTCTTCGATCCGGACCGGGATATGGGTCACCTTGGTCTCCGGCTCGAATTCGATCTCGGCCCATTCGACGAGGTCCTTGCGGCTGAAGCCGAAACGGGTGTCGTAGAGGCAGGACAACAGAACCTCGCTCGGCCGGTGACTCCTGATGGCGTCGCCGAGGGCGAGGTCCGAGTCGGGGTCCATCACCTCTCCGACCGCTTTGATGCCGAACTCCTCGAGAATCGCGAGCGTAACCTCGACCCGGCTGCGAGCAGCTTCACGGGCCTCTTCCGGCTGGATCAGCTGACCGGCCACCGGCTGGTTCTGCGGCGCCACAACGACGACGTATGAAGCATCGGCCGCCCGCTCCTTGGTCGCTGCGAGCAGCTTGCGCCCGCCGGCGACCTCGTTGAGGAATATCAGCAGGGGCTTCAAGCCGGTTCCGCCACGGTCGAAGGCTTGGGACCGGGAAGCTCGGGTTCGTCCTCGCCACCCATGATCGCGTGGCGGGCACCCGGCGTGCCGTATTCGTAGGGACCGCCGACGACTCTCGGGATCTCTTCGAAGTTGAAGACCGGCGGCGGAGAGCTGACCTGCCACTCGATCGTATTGGCGCGCCAGGGGTTGTTGCCGGCCTTGGGGCCGAAACGCCAGCTGACGATCATGTTGTAGACGAAAACGAGCTGTACGAAGCCGAGGATGAAAGCGAAGACGCTGATCAGCAGGTTCCAGTCGCCGTAAATGTTGGCGTAGTCGGAAACCCTTCGCGGCATACCGTCGAGGCCGATCCAGTGCTGGGGGATGAATGTGCCCCAGGTGCCGACCATGGTGCCCCAGAAGTGGACCCGGCCGAGCTTCTCGTCGTACATGCGTCCGGTCATCTTCGGGAACCAGTGGTAGATCCCGGCGAAGATCGTGAAGACCGATCCACCGAACAGAACGAAGTGAATGTGGGCGACGACGAAATAGGTGTCCGACATGTGGATGTCGAGCGGCACCATGCCGAGCATGACTCCCGAGATTCCACCCACGGTGAAGGTCACGATGAAGCCGAGGCAGAACAGCATCGCAGTCGAATAGGTGTGGATTTTGCCGTAGAACATCGTCCCCAGCCAGGAGAAGATCTTGATGCCGGTCGGCACCGCGATCAGCAGCGTGGTGATCATGATCGGCACACGCAGCCAGTCGAACATGCCCGCAACGAACATGTGGTGAGCCCAGACAGAGTAGCTGAGCACCACGATTCCGATGAGGGCCAGAGCCATTAATCGATAGCCGAAGACCGGTTTCCTGGAATGGGTCGAAATGATCTCGGAAACGATCCCGAAGCCGGGCAACATCATGATGTAGACGGCCGGATGGGAGTAGAACCAGAAGATGTGCTGGTAGCTGAGGACGTCGCCGCCCTGGAGGAACTGGAAGAAGTTCATGCCGAGGGCGCGGTCGAAGAGGACCATGAACTGGGCTCCGGCGACGAAGGGTGTCGCGCCGACCACCAGCAGGGAGGTCGAGAGGTTGGCCCAGACCAGCAATGGCATTCGCCAGAGATTCATCCCTGGTGCACGCATCGTGATGATCGTGACCAGGAAGTTTAATGCGGTTGCAATAGACGACGCACCTGCAAACTGCACACCTATATTGAAGAAGGATTGCCCGACCGGGGCCCCGGTAGAGAGCGGTGCATAACCGGTCCAGCCCGCGTCGAAGGCGCCGCCGGGGGCCAGGAAGCTGCTGAGGAAGATGATGCCGGCGATCGGCAGAAGCCAGAAGCTGAGCGCGTTCAGCCTCGGGAATGCCATGTCTGGTGCGCCGATCATCAGCGGCAGCACGTAGTTGGCCAGACCGGCAAACATCGGGATGATGAAGAGGAAGATCATCACGATGGCGTGGGTCGAGAACAGGCCGTTGTAGACGTTCGGGTCCACGACCTGGGTACCCGGCTGGGCCAGCTCGGCCCGGATCAGCAGGGCCAGGGCGCCACCGATGAAGAAGAAGAAGATCGTCGTGACCGTGTACTGGATGCCGATGACCTTGTGGTCCGTGTTGAACTTGAAGTAGTCCTGCCAGCGCGTGGCGCCGTGGCCGGAGTGGTCCTCGGGGACGGTCGGCTTGCCTGCGGCCCAGCGGAACCAGTAGTCAAAGGCACCGAATCCGATCAGGAAGCCGAACGGCGCGGTGACCAGCGGCACAATCACATGGGGATACCCGGTCTGCTCGGTCTGGAAGATGTCCAGGCCCGTGAGGGCTCTGATCGCGATCACCAGACCGAAGCCGAAAGCGGCACCGATCAGGGTGCCCAATGCGGCTCGATACCAACCCGGGTTCTTGAGTGCTACTGCCATCTAGCTGACCTCCATCACGACTGATCTACACCTTCAGCCGAAGTTTCATCGACGCCACTGCCGTCGATACCCTGCTCCGCTTCCTGGAGCTGCTTTTCAAGTTCGATCGCCTGGTCGGCGGTGAGCAGCAGATCCTCGGGGACCTCGCTCTCGAGGCCGGCCAGCCAATTCTCGTAGTCCTCCTGCGATTCGACTACGACTACGGCTCTCATCGTCGCGTGCCCGGCACCACAGAGCTCGGTGCAGATCAGCTGGTACGTACCGACCTTGTCGGGTGTGATCACGGCCTCGGTGGTGATCCCGGGCACGTTGTCCTTCTTGATCCGCCATTCCGGGACCCAGAAGGAGTGGATCACGTCCTGCGCGTTCATCTTGAAGATCACCTGCTGTCCGACCGGCACGTGGAACTCGCCCTCGGACCACTTGTTGCCTTCCTCCGGATAGCCGAAGGTCCAGGCAAACTGCTGCGAGTAGACGTTGACCGTCATCGCGTCGCCGTCCTTTTCCTCGACGTCGTTCATCACCACCCAGCTGTAACCGGCCAGAAAGAGCACGATCACGGTCGGGATCAGGGTCCACCAGACCTCGAGCTTGGTATTGCCGTGAATCGGAAGTCCGTCACCCTCGTCTCCGGGCTTGACCCTCCACTTGATCAGGGCGTAGCCCAGGAATACGCAGACGACCGCGAAGATGAAAGAGGAGATGACGATCGACACGTCCAGCAGGGTGTCGATCGGACCGGCGGCGGTCGCGGCGGCATCGCCATTCCAGTCGTACTGCAGCATCAGCACCGAGGCGACGGTTCCGAGCGCGAGGGAGGCGAGGACGAGCTTCAGGTAGGGCAGGCGTTCCATAATTCTCAAGGGATTCTAATGAAGCGGGACCCGGAACCCCGTCGAGCTTCGGCTCACGGTTCACGCACGGGCCGGATATCCCTTTGGCAAGCCGAAATCACGTCCTTCGCAACGCCCCTCCAGCTCCAATTCCTATCCGCTGACTCGGCAATGTTATGGCCGATTTGGTTCTTCTCGGGGCCGTCAAGGTCGAGCCAGGCATTGACCTTCGAGCCGAGTTCGGGCACCGATTCGGGGCCCAGCTCGAAGGAGATCAGGTCGGCCACAGCCGGGACTTCGGCACCAAGGACCGCGGTCACCTCGGCCAGGCCGGAGTGTCCGGCGCAGACTGGAAGCACGCCGGAGGCGGCACCTTCGGCAGCGACCATGCCGAAAGCTTCGGGGAAGGTGCTGGGCACAACCATCGCATCGCAGGCGGGCAGCACCCGGGCTACCTCGTCATGCTCGAGGCGGCCCGAGAAGCAGATCGAGCCTGCTGCTTCGACCGCCGCGGCGGCGTAGCCCATCGGCGGGATCGCCAGGAAGTCGGCGAGGAAGTCGAGTCTGCCTGCCTCTCCCCCTTCCAGCTGCCTGCCCACCTCTGAGATGTGCCTCGCCGAGTCAAGGTCGCCTTCTCCGAGTGCGGTCGCCAGCGCTCGCAGGCCCATCTCGTAGGCACCGAATCCGACCAGCAGCAGCTTCGCCCCGGGGTTCGCCCGGTGGATCAGCGGCCAGGCGGCAACCAGCAGGTCCACTCCCTTGGAGACGATCAGCTTGCCTACGAAGACGACCCGCGGGCCTTCGGCGAGCCCGAACTCGCCGAGCGCCGCCACAGCCGCCTCCTCGTCGCGGCCGAATCCGGTCGACGGCGGTCCGGACCGGATCGCTTCTGCCAGTTCTCCGATACGGCCGACCGCCTCGTCCTCGGGCAGAGGGCTGAACTCTTCGGTATCCACCCCGGGCGGGCCGAGGCCGGTCTTCTTCTCGAGGTCGAGCCCCGGGACCGCCTCCCAGAGGCTTGCCGCGGTGAACCAGGAGCCGACCAGTACCGCCGCCGCCGGCCCGAGCCCCTCCTCCGCGTAAGGCACGAAGCGCGGGTTCGGCTTGACCGTGTACTCGAGATCGGATCCGTGGTGTTTGACCGCGTAGGGCCTGACGCCGGCCCGGGCCAGTACGACCGGTGCCATCAGCAGGTGGTTGGCAAGGGCGGCGTCGCTGCCGCCGATCAGCTTCTCGACCTCCCGCACCGAATCCACGTTGATTCGGATGTAGTCCTCCACCTCGACCTCGCTGAGGCGGGGGTATGCCTTCGCCTCGAAGCCTTCGTAAGGATCTTCGACGTAGACCGGGAGGACCCGCCCGATCGGTGGCCTGTAGACGGTGACCGAGCCCGCGGCCCCGGATTGCCGCAGCCGGCGAACCTCGAGTCCGCCCTCCTGCCAGAGGCCGATCGAGTCGACCCAGGGCAGATCTTCGGCCTCGAGGTCCTGACAGAACAGGTGTACATCGTGGCCCAGTCCGGCCAGCGCCCGGGTGAGGTTGTTGTTGTAGATGTTGCTGCCGGTGCCGCGCAGCAGGTAGCCGTGAAAGATGAGGATCTTCATTTCGGGCTATTCTCCCCGCAATGAGTTCCGAAAGCAGCCAGCAGGTCTACCGTCTCCGTGCGACCGTCTCCGGACGCGAATCGATCGCCCCGGTCGAAGAAGGGGTCGTCTACCGCGATGCCGAGACCGGCGAGGAGCTCGAACCGGTGGCACAGGTGCTGCCTCTGGTCGGTTCGGGATCGGGCCTTCCGCGCACGCCGGAGAACCTGCGTGTCTGCCGCCGTTGCGAGCAGCTCACGGTCCGGGACCTCGCCACCTGCGAGTTCTGCGGCCTGCCCGCCTGACGGCGAGCCCGCCTAGTTCTTGCCGATTACGGTCGCCGTGTACAGCAGCACGTTGCTGCCGTAGTAGCAGCCGTAGCGACGCTCGGAATCAACCTTCTGCTGGGGTCCGGTCTTGGCCAGGGCTTCGTTCGGTTCGCCCGTATCGGGGTCGATACCCAGGCTGCACTTGTCTTTCGCCCGTCCGCCGCGCCAGGTGTAGTCCTTCTCGGCGCGGGCGCAGGCGTCGGGGTCCTGAACGCCGCTGATCGGGTTGAAGCTGCATGAACGCGGCTTCCAGACCGCAGGAGCCCAGGTCGGGATCGTCAGGGCGATCACCTGCTTGGGGATCACGTTGAGCGGGCGGCTCAGCGCGAAGTTGACAGTGCGACCGAAGTAGGGGTTGAGGATCTGGACCGGGCTCTGCCGGACCATCTTCCACTTCGGCGGTCCCTCCGATTTCTTGTCCACCTGGCGAAGCACGGCGACCCTTGCCGACGCCGGCGAACCGAAGAGGTCGTTGAAGAAAGGCAGCTGCGCCGGCTGGTCGGTGCCGCCCTTGTTGATCACGCCCTTGGTCGGACGGCTGAGAGATATCGACCACGAGACGAGCTTGCCCTTGAACGGGACCCTGAAGGAGTTCTTTCGCTCCGACCCCTTGCGGAAGACCTGATAGCCGGTGACTTTTCCTTCGACGATGCAGTCCCGGGAGAAGTCCTTGCCACAGTTCGGCTCGAGCTTCTTCGAAGCCTTGCCGAGCACGACGCGCTTCGTCGCCGCGCCGGCGTCAGGAATCGCTGCGGCAAGCGAAAAAACGCCGAAGACGGCAAGCAGCGCAACCAAGAGGGCAGAGCGCGTCAGTGCTGGGGACAGATGCTTGGAAAGTGTTAGTGAGGGATTAGGCATCACAGTCAACAACACGGCGACCGGCCATTGGTTGCGCCCCGGCCGCTATTTGTAGCGGTAGGTGATCCGGCCGCGAGTCAGGTCGTAGGGCGAGAGCTCGATCTTGACCCGGTCTCCGGGCAGGATGCGGATGTAGTGGCGCCGCATCTTTCCCGAAATGTGGCCGAGGACCTCGTGGTCG
This sequence comes from uncultured Solirubrobacterales bacterium, assembly GCA_963801975.1. Lineage (GTDB taxonomy): Bacteria > Actinomycetota > Thermoleophilia > Solirubrobacterales > 70-9 > 67-14. Next base: position 172,330 of record CAWDGR010000001.1, read on the forward strand.
TTGTCAAGCTTGACCCGGAACATCGTATTCGGGAGGGCTTCGGTGATTTCGCCCTCCATCTCGATCTTTTCTTCTTTACCCATGCGGCGAGTGAGCGTACTACTCATGCGGTTTCAAGGAAGCGACGCGCCCATTCGACAGCTTCGCTTGCAGAACCGACCTCGCCTGTGAAACGGGCCGCGGCCAGTTCGTCGACGATTCGACCGAGTTCCGGGCCGGGATCTATTCCGAGTTCCGCGGCGAGCTGGTCACCGGGCAGGAACGGTTGAGGCGGACCCTGAGCCTGCCAGGCCAGCGCCTCGGCGACCATTTCGCTTGCCAGCTCCAAATGGCCCGCCACCATCTCCCGGCCGGCTATGGAACTGGTCCCGCGGGCGGCGAGCCGGTCTGCGACGGTCAGAAGCGTGACGTCGACCGAATATGGGTCGGTCCTCCTCAGGTACTCGTAAACCTGCCTCCTCGAAAGCGGCCGCTCGGGAACCATGAAACCGAGGATCAGGTGGTTCCGGGTCAGGTCGGCGACGTACCCGGCGAGCATCCGGCTCGACTTCAGCCTCGAGAAGACCGAAAGGACAGCCTCCGCCCCCTCCCGGTCATGACCGCGGAAACTGATGAAGCCGTCCGTCTCCTTGCGGGTGACGGGCTTGGCGCAGTCATGAAAGAGCGCCGCCAGCCGCAGTCCGGTCGAGCGGCTGACCCCGCCGGCCAGCGGGCGCTCGAGCAGTTCGGCGACTTCACCGGCGCTTTCTCCCACGAAACGGTCGAGCTCGGATTCGATCCTGAGTACCCCTTCGAGCACCTCGACCGTATGGCCGTAGACGTCCAGATGGTGATTCGGACCCTGAACCACGCCCCGCATGCCTCCCACCTCGGGGAACAGGGTGTCGAAGAGCCCGAGGTCCTCCATCGCAGCCAGGCCGGCGACCGGGTCTCGCGAGGCCATCAGCAGACAGAGCTCACCGAGCAGCCGCTCACCGGCCGGCTCGGCAGCTCGCGGCGCTGCGGCAAGCCCCAGTTCAACCGTGCCCGGGTCGAGTTCCCAGCCGAACTGGGCGACCAGACGAGCTGCTCTCATCAGACGAAGCGGATCGTCGGAGAACGTGCCGGGTCCGGTGGCACGAATCACCCCCGCAGCCAGATCCGCCATCCCGCCTGCCGGATCGAAGCCCTGCCCGTCACCCAGGCCGACCGCCATTGCCCCGACCGTGAAGTCGCGCAGGCTCAGGTCCGCCTCGATCGATCGCCCTCGCAGGGCCGCGACGTCAACCTGCCAGCTGCCGCCCCGGTCTCCCGCCCTCCAGGTGGGGAACTCGGCGGAAAGCTCGAAGGCGTATCCGTCGAGCTTCGATGCGATCGCCCTGGCAACCGGTTCGGGATCGCCCTCGACGGCCAGGTCCATATCGCCCACCGGGCGACCGAGCGCCGCGTCTCGCACCACTCCACCGACGATCCAGACGGCGCGATCCGGACAGTCCACGGCCACGGCCTCCCGAATCCGGACCGCGAGGCCGGTCTCGAGAACCGCGCCCGCAGCCTCTTCGAGATTCAAGTCGCCTCCCCGGAAGCCCGGCGTGGCACCCTCGGGGAGATCCCGCAGGTCACCTCGTAGTTGATGGTCTCGAGCGTCGCCGCCACCTGCTCGGCCGTGATCGCCTCTTCTCCCTGTCTGCCGATCAGCGTCACCTCGTCGCCTACCGCAACCGGGGCATCACCGACCTCGACCGTGATGTTGTCCATCGAGACCGTGCCGGCGATCGGGTGGCGACGACCGTTGATCAGAACTTCGCCACGGTTCGAAAGTGCCCTGCGGACCCCGTCGCCGTAGCCGACCGGCACCGTCACCAGGGTGGTTGCCCTTGATGCGGTCCAGGTCCGGCCATAGCCGGCGCTCATTCCCGGCTCGAAACGCTTGACGGTCGCCGCATACGAGTGGAGGGAGAAAACCGGCCTGAGGTCGTATTCAGCGGGGTCGTTGCCGAAGGGGTCCATGCCGTAGACGGCGACTCCCGGGCGGACCAGGTCGAAGTGAGTGGCCGGGTCGGAAATCAGCGCCGCGCTGTTCGCTGCGTGGACCCTGACCCCGGGAAAGGCCGACCGAACCCGGCCGGCGAGCCCCGAAAGGCGCTCACGCTGGAGATCCATGTAGCCGCGATCGGCGTCGTCGGCAGTAGCGAAGTGGGTCCAGACCGCCTCGAGACTGAGGTGCGGGCTGTCGGCGACCTTCCGGGCGATGTCGAGCACCGCGTCCGGGTCGGGGTTGCCGAGCCTGCCCATGCCGGTGTCGTACTTGACGTGCACGCCGACCACCAGACCGGCTGCCCTGGCCTCGCCTTCCACGGCGGCAACGAACTGCGGATCCCAGATCGAGACGTCCGCGCCGGCCGCGACTGCGACCTCTACCTCACCGGGGGCGAGCGCGCCGAGCACGAGTATCGGCACCTGGGCGTCGACCGCCCGAATCTGGAGAGCCTCGCTGGCGGTCGCGACGGCGATTCGGTCGGCTCCGGCGCCGATCGCCGCGCCCGCGCAATGCGCGGCGCCGTGGCCGTAGCCGTCGGCCTTCAGGACCGGGCAGAGCTCGACCCCGGACCCGATGCGCCGGCGCAGCTCGCCGCAGTTGTGCCGCAGCGCGCCGAGGTCTATCCGGGCCTCGGCCCGCTCGTACATCAGGTCCCGGTGAGGGCGGCCAGCACGTCGACCCGGGTGACCACGCCGACCAGTCGGCCCTCATCGTCGACTACCGGCAGACGGTTGTGGTGCTTCTCCGAGATCAGGCGAGCCGCATGCTCCGCGGGCTCGTCTGGCCCGACCGTGAGCGGGTCAGCGGTCATCATCTCGGCCGCGGTAGCCGCGAAGGCCTTCTGGGCGCGCTCCTCGAAGTGCTTGGTCGACTCGAGGAAGACGATGCCGCCCATGATGTTCACGTAGTGCGGCAGGTGAAAGTCGGATTCCTCATCCGAGATCACCAGGTCGGAATCGGTGATTATGCCGACCACCTTGCGGGTCTCGTCGACCACCGGAATGCCCGGGAGGTCGTGGGTCTGGAGCGCCGCGATAACCGACTTGACGTCGTCTTCGGGCGAAACGGTGGCGGGCTCGCGGTCCATGATGTCTGCAACGGTCGGCATGGGCGCGAGTTTATTCCAAGCCCCGGCGATCGACCGGTCCGGGGGCAAGCGCGGCGGGCATGGCCGAGATCACATCGCCGGCGATCACCCCCTCGGCGGAGCCGACCACCGCCGCCGCAGAACGACCCGCCCGTGTATGCGCGTGAACGGCCGCGCAGGCGGCCTCGAACGGCTCGAGACCACGGGCGAGCAGCGCCCCACAGGCCCCGGCAAGGACGTCTCCGGTCCCGGCGGTCGCCAGTCCCGGTGCGGAAAGCCGGTTGACCGCGATCCGCTCGCCGTCGGTGACGATCGTATCGTCGCCCTTGAGCACCGCAACGGCCCCCGTCTCGCGTGACAGGGTCAGGGCCGATTCGAGCCTGGACGCCGTCACCCGGTCCGAACTCCATCCGAGCAGCCTGCCCATCTCGCCTTCGTGAGGGGTCAGAATCGTCGTGCCTTCGCGCTGCCGGACGAGTTCGAGCCGGCCGTCCAGCCCGCCGAGGCCGTCGGCGTCGAGAACGGTGGGCGCCTTGATCCGGGGAACCAGGGCACGGACGAACTCGCCGGCTCCGGGCTCGCGGCCCAGGCCGGACCCGAGTACCACCGCGGCGGCTTTCTCGAGGTGCGAAGCGACCTGTTCGACAGCCGAAATTCCGAGGTGACCGCCTTCACTGCCACAGCCAAGGGTCATCGTCTCGGTCAGCTTTGCCTCGAGTATCTGCTCGAGATCGGCCGGGACTGCCGCGGTCGCATAGCCGGCGCCCGAGCGGATCGCCGCCTCGGCCGCCAGGCAAACCGCCCCCGTGAGGCCTCGCGAACCGCCGACGATCGAGACCCGGCCGGAGGTGAATTTTGTCGAGCTTTCGCCGCGCAGCGGCAGCAGGTCCAATACGGCGGAAGTGATTATTCCGGCAGCATCGCCGGCCGGTGCACCGTCTCGGAATGCCGATGTCAGCGACGGTCACTTCTCCGCAGAGCTGCTTGGCCGGCGAGACCACGTGGCCGAGCTTGAGTCCGTGGAAGGTAACCGTGTGCCCGGCCCGGACCGCCAGGCCGGCTTCTCCGGTCGAAGCGTTCGTACCGGAAGGGATGTCGCAGGCAACGACCGGGCAGTTGCTGCGGTTGATCGCCTCGATCGCCCCGGAGACCGGCGAGCGCGGCTCGCCTTCGAATCCCGTTCCGAGCACGGCATCGATGATCGCCCCCGATCCCGGAAGCCGGCCCAGAGCCCCGTCGCCTTCGAGTACTTCAACGCCTTCCAGAAGCCGGAAATTGACCTGTGCGTCGGGACTGAGCGTCTCCGGACTCCACAGCATCAGCGCCTCCACCTCGTAGCCACTCTCGACCAGGTGCCGGGCGGCGACCAGTCCGTCTCCTCCGTTGTTGCCCTTGCCGCAGACGACCCGGATCGGCCCCGGGCCTGCGACATCGGCTGACACCTCTGCCAGAGCCCGCCCGGCCGCCTCCATCAGTTCGAGCGAAGGCACGCCCTGATCCTGTATCGCCCAGCGGTCGGCGGCGCCCATCCCGGCCGCGTCGTAGAGCGGCTCCAGCCAGCCCTCCATCAGGCCGTCCCCGCGATCGCCACCGCTGTAGCCATCTCCCGTTCATGGCTGAGGCTGACTTTCACCGTCAGTCCGCGTTCGCCAGCGAACCTGGCCGCTTCGTCATGGAGCCGGATCTGCGGTGGGCTTCCCGCCACCACCTCGATCTGCCGGACCGAACTCCCCGGACCCAGACCCAATGCCTTCACTACAGCCTCTTTGGCCGCGAAGCGCGCTGCCAGATGCCGGGCCGGCCTGCGCCTGGCGGCTGCGTACTCGAGCTCGGCATCGGTGAACAGGCGACCGGCGAGGCGGGGCCGGCGATCCAGGGCCCGCTCGATTCGTGAGACATCCACGAGATCTACGCCGATTCCGGCTGTTTCCGTCACCCCCGCGTTCCCCGATATCGGTTCAACCGATCAATCCTTCAAATCCAGCTCGACCTCGAAGCTTCCGTCTTCGCCCGAGCCCGCGACGATCGTCTCGATGCCTTCGGACCAGAGCCTTCAGCCGCTTCGCTCCGGCCTTGCGGCCGCCCCGGCGGCCGCCATGACTGCGGCCCTTGTCGCCGACCAGCGGAGCCAGTGCCGAAGGGGTCGCGAAGAGACCGATCTGCTCGCCGGAAAGACCCGAGGTCGACCGCCGGTACAGATCCGTATCACCGAGCGTCCGCTGCGCCGGATCGAGTCCCGCCCGCGCCGCCTCCACGCCGAGGGCGATCACCAGCCGGTCGCCGCCGGAGGCGATCGCCACGCGGCCCGAAGGCATACCCGGCAGCTTGATGCTGAAGCCGTCCAGATCGCCCGGCAGAGCCTTGAAGAGGTCGCCGCCGGCGAATGCGCCGAGCGTCGAGATGGACTGAATCGAGTCCCGGACCAGGTCCGGGTCGTCCGTCGTGGCCACGAGCGCGCCGCCCATGTCCCCTCTGGAGTCGCCGGTGACGAAAACGCCGGCGGTCTCGAGCGATGCGACCAGGGCGGGCAGGTCGATGCCGAAGGCCGAAGCCTGGCCGAAGAGATCCTCGATGCCGTCGGCCTCGCCGCCGGGGCCGGACTGCTCCGGCGTGGATCCCTCCGGCGACGCTCCGGTCTGGCCGGCTGCCTCGATCAGGTTGCCGAGCGATTCGCCGACGTTGCCTGACCCCGCCGCAATCACGCTGTCGGCCGGGAAGCTCTCGATCAGTTCACCGGCGCCGGTGACCTCGCCTCCGGCCACCAGACCGCTGCTGCCCTGCAGGGAGACAGAGTCACCATCGACCGCAAGGGTCATCGCGGTGGCGGTGCCTTGCGGATCGACGCCGAGGGTCTCGAGGACCTGTGCGACGGCGGCGATCCCCGCCCTCGAGCGAGTCGAGCAGGGCCGCATTCGAAATGAAGAGACTGGCCAGGCCACCCTCCGGCACCGACTCCATCGAGTCGGAAAAAAGCGCTGTCCCGGCCAGCGAATCGCCGGCATAGGCCTCGGAGATCTGATCCAGCCAGGCCTGCGATCGCGCGACGACCAGGGCGTTGCCGACGACCTCGGCGCGGGCGCCGGCAGGCAAGCTGTCGTCGTTCTCCAGTTTTCCGGCGAAATCTCGGGCCGCTCCGGCATCGTCGGCTTCGGCGACCAGGGCGAACTCGGAACGACTGTCACCGGCCGAGACTGCAACCGGGCCCGCCAGCCAGGGCTCGACATCCTCGCGGTAGTCGACGGCCGGGCCCTTCGGGCGACCCAGCGCCTCATCGAGTGCGGATCTGAGACTGCTTCCGGTCAGGGTGCGGACCACCCGGTCCACCTCGGCCTCGACACGGCCGTCCGGCCTGAGATCGGTTTCGGCATAGGCGACCGTATCCGGCGGCATGTAGTCGGCGAGACCCGGGTTGTCGGCACCCTGGCTACCGCCGCCGTTCAGCAGGACGAAGACGATGACCAGTGCGGCCACGGCCGACAGCGCCAGAATCGGCGGCGTGGAGCGACGTCTGAAGATCTCAGGCATGGCTTCCCATGCTAGCGCCTGACCCGGGCCGGTCCGGCCGCCTACTCGACGGTGACCGTCTTGGCCAGGTTTCGGGGCTGGTCGACGTTGAGCCCGTTGTAGCGGGCCACGTGGTAGGCCAGCAGCTGAAGCGGCAGGATCGCCAGGATCGGCTGCAGCAGCCAGTCGGTCTTGGGGATCAGGATCGTCTCGTCGGCAACCCGGGTGACACGATCGGATCCTTCGGTTCCGACCGCGATCGTCATCGCGCCGCGTGCCTTCACCTCTTCGATGTTGGAGAGCATCTTGTCGAGGATCGGGCTGTCGGTGGCAACGCAGATCACCGGCGTCGATTCGTCGAGAAGGGCGATCGGCCCATGCTTCATCTCTCCGGCCGCATAGGCGTCAGTCGGGATGTAAGAGACCTCTTTGAGCTTGAGCGCACCCTCGAGGCAGACCGGCAGGCCGATATGCCGCCCCAGGAAGAGGAAGAAGGCATCGTTGGCATGACGCTTGGCAATCACCTCGACTTCCTGCGAGACGGCATCGATCGTGCGATCCATCATCTCCGGGATCTCACGTAGGCCGGCCACCAGGACACGGATGCGCTCGATCGAGAGCTTCTTCCGCAGCTCCGCCAGCCTCAGCGCCAGCAGGTACATCGCCGCGACCTGGGCGACGTAGGTTTTCGTCGCGGCCACGCCGATCTCCAGGCCGGCGCGCGTATAGAGCACGGCATCGGCGTCGCGGGTCGCCTGGCTGCCCATGATGTTGGTCACCGCCAGCACGGTCGCGCCGCCGTCCCGGGCCAGCCTCATCGCGGCCAGCGTGTCGGCGGTCTCGCCGGACTGGGTCAGGCCGATCACGAGGTCGTCTGGGCCGACCACCGGGTTGCGGTAGCGGTACTCGGAGGCGATGTCCATCTCGACCGGGATGCGCGCCCAGCGTTCGATCGCGTAGCGACCGATCAGGCCCGCGTGGTAGCTGGTACCGCAGGCGACGATCACGATGCGCTTGATCTTCAGCAGGTAGTCGTCGCTGAGACCGACGTCGGAGAGGTCAACTCCGTCGTCGTGGGGCAGCCGGTCGAGGATCGTCTCGGCGATCGCCTCGGGCTGTTCGTGGATCTCCTTCATCATGAAGGTGTCGTAGCCGCCCTTTTCGGCGGCCTCTTCGTCCCAGGTCACCGTCTCGGGCCTGCGGGCGATCGGTGAACCGTGCTCGTCGGTGATCGTCACCTCGTCCGCGGTCAGGGTGACGATTTCGCCGTTCTCGATGGCCAGCACCTCACGGGTGTGAGCCATGAAGGCCGGGATTGCCGAGGCGATGTAGTTCTCCTCGCCGCCGATCCCGACTATGAGAGGAGTCTCCTTACGGGCGCCGGCCAGCTCGCCGGGAGCGTCCGAATGCATCGCGACGAACGAGTAGTGCCCACGCAGGTCGGCGTATGCCGCCCGTACCGCCGCTGTCAGGTCACCGTCGAAATGGCGACTGATCAGGTGGGCGATCACCTCGGCGTCGGTCTCGGAACTGAACCGGCGGCCTTCGGCCTCGAGCTCCTGGCGCAGGTCGGCGTGGTTCTCGACGATGCCGTTCATCGCGATCTGGACCTCCCCGCTCTCGTCCGAATGCGGGTGGGCGTTGGCCTCGGTGACCCGGCCATGGGTAGCCCAGCGCGTATGGGCGATTCCGGTGTAGTCACCGTCGATGTCCGGCTGCTCCTCGAAGCCGAGCAGGCCGCGCTCGGTCTCCAGGGCTTCGCGCAGCTTCGCCAGGTTGCCGACCGCGCGCACTTTCTCCACACCGTCCGGAATCAGCATGGCAACCCCGGCCGAGTCATAGCCGCGGTATTCGAGGTGCTCCAGTCCCGAAACGAGGATTTCCTCGCAGGGCCGATGGCCGACGTATCCGATGATTCCGCACATGAGTAGGGCCCTAGGCTACCCGCTGGGGCTCAGCCCAACTCGGTCTCGACCAGAGTCACCAGTTCTGCACAGACAGCTTCAGCCTCGGTCTGGCTTGGAGCCTCGACCATGACCCGGACCAGCGGCTCGGTTCCGGACGGCCGGATCAACACACGGCCCTTGCCTTCGAGGTCCCGGTTCTTGCGCTCGACCGCCTCCCAGACCGCATCGGCTCCCGCGACTGCCTCCCGGTCGGCCACCTGGACGTTGACCAGGGTCTGCGGCAGCTTCCGCATCACGCCGGCCCCAGCCAGATCGCGGCCATCGAGCGCAGCGAGCAGCATCAACGCCGCGGCGATGCCGTCGCCGGTCGGTGCGTAGTCGGTCGAGATGATGTGGCCGGACTGCTCGCCGCCGAGCACCCATCCCTTGTCGCGCAGGCCTTCGAGCACGTAGCGGTCACCGACCTTGGTGACCTCGACCTCGATTCCCGCCTTGTCCATCGACTGGTGAAAGCCGTAGTTGCTCATCACCGTGACCACGACGCCGCCGCCGAGCGATCCGCGCGAGGCCCGGTCGGTAGCGACGAAAGCGACTATCTCGTCGCCGTCGTGGACCTTGCCCTCACGATCGACGGCGAGAACCCGGTCGCCGTCACCGTCGAAAGAGAAGCCGATGTCGGCGCCGGAACCGGCGATGCGGGAGGCCAGGCTCTCGACGTGAGTCGATCCGCAGTCAAGATTGATGTTGCGACCGTCCGGCTCGGCGGCGATCAGTTCTACCTCTGCTCCCAGTCGGGTGAAGATCTCGCCGGCAACCCGGTAGGTCGAGCCGTTGGCGCAGTCGAGCATCACCCTGGTTCCGCTCAGATCGAGGCGGAAATACGACTCCAGGGCGCGCAGATAGTCCCGCTCGGCACCGTTCAGGACTTCGATACGGCCGGGGTTCGGATGCGGCGCGGGCGGATCGTGGATCAGCTTCTCGATGCTCGCCTCGGTTCCATCGTCGAGCTTGCCGGCGCCGCCGGCGAACAGCTTGATCCCGTTGTCACCGTAGGGGTTGTGGGAAGCAGAGACAACCGCCGCCAGTTCGAAGCCGTGACTCCGGGCCAGAAGCAGCGCCGCGGGAGTCGGCAGTACGCCCCCGAGATAGACGTCTCCGCCGGCCTCGGCGGCTCCGGCCGCCAGCGCCGACTCGAGCATCGGGCCGGATTCGCGCGTATCCCGGATCACAAGCACCCGGGGACGATCTGCATCAAGCGCCGCCGTGCCCGCCCGGCCGACCGCCATCGCGAGTTCGGCGTTCAACAACCCGCCTACCGGGCCGCGGACCCCGTCCGTGCCGAAGAGCTTTCCAGGCGGCACCGCCACCCGCGAATCAGCGCTTGGAGAACTGCGGCCGCTTACGGGCCTTCTTGAGGCCTGCCTTGCGACGTTCCTTGGCCCGGGCGTCCCGGGTCAGGAAGCCGCGGCGCTTGAGCTCGGGACGCAGCTCGGAGTCGACTTCGATCAGGGCCCTGGCGATGCCGTGGCGGGCCGCGCCGGCCTGGCCGCTGATTCCGCCTCCATGGACGCGGATGCGGATGTCGATGTTGGATTCGTAGCCCGTAGCCACCAGCGGCGAGTTGATCACGGTGCGGTGGCGGGCGCGGGGGAAGTACTCCTCGATGTCGCGCTCGTTGATCGTGACCTTGCCGTCGCCGGCCAGGACCGTCACCCGGGCCACCGAGCGCTTGCGCTTGCCTGTCGCGATGTAGCGGGCATCCTTGCTGATCTTGGCCGGAGCGGGACGGGCGGGTACTTCCTCTTGCTTCGCCGTCTTCGGACTCGGCAGCCTCAAGCTCGGCGCGCTCCTCTTCCTCGGCCTCGAGGCGGGCCCGCTGCTCGGTGCTCAGTTCTGCTTCCGGTTCGACCGAGATCGGCTCGAGATCGGCTCCGGGGGGAAGGTCAGACTTGGACTTGTCGTCGGCCTGAGCCTCGGTCGTCACCTCTTCGACTTCAACCTTTTCTTCGACAACCTCGCCGTCTTCGCTGACGGTTTCGGTCTCTACGGCCTCGATCTCGACATCACCCTCGGGAGTTGCCTCTTCGCTGACCTCGAGTTCGACGTCTACCTCGACCTCGGGCTCGTCCTGACGCTCTTCTTCGCTCACTTCTTGATCTCCATCGGCTTCGGCTGCTGGGCCTGGTGTGTGTGTTCGGGCCCCGCGAAGACCTTGAGCTTCAGAAGCTGCTGGCGTCCGAGCTTGTTGCGGGGAAGCATTCCGCGGACCGCTTTGCGGATCACTTCCTCGGGCTGCTTGTCGAGCATTTCGGCCAGGGTGCGCGACTTGATTCCTCCCGGGTAGCCACTGTGGCGCCAGTAGGTCTTCTGGTTGAGCTTGTCGCCGGTCACGCGGATCTTCTCCGCGTTGATCACGACGACGAAGTCACCGGTATCGATGTGCGGGGTGAAGTCGGGCTTGCGCTTGCCGCGCAGCGTGTCGGCGAGCTGGGTCGCGAGACGGCCCAGGGTCTGGCCTTCGGCGTCGACGATGTACCAGTCGCGCTGGCGTGTGGATGGCTTTGCTACGAAAGTCTTCATGGGTAATTGGGCGCGGCCCAGCGTTTGCTGCGGACGCGGCTTGCGCATGATAGGGAACCCGCTCGCCACACGCCTTTCCGGTCCCTATACTGAACCGAACCGAAAGCCTAACCCGGTCGATCGACGGCCGGGGCGGAGGACCCAAAAGGGGGAGATTTTTCCCCAAGGGGCGAATCGGAGGCAAGTAATGCTCCGTAGCGCAACTCTTTCAGCGCGAGCCCGCCAGCTAACTCCGCAGGCAACCGAAAGAGAATTGGCCAAGACAGTCACAACCGCAATCTCAGCCGCGATTCTCGCGGCCGTTTTCGCCATGGCGGGCCCGGCTTCGGCCGCCACCACGGCCGGCGGAGGCCTGACCGTCCCCGGCGTGCCGAAGATCACCGACATCGTCTGCGTTTCCGGCTGCTCGAAAATCCGGACCTCCAGCCCCGGCGGCACCGTGCAGGTCAGCGGGTCGGGTATGAACCGGGTGAGCGTGGTCAACTTCCCGGGCGATCAAGGGAGGGTCAAGACCCAGCCGGCCAGCACCACCTCGACCAGCCTTCTCGTCGAGGTTCCCAAAGGTGCGACAACCGGCCGCCTCAGAGTGATCAGCTCGACCGGCTCCACCTCCTCCCCCTCGAAGACGATCCTCGAGATCGGCAAGGCGCCGGCGGCCCAGAACTCCCCGCTCACGATCAGCGATGCCTCGACAACACCCTCGATTGCCTACCAGTACGGGGCGAAGAAGCCGAAGCTGAACTTCGTCGTAACGGGCGGCCGTGTGAAGAACGACCTACGCATCGACATAGTCGACTCGTCGGGATCGGTCGTTGCCAGCCGCACCAGACGAGGTGTCGAGCGAGGCTCCAGCCAGCGGGTCACCTGGAACGGCAAGTCGGGCCGCAGGCAGGCAGGCAACGGCAAGTACCGATTCGTGGTCCGCTCGGTTGACGGCACCGCGGCGACGCTTTCCAAGAAGCTGACGCGGGCCCGCGCGAAGGCCTCCCGCACGCGGTCGCCGGATCCCCTCGGATTCAAACTGTTCGGATACGTCTTCCCGGTCAGGGCCAGCCACTACTACGGCGACGGAATAGGTGCCGGGCGAAACCATCAGGGAATCGACGTGATGGCCAAGTGCGGCACGCCACTGATCGCGGCCCGCGGCGGCACCGTCTATTACAACGATTATCAGGCGGGTGGAGCCGGCAACTATCTGGTTATCAACCTCGCCGGAACAAAGAACCAGAGCCACGTCTACATGCACCTGACCAAGCGGTCGCGCTTCAAGGTCGGCAGCCGCGTCAAGACCGGCCAGCGCATCGGCTTCGTCGGAACCACCGGTCGCAGTAGCGCCTGCCACCTCCACTTCGAACACTGGTCCGCCCCGGGCTGGTACCAGGGAGGCACCTTCCTCGACCCGACCGGCCCGATCAAGCGCTGGGACCGCTACAGCTGACCCCCGCCGGGCACGCGACCGGGTCGCTACCCTGAAGCAATGTGCATGCAGTGCGTTGCCGGAGCAACCGTAGCCGCGACCGCCGGGGCGACCGGGTTGCGCGCCTGGATCGGTGCCCACCGGCCGGGCTGGATCACGCCGGGCAGGATGAAGCTGGTCACGGCCGGCATCCTCACCGCAGGCGTCCTCGCCGCCGGGCTGCAGCCCTGAAGATTCCGCCAGTCCCGCTTCGTCGGAGCCCCCTTCGAATCGTCCCGTGACCCGGCATCCGCAGACAGCCCTGGGTCAGTGGTGGTGACCGCCCTCGGCGGCTTCCTGGAGCTCTTCTTCACTCAGGGTGTCGGCCATCAGAGCGGCCAACGCAGTGGTTATCGGGACCGCCGCGATAAGGCCGATCGAGCCGACCAGCGTGGCGACTATCTCCTTCGCCACGATCTCGAGGTTCGCAGCCTCGATCAGTCCGAGCTGTCCGGAACCGAAAACCAGAAGAACGGGCAGCGATGACCCGACGTAGGCGAGGACCAAGGTGTTCACGGTGGCACTGACATGATCGCGACCGACCTCTATCGCCCGGCTGTAGAGCCCTCGAAAGCTCTGGTTCGGATCGGCGGCGCGCAGTGCCATGACGGTGGATGACTGACTGATCGTCACGTCGTCAAGAACTCCGAGGGCGCCGATGATGATGCCGGCCACCAGGAGCCCGCTGATCGAGATGTCGCTGTTTCCGACCGCCAGCAGCGTTGCCTCTTCGGAGGAAAAACCGGTCAGGCTGGTGAGTTCGGTGAAGACGACCGCCAGGACGCCGACCAGGATCAGGCTAGCCGTGGTCCCGAGAATTGCGGCCAGACTCTTCGGACCAAGGCCGTGAGCTAGCGAGATCGTGACCAGCATCACCGCCATCGAGCCGACTATCGCCACCAGGAGTGGCGGCTCTCCGTCGATTATCGCCGGCACTATGAAGATCAGGACTATGGCGAGGCTGACAGCCAGGCCGACCAGCGAAAGGGCTCCTCGAAGCCGGCCGAACAGCAGGACCAGCAGGACGAAGGCGATCGCCAGCCAAAGCATCGGGGCCCGACGTTCGAAGTCGACCACGGAGTAGACCGGTTCGGAATTGCCGAAACTCACCTCGGCGATACGAACCGTGTCGCCGACCGAGAATTCCGGTGACGGGCCACCGGAAGAGAGCTGGACCGGAACGCTCAGTCCCTCCTCCGGGCCGGACAGAAGTCGCACTTCGGCATCAACGCAGGTCCCCTGGGCCGGTGGCGGACACAGTCGCGACTCGACCGTTTCTATCTTGCCCTTCTCGGTATCTCCCTGAGGCCCGAAGCCGAGTTCCGGCTCGTCGCCCCCGCTCGGCCAGAGCACAACCAGGCCGACCAGCGTTGCCACAGCCAGAGCCGCCACTACGTAGATGAAGGGCCGCTTCGACGGGTTGCCGGAATTCACGGCTCAGAGTCTGGCAACGTGGTCGGCGGCAGTCCGGTGGCTTCAGTTTTTGATAACGATTCTCATTCTGCTATAAGTACCGCGATGCAGGCGCTCCGCCAACCGAACCCACACCGAGGTAATCCGACCAATGCTTGACCCGTTCACGCTGCCCTACGTCCAGGAAGGCCTGATCGAGATCCTTCTGCTCTCGATCCCGGCCGGCTTGATCGGCACCTGGATCGTCCTGCGCGGCCTGGCCTTCTACTCGCATGCGATCGGCACCGCTTCGTTCCCCGGACTGGTGCTTGCGGACGGCCTCGGCTTCTCACCGGCGCTCGGGGCATTCGGCATGGCCGGTGTATTCACCGCACTATCCACCCTGCTCGCCCGCTCGAAGCGGACGGCGGCCGACAGCGCGACGGCCCTGGTTCTGGTCACCTGCCTCGCTGCCGGAGTCATCCTCGCCAGCGATGTCTTCGCCTCGGGCGCCAATATCGACACCCTGCTCTTCGGTTCACTGCTGGCGATCGGTCCGTCTGACCTGATCCTGGCCGGCGCCGCCGCCGTCCTGGCGATCCTCACGACGCTGCTCTGCTCGCATCACTGGCTCGCCAAGGGATTCGACGAAGACTCGGCGGCAAGCCTCTACTCGAATTCCGCCTGGTACGACCTCGCCCTGCTCACCGTCGTCGCGGTTACGGTCACCGCGGCCCTCAGCGCGGTAGGGGCACTGCTTGTCGCGGCGATCATGAGCGTTCCCGCAGCAACGGTGCGGATGTTGACCAGCCGCGTGAGGACCCTCCAGGTCGGCTCCGTCCTCCTGGTGGCTGCGGAAGGAACTTTGGGACTGTGGCTTTCGGTCAGGACAAACGCGCCGCCAGGCGCGACGATCGCCGTGGTCAGCGGGACGATCTTCGCGCTGGTGGTCCTGGCACGTATCTTCTGGCGCCGTCGCTCCGCGGGGCTGGCTGTAGTCGCAGTCGCCGGTGCCGTTGCCGTATCGGGCTGCGGCAGTGAGTCCGCAGACCAGCCTGCCGACGGCCTGAGGGTCGTCGCCACGACGACGCAGGTAGCCGACATGGTCGCCGAAGTCGGCGGCGATTCGATCGAGCTGGACAGGATCCTCCAGCCGAATACGGACCCCCACGACTACGAACCCCGGCCCTCCGACGTCCAGGCCTTCGCCGAGGCCGATGTCGTCTTCCGTAGCGGCGGAGACCTCGACGACTGGTCAGAGCAGCTGGTCGAAGACAGTGGAAGCAACGCGGAGATCGTCGATCTGGGCAAGGCCCTGCCGGTTCGCCTCGACGGCGAGCACGACCACTCCGACGAGGAAGGCGGCCACTCCGACGAGGAAGGCGGCATGGCGGACGAAGGGGAAGACGGGGACCATTCGCACGTCGGAGAAGATCCGCACTGGTGGCATGATCCGCGCAACGTCGCGGTGGCAAGCAGAGGGATCCAGACCGCACTTTCGCAGGCCGAACCCGGCGAATCGGAGCGGTTCGCCGGCAACGCCGAAGTATTTCGGCAAGAAGTCAGGCGTGTAGACCGACGGATCGCGCAGTGCATCGACTCGATCCCCGCCGAAGAGCGCAAGATCGTGACCGACCACGACGCGCTCGAGTACTTCGCCGACCGCTACGACGTCGAGATTGTCGGCACAGTCATCCCGGCCCTGACCAGCGAAGCGCAGCCTTCCGCCGGAGACCTGGCCGAACTCGAAGCGATCATCGAACAGGAGGACGTCAAGGCGGTATTCCCGGAAAGCGCCTACTCGCCGAACCTTGCCGAGGCGGTTGCCGCGGACACCGGGGCGAGCACCGAGTACTCGCTGTACGGGGACACGCTGGGGCCGGAGGGATCGGGAGCGGAGACCTGGTCGGGGATGATGATGAGCAACGCCGACAGCGTCGTCCGCGGCCTCACCGGGGGTAAGCGTGGCTGTGATCTCGAGTGAAACCAGGCTCGACGACGCAATGGTCACCGCCCGCGATCTTTCGCTCGGCTATGGAGGCCCGCCCGTCCTGAGCGGGGTCGACTTCGAGGTCGCCCCGGGTACCCGAATCGGTTTGCTGGGTCCCAACGGCGGCGGCAAGACGACGCTCTTCCGCGCCCTGCTGGGAGAGCTGAAGCCGGTGTCGGGCAGCCTCGACGTCGCGACTACCAGCGCGACGGTGCCCCAGACCGACCGCTCGCGCCTCGACTATCCGGTCAGCTGCCTTGAAGTCGCAACCATGGGGGCCCTCGCCGGACTGCCATGGTGGCGCCGACCAGGCCGAAAAGAACGAGCCAGGGCCGCCGAATCGCTTTCGATGGTCGGGCTGGCCGATCGTGCTCAAGAGACCTTCGGCGACATGTCGGGCGGCCAGCGGCAGCGGGCACTGATCGCCCGCGCCCTGACGGCGGATGCGAAGCTGCTGCTGCTGGACGAGCCCTACACCGGCCTTGACTCTGTCAGCGCGGAGCTGCTCGACCGGCTGATCGACCGGCTCGCCGACGAGGGGCGCTCCGTGCTGATCGCGACCCACGACGTAGAGCAAGCCGGCGCCTGGGATCTCGTGCTCTGCCTGAACCGGCGACAGGTCGCCTTCGGCCCTCCCGCCTCCACCCTCGACCGGCAGGCGCTCGAAGCGACCTACGGGGGCCACATCGTCGAGATACCCGGCGGGAACGGTCACGGAGTGCTGCCTCCACATCACCACGAACACTCCGATGATCCCGAAGGTGGTCGCTGATGATCGACCTGATCACCGAGCCGCTTTCGAACACGACAACGCTCAGGGCCCTGGTCGATATCGCCGTTCTCGGCGCAGTAGGTGGGGCAATCGGATGCTGGATCGTGCTCTATGAGGTTTCCTACAGCGCCGAATCCCTCGCCCACGGCATGCTGCCAGGGTTGGTGATCGCCGCGCTCACCGGGATTCCACTGCTGCTGGGGGGCGCGATCGGGGTGATCGTCGCCGCAGGCCTGATCGTGCTGGCCACGCGCTACTCGGCCGGCAATACCGACGCCTCGATCACGGTGGTGATCACGACCCTGTTTGGCGCCGGCGTCCTGCTGGCACTCTCGCCTGCCAGTCCCCCAGGCATCCAGTCGCTGCTCTTCGGCGACCTGCTCGGTGTCACCGTTTCGGAAATCGCGATCTCGATGGCCATCGGCGGCGCCATTCTCCTCCTGCTCTGGACCTTCCACCACCGCCTTCTGGCGATCGGCTTCGACCCTGGTTCGGACCGGGCGCTCGGGCTGTCTGCGACTGCGGTCAGCTTTCTGCTGCTGGCCCTCGTGGCGGTCACCGTGCTGGTCGCAGTCCAGAGCCTCGGCACGCTTCTGGTGGCGGCGATTCTGATCGGGCCTGCCGCCGCCGCCAGGCTGGTCACCCGGCGAATCGCTCCGATGATGGTCGCGTCCGTTGCGATGGCGGTGCTCTGCGGCTTCGCCGGCATCTACGCCTCATTCCATTTCAGGACGGCGGCCGGGGCATCGGTCGTCGTTGCGATCGCCCTCTGCTACCTGGTCGCCGTCTTCGCAGGCTGGATGCGCAGCCGCGGGCTGACCGGGCGGCGGCGTGGAACGGACCCGGCACCCGCCGACGACCCGGGCGCCGGCCTGGTCTCGCGAGACGCGGCGACAGGAGTCACGGGATGAATCCGACAAGCGCCAGAGCCGGCGACGTCACCGACTGGACCGGGCACGCGCTCGCCCGCCTGGGCGAAGCCGGCTTCCGGCGCGGCGGATCCCGTACGCGGGTGGTCGAACTGCTCGGCCGGCAGGACTGCGCGATCACCCCGCTGGAACTGGACCAGCAGCTGAAGGGAGTCGGACGGGCGACCGTCTACCGTGCCGTCGAGCAGCTCGAGAGCCTTGGTCTGATTCAGAAGATCGACATCGGCGGGGAGTCGGCCGCCTACGAAAAGGTCGACCCGAAGGGCAGCCACCATCACCACCTCGTCTGCAACGAATGCGGCAGGGTCATCCCCTTCGAAGACGACGACCTGGAGAACGCTATCCACTCGATCTCGGCACGGGACGACTTCCGAATCGAGAGCCACGACATCACCCTGCGCGGAATCTGCCGAAACTGCTCCTGAGAGCGGAGAGCGCTACTTCCGTCGGGCTTGCGGTTTTCTGAACTGTCAGGCAGACTTTGAACCAGGACTTTAGGGAAGGCGTGGAAAGTGGCTATTGAGGGATCAGGAGAAGCGAGCCGACGGGCGATTCGTGCGATCGGAGTGCTTTTGCTCGCGGTGGCGTTCGCGGTGACCGGCATTCTCGCCTTCGGGCACGATCAGGCGCAGGCGAAGTTCAAGCAGCCCGGTTGTTCCAAGTTCAGCAAGAAGATCAAGAAGGCGAAGGGCAAGGCGGCCAAGAAACGCCTCAAGCTCAAGTCGAAGCAGTGCAGGGCGAACCGCAAGGTCTACAGCCAGGTCAAGAATTCGCGCTTCGTCGGCGCTCGTTCGGACGGCGAACCGGTCGACCTCATCTTCTGCGCCAACGGCAAGGTCGCTGATGACCTCGGAAGCCCGTTCGAGAGCATCTACCGCAAGGGGTGGCGGATCACCGACGCGAGGTTCAGGGGAAAGAACTTCACTGCCGCCTACGACGCGCTGATCTCGAAGTCGCCGATCGGAAACACGGGTTCGTTTCAGATCGGCACGCGTTCGGGTTCTCTCGCAAAGAAGAACGGAAAGTGGCAGTCCGGCAGCGACAGCTTCGGTGATCCGACGCTGCTGGGGGACGTGAAGAAGAGCAACGCCAGGAAGGAATGCCGCAAGCTCTGATCGGGTGGCCGTGCGACCACCGGCCCCGGGGAGAGCGCTGCGGCGCGGCCGACGGGGCCGCTACGCCTACCCCGCCAACCCGTATAGCGGCCCCCGTCGGCCGCGCCTTGACCTCTCGGTGCCGCGCGCCCGGCGAACACCGGCCGTGGTGAGGGTGGTCGGGCGAGGGCCGAGCGGGGACGGTGGGTTGTGGCAGGAGGCCCTTGCCCGGCCACCCGTTGACCACAGGCGCCGGGGCGCTACTCCCATTCGATCGTGGCCGGAGGCTTCGAGGAGATGTCGAGAGCGACCCGGTTGATCCCGGAAACCTCGTTGATGATCCGGTTCGACACGCGCTCGAGCAGGTCGTAAGGAAGGCGGGCCCAGTCGGCGGTCATCGCGTCGTCCGAGGTGACCGCACGGATCACGATCGGGTAAGCGTAGGTGCGACCGTCACCCTGGACGCCGACCGAGCGGATCGCCGGCAGGACGCAGAAGGACTGCCACAGCTCCCGGTAGAGCTCTCCGGCGCGGATCTCCTCCTGAAGAATGGCGTCGGCGGCCCGCAGGATGTCGAGCCTCTCCTTGTTGACCTCGCCGCCGATGATCCGGATACCGAGGCCCGGACCGGGGAAAGGCTGGCGCCAGACCATGGAGTCGGGCAGGCCCAGTTCCGTGCCGACCGCCCGGACTTCGTCCTTGAACAGCATTCGAAGCGGCTCGACCAGCTCGAACTCGAGGTCGTCCGGAAGGCCACCGACGTTGTGGTGCGACTTGATCGTCGCGGCATGGTCGCTGCCGCCCGATTCGATCACGTCGGAGTAGAGGGTTCCCTGGACCAGGTAGTCAACATCCTCGATCTTCATCGCCTCCTCCTCGAAGACCCGGATGAACTCGGAGCCGATGATCTTGCGTTTGGTCTCGGGATCAGTGACTCCGGCGAGCTTCTCGAGAAAACGCTGTTCGGCGTCAACCGCAACCAGGGGTACACCGAAGTGCTCGAAAGCCTCGACCACCTCGTCTCCTTCGTTCGAGCGCATCAGGCCATGGTCGACGAAGACGCAGGTCAGCTTGTCGCCGATCGCCTCGTGGACCAGCTTTGCCGCAACTGAAGAATCGACCCCTCCGGACAGCCCACAGATCACCTTGCTGTCGCCGACCTGATCGCGGATCGCCGCAACCTGCTCGGCGACCACCGAAGCCGGGTTCCACTGCTCGACACAGCCGGCTACCTCGCGCAGGAAACGGTTGAGGACCTCGGTTCCGAACGGGGTGTGCACGACCTCCGGATGGAACTGGATTCCGTAAAGCCCGCGTTCGTGGTCTTCCAGGGCGGCCACAGGAGAGCCCGGTGTGGCGGCGATCGGCGTGAAGCCGGGCGGCGCCTCGAAGACCGAGTCGCGGTGGCTCATCCAGCAGGTCTGCTCTCGCGGCAGGCCGCCCAGCAGAGTGCCGCCATCACCGACGACCGACAGGTCGGTACGCCCGAACTCGCCCTTCTCTGCGACCTCGACCTTGCCGCCGAGGTCTCTGGCCATCGCCTGCATCCCGTAACAGATGCCGAGGATCGGCATGTGAAGGTCGAGCAGCTTCTCCGGGAAAGAAGGGGCACCGGGGTCGTGCACCGAGGCCGGACCACCGGAGAGGACCAGGGCCTTCGGGTCGCGCTCGAGGATCGTCTCGAGCGAAGTCGTGGCCGGCATCAGTTCGGCAAAAACGCCGCATTCACGGATGCGGCGGGCGATGAGCTGGGAGTACTGGCCCCCGAAATCGAGGACCAGCACTTCCTCGGTTGTAGCGACCGACATCAGTCGTCGGCCACCCCGACGCCGGCCGATACCGCGGCACGGCCATTGGATCCCATGCCCACCGACTGCTCGTTCTGGAGCTTCTTGCCCTCGCTCATCAGCGCCGGGGCCACCATCACCTCTGCCCGCTGGAAGGAGCGGATGTCTTCGTAGCCACAGGTGGCCATCGAGGTCCTCAGCGCACCCATCAGATTGAAGGTGCCGTCGTTCTCATGGGCCGGGCCGAGCAGGATCTCCTCCATCGTGCCGTCCTGGACAGTGGCAACGCGGGTACCGCGGGGCAGCGACGAATGGAAGGTCGCCATTCCCCAGTGGTAGCCGCGGCCGGGCGCTTCCTTGGCGCGGGCCAGAGGGGAGCCGATCATCACAGCATCGGCACCACAGGCGATCGCCTTGGAGATGTCGCCGCCGGTCCGCATTCCGCCGTCGCCGATCACGTTGACGTACTCGCCGGTCTCCAGCATGTGCTGGGAGCGGGCGGCGGCCACGTCGGCGATTGCGGTCGCCTGGGGAACGCCGATACCGAGAACGCCGCGTGTCGTACATGCCGCGCCGGGACCGACCCCGACCAGCACGCCGACCGCTCCGGTCCGCATCAGATGAAGGCCGGTCGAGTAGGAGGCGCAGCCGCCGACCACGGTCGGGACCGGCACCTCGTCGATGAACTCCTTCAGGTTGAGCGGTTCGACCGTCGTCGAGACGTGCTCGGCCGAGATCACGGTGCCCTGGACAACGAGGATGTCGAGTCCGGCCTCGACCGCCACCTCATAGTGCTCACGCACTTTCTGAGGGGTCAGGGAACCGCAGGCTACCGCCCCGGCGGCCTTGATCTCCGAGATTCGCCGTGCGATCAGCTCCGGTTTGACCGGGGTCTCGTAGATCCCCTGCATCAATGCCGTCGCTTCGTCCTTGGGCGCCCTCGAAACCTTCTCGAGCTGCTCCTCGGCATCTTCGAAACGGGTCCAGATGCCTTCCAGGTTGAGCACACCGAGACCACCCAGCTTGTGGGTCAGCACGGCCGTTTCGGGGCTGACCACACCATCCATCGCGGAGGCGACGAGTGGCAGGTCGAAACGGTACGGACCCAGCGTCCAGCTGATGTCGATGTCGTCGGGGTCCCGGGTGCGACGGGATGGCACTATCGCCACATCGTCGAACCCGTAGGCGCGTCGGCCCTTCTTGCCTCGGCCGATCTCAATTTCCAATTAGGTCCTCCAGGGCTGCGGTTGGAAGGAGCAGACTACGGCCCCCGTCGGACGATTCTAATCAGCCCGGCTCTCCGGGGGACAGCCGGAAAATGAAGGACCCCGGACCTCTGTGAGGGCCGGGGTCCAACATGAGGGAGGCAGGTTGCCTTGCCGGGGCCCGACAACCGCTCTGTTAGCCACATGACCGGGGAGGAGAACCCCGAACTGCTGCCTTGAAACTTAGGGCCGTGCCGGGTCATCCCGCTTGTGCTCTCGTACAAGAAATGGCCGCCCCTCCTGTCCGGCCGCAGCCCGAGTCTTTCCTTGGGGAGCCCAAATCTTTCCTTGGGGACTTCGTAGCGCTTTCACCCCGAAGCGCTCGGGGAATGCTGAAGCGACGTTCAGACGCCGGCCGGTGCTTCGACCCTGCGGACTTTGACACTGTCGAGCAGGCTCTCGGCCCGGGAGCGGTCGAGTCGGCCCGCTCCGAGGTGCTGGGTGGCTTCGGCGCCGCAGGCGACTCCGTAGGAGAGGCACATCTCCGGAGACATGCCGTCGTAGAGCGCGGCGATGTAGCCGGCTACGAATGCATCGCCGGATCCGACCGTGGAAATCGGCTCGAGAGGATCGATCCGGACCTCCAGCATGCGCTGTTCGGGACCTGCGCCGACCATCGCGACGCAGCCCTCCGGGAGTGTTATGGCCGCCTGTGAGGGACCCATGTCGATCAGCTCCGAAAGCACACCGTGCAGATCGTCTTCGACGTCGAACTCGTGTCCGACCAGTTCCTCGGCCTCCAGCTTGTTCGGGGTCACCATCGTCGGTCCGGCTCGCATGCCGTCCGACATCGCCTCCCCCTCGGAATCGAGCAGGATCGGTATGTCCCGCGCCCGCAGCGTCGCGATCAGGGTCGCGTAGAAGTCGGTATCCACCCCCGGCGGCAGGCTGCCGGCTATAACGCAGAGCCTGGCTCCGCCGGCGAGGTAGTCGAGCCGCTCGACGAAAGAGTCGAGCTCCTCGGGCCGGACACTCGGGCCACGCTCGTTGATCTCGGTCTGCTCGCCGGAGGTGGGGTCGACCACGGCGAGGTTGATCCGGCTCTCCTCCGAAATCCGGATGAAGTCGGTCAACAGCGACTCCTTGGAGAGCTGGCGCGCGATCCAGTCGCCGTTCGAGCCGCCGACCAGGCCGGTGGCGATCACCGGACGGCCCAGCAGGCCAAGCGCCCTCGCCACGTTGATCCCCTTGCCCCCGGGAACGGTCCGGCTTTCGACCGACCGGTGCCGGTGGCCCTGGCGAAAATTGGGGACCGCAACGGTGCGGTCCATAGCCGCATTGAGTGTCACCGAAATGATCATCTGCGCATCCTGCCTGCTCTCGCCAACCTGGTCCTCGTCTGACTCTCCTTGCGCCGCTTCAGCAGCAGCAACAGGACAAGTATTGCGAACAGTGCGATCAAGATGTAGACGAGGTTCGATCTCAGGCCTTCGAGGCCGCGCTCCACGAGCCCGGGTTCGGCGACCGCGCGGTCGGCCAGCAGTGGCACCGTGGCGATTTCATCGCCGTCGAGACTGACCGTCGCTGTGCCGAGCCGCTGACCGCGATCGATCGGCCCTTCCACCTCTTCCGGAAGAACGACGGCCACCGCCAGCTCGCCGCCCTGCCTGACACCGATCCTCACCGGTCGCGGGGATACGACGGGTAGATCGCGATCCTCGAACCTGACCGGAATCCGCTCGACCGGCCGGGCGGTACGGATCGGTACCCGCTTCTCGTAGAGAGAGAACCCGTAGTCCATGAGCTTGACGGTCTGTGAGTCCCTGGCCGCCTCGCTGGCGGTGCCCATGACGGCAGCGATTAGTTCGGTCGCCTCACGGCGGCCGTCCGAAGCCAGGACGTAGCCGGCCAGATTCGTCTGGCCGGTCTTGATTCCCACCGCCCAGGGGTTGTCCCGGACGAATTCGTTGCCGGTCTCGATCTCGACCGGCGGCCGGAAGCTCCGCAGCTCCGCGGTGCGGGCGGAAGCGATCGGGCGAAAGCGTGGCATCCGCATCAGGACCTGACCGAGCGTGACCAGGTCGGCGGCACTCGAGTACTGCCGTGGCCCGTCGAGCCCGATCGGATTCTCGTAACTCGTATTCGCCAGTCCCAGTCTTTGTGCCGTCCGGTTCATCAGGCCGACGAACCTCGGGACGGTGCCCGAGACGGCCGTCGCCAGAGTGACTGCGGCATCGTTGCCGCTCAGCAGGATCAGCCCGTAGAGCAGGTCCCTGACCGAGACCTTCTGCCCGGCTTCCAGCCCCATGAGCGATTCGACCGGGGCACCCCGATAGTCGGCTGCGTTCACTACATCGCCCATCGAAAGGTTGCGCAGCGCCAGGTAGGCGGTCATCATTTTCGTGGTACTGGCCATCGGCAGTCGCCGGTTCTGCGATTTCTGCGCCAGGGTTTCCCCGGTCCTTGCGTCGATCAGCGCCCAGGAGGCTGCTTCGATCCGTGGCGGCTGGGTGGCAGCCGACGAAACCGTCGGACCGGCGAGAAGACCGGCGAGAAGAACCGCGCCCAGGCGAAGGCCGCGGATCAGGTTATTCAACGCAGCTTCAGCCTCTGGCCGGGGATCAGCGCCTGGGGGTCGAGATCGGGGTTGAGTGCCTCGATACGGGCCACTCCGACGCCGTTCTTCCGAGCGATGACGGTCAAGGTGTCGCCCTGCTGGACGACGTAGAACTTCCTGGTCGGCTGCTGCTGCTTCTGATTGCCGTTTTGTCCGCCGGAATTGTTGCCCGTGTTCTTCTTCTCCACCGTGGCCTCGTCATTGCCGGTTTCGGAATCGACGACCACGATGACGACGACGATCGCCCCGATGAGGGCCGTCAGGGCGAGGAATCGTGCGATGAGGGAGTTCTTGTTCTTCATTTTCTTCCAGCGATGCGGATGGAGTCCGCGCAATCGTACAGTCGCGAAAGCGCGGCGTCGCCACGCCCGCAGGGCAGCAACAGATCTATCCGGATACCTGCCAGAGGGACTCCCGGAGGGCGTCGGCCGCCTCTCCCGGATTCCCGGCCCCCGCGATCGAGCGCGAGGCGGCCACCAGGGCGCCCGCCCGGCCGGGCGCGAATGCGGCCCCCAGGTCCTCCGGTCGGCCACCCTGGGCGCCGACCCCGGGGATCAGCAGGATCGCCCTGGGCATCAACGAGCGCAGTTTCTCGATGTGAAGCGGCTCGGTGGCACCGACCACCGCGCCCATCCCGCTGAGGGTTGATTGCTGCCCGGCGAGCCGGTCGGCGAAGCTGTCGACAAGGGTGGCGAGGCGTTCGTGAACGGGGCCTCCGCGTGTTTCGAGGTCCTGGATGTCAGCTGCCCCGGGATTGCTGGTTCTCACCAGCGCGAATACGCCGGCCCCGGCCTGCTCGGCAGCGGCCACCAGCGGCTCGAGCGAATCGGCGCCGATCATCGGGTTGACGGTGAAGGCGTCGGCTCCGAGTCCGGGCACATCGCCCCACGGAGTCGGAGTGTGGCCGACCATCGCCTGGCCGTAGGCCCGGGCCGAAACCGGAACATCTCCACGCTTGCCGTCAGCGATGACGAGCAGACCGGCTTCGCGGGAAGCCGAGCAGACCGCTTCCAGGGCCCTCCAGCCGGGCCACCCGAGCCGCTCGAAACACGCCAGCTGAGGCTTGACCGCGACGCAGTAGGGGCCCGCTGCTTCGATCAGCCGCAGACAGTGGTCTTCAACCGCGGCCCCGGCCGACTCAGCCGCAGTAGAGCCGGGGTCGCCGTATGGGCCCCCGGAAAGCTCAGCCGGATCGGGGTCCAGGCCGAGGCAGACCTGACTGCGGCGCTCGCTGACGAGCGCCGCAGTCCGATCGATGAAGAGGCTCAGCCCTTGACCTGCTTCTTAAGGGCGGATCCAGCGGAAAA
Organism: uncultured Solirubrobacterales bacterium; assembly: GCA_963801975.1. Lineage (GTDB taxonomy): Bacteria > Actinomycetota > Thermoleophilia > Solirubrobacterales > 70-9 > 67-14. The sequence continues at coordinate 197,977 of CAWDGR010000001.1, forward strand.
GCGCGGGACCTTGCCGCCGGCGATGGTGATGCGCTCGCCGGTGCGGGGGTTCACGCCCTGACGCTCGCTGCGTTCGGCAACGTGGAACTTTCCGAAACCGGTGAAGTTGACTTCTCCCCCGTCGGTCAGCGTGGCGGTGATGGCGTCGAGTACCGAATCGACCGCGTCGGCCGCGGCCTTCTTGCTTCCGATTCGCTCGTCGCCGGCAACCTTCTCAAGAAACTCAGCTTTAGTCACGTGTTGGATCCTCCTCAGGGATTAGGGAATTGGCAGTACCGTAACACCGCATTCGGACATCATTTCGCGCGGTATGCCAGACCTGAAGCGAAACGCTGACCGAAACGCTCAGCCGGAGTGCTCGACGAGCCCCGAGACGGCAGCCATGATCTCCAGGGCTTCGGGGTCTTCGGGGTGCAGTTCGACCGCGTCGCCACTGCGGTACTGAATGCGCACGAAAGGCCGCCGGTGGTGGCGGCGCCTGCGCACGAAAGCCGCGGCTTCATCCGCATAGGAGCTGACTTTGCGGGCCACAACCCGGTGCGGCTTAAGCATCCTGGACCTCGGTCGAGAGGTCCCTGAGGGACATCCTGATGTCGAAGGAGGTAAGCGAAGCGAGCACGAATCTGGCGGTAACCGCCACCAGACTGAAACCAGCCTCCCTGACGAGGAACACTTCTGCCTGCTCGGTCGCGACGTGAGAGCTGTCCAGTTCGCCTGTTCCGGCCGCTGCGAGCGCGTCTGCGAACTCCACCGCGGAGCGCTTCCAGCTTTCGTCCTCGAGGGTCGAAGCGAGCATTTCGCCGCTTTCGGAGAGCACCGCGGCCGCCCGCAGTTCGGGCTCGAGCCCGGCGAGGGTGTCGAGCACGGCGCGCGCCCGACCGGAGAGGTCTGCGGGATGGGCGGGACCTGTCGGTCCGTCGGGCGTTCTTGCTTCCTGAGTCACGGTGTAGCAACATATCGGTCATGTCCCTCGCCCGAGCCTCCTGGATGACCGTGGTCGCAGTCTGCGCACTGGCCTCCGCCCTGGCCTTCGCGACCGGCTATGCCGGCTACGGGGTCACCGTAGTCGCGGTCGGTGCCGCCGCCGCGGTCAACCTGCTTCCCCTGCCCGGCGAGTAGACCGGCGCACAGGGAACGGGCGCTCAGGCCCGTGCTTCGCCCCTGGTTCACTGACCCGCCCGCGAGATATTCGGCCAGTTCCCGCGCCGCACGACCTCGATGGCTGATCGCATGCTTCTCATCCGCGCTGAGTTCGGCCATCGTGCGCTCGTCTCCAGGCCCGGTTTCATCGGGGACGAAAGCCGGGTCATACCCGAAGCCGCCGTCCCCCCTCGGCTGCTGGACGATGCGGCCTTCGCAGGTTCCCTCGAAGACCGCCTCCCGCCCCTCGCCATCGATCGAGGCGATCACGCATACGTACCTCGCGGTCGGTGCGCCGTCCGAAGCCGCCAGGTCGCGCAGCACTTTCGCGAGGTTCTCCCCGTCGCTCGCGTCCTCCCCGGCATAACGAGCGGACCTGACTCCGGGCCTACCATTCAGGCCGTCGACCACGAGGCCGGAATCGTCGGCTACGACCGGCTCACCGGTGGCGGCCCGGGCCGCACGGGCCTTGATGAGTGCGTTGGCGGCGAAGGTGTCGCCGTCCTCGGGTGGCATCTCGACCTCGTCGGGCAGCGGCTCCAGTCCGACACCCGGCAGGATCTCGTCCAGCTCCCGGACCTTGTGCCGGTTGCGACTGGCGAGGATCAAGCGCCGGTCGCCTCGTCCTGGGCCAGCCTCAGGCGGCCGATCCCGGCCTCGGCCAGCGAAAGCAGATCGTCCAGGGACGCCCGCGAGAGAGGAGTCTGCTCCGCCGTCGCCTGGACCTCGATCAGCCCGCCGTCCCCGGTCATGACCACGTTGGCATCAACCTCCGCGGTCGAATCTTCCGAGTAGTCGAGATCACAGAGCGCCCGTCCGCCGACCATGCCGACGCTGATGGCGGCCACGGCGGTGGTCAGCGGAAAGGTCTCGATCTCGCCTCGTTCGAGCAGACTGGTGAGCGCGAGGTGCAGGGCCACATAGCCTCCGGTGATCGAGGCGCAGCGAGTCCCGCCGTCGGCCTCGAGCACGTCGCAGTCGACGTAGACGCTGCGCTCGCCGAGGGCTTCGAAATCGACCGCGACCCGCAGCGAGCGGCCGATCAACCGCTGAATCTCGACCGAGCGGCCGTCGAGCTTGCCTTTGCTGATGTCACGGGGCTTGCGATCACCGGTCGACGCCGGCAGCATCGAGTACTCGGCGGTGACCCAGCCCGTACCTCTGCCTTCCATCCACTTCGGCACCTTGCTCGAGACCGAGGCCGTGCAGATGACCCGCGTCCCTCCGGCCGAGATGAGCGCCGAACCGTCGGCACTCGAGACGAATCCGGGCTCGATGCTGACCGGTCTGATATCGGCGTCGGAACGCCCGTGGCTTCTGTTGCTCTCTGACATCGGTCGAAGTTTCCCAGAGCGTGACCGGTAGCGGGATCCGGCCATCCGAAAGCGGAAGGCCGGGCCCTGCCACGCGGCGGCGAACGGTTGCCGGAGCGGGCCGAAGCCCGCCCCGGCCGGTCGCCGCGCCGATCCTCAGCGGAAGGTGACCTTGTCGACCGCGGACTGGATCTTGTCCACGATCAGTTCGGCGAGTTCGGTGCCCTGTCGACCCGAGAACCCCTTCATCGCCGCCAGCATGCCGACCATGAGCAGGGATACGAGCAGGATCAGGCCGACATACTCGACCGTGCCCTGGCCACCCTCTCCGGCCAGCCGGCCACGAATCCGTTCGGTCCGGCCGATCGAGGCCGCGTGGACGCGGCCCATGCCTCTGTAGATCATGTGTCCTCCTTTGTTGCTTGTCGGTATCGACACTCGGACCCGGCTGACAACCGGTCCATACCCCCGCGCAACGATTCGCCGCCCCAACGGTGACGAAAGACCAACGGGCACCGGCCCCGCGGGATAACCTCCGGCGATGCGCGTCCTGGTGGTGATGAACTTCGGGCCCGACGAGGAGACCCCGCAGCGGGGGCGCTGGGTCGTCGATCAGGTCGAGGCACTCAAAGAGTTGGGAATCGAGGTCGAGCTGTTCTCGTTTCCACCCGGAAAGGACCAGTACGTGCCGGCCACACGCCGGATCCGGGCACTGCTGGCCCGGGAGGACTTCGATCTGGTGCATGCCCACTACGGGCTGGCCGGCTGGTGCGCCCTGCTGGCCGGTGCCAGTCCTCTGGTCGTCACTTTCCACGGCACCGACGTGCGTCACCCGGTGGTCGGCCCGGGGTCAAGGCTTCTGGCGCGCAGGCTGGCGCTCGCAGCCGGTGCGTCGAGCGCGCTGTTCGGCGAAGAGGCGGGCCGACCCGGCCTGCCTCTGCTGCCCGGTCGAAACGCCGTGCTGCCCTGTGGTGCAGACCTCTCCCGCTTTGCCCCCCGGCCGCGGGCCGCGGCGCGAAGCTCACTGGGCCTCGACCCCGACGGCCGCTTCCTGTTCTTCCCGGCCGACCCGGCCAGGCCGGAGAAACGGATCGACCGCGCACGCCGGGTCGCCGAGCGGGCCGGCGTCGAACTGCTGACCGGCGGCGGGATCGAACCGGACCTGATGTCCACCTGGGTAAACGCCGCCGACGCGGTGATGGTGACGTCCGACTACGAGGGCTTCGGGCTCGCCTGCCTCGAGAGCCTCGCCTGCGAGGTGCCGGTGATGACAACTCCGGTCGGCATCGCGCCGAGCCTGCTGGGCTCGCTGCCGAACACGCTTTGCGCCCCTTTCGATCTGGCGACCTGGTCCGATTTCGCGGCGGGCCTGCTGGCAGATCCCGATCCCCGAACCCCGGGAAGGGCCCGCGCAGAGTCACTTTCGGCGACGAGAATGGCCCGGCGCGTCCTGCTCGCATACCACGAGGTACTCGCCCCCGGGAAGGTCACGGGGGTTTCTGTCGCCGACTTCGGTAATGATGGGGAGATCAGATGAGGAAGGGTGCTCTGAAGAAGAAACAGCGGCAGCTCGAGGAGCTCCACCTCGACCGGCGCGAGGCGCTCGGCGAGCTGGTACTCGGGATGTTCGTGCAGGGCACCTGGGACGAGGAGATCATGTCGCGAGGGGCGGCCGAGGTACGGGAGGTCGCCGATGAACTCAAGCAGCTCTCGGCCCCCGAACCGGCGACGGAGCCGGAAACCGGTGAGCACACCGGCGAGCACACCGGTGAGCAGGACATGCCCGAGACGGCCGAGCACACCGGTGCTCATGATCTGCCCGACTCTGACGAGATGCCCGAGACCGGCGAACACACCGGCGAGCAGGAGATCGCGTCGGCGGCCGCAGCCACTGCGGCCGCAGCGAAGCCTGCCGAGGAAAAGCGGGCTGTGGACGAGACGAAAGCGCCGGCCGACCCGGATGCCGAGCCGACCTCCGACGCGGCCCCGGCCTCCGCGGGCGATGGCGTCGACGCCGAATCGGCGACAACCGGGCAGGCGGTCAAGGCGACTCCGACCCTGGAACCGGACAGCGCCCCGACCGAGAAACCCCTGCCTTCGAAGGCTGGAGCCGGGACCAAGCCGATGGAGCCGGTCGAACCGCAGCAGAAGCTCAGCGAGCTGGATCAGATGGCCGAGCGGATCGCAAGCAGCGAAACCGAGGCAAAAACCGCCTCGGAGGCGGCAAAGGCGGCCGTCAAGGCGGATGCCCGGACTGAACTCAGCGCGATCACGCGCGAGATCGAATCCGACCGTTCGAAGCTCGACGCAGCACTGAAGGAAGCTGCGGGCCGGATCGAGAGTGCCGAGAAACGCGCTGATGCCGCCGAATCCAAACTCGCCCGGGAGAGCGCTGCCAACCGCGAAGCCGCGGCCGACTGGGTGCGCAGTCAGGCGGCCGAGATCGAAGCCGACGCCGCGCTTGCGGCCGAGATCGCAGCAGATCCCGCCGAGGGCGGTCCAACTGCGGCCGCCGGGGACAACCGACCCGAACTGGAGGCCCGGATCAAGGCGCTGGAAACTGCGCTGGAGGCTGAAAAGGCCAGCAAGGTCGAAGCACTTACGATCGCCGAGTCGAGGCTGAAAGCGATCGAAGAGAGCGCCCGCGAGGCCGAGAAGAGGGTCGAAGAAGCTGAAGCTGCGGTGACTGAAGCCGGGACCGCCCCGGTGGCGGTAGGCGCCGCACCCGGAGTGGTGACCGAGGCGGAGGCGCGCGAGGCGGCCGTCAAGTGGCTGCGCGGACAGATCGGCGCCCTGCGCCAGGAGATTGGCAAGGGCGCAGCTCCCGAATCCGGAGAGGGCTCCTGATGGGGATCTTCAGCCGCGGCAAGCAGAGCGGTCGCGAGCGGCGAGCGATGAAGGACCATCTGGTCGAGCTGGACGAACTGCGCCGGAAGCAGCTGGGTGAACTCGGAGCGATGACCATCGAGATGGCAGATGCCGGAAGCTTCGACCGGGATCGGCTCTCGGCTCAGGCACGAGAAGTCGTCGGAGTCGAGCGGGAAGCCGACCTGATCGCACGTGGGCTCGAGGAAGGCCTGACCCTCGAAGAACTCGAGGATCTGGCCCGCAGCGACGACGAGCCTGCGACCGATCACGGCAAGTAGTCCTTGACGAACCCGGCGGAAGCCCTCCAGAAGGATCCCTTTGATCTTGCTGTCGTCGGAGCCGGCGCGGCGGGCCTCTGGGCGGCCATCCGGGCCGCGGAAGCGGGCGGCAGGGTCTGTCTGATTTCCCGAAAGCCGCTGGCCGAAAGCGCCAGCTTCTGGGCACAGGGCGGGCTGGCCGCTGCACTCGATCCAGACGACTCCGCTGCCGCGCACGCCGCGGATACGATCGCCGCAGGCCGTGGACTGTGCCGGACCGAGGCCGTGGAAATACTCACGCACGATGCCCCCGGCGTGGTCGACGACCTCGTCTCCCGGGGAATGGCCTTTGACCGTGACCAGTCGGGCAAGCTCGAGCTGGCCCTCGAAGGCGGGCACTCGCAGCGGCGCATCATCCACGCCGGGGGCAGCCAGACCGGCCGCGAGATCACCGGAACGCTGGCCCGGATCGTCGCCGGTGAGCCGCGCATCACGGTCTTCGAGGAAACCTCTGCACTCGCACTCTGGAGCGACGGCAGGCGCTGTCACGGCGTGCTCACCGACCGCGGCAGGATCGCCGCCGGCGCGACCCTGCTCGCGACAGGCGGCGCCGCCGCCCTTTGGCGGCGCACCTCGAATCCGTGGGGCGCGATCGGTGCCGGAGCCGTACTCGCCTCGGCCGCAGGCGCCGAACTGGCCGACCTCGAGTTCTGCCAGTTCCACCCGACCTGCCTGTCGGCACCCGGCACGCCGGCCGACGGTGCCCTGATCACCGAGGCCATCCGCGGTGAGGGGGCCGTTCTGCTGACCGCCGGTGGGCAGCGCTTCACCGACGAACTCGCACCGCGCGACGATGTCACCGCAGCGATCCTGCGGCAGATCGACGCTCCAGGCGGGTACCGCGGTCGGACTGGACCTGACCGGCATCGACCCCGACCGCTTCCCGAGCGTCTTCGCCATGCTCACCGAGGCCGGATTCGAACCCTCCGAGGAACCGGTGCCGGTCTCCCCGGGTGCCCACTACGTGATGGGCGGAGTCGCCGTCGACCTCGACGGAAGGACCTCGCTGACCGGCCTGCTCGCAGCCGGAGAGTGTGCCTGCACCGGGATCCATGGAGCCAACCGGCTCGCCTCCAACTCGCTCACCGAGTGCTTCGTATTCGGGCAGCGGGCCGCAGCGGCCGGCATGGCGATGAAAATCTCCAAGTCGCCCCCGGAGCCGCCTTCGTGGAGGTTCGACCCTCCGACACCCGCCACCCGCGAGGCGGTCTGGAGACTGGCCGGACCGATGCGGCTGCGGGCTCGCCTCGAGCAGCTGTCCGTGGATCCGTATCCGCTGGCGAGGGCGATCGGGGCGGTCGCCCTGGAACGGCGGGAATCGCGTGGTGGCCACCGCCGCTCGGACTTCCCCGCGACCGACCCGACACTGGACGGCGTTCACCTGATCTACCTTCCGGACGGCTCGATCGAGCCACGAAAGTGGGCTTGAGCGCACCTGACCCGATCCGGGTCCGGGTGGCGGCCGGCGCCTTTGCCTCGATCTGCGAGGAGATGGGCGCGGCGCTGGTCAGGTCCGCCCACTCGGCCAACATCAAGGAAAGGCGCGACTGCTCGGCAGCCGTTTTCGACCCCCGGGGAGAGATGGTCATGCAGGCCGAGCACATCCCGGTTCACCTCGGCTCCATGCCCGCCTCGGTCCATGCGGTGATCGACCGGGATCACCGGCCCGGAGTCTCCTGGTTCCTCAACGATCCGTACTCCGGTGGCACCCACCTCCCTGACATCACGGTGGTCACGCCCGCCTTCGACGCCGGCGGCAGGCTGCTCGGCTTCGCTGCGAACCGGGCCCACCACGCCGACGTCGGCGGCAGCGTGCCGGGCTCGATGCCCGCCGACTCGACTGATCTTTCCGAAGAGGGGGTGGTCATCTCCCCCCGGGTACTTGACGGCGAAGCGATCGCCGAAGTCACCGCCAAAATGCGCCAGCCGGCCCAGCGACGCGCGGACCTGCGGGCGCAACTGGCGGCCAATCGACTCGGGACGGCGAGGCTGTCGGGACTGGCCGGCAGTCGCGGAAGTGCCGCTCTTCTGGAATCGATGGCCGAGGTAATCGACTACGCCGAACTGCGCACCCGCGCCCTGATCGCCCTGATGCCCGACGGCAGGCATACGGCAACCGACCTTCTGGAGGCACGGAGATCAGACCTCGAGCTGCGGCTCACGGTCACGGTCGAGGGCGAATCGATCGACTTCGACTTCACCGGCTCCTCCGACCAGGACCCCGGCAACCTGAACTGCCCCCTGGCGGTGACCCAGTCTGCCTGCTACTTCGCGGTCAGAGTCCTGACCGACCCGGACATCCCGGCCAGCGCCGGCGCCTACCGGCCGGTGAGTGTCAACGCCCCGAAAGGGACCCTCCTGAACGCCGGTCCGCCGGCGGCGGTGGTCGCCGGCAACGTCGAGACTTCCTCGAGGGTGGCAGACCTCTGCCTGGCGGCCTTCGGAAAGGCCCTGGGCCAGGGCACGATGAACAACCTGACCCTCGGGAACGAAGACTTCACCTATTACGAGACGATCGGCGGCGGCCAGGGTGCCACCGCTGAGGCTGACGGTCCGAGCGGTGTTCATGTTGCGATGTCCAACACCCTCAATACCCCGATCGAGGCGATGGAGATCGAGTTCCCACTCAGGGCCCGCGAGTACTCGATCCGGCGAGGCAGCGGCGGCGGCGGCAAGCAACGCGGTGGTGACGGACTTGTCCGGGAGATCGAGGCCCTGGAACCGATGAGCTTCGCCCTGCTGACCGAGCGCAGGCGGCACCGGCCGCCGGGGGCCGAAGGAGGCCGCCCCGGCGAGAGCGGGCGCAACCTGCTGACTCGGGACGGCAAGCCCACGGAGGAGCTCGAGCCGAAAGCGTCGGGGCACCTGAACCCCGCAGACCGGCTACGGATCGAGACCCCCGGTGGCGGAGGCTTCGGACGTGGCTGAGGCACCCGGACCGTCGGCGATTCTCGGCGTCGACGTCGGCGGAACCTTCACCGACGCCGTCCTGGTCCTCGACGGCCGCGTTTTCGCCGGCAAGGCCGCCAGTACGCCGGGTGATCAGTCCGAGGGTGCGCTGGCGGCCGCCGCGCAGGTCCTCGAACAGGCGGCGATCGAAGCGTCCGACGTCTCGTTCTTCGCCCACGGCATGACCGTCGCAACAAATGCCCTACTCGAAGGAAAGGTGGCCGACGCAGCCTTCGTGGCCACCCGCGGCTTCGCCGACCTGATCGAAATCGGCCGACAGAACCGACCTTCGCTCTACCGCCTCGACCTCAGCCCTCCCCCGCCCCTGGTCCCGGCCGGCCGGCGATTCGAGCTGGCGGAGCGCATGGGGCCGGACGGGGTGATCCAGGAACCCGACGAGGCCGAACTCGACCGGGTGGCCGAAGCGGTCGCCTCGGCCGGAGTCGACTCGGTCGCGGTCTGCCTCCTGCACGCCGATCGCCATCCGGCGCACGAGGTGGCGATCGGGAGACACCTGCACTCGCGGCTCGGGGATTCGGTCCATATATCCCTTTCGCATGAGGTGGTCGGGACATTCCGGGAGTACGAGCGTGCCGCCACGACCGAGGTCGATGCCGCGCTCTCCCCCCTGCTGGCGGGCTACCTGAAGCGACTGGCCGGACGCTGCAGCCGGTCCGGGCTGCCGGAGCCGTTCATCATGCAGTCCAGCGGCGGCCTCACCGACCTCGCGTCGGCTTCGCGTCACGCCGCCCTGGCGGTGCTGTCCGGCCCGGCCGGCGGCGCGGCGGCCGCTGCCATGATCTCGAAGTCGAGCGGCCACCCGGACCTGCTGTGTTTCGACATGGGCGGTACCTCCTGCGACGTCTGCGTGATCGAGTCGCAATCGGCGCGCGAGACGGGCGGCCGTGCGATCGCGGGCCGCAGTCTGGCTCTGCCGATGGTCGATATCGAAACGGTCGGTGCGGGCGGCGGTTCGATCGCCTGGCGCGACCCGGGTGGAGCTCTGCGCGTCGGCCCCCGATCGTCCGGTGCCGATCCCGGCCCCGCCTGTTACGGCAGGGGAGGCACGGAGCCGACCGTAACCGATGCCCATCTGGTCCTCGGAAGACTCGGCGATCGGCCCGCCCTGGCCGACGGAGTCCTGCTCGACCGCGAAGCCGCCCGCTCGGCCGTCGCCGGACTGGCCACCGAGCTCGGCATTGACCTGAACGAATGCGCGGCCGGCATCCTCCGGATCGCCGACACCGAGATGGTCCGGGCGCTGAGGGTGATGACCGTCGAGCGTGGCCTCGACCCGAAGGACTTCGCCCTGCTGGCCTTCGGCGGAGCCGGACCGCTCCACGCGACATCGATCGCTGACGAACTCGGCATCGAGACCGTCCTGGTCCCGACCGACGGCGGGGTCTTCAGCGCCCTCGGTCTCGCCGCGGCCGAGCGGCGGCGAGACGAGACGAGGACAGTGCTGCTGGAGGAGGAGCGAATCACGCCGCAGACCCTGGACGGGCTGATCGGGGCAGCGGATGAAGTCTCATGGGACCTGCGTTACCTGGGCCAGTCGTTCGAACTGACCGTGGAGGATCGCTCCGGCGACCCCTCGAAGCTGCGCGAACTGTTCGAGGCAGCCCACGAATCCCGCTACGGCTACCGCGAACCGGACGAGCGGATCGAACTGGTCACGGTCCGGAGGCGCTACCTCGAACCGGGGCCGGAAATCGTCCTTGCCGCCGGCGATTTCACTACGACAACCGGGCCTGAGTCGATCGACCTCGGCGAGGCGACAGTCTGGCTTCCGGCCGGTTGGAGCGCCACCGGCGAGCAGGGTGGCCTGATTCGCCTGAGTCGGATCGAGGCTATGTGACGGTCGTCACATGGCTTGATTATTTCGAAAACATTTAGTAACCTGCGGACTCTTGCGGGTCTGGAACCCGGCCGAAATCTTCACCCCCGGCCGGCGGTTCGACTCGGGCCCGCACATGTCCTTAGCAACTTCAACCCGACTGAGAACCCTATGCCAATTGCGTTCAAGGAATGGGCCGTTACCGTGCGAGCCCTGTCCGAAGGCGAACAGCTCCTCACCCTCCGCAAAGGCGGGATCCATGAGGACGACAAGCACTTCGAACTGGAGCATGACCGCTTCTTCCTCTACCCCACGTTTGACCACCAGCACAACGATCTGGTGCGGCCGTCCCATCATCCCGAGCTCGACCGTGCGCTCGAAGAAGGTGTCTGGCCCGACGAAGAACCTCCGGCCCGCGCCCTGCTGCAGGACGGCGGCATCCCCCAGCCCGACCGGGTGAGGATCCGTGCCTGGGCCGAAGTTGCCGAGCACATCACGATCGACAACCCGAAGGTCGTCGACGGCCTCTCGCCGTTCTACATCTGGACCACCGACTACGCGTCGAAGCGGCTCAACTGGAAGCCGCGTCACCCGCTGCACCTGGTCCTGCTGCGAGTCCACCGCATCCCTCGTCCGGTGACCGTCAGGGTCCGCGAGGAGTACCACGGAAACCGTTCCTGGGTCGAGATCGACCGTGACCTCCCGTTCGAGGGCACGCCGGTCATGGCCGATGAGGAGTTCGAGCGCGCGAGCGCCGAGATCCGCTCGGTCTGTGGTGCTACCGAGAGGGTTCCGGCCCTGGCCTGAGTCCACTTGTGCGCCCGCCGCAGATGGCGGGTCATGGCCACCGCGAGTCGGTAGCCGACGAAACATTCACGAAGACCCGCCGACCCGGCGGGTCTTCGTGCTTTCAATACCCTGCGCCGGATGACCTGGATCGAAACCACCTCGCTGACTTTCAGCGCCCGGCACGAGGATGCCGACACCGGATACGCGGAAGAGCTGCTGGACCGGCTGGAAGAGTTGAGCCTGCGGCTCGAAGATCGCTTCGAGGTGGCTCCTGGCGACGTCACGGTCATCATCCACCCCTCACCGATCTGGCTCAACTTCGCCCATCCCTTCCTGCCCGCGGTCCGCTGGGCCGCGGCCCCCGCCGGCCGGCGCTATCTCGCAGGCTGGCCGATGGCGACCGAGATCCACGTCCTCGGCGAGACCGCGATGGCCAAGAGGGCCGCGGGTGAGGCTTCGATGGAGGCTCTCAAGGGAACCGCCGAAAGGCTGTATACGCAGATCGTGGTAGCCGCCAACAACGAGGCCATTCCGCCGCCCTGGACGCCCGGCAGGTTCTTCCGCTACCTGGGCTGGGCGTGGCTGGTCGAAGGCAGCGCCCAGCACTTCTCGCGCCAGGTGGACCTCTACCGTGCGGCGGTGATCCGCCGCCTGCGTGAGGGCTCCCGACCTTCCTTTCCACCCGGCAGGCGTGACGCGATCCTGCTCGGCGGTACGGTTTTCGACCTTCTCGAGGACTATCGCGGCGGCGGGGCCTGCGAGCTTCTGGTCGCCCGGCTTCGCCGCGACGGTCCGGTGGCGAACCTCGAGGCAGCCTTCGACCTGGGGATCGGAGAAATCGAGGCCATGTGGCGTCAGTACCTGCGAGACCTGATGCGCCCGGACACCGATGAGCAGCTGGACAGCTCAGGCAGATCAGTCGACTTTCTGCAGGAGCTCGACTGAGCAGCGCGGGGCCGGCTCCGCAAGCCCTTCGGGCGCGCGGCACGCAAGGGGCGCTTCAGCGCGCGAGAACCAGGCCCAGGAACTGCTTCGTCCGATCGGCGGACGGATTGCCGAGGACGTCATCAGGATCGCCCTGCTCGACGATGTAGCCCTGGTCCATGAAGATCACGCGATCTGAAACCTCGCGGGCGAAGTTCATTTCGTGGGTGACCACGACCATGGTCATGCCGCTGTCGGCGAGCTCCCTCATGACATCGAGCACACCTTTGACCAGCTCCGGATCCAGGGCGCTGGTCACTTCGTCGAAAAGCATGACCTCAGGGTCCATGGCCAGGGCCCGGGCGATAGCGACCCGCTGCTGCTGGCCGCCCGAGAGCCGGTCCGGGTACTCGTCGACCTTTTCTTCGAGGCCGACCTTGGCCAGAAGTTCGACCGAGCGCTCGTCCGCTTCCTTGCGCTTGCGTCCGCGGACCCGGACCTGAGCTATCGAGACGTTCTCCTTCGCCGACATGTGCGGGAAGAGGTTGAAGGACTGGAAGACCATGCCCACCTCACGCCGGAGCACATCGAGATCGTGGGTCTTTCCGCCACCGAAAATCTCGTTGCCATGAAGCTCGATGCGTCCACCGTCGGGGAGTTCGAGCATGTTCAGGCAGCGCAGCATCGTGCTCTTGCCGGAGCCGCTGGGCCCGATCACACAGACCACTTCACCCTCGGCGATCTCGCAGTTGATGTCCTTGAGCACGTCCAGCTTGCCGTAGCTCTTTTTCAGGCCTTCAACCTTGAGGATTGCTTCGCCGCTCACGGAATCCCCCTCTGGAACTTCTCATCCTGCTTCTTGATCTGCCAGTCGACCATGCGGGCAAGTGGAATGGTCACGATCAGGAACATGAAGGCTCCGAGCGTATAGCCCGAAGGGTTGAAGAACTCCGAATAGAGGTCACTGCCGGTCTGAACCGTCTCGACCAGGCCGAGCACCGAAATCAGGGCGGTGTCCTTCATCAACGCGATGAAGTCGTTGAGCAGGGGCGGGATCACCTTGCGCACGGCCTGCGGCACGATCACGAAACGCATCGCCTGGCCGTGGCTCATGCCGAGCGACCTCGAGGCCTCCATCTGTCCCCGCGGCACCGCTTCGATCCCGGCGCGATAGACCTCGGCCATATACGCGCCGTAGGTAAGGGTCAGAGCGATTACGCCGTACCAGAACGGGTCCGATTCGCCGAACCACTGGGGGATGCCGATCTCCCTCGGGATGGTCCCTTCGGATGCGAGGGTCGCGAGACCGGCTGACAGGCCGAGGATGACCAGCAGCAGAGGGATTCCACGCAGCGCGTCGATGTAGGCGATGGTCAGCCAGCGCACGGGCGCCAGCCACTTGCCTGGCATCTGTCGCAGCACAGACAGGATCAGGCCCCAGATCAGGGAGAAGAAACCACCCACGAGCGAGAGCTTGATCGTCACCCAGAAGCCCGCCAGCACCTCGTCGAAGTGCTCGGACATGAAGCTGAAATCGAAATACGTGTTGAAAAAGACTTCCAACTGACGCTCTCTCCGTTGTCGCTTCCCTCGAACTACACCATGTCAGAAGGGGCGCCCTCGGCGCCCCTTCTGACCTGATGCGTATGAACTACTCCGGCGTGTTGGTGCCGTCGATCACGCCCTCCGGGGCGTCGATCTTGAACCACTTCTGGTAGAGGTCGTTGAGACGACCGTCTTCCTTCATGCTGGCCAGCGACTCGTTGACCGCCTCCAGCAGGGCCGGCGTGTCCTGGGAGAACGCCAGGCCGTACAGCTCGCCGGTCGGGATCGTGGTCGCGAGCTCGAACCCGGTCTCGCCCTTGTCGATCGCGTCCTGCGCAACCGGCTGGTCGATGATCGTGGCTTCGACCTGACCGTTCTGCAGAGCCGCGATCGCGGCCGGACCGTTCGGGAAGCCGCGCACGCTGCCGGCATCCGTCTCGTCGTTCGCGTAGGCCTCACCGGTGGTGCCGTCCTGCGCGCCAACGGTCAGACCGGAGAGGTCTTCGACCGATGTGACGTCAGAGCCCTCGGGCACGAGCAGAGCCTGCTCGGCCTCGTAGTACGGATCCGAGAAGTCGACCTGCTGCTCACGCTCCGGGGTGATCGTGGAGGCGGAAGCGACCATGTCGAACTTGCCCTGCGCCACGTCGGTGAAGATCGTGTCGAAGGCGGTGTCCTCGATCGCAACCTCGAGCTCGAGATCGCTGGCGATCTCGTTGACGAGGTCGATGTCGAAGCCGTCGTAATCCGGCGCCTTGCCGAACTCGAACGGCGGGAACGGGATATCGGAACCGACTGTGAGCGTTCCGGCGGTGATCAGCTCGGATGAGACATCTCCGCTGGCGCTTGAATCGGAATCACTGTCGTCGCCGCTGCAGCCGGCGACGATAACCATCGCAAACATCACGGCCAGCGCCGACATAAGGAACATCAGGCGAGACTTCTTCATACTCTTAAATCCTCCCGGCAGGGGTAGTTGATTCGGACGGGCAACCCGGCCAGTATGCCACGGATTCGCGGATCCGCCACGAAGGGATGCCCGAGCCACTACACTTTATAAAGTACCCCGGCCCGAATATCGCCGGATCACCGCCTTCGCGATACCCAGGACCTCCACCCCGACTCAGCGGAAACCATGAGCCCTTATTACGACCTCCTCAACAAGCCCTGTGGCGGCACCTTCACCGACATCGTCGACTCGATCGGCCACACGCCGCTGGTTGAGCTTTCGACGGTCTCGCCGAACCCGGACGTCAAGGTCTTCGCCAAGCTCGAGTCGGCCAACCCGACCGGTTCTGTCAAGGATCGTGTCGCCCGCTCGATGATGGAAGCGGCCGAGGCCGACGGCGCGATCGGTCCCGGTCAGACGATCCTCGAACCGACCTCTGGCAACACCGGAATCTCCCTGGCGATGATCTGCCGTCGCCGGCGATACCCGCTCAAGGTCGTGATGCCGGACAACGTCACCGCCGAACGGACCGAACTGCTGCGCATGTACGGGGCCGAAATCGTTTATTCAGAGGGCGCCAAGGGGTCCAACGGCGCGGTCGAACTCGCACTCGAAATGGCCGCCGCCGATTCCAGCTACTACATGCCCTACCAGTACGGCAACGAAGCGAATCCGCTTGCCCACTACAACGGCACCGCGGTCGAGATCCTCGAGGAACTGGACTCGGTCGCCGCCTTCGTGGCCGGACTTGGAACGGGCGGCACGCTTATGGGCAACGGCCGCCGGCTCAAGGAGCACGATCCCGATACGAAGATCGTCGCCGCCGAGCCGATGCAGGGCGAGCTGGTCCAGGGACTGCGCTCGCTCGACGACGGCTTCATCCCGCCGATCATCGACCTTTCGGTTCTGGACAGGAAGATCATGGTTTCGAACCGGGACGCCATCGTCTGGACCAAACGGCTGCTCGACGACGAAGGCATCTTCGCCGGGGTCTCCTCCGGCGCCGTCGCCGCGATCGTGCACCGGATCGCAGGCGAGATCGACTCCGGCAACATCGTCTTCCTGATCCCCGACGGCGGCTGGAAGTACCTCTCCTCCGGCGTCTATACGAAGTCGCTCGAAGAACTCGGCGACATCGATGCCACCAACTGGTGGTAGAGGCCGGGCGGTGAAGGTCCAGCAACGCCAAATCGACGAGATGATCGAGCATGCCAGGACCGACGCTCCGAACGAGTGCTGCGGCCTGATCGGCGGCAGGCCGGAGGAAGCGCAATCGATCCATCGGGCGGAAAACGCCGAGTCAAGCCCTTTCCGGTACAGCATCGCCCCGCGCGAACAGCTCGAGTTGATGAACCGGATCGAGGATGACGGCGAACAGGTGGCCGGCATCTACCACTCGCATACAAGGACCCCGGCCTACCCCTCCCAGACCGACATCAACCTTGCCGCCGGCTGGCCGGATGCGGTCTACTTCATCGTCTCACTGGAGCACCCCGAGGAACCGGTGGTCAAGGCCTTCCGGATAAACGGAAGCAAGGTCGACGATGTCGATCTTCAGATCTCGTAAACCGAAGACCCCGGAGCCGGTCCGGGTCGCCTGGGCCCCCAACCAGGCCGAGGCCGAAATGATCGAGAACATGCTGAACTCCGAAGGCATTCCCTGCCTTCTCCAGCGCCAGCGCGGCTTCGACGTACCCGACTTTCTCGCGGCCGGACCGCGTTACGTCCTGGTCCCGGCAGCGGCCGAAGAAAAGGCCCGGGCCCTGCTCGCTGAACTGGAATTGGACGGCGAGTCCCTGCCGGCTGAGGCGCCGGATCGCGGCAGGCACGATGACCCGCGCTTCGACGCACCTGAATTCCCGAGCTGAACCGGGAGCCCGTCGCGACGCCCGATCTGTTGATCCCGGGTGAGGCCTAGAAAGAACCGCCGGCCATCGCCGGCAGAATCATGATCGTGTCGGTATCCGACACCGCGGTGTCGAGGCCGTCCAGCACGCGCACGTCCTCGTCGTTCAGGTAGACGTTGACGAAGCGGTTCAGCTCACCCTCGTCCGAGAAGATCTGGGCCTTCGTATCGGGATGCTCGGCGACCAGCGCCTCGAGCACCGCACCGACCCGCTCACCGCTGACCGATACCTCGGTGGCGCCGCCGGTGTGCTGGCGGAGGACTGGGGGAACTCGTACGGACGGCATGGCGGAGATCCTAGCGAGCGGACGGTGGCCGGGCTCAGGACCCGACGTGACCGCCGCAGAACGCTTCGTAGTCCGGGAAGGCACCGAGTTCGGACTCCGGCACTTCCTCGGCTTCGGGTCCGCAGATCGGGCAGGCCGGGTCGCGCCGCACCTTGAGCTCGGTGAAGCGGGTGCCCAGGGCTTCGTAGAGCAGCAGGCGACCGACCAGCGGCTCGCCGATGCCGAGCACCAGCTTGATCACCTCGTTGGCCTGGAGCAGGCCCATCACTCCGGCCATAACCCCCAGCACGCCATTGGCCGAGCAGCTCGGCGCCAGTTCCGGCGGCGGCGGGCTCGGGTAGAGGCAGCGGTAGCAGGGACCCTCATGCGGGACGAAGGTCGAGATCTGCCCGTCGAAAGAGAGGATCGAGGCCGATACGACCGGCTTGTTCAGCCGGACGCTGGCGTCGTTGAGCAGGTAACGCGTCGGGAAGTTGTCGGCACCGTCGACCACGATGTCGTAGTCGGCGATCGTCTCGAGGATGTTGCCCGAATTGAGGCGGTAGTTGTACTCGACGACTTCGACGTCGGGGTTCAGTGCTTCGATCGTCTTCCTCGCGGAGGCAGTCTTCGGCTCGCCGATGCGCTCGGTGTTGTGGATGACCTGGCGCTGAAGGTTGGAGGCATCAACGACGTCGTCATCGACCAGACCGATCTTGCCGATGCCGGCAGCCGCCAGGTAAAGCGCCGTCGGCGCACCAAGCCCACCGGCGCCGAGCAGCAGGACCTTCGCTTCGAGAAGCTTGACCTGTCCGGCCGCGCCGACCTCGGGCAGAAGTGTGTGCCGTGAGTAGCGGTTGCGCTGCTCGTCGGTGAGCTTGGCCTCGCTGACCACCGGAAGGCCGCTCGCCTGCCAGTCGAGGATTCCCCCGCTGACGTTCACGACGTCCTCGTAGCCGAGGGCCATCATCTGCTCGACGGCGTTGGCCGACCGGGCTCCCGAGCGGCAGTAGACGACCACGCGAGCCGACTTGTCGGGCGCAGCGTCTTCGACCGTCGCCAAGAGAGTGGCCGGCGGGATCAGCCTGCCGGTTTCGATCCGCGCCTCTGCCGCCTCGTGGGGCTCACGGGTGTCGAGCAGCACGACATCGCCGCTTTCGATCTCTTCGAATGCTTCCTGAACGCTGATCTCCTGAACCACCAGCGGGTCTGTCGTCTCGGGTGCCATCGTCTAAATCACCTGAATCTCTATCCGGTTTCGGTTACTTCACAAACTATAGCGCCCATGCCGTTCCGGCGCCAACCCTGCCTTCAGAGCCGGCCCGGGGAGCCGGTCCGGACCTCGATTCCCGGCTAAGGTGGAGGACATGGTGACGATTTCGGGGAACGCCTACGCCTTCGTCTTCGACGGCAATACCGACCGGCTGGAGGGCGCGCGCATCGGCATCGCCGAGCTTCCCGGGATCGAGACGACCGCCGGACCGAATGGCGCCTACTCCCTGGAAGTGCCCGACGATACGCCGATAACACCGTTCGCAGAGGCCGAGGGCTACTACCCGACCCACCTCCAGACCTTCCACACCCGCGGCCGCGATCTCAGGCAGGTCAACTTCCAGATGCCGCGGCTCGACATCTACCGCGCACTCGCGGCTGTGGCCGATGCCGAACTCGATCCGGAGACCGGACGGCTCGCCCACTCGGCGATCGTCTCCACCTTCTTCGAATTCGGCGGCAGGGACCTCGCCGGCTTCGACGCATTCCACGACTTCCGGCCCCACGGTGTTGCCGGGTCCACGGCAGCGATCACGCCCGCCGCGGCGGAGCCGATCTACTTCAACGCCGACGTGATCCCGGAGCAGGGGCTGGAGCATTCTTCCCGCGACGGAGGTGTGCTCTGGAAAGACCTTCCGCCGGGGACCTACGAGGTCAATGGCGGCAACCCGGACACGGCCCATGCCGGCTTCGTCGCCACCTGTGAAGCGGGACGGCTGGTCAACGCCGGCCCGCCCTGGGGCCTCTTCGAGCTGGCCGCCGGCGAGAACCCGGACCCTGCGACATCCCTTGACCCGTAAGCCGGCCGGCCTTCTCCCGGAAGCGGAATGACCGGAGACGGGCCTGAAGGCTTCAGCCGCTGAGCGCAGCGTCCGCCTCGGCGACGATCGCCTTGACCAGTTCGGCCGCAGGGACCTCACGGGCCAGCGGTGCGGCCTGGCCGCTCCACATCGCAAGGAATTCGCCTGATCCCTGCTCGGCCGCAGCTTCACCCAGGGGCCCGGAAAGCGAGAACTGGGCCGGGAAGGCGAGTGCGTCGAGATCTTCGAGTTCGGCGAAACGGTTGCTGAGCACCCTCGCCGGTCGACCCGAGAAGGAGCGGGTGATCACGGTCGCATCGGCCTTTGCCGAACGCAGGGCCTCGCGATGAAGGGGGTGCGTCGCGGCTTCCGGGCATGCCAGAAAGGCCGTGCCCATCTGAACGCCGGCGGCGCCGAGAACGATCGCCGCGGCCAGGCCGCGACCGTCAGCTATGCCACCGGCCGCGATCACCGGGACGTCAACCGCATCAACGATTTGCGGAACGAGTGCGAAGGTTCCGACCGGCCCGTCGTCGCCCGGGACCAGAAAGCTGCCGCGATGACCACCCGCTTCGGCACCCTGGGCGATGATCGCATCGACACCCCGATCACTCAGGTGAACCGCTTCCGAGACCGATGTAGCGCTCGCGATGATCCGGCTGCCTGCCTCTCTGATCGCGGCCAGGTCCGAATCACCAGGCAGTCCGAAATGGAAGCTTGTCACCGAAGGGGCGATCTCGAGCAGGGCCGACAGGCGCCCTTCATCGAAGGTGATGGGAGCGACAGCCGGTTCAGGTGGTGGCCCGAGACCCAGCTCGTCGTAGAGCGGTCCGAGTCCTTCCCGCACTCCGGTCACTTCGAGATCAGACAGCTCCGGCATTTCGTGGCAGAAGAAGTTCAGGTTGAAGGGCCGGTCGGTCAGGGAGCGGAGCTCGTCGACCTGCCGCAAAAGCGCCTCCGGCGTCAGGGCGGCGGATCCGAGCGCTCCCAGCCCCCCGGCAGCGCTCACGGCGGCGGCGAGCTCCGGGGTCGCGACGCCGGCCATCGGAGCCTGGATCAGAGGGTGGTCGATTGCGAACAGCCCCTCGATGCGTTTGCGGTATCGGGCCACGGGACCAGACTAGCCCGGTTCATCGCCTCGCTTGCGACTTGCGGGCGTGAACGCAAGAGGGTGAGCGCTTCTCCCGGTTGGCAGCAAGGCCGGCGACGGTCGTCCCGCAGCCAAAAAGAAAGCGCCCCCGGTGCCGGGGGCGCTTTCGCAATACGCGGCTGCTTCGCCGAGAGGCAGCAGCCCTACAGCGACGGGCGCATCTGGCGCAGCCTCTTGACCCGCTCCTCGATCGGAGGGTGGGTCGAGAACAGTCCGGCCATGCCCTTCGCCTTGAAAGGCTTGACGATGTAGAGCGGCTCGCTGGCCTCGTTGACGTGACCCTTCATCGGGATCGCCTCGGCACCCTGCTCCAGGCGCAGCAATGCGCTGGCGAGAGACTCGGGATTGCCGCAGATCGCGGCGCCACCGGCGTCGGCCGCGTACTCGCGCTGGCGCGAGATCGACATCTGGATGATCCCTGCCGCCAGCGGGGCGAGCAGAACCATGGCCAGTGCGCCGACCAGGCCGAGCGGCGAGTTGTTGTCGCCGCCGAACCAGAGCAGCATGTAGCCGATGTAGGTGATCGCCGCACCGATGGTCGCCGCAACCGACTGGATCAGGATGTCTCGATGCTTGATGTGGGCGAGCTCGTGGGCGACGACGCCTCGCAGCTCGTCGGTCGAAAGCAGTCTGGTGATGCCTTCCGTCACCGCCACTGCCGAGTGGTTGTAGTTGCGACCGGTGGCGAATGCATTGGGCTGGTCCTGAGGAATTACATAGAGGCGGGGCATCGGGATCTCCGCGCGCTGGCAGAGCTCACGGACCATCTGGAAGTACTGGGCGTTCTCCGACTCCTCCATCTCCTTTGCCCGGCTCATCTTGAGCGCGAGCTTGTCGCTGAAGAAGTAGGAGAAGAAGTTCATCGCCACGGCAAAGCCCAGGAACATGAGCGTGGTGCTCGGGTTGCCGCCGCTGACCAGGTAGCCGATCGCGACCAGCAGGCCGGACATTGTCGCCAGCAGGAGCGTGGTCCTCAAGGTGGCCGAAAAGGTCGATTCTCTTGTGGTCTTCATCAATGCTCCTTGTCCGGATTGCTGGCGCAGATGCGCCGAATACAGGTGTAAGTGTGACAACAGACCGGCTCCGGCACCATGGGTGCCAGCCCCCGTTTGCCCATCAGCCAGTCCCCAGCGGAGGAAGGATCGCCGCCCGGCCTGCGACGATTCAAAGCGAACCGAGATGAAGAGACGACCGATATTCACCGAGGTGCTGATCCTCAATGCGGCGCTGGTCGGTCTGGCCGCGGCCGCGACCGCCCTGCTGGCGGGATGGGATGGTCCCGGCCGAATCCTCCTGCTGGCCGCGGCGATGGCTGCGATCGCTTTCCTGGTCAATACCTCGGTACTGCGCCGCCGGTTCAACCCGCTCGAGGACCTGATCGACGAAATGGAGAAGGTCGACCTGAGCCAGCCGGGGGCCAACCTGCCTCCAGGCATCGACGGCAAGGCCGACTCGGAAGAGGTCGAGCGGCTGGAGCTGGCCTTCCTCAGGATGATGCGCAGGCTCGAAGCCGAACGCAGACGCAGCTCCAGTGCCGCACTCAGCGCCCAGGAGGAGGAGCGGGCGCGGGTCGCCCGGGATCTCCACGACCAGGTCAACCAGTCGCTTACCGGAGTCCTGCTCAGGCTGGAGGCGGCTAAAGCGGCCGCACCGCCGGAGCTCGAAGCCGAGATCAACGAAACCAGCCTGCTGGCCCACCGGGCGATGGACGAACTGCTGGCCGTGGCGCGCCAGCTGCGCCCGTCGGCTCTGGACGACCTCGGCCTGAAGGCGGCGATTGCCGGCCAGGTCGAGCAGCTGGGCCGCTCCGGACTCGAAGTCAGCTTCGACAGCGAAGGGGAGCTCGGTGGCCTCGACCCGGATACTCAACTGGTGATCTACCGCGTATCCCAGGAGGCGATCGGCAACGCGATCCGCCACAGCCACGGCGAAAGCATCGACGTGAAGCTCAAACGTCTTCCGGGCAGGGTCGAGTTGTCCGTGGCCGACGACGGCAAGGGCTTCTCTTTCGCCGAAGGCAATACCGGTCTGGGCCTGGGGGGCATGCGCGAGCGCGCGCTGCTGGTCGGCGGAGAACTCGAAGTCGAATCGAGACCGGGCAGCGGCACGATCGTTCGACTGGCCGTGCCGGACACCGGTCCCGATGCCGGTTTGGCAGCCACAGATCTGCCCGTGAACGAGGGTGGCCCGGCATGAAGATCGTGATCGCCGACGACCACGGCATCGTGCGCTCGGGGATCCGCCTTCTCCTGGAGCGTCAGCCTGACCTCGACGTGATCGCCGAAGCGGCCGACGGAATCGAAGCCCGGGACCTGGTCGTGCGCGAGCGTCCCGACCTGGCCATCCTCGACGTAAAGATGCCGGGGTTGACCGGCCTTCAGGCGACCCGGGAGATCAAGTCGCAGGCGCCCGAGGTGTCGATCCTCATCCTCTCGATGCACGATGACGAGCGTTACCTGTTCGAGGCACTCAAGGCAGGCGCCTCGGGTTACGTGCTCAAGTCCCAGGCCGATACCGACCTGCTTTCGGCTATCCGGTCGGTCGAGCGCGGCGAGCCGTTCCTCTCCCCCTCCGCCCAGCAGGCACTGATCCGGGACGTGCTCGAACGAGGAGACGAAGCGGAGTCGGAGTTGACCCCGCGCGAGGAGGAGATCGTCAAGATGGTGGCCGAAGCCAATACGAGCCGGGAGATAGCCCAGATGCTCCACCTCTCCGAGAAAACTGTCGAGAACCACCGCGCCAACGCGATGAAGAAGCTCGGCATGCGAGACCGCGTAGAACTGGTCAGGTACGCGATCCGGCAGGGACTGATCGAGCCGTGAGTCCCGATGCTCCGAACTCGGAAAAGGTCACCCTCGCGCCTGGACTCGAGGTAATCATCAGGCCGATCCGTGCCGAGGACCGGCACCTGATGACCGCGGCATTCACGAGGCTGAGTCCTGAATCGCGCTACCAGCGCTTCTTCGCTCCGGTGGCGAGACTGAGTGAGTCAGACCTCTCTTACCTGACCGACATCGACCATCAAGACCATGAAGCGCTGGTCGCCATCAACCCGGAAGACGGCGGCTTGATCGGGGTCGCGCGGTACGTATGCACCCACCGGCTGAACGAGGACGTCGCCGAGCCCGGGAGGTCCGGAACACTGAAGCCCGCCGGGCTGCGGACCGGCGAACTCAAGGAAGCCGAGGTCGCTGTTGTAGTCGGTGATCCGTGGCAAGGCAAGGGCCTGGCTACCGCACTGCTCCAGCGCCTGGCGAAAAGGGCCAGCGAAGAGGGGATCGATTACTTCCTCGCCCTGGTCCTGGAAGACAACGAAGGGGCCACCGGACTTTTCCGAAACCTCGTCACCGACGGATCCGAGGTAAACGATGGTGAGCCCGGCACGGTCGAAATCAGGATCGAGCTTCCTGGTCCCGAGGCGTTCAGCGAATCGATGCTCGCGAAGGCGCTTGGCAGCTATGCCCGGGGATCGCTAAAGGTCGCACCGTGGCGCCGGCTGCAGCGCCGTCTGGCGCTGAATCGGCGACCCCGCAAAGCCCAACCCGACTAATGCTCTAGGATTTAGATCGATGCTTTTTTCGACCAAAGCAGAGTACGGAGTCCGCCTCATGGTGGAGCTCGGCCGGCAGCCCGGATCGGGTCCGGTTTCGCTGAATTCAGTCGCCGAGGCGGAACGGCTTCCGCTGTCCTACCTCGAGCACCTGGTCGCCAAGCTGCGTCGGGCCGGCCTCGTTACATCGACCCGCGGAGCACACGGCGGCTACAGCCTCGCCCACCCGGCCGAAGAGATAACGATGCTGGAAGTGGTCGAGGCACTCGAAGGCCAGATCGCCCCGATGGAGTGCTTTCACGAATCGCCGGAGGGCAAGGTCCTCTGCTCGCATGAAGGAAATGCGGACCGGGCCTGCGCCACGAAGCTGCTCTGGACCCGGGTCCAGGGCGGTGTCAACCGCGCCCTTCAGGGCACCACCCTTGCCGAGCTGGTCGAGTTCTCCAAGCCCGAAGACGAACGGTCGAAGACCGTCGCCGCACCGGCCTGAGCCGCGCCGGCCCAAACACACAAAGAAACGGAACCACGTCAATGGCAGAGCTTGAAATCAAGAACCTCCACGTCAGCGTCGAGGACAAAGAGATCCTCCGCGGCCTCGACCTGACCGTCGAGAAGGGCAAGATCCACGCGATGATGGGCCCCAACGGGTCCGGCAAGTCGACGCTTGCGAACGCGATCATGGGCCACCCCGCGCTCGAAATCACCGAAGGCTCGATCCATTTCAACGGCGAGGACATCACCGACGCCGGCCCGGACGAGCGTTCGCAGGCCGGGATATTCATGGCTTTCCAGTATCCGGTCTCGATCCCCGGAGTGGCGGTCAGCAAGTACCTGCGCATGATCCTCAACGCCCAGCGCGAAGCCCGCGGCGAGGCGCCGCTCAAGATCCGGGAGTTCGCCGCCCAGGCGCGCGAAGCGATGGATCTGGCGAACATTCCGCAGGATTTCTCCAGTCGTTACCTCAACGACGGCTTCTCCGGCGGCGAGAAGAAGCGCATGGAGCTCCTGCAGCTCGCGCTGCTGAAGCCGCAGATCGCGGTTCTCGACGAGACCGATTCCGGCCTCGACATCGACGCCCTGCGAACCGTCGCCGACGGCATCAACAAGTTCACCGGGCCCGACATGGGCGCCTTGATCATCACCCACTACCAGCGGCTGCTCCACATGGTCAAGCCGGACATGGTCCACGTTCTCTTCGACGGAAGGATCGTCAAGGAGGGCGGCCCCGAGCTGGTCGACCAGCTCGAGGCCGAGGGTTACGGGTGGATCAAGGAGGAGGTCGAGGCAGGGGCAGTATGAGCCCCCCGGTCCCGACCCCGGCGGCCGTCGCGACCGAGGTCGGCGGCAGGTCGCTGGAGTCGATCAGGGCCGAGTTCCCGATCCTCGCGCGCCAGGTAAAGGGCGCGCCACTCTCATACCTCGACAACGGCGCCACGGTCCAGAAACCGGCCGTCGTGATCGATGCGGTGGACGATTACTACCGCGAACACAACTCAAACGTGCACCGCGGAGCCCACACCCTTTCGGCCGAAGCGACCGGCCTGTACGAAGGCGCCCGGTCGAAGGTTGCAGGGCTGCTCGGCGCCAGCCCTCGCGAGATCATCTTCACCCGCAACGTGACCGCCGCGATCAACCTCGCCGCTCAAGGTTGGGGCGCCGACAACCTCGGTCCCGGTGACCGCATCGTGCTGACCGAGATGGAGCACCACTCGAACATCGTGCCGTGGCATCTGATCGCGAAGAGGACCGGCGCCGTGCTCGACTGGGTCGGCATCGACGAAGAAGGTCGCCTCGATCGGGAAGAGCTGTCGGCTGCGATCGCCCGCGGGCCGAAGGTGGTCACCGTGACCCACGTCTCGAACGTGCTCGGAACGGTCCTGCCGGTGGCTGAAATCGTCGCCGAAGCAAAGGCAGCTGGAGCCCTTACCCTGATCGACGGCGCTCAGGCGGTGCCGCGAATGCCTGTGAACGTCCGTGAGATCGGCGCCGACTTCTACTGCTTCACCGGCCACAAGCTCTACGGACCGACCGGAATCGGCGTACTCCACGGCCGCCGGGAGATCCTCGACGCGATGGAACCCTTCGAGGGAGGCGGCTCGATGATCAACAAGGTCGGCAAGGAAGAAATCACCTGGGCCGAGACCCCGGCCAAGTTCGAACCTGGCACTCCGCCGATCGCCCAGGCGGCCGGCCTGGGAGCCGCGGTCGAGTGGGTCGAAGGGATCGGCCTCGAGGCGATCGGGGCACACGAGCGCGACCTGACCGCCTACGCCCTGCCCCGGCTGGCCGAGGTTCCCGGCTTGAAGATCTATGGCCCGTCCGACAGCACTGACCGCGAAGGCCTGATCTCCTTCGAGGTCGAAGGCATCCACCCCCACGACATCTCGGAGATCCTCGACCGCCACGGGGTCGCGGTCAGGGCCGGTCACCACTGCGCCCAGCCGCTGATGAAGCGACTCGGCGTAACCGCAACCACCCGGGCCAGCTTCGCCGTCTACAACACGACCGGGGAGGTCGACCGCATGATCGAAGGCCTCCACGACGCACGCCGCATCTTCGGGCTCTGATCCGCCCTCACCCCGGCTCCCCTGCGGTGTTACCGCAGCCCGCGCAACAGATCAGCCGAGGCAGTCGCGATCGGCGGCCACGCGACAGCCGATGTTGCTGATCGCGTTCTGAACCCGGAGGAGACGATTCAGCCGGGCACCCTTCAGTCCGTCGGGGAGGTCTTCCATCCAGTACTCGAGGCGGTCGCCGGCCCCGAGCCAGATCGCCCCACCGCGTGAACTGATCGCTTCAGGAAGCTTGTCCGGCCCCGGGCCGAAGGAAAAGATGAAGAGACTGCGCACGCCGTCCGGTGAGCGCATCACGCCTGCGACCGTGCCGGGGCGGCCTTCGTCCAGGGGCGCAAATGCGACCTCGTGGGCCGAGCTCGCCGCTCTTTCCCTGAATTCGGCTGCGTTTTCGGCCTGGAGGTTGCCCTCGCACCCGATCGAGACCATGGTCAGGCAGGCCAGGGCACAGAAAGCGAGGAATCTAAGCCTGGTCGCAGTCACCAACCCTCTCAGTCTGAAATCAGCTTCGGCTCATAGCCCTGGAAAAGACCAGACTCGACGACCCCGGTGATCGACTTGATCGCAACCTCGAGGTCAGCTGCAATCTCGTCGAAGCGGCAGTCGACGATCAGGTTGCCGAGCTCCGTGATGACCGGGCCGTCCTTGCCACCCGCCTTTCGGATCCCGATCTCGGTCGGGAACAGCCTCTCCAGGGCCGGGATCGCAACCGGAAGCGCGACCGGCTCGACCTCGACCGGCACCGGGAAGCGGGAACCGAGTCGCTGGACCATCTTCGAGGCGTCGACCAGGACCCGACGGTCGGGGGTGGCACGGAAAAGGATCTTCTCCCGAAAAAGCGCCCCTCCCCGTCCCTTGATCAGGTTGCCCCCGGGATCCACCTCATCGGCACCGTCGAATAGCCACTGCGGAGAGTCAGCCGCGAGGTCACCTACCCTGAGTCCGAGTCCGGCGATCGTCAACTGGACCTCGATCGAAGTCGGGACCAGGGTTACCTCGCTGATTTCGTCGGCAGCGACCCGCTCGGCAATTGCGTGAATCGCGAGGAATGCGGTACTGCCCGAGCCCGCCCCGATGACCTGTCCGGACTCGACTGCCCCGGCCAGGTTGCGGGCCACACGGAGCTTGTCTTCATAGTTGGAAATCGACTCGCGGTCGAAAGTCTCGAATGGGATCACGACCGGCAGCATGTCAAGTTGCCGCCAACTTCGTTCAGATACGCTCGATCGCGTGGAAGAGCTCTACCGCGAACAGATACTCGAGCACTACAAGAAACCGCAGAACTTCGGGGTGATCGAAGATCCCGATCTCGAGTTCGAGGATACGAATCCTTTCTGCGGTGACGAGCAGCACGTGACGATTCGCCTCGACGAGCAGGACCGCGTGGCCGAGGTCAAGTTCGACGGAAAGGGCTGCGCGATCTCGACCGCCGCCACCTCGATGCTCACCGAAGAGCTGACAGGAAAGAGCCGCGACGAGCTGATCACCCTGCCGAAGGAGTTCGTGCTCGACCTTCTCGGTATCGATATTTCCGCAACTCGCATGAAGTGCGCCCTGCTCGGACTGAAGGTGGTCAAGGGCGCGAGTCTGGGCAGGACGGCCGACTGGGACGACAGCGGCGAAGACGGCGACCCCGCGCTCGCCGACCAGGTCTAGACCGACCGGGCGCCGCCCGATCTGGCAGCATCGAGGGAATGGCCGAAGTGCTGACAGACGTGCCGCTGGCTCCGATGACCACGCTGCGGCTGGGCGGTCGAGCTGACCGGTTGGTCAGTGCCGACTCCGCCGACCGGTTGGTCGAGCTGGTCAGAGCTGCTGACGCAGAGGGTGAGCCGCTGCTGATCCTGGCCGGTGGCAGCAACGTGGTGATCGCCGACGCCGGCTTCCGGGGAACCGTGGTCGAAGTGATTTCGCGTGGGATCAGCGAACGGGTCACGGAGGACGGACTGGTCGAGTTGACGGTCCAGGCCGGAGAACCCTGGGACGGACTGGTCGCCTACGCGGTCGACAGAGATCTGGCCGGGATCGAATGCCTTTCGGGCATCCCCGGCTCGACCGGTGCCACTCCGATCCAGAACGTCGGCGCCTATGGCCAGGAAGTCTCCTCGACGATCTCCTCGGTCACCGTGCTCGAACGCTCGACCGGCGCGGTAAGGACACTGCCTGCCGGCGACTGCGGCTTCGGCTACCGGACCAGTCGCTTCAAGGGTTCGGAAGAGTTCGTGGTACTCGAGGTCGGATTCCTGCTGAACCCCTCGCCCGAATCCGAGCCGGTTGCCTACAGCCAGCTCGCCGACGCCCTCGGCATCGATCCCGGCAGCCGGGCGCCGCTGACCGCGGTTCGCGAGACGGTCCTCGATCTCCGCCGCTCCAAGAGCATGGTGATCGACCCCGGTGACCCGGACTCGGTCAGCGCCGGCTCGTTCTTCACGAACCCGGTGCTGGAGCCGGCCGAGATGGCCCTGGTCGAGCGACGTGCGGGTGAGTTGCTCGGACCCGACCGGGCCCCACCCGCCTGGGCGACCGATGACGGACGGTTCAAGACATCCGCCGCCTGGCTGATCGAACAGTCGGGCTTTTCCCGGGGCTACGGCGAAGGTCCGGTCGGCCTCTCCCACAGGCACACCCTCGCCCTCGTCAACCGCGGCGGAGCGACAACCGCCGAACTGGTCGCCTTCGCCCGCGAGGTCGCCGACGGCGTTCGCGTCACCTTCGGGGTCCGGCTCGTTCCCGAGCCGGTTTTCGTCGGCCACTCCTGGTAGACGCCGCGTCTCGCCGACCCAGGCGAGCGGCTATCATTCAATTCCGACCGCAACAATCGGCTTAGGTAACGCCTGACACAAAGATGAGCACCGAAGAAACAACGACAGTCACCGTTTGCGCCGCATCCGACCTGAGTCCGGGCGAGCGTCTGATTATCGAGCACGAAGGCGAATCGATTGCCGTATTCAACGCCGGTGGCGAACTTTTCGCGATCGAGGACCGGTGTTCCCACGACGACGGTCCGCTGGCCGAAGGCGACTGGAGCCCGGCCGACTGCACGGTGGAATGCCCGCGACACGGCTCGCTTTTCGACCTTCGCACTGGCAGGCCCAAGACTTTGCCGGCCTTCCAGCCGGTCCGCACCTTTCCGGTCGAGATCATCGACGAGAACATCACCCTGGAGGTTTGACAATGGCTACCGCCGAAGCAATCGCCGAGAAGAAAAAAGTCGAAGGAATCAACTCCGACTATGAGGAGAAGTTCGGCTTTCACGACCCGGAGACCGGCTACGCCTACAAGGCACCCAAGGGCCTGAATCGCGAGATCGTCGAAGAGATCTCCAACTACAAGGACGAGCCCCAGTGGATGCGCGACTTCCGCCTCAAGGCTCTCGAGCAGTTCGAATCCCGCCCCACCCCTCAGTGGGGTGGCGATCTCGACCAGATCGATTTCGATGACATCCACTACTTCGTGCGTGCTTCGGAGAAGAACAGCCGCGACTGGTCAGAGGTTCCGGAGGACATCAAGAACACCTTCGACCGGCTCGGCATCCCCGAGGCCGAGCGCAAGTTCCTGTCCGGCGTCGGTGCCCAGTACGAGTCCGAGGTCGTCTACCACCAGGTGAACGAAAAGCTCGAGGCCCAGGGTGTGATCTTCACTGACATGGACACGGCACTGCGTGAGCACGAGGATCTGCTCAAGGAGTACTGGGCGACGATCATCCCGCCCAACGACAACAAGCTCGCTGCTCTGAACTCGGCCGTCTGGTCGGGCGGATCATTCGTCTACGTGCCGGCCGGGGTCAAGGTCGAGATGCCGCTCCAGGCCTACTTCCGGATCAACACCGAGAACATGGGTCAGTTCGAACGCACGCTGATAATCGCCGAAGAAGGCTCCGATGTTCACTACATCGAAGGCTGCACCGCCCCGGTCTACTCGTCGGATTCCCTCCACTCGGCAGTCGTTGAGATCGTCGCCAAGAAGGATGCTCGCGTTCGGTATACGACCGTCCAGAACTGGTCGCAGAACGTCTTCAACCTGGTCACCAAGCGGGCCGTCGCCCATGAGGGCGCGACCATGGAATGGGTCGACTGCAACCTCGGCTCGAAACTGACCATGAAGTACCCCTCGATCTACCTGCTCGGCGAGCGGGCGCACGGCGAGATCCTCTCGATCGCCTTTGCCGGAGACGGCCAGCACCAGGACGCCGGCGGAAAGATCATCCACGGAGCGCCGAAGACGACTTCTTCGATCTTCTCGAAGTCGATCTCCAAGGACGGTGGCCGCTCCACCTACCGCGGTCTGCTCGAGGTCGCCGACGGCGCCACCGAGACCCGGTCGAAAGTCGTCTGCGACGCTCTCCTGCTCGACGAGGACTCGCGCTCGGACACATACCCGACGATCCGTATCGATGAAAACGACGCCGACATCGGTCACGAGGCCACGGTCTCCAAGGTCGGCGACGACATGCTGTTCTACCTCCAGTCGCGTGGACTCAGCGAGGAAGAGGCTTCGAAGATGATCGTCAACGGCTTCATCGAGCCGGTGACCAAAGAACTGCCGATGGAGTACGCGGTCGAACTGAACCGGCTGATCGAGCTGCAGATGGAGGGTTCAATTGGCTGAGGCAGGCGCAACGGCAATAGCAACGGCGGAGGCCGAACCCGACTGGCTGGCCGAGCGCCGCTCGCGCGGGGCCGGACTCGTCGATACGCTCGAGCTGCCGACGAAGAAAGTCAAGGGCTGGGAATTCACCGATCTGGACAGCCTCGATCTCGACTCCTACGAAAGGACGTCGGCAGAGGTCGAGATCTCCGGTGGCAGCGACGAGGTCGTCGTGATGCCGCTGAATGAGGCTCTTTCCCAGCACTCAGACCTGATCGGTAAACACCTCGGCTCGCTGGTTCCGGCAGAGGATCCTTTCGTGGCGAGAAACGAGACCGGCTGGACCGACGGGGTGCTCGTCTACGTCCCCCGCAACGTGATCTGCGAAGAGCCGGTCAAGGTGAGGCTCGACCTCGACAACGCGGGAACCGCGACCTACTGGCGCACGCTGATCGTGCTGGAGGAAGGGGCGCGGGCCGAGGTCTGGGAGCACTACGGCTCCGAAAGCGATGAAACCGACGCGATGCTGAACAGCGTCGTGGAGCTTTCGGTCGGCCAGAACGCGAACCTCCACTACATCAATACCCAGGATCTCTCCGAGAAGGCCTGGCTCTTCTCCTCACAGCGCTCCGAGGTGGAACGTGACGGCAGGCTCGACTGGGCCGCACTCGGCTTCGGCGGTGGCAACGGCAAGGTCCGGATGACCACCAACCTCGCCGGACAGGGCTCCGAAGCCCGGGTAACCGGCGGCTACGCCGGTGGCAACGGCCAGCACCTGGACTTCGACACGCTCCAGGAACACGCCGCCGAGGACACGGTCTCCGACCTCGCCTTCCGCGGTGTGCTCGCCGACCGCTCGACTGCCGTCTGGCGCGGAATGATCAAGGTCGATGAAGGGGCTCAGCGCACCGACGCCTTCCAGGAGTGCCGCAACATGCTGCTCTCCTCGGACGCTCACGCCGACGCCATCCCCGGCCTCGAGATCCTCGCCGACGACGTCGCCTGTACCCACGCGGCGGCGGTCGCACAGGTCGACAAGGATCAGCTCTTCTACCTCAACTCGCGCGGCCTGTCGGACGACGACAGCCGCTCACTGGTTGTCGAGGGCTTCCTCCAGGCGCTCGTGGAGCGCCTCGGCGAAGGCCCGGTCCGCGACGAGATCGCCGCCAGGATCGAACAGCGCCTCGAAGAGATCCTGTAGCGGGCGTTCGCTCCGGTCCCGGCCGGCGAACGGCCGCAAGCGACAGATAATCGTGCGGCTATTCGGTGGGTTTTTCCGCGCCTGCGATCCGGCCTCCAGCGCATGGCAAGCGGTCGGAATTGCGGTCCTATTTCGGCCTTTTCCGACCGCTTGCTGGGGATCGCGGTGCCACCGGGCGGGCCGGGACGCCTGGCGCCGGCAGGCCGATGCTCTATCCTCCGTAAATACCCCTAATCCTGATCTGAAACAACGAGATTTGAGGACCCCATGGCACTGAGCCTTGGAGACACAGCACCGGATTTCGAAGCCGAGACCACCGAAGGGACGATCAGCTTCCACGACTGGCTGGGCGACTCGTGGGGAGTCCTCTTCTCCCATCCGAAGGACTTCACCCCGGTCTGCACCACCGAGCTCGGCTACATGGCCAATGCCAAGCCGGAATTCGACGCCCGTGGCGTGAAGATCATCGGCCTCTCGGTCGACCCGCTCGGCAAGCATGAGGAGTGGGCGCAGGACATCGCCGAAACCCAGGGCACCGCACCCAACTACCCGATCATCAGCGACGCGGACTTCGAGGTCTCAAAGGCCTACGGAATGCTGCCGGCCGAAGTTTCCGGCGACCCGGGAGATCGCACCCCGGCCGACAACCAGACCGTGCGCAACGTCTTCGTGATCGGCCCTGACAAAAAGGTCAAGCTGATCCTGATCTACCCGATGACCACCGGCCGCAACTTCGACGAGGTGATCCGGGTGATCGACTCGCTCAAGCTGACCGCCGAGCACCAGGTCGCCACCCCGGTCAACTGGAGGAGCGGCGACGACGTGATCATCGCCGGCTCGGTCTCCAACGACCAGGCCAGGGAGATCTACCCGGACGGCTGGGAAGAGCCGCAGCCCCTACATCCGGATCGTGCCGGAGCCGACCGCGAGCTAGCTTGCCGGCCGCCTGCCTCCGGGCGGGCGGCCTGTTCGCCCGATCGGCCGGCCAGCCCAGCACGCTCAGACCCCCGCCGGTCAAGGCCAGCCTCAGGCGTTGGAGACCGAGAGCAGGAAGAGGCCGAAGCAGGTGAAGGCGACCATGACCGCCAGCATCCAGTACTGGGAGCGGGCCGCCTTGCGGTAGTCGCCCCAGTAGGTGATCGCGCGGTCGTGGGCGAGCACCAGACCGGCCACGTGGCCCGCAAGCAGCGTCGCCACCTGGACGTACCAGACGATCTCGCTGTTGATTGCGCTGTAGTTGATGCCGAATGAGGCGGTACCGAAAATGTCGGTCGTGCCCGTCCCGAGCGGGTCCGAGAGCAGGAAGGTGAACTGGGCCTGGATCCTGGTAGACGAAGAGGCTGAAGTAGTGGGCGGCCAGGTAAGCGAAAGCGATCGGGATCAGGGCGTGGCCGAAGCCGCGCCAGAGCTTCCAGCGGTCCGGTGCGCCCGGCACTGAACTCATTCCGCGCACACCGATCAGGTAGACCAGTGAAACCAGCCCGACGCTGATCAGCATGAACGTGGTGCTGGCGATACGGGTCGAGGCGACGGCGCTCAGCCCGAGGGAATCGAGCCACTCGATGAATCGATCGATACCGCCCTTGAAAACGCCTTCCTGGGCCCCGTCGAAAGTCGTGGTGCCGATCGAAGTGATGACGACGGCGACCGAACCGGCACCGGCCACCCAGCGCGTCGTGCCGGCCAGGAAGCGACGGACCCCCAGCACTCCGTCCCGGACCTCGAACTTGCCGAGCGTGCCGAACATGCCGAAGTAGACCGAGAAGATCTCGCCGTTCGCGAACCACTTCTCGCGACCGAAGAGCCCGACCATGGCCAGCGTGTAGACGGTGTACCAGGATGCCGCGCGGGCCACTGCGTCGGGTTCCACGCCGACCGACACCGCTCCCCCGGTCCCGTAGATCAACTCGAGCCAGACGAAGGCGAACAGGCCGACCGCCGCCGGCCACCGACCCAGCCTCTCGGGGTAGGTGAAATGCGACGGCGCCTTTCCCGTCACGGCGCGCCAGGCAAGGCCGACCGGCGCGGCGATCGCATTCCAGGGGTTGAAGGCAGGGAATACGTTCCCGAGGAGTACTCCGAGCAGCGGGAAGCCGAGCCAGGCAGTGACGAAAAGCAGGGTCAGCGCGATGTTGCGGTCGGGGGCACTGGTTCCCTCGAATCCTGCGTAGATCGCCAGCCCGAGCAGGAAAAGGCCCAGCGCACCGCTCAAGAGGCGAAATGGCGCAGAGGTGATTACGGCGCCCAGTCGCGGTGCGGCCGGGCGCCAGGTGTCCCCCTCGTACTTCGCCTTCCGCCAACTGGCGGAAAGCGCGAAGAACGAGACTATTAGTACGACTGCCGCCCCCCAGGCGAAAAGCCAGGCCGGTATCGGGATGTCCTCGCCGGCCGCGAGGGCGTGTGCGAGGGGCAGTTCGATCAGGAGATGCTGACCCCGTCAAGCAGTCGCCAGTTGGCCTTGAAGGCCTCTTCGGCGGCAGCCACCATCTGATCCTCGTCGAAGTCGTTCATGTACTTCTCGATCAGCTTGCGGCCCTCTTCGGCGTGGTGGACGTCCATCGACTCGTGGACCGTGAAGTACCGGTTGCCGGGAGCGTCATGGATGTCGTAGTGGGCGGCGAGGCCTTCGGTCTTCGTCTTCGAGATCTCCGGCTGGCCGCTCTCGACCGCGTACAGACGGGCGAGCTGGGTACCGAATCCGTCTTCACGGGTCCAGGCTTCGACGCATTCGAGGGTCTCGGCGTTCGGCTCGGCGCCAACCTTGCCGCCGACGGCCTCGACGAAGCCGTCCCACATCGCGATGTGGTCGTGCTCCTCGCGGGAGTGGGCTTCGAGTCCGGCCTGCTCGGATGAGGGGGCGGCAGAAGCGACGTCGGCACTCATCCGGGCGATCGCCTCGGTCGCGTAGCGGTACTGGCCGGAGTAGTCGGCGAGTTCCTCACGGCTGAGTTCGCCGGCCGACCAGCGCTGGTAGAAGGGGTGCTCGAGTACGTTCCACTCGGCTCGCGCCTGCTCGATTCGGTCCCACATGCTCTTGTTCAAGATTGGCTCCTGGTCCGGGGTGACTGGGGAGAACGATCATACCGATGGCCGCAAGACGGACGGGATGCCTAAGATCCGGCCATCCTTCCCCTGAGAGACGACATAGCCGTTCCCGAGCTCCCTCCCGAGCGAACCTGGGTCGGCGAGGATCCCGGAAAGATCGTGCCGCTTGCCGCAAAAGGGCCGGTTCTGGTGCACTTTTTCGATTTTGCGCAGCTCAACAGCGTCCGCTCGCTTCCCTATGTCGAAGAGTGGCACCGCCGCTACGAGCCGCTGGGGCTCAGAGTGCTCGGCGTCCAGGCACCGAGGTTCCCTTTCGGGGCAGACCCGGATGCGGTACGGAGCGGACTCGCGCGGATCGGGGTCTCCTTCCCGGTGGCGATTGACGAAGATCGCTCAATCTGGAACTCCTACGGCTGCGAAGGCTGGCCGAGTCTGTTCCTCTGGGGTCGCGGCGGCCGTTTGAAGTGGTTCCATTTCGGAGAAGGGGACTATCGCTCCAGCGAGGAAGCGATCCAGGCGGCGCTGGCAGGTCCGCCGGACCGCTGCAGCAGCGACGAAGAGGGGGCAGCCGAGGATCGGGAGAAGGCGGCCGCCGAGGCACCCCCTGCGTTGCCGGAGCCGATGGCGCCGATCCGGCCGGCCGACGCCGAAGGCGCCCTCGTCGTGCCTCCCGGTGCGGAGTTCATGCCTGCCGGCGACCGTCCCTGGACGATCGAGGAGGACGGCGAATTGATCGAAGTCCAGTACGAAGGCGGAGGGATTCACGTGACCGTCGAAGGCGAGGGGGAAATCGGCCTCGTAATGGACGGTTCCGCCGCCCGGCCGGTCGCAATCGAAGGCCCGGGCCTCTACACGCTGGCCGAGCATGAGGTACACGGCACGCACCGCGTGGAGATGACCCTGAAGGGCTCAGCGGCAATCTGGTCGGTCAGCTTCTCGGCCGCGCCGGCCTGAGCCGAGCCGCCACCCCCAGGGGGCCACGCATGCCCGTCAGGCCAGGGTTGAGCGTTGTCCTGTGCTCGGAGGGCTCAGGAAGAGGGAACCATCGGGAGGCCCTTGCGGATCTCCTTCGGAAGCATGAAGCGGACCGATTCATCGACTGTGCGCAGCTCGGAAACGTCTTCGACACCGAGATCGCGGAAGTAGCGGACGAGGTCTTCGACCAGGACCTCCGGGGCGCTGGCGCCGGAGGTGATGCCGACCGTGCCGATTCCTTCCAGCCACTCGGGCTTGACCTGGGTGTGGTTGTCGATCAGCCATGACTCGGAGCCGTGTTCGCGGGCGACTTCGACCAGGCGGTTCGAATTCGAGGAATTGGTCGAGCCGATCACCAGGACCAGGTCGCATTCCCTGGCAAGCTGCTTGACCGCGATCTGGCGGTTGGTCGTGGCGTAACAGATGTCCTCGCCTTTGGCGGTGACGATCCCGGGGAAGCGCTCGCGCAGCTTGGTGATGATCTCGGCCGTTTCGTCGACCGAAAGAGTGGTCTGGGTGATCAGCGCTACGTGATCGGGGTCTTCGAGCTGGAGTTGCTCGGCGTCTTCCACGGTCTGGACCAGAACGATGCTGTCCGGGGCCTCTCCCATAGTGCCTTCGACCTCTTCGTGGCCCTCATGGCCGACCATGACGATCGTATAGCCGTCGGCTGCGAACCGACGGGCCTCGACGTGAACCTTGGTCACCAGCGGGCAGGTCGCGTCGATCGTACGCAGGCCCCGGGCGGCCGAATTCTCGTGGACCTTCGGGTGCGACGCCGTGGGCGCTGAAGACGACGATCTCGCCTTCCGGCACCTCGGTCTCTTCTTCGACGAAAATCGCGCCGCGCTCGGTGAGCTGCTCCACGACGTGCTTGTTGTGGACGATCTCCTTGCGAACGTAGATGGGCGCACCGTGCTCGTCGAGCGCCTGCTCTACGGTCTGTACTGCACGATCTACACCGGCGCAGTAACCGCGCGGCGCAGCGAGGATCACCTTTTCGATACTTGTGGTCGCGATCGGAGCCATACCTGAAGGGTACTCACAGTAAGGTGCGGGCGGAATCCGCAGAGGGGAATCGATGAAACCACCGACCAACCACCTGGACAGACTGACTGCAGTCGACGCCTCGTTCCTGAGCAACGAGTCCGACAGCACCCACATGCACATCGGGGCTGTGCTGATCTTCGAAGGTCCGCCACCCAGGTACGACGACTTCGTTGACCACGTCGAGTCGAGGCTGCCTTACGTACCGCGCTACCGGCAGAAGCTGATCTACCCGCCGCTCGACGCCGGACGCCCGCTCTGGGCCGACGACGCTGCCTTCAACCTCTCATTCCACATGCGCCACACCGCCCTGCCCTCGCCCGGCGACGACAAGGAGCTGATCGCCCTCGTCAACCGGGTTTTTTCCCAGGCTCTCGACCGAACCCGCCCGCTCTGGGAGATGTGGCTCGTCCAGGAACTCGCCGACGACCGCTTCGCTGTCCTGATCAAGAGCCACCACGCGATGATCGACGGGATTTCCGGGGTCGACATCGGCACCGTGATCTTCGACGTCGCCGCCGACGCAGAGCCGGTCGCCGTCGAAGAGGACTGGTCGCCGCATGCCGAGCCTTCGTCGCTCGATCTGCTGCGGCGAAGCGCCGGCGAGCTTGCTACCGCCCCGGTTCACCTGGGTGAGCGATTTGTCAATGCGGTCCGGCGCCCGGAGTCGGTCGTCGACCGTCTCGGCGACCAGGCAGAGGGGCTGGCCGAGGTGGCCAGGGCATTCGCCGACCCGGCACCCGAGGTGCCGCTGAACACCGAGATCGGTCCCCATCGCCGGATTGCCTGGGCGAGGGCCGACCTGGAGGACTTCAAGAAAGTCAAGGACAGCTTCTCGACCACGGTCAACGACGTGGTTCTGGCGATCGTGGCCGGTTCGGTGCGCAACTGGCTGATCGGCCGAGGGGTCCCAACCGACGAACTGGAGCTGCGGGCGATGGTGCCGGTTTCGGTGCGCGGGGAAGATGAGCGCGGGCAGCTCGGCAACAAGCTGGCGACGATGCGCGCGCCGCTGCCGGTCTACGAAGAGGATCCCGTTGCGCGACTGGAAATCGTGACTGCCGCGATGGACGGCCTGAAGCAGTCGAAACAGGCTCTCGGGGCCGAGACGATCGCCCGCCTCAACGACTTCGCACCACCGACCCTGCTCGCCCAGGCCGCAAGGCTGACCTTCTCGACCCGGCTGTTCAACCTGCTGGTCACCAACGTGCCCGGTCCGCAGATTCCGCTCTACGTCCTGGGCCGGAGGCTCGAAGAGACGTTCCCGATGGCCTTCCTCGCCAGAAACCACGCACTGGCAATCGGCGTCATGAGCTACAACGGACAGGTCAACATCGGGCTGATCGGCGACTACGACGCCATGCCGGATATCGAGATGGTCGCGCGCGGGCTGAACGCCGCTCTGGACGAACTTCTCGAAGCCGCCGACTGAGTACCGGCTACAGGGGCAGCAGGTCGAACAGGCCGCGCAGGACGAGAAACAGTCCAAGCCCTGCCAGCAGCAGCACCGTCAGGCGCCTGCCGTGGCTCTGGATCAGGTTTCCGAGGCCGGTGAGCCCACGCTCGGCGGCACCCGGCGCGACCCTGGCCAGTGCCAGCGGAAGCCAGGCAGGCGTTGTGACCATCGACGCGAGGACCAGGACGAGCAGAACGCGCTCGGGGAAAACCAGCCCGGCCGCGGCGATCATCTTCGAACCAGGCACGAGAATGGCCAGCGTAGTGAAGTTCGTCGCCATCGAAAAAGCGCCGAAACCGAAGGCCTGGCCGGCTCCGAACGAGCGGCGGCTCGTCTCGACGGCCGGTTCCTGCGGCCGGCGATTGCGCCCGCGATGGATTGCCAGGGAGATCAGCAGGAGCAGCGCGCCCAGGAGCAGGTCGAGGGTCGAATCCAGGCTGGGCTCCCGTGGCAGGGAGATCGCCCTTCCGAAGAAGACCAGCAGACCGATGTAGGCGAGCGGCGACGAGAAATACCCCGGCGGCGAAACGCCGGGCGGCGCGACGGCCGTCGCGGCCCGCGAGCAGGACGGTCTGCTCGGTCAGCAGCATCGGGCTGACGGCGCCCGCGAGGCCGAAGGGGATTATCAGCAGCAATGCCTGGAACATCGGTGGCGCAGCCTAGGCGAAACGGGCCGGGCTACGCCCGGGCCCGTCCTGCCGCGCTGTGCCTCAATTCAGACCAGCAAATCCGCACCCAGACCTGCGGACCGGCCGAGCGCTTCGGTCGAGACTCCCCCAGACAGGTCACTGCGTGAAGCCAAACCCACCTGGCAAGCCAGGTGAAGACTCAGAAACCGAGGGCGAACTTGGCGTCGTCGGTCATCATCTCCGGCGACCACGGCGGGTCGAAGATCATCTTCGGGTGAACGTCCCGAACGCCGTCGAGGTTGCCGACGAACTCCTTCATCTGCTCGGAGACCTGGGGTCCGATCGGGCAGGCGGGCGTGGTCAGGGTGAAGGTGACGTATACGTCGGGGGTCTCGATATCTACGTCGTAGACAAGTCCGAGAGATACGAAGTCGAGACCGAGCTCGGGGTCGATCACCTCTTC
Source organism: uncultured Solirubrobacterales bacterium (assembly GCA_963801975.1). Taxonomy (GTDB): domain Bacteria; phylum Actinomycetota; class Thermoleophilia; order Solirubrobacterales; family 70-9; genus 67-14. The sequence continues at coordinate 237,528 of CAWDGR010000001.1, forward strand.
GAGAGCTTCGTAGACCTCCTCCTCGGAGGGCGCCGCCTTCTTCTCATCAATGGTCTTCTGCTCTTCAGACATGTCCACATCCTAGCCTGCGCGCACTGCGGACAGGCGAGGCGGCTGCCCGAGGCAAAGCCGTAACCTTGGTCCATGTTCGTATTCATCCTCGCCCTGCTGATCGTCTGGCCGATCGCCGAGCTCTACGTGATGATCCTGGTCTCGCAGGCGGTCGGCTTCTTCTGGATGCTGACCCTGGTCTTCCTTTCGGCGATTGCCGGGATGCTGGTCCTCAGGCACCGCGGACGGGTTCACTGGCAGAGGCTGCGCGGGGCCGTGAGCGAACGCCGTCCACCGGCCCGTGAGGCTTTCGACGGGGTAATGATCACGACCGGAGCCGGGCTGCTGATCATTCCCGGTTTCATCACGTCGGCCCTGGGCCTGCTGCTGCTCTTCCCGCCGACCCGATACCTGTTCCGGATCACCTTCTTCTTCCTCTTCGCCAGCCGATTCAGGATGACGACCGCCACGGCGACCTGGACGGCCTCGCGGTACGGCGGGTACGGCTCGCGCAAGCCTTCCTACGACGTTGACGGCGAGGCGGTGGACGTCACCGACCGGCCCGACGGCATGCCCGTCCAGCTGCCCCCGGTGTCGCCGCCGGAATCCGAAGGAGGCCCGGTCGCAGGCCATGGCGAACCGGACGGACAGGATTCCCGATGAAGCCGTTCTCGATCGAGGTCCTCGACCCCGACAGCGGGCTCTTCGTGAGCCTGACCAACGGCGGATCGGGCGCGATCATGCTCGGCGAACACGTACTGGCAGCCGCGCCGATACCCGAGAACGGACTCGACCGGCTCTCCGACGGCCCACTCGAACTTGAAACCGAGCGGGGCTCCCTGTCGGTCGAAGTCGAATCGCAGGGAGAGCCGATCCTTCTCGAGGGTGAGCTGAGCGGACGGCGTGAGGCCCGCCTCGCCCGACTTCGGGGCGAACTGGTTGAAGGAGAACGCAGGATCGAGCTCGACTGTCCGGGCGTGATCCATTCGCGCGACGGCAGCGCTCGGCCGTCGGGACTCGGACGGGAGGTCACGATCGTGCTCTCCGACGGTGGTCTGATCTGCGTGACTTCGGCTCGTACCGACGGCAGCGAGCGGCACGGCGCAGAGGAAACGATCGCGGCGATCTCGCATCCGGGTGGCTACCTCGACTTCGACCAGGTCCTGCTTTCGACCGAGTACGACGCGGCCGGGCGACAGCGGCGCGCGACCCTCGAACTGTGGCCGGCATCGGAGGAGATCGCCGCCCTTCACGGTGCCGGCTCAGTGGTTTCGGGCTGCACGGCGAAGGTCGGTCCGGCGCGGATCAACACCGCCCTCTTCCGCTGGGCTCTCGACGGCCACACCGGGCTCGGGCGCTACGAGATCCGCACGGAGCCGGCTTCGGCCGAGGCTGCGAAGGCGGATTCCGAGGTGCCCGCATGAGCCGGATCGAGATGGTGATCTCGGATTTCGGCGGAGTCCTCACCACTCCGCTGGTCGAATCGTTCATGGCGATACAGGACTCGGTCGGGATATCTCCGCAGCACTTCTCGGAGGCGCTCGGCAGCGCTGCCGAGCAGACCGGCAAGAACCCGCTGTTCGAACTCGAATGCGGGCGGATCACGGATGACGAATTCACCGGGCAGATGTCGGACGCCCTCGAGCCGATCCTCGGGCACCGGCCGGAGTTCCGCGAATTCGGGCTGACCTTCTTCGAAGCCCTCCACCCCAACGTGGCGATGATCGACCTGATCCGCGAGGTGAAGCGGGTCGGCTACCGGGCGGCGCTTCTGACCAACAACGTCAAGGAATGGGAGCCGCTCTGGCGTTCGATGCTGCCGGTCGACGAGCTGTTCGAGACGGTAGTCGACTCAGGCTTCGTCGGCTGCCGCAAACCCGACCCGCGGATCTACGAGATCACCCTGACCAGGGTCGAGCTGCCGCCCGAGGCATGCGTCTTCATCGACGACATGGAGATCAACTGCGAAGCCGCCGAGAAGCTCGGCATGAAAGCGATCCACTTTCGCGAAACGGCTCAGGTCAAGGCCGAACTCCACGAACTGCTTGAAACAGGCTGAGGATCCCCGACTTCGGGGATCAGGGCCGGCCTAGTTGTCGGAGCCGATGCGGTCCCAGACGTACAGGTCGACCGCTTCCGAAGCCAGCTCCATCAGGCGCTCGGGCGACAGCCATCCGACCACGGTCTCGAGGGCCAGCTCTTCGGTCAGACCCTCCTCCAGGACTTCCTCGCCGCGGAAACCGGCGGCCAGCTTGAGGGCTTCGCGACGGTGCTCGCCCAGAGTTCCGAACGCTCCCATCAGGAAGTCCCGGTTGGGCACCGGCTGACCGAAGTCCATCGAGCCGTGCCAGGCGGCCAGCAGCGAGAGGTCTTCCTGGTCGAGGTCGGCCAGGGCGCGCGCGTACTGCGCTTCCAGGTCTTCCTCGGGGATCTCGTCCACCCATGCACGAAGAGCCTCGCCGAGCAGCTGGCGGCGGGCCTCCCGACCGATCGAATCGGAGATCACGTGAATCGCATCGGCTGGATCGACAAAGCAGAGAGACACTGGCGGACCGTCCTTGCTGTGGGGGGTCTGGTCACCCATGAAGATAAAGACGCCGCAGGACGGCAAAGCGACCACCCGGAAGCCGGAAATTGCGGACTGGCACTGGCTTCTGTCAGATCTCGCCCGCCGCCTCCGACACTAGGGTGAACCGATGCCCCTGAAGATCATCAAAGGACCCCCGAACTCCGGGCGCACCGAGCGCCTGCGCAGCCGCTACGTCGAAGCGCTGCCAAGGAGGCCGGTCCTCGTCGTGCCTTCGACCGACGACATCTTCGACTGGGAGCGACGCCTGATGCGCGACCGTGGCGCCTTCGTCGGCGCACGCATCAGTGCACTTCAAGGACCTGGTTGCTGAGATCCTGGAACTCGGGCCCGGAGGGCGGCGTCAGGTCGCCGGACAGTTGAGGCGAGAGGACCTCAGCCGCAGGGCGATGCAGCGGTCGTGGCCTGAACTTGAGCGCCGGGTCGAACGCCAGCCCGGCCTGGTTGATTCGATGCTGGAGCTGTTCGACGAACTGCGTGGGGCACTGATCTCGCCGGCGCAGTTCACAGAGCGATTGCGTGACGGCGACGGTGACGGCGACTTCCTCGCGAGAGTCGTCGACACCTATGGCACATACACAGATCTGCTCGATGAAGCTTCGCTGAGCGACCTGCCCCGGCTGGCGATGGAGGCGGTAAACCGGCCGCTCGAGGACTGGGCCGGCCGGCCCGTTTTCGTCGCCGGCTTCGACGACCTCACGATCCAGCAGCTCGACCTGCTGGAGGCGCTTGCCGGTGTCACCGAGGTAACGATTGCCATCACTTTCGAGCTCGGAAATCCTTCCATGGCCGTCACCGAGGCCCTACTCGGGGAATTGATCTCCCGTGGGGGAGTCGAAGAGACACCGAGCGAGCGTTCCGCACCGGACGAGCACGATGCGCTCCTGTTCGGGATCGAACGCGGCTTCCTTCGCAAGCAAGCAGAAGCATCGCTGCAACCGACCGGCGCACTGACCATCATGAGGTCTTCCGGGCTGCGGGCCGAGGCCGAGTCAGTGGCAGCCGAGATCGCGAGACTGATCGATTCGGAAGTGGCGCCGGGCGAGATCGCGATCGCAGTCACCAACCCGTCTTCGAACGGAACACGCTTTGAAGACCGTCTTTCCGAGTACGGGATCGAAGCCACTCTCGAAGGCGAGACGCCGGCACCGGCCACCGCCATCGGTCGGGCCGTGCTCGACCTGCTTCGCGCGTCGTCACCAGGCGGCACCGCCGCGCAGCTGATCTCCTTCCTGCGAGGTCCGATCGCGATCGACGCGTCTGCCGTCGACCGGCTCGAACGGTCCGTCCTGTGCGAAGGCATCGATTCGGCCACCGACGCAGCGGGACTACTCGGAGACGACGCATCGCGGCTGCCCGGATGGCCGGATCTGACCGGTGGGGAGACCGATCCGACCACGGCAGTCGAGACTGCGGTCAACTCGATGTTGGACGTAATCCTCAGTCGTAACAGGAGCCCCGGGAACGAACCCCGGATCCGCACCGAATCACGGATCGCCACCGCTATTACCCGCGCCTGCCGCGACCTCGACGAAATTCTCGGACGTCCAGCCCGGTCCGATGAGATCGCGCGGGCGATCGACGGCGGCTCGGTAAAGACCTGGTCAGTACCCGACCCCGAGAACGTCGTGATCGCCAGCCCTTACCGGATGCGGGCCAAGCGCTTCTCGTACCTGTTCATGGTCTCGCTTCAGGAGCGCGGCATGGACGACCCGGAACAGGCCGGTCCATTTCTGAGTGCCGCGTCGCGCTCGGCGGTCGGCATGCCTCCCCGAAAGGATGCCGAGGATCAGGAGCGCTACCTGTTCTATTCATGCCTCAGCGTGCCGACCCGGGGGCTGTGGCTCTCCTCCAGGGTCGCCGACGAATCCGGCGAGACCGAGTTCCCCTCCCCCTACATCGACGCGGTGCTGCGCCTTCTCGACCAGTCCGATCAGCCTGTCCGACGGGTCGACCGCTTCGCATCAGAGGTGTTCTTCCCGGCCGGCGACGCCCCCAGCGAAAACGAACTGGCGCGCTCCCTCGTCGGTATGGAAGCCGGAACCTGCGGCGATCTCGAACTCGCAAACGGGGTTGGCGCTCGGATCGAAGAACGCATCGACGCGGCGACTGCGGCCGACGAGCGGACGCGCACGATCGGCTCCCTGAGGACCCCGGCGGCACAGGACGTCGTAGCCGGGTTGGACAGCTTCGGCCCGACGACGCTCGAGGCGTTCACCGAATGCCCGTACCGGTGGTTCGTCGAAAAGCAGCTTCGGCCGAGCCGCTTCGGCCCTACACCGCCGGCGATGGCCCGTGGGATCCTGATCCATGACGTACTGGAACGGCTTCACTCGGAATCCGAACCCCGGATGCCCGACACGGATTCGATCGAAACGTGGAAGGACGAAGCCGGAGAGCTTGTCGATTCGCGGGCCGAAGAACACGGACTCGGTGGCGATTCTGCGGAGCAGCTTCTGCTGCGCACATCGTCGAGGCTGGACGTACAGCGCTTCCTCGAACTCGAGGTTGCCTGGCAGCACCCGGAAAAGGACGACCAGGAGCCCTACCGGTTCCGACCCGCCTACTTCGAGCTCGGTTTCGGTGGGTCGAGCGACGACGGAGTTCTCAGTTTCGACGGCTGGCGACTCACCGGCTTCATCGACCGGGTCGACGTCCTCGACGGCGAGGCCGTCATCTTCGACTACAAGTCCGGCAGCAGCGGCATACTCGCCTGCAAGGACCTGATCGAAGGAGGAAAGCTCCAGCTCCAGCTCTACATGCTGGCGGTCCGGCAGAGCCTCGAACTGACGCCGGTCGGCTCACTTTACGTGCCGGTCTGCGCAGGCCAGGAGCGTCCTCGCGGAATCGGGCTGGGCCTGGAGCCGAAGCCCGGCAGGAAGAGACCGAGGCAGCTTCCCGGGCTGGAGGCGTTGAAGCTCTCATGGACCGACCTGCGGCTGGAGAAGGACCTCGAGGGTATCCTCGAAGACGCCGTGAACGAGGCAAATTGCGCGGTCCAGAGCATCCAGACCGGCGAGATAGCCCACGGACCGGACGACTGCCGCCACCACTTCGAGCAAGCTGCATTCCGGAGGCCGGACTATGGGAGAGACCATGAACTCCGGCGCCACGAAGAGCGAGCAGCCGACCGCCGAGCAGCTCGCCGCAATCGAATGCCGGGACAGGGATATCCTCGTCGAGGCGGGAGCAGGAACCGGAAAGACCAAGACGACCATCGCTCGCTACCGGCGCCTGCTGGCCGACGGTCACGAACCGGGCGAGATCCTGGTCTTCACCTTCACCGACAAGGCGTCGGCTGAGCTGAGGAACCGGGCTCGCGAGACACCGGAAGGCGAACCCGAAGTAGCGATGAGCGCGGCCTGGATCGGCACCTTTCACTCGATCTGTTCACGCATCCTGCGCGCTCATCCGGTGGCCGCCGACGTCGACCCGGGATTCGACGTGCTTGACGACGTCAAGGGTCGCCGGATACGCGACGGTGCCTTCGATAGGGCGCTGCGCGAAGTCAGTAGGGACCGCCGCAGCGCCGAACACCTTTCACGTGTTGCGCTGCGATCCTGGAAGACGGGCGTTGCGACGGCCTACGATCAGCTGCGCGCCCGCGGCGAGGAACGTCCATGCCTGCCCTCCGCCCCGAACGCGGACGAGGCGCCGGACGGCTTTCCGGCTTTCTGCCGCAGCCTGGTTGACGGGCTTCTTACGGCCTACGGCGACGCCTACTCGCTGATGAAGCAGGCAGAGGGATTGCTCGACTACGAGGATCTGCAGCTGCAGACGCTGAAGCTGCTCGAAGAAAATCCTGGAATCCGACAGTCCTATCGGGACCGTTTCGTCGAGATCATGGTTGATGAATTTCAGGATACGAACCGCCTTCAGGTCCGGCTTATCGAAGCTCTGCGGGGCGAGCAGAGCACGCTCTTCACCGTCGGGGACGAGATGCAGGCGATTTACGGCTTCCGCCATGCCGACGTGAGGCTGTTTCGCCAGCGACGGCGAAAGGTCGACCAGCCGCTCGGATTGACCGCGAACTTCCGTTCCCAGGTGCCTGTTGTCGGCGCCGTCAACATGATCGGCCGCGGCCTCGATGCACAAGTTGAGGCGGGCCGCGATTCCGAGCGGCCTCAAGGAAGCTCTGGCGGCGAGAGCGGCACCTCGACGGACACCGGGCGACAGGAGTTCACGGACCTCACGGTCGGGCTCGAGCCCCAGCCGGGCCGGAGGGCTTCGGTCGAGATGCTGTTCGTCGCGAGCGAAGGCTGGCAGGAGCTGGACCTGAGCCCGCATTCGCCACCGGACGCGAAGGACCAGGGCAATGCCGAGGCGGCCGCCTGGGCCGAGGCGCTCGCCGTAGCCCGCCGGGTACGTGACGCAGTGGACAACGGCGAGGTCGAGGTCTCTCAGGTGGCGCTGCTCTTCAGGACCAAGTCGAACATGCCCCTACACGCCGAGGCGCTTGCCCACTACGGCCTCGAGCCCTACATCGTCGGCCGCAGCGATTTCTGGTCCTCACGCGAGGCGATCGATATCCGTGCGCTACTGGCAGTGGTGGCCAATCCGTTCGACGACGAGTCTCTGCTGTCACCGCTGCTCGGCCCAGCCTGTGGCCTCAGTTCCGACGCGTTGGTTCTGCTTCGCGCAGCCAGTGGCGAGGGGCCGCTCTGGCCGGCACTCAAGACCGCCGCCCGAGCGGAGATCAAAGGAATCGAGGAGACGGACCGAGAAAACGCGAATCGATTCGTCGAGGCAGTCGAATCGGTTCGCGGAACACTCGCCACGACCCCGCTCGGGGAGGCGGTCGAAGACCTCGTCACCTCGACCGGCTACGACCTGGCCTGCCTCAGTCGCGGCCGACCGGTCGAACGGATGGCCAATCTGAAGCGGATCGTATCGCTGGCCGCCGACTTTGAGGCTTCGGAGGGAAGGGACTTGCGCGGCTTCCTTCGGTGGGCCGGTGACAGCTCCGAGCTCGAGGCGGAGAGCGGAGTCGCCACCGAAGAAGAATCCGGCAACGTCGTTCGCCTGATGACCATCCACAAGGCCAAGGGCCTCGAGTTCGACATGGTCTGTGTGCCCGACCTCGGCAAGGGGCGCGTAGCGCCAAGCAGCAACATCCGGATCTGCTGGGTCGGCCCCGGCGAAAGCGATGATCCGTCATCGGGCGACGCGCAAGACCCGGATCAGGACCCTTCAGTCACTTTCGGCCTGAGAATCGGAGATGAGGACGGTGTCGAAGGAAAGTTCTACGGCTGGAACGCGATCCAGGCCGCCGCCGAGATCGAGCAGGAAGACGAGGAGCTGCGCCTTTTCCACGTGGCGATGACTCGCGCCCGGCGGCTGCTCGTGCTGAGCGGAACGCATGACCTCGAACGCACGGATGCGAGCGCCAACGAGAACACGGCCAGGCGCCTGTTCCGGTGGGCGCTCGAGCTACCGGACGGGGACGGAACGCTTCCGACCTCGATTTCCGTCCCCTCACCCGTGTCGGGCCTGCCGCTCAAGACCGGCCCCGAGGACACGGAGATCTCGGTGCGGGTGATGCCGGCCACGAAGGTTGATGCGGACCGGCTGAGAGCCGGACGGAACTCGGAGGCCGAATCGCTTCGTACAAACCCGACAGGAAGACCACCGCTCAGGCGTCCGGAACGGTCGCGTCGGCCCGACGTGCCGCTCTCGTTCACGACCCTCAGCGTGCTCGCGGACTGCCCGGCACGGTTCCTGGCCACCATGGTGCTGAAGCTCGAAGAGCCGGAGGGGACCTGGGCAGTGTCCGACCCCGAAGACCGGGAAGAACTCGTACTCGACCCTGAAGAACAGAGCCCGCTCACGGTGCGCCAGGCTACAGCGTTCGGGAGTGCGGTCCACGAACTGCTGGAAGCCTGCGCCAAGCGCCGCTGGGTAAGGCCGGTCGAATCCGAGATCGCGGCCCGACTCGACCTACGCGGCCTGGACCCATCGGACGAGCGGATCCTGGAGCGGGCCACCGCCATGGTCTATGGCTTCCTCGATTCAGATCTGGGCCGACGGGTTGCCACCGAGAAGTGCGAGTTGGAAATCCCGCTCCTGTTCGACGCAGAGGGGATCACCATCCGCGGCTTCGCCGACCTGCTCGCCGCTGACACATCAACTCCGCTGATCCTCGACTACAAGTCGAACAGACTGGACGGCAGCTCAGCCGTCGAGAAGATGGATGAGCAGTACGGCCTCCAGCGGGACCTCTACGGGCTCGCCGTTGCCGACGGCCTGGGAGTCGAAACGGTCGACACCGCATTCGTCTTCCTCGAAGACGTGGCCAACCCGGTCCAGCTTCAGCTCGGCCCCGACGAGCTCACCCGGGCGCGCGACGAAGTGAGCGGTCTGGTCGGGATGATCCGGGCCGGCGCGTTCCTCGGTCGACCAGACGCAGCGGAGAAGCCGTGCGGAGACTGCTGGGCCTGTGACCGCCTGGCTCCGCAGATCGTCAGCACAAGGAGCTGAAGACTCCCCGCGCAGAGTCAGAAGGGAGGCTCTTCCGGCGGTGGGGGCTGCTCGTCGCCGGGCGACGAAGCGGCGGGCGGAGGCGAATCGGCCCCTGCGGGACCTGCCGGTTCCGGATCAGGGGTGACGGGGTCCGCGGGCGCGCCGGCCGAGGGCTTGAGCGAGGCGGCGAGGTCTTCCAGCCTGAGCTCCTTGAGCCCCTCGTCGACCGCGGCGAGTTCGGTGGCGCAGTACTCGATCAGGTCCTTGGCCTCCGCACAGAGGTCGAGGGTCTCCCTGAGCTGGGCGTCGCCCGAGTCGAGGCGGGCGATGATCTCGTCGAGGCGCTCGGTCGCGGTCTCGTAGTCGGTGGCTGCGCTTTCGCCCGCTGGAGTGCCGGTCGTGCCTTCGGTCTGCTGCTCTTCACTCATCGGGGTCGAGTCCTTTCAGTCTGGTCTGCCCGAACTCTGCCGGGTCGCGCGGACGGGTGCGGCGTCGCCGGCGGCGGGCCGCAGCCACCTCGGCCTCGACCCGCCCGTCGGCGAAGACCACCCCGAGGCGGCCGGCCAGACGGGCCTGGCGGGTGCTGAGGACCGGCTCACCGGTTTCGTCCTCGACCCTGGCGAAACCGCGCTCGAGGGTGCGCTGCGGATCGTGGGCGCGCAGGGTCACCTCATTGCTGCGGCCGAGTGCCCGGCCGCGGTCCAGCGAGGTTCTTGCCGCCGTTCCGGTCGCCGTGGCACGGGCCGCCATTGCGGAAACAGCCGCCTCTCCACCGCGAATGGCCCGGGTCACGGCAGGCGAGAGGCTCTTCGACAGCAGTACGGAAATCTGGTCGCGGCGGGTGAGCAGACCGCGCTCGGACGCCGCGCGCACCTCGCGTGTCTTCTGGTCGAGCACCGAACGCTGCGCCCGGACCGCCCTTGCCGGGGCGGCTGCGCGGGCGGCCAAAGGAGCCGCCCTCGCGGTAATCGCCGATGCGCCTGCTGAGTTGAGGCGACGGGCAAGGCGATCGATGTCGCTGCGGGCGCGCCCCAGGTCGAATCCGACCACGGCCTCAGCCGCATGGGTCGGGGTGGAACACCTGACGGCCGATACGTCGTCGATCAGGGTCACGTCACGTTCGTGTCCGACGGCCGAGTAGACCGGGACCGCGAGCATCGCGACGGTACGGCACAGATCTTCGTCGCAGAAGGCCCAGAGGTCGGTCAGGCTGCCGCCACCGCGGCTGACGACGATCACGTCAACGTCGCCGAGAGTGGCCAGGTCGCTGACCGCCCGGGTGATCGCCGGGGCGGCCTTGCGGTCCTGAACCGGGGCGAACGCCCAGACGATCTCGCCGAACCATCCGCGACGCTCGAGACCGGCGAGCAGGTCGTCGCGCGCGGCCCCGCCCTCGGCGGTTATCACCCCGATGCGCTTCGGCAGAACCGGACGCCTCAGGCGCTTCTGCAGCTCCAGCAGGCCCTCGGCTTCGAACTGCTTGCGCAGCGCGGCCAGACGGGCCAGTAGGTCTCCTTCGCCGGCCGGCCTGATCTCGGTCACCCGGAAGGTGAATCCAGGTGATGCGTTCTTGCCACCCGGGTAGTAGTCAGGCCCGCCGAGCGCGACCACCGCGGCGCCGTCGCGCATGCATTCGGGAGGAAGGTCCAGCGAGTCGAGTTCGTTGTTCCAGATCGCGCACGGAACGCCGCCGCGCTCGTCGCGCATCTGGAAGTAGGTCTGGACCCGGGTCCGCCGGACGTCGGCCAGCTCGCCGGTCACCTCGACCCTCTCCAGAGCCTGAAAGTCGCGCTTCAGCCGGTTCGCGTACTCGCCGACCGGCACGGCAGGACGGCCCCCTCCGGGGCCTGCCTCCCTTCCGACCCCGGGTTCCGCCCGGTCTCCTTCGGTCAGGGAACGGGCTCCTGATGCCAGTCGCAGGCCCACTCGCGCAGCATCTGGATCGCCGGCCTCAGCGAACGGCCTTTCTCGGTCAGCTCGTATGTGACCTTGACCGGCAGCCCGTCCTCGACCCGCCGGCTGATCATGCCGTCGGCCTCCAGCTCCCGAAGTCGCCGGGACAACAGACGGTCGGAAAGCCCTGGCACGGCCCGCTTGAGCTCGGCGAATCGCATCGGGCCGTCGTCGAGGGCCCAGATGATCGCGCCACTCCATCGCTTTCCGATCATTTCTATGGCGGCGTGAAAATGGGGACAGACCTCGGTCAGGGCCGACTCTTTGGCTCCCTCGGAGGCAGCGCCGGTGTCAAGAATGCTCCCGGACAAGATGTACTGAGCTTACAAAACGGTCCGGTCCGGCCCCGGAACAGGCGCCGCTATCTGGCGCAGGGTCCGGTCTCGACCTCACCCCGGGCGCCACCGATGATGCGGCGCACGACTTCGTTCGGGATCGCCAGTCCCCCGGGTGGGCCTTCGGTGGTCGAGGCGAATACGGTCCCGAGCACCCGGCCTCGCCGGTCCACCATCGGACCACCCGAGTTGCCGCGGCGGACCTGGCCGCGGAGGGTCAGCATCTGGCGCTGGAACGGTCCTGAACCGTAGGCGTCCTCACCGAATACGTCGCGGGTCAAACCGGCCCTGGCCGGAGTAATCGTCAGCGGTCCGTCGTTCGGATAGCCGATGACGGCTGCGGAGGTGCCTTCGGCCGCCGAAGCGAGCATCGGCAGGGCGGGCAGGTCGAGCGGCGCCGCGAGCACGCTGATGTCGTTGCGCGGGTTGTAGGCGATCGGGACGGCATCGACGAGCTGACCGTCGTTCGACTCGACCCGCGTGTCGTCCTGCCCGGCGACGACGTGGGCGTTGGTCACGACCGTGTTCGGGGCGACCACCCAGCCGGAACCCATTATCCCCACTCCACAGGCCGTCCCGGTTATCTTGACCACCGAGGCACTCGACCTCCTCACGTCCTGCGAGGAACCGGCACCGGCGCCCGGACTCTCGATGGCACCTGGCGAAGTGGCGAAACTGGGCAGCGGGCCGATCCGGTAGAGCGCCTGGATCAGCGGTCCGGATGGCGGCATCACTTCGTTGATTCCACCGAGCAGCACCGAGCGCTGTACGTCGCGGCGGAGGCTCTCGGTGCCCGGCATATAGAGGACGGCGGCGCCGAGAACCCAGACGATCCCCAGTGCCAGAGCCGACATCAACAGCGCCCCGCCGATGCCGTCAACCACCTCGCCGAAGGGTCCGCGTACGGCGACACCGCGCAGGTTCGCCCCGACGGAGGCCGATATCGCCAGGGCGAGAGAGCCGAGCAGCACTGCCCCGAGCAGCGCGAACAGCGGAGCGTAGGGCGAGGCGGAGCCGCCCTCGAGAATGACCGGGGCCAATCGCGACCCGAGGGCCGCCCCCACGACAAGTCCTGCAAGGCCCAGCAATCCCACGATCAGCCCCTGTCTGAAACCCCAAAGGGCGAGCAGGAAAGTGAAGGCGGCGATTACCCAGTCGACAGAGGTCACCAGACCAATCTAGCCACCGCCCGCAACCGGTAGTTTTCAGGTGTTATGAGGACCGCCCCCACACGGCTGGAGCGCCAGCAGCGCCTGAAGACCAGAGCACTGCCCCTGATTGGGATCGCATTGGTCTCTTTCATCGCCGGCGCGATCAGCGGCTGCCCCGGACATCCCAACCAGGATGCAGCCGAGCGCTACCTCGAGGCGTGGCAGGAAAACGACTATCCCGCCATGCATTCCGAACTGAGCAGCACCTCGCAGGAGGCCGTGCCGGTCGAGCGCTTCACGGAGCGCTACCGCGAAGCCGAGGCGATGGCCACCCTGCGGGGAATAGAGCCCAGTGATCCCGGTGGCGATGAGGACAGGGTCGAAATCCCGGTCACCTCAACCACCCTCGCCTTCGGCAAGATCAGACGGCAGATGGACTTCACCTTCGGCGAAGACGGAATCGCCTGGCAGAGCGGGCTGCTCTTCCCCGGACTCAAGGAGGGCGAGAAGCTCGAGCGCGACACGAGACTGCCGCGCCGGGCTTCGATTCTCGCCAACGACGGCCAGGTCATGGTCGAGGGCCCATCCCTGGCGCGGACCTATCCGCTGGGGGATTCGATGATCGACGTGACCGGAACGGTCGGCACCAGCACCGAGAACCTCAATCCCTCCCAGATCGCCGCAGGCTTCAGCGAAGGTGAGCCGATCGGGCTCAGCGGAGTCGAACTGGCCTACAACTCGCGCCTGGCCGGCAAGCCCGGCGGCACGCTGAGCGCCGTGCCGATCGAAGGTGGCGGTGGCAAGACGATGCTCGGCGAGGGTGAGCCTGAACCCGCGAAGCCGCTGAAGACGACTATCGATGCGACGCTGCAGTCAGCGTCGGTTTCGGCTCTCGCGGGCCGGTTCGGCGGTGTGGCTGTCGCTCGACGCCAGGAAAGGCAGCATCAGGGCCCTTGCCGGCCAGGCTTTCTCGGTCCTGCAGCCGCCTGGTTCGACGATGAAGATCGTTACCGCCACGGCCGCGCTCGAAACCGGAAAAGCGACCCTCGACAGCCAGTACGAGCCGTCGACCTCGGGGGTGGCCGACGGTCGCGAGATCTTCAACGCCTCCGACGAGGTCTGCGGCGGCAGCTTCGTCCAGAGCTTCGCCGAATCCTGCAACTCCGTTTTCGCTCCGCTCGGGATGGAAGTAGGTGAAGAGCAGCTGACCGAAACGGCCGAGAAGTTCGGCTTCAACAAGGTGCCTGCGATTTACAACGCCGAAGGAACAGAAGCGATCGATCCCCCGGTCCCGACCATCCCCCAGCCAGGTGAGTACAACAACGAACTCGGAGTGAGCGCGATCGGCCAGGGCAAGGTTCAGGCCACGCCGCTGCTGATGGCCAGCGTCTCCCAGGCGATTGCGAAAAGGGGCGTGTCGATGCCGACGCCGATCGCCACCGAGCCAGAACTGGGACCCGAGGCCGAGTCCACCCGCGTCACGGACCGCAAGACCGCGAGCCAGGTTGCCGAGGCGATGGTCGCTGTAGTCACCTCTGGAACCGGTTTCGCAGCGGCGATTCCGGAGGCTCAGGTCGCTGGCAAGACCGGCACCGCCGAGGTCGGACCACGCGGCGGAGGAGCGGTCGACGACGACGGCAATCCGGAACTGGTCGAAGATGCCTGGTTCTCTGGCTTCGCGCCCGCCAGGAAACCGCAGCTGGCGATCGGGGTGATGATCGTCGACGCAGAGGGCGGCGGCGGCGCTGTTGCGGCACCGATCGCCGGGCAGGTCTTTTCAGCCGGGCTCTAGGCCAGGCGATTCAGCACCGGAGCCGTCATCAGGCAGGCGGAGTAGCGAGGGCCACCACGACAAGGGCGGCAACGCCGCCGAGCGTCAGCAGGACGCCTCCGACAACCGGCAGGACCAGCTCGAGACCGAACCCGACCAGGCAGACCAGCGAGCAGACGGCGAGCGCGGTCCACCACTCTTCCAGGTAAGGACCCCTCTGCCTTGCGCTCGGCGCGGAGAGGACTGCTCCGAGCACCAGCAGGGCCAGCCCGGCGCCGGCAAGCGGGAGCCATATCGGGGAAAGCAGCGCCAGCAACGCGCCGGCACCGGCTGTGAGCTGACCGAATGCTCCGGCCGAAAGACCCCTAGAGGTCGAGCTCAACCGCGCCCAGTTCCTCTTCGCCCTCGAGTTCGAGCTCGACCGGCCTCAGCTCGAGAACCTCGTCCGGGACGAGGTAAAGCAGCAGCGACGCCTGGATCGGGCCTACCTGAGGGGTCGAGTCGATCTCGGGGAACTGATCGCCGGGCTCGAGCTCGGCTCCCAGCGGAAGTGCGTAGATGGAATCGCTCGGGATGCTCTCGAAGCGGCCGCCGGCCGTATCGACCATCTCGAACGACTCGGGAACCTCGTGTGCGACGTCGTCCTTGTTCTTGATCTTGATGAAAACGCCGACGTAGGTCTCACCGAGCTTTGGTGCGGGCTGGTCCTTGAGGTACTCGCGGTCCTCGACGTCGAATCGGTTGAGCGGCCGGGTGAAGAGCACGTTGTACTCGAAGGGCTCGAGCTCGATCGGCTCGCCCTCAATTACGATCTCGACCTCCTCTTCGCCCGCTGAGCCTTCTGAGCTTTCGTCAGAGCCACAGGCCGCCAGGGCGAATCCGGAAAAGGCCAGGAGAAGAACTGCCAGGAGGGCTCGGATCGACTTGGTGTTCAGAGAAATTTCCATCTGTCGGAGAAGTTTATTCGTCTGGAAGGACTAACGGATGCCGGTCTCGTAGCGGTTGCCGCCTGCGACGCCGACCTCTTCGGTCGCCATGCGCTCGGCCTCGATCAGCTCACGCAGCCTGCGCAGCGCGTTGCGCATCTGCCGCGTGTACCAGCGGGGCCCGCCGGTCCACCGCTGAAAGTGGCGATAGACGCCATAGGGCTCGATCCAGTAGGAGAGCCGGACCACGCTCACGCCGCCCGAATCCTCGCCGATTTCCCATTCGAAGCCGGTCTTGTTGCGATTGAGCCTGCCGGTGGCTCCGCGCTCGGAAATCCGGCGGGGCGCCTCGATTGCAGTGATGGTCGAATCGTTCCAGGCCGAGTGACGCTTGAACCGGAACCTCGCGCCGGCTCCGAGGCCCCTGGTATCGAGTCGCAGCAGTCGGAAGTCGTCGATCGCACCGGCGAATAGGACCGGCCGCGTACTGACGTCCAGCAGGTAGTCGTAAATCATCTCGCGCGGCGCGTCGATCTCGGTTTCGGCGTAGACGGGACCCATCGGTGGATGATTCTACGGGCTGGGCCGCCGCCGCCCGGCCCCGGGGGCGTGGGTAGGGTGTGCGAGTGGCCATAACGATCGCGATCCTCTCCCAGAAGGGCGGCACGGGCAAGACGACCCTGACCCGCTCCCTGGCCGACGGCCTGAGCCGCGCGGGATTGAACACGCTGGCGATCGACAGCGATCCCCAGGGCAACCTCTCCGAGTACTTCGGAGTGCCGGCCGAGGCCTTTCCGACCCTGGGCGAAGTGCTGGCCGGGCGCGAAAAGGCCATGGACGCGATCCACAACGGCGTGATCCCGGCCAACCTCGGGCTTGCCGAGGCCGAACTGATGCTGGCCGGAAAGATCGGTCGTGAGTTGACCCTGCGCAGTGCCCTGCGCGAGCCCAAGCGCCAGTACGACATCATCCTCATCGACTGCCCTCCCACCCTCGGCCTGCTCACGGTCAACGCCCTGGTCGCCGCGGATCGGGCGATCCTCTCGACCGAGGCCGAGCATTTCTCCGAGCAGGGAGCCGAGCAGGCGATGGAGGTGATCAACCTGGCCAGGGAGAACCTCAACCCGGACCTCGAGCTGCTGGGCATCATGCTGAACATCGCCGACATGCGGACGAAACACGCACGACGTACGCTCGAGCTTCTGCGCGAAGAGTTCGGTGAGCTTGTGTTCAATACGGTCATCCGGCGCTCGATCGTCTATCCCGAGTCAGCCCGGGCAGGCAAGCCGATCTACGAGTTCAAGCGCCGCAAGGCCCTCGACTACGCACGGCTGACGGTCGAAGTGCTCGAACGCCTCGACCTCTCCGGACCCCTCGAAAAGGCAAACCGGACGGTCCGCGACCTCGAACCGAAGTCCTGACCATCAGGGTCCGAGCACGGCGGCCCAGACCAGACCGCCCGACACCGCAATGAAGGAAAGGATCGCCAGGCCGCGGTACCAGAGCTGCTTCTCCACTGCCGGGTTGAAGGCGAGCGGGATGAACAGCGACGGGTTCATCACGGTGCCGAAGATCAGCATCGCCTGAAGGAGCGCGGGCGGATCGGATACGACCAGGCCGACCGCGATCAGGATCAGGCCCATCATCAGGAAGTCGAGGTGAACCTGAAGGATGCGGTGGGGCTTGGCGACGCCGATGCGCTTCAGCCATTCGGGCTTTTCGGATCTGATCACCATCGCCCAGCCGAGCAGCGCACCGATCGCCAGTTCGATCAGGCCGACCTGAAGCAGCAGATCCACCCGTTCAGAGCTCCGGAACGTCGGCGCCGAGCGGGCTGAATCCGACCCGGCGGATCTCGGCCCAGTCGGCACAACGCTCCTGCAGCGCCGCGCTGACCATGCCCGTTTCCTGCCAGCCACTCCAGACCAGCACCGTCGGGCCGGCACCCGAGATCGTGGCGCCGATCGCACCCAGCGAGGCGGCCTGCTCGACGATCTCCATGGACTTCGGGAACAGGTGCCGGCGCCGACCCTGATGCAGTCGGTCGCGGACGCCCAGAGTGATCAGATCGAAGTCACCGCGGCTGAGGCCGAGCGTGAGGTGTGCCGCCGCGGAGGCGTTGGCGACCGCATCGCCGAGCGGCACCTCCGCCGGTATCACCCCGCGGGCGAGCGAGGTCGAGACCGGCTCGTGGGGTATGACCAGGATGCCTTCGAGGCCTTCAGGCGAATCGATCCGGGTCGCCACCAGGTCGCTGTCGCTTCCCGCGCAGATCACGAAACCCCCGCAGATCGCGGCTGCGACGTTGTCGGGATGGCCCTCGAGCGCGGTCGCCCTCTCGAGGAGTTCCTGCCTCTCCAGGCCCAGCTCATACATGTGGTCGGCCGCAACCAGACCGGCAACGATCGCGGCGGCGCTGGAACCCATGCCCCTGGCCAGCGGGATCTCTCCGCCGATACGAAAGCTCAGTCCGTCCGCC
Organism: uncultured Solirubrobacterales bacterium; assembly: GCA_963801975.1. Classification (GTDB taxonomy): domain Bacteria; phylum Actinomycetota; class Thermoleophilia; order Solirubrobacterales; family 70-9; genus 67-14. Next base: position 255,240 of record CAWDGR010000001.1, read on the forward strand.
GGATGCAGGGTTTCGAAAGCGCGCACGACCAGGTTTTCGCGGCCGGTCGAGACATCCAGTTCGCACTCGACCGAGAACGCGCCGGTCTCGCTGACTTCGAGCTCGAGGTGAAGATCCAGGGCGACGGCCATCACGTCGTAGCCCGGTCCGAGGTTGGCCGATGAGGCCGGTACCCGGACGAGTCGGTGGCGGTCGGTCACGGTTCGAAAGGTATTGAATTGTCGGACCGAAGTCGGATCCCACGGAATAGTCCTTGCCGTCGGACTGCTGCTGTTCGCCATCTCGGGGCTGCCTGGCCCGGCTCGAGGACTGACCGACGGTCGGCGCCCGCTCTATCGAGCAGAGGCTCGGAAACGCGTGGCCTGCCGGTGAGCAGGGCTGTCCGGACGCCCCGCAGAACGCCGGAGGGGCCGAGAGGTCATGATGGCCTGATGCTCGATTCCCCCTCCCCTGACCAGACAGGCCTCTCAACCGGCGACGACCCGCCGGCCCTGAAGGTCACCGATCTGACCAAGCGCTACCCGACCGGCACCGAGGCCCTGAAAGGCGTTTCGCTCGAGGTCGCCTCGGGCGAGTTCTTCGGCCTGCTCGGGCCAAACGGAGCCGGCAAGTCGACCCTGATCCACTGCTCGACCGGCCTGGCATCCCCCACCTCGGGCTCGATCCGCATATTCGGCAACGACGCGGTAGACGGCTACCAGTCCGCCCGTGAAGCGGTCGGACTGGCCCCGCAGGACCTCAACCTCGACTGGTTCCTGACGGTCGAGGAGACCCTCGACTTCCACGGCGGCTACTTCGGGATGAAGAAGAACGACCGCCGGGAAAGGGTCAAGGAACTGCTCGACGCCTTCACCCTGACCGAGAAGAAGGACGAGCGCACGCGGACGCTGTCCGGTGGCATGAAGCGCCGGCTGGTGCTGGCCAGGGCGCTGATGCACCGCCCGAAGCTGCTGATCCTCGACGAGCCGACCGCCGGCGTGGACGTCGAGCTGAGACTGGAGCTCTGGCAGTACGTACAGCGGGTCAATACCGAAGGCACGACGATCCTGCTGACCACCCACTATCTCGAAGAGGCTGAACAGCTCTGCAGCCGGATCGCCTTCATCAACGGCGGGCAGATCGTCGCCGAGGGCTCGAGCCGCGAACTTGCGGCCGAGTACCAGGTCGAGAGCCTCGAAGATGCCTACCTCGAACTGGTCGGGCGCAAGGAGCTCTCAAGGGCCAAAGCGATCGCACTCGCCGAAGCCGAAGGGCGGGAACTCGGATGAATCCGACCATGATCCGCCTCAGCGCCCTGACCCGGCGCGAAGTCAGCCGTTTCATGAAGATCAAGGGTCAGACGATCGGAGCCCCGCTGCTCGAGACCTTCCTCTACATCACGGTATTCGGCGCCGCTCTCGGCACCCGTGTCGGCAAGCTCGACGGGGTCGACTATGTCGTCTTCGTGACCCCGGGCCTGATCATGATGGCCTGGGCGCTCAACGCCTTCTCGAACAACTCCTCTTCGATCCTCCAGCAGAAGTTCCAGCGGGCCATTGACGACCAGCTCTCCTCGCCCTCCTCGCCCTTCCAGCTCCTTCTCGCCTTCTCGCTCGGCGGCTTCCTGCGCGGCATGATCATCGCCGTGGTCACGTTCGTGGTCGCCACCCTGCTGATCGACCTTCCGGTGAACCACGCGCTGGTGCTGGTCAGCGCGCTGCTGCTGGTCGGCTTCTTCTTCTCACAGCTCGGGGTACTGGTCGGAATCCGGGCCGAGCAGTTCGACGACGTCTCTTTCGCCCAGACCTTCATCCTGACCCCGCTGATATTCCTCGGCGGAGTCTTCTACTCCTCCGCCCTGCTGCCCGAGCCCTGGCAGACGATCACCCACTTCAATCCGGTCTTCTACATGATCAACCTGGTCCGCTACGGCTTTCTCGGGACCTCCGACGTCAACGTGGCGCTGTCGCTGATCGCGCTGGTAGTGGCCACCGCCGCCCTCTTCGCCCTGAACCACCAGCTGTTCAAACGCGGCTACCGCCTGCGGGCCTGACCCGCGACACGGCCGGGTTGCCTCGTGAGGGTCCCGGCGATGGAGGGTGGTCGGGGGGCGGGAAACCCTCCCCCGGCCGCCCTCATGACGAAAGCACCCTGTCCGATTCAGTCGAAGACGGCGTGTTCGACTGCGGTGATGTCGTTGGCGCAGTTGATGACCGGAGGGCGCCGTACTCAGGGCGGTGTCGGGATCCTTCAGGCCGTGGCCGGTGAGTACGCAGACCACGGTCTCGGGCTTGTCCATTCCGTCTACGGTCTGGAGGCCGTGGGTCAGCAGGCCGGCGACCGAGGCGGCCGAGGAGGGCTCACAGAAGACGGCCTCGTTCGAGGCGAGCCAGGAATAGGCGTCGAGGATCTGCTCGTCAGTGACCGCGGCGACCCGTCCGCGAGAGGTGTTGAAGGCGTTCATGGCCTCCTCCCAGCGAGCCGGGGAACCGATGCGGATCGCCGAGGCGACCGTCTCGGGTTTGGCAACCGGGGCTCCATCGACCAGCGGCGCGGCACCGGCCGCCTGAAAGCCGTACATGATCGGCGAGGTATCCCACTCCTGGAAGCCCTTCCAGTAGGCGGTTACATTGCCGGCGTTGCCGACCGGAATCGACAGCGCGTCGGGAGGTCCACCGAGCTCCTCGATCAGCTCGAAGGCGGCGGTTTTCTGGCCTTCGATCCGGTAGGGGTTGACCGAATTGACCAGCTCGATCGGGTGGCGCTCGGCCAGTTCGCGGACGATCACCAGGGCGTCGTCGAAGTTTCCTTCCAGCGCCACCACCCTGGCACCGTGGATCAGAGCCTGCGCGAGCTTGCCGATCGCGATCTTGCCTTCGGGCACGATCACCGCCCCGGTAAGGCCGGCCCGCACCGCGTAGGCGGCGGCACTGGCGGCGGTATTGCCGGTCGACGCGCAAATGACGGCTTCAGCCCCGCGGCCCTTGGCCCGCGATACGGCGACGGTCATTCCGCGGTCCTTGAAGGAGCCGGTCGGGTTTGCGCCCTCGATCTTCAGGAAGACATTGGCGCCGACCCGTTCGGACAGGCGAGGCGCCGGGACCAGCGGGGTCGAGCCCTCGTTGATCGAGACGATCGGGTCGTCGGGCTCGAGCGGGATGTAATCGCGATATCTCTCGATCAGTGGCTGCGGCACGTTTTCCTAAACGAATTCTTCTTCGATGACCCGGATGAAGCGCGGGCTGGAGCGCAGCGAACCGAGCTCTCCGATCTGCCCGACCGCCTCCATGAAGAGGGACTCGGAACAGCGGTGGACGACCATGACCAGACGGGCGTCGTTTCCGATTCCCTTCTGCACCACGCTCTTGACCGAAATGCCGCTGTCGGAAAGCATCTTCGCCACCTGTGCCAGAACCCCGGGCTCGTCGGCGACTTCCAGATGAAGGTAGAAGGAGGATTCGACGTCGGAAAGAATCGGCAGTTCGTTGCCGGCCCGGTGGACCGGCGCGTCGCCGGAGACGACCGAAACCACATCTCCAAGCACGGCCGCGGCGGTTTCGAGTCCGCCCGCGCCCGGACCCGACATCGTCACTTCGGTGATCTCCGGTGCCTGGACCATGACCGCGTTGAAAGGACCGTTGATCGGCGACAACGGATGACCCGGGTAGAGGAAGCAGGGAAAGACCCTGACCGTGATGCCGTCTTCGAAGCGCTCTGCCACACCGAGCAGCTTCAGGGACAGGCCGAGTTCCTTGGCGTATGCCAGGTCGTCGGGCTGGACCGACTCGATCCCCTCGAACGGCACCTGGTCGAACTCGACCGGAGTGTGGAAGGCGAGGCGGGCGAGGATCGCCATCTTGGCCGCGGCGTCGGCGCCGTTGACGTCGTCGGTCGGGTCCGCTTCGGCGTAGCCGAGTTCCTGGGCCCGGGCCAGCACGTCCCCGTAGGACGCTCCGGTCGATGCCATCTCGGAAAGGATGAAGTTGGTCGTGCCGTTGACGATTCCGAAGACCTTGTTGAACTCGACCGCGCTGAAGCTCTCCTGGACCACGCGGATCACCGGCACGACGCCGGCCACGGCCGCCTCGAAGCGAAGCTGGACACCGGCATCGTCGGCCGCCTCGAAAAGCTCCGCCCCGTGCTGGGCCAGCAGCTGCTTGTTGGCGGTGACCACCGGCTTGCCTGCGTTCAGGGCGGCGAGAACGTACTCGCGGGCGGTCGTCGTGCCGCCCATCAATTCGACGATCACATCGGCCCCGGCGAGAATCTCTTCGAAGTCGCCCTCGCTGGTGGTCAGCACCCCGCTGATCTCAACCCTCGAGGCAGTGGCCGAAGCCACCGCCGGCTCGCGATCCTCGAGCAGCTCCACCAACGCTCCACCGACCGTACCGCGACCGAGCAGGCCGATCCGGACCGGGGCAGCTGCGGAACTCATGCGTCCCTCGCCAGCAGGTCGTCCCAGGTCTCGCGGCGAACCACGACTTCGGCCTCGCCGTCCTCGCAGAAGATGACCGGCGGTCTCGGCATGCCGTTGTAGTTGTTGGCCATGGCGTGACCGTAGGCGCCGGTCGCCGGGGTGATCAGGATGTCGCCCACATGGGGATCGGCCAGTGCCACGTCACGAACCAGAATATCCCCGGACTCGCAATGCGAGCCGGCGATCGTCGCGATGGTCTCCGCCGGGCGGCCGGCCCGGTTGGCGATCGACGCTTCGTACTTGGCGTTGTAGAGCATCGGCCGAAGGTTGTCCGACATGCCGCCGTCGACTGAAAGGTAGGTCCGGATACCGGGGATCTCCTTGATCGTGCCGACCGTGTAGAGGGTCACGCCGGCATTGCCGACCAGCGACCGGCCCGGCTCTATGAGGATCTTGACCTCGCGACCGAAGAATTCACGAACGGCCTCGATCTTCAGATCAACGTAGCTCTCGATCCTCGGTGGCTCGTCCTCCGTCTCATAGGAGATACCGAGGCCACCGCCGAGGTCGAGCATGCTGGCACCAGTCACCCTTGAGCCCGGCCAGGGACCGGACCGCCAGGCGGAAAGGTTCGATCTCGAAGATCTGGGATCCGATGTGGAAATGGAGGCCGACCAGGTTGAGCTTCGCCGACTCGAGCGTGCGCTTGATCGCCCGTGCGGCGCTGCCGTCTTCGAGGCCGAATCCGAACTTGGAATCGAGTTGGCCGGTCTGGATGTATGTGTGGGTCGAAGGCTTGATGCCCGGAGTGACCCGGATCATTACGTCCGTCTCATCGGTCAGCACCCGCTCGCAGCGCTCGATCTCGTCGAATGAATCGAGGATCAGGTGGCCGACCCCGGTCTGCGTCGGCGAGCCTCAGTTCGGCGTCGGTCTTGTTATTGCCATGCATGTAGATCAGCGACGGGTCGTAGCCGGCAGCGAGGGCCATGGTCAGCTCGCCGCCGGAGGCGACGTCCACCGAGAGGCCTTCTTCGGCGAACAGGCGGTAGGCGGCGGTGACCGGCAGCGCCTTGCTGGCGTAGAGCACCTCGAACTCGTCGGTGCGCGTGGCGAAGGCTTCGTTGTAAGCACGGGCCCGGTTGCGCATTTCAGGTACGGAGAAGACGTAGGCAGGCGTGCCGAATTCGGCCGCGAGATCGACCACATCGCAGCCGGCGATCTCGAGGTGACCGCGCTCATTCGTCTTTGTTCCGACCGGGATAGGGCATCGCCGCCATTCTTACGACTTCGGCCGAGCGGTACGGTTTGCTTCGTGCCTGCCGCGGGAAGACAGCCGATCAACGCCCCTCCGGGCGCACCGAACTCATCCGGTGTGCCATGGATAGGACTCGGCATCCTGCTGGTCCTGATCCTGATTCTGGCCGCCTTCGTCGCCTACTTCTTCTTCGACGTCGGGGCCGAATCCGACACAGCAACGGAGACCTCGGACAATGGTGGCTCGGTGGTATCCCCGGAGCCGCCGCCCAGCGGCCAGGTCGAAGGCGCCACGGTCAGCGCTCTCGACTTCCCCGTGGTCGCAACCCGCAATACGACCCGGATCAACGGCTCCGACCCGGTCGAGATATCCCTGGCCGCCGCACTCGCCTCCTTCCCGACGACTGGACCCGGCACGCCACCCTCGGCGGTCGCGGTGGTCGGCGCCGATGACTGGCAGGCGGGGATCGTCGCCTCGAGCTTCAGCAACCCGCCGATCGGGGCACCGGTCCTGCTGGCGCCTTCGGGAACCCTGTCAGAGCAAGCACTCAGCGTGGTCCAGCAGCTCGAACCGAACGGATCCCCGACCACTGGCGGCAACGAGGTATTCACCTTCGGTCAGGTCGCTCCACCGCCCGACTTCGACGTGAGGCAGGTCAAGGGCTCCGACCCGGCGACGCTCGCCGTCCGGGCGGCAGAGCTGAGGGCGAGGCTCGACAGCGGCCAGCCCGATGCCTTCGTGGTGGTCTCTTCCGAGGACGCCGAGTTCTCGACCCCCGCCGCCACATGGGCCGCACGTTCCGGTGATGTCGTTCTGTTCAGCGGGACCGACGAAGTGCCGAAGGCGACGATCGAATTCCTCAAGAAGAAGGAGAACCGGGAGGTTCCGGTGTTCGTACTCGGACCGCCCGAGGCAGTTTCGGCCGCAGCCCTGGAACAGCTGACCAAGGTCGTCGATCGTGTCGAACGCGTATCGGGCAGCGACCCGGCAGAGAATTCGGTCGAGCTGGTCCGCTTCTCCAGCGGCCTTTTCGGCTGGAACCTGAACGACCCCGGCCACGGATTCACGGTCGCCCGCGCCGACCGGCCGATGGACGCGATCGCCGCCACGTCACTTTCGACCAACGGCACCTGGCCGGCCCTGCTGCTGACCGACAGCAGCGACGAGCTGCCGGAGTCGGTGCTCAACTACCTGCTCGATGTCAAGCCCGGTTACGACACCGATCCGACCCGGGCCCTCTACAACCACGTCTGGATCATCGGCGACGAATCGCTCATCGACGTGGACCAGCAGGCCGTGATCGACGACGCAGCCGAACTGACTCCTGTAGAAACTCTCAACAGCACACCCTGAGCCGCCCGATCGGGCCTCGGCAAGAACGAACGGAAACCCAGAATGAGCGAAACCGAACACCTCGGAGTACTCGACTCCGGCAGCCCGGTCACCCCGGAGGACATCCGTGAGCTGACCGGTGCAGTCACCCCCCACTTTTCCCTTCAGATCCGCAACCGGGTTCGCCGGATGATCGATCCGCTGGCAGTCGACGACCCGGCGAGGATCGTCGGCGAGCGCGAGATCGCCCGACTCGAGGCGCTGTCGCAGAACAGCGGCCAGCCGAGGACTTCGGGCGACCCGACCTGAGCGGACGGCCGGCATGAAGCAGTTGGCGCCGGGAGTTCACCGGCTGAGGTTGCCCGGCGCTCGGCTGCGACCCTGAGGCGATCGGACCCGGGAGCGGCGGCGCCCGTGTAGCCTCAGACTCATGAGCGAAGAAAACCGCCGTTTCCTGCTGGCCGAGCGCCCGACCGGGCCCGTGGACGAGAACACCTATGACCTGGTTCGCGAGCCGGTCCCGGAAATCGGCGAAGGCGAAGCGCTGGTCCGGATCAAGGCGATCTCGATCGACCCGACCAACCGGACCTGGATCGGCGAAGAGCCGACCTACCTGCCACCGGTGGCGATCGGCGAAGTCATGCGCGCCCTCGGCCTGGGTGAAGTGGTCGAGTCGAAGAACCCGAACTACCCCGTTGGCGCGCTCGTAAACGGCCTGACCGGCTGGCAGGACTACGTGATCACCAGCGACGAGATGCCGCTGATGATCGTGCCGGAGGAAGTTGATGCGAGCCCGGCCCAGCTGCTCGGAACGATGGGCATGACCGGCTGCACGGCCTACTTCGGAATGCTCGAGATCGGCGAGCCGCAGGAGGGCGAGACCGTGGTCGTCTCGGCCGCCGCGGGCGCGGTCGGCTCGGTGGCGGGCCAGCTCGCGAAGATGAAAGGGGCGCGCGTGGTCGGCATCGCCGGCGGGCCCGAGAAGTGCGCCTTCCTGACCGACACCCTCGGCTTCGACGCCGCGGTCGACTACAAGGCTGAAGACTGGAGAGCGCAGCTGAAGGCGGCGACGCCCGATGGGATCGACGTCAACTTCGAGAACGTCGGCGGCGAGATCATGGAGGCCGTGATGGCCCGTCTCAACGTCCGGGCGCGAATGGTCCTCTGCGGTCTGATCTCGGGCTACAACGAGACCGAACTGCCTCCGGGTCCGCGAACTTTCGGCAACCTGCTGATCAACCGGGTGAAGCTCCAGGGCTTCATCATCCTCGACTACTACCCGCGATTCGGTGAAGCCATCAGGGACCTCTCGAAGTGGCTCGCGGAAGGCAAAATCCGCTCGGAGGAGACCGTGGTGGAGGGCTTCGAGGAGCTTCCGAATGCTCTCAACATGCTTTTCGCAGGCGAGAACATGGGTAAGCTGGTCGTTCACATTTCAGACTGACCCGTCATTGACGCAAGAGTCGGCGGGTCCCTACGGAGGCGATCGAATGGAAGGTAGTACCAGCAGGAACCCGCTCAGAATTGCAGTGCTGGCGATCGGAGTTGCCGTCGCGTCACTGACAATCGCAGCCTGCAGCGGAGGCGGCGGACTCTCGGACGGAGCTGAAGAAGCGACCGTGGCGACCGCAGGAGAGTCGACCGGCAATCTCAAGATTTCGAACTGGCCCCTCTACATCGACAAGCAGACGATCAAGGACTTCGAGAAGGAGTCGGGCATCAAGGTCGAGTACGTCGAGGACGTCAACGACAACGACGAGTTCTTCGGCAAGGTCCAGCCTCTGTTCAGCCAGGGAGACTCCGGCGGTCGCAGCATCGCCGTGACCAGTGACTGGATGTCCAAGAAGATGCACGACCTCGGTTACGTCCAGAACCTGGACAAGGCCGAACTGCCGGTGGTCGACGAGAACATGATCGACGGCCTCAAGAACCCGACCTTCGACCCGAACCGTGACTTCACCGTGCCGTGGCAGTCGGGGATGACCGGCCTGGTCGTACGCGAAGACCTCGCGCCCGACGTCAAGTCGGTCAACGACCTGTTCGACCCCAAGTACAAGGGCAAGGTCACCCTGCTTCGCGAAATGCGCGACACCGTGCCGATGATGCTCAAGGCCGACGGGGTAGATCCCGCCGATGCCACTACCGAGCAGTGGCTCGAGCAGATCGACAAGCTCGAGAAGAACGTCGCCAACGGCCAGATCCGCCAGTTCACCGGCAACAACTACCTCCAGGACCTCGCCAAGGGAACGGTCGTAGCGGCGCTCGGTTGGTCAGGTGACGCCGTACAGGCCCAGTTCGACAACCCGAACATCCAGTACGTCCAGCCGACCGAAGGCTGCGCGCTCTGGTCCGACAACATGATGATCCCGGCCGGTGCGCCCGACGCGGCAGCCGCATACGAGTTCATGAACTACGTATACGAGCCGAAGAACATGGCCCAGATCGTCGAGTGGGTCAACTACATCAGCCCGGTCAAGGGAGTGAAGGAGATCCTGACCAAGAAGGATCCCGCGCTTGCCGACAACGAGCTGATCTTCCCGTCGGAGGAGTACCTGAGCAACTGCTTCACGCAGGACTCACCGACCGGTGGAGACGAAGCCGTCAAGGAAGTCGAGACCGCCTTCCAGAACATGCTCGCCGGCTAGCACCGGCTGGAACGCAGGGAAACCGGCCCTCGCCTGACGGTGGGGGCCGGTTCTCGTTGTGCCGAGCTTGGCCCCTACCGCGACCTGCCGTCGCGGTGGAACCACCTCGGGGTCGGCCGGTCGAAGGCCCGCGGGTCAGCCGAAAGGCTGGCCGGCCGAAACCAGCATCGCTTCGCGCACGGTCGACTCGGTCCACTCGGCTATCCAGTCGAGGGTTTCGCCGGGCGCCTCCTCCTGCGGGTGGTGAGCGATGCCTTCCATCACTTCGGTCGAAGCATCCGGAAACACCCCGAGCAGGCCTTTCATCGAGTACTTGGGCGGCACCATTCGATCGTGCTCCCCCCAGAGCCCGGCCACCGGACCCTCGTAGGGGCTTTCCCGGAAACGGTCCTTCGAGAGCTCACGCAGCAGATGCATGCCGGTCTTGATTCCCGGGATCATGTCGTTCCTCGATTCGACCAGACGACCGATCAGCTCGTCGGAGGGATCGTGGTGGTGGGAAAAGAGGTTGCGGTAGGTGAGGTTGACCAGGGGCCGGAAGCGCATCGCCCGGGGGGCCGTCTGCCCGAGCAGGAACTCCATCTCGGGTCGGGCCAGGAACTGGGCCAGCGGAATCCGGCTGTAGCCGGCCGGGGCGATCACGGCGAGCGAGCGGATTCTTTCCGGCTGTCGTGCGGCCAGGGCCGAAGCGAGCGCGCCACCGAGTGAGTGGCCGAGCAGGAACGAACTGTCGATGTCGAGCTTCTTGAGGGCCCGGTCGAACAGTCCCTGCCACTTCCAGATGTCGTCGCCGGCGAGCGAGCTGTGACCGAAGCCCGGAAGGTCGAAGGCGAGCGTCGGCCTCGATATCGACCGGGCGAACGGGTCCCAGCTCTCGGCGCAGTCCATGAGCCCGTGGAGCATGATCACCGGATGGCCGCGACCCGAGGTCCGCCGGAAGGTCAGGTTCGCCTTGCCCACCGTCACCTCTTCTTCGACGATCTTGCTCATCGCAGCCCCGGTCCAGAGCGGTCTCGGGACCGACCCAGGCCGGCTGTCTGCCCTGCCCGGAGAACCATCTGCTCAGAGCGCGGCGGCCCCATGCCCGAATGTCTCGATGATGCGGTCGTTGTACTCCGAGACCTGCTCGTTCGGGATGAAGTAGGTCGGAGCACCGGGGAAGACCGCGTCCGCGAAGGGGGCGATCTCTTCGACCTTGGCCCGCACCTTGTCCGGTGTTCCGACCGCGCAGTAGTGCTCGACCATCTCGTCAGAAATGGCCGCGGCGACACCCTCGATGTCTCCCTTGCGGAAGGCGGCGGCGGCATCGGCGGCGTTCTGCCCGAAGTCGTGGTGGTCGAATAGCGGCATGTAGGTCTTCACGGTCGAATAGAAAGCAAGGGTCCGACGGGCTGCGTCGAGACCACGCTCGTAGTCGTCGTCGATCGCAACGCAGATGCTGGGCAGGAAGGTGAAGTCCTTTCTATCCCGCCCGGAACGCGACAGCCCGAGTTCGAAGTTGGGCACGATCACCTCTTCGATCCAGCTGGCCGAACAGATCAGGTGCCCGATCAGACCATCGGCGACGTCCCCGGCCATCCGGCACATCCCCTTCTGCACCGCCGCCGTATAGATCGGGATCTCGGCCCGCACCGGAGGAGTCGAGCGGTACCAGCCCTTGATGTCGATGTCGTAGTACTCACCCTTGAAGGCAGCCGGTTCGCCGGCTGCGGCGGCCCGGATGATCTCCCGAACCGCCTGGATCGTCTCCCGCAGGTGCGGAGCCGGCCTGCCGTAGTCGGCGTTGTGCCAGGTCTCGATCAATCGCTTCACCCCCGGACCGAGGCCGAGCCGGAATCGGCCACCGGAGATCTCGTCGATGTCCATCGCGCTCATCGCCATGGTCATCGGGCTGCGGACGAAGCCCCAGGCGATCGAGGTGCCGATGTCGGCCTTCTCGGTCTGGCTGGCCAGCCAGGTGGTCTGGGTGAAGGCGTTTCGGAAGAGTTCGATCGCCCAGATCGAGTCGAAACCGGCCTGTTCGGCCTGACGGGCCATTTCGGCCATGTCTGCGGGCGTATCTCCCATCGCCCCGATCGCGACGCGATCCATTGCGCTCATGTAGCTGGAGGCTATAGACCGGACCGGAGGCCTCGGGCCGGGCAGCCTACGGATCCGCGCTGCGGGAAAACCGCTGGGCCGACGCCGCTCCGGCGATCGCCCGTTTCTCCGGGCCCACAACCGGCGCGCCCGAAGGCAGCCGACCGTCTTCTGAACGCGATCTACCCCGCTATGGCGAGGCAAATCACGCTCAGAAAGGGTCTCGGTCAGCTGGGCGCTGACTGGTGCCGCTGAAAGATCGGCCTGGGATCAGACGCGCTCGATCAGGGTGCCGGTGCCGATGCCTCCGCCGCAGCACATGGTCACGAGACCGACCTGCTTGTCGTCTCGCTCCATCTCGTGCAGAAGCGTGGTCAGCAGGCGGGCGCCGGTCGAGCCGAGCGGGTGGCCGATCGCGATCGCGCCGCCGTTGACGTTGACCTTGTCCATGTCCGGGTTCAGCTCGCGCTGCCAGGCGACGACCACCGAAGCGAAGGCTTCGTTGATCTCGACCAGGTCGATGTCGTCCATGGTCATCGAGTTGCGCTCGAGCAGCTTCTGCGTGGCCGGAATCGGGCCGGTCAGCATCATCACCGGGTCGACTCCGACCGCGGTCTGGTCGAGGATCTTCGCCCGCGGCTTCAGGCCGAGTTCGTCAGCCTTCTCGCGGCTCATCAGCAGGATCGCGGCGGCGCCGTCGGAGACCTGGGAGGCGTTGCCGGCGGTCACCTTGCCGTCTTCCTTGAAGACCGTCTTCAGGCCGGCCAGGGCCTCCATGGTCGTGCCCGGGCGGATGCCCTGGTCGGTCGTATAGGTATCGCCGTTGACCTGGACCGGGGCGATCTCACGCTCGAAGCGACCTTCCTCAGTGGCCTGCTGGGCGCGGGCGTGGGACTGAACGCCGAGCGCGTCGAGTTCTTCGCGGGAGATGTCCCACTTGTCGGCGATCATCTCGGCCGAGAGACCCTGGTTGACCAGGTTGTACTGCTTCATCAGCTCGGGCGAGTAGCCGAAGCCGTACTCGTCCATGACCTTGAAGCTGTCGGAGAAGGAGATGTGGCCCATGTGCTCGACGCCGCCGCCGATCATCACGTCGTGCACGCCGGAGGCGATCATCGCCGCGGCGTAGTTGACCGCCTGCTGGGCGGAGCCACACTGGCGGTCGATCGTGGTCGCGGGGGTCTCGATCGGGAAGCCGGCTTCGAGCCATGCGTTACGGCCGATGTTCAGGCTCTGCTCGCCGAACTGCTGGACGCAGCCTGCGACCACGTCTTCCACCTCGGCCGGGTCGATTCCCGCGCGATTGACCAGCTCCTTGTAGGCGTGGGCCAGCAGGTTCGAGGGGTGAAGGTCCTTGTAGTAGCCCTTCTCCTTGTGACCGCGGCCTACCGGGGTACGGACTGCCTCAACGATGACGACTTCGCGTCCGCCAAACTTGCTCATCGAAAACCTTTCGTAATGAATCCGGAATCGGATGCCCGGTCCGGCCGGGCGACTGAGAACTTCTCCCGAGGATACCTGATTGATTGGTCAGTCAAGCACGGTCCGCGGCCCGGAAAAACCGTAGGGTGAAGCGATGGAAGCCAACCCCCACAGGGAGTTCGCCGTGGCCGGCAGTGGCGCGATCGCCACCGGACTTGCGGCGCTGGCCTCAGCCGGTTCCGACCGGGTCTTCCTGCTCGCCCGAAGCGAGCAATCGGCCGAGAGGGCCCGGGGCGACCTGCGATCCGCCTGCCCCCGGGTTGACGGCGGCGATTTCAGCCGGGTCCACGTCACCACCGACGCGACCGAGCTGTCGTCGGTCTCCCTGGCGGTCGAGGCGATCGTCGAGGATCCGGAAGCGAAGGCCGCGCTGCTGAAGCAACTGGCCGAGGCGGCGCCCGATGCGGACCTGGCCACCACCACCTCCTCCCTCTCGGTCGGCGAGCTCGCTGCCGCCTGCGGCCAACCCGGCCGGCTGTTCGGCCTTCATGTCTTCAATCCGGTACCGGTGATGCGCCTGGTCGAGATCTGCCTTCCAGAGGGGCTTGATCCAGACATCGGTGAGCGGGCGGCGCAGTGGTGCCGTAGCGCCGGCAAGACCCCGGTCGAAGTTCCCGACATGTCCGGCTTCGTGGTCAACCGCCTGCTCTTTCCGTACCTCTTCGACGCGGTCCGGCTACAGGAGCGGACCGGCATGCCCTCGGAAGACGTCGATACCTGTATGTCGCTCGGTCTCGCCCATCCGATGGGACCACTTGCGCTGCTGGACCTTGTCGGCCTCGACGTCGCGGTCGCGATCAGCGACGCGCTATACGCCGAATCAGGAAACCCGGACCACAAGGCACCCGAGTCGGTCCAGGCCAAAGTCGCCGCAGGAGAGCTCGGCCAGAAAACCGGCCGAGGTTTCCACGAATACGACTGAATCGCTCAGGCCAGGGCGTCAATCTCAGCGGCAAGCTCGAAGTCCGCCGCCGTCAGCCCACCTTCGGAGTGGGTCGAGATCGAGACCGTGACCGTATTCCAAGAGATCGCGATGTCCGGGTGGTGACCCATGCGCTCGGCCGGCTCGACCACAGAGTCGACGAACTTCACCGAGCCGACGAAGTCGTCGAGCTTGAATTCCCGCACGATCTCCTCGCCCTTGCGCTGCCAGCCTTCAAGGGCTTCGAGCCTTTCCGCGATTTCCTGTTCCTCAAGAAGTGCCATACCGCCATGGTAGGGCCTGGCGCAACCGGGCTCGTACCGCCCCAGCCGATGCCTGATCGCGTGGCGGTCACGGAGAGCGTGGCTGCTGCTGCCCGGCACGATTCGGCCAGGGAGGCTGACTCCTGCATAAGCCCAACCGCATGCTCAGTCAACCACGCAGAATCAGGGCCCCGGATCCACCTCGAAGGTGAATATAGGTACCTTGGCATCGAAACGACCGGAAAGGCTCCAAATGGCAGGCAAAGTGATCTATACGGCTGAAGCTCACGTCGACGGAGGGCGTCTCGGCGGACGGGGCCGCAGCTCCGACGGCGTCCTCGAGGTTGATATCGCACTCCCGGGCGCGGATGAGCCGGGCACCAACCCCGAGCAGCTCCTCGCGGTCGGCTACACAGCCTGCTTCGGAGGTGCGCTCAGCGCGATCGCGCGTCGGCAGAAGGTCGATCTGGGCGATGTCGGGATCGACTCGGAGGTCGAGCTCAAGACCGCCGATGACCGTGGCTTCGACGTCGGCGTCCGCCTCCACGTCAGCATGCCTGGAATCAGCGACCCCGAGCAGGCGAAGGAGATCGTCAACGCCGCCCACAAGGTCTGCCCCTACTCGCGGGCAACCAGGGGGAACATCGAGGTAGAGATGACGGCCAACGGCGAAGCGACCTGAGTAGCGAGGGCCACCGGCCTTCTTGCGGCCGCTCCCGGCTCGATAACTGCGGCGACCAGGACTTGCGCTCTACCCAGGCGCTCGATTCCTTCGGTTTCGTAGTCGCTGTGCCTGGCCACAGGATCAGCCCAGGACCTTCCTGCCTGTCCGGTCACCACGGAGCAGGTGGGAGAAGCGGCCCCCGGTTTCCCCGGGGTGGCTGCGTGACACCCCGGTCGCCGGTCTTCGCCGTCTGAAGGTACGGTGCAAACGCCTGACCTCAATATCGGAAATCCTCCTCGTCTCAGTGATTGCCGCGGTCGCGGTTCTCATCGCCTTTGGCCTCTTGTGGCAGCGAGAACGCCGACGCGCCGAACATCTGGAAGCCGAGCTTGCATACGAGCGGGCGAAGCGAACGGAACCACGAGCGAACGCCTTGACGCCCTTCTTCGCGGTCCTGCAGACCGCGGCACGCGTACGCGAGGAAGGGCTGGGTCAGGTGATCCGGAGTTCGTTCGAAGATCTTGCGGGCTGGGCCGAGGAGGCGGAGCCCGAACTCCGAAAATTAGCGGCGCCAGACGGCACGTTGACGATCCTGTTCAGCGACATCGTGGGCTCAACGGCACTCAACGAGGAGCTGGGCGACAAGAACTGGCTCAGGGTCCTCGCGGCCCACGACGCGATAGTCCGCAGATGTTCCACCCGTAATGGCGGAATGGTTGTCAAGTCTCAAGGCGACGGGTTCATGATCGCCTTCGCTGAAGCCGACGGCGCGATTCGCTCGGCGATCGCGATCCAGCGCGCGCTCGCCTCGAGGCCTCGCCAACTGCGTGGCGCGCCAGTGACGGTTCGGGTTGGCATCCACACCGGTCCCGCGCTTGAAAAGGGCGGCGATCTGTTCGGTCGCAACGTCGCACTTGCTGCGCGCGTCACCGACCAGGCCCGCGGTGGTGAGATCCTGGTCACCGCCGCGGTCAGCGGCGGGGTCACGGAGACGGCCGACCTCGTCTTCACCGAGCACTCTGAAGTCGAGTTGAGGGGCCTCCCGGGTAGCTACATGCTGCTCGCTGTGGAGTGGGAGGATCAAGCCCTGCCTTGATCGGTGCAGACGCGCCGCGGGTAGCGCGCCTCCCCTCAATGGTGCACGTCGTAGAGCTCAAGTCACCTGAGCTGGTCGTCCCCTGCCTCGATCTTCGAAATGACTGTCCGTCTGACTGCCCTTTTCGGGGCCCTCGAATCAGGCGGGCTGACCGCGATCGCAATCGCTGAGCCAGATCTTCAGCGCGCCCGACAGGATTCGAACCTGTGACCTTCGGTTTCGTAGGTGATCCTGGCTTGATTCTTTCCCAGTGTCCGCGCGATCCCCGGCTTCAGAAATCCAGTTCTGACTGCCCGTCTGACTGTCCAATCCGGCGAGAGGGAACTACTTCTTGACCGTGATCGTCTTCTTCACGGTCTTGCCGCCGGCGTTCTTGGAGGTCACCTTGAAAGAGGCCTTGACCTTGCCGGGCTTCTTCGGCTTGACCTTGACTTTGACCGTCCTGGTCTTGCCTGCGGCGATCTTGCCGACCGATGTGTTGAAGCTGAGGCCCTTGCCACTTACCTTGAGCCTTACTCCTGTGGCATCGGCATTGCCGGAGTTGGAGATCTTGACCTTGTAGTTGGCCTTCTTGCCCTTCTTGACCTTGGACGGGCCTTTGACGCTCACCTTGCTGATCTTGGCTTTGTAGACGGTGGTGTCAACGGTGAAGCTCCGGGTGGCCGGAGTGGCGTCCTGGTTTCCGGCTGCGTCTTCGGCGCGGAAGCTGGCGGTGTGGGGGCCGTCGCTCAGGCCGGTGAAGGTCGTAGGGGAAGTGCAGTCGGCGAAGGGTTCGCCGTCGATCTGGCACTGGACCTTTGCTGTGTCTGCGGCCGGGTCTCCGCTGAAGGTGAAGGTGGCCTGATCGGTTGTGATGGGTCCGCTGGGTCCGGAGTCGATTGTGGTGTCGGGGGCGGTTGTGTCGACCGTGAAGTCGCGGCTTGCGGTACTCGAGTTGCCGACGAGGTCGGCGGCCCGGATTTCGAATCTGTAGTTGCCTTCGGCCAGGGCCGAGGCAGGTGTGTGGCTGGAGCCGGGCCCCGAACAGGCTTCGTAGGGGCCGACCGCAGCGCCGAACGCGGATATGCGGCACTCGAATGTGGGAGCACCGGGCAAGAAGGTGAAGGTCGGGGTGTCGTCGCTGGTCGGACCTGATGGGCCGGACTCGATCGATGTCTCCGGGGAGGCGGTGGCAACCGAGAAGTTCCGGCTGGCCCGGCTTTCGTTTCCGTAGGTGTCGATGGCCTGGACTTCGAATATGTAGTCCTGCCTGTCGCTTAGCGGAGATTCGGGGGTGTGGCTGTTTCCGGGCCCCGAGCAGGTGCTGAAGGCGGGGACGGTGCTTCCCTGCTCGAAGAGGCGACACATGAATGTCGGGGTACCGTCCGCTGAGAATCCGAAGGTGGGCGTGTCGTCATTTGTATTGGAGCCGGGCCCGGTGTTGATCGAAGCGTTGGGGGCGCCGGCATCGACGCTGAAGGTGTGGGTGGCGATGTCGGTGTTTGAAGCGTTGTCGGTTGCCCGGACCTGGAACGAGTAGTCACCGGAGGAGAGACCCGGGTCAGCGGTGTGGGTATCCCCCGGGCCGGAGCAGGCGCTGAAGGCGGGGGGTGTCGAGAACTGCTTGAAGACTCGGCACTCGAAGCCGGCATTTTCGTCGGCGGAGAACTCGAAGGTGGGTGTCGTGTCGTTGGTCAGATCGGGCGGGCCCGAGTTGATCGTTGCGGTCGGGGCGGTGACGTCCCAGAAGCCTGTCAGCGGGATCTTCAGCGGTGAGCCCGGGGCATTGCTGGCGATCGTGAGCTCCGCCCGCTTGAAGCCTTCAGCCGATGCGTCCAGGCGGACCGAGATCGCGCAGGCGCGAGTTACAGGGATCCCCTCGCCCGAGCAGTCTTCACCGGTGATCTCGAAATCGGCCGCGTCGGTGCCCGTGATCGAAGCGCTGCTGATGCGAAGGCTGGTTGTGCCGCCGTTTCTGAGCTTGGTGGTGCGGACCGCCGGGTCGGCTCCCTGCCGGCCGAATGCGATCTCGCTGTCGCTTGCCAGGATGCTCGGGCGGCCGTCGCCGAGCAGGACCGAGACGTCGTTCGAGGTGAAGTTGGCTACCGCCACGTCGGGCTTGCCGTCGCCGTTGAAGTCTTCGCTGATCACAGACCGGGGATTCACGCCTGCGGTGAAGACGATCCTGTCCGCGAAGCCGCCGCCGCCGTCTCCGAGCAGGACCGAGACGGTGGCGGGTAGCGAGAAGATCAAGCTGTCGGAGACTTCGTTGCCAACGACCAGGTCCGGCATTCCGTCGCCGTTGATGTCGTCGGTGGTTATCGATTTGGGAAAAAAGCCGCTGGTGAAGTCGGTTTTGTCTGCGAAGCTACCGCTGCCGTCTCCGAGCAGAACCGAGATGCTGCCGCCGGATGAAATGTTGGCCACCGCCAGGTCTGGCTTGCCGTCGCCGTTGAAGTCGTCGCTGGCGATCGATCGGGGGCTGCCGCCGGTAGTGAAGTCAGTCTTCGTGTCGAAGCTGCCGTCCCCGATTCCGAGCAGGACCGAGACGGAGTTGGAGCTGGAGTTGGCAACTGCAAGGTCGGGCTTTCCGTCCCCGTTGAAGTCTCCACTAGTTACCGAAGTAGGGAGTGTTCCGGTCGAGAAGGGGTCCGGGGGCCCGAAGCCTCCACTACCGTCGCCAAGCAGGATCGAAACCGTATCGGGGCCGTAGTTGACCACTGCCAAGTCGGACTTTCCATCGCCGTCGAAGTCTTCGCTGATTACCGAAAAAGTGCCCCCACCGGTGGAGATGTCGGCCTTGGGTGCGAAGCCTCCACCGCCGTCTCCGAGCAGAACCGAGACTGTTCCAGCGTTGCCGTTGGCTACCACCAAGTCCCGCTTGCCGTCGCCGTTGAAGTCGCCGCTGGCTACAGACTGGGGGGATAGGCCGGTATCGAAGTCAGTCTTACCTGCGAAGCTGCCGCTGCCGTCTCCGAGCAGGATTGACACGGTGTCGGAGCCGGAGTTGGCGACCGCCATGTCGGGTTTTCCGTCGCCGTTGAAGTCGTCGCTGATCACCGAGTTGGGTTCCGTGGCTGTAGTGAAGTCGGTCTTGGCGGCGAAGCCTCCGCTGCCGTTCCCGGGCAGAATCGAGACGGTGTCGGAGCCCCCGTTGGCGACCGCCAGGTCGGGGCGACCGTCGGCGTTGAAGTCCTCTGTGGCGACTGAGGTGGGGCCGAAATCTGCGGTGAAGTCGGCCTTTACCCCGAAGCTGCCGCTGCCGTCACCGAGCAGTACCGAGATGGTGTTGCCGCCCCCGGCGACCGCCAAGTCAGGCTTTCCGTCGGCGTTGAAGTCCTGTGTGGTGACTGATCGGGGATTTGAGCCGGTGGTGAAGTCGGTCTTTGCCCCGAAGGTTCCGTCGCCGTTGCCGAGCAGGACCGAGACGGTGTCGGGGCCTTGGTTGGCGACCGCCAGGTCAGGGCGGCCGTCGGCGTTGAAGTCCTCTGTGGTGACAGAGGTGGGGGCTGTGCCGGTAGTGAAGTCGGTCTTTGCTGCGAAAGTTCCGTCGCCGTTGCCGAGCAGCACCGAGACGGTGCTGGAGCCTTGGTTGGCAACCGCCAGGTCTGGGCGGTCGTCGGCGTTGAAGTCCTCCGTGGTGACTGAAATGGAACCGTCACCGGCGGTGAAGTCGGCCTTTACTGCGAAGCTGCCGCTGCCGTCTCCGAGCAGGACCGATACGGTGCCGGAGTTGTAGTTGGCCACCGCCAGGTCGTGGCGGCCGTCGTTGTCGAAGTCGTCTGTGGTGACTGAGGAGGGGCCATCGCCGGTGGTGAAGTCGGTCTTTGCCCCGAAGCTGCCGCTGCCGTCGCCGAGCAGAACCGAGACGGTGTTGGAGAAGTAGTTGGCCACCGCGAGGTCGGGGTGGCCGTCGCCGTTGAAGTCCTCTGTGGTGACTGATTGGGGAAACGAGCCAGCGGCGAAGTCGGTCTTTGCCCCGAAGCTGCCGCTGCCGTCTCTGAGCAGGACCGAGACGGTGTCGGAGCCCTGGTTGGCGACGGCGAGGTCCGGGCGGCCGTCGGCGTTGAAGTCCTCCGTGGCTACTGATTGGGGGTTTGTGCCGGTGGTGAAGTCGGTTTTGGCATCAATGATTGGCGCCGCGAAGGCGGCTTGGGCGGCAAGCGCGAAGGCCGCCAGGGCGACAATCAGGAACGAGGCGAGCAGGGCGACGCGCCGGGTGCGCGCCGAAGTGTGCACAGCCCCCGGTGGGTTGGCACCGGCAGCAGTCTTGCGAAACGAGTTGGCTGGCATGGACGACCCTCCCTGTGGGCATGTCATTCGGATTTTCTGTTGCTGGGGACAGGTCGGGGGACGCCGCGAGCAAGTGCCCGAAGCGGCCGCGCGAGATATTCAGCAGCGGCGGACCGGATCGACAGTACAGGTATTCATCCTGCCCGTTGTAACAAGCGCTCGTTCCCGCGGGTTTGTCTGAGCGATAGTCCTGTTCGGCTTGAGGACAGGAACCGCGTTTTCGACCGAATCAGGCAGATCCCGCCGGCGCCACAGGGCTCCGCGCCATTGAGCGGAATCCACCGCCCTAGGTGAGAGCGCCCGACTGGATTCGAACCAGTGACCTTCGGTTTCGTAGACACGTGGTCAGTAGTGGAGATCGAAATCGGCTACTGAGGATTCGCGCCTTTGTCCACTCATCGCCGCTGCGAGCCGGACCAAACCCACTTGAAACGACCCGACCGGACCAGAAGCACCGCGGCCCCGATACCGATCGCATCGATCCCGACGTCGATCGCACTGCCGTTTCTTCCGGACACGAGGGTCTGGTGGTATTCGTCCGAGATCGCGTAGAGGATCGAAATCGTCGCTGCCGCGAGCAGTGCCCTGGCGGTCAGCGGGCCGAGGGCGCGCATCCAGAGCAGGGTGAGCGTCGCGAAGACACCCGCATGAGCCAGCTTCCTCAGCACGAGATCCCCGAAACCCAGACCGGTCGAAAGGTCGGGCTGCGCGGACAATGTGTAGATCAGTGCCATCAGCGCAAGCGGAGGGACGAAGCGCAGGGCTGCCGAGGGTCGCATGGCGCACATTTTGCCCTGCTCGACTGCTGAATGGACTTGGGCGCGGTGACCGCTCACCGTGGTGCGAAGACGGAGGACCACCCATCTCCGACGCCGGATGGCCTGCTTACCGCAACGGTGGCTGCGCATAGTTCGCGTGTCTTCGGGAGACACCGGTCGCCTCCGGGTCGAACTACTGACTGCTCAGAACGGCAGCCGCGCGCCGAACGAGGCCAGTTGCTCGCTCAGGGTGAAAGCCGGTTCGGAAATCGCGATGGCTGCGAAGAGCGAAACGGCCGCGAGGGCAGCGAAGCCGCCGTATTCGATCAGCTTGGCGTTCGAGCCGAGCTTTCCTCGCTCGCCGGCGACGATCAGCATGCCGCAGAGGACCCCGCCGATAAGACCGCCGAGGTGGCCACCGATGCTGATTCCGGGGATGGCGAAGGTGATCAGCAGGTTGATGCCGAGAATCACGCCGATCTCCCGCGCGATCGTATTCATGCCCCGGCCCCGGGCGATGATGAAAGTGGCCCCGAAGATGCCGAAGACGGCGCCGGAGGCGCCGACCGTGAGCACGAAGCTGCCGGAGAGCAGGATGGCGCCGAAAGAACCGGCGAGCAGGGAAGCGAAGTAGACAGCGAGGAAACGCGGGGTGCCGATCGACGGTTCCAGCACGCGGCCGAGGAAGTAGAGGGCGAACATGTTGAAGCCGAGGTGCATCAGCCCGGCGTGGAGGAAACCTCCGGTGATCAGACGGTAGAGCTCACCGTCGGCCACCCCGGCGCCGAGCAGGCCGAAGTTGGAGATCAGGCTGTTGGCAGTGCTGTTCAGTCCCCCTGAACCCGAGGCGATCTCGACCATGTAGACGCCGACGCAGATCACGATCAGGGCGAAGGTCGCCGGGTTCGCATTCGAGGCAGAGACCGCGGCCGGTCCGCTCGTGACGCGGGTCTTCTCGCGCGAGCACTCCGGACAGCGCATGCCGACCGGGGTCGGTGTCATGCAGTCGGGGCAGATCGGCCGGTCACAGCTCGAGCAGGAGACGCGGGTCTCGACATTCGGATGTCGGTAGCAATAGGCCACGGCGACGAACCCTAGATGAAGGGCACAGCGTGCAACCGGTCCAGCCGCGACAATAGGCGGGTGGAGAGAGTGGGCTATACGAGGCTGTACGCGACTCTGAGCGGGGCACTGCTGATCCTGCTCGGCCTGGCCGGGCTGATCGAGAACGCACAGTTCGACGAACCGGAGTTGTGGTCGGAGCTCTTCGGCTTCTACGCGGTCAACGGCTGGCTTTCCCTGCTCCAGATCGGCCTCGGCCTGATCGCCCTGCTGCTGGCCCAGCGCAGTTCACGGCTCTGGGCTCTGCTCGCCTGCATCGTTTTCCTCGGGCTCGGCATCATGGGCGTGCTCGCCGCAAACTCCACCCTGCTCTTCGGGGTGCTGCCGGCAACCCGGCCGGTGAATGCGCTGAACCTGTTGCTTGGCTCGCTCGCCCTGGTCGCCCTCGCCGCCAGCCGCTGGGACCGGATAAGCGCGATCGTCTCGGAGCGGGAAGAGCGCCTGAAGCAGAGGCGGGTCAATCGCAAGCTCAAGCGTGAGCGGGAGCTGAGGCGAAAGCGGCTCGGCTCGGAAGCGACCGGACGAAAGCCGGCGGACCGGAAGAAGAAGGGCTCAGAGCCCGGTTCGTGAGCGGGTGCTCTCGAGCACGTTCTCGAACCTCGACCGGCGCCGGCGTCCGCGTCGCCTCAGCTCGACCACCACGAGCACGCCGGTAGCGACGCCTCCCGCCGCGACGGCGGCCACGGGCCGCACCCAGTTTCGCGGATCCCGAAGCGAATCGAGCTCGCTCTCGGTCAGTTCGTCCGCCCATCCGGTCAGATCGTCGGCGGCCGCGTCGCGGATTGCCGAGAAGGTGTCCCGCAGCCGGTCCGAGAAGCGCTCGGGCGGCTCGACCGGCTGAAAGACGTCGGCCAGAAGATCCTCGAGTCTGATCTCATCCATCGGCATCGTCATCGAGCCCTTCGCGCAGCTGCTTGATCGCCCGGTGAAGCAGGACCTTGGTGGCGCCGTCGGACTTGCCCATCGCACGGGCGATCTCCCGGTTGTCCATGCCGAGGGCGAAACGCATGATCAGGGCCTCGCGCCTCTCCTCGGGCAGTTCGTCGATGCCTGCCATCACCGCCCTCAGCTCGGCCCGGCCCTCGGCCACCGCTTCGGTCGTGTGGCGGGCGGCCGGTGGCTCGATGCTGTCGAGCGGCGTCTGCGGGCGACGCGAGCGGTCGCGGTAATAGTTCGAGGCGAGGTTGTGGGCGATCCGGATCAGCCAGGGTCGCAGCGGACGGCCGTCCGATTCGCGCCTCGCCCGCGGGTAGTGGCGGTAGGCCTGCAGGAAGGTCTGCTCGGTCAGGTCCTCGGCGTCGTGGTGGTCGCCCACCCGGTAGTAGGCGTAGGAATAGACGTCCCGAAGGTGATCGCGGTACAGCTGCTCGAAGCCCTTGTCGGTCTCGGCCTTGCTCTCCGGCGGAGAGTCCGGGCCTTGACTGGTCGCTGCCTCCGGTTCCTGTGTCGGCGGTTGATCCACCGGACCACCCTACCCCGATGCCGACACCCGGACCACGATTCGCACCAAGCCGCCAGAAGCCCATCAGGCGGCCCGCCTCAGGTGGCCTCCGCGCCTCAGGGCGGCCACCCACTCGTCCGAAGTGATCCGGCCGGTCGCCAGGTCGGCGAGCCCCTGGGTGGCGTCGTTTCGACAGCCCGAGGAGGCCAGGCTCGCGGCGATCTGTGGCACCGAGTCGAGTGCCTCGGAGGCCTGGCCCAGGGTTCGCTTGATCTCCTCGGCGTCGCTTCCCTTGCCGAGCAGCTCGCCGGCGCGGCGGTTGCGGCTGTCCGGCGCCATCACGGTCGCCAGCAGGTCTCCGACGCCGGCGAGTCCGTTGAAGGTGTCGAGGTCGGCACCCTTCACGACGGCGAAGTCGACGCACTCTTTCCAGACTGCGGTGGCCGCGATGCCCGCGGCGTTCAGACCGTGGGGCTCGGCGGCTGCTGCGGCCAGCACGGCGGCGTTCTTGGCGGCGCCGGCCATCTCGACCCCCGCGGTATCCCGCGAGCGCTCGCAGATCAGCCCGGCCCGGTCGAAGACGTCGCCCAGCTGGGTGCGCAGGTCTTCATCGGCGGAGCCCAGCACCAATGCGGCCGAACCCGAAACCGCCTCGCGGGCGTGAGCCGGACCACCGAGGCAGGAGATCCCCCTCGCCTTGATCCTCTCACCGACGTATTCGGCCGGCAGCTGTCCTTTCGGGGCGATGAGGCCTTTCGCCAGCAGCAGCACGCCGGTCCGCTTGCCGATCCGGTCGGCGACTGCGCCGACCGCCTGGGGATAAGAGGCCGAGGGCACGGCGATGCAGAGCAGATCCACACCGGCCAGCTCTATTTCGCTGGAGGCCCGGACCTCGATCGCGTCGGGCAGCCTGACTCCCGGCAGGTACTGCGCGTTCTCGCGCTGCCCGGATATGGCCTCGGCTTTCGCCGCGGTCCTGGTTCCGAGCTGAACCTCCAGCCCTCCCCGGGCGAGCAGCACGGCCACGGCAGTTCCCCAGCTCCCGGCACCGATGACGGCCGCCCGGCGCATCGGGGGCAGCCCGCCGATGTCCTCCCACTGAAGCTCGACATTCGGCCAGATGCGGGAGGTGACCGAAGCCGCAAGGGCCGGCGAGGGGTTTTCGGCATACGGAAAGTTCATCGGGCGGCCGACTCGCAGCTTCACCTTGCGCGGGCGGATCCTCCAGCCGCGGCGCACGTTCTCGGTGCCGCTGACCGCCACCGGCAGGACGGCCGCACCGCTGCGCATGGCGAGCCGGCCGACCCCGCGTTTGGGCGTGCCCAGCGAGCCGGTACGTATACGGGTGCCCTCGGGGAAGATGCATATCGCGCCGCCGCGTTCGAGCACGAGTTCGGCGGTTTCAATCGAGTCTTCGTCGGCCTCCCCACGCCGGATCGGAAAGGCGCCGAGGCGATTGAGGAAGTACCCCTGCCAGGGCTTCTCGAACAGTTCGACCTTGGCGACGTAGTTCATCGGGCGGTTCCACGGCAGGCATGCCCCGATCACGAAGGGATCGAGGAAGCTGCGGTGGTTGGCGGCGACGATGATTCCGCCCTTGATGCGCGAGTTCTTGCGGCCCTGGCGGGAAAGCGCGAAGTAGACCAGGAAGAACGGCTGCAGGAATACCCTGGCCAGCAGGTACAGGCCGCGGTTGACCCCGTGGCGGCGGGTGAATTCGTGATAGCTGGCGAGACGCTCGTCGGTCACAGGGTTCGTTACACGTCCGGGGTCGCGGCGTTACAGGCTGCCGGCGGCAACCCTATGGACCGGACCTTCGCCGTCCGGCCCCGTGAACCTCTGGCTCGCGCGTCTCAGCCCCTGAGCGGAGAGGTCCCGCACCGGGTGAACCAGGGCAGGGTGTCGAGCGGGGCCTCGACCTGAATGGCACGCCCGCCCTTCAGCTTCCGGCCCCTGCCGGACTGCTTCCAGCAGCCGTCCGGCAGACGCACCGGGCGAGCGGCGGCACCCTGCTCCATCACGGGTGCGACCAGCAGATTCGGGCCCAGAAGCCACTGGTCGTCAGCCCTCGCGGTAGCTTTCGATTCAGGGTCGGCAAGCCACATCGGCCTGGTCATCGGCACCCCGGTCTTGAGGAAGGAGCGCCAGAGCCGCTTGATCAGTGGCCGCGCACGGTTGTGGAGCCGGGCCATCTGGTTGAAGCCGGCGAGCGTCGCCTGATCGAAGTCCCACGGCATGCGGGCGCCGTCGAGTCCGGAGTTGTGGACCCTGAAGAACGGGGTGAAGACCGCCGCCTGGGACCAGCGGGTGAACAGTTCCGCGTCGGTCGGCGGCATGAGCGGCATCTCGGCCGTGAACTGGGCGTAGCCGCCGATATCGGTCGAGAACCCGGGCGCACCCATGACCGCCCGGTTGAGCATGTCCGGCACGATCGAGGGCAGGCCGGTATCCCGGCGCCAGTCGACCGTCTCGTCGCCGGGGAACTGGGCGTTCTCGTAGGCCTGCGAGCCTTTCGAGCTCGCATAGGCCGCACGCTGGAAGAAGAAGACCCTGCGACCGGGGTTGCGCTTCTGCCAGTCCTCGACTGCGCGGCGCGTAACCCTGGCCTGGAGCACCGGATAGCGGTTGTGCATCGACAGGCCACCCGATCCGTCGAGGAAGCGCATGTCGGGCTCGACCTGCTCGCCGAAGTCGTTCATGAAGCCGTCGGCACCGGTGTCGAGCAGATCGAAGACCCGGGCCCGCCACCAATTGCGGGCCTCAGGGTTGGTGAAGTCGATCAGCGCGGCCGGCGGCCCCGGGAAGGGGGACGGGAACAGGTAGGGATCGCCTTCCCGGTCGGTCGCCACGAGTCCCCGGGCGATCGCTTCGTCGTAGGCACCGGGGATCTCGGTGTTGGCGCTGTCGTCCGAGACGAATGAGCGCAGGTAGAGCACGGACCTGATGCCGAGCGCGCGCAGCCTCTCGAGATCGAGTCCAGGACGAACTGTCGCGGCAGCGGTGCCCAGCCCTCGAATGCATACGAAGAGACCGGCAGGCCTCCCTGCTCGAGGCGGTCGATGTCGGCCTCGACCCTCTGCCGGTAGCCGCCGTCCTGGTCGGCGATCACACCGATCGCGCGCGACAGCATCGGCCCCGTGCTCCAGTTCGGCGGAAGCCGGTGGCGGCCGGCGATGCTGCTGATCGATCCCATCGCCCGCTTCGCTCCGCCGCTGGCGAGCCTCACGGAAAGACTGCTGCCGGGCCGGCTAACCCGCCAGGCGGAATCACGGTCCGAAGCCATGCGCCAACGACTGATCCGGTCGCTCCTCAGCAGGACGCCGTAGCCGCGCGATGAGATGAAGCCCGGCACGGGCGCGTAGTAGCTGTCCGGAGACATCGGGAAACCGGTAGTCGAGAACCCAGCTCTGGATGTCCGAACCCCGCAGATCGGTTCCTTCGCGACGGCCTCCGAAGCCGTGGTAGGACTCCCCCTCCGGTGCCCTGAAACCGGCGAAGACCGAGCTCACCCCGGCCGCCGGCTGCACCTCCGCCCTGATCCGGGCAGGTCCTGCCGCGATAGACGTAGAGGACGATCCTCCGTCCTTCGGGATCATCGGTCTTGATGACGAATGTCGTCGAGCTGCCCGCGCGACGGACGTCGACGACCCTCTTCGCCACGAACGTCTCCCCCGGGACAACCTGGCCGGGCGGCTGCGGGTCGAAGCTCGGCGGTTCGAGTTCGGGAACGCCGCCGAGGGTGAAGCCGAGACCTGAGTACTCGACACCGCCAGACCGCGATTGTCCGGCCAGCGAGGACAGCAAGGTTCGCCGGGACTTCGTCCTGAGCTTGATCCTGAACGGGGAGCGCTCGACCCTCACTGAGCCTCCCGCGAACTTCGTATCGACCGCGGTGGGCTTCGCAGATGCGACGGCCGCCTGTGCCTGGGCCGGCGGGTGGAGCATCAACACGAACAGGAGGGCGGCGGCCACGGCTGCGACTGAGACGCCGACAGCGGCTGTCGCTGCCTCCCCGATTCATGAGTCTCTCTGCGGTCACGCTGATTCAGAACCCCTCGCGGCAAACGGTGATGCGGTACCGGCGAAACATAGCCCCCGGCAACGCAGCCGGGTAAGGTGGGCACTCGGTGTTCCCGAGCGGAGTGGAGAGAATGTCGCAACAGTCGAAGGTGGGACCGTCGAGGCTCGAGCAGCTTGTCAGGCACCTTCGACGGCGCCAGATCATCAGCATGTTGCTGCTCACCCGTTTTCTGCCGGACCGGAGCGGGGCCCCCGAAGTACCGCCACCCTGGCCGGACAGCGATCGCCAGATCCCCGACGATCTGCTCGACCTACCCGGGCGAGATCCGGAACGGGGACGAAGAAGACAGGGCCTCCGGTGCGGAGCCGCTCAACGACTTCTTCTCGGTCCACCCGGAGGCGAGCGAGTTCATCGTCAGCCACGGCAAGGGCTTCCTCCTCCCCACCTTCCCGCGCGTGGCGAAGGCCGTCCACCGGATCCGGCGTGCCACCCGGATGAGGCCGTCACCGCGCAGACGCCGATACGGTCCGGACGAACTGAAGCAGATGCTCCTGGCCGAGGGGCAGCGGATCGGGCTGAGCCGGATCGGCATCGCTGTGGCCGACCCGCGATACACCTTCGAGACCACGGACGCCGAGCAGTTCCCGACAGTGATCGTCTGCCTGCTCGAACAGGACTGGCAGCTGACCCAGAAGATCCCCAGCGACGAAGCCGAGCAGGCTGCCTTCTTCGGCTACGCCGAGGGCATGGAACGAACGGCACGCCTGGCCGAATTCCTCAAAGGCATCGGTTACCAGGCCGCACCCCAGGGTCTGACCGGCGACGGAGTGGCGATCCACTACGGGGTCGAGGCAGGGCTTGGCCAGCTCGGAATCAACGGACAACTGCTGACGCCGGAGGCGGGCTCGCGGTGCCGGATCCTCATGTTGACCACCGATGCCGAAATCACGGCCGACAAGCCGGTTGACTACGGCCTGCACAAAGTCTGCGACGAGTGTCAGGCCTGTGTCCGCAACTGCCCGGTCGGCGCGATCCCGAAGGCCCGCAAACCGTTCCGGGGGGTGGTCAAGTCCAAGCTCAATACCGCGCGCTGCCTGCCCGTCGTAGCCCAGGCGAGCGGATGCGGCATCTGCATGAAGGTCTGCCCGGTACAGCGCTACGGACTCGATGCGATTCTCGAGCACCGCGAGGCGACTGGCGAGATACTCGGCCTCGGCAGCGACGAGCTGGAGGGCTACGACTGGCCGCTCGACGATCGGCACTACGGCCCGGGCGAGACTCCGAAGGTGGGCGAAGAGGTGATCTCGAACCCGGATCTGACCTTCGACATGGAGCGCAGGAGACCCTGGGGCGATACGGAGCCGATCCGCTTCGTCGGGCCCGGGCGAAGCCGCGGATAAGGCGGCCGGGCTTCGGTCCCGGGCAGGCTTCCCGCGGCCCGAGACCCTTCTATCGTGTGCGCGGTGAACGAGAACGAACTGGAGACGATCGAGCGCGACGCAGGGAGCGTCGAAGTCTGCGTGATCGGGGCCGGCTTCGCGGGGCTGACCCTCGGCGCGGCGTTTGAGGCTGCCGGTACCGACTACCTGGTTCTGGACAAAGGCCGCTCGCCCGGAGGGCGCGCCGCGACGAGGCGGATGGACAGCGCGAGGGTCGACCACGGCATCCCCTGGCTGACCAGAACCGGAGGCGAGAGCGACGGACTCATCGACCGTCTTCGCCGGGCAGGGCTGATCGAGAGGCTCTTCGTCGGCGGTTCGGTCGGCGACGCTTGGATCGCACCCGCCGGCATCACGTCGACCAGCAAGTACCTCGCCGAAGATCTGAACGTGCGCTTCAGCCACCGGGTCGAATCGATCGAAGCGGGAGACCCGAACCAACTGACCGTCACCGACGCCGACGGTGCCGGCTATGAACTCACGGCAAGGCATGTCGTAATCACCGCGCCGGTCCCCCAGGCGATCGAGATGGCCCCGGCGATAGCGGAAGAGCTGAAGGAAATCGATCCGGAGAAGGTCTACGAGAAGGCGGTCCTCGGCCTGGCCCGCCTGGCCCACAGCGGTGAGATCCCCGATCAGGCCCTGTTCGAAAACCCGGCAGCCGGGATCAGCAGCGTGATCGTCGAGAGCGCAAAGTTCCCCGACCGGCCACCGTCGGTATCGATCCGCTGTGACCCCGCGGCCAGCGAAACGCTCTTCGATGCGACTGACGAAGAGGCCTGGCGATGGATGGCCGGGCAAGTGTCGGGCCTTGCTTTCCTCGAAGGCGAGCCGGAGGAGCGTCAGGTCAAGCGCTGGCGCTACTCGAAGCCGGCCGAAGCGATCGGCTCGCCCTACCTGGCGATTGAAACCCCGGGCGGCTCGATCTGCGCCTGTGGCGACGGCTTCGGCACCGGATCCGAAACCGGCCTCGAGGCCTGCACTCGTATCGACCCGGGCCCTGCTCGACTCACGCTCCTGGTAGCGGCGAACTCGGGCCGGTCCCGTGTCCCGGCTCAGTCGATTACGCGGCCCTTGTCCGTGTAGACGTTCAAACGGCCCCGGGACGCGAAGCCGCAGAGCGTCATCCCCCGGTCGCCGGCCAGCTCGATCGCGAGCGAGCTCGGCGCCCCGACACCGACCAGGACCGGCGCTCCGGCGACGGCCGCCTTCTGGACGAGCTCGAAGGAGAGGCGGCCGGTGACGCAGAGGATCCGGCCGACGAGGGGAAGCATCCCGGCGGCGAGGGCGCGACCGATCACCTTGTCCATCGCGTTGTGGCGGCCGACGTCCTCGCTGACCGAAAGCTGTGTGCCGTCGGCGGTGAAGAGGCCTGTGGCGTGGAGTCCACCGGTACGGTCGAAGGCAGGCTGATCGATCAGATCGGGCAGGCTGGCCAGGAGTTCCCTCCGCACCTGCGGCCCCGGTGTCGCCGGCGGTGCCATGACCTCGACTTCCTCCAGCGCCCCGCGACCGCAGACCCCGCATGAGGAGGTCGTATAGAAGTTGCGAGCTGCCGGCTCCCGCAGCAGCGGCCCGGCGACCTCGACCACGTTCGAGGCGAAATCCCGGGTCGGTCCGGCGGCCCGGGGCGAATCGATCAGCCCCTCGCCGAAAAGGAAGCCCAGCGCGAGTTCTTCGTCGTGACCCGGGGTGCGCATGGTCACCGCCAGCGGACGGCCGTCCACCCTGATCTCGAGTGGCTCCTCGATCGCGACCTCGTCCCCGACATCACCGTCCCGCACCACCGCGGCGATCATCCGGGCTTCTGTGCTGTCCGGCATCGGAGCCGACTCTAGCGGGGGATATCCTCGACGAGTGAGCGAGCGCGCCGAAAAGCACGACGGCTCCGACGACGAGCCACGGATCGGCTCGCCAAAGGAATCGTCAGCCGGGGTCGCCGGTGTTGTCTCCTCGCTGAAGTTCGCGACCCGGGCCGGACTGTCGCGGACCTTGCCGGGGCTGCTCCGGGTCAACCAGCCCGACGGCTTCGACTGCCCGGGCTGCGCCTGGCCGGAGTCCGGCAAGCCGCACCGGGCGGAGTTCTGCGAGAACGGGGCCAAGGCGGTCGCCGAAGAAACGACCAGGAAGCTCGCCACACCGGAATTCTTCGCCCGGCACGCGGTTGAAGACCTGGCCGGGCGTTCGGAACACTGGCTCGGCCGCCAGGGTCGGCTCAGCGAGCCGATGCACCTGGCCGAAGGCGACGACCACTACCGTCCGGTCAGCTGGCAGGACGCCTACCAACTGGTTGCCGACGAGCTGAACGGACTCGACAGTCCCGACGAGGCGGTCTTCTACACCTCCGGCAGGACCAGCAACGAAGCCGCCTTCCTCTATCAGCTGTTCGCCAGGGCCTTCGGCACCAACAACCTGCCCGACTGCTCGAACATGTGCCACGAATCGAGCGGCTGCGCCCTGACCGAAACGATCGGCACCGGCAAAGGAAGCGTCTCGCTGGAAGACATCAAGCGGGCCGACCTGCTGCTGGTCGTCGGCCAGAACCCCGGAACCAACCACCCGCGAATGCTGAGCGCACTGGAAGAAGCAAAACGGAGCGGCGCCCGGATCATCACGGTCAACCCGCTCCCCGAGGCCGGCATGAAGCGCTTCAGGAACCCCCAGCGGGCCTCCGGGGTACTCGCGGGCGGAACCGAGCTGACCGACCTCTTTCTCCAGGTCCGGATCAACGGCGACCTCGCGCTCTTCCAGGCGATAAACCGCCTGATTCTCGACGCAGCCGAGACACAGCCGGGCGGACCGGAGTCAGCCGGGTTCATCGATTCGGAGTTCATCTCGTCGAAGACTGATGGCTTCGAAAAGATGAAGGAGCACCTGGCGGCCCTGGACTGGGACGAGGTACTGGCCGCGACCGGGCTGCCGCGCGAACAGATCGAAGAAGCCGCGCGGATGATCATGGACGCCGACTCGGTGATCGCCTGCTGGGCGATGGGCCTGACCCAGCACCGAAACTCGGTCGCGACGATCCGCGAGATCGTCAACTGCCTGATGCTCGGTGGGCACATCGGCCGCCCGGGCGCAGGCGCCTGCCCGGTGCGCGGTCACAGCAACGTCCAGGGAGACCGCACCATGGGCATCCACGAAAACCCGGGCGCGGCACTGCTGGACGCGCTGGCCGGCGAGTTCGGCTTCGAGCCGCCACGCGAGCCCGGTTTCGACGTGGTCAACTCGATCCGGGCGCTGAACGACGGCCGGGCGAAGGTCTTCTTCGCCATGGGCGGAAACTTCGCATCGGCGACCCCGGACACCGCGCTCACCGAAGACGCCCTGAGAAAGACCCGCCTGACCGTCCAGGTGTCGACCAAACTGAACCGGTCCCACCTGGTCACCGGTCGTCAGGCGCTGATCCTGCCGACGCTGGGCCGCAGCGAAGAGGACCTGAGCGGCGGCCGGCAGCAGACCGTCACCGTCGAGGATTCGATGAGCTGCGTCCACGGTTCGCGCGGAAGGTTGAAACCGGCCTCGCCGGATCTGCGCAGCGAAGTGCGCATCGTCTGCGAACTCGCGCAGGCGACTCTGCCAGGTGACCGGGAGCCGTCGGCGGACGGCGTTGCGACCGCCTCGGGCAACAGGGGTGAGACGGGCGCTTGCGCGGATCCGGGGATCCCGTGGGCCGAGTTCGCCGGTGACTATGACCTGGTCCGGGAGCGGATCGAGAGGGTCGTACCCGGATTCGAAGACTTCAACCGGCGCTGCCGGGAACCGGGAGGGTTCGTGCTGCCCCACCCGCCGAGGGACAGCCGCGAGTTCGACACGGCCAACGGCAAAGCCCACTTCACCGTCAACCCGCTGAAAGTACTGCGGGTGCCGGAAGGGCGCCTTCTGCTCCAGACGATGCGTTCCCACGACCAGTACAACACGACGATCTACGGTCTCAACGACCGCTACAGGGGGATCAAGGGAGGCCGGAGGGTTCTGCTGGTCAACCCGGACGACCTCTCTGCCCTCGGTTTCCGAGCGGGCGAAGCCGTCGACCTGGTCAGCGAATGGACCGACGGCAACGAGAGGACCGCTGAGCGCTTCCGACTCGTCGATTACCCGACCGCGCGGGGCTGCGCCGCGGCCTACTACCCGGAGACCAACAGCCTGGTGCCGCTGGATTCGGTCGCCGAAACGAGCAATACGCCCACTTCGAAGTCGATCGTGATCCGGATCGAGAGGCGGCCGGAGCCTCTCGCCCGGCTCCCTGACGGTGAGCGCGGAACGTCGAACTCACGCGGCCACAGGCGATTCCTTGTCGCCCCCGATTCGTTCAAGGGGACCTTCAGCGCGCCCGAAGTGGCCGGCGCGATGGCGAAAGGGATTCGCGCCGGCGGGCCGGCTTCCGTCGATACCTGTCCGGTGGCCGACGGCGGTGAAGGTACTGCCGAGGTTCTCAGGCGGGCGCTCGGGAGGCCGGGTGCTGCCGGCCACCGCGAGCGACCCCCTCGGCCGCCGGCTAGACCTGCCGGCCGGGTTCACGATGCTCGGAGACGGCGAGACAGCGGTGGTTGAAACGGCTACGGCGAGCGGACTCGGACTGATCCCGGAAGACGCGCGCGATGCCGGTCGCGGCAAGCACCTTCGGAACCGGTGAGCTGATCGCCGCCGCCGTTCAGGCCGGGGCACGGAAGAGTGATCGTTGCTGTCGGCGGAACCGCGACCAGCGATGGCGGAGCAGGGCGCCATAGAGGCGATCGAAGAGTGCCGGCGGCATGTCGGGTGCCGGCCTGCTGGTACTCGCGGATGTCGAGACCCCTTTCGAACGCGCTGCGATCGATTTCGGCCCTCAGAAAGGGGCCGATCCGGAACAGGTCGCCCTGCTGACGACCCGCCTGCTCGAACTCGCCTCCCGGCTGCCGCGCTCGCCGCTCGCCGTTCCGCGATCCGGAGCCGGGGGCGGTATCGCGGGGGGACTCTGGGCGAACTACGACGCGCAGCTGGTCTCCGGCTCGGCCTACGTACTCGACTCGATCGGCTTCGAACGCCGGCTGGCGCAGAGCGACTGCGTGATCGTCGGCGAAGGCCGGCTGGACCGGCAGTCGCTCGAAGGAAAAGTGGTCGGCGAGATACTCAGCCGGGCAGAGGATGCCGGGGTCGACTGCCACGCGATCGTGGGTGATGCCGAACTCGACGCCGAGGCATCGGGGGCTTTCGAAAGCGTCCAGACGGCTTCAACCCTCGCGCAGATAGAAGCCGCTGCCGCAGGGCTGGCCGAAGAAGGCGACTCCGGCCCACTCAGTTGAGCGGCACCAGCCAGCTTTCCGGGAACGCCCCGGCCGGGACGTCGCCGGTGTAGTCGCTCGGGAAGTGCCGCCGGGCCAGGCGCTCGGCGGCCGTTCCTTCGAACAGGGGTCGCAGGTCGCCGATGGTCAGCAGCAGGCTGGCCGACGAGGCGATCTGGAGGTCGGCGGCGGTCGGCTTGTCGCCGTCGATAAGTCCCGCCTCGGCATAGCCTTCGATGCGCTCGACAGCCGCAGGCAGCTCGGCCAGGTCCTCTGTGGCCCTGACCGAGGAAAGGTCCAGCACCTTCCAGGCGGCACGGATGTACTTCATCGCGAAATCGGTTCCGGCCGGGTCCAGTTCGTCGCCGCCGGCAAAGGTGCCCATCGCACCGGGTCGGAAGTGCAGGACCTCGAAAGGCAGCCGCCTGGCGAACTCCTGGAAGACCTCGTCGGCCCAGCGTTCCGCCTCGCTGACCTCGGCAGCGATCGCATCCGGGTAGAGCGGTTCGTCCGGGACCAGTTCGTCGAGTCGCTCGAGGATGCTGACGGACCCGTGTACCGACTCATCGCCGATGGTCAGTACGGGAACGGTTCGTCGACCTTCGCCGAACAGCTTCTCGACTTCGTCGCCGTGCCCGCGGTGCCCGCCCGAATCGACTGTCTGCTCGCCGTACTCGATGCCTTTTACTTCGAGCCCGGCCCTGACTGTCATGCAGGGGTGAGAAAGCGGGACTACGTACAGGGTGACCGGCTCGGCTATCGACATGCCAGGACTCTATGCGCCCCGGCTCAGCCCGCGCCGAGAACGGCGCTGAGCGCATCACACTGCTCTGCGATGTCGCCACCGAGCCAGACGTCGGCATCGGCGCCCCAGGATGTCTGCTCGTTGTTGATGATCGCCATCCGGGAGCCGGGCGGGCGGTCGCCGGGGAAGGCGGCCACGGGGTAGACCACCATCGAAGACCCGATCACCAGAAGCAGGTCGCAGTCCGAGATCGCCCGCAGGCTTTGCTCGACCGCCTGCTCGGGCAGCATCTCCTCGAACAGCACGACCGCGGGCTTGAGCACCGCACCGCAGGGG
This sequence comes from uncultured Solirubrobacterales bacterium, assembly GCA_963801975.1. Lineage (GTDB taxonomy): Bacteria > Actinomycetota > Thermoleophilia > Solirubrobacterales > 70-9 > 67-14. Next base: position 290,775 of record CAWDGR010000001.1, read on the forward strand.
CAGCGCGGAAGATCGTCCACGGTCAGCTCATCGAGGCGGGCCCGCGGGTAACGCTCGCCCGCATTCCGGGCAGACCAGCTCACGCACCGAGCCGTGGACTTCGTGCACGATCGCCTCGTCCACCCCGGCCGCCTGATGAAGTCCGTCGATGTTCTGGGTGACCACGGCGGACAGCCTGCCGGCCTGTTCGAGGTGCGCCAGGAAAAAGTGACCCGGGTTCGGCTCGTAGGTATCTGCCAGATCGAGCCGGGCGCGGTAGAAGCGCCAGAAGCGACCGGGATCCTGCCGAAAGACGCTCAGGGTCGCCACCTCCATCGGATCCTCGTCGTCCCACAGGCCGCCGGGCGAGCGGAAGTCCGGAATCCCCGAGGCAGTGGAGATTCCGGCACCCGTCAGGGCCACGATCCTCTCCGAGGTTTCGATCAGGTCGAGCAGTCGCCGGGAGTCCCCTTCCACCGCCCCAATTAGAGCAGGAAGTGAACCAGCGGATAGGCTCGTCCTCCCGTGAGCGCGACAGTCAAATGGATCTCGACCGTCCCGGTCAAGGGCATGCGTATGCAGCAGCAGTCCGAGGCCGGGCTGACCCGGCAGGGCGTGACCGGCGACCGCCAGTTCTTCCTGATCGACGGCGACGGCGCAATGGTGAGTGCGACCAGGCTCGGACCGCTGATCGAAATCGTTCCCGAATACAGACCGGAGGCGGGGCAGCGCTCACTGTCATTGGCCTTCCCCGACGGATCGATCGCCGAGGGAGAGGTTGAGCTGTCGGATCCGGTCCCGGTCAGCTTCTACGGACTCGAGCTCGAGGTTCGACCGGTTACCGGCCCGTTTTCGGAAGCGATTTCGGACCACTGCGGGGTCGAACTGCGACTCGTCGAGAGACCGGAAAACCGCCCCGCAGTCGACCGCGGCTCGATCGCCGGGGCGACACTGCTCGGGGTCGGCTCACTGCGGCGGCTCGAAGAGGCGGCGGCCGAAGGCGGACAACCCGGAGAGATCGACCACCGGCGATTCCGCATGACCTTCGGGATCGACGGCATCGAGGCCCATGAAGAAGACACCTGGATCGGCCGAGACGTGGAGATCGGTGGTGCCCGACTGCGGATCCACGAACGGGTCGGCCGCTGCGCCGCGACGACACGCGACCCGGAACAGGGCTGCGTGGACCTCAAGACTCTCCACCACATCCGCTCCTACCGTGAAGAGGTGGAGTGCGAAGAGGGAATTCCTTTCGGCGTCTACGCCAGCGTCAGGGAGCCGGGCACGGTTCGACTCGGAGACCCCGTGGCTGCGGAGCCGGCCACCTGACCCCTCCAGCGCTCGGCTTCAGCGCTTCGGACGGACCACGATCGGCGGCGAGACGACGTTTCCGCCCCTCGTCCGAAGCCGGTAGATGGCATAGGGCTGGCCTTTCGACGGGCGGGGGAGCCTGACCCGTACCTTGCCGTCGGGAGCTGAACCCATCTGCATCACAGCCACCGCGATCTGCTTGCGACAGCCCGTCTGTCGGGCGAGCACCACCCGGTTTATCCCGTCAGCCCCTGCGATGAATGCCTTCACCCTGGATCTGGCGCCCTTGGCTTTCGAGCCAGGCGGAGTCCTGTTGTGCACAGCCACCGCCTGACCCAGGCGGCGCGGCCAGGAGCGGCGTCCCTGCACGCGGGCGGTGAACTCGGACCTGCCCCCGAATTTCCGGCCAGGGTCAGCGGCTGAGGTCCACCAGGTCCCGTCACGACGCACCTGTGCTGTGGTCACCCGCTTCCCGCGGGAGCGGATGCGCACCGTCTCACCGCGCAGGGAGAAACGGGCGACACCTTCGAAACGGAGCCGGTTGCGGTGGCGGTAGACGTTCGTCAGCACGACCCTGCGCTTCGCGCACGGCAGGATTCCCGAAGGTTGCGGGGCCCGCGTGACAATCGAAGCCATCGCTGAAGTCCGGCCGGGCTCGGGAAGCACCGACGAAGGACCAAACGCGATGATCGAAGACAGCAACGCCAGGCAGGAGAGGGAGATCAGGGTCACGGATCCGGCCCACGACCACCGGGCCGACAGGGATGGGCGGCCGAACGGCTTTTTGGACTCCCCCGATCTCATCCGGACAACCTATCGCGATCCGGCAAGCCCGCCTCCGGGATCGAACCGGAGACCTCCTGTTTACAAGACAGGTGCTCTGCCAACTGAGCTAGGCGGGCATGCGGCCCGCAGGGGCCGTCGGCTCAATGTTTGCACGCCGCCGGTGCCTCTGCCTGAACGGACGGCGGAAAACCGGCCCGATGCGGATCAGACGGCGTATTCGCGACTGTCGAGGTGCCGGCCGACCTTGCGCTTGACCCGCTGGAGGGCGTTGTCCACGGCCTTGGTGTCGGTTCCGAGCAGTTCGGCCACCTCTTCGTAGGAGCGGTCCTCGAGGTAGAAGCCGAGCACGCTGCTCTCGATGTCGGAAAGCGCTCCGCGCAGGTGGGTGACCAGGCTCGAGAGCTCCTCCGCCGAAATCGCCTGATTGACCGGGTCAAAAGCTGACGGGCCGGGCAGGATCTCCTCCATCGTCGTCTCCGACTCGCCGTTCGCGGCCGGCGACTGGCCGAAAGACACGTACTGGTTGAGCGGGCTGTGCTTGTTCCGGGTGGCAGCCTTGACGGCGGTGATGATCTGTCGGGTGATGCAGAGCTCGGCAAAGTTGCGGAAGCTCGACTCGCGGTCGGTCCGGTAGTCGCGGATCGCCTTGTAGAGACCCAGCAGGCCTTCCTGGATCAAGTCATCCGAGTCGCCTCCGACGAGGAAGTAGGAAGACGCCTTCAGCCTGACGAAGCCGTGGTAGCGCCTGATCAGCTGATCGGTCGCCTCGTTGCTTCCGCGCTTCGACATGGCGACCAGATAGAGATCATCAGGTTCCAGTCGAGGGTTAGGCTTTGACTGCGGGCCGTCATGATCGGGGTCGGAAACCGCTGCAAATACCGCATTTGAGGTTGGGGTAGCCACTGAACATTCTCCTTTTGAAGAAGGTCTGTGGCGCCACTTACCTCCCCTGGACGCCGGTCAATTACGGGTGATCCTCAGACTCAAGTAGAGGTTCACCCTTTATCACTTCGTTAGTTTACGCATTCGCAGAGTTCTGTCAACCCCTTCTTTCGAATTCGTGAAATCGGGCTTGCATGAACGACTGCCGGAATGGAGCCCTCGCGACAGCAATCGGTCGCCGGAAACGGCGTCCGGTGGCTGTTTCAGGCGCTGGTGGTCCGCTGGCGCAGGGACTCGAAGAGCAGCACCGAGGCTGCGGCGGAGACGTTCAGAGAATCGATCTTTCCGGGCTGCGGAATCGCAACCAGACCGTCGCAGGCGTCGGCGACCCTCGGCCGCAGGCCCTTCTCCTCGGTGCCCATCACGAGGACGGTGGAGCCGGTCAGATCCACCTGCCAGGGAGCCGCATCGGCCTCGCCGGCCGCACCCCAGATCCAGAAGCCGGAGCCCTTCGCGGCAGCGAGCCAGTCGGCGATGTTCCTGACCCGGGCGATCTCGAGGTGCTCGACCGCGCCGGCCGAGGCCTTGCAGGTCACCGCCGTAACCGATGCAGAGCGCCGCTCGGGAATGACCACTCCGGCCGCCCCGGCGACCTCGGCCGAGCGGCAGACCGCGCCGAGGTTACGGGGATCCTGAACCTGGTCGAGAACCATGATCAGGCTGTCCGTCCGGCCGAGCAATTCGGAACCGTCGCCGTAGCGATAGGGGTCGACTTCGGCAACCACTCCCTGATGGTCGGGGCTGCCGCACATTTCGGTGAGCTCTTCGGCCGAGGTTTGCGGAGACCTCCAGGTGCGGTGGACCCGGCGGCGCCCCTTCTCGGCTTCGGCGACCGGGCGCCGGCCGTAGACCAATTCGCTCTGGCTCTCCTGCGTGCCCTGACCCCGGCGAGACACTTCAGCCGCCTGAACGCGGGACCAGGCTGGCGCCTTCGGCGCTGTCGCGGACCTGCCAGCCGAGCTCGGCAAGCTGATCACGAAGCCGGTCAGCCGACTCGAAGTCCCGGTCGGCCCTCGCTTTTTCCCGCTCGGCAAGCATTGCCTGCGCCGCCTCGTCGGGGCCTTCGACCCGGGAATCGCCCAGCGACTCCAGGCCGACCAGTTCCAGCATCTCGAGCACCGCGTCGCCGGCGCCGGCGATCTGATCCTGGTTGGCGGCACGCACCAGATCGAAGAGCTCGCTCATCGCCCGCGGCGTATTGAAGTCGTCGGCCAGCGCATCGCGGAAGCGCCCGACCGCCGCGGCCGCCTCGCCGTCAGGCGGATAGCCGGAACCAGCGCTCGGCCCGCCCTCGCCCCCGGGCGGGTTCGAGCGCAGGAAGTTTCGCAGGCGGTCCACCCTCGCAACTGCTTGCGCGAGCTGCTCCTCGCCGAAGGCCAGGGGCTGGCGGTAGTGACCGGAGACCAGGTAGGCGACGACGGCGTCAGAGCCGAAACGTTCGACGGCCTCGGAGAGCTGGAAGATGTTGCCCTCGGACTTGGACATCTTCTCGGCGTCGGTTTCGATCATGCCGTTGTGCATCCAGATCCGGGCCAGAGGGCGGCCGCGGGCGGCCTCCGACTGGGCGATCTCGTTCTCGTGGTGGGGAAAAACCAGGTCGGAACCGCCGCCGTGGATCGTGAACGGCAGCTCGCCCAGTTCGGCCTCGGCCATCGCCGAGCACTCGATGTGCCAGCCGGGACGCCCCGGGCCCCACGGTGATTGCCAGCTCGAATCCTCACCCTCCTTGTGGCTCTTCCAGAGGGCGAAATCGAGAGGGTCACGCTTCAGCGATCCTTCGTCGTCTTCGCCCTGTTCCATTTCCCCGGTGGGCCGGTGCGAGAGCTTGCCGTAGCCGTCGAAGCTGCGGACCGAGAAATAGACGTCGCCGCCTGATTCGTACGCATTGCCGGAAGCAACGAGATCGGCGATCAGGGCGACGATCGGTTCGATCGTCGCCGTCGCCAGAGGCTCGGCGTCGGGCCGGCCGATACCCAGGCTGTCGGTGTCTTCGAAGTAGGCAGCGGTCATCTGTTCGGCCAGCGTTGCCGAGTCGACACCGCGTTCGGCCGCCGCTGTGTAGATCTTGTCGTTGATGTCGGTGACGTTGATCGCCAGCCGGACCCGGTAGCCCTCGCTCTTCAGGAATCTGGCCAGCAGCGAGAAGACGACGAAGGGACGCGCGTTGCCGATGTGGATACGGCTGTACACGGTCGGGCCGCAGGCGTAGATGCCGACTTCTTCGTCGGGGTCCAGGATGCGGCGTTCGCCGCTCATCGTGTCCCTGATGCTCACCTCGCGCATCCTGCCGCCTCCGGCCGCCCAGCCACTCTAGAAGGTGCGGTAGCCGCCGCCGCCCGGGCCTCCGCGACGGCGCGGAGAGGAAGCCTCGCCCGGTGCGCGGGAGGACTCGGTGCGCTCCCATTCCGGCGCAGTGCTCGACGCGGCCGCGAGCGCTTCCTGCCTGGCCCGGTCTGCGGCTGAGCGGACTTCTTCGTCGGCTGACTGCTGCGCGAGTTCCGCCCGGCGGTCAGCCTCGCGGCGGATCCGCTCGTCCTCTTCCCGTAGCCGTTCCTCCGCCCGCTGGCGGGCGGTCTCTTCGGCTTCGCGGCCGAAGCGTTCGATCAGTTCATCCACCCGCCCCGCAGCCTCCCGGCGCACCGTCTCGGTGCCTTCCATCACGCGTTTGTCGATCTCGGACTCGATCTCGGCAATGCGCTGCCTGGCGATCTGCTCGAATTCGTTGGCGTGAGACTCGGCCTGGGCGGCTCGGTCCTGGGCCTTGCGTGCCCGCTCTTCGTAGGCGGCGATGCGGCCGGCGGCCTCGCGCTCGGCCGCCTGCCGGGACTCGCGCGCGAGCCGCTCCGCGGTTTCCTCGAGGTGGCGTGTCCGGGCGGCGAGTCTCTCTTCGCCTTCGGCGGCGACCTTGCTCAGCGCCTCTTCACGGCTCGCCCTCTCTTCGGCGAGCGTGCCCTGAGCGCGCTTGAGTTCGGCCTCCAGAGTTGCCTGGGCGGCCCGCTGGTCGGTTTCCTTCTCCTTCAGTTCCTTGGCCTGCTCTTCGGCCTGCTTGCGAGCTTCCTGAGCGATCTCGATCTTCTCGCGAGCCTCGCCACTCAGTTTGCGCAGCGTGTCGCGTGCCTTGGCCTTGATCTCCTCGCGAGCCTCGGCCGTCTCCCGCGCGGCCTGGGTGCGGACCTGTTCGATCCGCTGGTCAACCGCGGCGGCGCGGGCGTCGGCGTCAGCTGCTTTCTTCTCCCAGTCCTTGGCCTGGCTGACCGCTTCCCGCGCCTCCGCCAGAGCCTTGAGTTCGGACTCGCGGGCGGCCATCTCCGCCTTGCGGGCCTTCGATTCACGTTCGTCGAGTTCCTTGGCATAGGCCTCGACGCGGGCGTTCATGCGGGCCGAAGCCTCGCCTACTGCGCGCAGGTCCGAAGGGAGGCTGTCCTTGCCGGCCGCCTCCTCCTGGGACGGAGCTGGAGTCGAATCGCTGCTCATCGTCTCCGCAAACCTACTACTCGAGTGCCCGTTTGAGAATCTTGCCGGTCGCATTTCTCGGAAGCTCCTCCATGAATACGACTTCCCTGGGGGTCTTGAAGGAGGCGAGGTTCTGGCGCACGAAGGCCTTGATCCGCGCTTCATCGATGGCTCCGGGGTCGGCCGGGACCACCCAGGCCTTGAGTGCCTGGCCGAACTGCTCGTCCTCGACACCCACCACGGCGACCTCGATCACGTCGTCGTGGCCGGCAATCAGGTCCTCGACCTCGCCGGGGAAGACGTTCTCACCGCCGGAGACGATCATCTCGTCGTCGCGGCCGTCGATGAAGAGCAGGCCACCCGGACCGAAGTGGCCGACGTCGCCGGTCGAGGTGTAGTCGTGGATGCGCTCCTTGTCACCGCCGCCGGTATAGCCGTCGAAAGTCATGCTGTTGCTCACGAAGATGCGCCCCGTGTCGCCGGTCCGCACGCGCTCGCCGTCTTCGTCGAGCAACCTGACCGAGGTGCCCCTCGGGGAGTAGCCGGCGGTGGCCGGGTCGGACCGCAGTTCATCCGGGCCGGCGATCGCCGCGAAAGCGACTTCGGTCGATCCGTACAGGCTGTAGAGGTTGTCCCCGTAGCGATCCATCCATCGTGTCGCCAGCCCGCCCGGCAGGGCCGACCCCGAAAGCGTCGTGATCTTCAGGTTGTCGGCCCGGAAGCGCAGGCTGTCCTCCGGCGGCAGGTCGAGAATGCGCTGGAGCATCACCGGGACGGCAACCAGAACGTCGGCGTCGTGGTCGTCGACGAGCTTCATCGTCCGGGCCGGATCGAAGCGCCTGTCGAGCACGACCGTCGCGCCCAGAGTCAGGGCGATGACCGAGTTGATGAAGCCCCAGGAATGAAACAGCGGCGCGGCGATGACCATGGTCTCGCCCGAGCGATGGGGGATCGCGTCGAGCAGGCCGGCCAGCCCTCCGAGGCCCTCGGGGCTGCTGCGCTGGGCGCCTTTCGGCGCGCCGGTGGTGCCTGAGGTGAGGATGATGAACCGCGCCGACTGATCGGGGTAGCCGAGCGGACGGTCATCGGCCGATGCCATCAGCAGGTCGAGGCTCAGTTTCTCCGGGTCGGAATCGCCCCAGGCGACGATCCTGGTCACCTCTTCCGACACGCCTTCGAGCAGGTCGGCGAATTCGGAGTCGTGGATCAGGACCTTCGGGTCCTCGCGTTCGACCACCTCGGCCAGCTGCGGGCCGGAGAACATCGTATTGAGGAAGAGCGCGGTCGCGCCGAGCTTCGAGGCGGCGAGGTTGGCTTCGATGAAGCCGCGGTGGTTTCGACACATGATCGCGATGCCGTCGCCTCCGCCGATGCCCATACGGGCCAGGGCCCTGGCCAGTGCGTTGGTACGCAGGTCGACCTGGGAGAAGCTGAGGCTTCCGGCCTCGTCGACGATGAAGCGCCGGTCGCCGTGTTTGATCGCGGCTATGCGGGTTGCGGTGGCAGGCGTCGTGCCGCCCTTGATCAGCGTTCCTATGACCCTCGCGGTGCGGTCCGGGCGCGTCGCGCCCACGATGCCGGTCTCGGAGAGCACTCTGAGCTGAAAGACGCCATCTGAAAGGCGGTTCCTGAGTCCGTCGCCGATCAACTCAGTCGACCTCCACCGAGGCCACGGCGATCGCGGCGATACCTTCGCCGCGGCCGATCCAGCCCATGCCTTCGTTGGTGGTCGCCTTGACACTCACCCGGGCTGAGGTTACCCCCTCGAGCAGGCTCACTATCTCCGGCCGGTGGGCAGCCAGTTTCGGCTCCTCGCAGATCACCGTCACGTCGATGTTCACGATCGCCCCCCGGAGCATGCCGACGACCGTACTCAGCATTCCGACCGAATCGGCGCCCTGCCACTGGGGATCCGAATCCGGGAACAGCGAACCGATGTCGCCCATTCCTCCGGCTCCGAGAACCGCGTCGATCACGGCGTGGGTCAGGACGTCGGCGTCCGAATGGCCGAGCAGGCCCCTTTCGAAGGGGATCTCGATCCCGCCGAGGATCAGCGGCCGGTCGGCGCCGAAGCGATGGCTGTCGTAGCCGATGCCGACGCTCATCGGCATCCGACCGCCTCTCCGACCGGTTCGAGTCTGCGTCTGCGTGCTTCGAAGGTCGCTATCTCGCCTACCCCGTGGCGTCTGAGGAACTCGATCGCAGCCGGGTATTCGAAGCCGAGTTGCGCGGGCTCGTGCGCATCGGAGGAAAGCGCGAAAGTGGCTCCGGCATCGACGCACATCTCCATGAAGGCATCCGCCGGGTAGATCTCCCCCACCGCCTTGCGCAGGCCCGCGGTCGAGACCTCGACAGAGACCCCCGACTCGGCGATCGCCTCGACCGCCGGCTCGTAGAAATGTCGCGGATCGCGAGAAGGAAGCCGGCCGGCCCGGCCCCAGACCTTGATCAGGTCGGGATGGGCGAGCACGTCGAAAAGGCCGCTGCGCGCCGCCACCGCGAGGGTCTCGAAGTAGCGCCGCCAGATCTCGTCAGGGTCGCTGCGGTCGTCCCAGATCGTGAACTCCTCCGTGTCGAGGGAGCGGTCGCCGATGAAGTGGATCGAGCCGATCACGAAGTCGAAAGGCCGGCGCTCCAGAAGGTTGGCGATGCGGTCTTCCGCGCCCGCCACGAAGTCGGCCTCGATTCCGAGTCTGGCCGGCCCGGCCGCGACGACCTCGCAGTAGCGGTCGAGGTCATCGAGGGCCCACTCTTTCCAGAACGGGTGGTCCCAGATCGTGAGCGCCTCGGTGAAGCGGTACATGTGCTCGGCGAAGCCGAGTTCCGCGATGCCGGCGCGCGTGGCCGCCTCGCTGTAGAGCGCGATGTTCTCCGGAGTGAAGCAGGCATCGGCCGACGCGTTGATGTCGTCCTGGCGAAGGTGAACGTGGTAGTCGGTGAGCATCGGTTCAGGGTCCTGTTCTCAGTCTCGATCCGCGATGAGAGCCTCGGCGAATGCCAGGTCTTCGCTGACTGTGACCTTGATATTGAAGGAAGGCGAGTCGATCACGACGACCGATCCTCCGGCCGCCTCGATCAGGGAGGCGTCGTCGGTCGCGTTTTCGGGCTCCCCGGCCGCGATCGCCTCGGCGAGAGCGGCCCGGCGGAAGACCTGCGGCGTCTGCACGGCGCGCAGCTTCGAGCGGTCGAGGGTCTCTTCGACCAGCCCTCCGGCAGCGACCCGCTTGACGGTGTCGGTGACCGGTGCGGCTGCGATCACCGCATCGACCCCGGGTGACGCATCCAGCAGGTCCACCGCCCGGTCGATCAGCTCCGCATCGACCAGAGGGCGGGCGGCGTCATGGACCGCGACCAGTTCGCAGTCGAATCCGGCGGAGTCGAGTGCCGCCAGGGCGTTGGCGACCGAGAGTGAGCGCGCCGAGCCTCCTTCGACCAGGGTCGCGCCTCCGGCGTCCCCGAAGTCGCCGGCGCGGCCGGGCGGGACGGCGATCATGATCGGACCGATCCTCTCGGCGGCCCGGAAGGAGTCGAGCGAGTATCGGTACATCGGCCGGCCCGCGAGCGCAACGAGAGCCTTCGGAACGTCGGCCCCGAGCCGCTCACCCGAGCCGGCAGCGAGAATCAGTGCGGCGGCCAGGCCCCGGCTGTCGGGACTGGCCGCCACCCCGGATCAGGCAGAGGCCGCCGCGGCGACCGAAGCTTCGAAACGCTCTTCGAGGAGGTTGTCGAGGTACTCCTCGGCTCCCTCTTCGTCCTTGTCGAGCGCATACATGAACTCCGAGGCGAGAATCTTCTTCGCCCGGGTGTACATCTGCTTCTCGCCGGTGGAGAGGCCCTTCTCCATCTCGCGAAGCGCCAGGTTGCGTACGACCTCGGCCAGTTCGAAGACGTTGCCCGTCTTGATCTTTTCCTTGTTGTACTTGAACCGGCGGTTCCAGTTCTTGGGCATGTCGGAGACCTCGTCCGAGAGAACCGAAATGACCTTCTTGATCTCGTCCTCGTCGATTACCGGACGCAGGCCGGTGGCCTGGGCGTTCTCGGTCGGGACCTTGACCGTCATGTCGTTGTGCAGGATCTTGATGGTCAGGTACTCGCGGGTCTCACCGAGCAGCTCGGTGCTTTCCTTCTTGAGTACGACACCCGCACCGTGATGCGGGTAGACGACCTTCTCGCCTTCTTCGAAGTCGCAAACCACGGGTACCAGTTCGATCTCTTCGTCGAGATCCTCAGTTACTGCGTCTGAATCAGAAATCAGATGCTCCTTTGCTTCGTCGCGACGGCCGAAACCGTCATGTATTCAAGTATTGGTCGGAGTGGACGGACTCCTGGAGTCGCCGCACGCCCTCGCGGATCTCCTTGGCCCGGGCAGGGCCAACGCCGTCCACGGATGCGAGTTCATCGTCGCCGGCTGCAAGCACCTCTCCGAGGTCGCCGAACTGGTTGACGATCTTCTGGACGACGAGCCTCGGCAGCCTCGGAACCTGCCCGAGCAGGCGGTGGCCGCGCGGCTGAATCCGGAAGTCGAGCGTATTGACCTTGCGGTCGTAGCCGAGAATCTCGGCCAGCCGTCCGAAGTCGAGCACGTCCTGATGCGGAAGGGATGAGACCTCGGCGGTGATCCGGTCGAGAGTCGCTTCGTCGTCCTCGGTCGCATAGTCGCGGATCAGGGCCCGGCGATCGTGCGACACGCCGACCATGGTCTCTTCGAGCTGCATCTCGATCAGACGGCCCTCGGTGCCCAGCTCGACGATGTAGCGCTCGACTTCGACCGCCATCCGGGAGACCAGTTCGGAGCGCTGCAGAACCGCGAGCGCGTCGTAGAGCACGGCTCCGCTGTTGAACTCTGCCCGGGTCAGCCGCTGGCTGAGCTCGTCGAGGCGCAGCCGGTACTTGTTCAGCGTCGCCAGGGCCTGATTCGACTTCGCCAGGACCGAAGGGATGTCCTGAAGGATGTACTTCATGCCGTCGAGGTAGAGCGATACGACGTCGCGACGCTGGGATATGGCTATCACCAGGGCGTCGACCTGTTTCGAGATGCGCTCGGCTGTGCGGTGCCGGGTGCCGGTCTCGGAAGAGTGGATGGTCGGATCGGGCATCATCTGGACGTTGGCCCAGCTGATCTTCGAGGCGTCCGAGTTGATCAGGATCGCGCCGTCCATCTTTGCCACCTGGTAGAGCATCGCCGGGCTGTACTCGATGTCCAGCCGGATGCCCCCGGAGAGCATGAACGCGAAGTCTTCGGTCTCGCCGACGACGATGAGTCCGCCGGTGTTGGCGTGCACGATGTTGTCGATTCCCTCGCGCAGTTCGGTACCCGGTGCAACTGCGTCTATGGCACGGAGAAGCCTCGGATCCTGACGCTCACTGAGGTGAGCCAAATCGCTTTCCACTGCCGACAACATCCCTGCAATTATGCCATATTCCGCATTCCAATGCGGTCTGCCGCTGATCGGCATGGCAGCTTGCGAAACCGCCACCGACCCGCGATGCCGCGCCGCGGCTGCCCCGGCCGTGAATCCCCCCGATCGCGGGCGGGATTCGGCGATTTCGCTCCACTCGCTGCCGGCCTTGCCCGCCGGGACCCGGGCACCCGATCAGGCCGGTTCAGGCCGCCGCACGCCGCTGAGCGGTCGAAAAGGCAGCCTTGAGGGCCTGCCGTACCGTCGGGCACGGCGCCAGCCCCGCCAGCCTTTCGCCGGATGGTGGTCCGATGACCGGGTCCAGGCCGAACTTGGCCGCTTCGGCGACGCGACGGTCGGCGTGGCCGACGAATCGCAGGTCGCCGGTCAGGCCCAGTTCGCCGAAGCAGGCCAGCGGCTTTCCGTTCGGGCCGTTGGCGGGCTCGCCGCGCTGGGCAGAGACGACTGCGAGCGCTACTGCGAGGTCTCCCCCGGGCTCGTCGATCCGCACCCCACCGACCACGCTGACGAAGACGTCGGAGGTGCCGAGGCCGACGCCACCGTGACGGGCCAGCACGGCGAGCACCATGCTGAGTCGGTTTCGGTCGATCCCGTTTACGACCCGGCGCGGTATTTCCAGTTCGGACGGGTTGACCAGGGCCTGCACCTCGACCAGGACCGGCCGGGTTCCTTCCATCGAAGCAAGTACCACCGAGCCGGTCGCCCCGCTCGCCTCCTCGACGAAGCGCGCGGAAGGGTCGGTGACCTCGGTCAGGCCGCCCGAACGCATCTCGAACACCCCGACCTCGCTGGTCGCGCCGAAACGGTTCTTGACCGCCCTCAGGGTTCGGTAGGTGCGCTCTTTCTCACCGTCGAACTGGAGCACGCAGTCAACGAGGTGCTCGAGCACGCGTGGGCCGGCGAGGCTTCCTTCCTTGGTCACGTGTCCGACCAGGATCATCGCCACGTCGAGCCGCTTGGCCGCCTCGGCCAGACGGTTGGCGGCCTCGCGCACCTGGCCGACCGAGCCCGGCGCGCCGCTGAGGTCGGCGTTGTGGAGGGTCTGGATCGAGTCGATCACGACGACGGCGGGCTTCTCGGCTTCGACCGTCGCCAGAATCGTCTCGAGCGAGTTCTCCGCAAGCACCCGGACGTCCAGCGCCTGCGGCCCCAGCCTCTCTGCCCGGAGGCGCACCTGTGAAGCCGATTCTTCGCCCGATACGTAGAGGGTGTCGGCCCCGCCGGCCTGCAGGTTGGCCATCGCCATGCCGGTGATCGTGCTCTTGCCGATGCCGGGAGCTCCACCGAGCAGGATCAGGGAACCGGGCACGATGCCACCACCGAGAACACGATCCATCTCACCGATGCCCGTGGCGAGACGTGAGACCTGCACCGACGTCACTTCGCGCAGCGCCACCGGCCGGGCCGCGGCAGCCGAGGCGGCCGGGCGGCCGCTGCCGCGGGCGCCGGACTTGCCGGCCGGCCGCTCGGCAGTCTCGACCAGCGTGTTCCACTCCCCGCAGCCGGGGCACTTGCCGGTCCAGGCCATCGCGACGTGGCCGCAGGTCTGGCAGACATGGGTAGATCGGATCTTCGCCACCACCTCAGGCTAAGGACCGGACAGGACAGATCCCTCCCCACAGCCGGTCAATAGGATCCCGCCCATGGAAGTGGTCCTCTTCGTACACGTGATCGCCATGGCGTTCTTCGTCGGCGGCCAGATCATGCTCGCCGCGACGATCGTGCCGGTAGAGCGCAGCAACCCCGATCCGACCCGGATGAAGGCGATCGCGCAGAACTTCGGCTGGGGCTCACTGATCGCGCTGGGGACCTCAATCTTCACCGGCATGCTGCTTGCCTCCCATTACGAACTCTGGGGCGAAGGCACCCTCCACATCAAGTTGACCCTTCTGCTGCTGACCTTCGTCTCCCTGTTCGCACACATGAAGTACCCCAAGGTCCACGCCCTGATGGGCCTGACCTTCGTCCTCACCCTCGGCGTCGTCTGGTTCGGCCTCGAGCTTCCGGTCTGACCGGCCGGTGCCCACTGATAGCTTGAGCGGCCAGATGGAATCCTCGACCACCCCTCAGCCACCCGCGGATTCCGGCTCCGCCGGCAACGGGCGGGACGCCGCGGGCCCATCTGCGGAGAAGGCCGACGCCGGACGCCGCATGCGATTCCTGAACATCATCGCCTGGGTGGCGGTAATCGACGTGATCCTGCTGATCCCGCTGGTCTGGGCCTCGCGCTGGGTAGCCGACCGGCATGACATCGTCGCCGTGCTCGGTCCGGTCCACGGCTTCCTCTTTCTGGTTCTCATCGGCCTCTGCGCCTACGGCTCGCTGCAGAAGTGGTGGGGCTGGTGGTTCCCGATCCTCGTGGTAGTCACGCTCGGTCCGCTCGGCTCGCTCATCGGCGACTGGATCATCCGCCGGCAGATCAAGGCCGAGGCCGGCTGAGCCGGTCCCAAACAACGAATCGAACGGAGACGCCCGTTGAGCACACTCGAAGAAGTCACATGGCAGCTCGACGACCTGCTGGCCGGCCAGTCACCCGACGACCCGCAGGCCGCGGTCACTTCACTTCTCGACAAGGCCGACGAAGCTGCCACGGCCTTCGCAGCGGAGTACGAAGGCAAAGTCGCCGAGCTCGACTCCGACGGCCTTCGCATCGCGATGGAGAAGCTCGCCGAAATCTCAGACCTCGCCGGCCGGGCGCTCAACTACGCCCACCTGCGCTTCGCCGCCGATACCGCCGATCCGGCCAACGGGGCCCTGCTCCAGATGGGCAGCGAACGCGCGACGGCCATCCAGACCCGCCTGATCTTCTTCGAACTCGAATGGGCCGCGCTCGAAGACGAGCAGGCCGAGAAGATGCTGGCGGGCGATGGCCTCGAGTTCTGTGAGCACTACCTTCGAAACGAGCGGCGCTACCGCGACCACCTGCTGAGCGAACCCGAAGAGCGCATCGCCACCGAGCTCTCGGTCACCGGCGCCGGCGCCTGGAGCCGGCTCTTCGACGAGCTGACATCTGCGATCCGGGTCGAGATGCCAGGCGCAGACGAGCCGGTATCCCTCGACATCGCCCTCTCCACCCTGGCCGACCCGGACCGCGAGGTCCGCCGGGCCACAGCCGAGGCGGTCACCGAGGCACTCCAGCCCGGAATCCGTACCCGCGCCTACGTCTTCAACACCCTGCTCCAGGAGAAGTCGATCAAGGACCGCCTGCGCGGCTACCCGCACTGGCTGGCCACCCGAAACCTCTCCAACGAGGCCTCGGACGAGTCGGTCCAGGCGCTGGTCGAGGCGGTCAAGGGCCGCTACGACCTGGCCCGCTCCTGGTACCGGACCAAAGCGAAGCTGCTCGGAATCGACCGGCTCGCCGACTACGACCGCATGGCGGCGATCGCCACCGATGACCGCAAGATCCAGTGGGAAGAAGGCCGCGAGATCGTCCAGACCGCCTTCGACTCGCTCGGCCCGCGGGCCGGTGACGTGGTCGGTCGCTTCTTCGACGAGCGCTGGATCGACGCGCCGCCCGGCCCGGACAAGCGTGGCGGGGCCTTCAGCGCCTCGACCGTGCCTTCAGTTCACCCCTATGTGATGCTCAATTACACCGACCGCCGCCGGGACGTGCTGACCCTGGCCCATGAGCTCGGCCACGGACTGCACCAGACCTTGGCCGCCGAGCGCGGCGTCTTCCACCAGGACACTCCTCTGACCGTCGCGGAAACCGCCTCGGTCTTCGCCGAGGAGCTGGTTTTCGGACGGCTGCTCGAGGCCGAAAAGGATCCAGCCTCCCGCCTCGGCCTGCTGGCCGAGGCGGTAGAGGGCCAGATCGCAACCGTCTTCAGGCAGATCGCGATGAACCAGTTCGAAGACCGGGTCCACACCGCGCGGCGCTCCGAGGGTGAGCTCTCGGTCGAACGCTTCGGCGAGCTCTGGTACGAGACCCAGTACGAACTGCTCGGTGACTCGGTCGAGATCACCGAGGGCTACAGGTCCTGGTGGTCCTACGTGCCCCACTTCATCGGCTCTCCCGGATACGTCTACGCCTACTCCTACGGCCAGCTGCTGGCCCTCTCGGTCTACCGGCTCTACGAAGAGCGCGGCGACGAGATCGTGCCCGGCTATCTGGACATGCTGGCGGCCGGCGGATCGCGCTCGCCGGAAGAGCTCGGCCGCATGGTCGGCGTCGACCTGGCCGACCCTTCGTTCTGGGACAACGGTCTGGATCTGGTCGCCGGCCAGATCGAGGCGGCTCAGGAGGCTGCCGAGGCCGTGCTCACCGACTCCCCGGACTGAGCCGCGCCTCTTCCGCAGCCCCCGTCTGACCGCCCGCCAAGCCTGATCGCGCAAGCCAGCCTGGTCTGTTACTGAGCCGATTGCGGCAGAACCCCGGAATTTAGGTTTCGGAATGATCCGATATGTCACAATTGCCGCTGTGAGTTTTCGTCTGTCGAACAGCGTGCGGCCCTTTTTCGCTGCGCTGCCCTCCTTTTTCCTGGCCGCCGCCCTGGTGCTGGTCGGCCTCTTCGTGATGCCAGCGGCCGCCGATGCCGGCCAGGAGAAGAACCGCAAGATCGGCTGGGGCCCGCGTTCGAGCAAGGCGGCGGCGAAGCTGGTCAACCGCACGGGCTGGGAACCGCGGCCCGAGAACCGAGCCTCCAACCGCCGCGTGCCCAGTGGGAAGAAGGTCCGGGCCTGGAGAAAGCGCAGCGAGATGCCCTACGCCCGCTTCGTCGATGGCCGTTTCAAGGGCACGACCGACGAGATCATCCAGTGGGCCGCCCACAAGTGGGGAATCAATACGAGGACGATGCGCGCCGTCGCCATCGTCGAATCCTGGTGGCAGATGTCCACCCTGGGTGACAACGGAGACTCTTTCGGCCTCTACCAGGTTCGCCGGCCGTACCACTGCTGGGGCGAATGCAAGATCATGCGCAACTTCACAGCCTTCAACGCCGACTACTACGGCGGCATCATCCGCTCTTACTTCGATGGCAAGCAGACCTGGCTCAGGCGTGAGTCCGACAACGGCAAGCCCTACCGGGCCGGCGACCTTCAGGGAAGCATGGGCGCCTGGTACTCGGGCCGGTGGTGGGGTCCCCCGAGCCGTCCGATCGAGCCTTACCTTGGCTGGGTCAAGGAGCGACGGGCCGAGAGGACCTGGCTCCAGCCGTACTTCGTAGGCCGCTAGCCGACCTCCGGGTCGAGCCCGGGCAGGCTTCAGTCGCTGAGCGGTTGATCGGCGAGCAGCCTGCGAAGTGAAGCCACAAGTCGCCCGGGCGAGTCCTCCATCATGCGGTGAGTCACCCGGACCGTGCGATAGCCGTTCACGAGTTGACCCAGGTCCCGGATCCGGTCCTCGTCGAAGCGATGGTGGTGGAACCCGAAGCCGTCCACCTCGACGATCAGCCGCTGTTCTCTCCAGAGAAAATCGACGACCTTGTTGCCGAGCGACACGTCGACCTCGGGTAGCGGCAGATCGGCGACTGTGCACAGCCTCAGGAACCGGGTTTCGAGTTCCGAGCGGGTGGCTGAGGTCGATTGCTCGTACATTCGCAGCAGACGCGACAGCTCGGAAGCGCCCTTGCGCTTCTTCATTCTCCCGAGGACCGACCTCATGGCCTCGACGTCGAGCAAACCCAGCCTTCTGGCGGCGCTGAGCCGGTCGTCCAGATAACGGGGCGTCGCTTCTGCGGCGAGGTCCATCAAGGTGCGGGCTACCGTAGTCACCGGTATGCGATCAACCAGTGTGCGGTCCGGTTCGAGTGGCACCCTGGTGCGGCGAACAGTCAGTCCGGGACGCCGGAGCGAGCGCCCCGTTCGAACCACGTCGATCGGAGAGCAGGGCTGCGAGAGCCCCCACAACGCTGCGGCACTTCGGTGCGAGAGTGCCGCGCCGGAACCACCCAGAAGCACCGCTGCCATCCATCGGGATCGCGCAGTCAGCGCGCGGTGCCCGACCGCGTAAACACCTGGATGCAGCCGAATGAGGTAGCCGGATTCGATGCGCCTCTGGACCTGGTGCGAGGACAGGCCGAGTCCGATCAGCTGACTTCGCGAGACGATCCCATGTTGGCTCGAAGCCTTTCTTGCGACGGCCGGGAGAGATTCTTCGCGACCCATTCCCGGATCGTGCTTCCAGCAGCCTCAAACCTGGCACCCGGTCCGTGACGGAAGGCTGGCGACTCTGCGACGAAACTCGTCCCTGAAAGCAAACCTACGGGCGAACCCGCCAGGTGGAGTCGATCGTGCCCGCGTAGCGCGCAAAACCGTGAACGGTGCCGGGTGGATCCGGCCCGGAAGCCTCTCTGGAGTCGATCGTGCCCGCGTAGCGCGCAAAACCGTGAACGGTGCCGGGTGGATCCGGCCCAAGTCTGCTCCGACTGGTGCGCCGGATCTGGACCGGCGCGATCTGGACCCGGCGTCGTGATCCGCGGCGCTGCTAGTCGGCTGAGGACTGGGCGGCTCCGCCGCCACCGGCGTCAGCCGGGGGTTCGGACGGCTTGTCCGGGGCGGAATCAGTCGTCTCAGACGGCGCCGAAGGAGCGGCGACGCCGACCTTTTCGGGCTCGTCTTTCTTGGCCGGCTTCTTGCGCGGCTTGGTGATCTTCAGCTTGAGCGGCTTGTCCTCTTCGTCGCCGGATTCGTCGCGCTTGGCGGTGACCAGCGAGCCGGCGACCGAGTCGCCTCCGCCCGCTCGCAGCACCTCGTCGGCCAGAGGGTCCTCGATGTAGCGCTGAATCGCCCGGCGCAGGGGTCTTGCACCCATCGACGGATCCCAGCCCTTGTCGACCAGATAATCCTTGGCGTCGCTGTCGAGTTCGAGCATCAGCTCGTGCTCGGCGACCTGGTTGCGCACCCGTCCGATCATCAGATCAACTATCTCGCGGACCTCTTCGCGGGCCAGCTTGTGGAAGACGATCACTTCGTCGATCCGGTTGAGGAATTCGGGACGGAAGACCTTGCGCAGCTCGGACATGATGCGGCCCTTCATGTCCTCGTAGGTGATGCCGGTCTCGTCGGAGACGGTGAAGCCGATGCCCTGATTGCGGGCGATCTCGTTTGCCCCGATGTTCGAGGTCATGATGATGATCGCGTTGCGGAAGTCCACCGTGCGGCCCTGCGAGTCGGTCAGACGGCCGTCCTCGAGGATCTGCAGCAGGATGTTGAAGACGTCCGGGTGGGCCTTCTCGATCTCGTCGAGAAGCAGCACCGAGTACGGCTTGCGGCGCACCGCTTCGGTCAGCTGGCCGCCCTCGTCGTAGCCGACGTAGCCCGGAGGCGAGCCGACCAGGCGGCTGACCGCGTGCTTCTCCATGTACTCGGACATGTCGATCCGGACCATCGACTCTTCGTCGCCGAACAGGAACTCGGCCAGGGTGCGGGCGAGTTCGGTCTTGCCTACGCCTGATGGTCCGAGGAAGATGAACGAGCCCGCGGGCCGCTTGGGGTCCTTGATGCCGGCCCGGGAGCGGCGGATCGCCTTGGAGACGGCTTCGATCGCCGCTTCCTGGCCGACCACACGCTTGTGGAGCTCGCCTTCCATCTCGATCAGCTTCTTGGTCTCGGCCTCGGTCAGCTTGAAGACCGGGATGCCGGTCCACATCGAGACGATGTCGGCGATCTCTTCTTCGCCGAGCACGGGGCGCTCGCCTTCTTCGCCTTCGGCCCACTCTTCTTCCAGACCGCGCTTCTTGGCGGTCAGCTGGCGCTCGGTGTCGCGCAGGTTGGCGGCCTTCTCGAACTCCTGGGCCTCGATCGCGGCTTCCTTCTCGCGGCGGGCGGTCTCGATCTCCTCTTCGAGATCGCGATAGACCGGCGGAGCGGTCATCGACTTGATTCGCATCCGCGAGGCGGCTTCGTCGATCAGGTCGATTGCCTTGTCAGGCAGGAATCGGTCGGAGATGTAGCGGTCGGCGAGTTCGGCGGCAGCCTCAAGGGCTTCGTCCGAGATCTGGACCTTGTGGTGGAGTTCGTAGCGCTCGCGCAAGTCCCTCGAGGATCTTCACCGTCTGCTCCGGAGTCGGCTGGTCGACCCGGATCTGCTGGAAGCGTCGTTCCAGCGCGGAATCGCGTTCGAGGTACTTGCGGTACTCGTCGAGGGTCGTGGCGCCGATCGTCTGGATCTCGCCGCGGGCGAGGGCCGGCTTCAGGATCGAGGCGGCGTCGATCGCGCCTTCGGCGGCGCCGGCACCGACCAGGTTGTGGATCTCGTCGATGAACAGGACGATGTCACCGCGCTGGCCGATCTCCTTCATCACCTTCTTGAGGCGTTCCTCGAACTCGCCCCGGTACTTGGAGCCGGCCACCAGGGCGGCCAGGTCGAGCGTGTAGATCTGCTTGTCGCGCAGCATCTCGGGGACTTCACCCTTGATGATCCGGGATGCCAGGCCTTCGACCACGGCGGTCTTGCCGACCCCGGGTTCGCCCAGCAGGACCGGGTTGTTCTTGGTCCGGCGGGAAAGGATCTGCATGATGCGCTCGATCTCGGTCTCACGGCCGACCACCGGGTCGAGCTTGCCGTCCTCGGCCAGCTTGGTCAGGTTGCGACCGAACTGGTCGAGCAGCTTGGAGGACTTCTTGCCGGCTTCAGCCGGGGCACCGCTGCCGGTCGATCCCGCGGTCTGGCCGGGACGACGGCCGCCGGGGCCGGAAAGCATGCGGATCACTTCGTTGCGGATCTTGTCCGAGTCGGCGTCGAAGTCGAGCAGGATGCGTGCAGCGACGCCCTCGTTCTCGCGGACCAGGCCGAGCAGGATGTGCTCGGTGCCGATGTAGTTGTGGCCGAGGCTGAGCGCTTCGCGAAGGGCGAGCTCGAGCACCTTCTTGGCTCGCGGGGTGAAGGGAATCTGGCCGGAGGTGACCTCTTCGCCGGAGCCGACGATCCGAACCACCTGCGCACGCACGCGCTCGACCGTGATGTCGAGCGACTCGAGCACCCGGGCCGCCAGGCCTTCTTCCTCGCGGAGAAGGCCGAGCAGGATGTGCTCGGTGCCGATGTAGTTGTGCTTGAGCGTCCGGGCCTCTTCCTGGGCGAGGACTACTACCTGACGTGCGCGTTCTGTGAATCTTTCGAACAAATTTCCTCGTTACCTCAAACCTCGGGGTCTGAATGAGTATCGGTTATGGATCGGCGGTTGCAGGTAATACGTGGTTTCCGGTCTATTTGGTTGACGGTGATGGCTGGAAATCGGGTTGGAAGATCGCCGGTTGCCCTATCCCTGTTTCAGTCGCTCGGACTTCGGGGGATCTGACCTCCGGTCTGTCGGACACAGGCGAATAAGCCAGTATAACGGGGGCGGTTGGCGGGCCGGACGGGGCCGCAGAGTCGGCTCCCGGGACCCGACTGACGGGTCTGAGCCATGACCACCGGCCGGACAACCGGCCCAGTCGCCCTCAGGCCGAGGCAGTCTGCTTGGTGATCGAGCCGATCAGGCCATGCCAGGAATCGGCGAAGGAGCCCTTGCCTTCCTGCTGGAGCCTCGCTGCCAGCGCATCGACGTCGAAGCCGGCTTCACCGTAGGCCGTGAGCACGCTCTCGGCTGCTCCCCCGTCAACCGGTATCGGCCCGGCTGCCTCTCCGTGCTCGGCGAAGGCGTGGAGCGTCTGCTCGGGCATCGTATTGACGGTGTTCGGGGCTGCCAGATTCTCGACGTAGAGAACGTCTGAGGCCTCCGGGTCCTTGGTGCCGGTACTGGCCATCAGCAACCGCTGGATACGAGCGCCCTGGTTGGCCAGTCGCTGGGACCGGTCGGAAGCGATCAGCTCGCGGTAGCCGGCGTATGCCTGCTGCCCGATCGCGACGCCCAGCTTCGCCCGCAGGTCGGCCGGGACCTCGTCGATCACGGCGGCGTCCCAGCGGCTGACGAAGAGCGAGGCGACCGAAGCGACGGCCGGGTTGAGCCCGGCTTCGATCCTGCGTTCGACGCCCTTCATGTAGGCGTCGGCGGCAGCCAGGTACTGCTCGCGGTCGAAGAGCAGGGTGACGTTGACCGGAACTCCGCGGAAGATGACCTCTTCGATCGCACCGAGGCCCGCCTCGGTGCCGGGGATCTTGATGAAAAGGTTCTCCCGCTCGGCGCGGGCGTGGAGGTCGAGTGCCTGCTCGATCGTCGCGGCGGCGTCGTCGGCCAGCAGTGGCGACACCTCGAGCGAGACGAAGCCGTCGACCCGGTCGGTGCGCAGGTGAGTTTCGGAGAAGAGATCGGCGGCGCGACGAAGGTCCGACATCGCAAGTTCGAAGAAGATCTGCTCCGGGTCGGCCCCGCTGGCCGCCAGTTCGCCGATCTGGGAGTCGTAGTCGCTGCCGCCGGAGATCGCCTTGTCGAAGATTGTCGGATTCGAGGTGAGGCCCGTGACCGAGTAGTCGTTGATGTAGCGGCCAAGGGTGCCGTCATCGAGCATCGAGCGCGTGATGTTGTCGACCCAGAGGCTCTGCCCGAGGTCGTGAAGGGCGCGGTTTCTGTCGTTCATCTCGTCTCCCGGGAAGTTGGTTGGCCTCGACGCCGAGACTATCTGGCCGGTGCGCCGTCCGCGCTCAGCGGGGTCGGCGGGTTGCTGTCTCGCGGTCTGCTCCTCGACGCCGGAGTGGCGGGCGGGCGGAGGGTTGGCGGGGTAGGCGTGACCCCACCTTTGGCACTCCCTGCCTGCGAGGCCCGCTCTGAACCGGCAGCGTCTGCTTCGGCGCGGGTGGGTCAGTCGCGCATTGCGGGGAAGAGCACCACTTCGCGCAGGGAACTCGTTCCGGTCAGCATCATCACCAGGCGATCGATGCCGAGGCCGACCCCTCCGGTCGGCGGCATTCCCTGCTCGAGCGCTTCGACGAAGCTCTCGTCGTAGGGCTGGGCCTCTTCGTCACCCCGGGCGGTTTCTGCGGCCTGCTGCTCGAAGCGGCGACGCTGCTCGTCGGGGTCGTTGAGCTCGGTGAAGGAGTTGGCGATCTCGACCCCGCCGATGAAGGCCTCCCAGCGTTCGACCACACCCTCCTTCGAGCGGTGGGCCTTGGCGAAGGGCGAAAGCTCTTCGGGATAGTCGAGGATGAAGGTCGGTTCGACCAGCTGCGGCTCGACCCGCTTCGAGAAGAGGGTGTCGACCAGCTTGCCCCAGCCGGTTGCGTCGTCCAGCTCGATACCCATCGCAGCCGCCAGTGATTCGCGGGTCGTCTCCTTCTCGATGTCGATGCCGGAGTTGTCGAGGATCGCCTGGCGCAGCGTGATGCGCTTCCAGGGCGGGGCCAGGTCGAGGGTTTTGCCGTCACGCTCGACCGATGTTTCGCCGAGCACGCGGGCGGCGACCTCCGAGACCATGCTTTCGAGGTCGGCTGCTGTCTTGTCGTAGTCGGCGTAGGCCTCGTACCACTCGAGCATCGTGAACTCGGGGTTGTGCTTCATCGAGATGCCCTCGTTGCGGAAATCCTTGCCGAGCTCGTAGACCCGGTCGATGCCACCGACCACGCAGCGCTTCAGGTAGAGCTCCGTGGCGATACGCAGGTAGAGCTTGCGGTCCAGGGCGTTGTGATGGGTTGTGAACGGCCGGGCCAGCGCGCCGCCGTAGAGCGGCTGCAGGACCGGCGTCTCGACCTCGAAGAAGGAGTGATCGTCCAGCCAGCGCCGGACCTCGGAGATCGTGCGGGCGCGAACCCGGAAGATCTCGCGACTCCCCTCGTTGGCGATCAGGTCGAGTTCGCGACGGCGATAGCGCGTCTCGGTGTCCTCGAGTCCGTGAAACTTGTCCGGCGGTGGCCTCAAAGACTTGGCGAGGACCTGCCACTCGGCCACCTCGAGCGAGAGCTGGCCGCGCCGGGTTACTATCGCCCGGCCCGAGACCCCGATGAAGTCGCCGAGGTCGAGGTCCTCGAGCAGCGCGAACGCCGCTTCGCCGAGCACGTCGGACTTGGCATGAAGCTGGATCTGCCCGGTCGAGTCGCGCAGGTCGATGAAAGCGGCCTTTCCGTGGCCGCGGCGGCCGACGATGCGGCCTGCGACCCGGTGGACCGAGTCCGTCTCCTCCCCGGCCTCGAGCCCGGTGTGGCTTTCCAGGACCGATCCGATCTCCTCACGGCCTTCGAAGTCGTGAGGGAAAGGGTCGATCCCGGCCGCCCGCAGGCGATCGAGCTTCTGGCGTCGCTCGGCCAGCAGCCCCGCGGCCTCGGCCTTCTGGTCGGCCGGTCCTTCCCCTTCGGCGTGCTCGGACTGGCTCATCGCGACCGGCCGCCTCCGGTCAGGCCGCTTCGATCTTCGTGATCTTGAACTGCTTTTCGGGCCCGCGCGGGGAAGGGATCTTGACGATCTCGTTGACC
This sequence comes from uncultured Solirubrobacterales bacterium, assembly GCA_963801975.1. GTDB lineage: Bacteria > Actinomycetota > Thermoleophilia > Solirubrobacterales > 70-9 > 67-14. Next base: position 314,952 of record CAWDGR010000001.1, read on the forward strand.
TTGCCGCCGATCAGGGCGGAGCCGATGGGCGACTCGCTCGAAAGCTTGCCGCCGGCCAGGTCGGCCTCCGTCGATCCGACGATCTGGAACTTCTTCGAGGTTCCCGAATCCTGGTCTTTGATGTGGACGATCGAACCGAAGACGACTTCGCCGGTGCCGGTCGCGACCTCTTCGACCACGGTCGAGCGGCGGAGGCGCTCTTCCAACAGCGCGATCTGCTGCTCGAGCTGCGCCTGCTCGTTCTTGGCGTCGTCGTACTCGGCGTTCTCGGAGATGTCACCGAAGTCACGGGCCTCCCGGATGCGCTCGGACACTTCGCGACGGCGGACTGTCGAGAGGTGCTCGATTTCCTCTTCGAGCTGCTTCAGACCTTCAGGTGTAATTTCAGACGGGCGACTCACTTGTTTGGACCTCTCTTGACATCAAGGGATTGCTTCTGGCAGACCGGGCTCAATGGCCCCCGGCCCCATAAATAACGCCCTGAGCGACGGTCCGGGGAACGCCGACAGGGCAATAGAGCGGGCGATTATAACGAGGTCCGGCTGCCGGACATGAACTGCTCCAGGACCGCCACGAAGCGCTCCGGGTCCTCGACCTGCGGATAATGGCCGAGATCCTCGAATCTGACCGTCGGCAGATCGGGTCTCAGTTCGAGCAGACCGTAGAGGACCTCGGGCACCACAACCGGGTCTTCCATGCCCCATGCGAGCCTCAGGTCGCCCTGCCAGCGCTGGATAGCCCCATGCCAGCGATCCGCATAGATCGCGCGCTCCTCCATGTATGAGACGAGCTTGTGGCCAAGCCGGTTTCCGTCGTTGAAACACATCAGCGCCCAGTTGTCGGCCACATCGTCGTCGCCGGCCGGATGCCCCTCGGAGAAGATCGATGCGAACTGCCGGCGGAAGAAAGCCTCGTTTGCGAATCTGGCGGCCAGCGGGCCGAAGGGGCCGCGGAGCAGCTTCTGGGCAAGGGTCGGATTGGACTTCTCGACCAGGATGGCGCCGTTGAAGATGGTCATGCCACCGAGTTCGAATCCGAGTTCGCCGACCAGGTCGCGGGCCAGGAGTTCGGTGGCAACCGAGGTACCGAGGTCGTGGGCACAGACATAGACCGGCCCGCCCCCGGCATAGCGGTCGGCCAGCTCTTCGGTCAGATCCGCCTGCCAGGAGAGCGTGTAGTTGTGGTCTCTCGGTTTGTCGGAAAGCCCGAAACCGAGGAAGTCGAAGGCCAGCAGCCTGCGACCCGGCATCAGGCGGATCGCCTTGCGCCAGTCGTAGGAGCTGGTCGGAAACCCATGCAGGAAGATCAGCAACGGCCCTTCGCCGTCCTGGAAACGGGTGTGTATTTCGTGACCGCGGAACTCCTCCTGCCGGCCCTCGAGCCTCCAGGCCTCGATTCGCTCGTCGAGCTCGTTCGAACTCATACCGGCACTGCCTGCCCGTCCCGGATGCCGGCGACGATTTCGCGGGCACGGTCGAGTCCGGCGGTCTGGCAGAGCTCGTTGCGGACCAGCTTCGGCACGTCGATCCGGTCCAGGTACCACGGGTAGAACTTCCGCATGTAGCGCCCGGCCCGATCGCTTCCGATGTGTTCCTCGGCCCGGTCCATCACCCAGAGCAGCTCCTCCATGATCTGCCGCTGGTCGGGCTTTTCGACCTCCCGCCCGGTCAGCTCGGCGAAGACCCACGGGTAGCCGAGCGCGCCTCGGGCGATCATCACCGCGTCGGCACCGGACTCTTCATAGGCGCGGCGGGAAGCCTCAGCCGTACTGAGCCCGCCGGAAATGATCATCGGCGCGTCGATGCTCTGGCTGAGCTCACGGGCCATCGCATAGTCGGGGTAACCCTTGTGACCCTGTTTGGCGACCCGCGGATGGAAGCCGATCGCCGCTACGCCTGCCTCCTCGACCAGCCGGATCGCAAGGTCGAAACCGGAACGGTCCCCCGGCATCAGGCCCGACCGGATCTTGACCGTGACCGGCAGGCCGCTGCCTTCGGCCGCGGCCCGGGCGAGATCGAGGGCCAGCTCCGGATCGCTGAGCAGTTCGGCACCGGCGCCGGTCTTGCGGACCTTGGGCACGGGACATCCCATGTTGAGGTCGATCAGGTCGGGACCGGAGCGGGCGGCGATCTCGGCCGCCGAGCGCATGACTTCGGGGTCCTGGCCGAACAGCTGGACCGAAACCGGGTGCTCGTCCGGGTGGATCCGCATCAACTCGGTCATCGTGCGCTCGTTGCCGTAGTGGAGACCAAAGCTGGAGACCATCTCCGAGACGGCCATGCCGGCGCCGAAACGCTTCGCCTGGAGCCGCACGAACCAGTTGCCGATCCCGGCCAGCGGAGCGAGCAGGACCCGGTTCGGGATTTCGACTCCGGCGATTCGGAAGGGGTCGGTCAGGGGTGCCTGCTCAGGCACGGTTTCTCTCGTCGATGATGCGCAGGCCCTTGAGCGTCAGCAGTTCGTCGATCTCGGTGATCGTTTCGGTGAACGGCACGATGGTAGAGGCGAGTCCGCCGGTCGCGATGAATCGGGCGTTGCCGCCGAGCTCGGCGTTGATCCGGCGGCCGACGCCGTCAACCAGCCCGGCGAAGCCGTAGAGGACTCCGGCCTGGATCGCGGCCCTGGAGGAGGTCCCGATCGCCGACTTGGGCTCGAACAGGTCGATCCTCGAAATCCTGGCGGCTCGCTCGGTCAGCGCGGTCAGCGAGATCTCCACTCCGGGCGCGATAGCCCCACCCAGGTAGGCACCGTCGGCCGATACCGCGTCGAAGTTGATGCCGGTGCCGAAATCGACGCCGACACAGACGTCGCCTACTTCTTCGTAGGCGGCGATCGCGTTGACCAGACGGTCCGCTCCCACCTCGGCCGGGCTGTCGATCTCGATCGCCATGCCCGTCTTGATTCCCGGGCCGACCATCAGACAGCCGACATCGAGGTACTGCCCGGCCAGCCGCTCGTACTCGACCCCGAGCGGAGGCACCACCGAGGAGACGACGATCCCGCTGAGGTCGCTGAAACCGATTCCGCACAGCTTGAGCAGCCCGGAGAGACGTTCGGCAAGTTCGTCGCCGGTTGCGCCGGCCCTGGTCTGGAAACGCCAGTGGTGTTCGAGATCTTCGCCTTCGAAGGCCCCGACGTGAGTCTGGGTGTTGCCCACATCAATCGCTAGAAGCATCTGAGGCAGTTTGGCAGGACTGCGGACAACCGGAGTGCGCGCCACCGCCGCTTCGCCCGGCACTGCCTACACTCAACGCCATGAGCAAGGCCACGCTTTACACACTTCCGGGTTCCCATCCCGGTGTCTCCACCGCCCTGATGCTCGACTACAAGGGCATCGAGTACGACCGGGTGGACCTGATGCCGGTCATCTCGAAAGCCGCCCTGAGGGCGCTCGGATTCCCGGGGATCACCGTTCCCGCGATCAGGTTCAGCGGCCGCAAGGTCCAGGGTTCGGTCGAGATCGCAAGGGCGCTCGACGAAGCTGTCCCGGAACCGGCACTGCTGCCGGCCGACGACAGCCAGCGGCAGCGCGTACTCGAAGCCGAGCTTTTCGGCTCCGAAGAACTCCAGCACCCGATCCGGCAGATCCTCTGGTGGCTGCTGAAGCGAAACCGCGACGCCATGCACAGCTACGCCGAGAACGCGAATCTGCCCGTCCCGACCGGCCTTGCGGTCAAGACCGGCGGACCGATCGTCGCCGCGGCAGTCCATTTCAACAAAGCCAACGATGAAAACGTGCGGGCGGCACTCGCCACTCTGGCCTCCCAGCTCGACCGCATCGACGGCTACATCGCTGACGGCGTGATCGGCAACGAAACACCGAATGCAGCCGACTTCCAGATCGCAGCCTCGATCCGGCTGGCCTTGACGGTCGAGGACCTGAGGCCGGCGATCGAGGAAAGGCCTGTCGGCCGGCTCGCCCTGGCGCTGGTGCCCGAATACGACGGCCACCTTCCTCCCGGCCTTCCGCAGGAGTGGCTCGACCCGCTGCAGCCGAGCCAGCCGGCCTGAGCCTCCGGCCCCCGTCAGGCCGGAATCGGGCCTGCCGGATGAACCGCCTGGTCGGGGTCGTCAGCGAGCGCGTCGAGGCTGTGCTGGAGCCGTCGGCCGTCGGGCAGGGCGAGATCAGGGTCGATTTCCAGTACCGGCACCAATACAAAACGGCGGCTCGTCACCTCCGGGTGCGGAAGCGTCAGCCGGTCGGAGCTGAACTCCAGTTCGCCGAGCAACAGAAGGTCGATGTCGATCAACCTGGGTGAGTGCCTTGGGCGCCCGGACTCGCGGCCCTGCTCGCGTTCGACGGACTTCAGCAGGTCGAGAAGCCGCTCCGGACCCAGGTCGGTCCGAACCCGGATCGCCGCGTTGAAGAAGTCCGGCTGATCGAGGATCTCGCCGACCGGCTGGGTCCGCCAGGCCGACGACTCCGCCTCGATCAGCAGGCCCTTTTCCTCCAGGCGCCTGATCGCCTCGCGCAGGTTGGCGAGCGGCTCGCCGATGTTGGAGCCCAGGCCCAGCCAGGCCGGTCGTACCGAACTCTCGCCGGCGGGGCTCAGCTTGCGCCCCGGCTGACCGTCAGCTCGACCGAAGCGCCGTCCATCACCACCGGAATCGGAGGTTCGGGCTTGGTCGCACGCACGGTCACCAGGGCGACCTCCGGGAAGCGCTCGAGCAGGCTTTCGCCGACAACCGCGGTCAGGCGCTCAAGGGTCAGGTAACTCTGCGCGGTCGCGGTTTCGACCAGCTGCTCGGTGACCGCCCCATAGTCCACCGTGCCGTCCAGTTCATCGGTGGCGGTCGCACCGCAGGCGTCCAGGGTCAGGGCCAGGTCGAAAACCATTCGCTGGCCGACTTCCCGCTCGGCCGCGCCGACACCGTGGTTGGTGTGGACCGAAACGCCCGAGAGGCGGATCGTCACCCCGCCGGCATCGAAGGAAGTACTCATGCGGAGGAATCTACCGACCCGGAGATCCTGTCCCGGACCCTGAGCGCCTGGACCACCGGGGCGACATCGTGGACGCGGACCATCGCGGCACCGCCGTCGGCGGCGGCCAGGCATGCGGCGACCGTGCCGCCGAGTCGCCCGGCCTCGGCGGACCCGTCGATCCGGCCGATGAATGCCTTGCGTGACGGACCGACCAGTACCGGCAGGCCGGTCTCGGCAAACTGCCGGATACCGCGGAGCAACTCGAGGTTGTGCTCGACCGTCTTGCCGAAGCCGATGCCGGGGTCGATCCAGATTCGGTCGCGGGAGATCCCGGCAGCGCATGCGGCTTCGACCCTGGCCAGCAGGAACTCGAGGATCTCGCCCACCGGGTCTTCGTAGCGAGGGTCCCGCTGCATGGTTCTCGGCTCACCCAGCATGTGCATCAGGATTACCTCGACCCCGGTGTCGGCACAGACCGAAGCCATTTCCGGATCCCCGTTGAGGGCGGTCACATCGTTGACCGTCGAGGCGCCGGCGTCGATCGCCGCAGCGGCAACCTCCGCCTTGCCGGTGTCAACCGACACCGGAGCGACACCGGCAAGCCCTTCGATGACCGGAATCACCCGGGCCATCTCCTCTGTGGCGCCGACCGGATCGGCCCCGGGCCGGGTCGATTCACCCCCGATATCGAGCACGTCCGCACCGGCCGCAGCCAGTTGCCGTCCATGTTCGATCGCGCGCCCCGGATCGAGGTAGAGGCCGCCGTCCGAGAAGGAGTCCGGCGTAACGTTGACTATGCCCATCACTTTCATCGCCTGTTCACCGGACCCGGATACTGCCATCGTCCGGGGCGGTCGGGGCTTCAGTGCCCGCCGTGCCGGCATCGATCACCTCGCCGGCAGCCCGGAGGCCGGAGCGCACCGCTCCCTCCATGTATCCGGCCCAGCGACTTGAAGTCTCGGAGCCGGCCCAGTGGATCCGGCCGATCGGGGCCCGGAGCGCCACGCCGTGCGAGGTCCACGCGCCCGTGGGCATGAAGCCCCCGTAACAGCCGCGCGACCACTCGTCGGCAGCCCAGGCCTTGTCCAGATACTCCTCGGGCTCACCCGCGTCCGGACCGAAGAGCCGGACCAGGCATTCAAGCACCACCGCGCGACGCTCCTCCTGCTGCAGATCGGTCGCCTGCCGTGCAGCCGCACCTTCGAGAAAAGCGAGCAGCACGCCGGGTGAGCCGTCCGGCGGCGAATTGTCGAAAACCACCGAAACCGGCCCGTCGGCACTGACCGCCCTCCCGTTGAGCCCATGCTTCCTCCAGAACGGCTCCGGATAGATCGCCATCGCCTTGACCACGGAGCCCTGGACCATGCGCTGGGTCAGGCCGTCCCGGACGGCCGGCAGGGCCGGCCGGTAGTCGAGCCTGCCGGCCAGGGCCGGAGGTATCGCGACGATGACCCGCCGCGTCGCGAACCGCAGGATCGCGCCGCTTTTCAGGTCTTCGGCCTCGACCGTGATCCGGTCTCCTCCACGGTCGATTCGCCGCGCCGCCGTCTCCAGGCGCACGGCACCGGAGAGCGACTCGGCGATGCGCTCGGAGATCAGCTGGGTCCCGCCGACCACGCGGGACTCCTGCGATCCACCCTCGGTGTCAAGCAGGACCTCGACCGAGCCGGCCGAGCGCACGTAGAACATGACGTGGAGCAGCGAGATGTCTTCCGGCTCCGCCGCCCAGACGGCCTCGATCGCCAGTCGCATCAGGTCCCTGGCGGTTTTCGTGCGCAGGTTCCTGCGCAACCAGGAGTCGAAGCTGACCCGGTCCCAGGCAGACAACTCCGGCTGGCCCCAGGGCGCCTCGGGGTCGACCCGCGCCGCCATCCGGTTGATCTTGCGCAGCGCCCGCGCGACTTCCGCCAGCGAGACCGGGTTCAGTTTCGGGATCGTCCCGCGATGACTCCGCACCCTGCCGCGTCTCTCGAACAGACTGCGGCCATCGCCGTAGGTGGCGAAAGTGCTCAGTCCGAGGTCGTCGATCAAGCCAAGGATGCTGTCCTGTCCAGGACCGACCCACTGCCCACCGAGTTCGACCACGTTGCCGCCGCCGATCGCCTGGTTGACAGTGCGGCCTCCCACCCTGTCGCGAGCCTCCAGCACCACCGCTTCGAGGCCGTCCCGCTCCAGCGCCCGGGCTGCGGTCAGTCCCGCCAGCCCGGCACCCACAACGACGCAGTCGGTCTCAGCCGAATTCATGCCTCGAGTATCGCGCCCTGAGCGCGCCGGTGGAAGCTAGGCCTGAGGGTCGGAATCCGGGCGCATGTCCGTCATGCCGCCGGCGTATCCGGGGCGCGGCGGACCGGGAGAAGGCTCGGTGCTCGGGTGGTGGATCGGCTCCGGCTCGGTCGGAAACTCGACCTCTTCGTCAGCCTCTTCCTCGCTCGCCGGGAAAACTTCTTCTTCGGCCTTGCCCTTGAGCAGATCCACGAACTGCTCGGCATCGATCGTCTCGCGCTCCAGCAGGATCTCGGAGATCCGCTTGAGGTCGTCGCGGTGGTCGTCGAGGATGTCGCGCGCGGTCTGGTGGGCGTTCTCGACGATGCGGCGGATCTCGTCGTCGATCTCGCGGGCGATCTCGTCCGAGTAGTCGGGCTCGCTGCCCATCTCGCGACCGAGGAAGGGCTGGCCGCGGTCGTGGCCGAAGACGCGGGGCCCGAGCCGCTCGGACATGCCGAAGCGCATGACCATCTGCTTGGCCGTGGCGGTCACTTTCTCCAGGTCGTTCGAAGCGCCGGTGGTGATCTCGTCGAAGACGATCTCCTCGGCGGCGCGGCCGCCCAGGGTCATCGCCATGGTCTCGCTCAGCTCGGCGCGGGAGGTCAGGAACTTGTCCTCCTGAGGCAGGGAGATCGTGTAACCGAGGGCCTGGCCGCGGCTGATGACGGAGATCTTGTGTACCGGGTCGCAGTTCGGCAGGATATGCCCGACGATCGCGTGGCCCATCTCGTGGTAGGCGGTGATCGTGCGTTCCTTCTCCGACATGATCCGGTTCTTCTTCTCGGGGCCGGCGACAACCCGCATGATTCCTTCTTCGAGCTCGTTCTGGGTGATCTCGCTCTTGTCGGAGCGGGCGGCGAGCAGGGCGGCTTCGTTGATCAGGTTGGACAGGTCGGCGCCGGTGAAGCCCGGGGTCTGCCCGGCCAGCGCGTCAAGGTCCAGTTCGCCGGCCAGCGGCTTGCCGCGTGAGTGCACCTCGAGGATCTTCTTGCGACCCTCGCGGTCGGGCCGGTCGACCGCGACCTGACGGTCGAAGCGACCGGGCCGGAGCAGCGCCGGGTCGAGGATGTCGGGTCGGTTGGTGGCGGCGATCAGGATGACGTTGTCCGTGATCTCGAAGCCGTCCATCTCGACCAGAAGCTGGTTGAGGGTCTGCTCGCGCTCGTCGTGACCGCCGCCCATGCCGGCACCGCGGTGACGTCCGACAGCGTCGATCTCGTCCATGAAGATGATGCAGGGAGAGCTCTGCTTGGCCTGCTCGAAGAGGTCGCGGACTCGGCTGGCGCCGACGCCGACGAACATCTCGACGAAATCCGAGCCCGAGATCGAGAAGAAAGGAACTCCGGCCTCGCCGGCTACGGCGCGGGCGAGCAGGGTCTTGCCGGTTCCGGGGGGTCCGTAGAGCAACACGCCCTTGGGGATGCGGGCGCCGAGGGCCTGGAACTTCTTCGGGGTCTGGAGGAATTCCTTGATCTCGTGGAGTTCCTGCACCGCCTCATCGGCTCCGGCGACGTCCTTGAAGGTGATCTTCGGCGCGTCCACCGCCATCTTCTTGGCCTTCGACTTGCCGAAACTCATGACGCGCGAGCCGCCGCCCTGCATCTGGTTCATCAGGAAGATCCAGAAGCCGAGGAAGAGCAGGAACGGAAGTACGTAGATCAGGACCGAGAAGATGCCGCCGCCGCTGTTGCCTTTCACGGTCAGCGCGACGTCGTTCTGCACCAGCTGGTTCTGCAGGCTGAGCCCCGCATCCGGCGGGTAGCCGGTTTCGTACTTCTCCGGACTGGCGGCGTCGCCGGAATCCGTGGTCTCGCCCTCGGGGACCTTCTCGGTCACCTCGAGGGTGTTGTCCTTCGTCTTCATGGTGACTTCGTCGATCTCACCCGCATCGACCTTCTGGAGGAACTGACCGTAGGTCGGTGGCTCCTCGCCCGTGTCAGGGCTGATCACTCGCTGCGCGACGAAGGCGAGGATCACTACCAGCAGTATTGGAAAAGCCGCGCTCTTGAAGAACCGTTTCAAACTGTGTCCGTGTCTTTAGGAATGATGCGAGCCGGGGTTTCCGGTCTCAAAGCCGAAAAGGCAGCCTAGCAGGGAGTTAGCGGCGCCCTAGCCTGCCGATGGGCCGGGATCGACATCCTCAGGGAGTTCGGCGACGTAGGGCAGGTGACGGTACTGCTGGGCATGGTCGAGTCCATAGCCGACGACGAAAGTGTTGGGGATCTCGAATCCGGTGTAGCGGATCGGCACATCGACCCGGCGGCGCTCGGGTTTGGTCAGCAGCGAGCAGACCTCCAGGGATGCCGGATCGCGAGCCCTGAGATTGCGCATCAGGTAGTTCAGGGTCAGCCCCGAATCGACGATGTCCTCGACGATCAGCACGTCCCGTCCGGTGATCGAGTCATCCAGGTCCTTGAGGATCCTGACCACGCCCGAGGAATCGCGAGAGGATCCGTAGCTGGAGACCGCCATGAAGTCGATTTCGCAGACGACGTCGAGGGCCCTCAACAGGTCGGCGATGAAAACCACGGCACCGCGCAGAACTCCGACCATCACCAGGTCCTTGCCCTGGTAGTCCCGGCTGATCTGGGCCCCGAGTTCAGCGACGCGCTGCGACAGGTCCTCGGGGGAGATCAGGACCTCGCCTGTGGGGGACTGGTTCACGATGCCGATTCTAAGCCCATCCGGGGGGCGGACCCCCCTGCGCCTGCGCCGGTCGGCATGCGGTGAGCCGCACGGCCCGCGAAGTCGCCGGAGCAAGACGGAAGGCCTCGCCCACGGCGATACCGGGCACCCAGGCGACTTCGCCTGCGGACAGCAGGACTGGCAACCGGCGCCGCCTGGAACGCGGAAGACGACGGTCGGTGAAGAGGTCCTGCAGGGACTTGCTGCCATCGAGTCCGAGGGGTCGCATCCGGTCTCCGTCGCGCCAGGACCTGACCTCCAGCCGGTCTTCGAGGCGATCGCGGTCGAGCGTTGCCACATCCGGTCCGGCGGCGGAGAAAGGCGCGGCGCATCTCTTCAGCCTCGATTGACCAGCCTCTCCAGTCGAGACTGCCGGGCACCTCCAGCACGGCGGGTAGCTCGGATCCGAGCGACTCCGACAGACCGGAGTCGACCCCGACCCTTCCTGACTCAGCGACCAGCGAAGCCCCCTCCCCGATGTCGATGCGACCGCCTTCAGGATGCTCAGCCAGCTCCAGCACCGCGGCAGCCTGCTGCCGGGAGACGGGGACCGCCCGACCCAGAGCCGACTCCGCGACAGACCGCAGGGCGAAGCGCCGGACGGCCGGATGCGCGGCGGCGAGGTCAGAGGCCGCGACCGAAGGGCTGCCATCCCGGTCGAAGTCGACAAGCTGCGATCCGGCGGCCGCCAGGAAGTCGAGCTCCTCTGCCAGGTCCTCGCGAGTCCTCGCGACGGCTTCGAGCACCGACGGGTTCAGATCGGCCAGAACCGGCATCACCTCGTGACGGATCCGGGCCCGGGCGAAAGCGGGGTCGTCGTTGGAGCGGTCGTCGACGAAAGGCAGCTCCGCAGCGGTTGCCGCCCGCCTGACCGCCTGCCGACTCAACCCGAGCAGGGGCCGGATCACGGCGCCGCGCCGCGATGGCATCGCGGCCAGAGCGCGTGTTCCAGGCGAGACGGCCAGCCTGTAGACGACCGTCTCGGCCAGGTCGCTGGCCGTGTGGGCGACCGCGATCCAGTCCAGGCCGAGGTCCCGCCTCACGCGCTCGGCCGCCCGGTAGCGCTCCTGCCGCGCCCAGGCGTGGAGGTTGCCGCTGCCGCGCTCGGGCCTGACCACGGTCAGCTCGATCGCCAGTCGCTCGCAGAGGCGTGAGCAGGCAAGCTCATCCTCACCTGATTCGGACCGCAGTCCGTAGTTGAGGTGGACTGCGTGGAGGGTCGGGCGCGGCTTCAGGCGGCTCAGCCCGAAAGCCAGGGCGCAGGAATCAGCGCCACCGGAAAGCAGGACCACCCCACCACTGCCGAGGCTGACCAGCCCCGAATCCTGAATCGCCGCCGGAAGGCTGGTGGCCTCAGCTCCGGACATCGGCCAGGAAAAGCGGGGTCGGCGCGGGAAAGCCCTTGAGCTGCGCCTGGCCGATCCCCCGGAGTTCAAGATCCTCGTGCCCGTCCAGGGCTTCAGCGACGTCACCGGTGACCAGGACCTCACCGCCCTGGGCCCGGTTGACGACCCGATGGGTCAGGTTGACCTCCGCCCCGAAGTAGTCACCGTCCCTGAAGACGGCCCGGCCGTAATGGATCCCGACCCTGGGCTTCGGCCGGTCCTTGAAGAACGCGATGAAGCCGACCGCCCACTCAGCCAGTGAGACCGGGTCCGGTGAGACCACCATGACCTCGTCGCCGATCGACTTGACGATGTTCGCTTCGGGCGGCAAGGTGCCTTCGACCGCCTCGGTGAAGCGCTCGATCGCCGAGAAGGCTTCGGCGTCTCCCTCCTCGGCCGTAAACCGGGTGAAGCCAGTGAGATCGATGAAGCAGAGCGTGATCCGGATGTGGTCGATCTCGGACTCGCCGGCGAACTCGTCCTCCATGTGGCCGACCACGTCCTGCTCCATGAAGTACCTGACGTAGCGGTCGTGGAGGTATTCGAACAGGGGTACCGACACCGGAGAGGCGGAGTCGACCAGTTCACCGAGCTCCTCCGCCATCTCCATCGCCCCGATGCCGTCGCGGATCATCGGCTCGTGAACGAAAAGGTGGAAGAGCCTCACTTCGGCATCGGCGATGCGGCGCACAGACTGCGCGTAGACCCTCGCCAGCTGCATCAGGGCTTCGATCGGAAGGCCGGCCTCGGCAACCGACCCAAGCCGCTCGAGAGCCCCGACGTCGAGTTCGCTGAGCTTGCGTTCCCGGCCGGAGGGAGTCCCGAGAACCACCATGATGCGCTCGATCATGGCCTCGCTGAGACCGGTTCTGGCGACCGCCTCCTCGATCGGGACGTTCGGACTGCGGTCGGCGAATGCCTCTTCGGCGAAACCGAATGCGAGCCTGCCGTCCTTGCCGGCGGCCTTCAGCTCCTCGAGAGTGTGGCCGCGCTCCCTCATCCGGGCCACGACCCGGGCCTGAGCCGCGGCCGCCGCGGTCCATCGGCCCTTCTTGACCGGGACCACCTTCTCCTCGGCCCAGCGCGAGAGCGTCGCTGTTGACACACCGGCCCGCCTGGCCGCTTCGCTCAAGGTGATTCGCTCGGTCCCGGGCATGGTGACGAGGCTACAGGGGGATCGAGCGGCCGAGGGGCGGGTTTATCCCTGCGGACATGCAACAGCGGGGCCGCCGAAGCGGCCCCGCCATATGCACTGTCAGCTCCTCGCTATTCCGCGTGGATCTGGGTTACTTCGTCTCCTCGCTCGCCTGTCCTGATCCGAATCGCCTCCTCGACCGGGATGACGAAGATCTTGCCGTCTCCGATCTCACCGGTTCTGGCGTGACGAAGGATCGTCTCGACGATGAGGTCCTTGTCCGCGTCGGCAACGACGATCTCAAGCTTGAGCTTGGGTCGCACGTTGACGGTCACGGTCGAACCGCGGTACTGCTCGACGATGCCCTTCTGCCTTCCGGAGCCCTTGGCCTCGACGATCGAGACCGAAGGGAACCCCTTCTCGAGCAGATCGGACCTGATCGGCTCGAACGCTTCGTGACGGATGAATGCTTCGATTTTCTTCATCTGACTCAATGCCTCCTAGGCCTGGTCTTTGGTCGTCGATTCCATGGGCGCTACCGGGGTACCGGCCATGGTCGGCGTGTAGTTTCCGGCAGGGTATTCCGGCTGCGGAATGAAGGCCTCCGGGTACCCGTACATCCCGTGACTGGAGATGTCGAGACCGGCGTCTTCTTCTGCTTCCGAGACCCTCAGTCCCATCGTCGCCTTGATGATGGCGAAGACGAGGTATGAAGCGGCGAGCACGAATACGAAGGTCCCTACTACCGCCAGGGTCTGAACCCCGAACTGACCCAGAGCTGCGCTCCAGGACTGACCGTCGAATATCGCGTACCAGATACCTGATCCGGCGCCTTCCGCCACCAGACGCGGCGATCCGAAGATGCCGACCGCGAGGGTTCCCCAGATACCGGCCAGACCGTGTGCCGAGAGGGCACCGATCGGGTCGTCCAGGTACTTCTCGAAGGCGAGCACGCCCCAGACCACGATGAAGCCGGCCAGCAGTCCGATGATCGGTGCTGCCCAGTACTCGACGAAACCACAGCCGGCGGTGATGCCGACCAGGCCCGCGATCGCGCCGTTGCCGGCCATGCCGACATCGAGCGCCTTGGTCTTGATGTAGATCAGGAGGCTCGCGCCGATCACGCCTGCCGCCGCAGCGAGCTGGGTGTTCAGCATGACCTCGCCGAAGAACGAGCCTTCGGTCACGAAGGTCGAACCACCGTTGAATCCGAACCAGCCGATCCACAGGATGATCACGCCGAGCCCGACAAGGGGCATCGAGTGACCGGGGATCGCCCGGGCTGAACCGTCAGGTCCGTACTTGCCCTTGCGGGCGCCGAGCAGGAGCAGTGCCGCCAGTCCGGCGGTTGCACCCGTGAGGTGTACGACCGATGATCCGGCGAAGTCCATCACCGGCTTGCCACCGACGTCGGAGAGCAGTCCACCACCCCAGACGGAGTGGGCGACGATGGGGTAGATCAGGGCGCCGAAGACGACCGCGAAGGCCGCGTAGGCACCGAACTTGATCCGCTCCAGGGTCGTGCCCCAGACGATCGCCAGCGACACGGCACAGAATGCCAGTCCGAAGAGCATCAGCATCGCTGCGTCCGCGGTTACTGCCGTTCCGAGAATGTCCTGGTCGAAGTGGAAGAAGAAGCCGTCGGTTCCGACGAAGTTGGCAAGACTGCCTTCTCCGAATCCGGCGATTCCGTAACCGATCGCCCACCAGGCGATGGTCACCACCGCGAGGTTGATGAAGACCTTGGCCACTCCGGTGCCGGCGTTCTTCATCCGGGAGAAACCGATCTCCAGGAACATGAAGCCCGCCTGCATGAAGAAGACGAGGACCGTGGCAACCGCCACCCAGACCATGTCCAGTTCAAGCGACTTGGCGGCAAGGTCTTCAGCCACGTCCGCCGACGCTATCCCTGGCACAACCAGAGCGGCAAACATCGCCAGAAGCGAGGCTATGCCGAGTTTCTTGACACTCATACGAGTTTTTCCTCCTATTTCCCCCGGGCCCCAGCCCGGCGGTCGCGATTTGCGAATTGCTGACCGCGTAAACCTAGGTTCGCCGGCGAAGCCCCCTCTTGGCCGCTCGGAGGAAAATGGGCGAGCGGTCTTCTCACATTGTCAAACAGCGCCGCCGTATCCATGGTCCGGAGCCAAATACAGGCGCCCGCCAGATCGGCGCACCGTCGCCCCCGGCCACCTTCGATTGCCGCTGACGGCACTTCTGCCGCCTCGAGCGGCGGTAGCTGCTCCTATCGCCGGGGCGCCCGCCCTGCCCGGCTCAGGCAACCGGGCCGACCGGCGGCGGGCACGTTCGTACCCGGTGGCGCGGCCCGTGATCAGAGAAAGGCTGAGCCGCGCTTGACCAGTCCCCGGTACAGGGCCTCCTGGACCATTTCCCGGATCTGCTCGGAGAGGTCGAAAACGAGCGAGCGGTCTTCGCTGGCTCCGGGGCCGTAGCCGGAAAGGTCGATCGGCTCGAGGAACTCGATCCTCCAGCGCGAGGGAAGCGGCAGCAGCCCGAGCGGACCGAGCATCGGGAAAAGCGGGGTGATCGGTACGTATGGAGCGCCGGAAAGCTTCGCCAGGACACCGGACTCACCGAATTTCGGGTAGATCTCCTCGGCCCCGACTACAGCCACCGGAACGATCGGCGAGCCGGTCTCGAGAGCCACCTCGACGAAACCCCCGCGTCCGAAACGCTGAACCCGGTAGCGCTCCGAGAAGGGCTTGCCGAAGCCCTTGGCGCCCTCGGGAAAGACCATCACCGGTTCGTCCTGGCCGAGCAGGCGCGTGAGGTTGGCGGGATTGGCGGCCACTCCCCCGATCCTGCGCATGAAGTAGCTGACGAATGGAAGGTCGAAGGCCCAGTTGAGGACCAGGGCGCGGGTCCAGCGTGGCAAAGGGTGCTCCTTCTGGATCGCGGTCCCCATCATCACCGCGTCGAAGGGGAATATCGCCCCGGAGTGGTTCGCGGCGAGCAGGGCCCGGCCGTGACCCGGAACGTTCGAGACCCCTTCGACCTCGACCCGCCACCAACGGCGATAGAGGAACTCCCAGAGCGGGAAAACTGCCTCGGCGAACTCTTCGTCGAAGCCGTATTCGTCCTCGTGGTACTCGCCGGCGACCCGCCGCAGCATGCGATCGAGGGTGTCCTGGACCGTCTGGGCCCACTCCAGTTCGAGTCCGGGGTCGCTCATCGGCCCAGGCTCCTGACCGGCGAGCCGGGATGCGGAGAGGGAAATATCGCGGAAACGCCGCGGCGCTTGGCGGCGAAGTCGCGAGCCGCGCCTTCGGAATCGAAAGCGAGTTCATATCCGACCTCCTCCCGAAGGCGGCGGTTGTCGCAGCCGCGCCCGTGGCGCAGCAGGATCTGACCGTCCTCGCTCATGCCGCCGCTGCCGAGCATGGATCCGACCCGCTTGAAAGCGATGCCCGCGACGATGGGCGGCAGCCCGACCGAGGGGCGGCCCGAGAGCTTCAGCAGACGGCTCAGCGAAATCGCGCCGTCCGGTGCGACGTTCACGGCACCTCGGACCGGGTTGGTCGTGGCGGCAGCCAGGGCGCCGGTGGCATCGACCGAATGGAGCAGCTGGAGCCGGGGGTCGAAACCGAGCTGGGTCGGGACCACCGGCAGCGACAGGTAACGGATGAACGGGTTGTCGAGCCCCGGGCCAACCTCGGTGCCGAACCTGAGCATGCAGCAGGTGATACCGGGGTGGCGTCGGGCGAAGTTGTCGAAATAGCCTTCGAGCTCGCTGATGTCACGCTGGAAGCGGGTCAGGAGTGGCAGTCGCCGGGCCATGTCTTCGGTGAAGAAGGCCGGCGCGCCGGGAGCGCTGCCGTAGATGGCGGCCGAGCCGCGGACCACCAGCGCTTTCAGGCCCTCGACCTTCTCGCAGGCGGCGAGCAGCTGGAGGGTGCCGATCACGTTGATGTCGTGGAGCGCCCTCGAGGGACGGTCCTTGTCGGGGTAGAGCACGATTCCGCAGTGGACGACGACGTCCGGCTCGAGCGCAGGCAGAATCCTCGAAATCACCGGGTTGCGGATGTCGGCTTCGACGAACTCGGTGGCGCCGAGATCGACCGGCGGCGGGGAGGTATCGATACCGATCACCTCGCTGACCCCCGGATCACGTCCCAGACTGCGCGCCAGCTCCGAACCCCAATGGGTCGATACTCCGACGACTACGACGCGACCGGTTTCGGTCACTGCTCAGCCTTCGTCTTCGGAACCGGACCGCGATTCAAGCTCCGCGAGGCGTTCAGCAAGCTCTTCGACCTGCGCCTCGAGCAGGCGCAGTTCGTCACGGCTGACCAGCCGCAGGCCTTCGATGGTCCCGCGGGCCCCGATTCCGCGTCGCGAAACCTCGTCCACCAGACCCTGGGCGCGGTCTTTGGTGCGCCCTGACAGATCCTGGGCGCGGCCGCGTGTTTTCTCGGTCGCGGCGAAGGCACCCTCGATCGCGTCGCGCAGCCCGTCCGGCAGCCCGCGCGCGCCATCTGTATCGGAGTCGTCGGCCATGGCCTCAGTCTACGCGCCCCGCTAGCGTCCTGCGGGCAACCGATGTCTTTCCGCCTCTCACCGATCATCGACCCGGCCAGCGACTCGATCGTGGTCGGCGACCCTCGCCGCGCTTTCGCCCTGGCCCAGGCCCTGACGGCGGAGCCGAAGATGAGCCACCTTGCGCGCGGTCTCTGGGGCTATACCGGCAAGACCGGCAGCGGTAGACCGCTCACCGTCCAGGCGACCGGAATCGGCGGGCCCGGCGCGGTCGCTGTTATCGCCGACCTTCACGAGAGCGGAGTACGCAGGATCGTGAGGCTGGGCACCTGCGTCGCAACCGGACCATTGCCGGGATCCTCGGCCGCAGTCGAACCGGGTGACGCCTTCCTGATCGGCAACGCCTACTGCGGAGACGGCGCCAGCGCGGCGATTACCGGCGGCAGTCGCGAAGTCGGACCCGATCCGGACCTGACCGCGTCGCTGGACGGCGTAGCCGGACAGGCAGAGGTATTCAGCCACGACCTTCTGCCGCGCCGGGATTCGGAGCCCTTGCGAGCCGGACCAGCCCCCTTGCGGGACCTTCAGACCGCCGCGACCTTCGCGGTCTCGGCCAGCCTGGGTATCCCCGCTGCCGCGATCCTCGTCGTTGCCGAGTGCGGGCCCGTCGGCCCGCTCGCGGATCCGGAACTGGAAAAGCTGTTCATACCCCTGGGCGAATCGGTGGCGGCAGTCCTGGGGGCCGGCCCGCCGGGCAATTACTAACCCTCAAGTTGAGGGTTAGTCTTTGGAGCCGGAGGACTTCTTCGGCTTTGCCGGCGACTTCGCAGAGGACTTCGCGCGGCCGGAGGGCGGCTTGAGGGTCTCGATCTCGGCGTTCAGGTCGCGCACCTGGGCCAGCGCCCGGTCGAGACGATCCTCTGACTCCTCGAGACGCTCCGAGAGCACGCGCAGCCGACGCTCGAGGCGCTCTGCCTCGTCCTGGGAAGAGACGTTCAGGGCACCCATCGCGGCACGTTGGGCTTCGCCGGCCTTTTCCCGGGCAGTAACGGCCGCGGATACGGCCTGGCCGAAACCAGGGCTGCTGATCAACGCCTGAGCGAGATCGGCAGCGGCCTTCTCCCCCTTCGACTGGACACGGTCCCTGATTGATTCTTCATCTTCTGGCATGAGGTCCACTCTATTTGACGACCGGCCGGCGCCGTGCCGACCGACCGCGGTCCGGTTGTCGGTAACCCTTCTGCGATACGGTTTACGGGCCGCATCTCGGGAGAGTGTCGGCCGTGTTTGTTTTAGTTGGGAACCACCACGTGCCACAGGGATTCAAGTCGACACGCCGGAATCGATCGGTTGCAATTTCAGCGACCCTTCCGTTGCTGCTGTTTTTCGCGATGTGGACTGCGATTCCGGCCACAGCCGCCGAGCCTGCCGGCCCCCCTGCCCCGGGGCGGACGACCGTGGCCTCGACCACCAACGCGGATTCATGCGAGCCCGGCGACCCTTCCTGCTCGTCGGCCACCGGCGAGCCGGGCACCGACCCGAACTCCGCGCCGGACCCGTCACCGACGCCGGCTGAACCCACTCCGGCAAAGCCCGGTAAGCAGGCGCCCTCCGGAGGCGCCGCCCCCGACAAGGGTTCTTCACCCGATTCGAAGCGGCCTTCCACTCCCGCCCGTGAGCCACAGTTCATCGAGGAGGACCCGAGCCTCAGCGGCGGCGTCTCGCCTGGCAGCACGGACGACATCCCGGCCGATCCGCTCGCCGCCAGTCCGCTGACCGTCCCGAACTTCCTGATCAACAACTTCGAGATCCCGCCGTTCCTGCTGCCGATCTACCAGGCATGCGGCAGCGAATACGGAATTCCCTGGCAGGTTCTGGCCGCGATAAACCGGATTGAGACAGGCTTCGGGACGAACGTGAACACCTCCTACGCGGGAGCCATGGGCTGGATGCAGTTCATGCCCGGCACCTGGGACGCCTACGGAGTCGATGCCAACGGTGACCGAAAGAAGGATCCGTACAACCCCGTGGACGCGATCTGTGCCGCCGCCAACTACCTCAGCGCCAGCGGCTACGCAGAGGACCCGGGCACCGCGATCTTCGCCTACAACCGCGCCCAGTGGTACGTGGACGACATCCTGAGCAACGCCGCCACCTACGCGAAGATTCCGCCGGAAATGATCAGTGCCCTGACCGGACTCACCGAGGGCGCCAGGTTCCCGGTGGCGGCCGAGGCCGACTACGAAGGCAAGGTCTCGGCCAGGCAGGCGCGCCGCAACGGGACCGACTCGCAGGAGGTCAGCTCTGACCGCGAGCGGACCTCGATCAAGATCGAAGCCGAAGGCGGCGCCCCGGTTATCGCGGTCAACGATTCGGTGGTCGAATCGATCGACAGGAGCTCGGGTACGGTCGTGATCGAAGACGCCTACGGCAACAAGTACTCCTACGCCGGCCTCGGTTCGGTTGCCAGCGTCCACCCGGTACCGCGCCGCGACGAGTCCGACCAGACACCGGCTGAACGCGGCAACGGCAAGGTCGACCCTGCTCCGGCACCGGATGGAAACCTCGACATGGGGCTGGCCAAGGCTGACGATGGACCCGACCGCCGGGGCGGCAATTCTAAACCTCAGGTACAGGTCGAGGGTTCGGGTGACACTGACTCCGCGGCCGGGCAGATCTCCGAAGTGCTCACCGATCCGCAGGCCAGCGCCGAGGCGGCCGCCGATGCAGGAGCCCCCTCCGGAACCGATCCCGGGTCCAACGACCAGCCGACCCTGGCCGCGGCCGAAGACCGCCGGGCCGAGCAGGCCGCGATCGCCGGGGATCCGGAACCGCTCGAAGAGGGCAACAACACCGAGGACATGCGCGGCAGGGTCTACGCCAACCCGCTCCGGCCCCAGAACCAGAAGCGGGCGACGATCGAAGGACAGTCCGTCAACTCCCCCGCCCCGGCCGGTGTCGACGGCAAGCCCGGCGATTACGTGATCTACGACGGAAGCACCTCGGGCATATACCGCTTCGACCCCGACTCGACCGACCTGCGTCCGCTTCGCAAGGGATCCCGGATCATCGCCGGCACCGTGCTGGGCAGGCTGGCCGAACAGCCGACGGCATCGATCACCTTCGCGATCAGGCCGGGCGGCGAAGATACTCCCAAGATCGACCCCAAGCCTTTCCTCGACGGCTGGGTACTGCTGGCCGAGACCAACATCTACAACGCCAGCGGCAAGAACCGCTTCGCCGATCGCCTCGGCGTGGGCGGAGTACTGCTGCTGTCCAAGCCGTCGCTGCAGAGGCGGGTCCTGGCCGATCCGAAGCTGAGCCTCGATGAATGCGACCGGCAGAGCATCGCGGCCGGCTCGGTAGACCGGCGCGTGCTTGCCACGCTCTCCTTCCTCAGTGAGAAGGGCTACGAACTCCTGATCACCTCCATGCTCTGCGGACGCGAGGCCTCGATCACCACCTCGGGCTACGTGTCCAACCACAGCCACGGCGCCGCCGTCGACATCGCCGCAATCAACGGTGAAGTGGTCACGGCCGCCACCCAGGGACCCGGATCGCTGACCGACCTCGTCGCCCGCGCGGTGCTCAGCCTTCAGGGGACGATGGCCCCCGACGAAGTCATCTCGCTGCTCGAATACCCCCAGCTCGCGGGCTTCGCGATGGGCGATCACGATGACCACCTCCACGTCGGCTTCAGCCCGGCGGGCGATTCAGACGTGGCCGGCGGTTCGATCGACGCCACACTCGGCGCCGAGCAGTGGCGTCGACTGACCGAGCGGCTCGGCGAGATCGGAAACCCGGAGATCACCGCGGGCCCCGCGCGGACCTCGGCTCCCGGCGACGGTCCGAACAGGGGCAGCAAGAACTGATCGGCCCGCTATTCGGGTTCGTCCAGATTGAACTGACCGGCGCCCTGCGTTTGGAAAAAGGCCGCTACCTGAGTCGGCAGGGCGAAGAGCAGCAGGTCGTGGTGATCGATACCGAGGGTGCCCTGCCGCCTGCCAGGCGCCGCAGGCGCAAGGCGAAGCGGGTCGAAGCACAGCCAGACCGTGCCGAACGTCGCGGTCAGCACCGTCACCGTGGTTCTGGCTTCGGCTCCTTTCAGCAGCGAAGCAGCAGGCTTCGCGAATGGCTGGCTGGGGCGACCGAAGACGAAGCGACCTCGGAGCTGCTGGACCAGGCCCTGGCCTCCCTTGACAGGGCGCTCGCAGCCGAGGCGGCGGCGACCGGGAGGCCGTATGTGCCGCAGTTCGGCGTCGATGACCTGATCACTGCCAGATTCGGCTACGGGGACGGCGATTCCGTATCGGACGGGCAGTACCTCGAGGCTTTCGAGATCGACGCTCGCGGCGGGACCGCAGGCCCGCGCCGCGAGCGGCTCAACCGGACCCGGCCCCTGGCCCGCATCGCGGCGATCCTCGGCGACCGCGAGCAGGCTGCGGCCTGCGAGTTCCTCATTCCGCGGATTCGTTCCGATCTCGACGGTGGGCGGGTCATGAGCGCGGCGCTGGTCATCGAGGTGGCGGTGCGGGCCACGATCGTCGAACTCGACAAGGTCCTTGAGGGCAACAGCGACCATTCAGCCGACCTCGACCGGCTGGAAGAGATGCTGCCGGAGCTGACCGAGCTGACCGATGCCGTCCTGACCGAAGGCCGACCCTGGCCCGGACTCGCGGACTCCCTGAATCAACCGCTGGCGATCGCCGAGCGCATTATGCGCCGTCGCCGCGCCCTCGACCAGTAGCGCAACCGCGCCTCAGCCGACGCGGTGAAGCGGGTCAATGCCGAGGTGCTCCAGCACGGTGTCTTCTTCGAGCGACGGCGCGACGATGTCGGCCTCCAGATTGACTCCGGGCACCGACGGGATCCCGATCACGAACAGTCCCGCCGCACGGCCGGCGGCAACGCCACCCGGGGAGTCCTCGAGAACCACGATCCCGGGGCCGGCATCGAGGCCGAGCTGCGAGCAGGCCTCGAGGTAGGCGTCCGGGGCCGGCTTGGCCTCCGGCACCTCATGCCCGCTGACTACGACGTCGAAATCGATCCCGGTCGCGGCAACTTCGTGGGACCTCTCGATGAAAAGCCTCGGGGAGTTCGAGACGAGGCCGACCGGAACCCCGGCAGAACGCAGCAGTTCGACCAGTTCAACCGCGCCGACCATCGGGTCCACCCCACCCTCGAGTTCGGCCAGGACCAGACCGTTCAGCTCCTCCATGATCTGTCTTTCACGGCCGGGCTCATCGAGGAAGGCGGCCAGCTTGAGGCCGGCGATCTTTTCGGAGGATCCGACCAGAGCCCGCTTGTGCTCGATCGTGAACTCACGATCACGGCTCCTGAAAAGGGTTTGCTCCGCTCGACTCCAGACTGACTCGGTGTCGAGAAGCAGCCCGTCGTTGTCGAAGAGGACGGCATCCGGTCGCGGCATCCGGTCAGCCTAGAGGCCCGGCCGCGCCCGGGACCCCCCGGTACGCGGATACGATTCGCCGAACAAATCCCTCACGCCGGAACAAAGGGGCGCCAGGGGGGTTATAGGGACTCAGTGCACGACCAATTCAGGCAGAGCGAAGAGCGGGGGACAACGCGAAGAGACGTGGCGAAAGGCCTGCGGCAGGTGCCGCTGCTCCTGTTGATGGTCGCGGTCGTTTCGGTTGTTGTCGTCGGCCTCTCCAGCGCGGCGATCGCGGTGGGATCACCGCCCTCGACCCCTGAGACCTCGCGCCTCGAAGCCGCCGATGCTGTTGCCCGGCGACGCCGGCACCAGCGCCTCCGATGCCTACGGATTCGAAGCAGCGAGCTGGATCATCGGCGCCAGGCCCGGCGACGAAAGCGCTGACCTGGCCTCGGCGGCGGGAGCCGATGCGGTTGATTCGGCTTCCGGCATCTACTCGATCGCAACGAGCCGGGCGAGTTCCTTCGCCGAGACCCTGCGACGTTCCGGACTGCTCGTTTACGCAGAGCCGAACGCTCCGGTCATTGCCAACGGGTATCCGTCGGACCTGCTCGCCCCGGACCAGTGGTGGCTCGACAGCGTGGTCAGCACTACGGATGTCACCCCGCCACCGGTCTCCCCGAACAGCCCCCGCCTCGGACTGATCGAAGAGTCGGTGAACCCGCTCCACCCGGACCTGCTCGAAGCGAATCTGAACGGCTCGTTCGCCCTGAACTCACCCGAAGATACGCACGGCACAGCGATTGCCGCTATCGCCGGCTCGCCCGGAGAGGGCGCGGGCATCCGCGGTGTCTGGCCGGGCATGAACATGACCCTTTTCCCCTCGGGCACCGACTGTGTCTCCACGACCGCAGCGGTCTTCGCGGCGGCACGGTCAGGGGTGGCGGCCATCAACATGAGCTACGGCTTCCCCTCTGATGTCTGCTTCTCGCATTACATCGCTACCGAGGCGGCGGTGCGAAAGGGGGTCCTTCCGGTGGCTGCAGCCGGCAATACTGGACGCCCCCAGCAGGGTAACACGCCGATGCGCCCGGCGACCGACCCGCATGTAATCTCGGTTTCAGCGGTCGACCAGGATCGGATCGTGGCTGACTTCGCTACCCGCAACCATCAGGTTGACATCACAGCCCCGGGCTACAGGATCATCTCGCCCTCCATCGAAGAGGCGCCGGGGGGCAGCGGCCAGCCGCTGGATCTGGCCTGGGCGCTCAACAGCGGCACCAGCTTCTCCGCCCCGATGGTCGCGGCGGCGGCGACCCTGCTGAGCCAGGAAAGGCCGGACCTCGACGCGCGGCGCATCGGCCGGCTGCTCACCGCTTCGGCGACCGAACTCGGGAAACCAGGGCGCGACTCCCGCTACGGCGAGGGACTGCTGAACCTCGACGCCGCCCTCACTGCAGGTGACCCTCCCGCGGATCCGCGCGAGCCGAACGATGACATCGAGTGGGTCAACGGCTCACGCCTCAACGGAAAAGCCGGTTTCGTCTGGAAGCCCGGACGAAAGCGAAAGGGTTCCGTCGTCGCAACGCTCGGCCAGAGCAAGGACCCGGCCGACGTCTACCGGGTGCGGATCGCGCCACGCGGCAAAGTGCTGATCACCGCCGCTCAGTACCAGGGTGACGTCAAGCTCCGGGTCTTCTCGCCGAGGACCGAGACCATCGGCAAGCCGAAGGGCCAGCTGATCGTGCGCTCGGACAAGCGCAGGCCGAAGACCGAGGGCGTACTGGTCAGGAACTCGAAGCGCAGAACTCAGCTGGTCTACGTAGCCGTGACGGCGAGCAAGCGCTGGACCGGCGAATACTCGCGTTACAAGCTGAAAGTCAAGCGGCGCTGAGAGTCCCGGCGCCCCGGTAGGCCGACCGGGAGTCCGCGGGCACGAAAAGGGGCGCCGGCAGGCGCCCCTTTTCAATCACATGACTCGGCCTCAGGCCGGCGCCGTCGGTTGCGGGGCTACTTGCCCTGCCACTTCGGACTGCGCTTGCCGAGGAAGGCGGAGATGCCTTCCTTGCCGTCCTCGGTGAAGAAGACGGTCGCGAAGCCCTGCTTCTCGGCGTCGATGCCTTCGTCGCTGTCGCCACCGGCAAACGAGACCTTCTTGACCTGCTCGACCGCGAGCGGTGCCTGGCCCGCAAGCTTGCGGCCCCAGTTGACCGCGGTGTCGAACATCTCCTGATCGGGCACGACCCTGGTCACCAGACCGAAGTCGAGCGCCTCGAGCGAAGAGATCGGATCGCCGACCAGGTTCATCTCGAGTGCCTTGTTCTGTCCGACCAGCCTCGGCAGACGCTGGGTACCGCCGAATCCGGGGATGATCCCCAGCTTGATCTCGGGCTGCCCGAAGACGGCCGATTCGGCCGCGATCCGGAAGTCGCAGGCCATTGCCAGCTCGCAACCGCCTCCGAAGGCAAGCGAGTTGACCGCGGCGATCGTGACGACCCGGCCGTTGCCGAAGTCCTTCAGCAACTCGTGGCCCTCCTGGATCAGCTTGGCCCCGCCCTCTGCGTCCATCTGGGTGAATGCCTTGATGTCAGCGCCGGCCGAGAAGACGATCGGCATCGTCGAGGCGACAACCATCGCGCCGATTTCGTCGTTGGCCTTGACCTTCTCCCAGACGGTGCCGAGGTCCTCGATCACCTGGGGAGAAATCGCGTTCATCGGCGGGTTGGCCAGCCAGGCGATCGCCACGTCGCCGCGGGTCTCGAGCTTGACCTTCTCCGGCTGGTCGCCTTCGTCGGCCTGCGGGTAGGGGTAGAAGCCCTGACCCGTCTTGAATCCGAGGCGGCCCTGGGCGACCAGGCGCTTGAGCGTGACCGGCGGCGCGAAGCGCTCACCGTGCTTCTCATGCAGGCGCTCGATCCGCTCCAGCGAGACGTCGAGGCCGTCGATGTCGGCCTTCCAGAAAGGCGGGAACAGGCCACGGCGCGGGTCGAGTCCGGCACCGGCCATCATGCCGACGTCGATGTCGCGGACCGAAGCCACGCCCTCCTCGAGCAACAGGCAGGCTTCGATCAGGGACTTGGCGGTGAACAGGTCGGCCAGTTCCTGGGCGTCGGCTTCACCGTCGCCGGGCACCTGCGGCACACCGTCCTTGTAGAGGCCTTCGCCGCCCGTCTTGGCGCCCAGCTTGCCTTCGGCGACCTTCTGCTTCATGCCCTGGTGGACGTAGAAGGAGTCTCCGTAGGAGTCCTGCAGGTGCTCGGCCACGTGGTAAACCGTGTCGAGGCCGAGCAGGTCGCCGAGAATGAACGGGCCCATCGGAGCCACGTTGGCTGCTCCTACGCCTTCGTCGATCTTGGCGATCGAGAGGCTCTGCTCCTCCTGTGCACGCCAGATCTCGCCTACCGCCGAGTTCAGAATGCGGTTGACGACGAAACCGGGTACCTCGCCGCAGGTGATCGGCTGCTTGCCGATGGCCTGGGCGAAGTTCGAGGCGATCTGGACCGTCTCCGAAGTCGTCTCGTCGCCGATGATCACCTCGACCAGCGGCATCACCGATGCGGGGTAGAAGAAGTGGAATCCGACCACCTTGTCGGGACGGATCGTCGCTTCGGACATCTCCGAAATCGAGAGCGAGGAGGTGTTCGACGAAAGGATCGCGTGGCCCGGGGTCACCGCGTCAAGCTCGGCGAAGACGGCCTGCTTGATCGCCATCTTTTCCGGTACGGCCTCGATCACGAAGTCGACATCGCCGAACTCTTCGTAGGTGACGGTGCCGGTGACCAGGCCCATGACCTCGGCCAGGCGGGCGTCGGCCTGCTCCTGGCTGATCTTCTCCTTCTTGACCAGCCCGCCGAGCTGGCCGGTGGTCACGTTGCGGACCTCTTCGACCGCGTGGTCGACGAACTTCTGGTCGACGTCCTTGATTACTACCGGGGTGTCAGAAGAGGCGATGGCCTGAGCGATCTGGCCGCCCATGGTGCCGCCGCCGACTACGGCTGCCTTGTGTACGAACATAAGCTTTCTTGGTCCTCCGTAATGGGTCGTGAGTGGAAGCCTGGCGAGGAGTTGACTCGCGGGTCAAGAAGGCTATATGCCGAAGCCTTACCGCGCATCCGCCCCGGAGATCCGTCCGCGGGTGGGGACGGCCAAGTGTGACGGCGCTCCGCCGGCCGGCCGCTGATACCTGCTAGCTTGGCTGGCGATGGTCGGCCGTCTGGTCGATCGTCGAGGTTCTGTTCCTTCCTTTCGCAGCAGCGTCTTGTGGGTTACCGGATCTCCCTCTAACCCCCTCACAGGAAGTCGAACACCATGTCATCGAAGTCTTTCGCCGATCTCGGCGTGTCCAAACCCGTAGTAAATGCCCTGAACGAGCGTGGATTCACCTCGCCGTTCCCGATCCAGCAGCAGGTCATCGAGGACGTCCTCGACTCTCGCGACGTGCTCGTCCAGTCCCCAACCGGCTCCGGCAAGACGCTCGCCTTCGGCGTGCCGCTGGTCGATCTGGTCGAGGCCCAGGACCGTCGCCCCGCGGCACTCATCCTCGCCCCGACCCGCGAGCTCGCCTCGCAGATCGTTGACGAACTCGACTCGGTCTGCCGCTCCCGGGCGCTTTCGATCGCCGCTGTGTACGGCGGCGTCGGCATCCAGGCCCAGGCCAAGCGGGCAGCCCGCGCCCACATCGTGGTCGCCTGCCCCGGCCGGCTCGAGGACCTGCTCCAGCGCCGGGCCTTCACTCTCGACCATGTCAACCACCTGGTTCTGGACGAGGCCGACCGCATGCTCGACATGGGGTTCAAACCGGCTGTCGACCGGATCGTCAAGAAGATCAACAACAACCGCCAGACACTTTTCTTTTCGGCAACCCTCGAGGGTGCCGCCGGCAAGCTGGCCGATGCTTACACGCACGACGCGGTCACACACGTCAATCGGCCGGCTCCGGAAAAGCAGGGCAAGGTCGAGCACAGGTTCATCCATGTCTCGCATCAGGCCAAGGTCGAAACCCTTCTCAATGAGCTCGAGAACAGCGAGCGCGGTCGCACGCTCGTATTCGTCAGGACCAAGCACGGCGCGGACCGGCTGGTCAAGAAACTCGGTCGCAGTCCCCAGATCAGGGCGGTGGCAATGCACGGCAACAAGTCTCAGAACCAGCGCCAGCGCGCGCTGGCCGACTTCGAGAAGGGCAAGGTCGACACCCTGGTCGCGACCGACGTCGCGGCCCGCGGCATCGACGTCGCCGACGTGACCCATGTGATCAATTACGACCTGCCGGAAGACCAGGACACTTTCGTCCACCGGGTAGGACGCACCGGAAGGGCCGGAGCAAGCGGGCACGGGGTCAGCTTCGTACTGGCCGAGCAGGCGCGTGACATGGGCAAGATCGCCAAGTCTCTGGGCCTGAGCCACGAATACGAGCAGAGCGGAGGCCCGGTCTCGATCCATTCCGAAACCCATACGCCGAAGCGATCCGGTGGCAACCGGCATGGCGGCGGAGGACGAAACGGCCAGGGCAAAGGACGCAGCGGCGGCCCGCGAAACTCGGGCGGCAGCGACAACCGGACCCGCAAGGGCGGCCGTGACAACGGTCCCGGCCAGCACTCGAAACAGGGCAAGGGGCAGAGCAACGGTCAGTCCCGCCGCGGGCGGCGCTGACCGGGATCAGCAGCCTGGCCACCACAGCCGGGCCGAACCCTGCTACGGTCCCGACCATAGGGCCGGTTTGAAAGATCCGGCAAAGACGTGTGTAGCGCTCGCAGTCGTTGCTTTACCAGCATCCTCCGCGTTTGCAGCACCATCAAGTGGAGGATTCAATGCCCACTGGCACAGTTAAGTGGTTCAGCGACGAAAAGGGCTTCGGTTTCATTACGCCCGACGACGGTTCCAAGGACGTTTTCGTCCATCACAGCGCCATTCAGGCGGACGGGTTTCGTACCCTCGCCGAAGGCGCCAAGGTCAACTACGAAGCAGAGGACGGACCGAAGGGTCCGGCTGCCGCTTCCGTGGAGCCGATCTGAGCCTCAGCCCAGCTGAAGCAAGCGAGCGCGCCCGCCATCCGGCGGGCGTTTCGCGTTAAGGAGGCTTTTTCCGGTGACCGGCGAGCCGGAGCGCATCATCCGACTGCCGGTGCTGTTTCAATAGGCACTGTGAACACCCGGTTTCACCTCCGCGAACGTGTATTCGGCGACCTGAGGTCAGTCGGACACACAGCGCGCCGGCCCGGAAAGGGTCAGACCGGAGACATCGACGACGAGCGAGCCCCTGGTCGCCGCGGGAATCACCGCGCCGCCCGGTCCCGAGCCCATGGCGATCGACACGTTCATGTTCGGTGAACCCGAGATGATGGCGGCCCACCTGCTGGCAGGACCGAAAGCGGCGATCGTGGATCCGGGCCCGGCGAATACGGTGCGCAACCTGAAGGCGTCGCTGGACGCGATGGGCGTCGACACGATCGACTCGATCGTGCTGACCCACATTCACTTCGACCACGCCGCCGGAGCGGCGAAGCTGGCTGAGCACTTCCCGGAGGCATCGGTATACATCCATGGCCGGGTCGCCGCGCTCCTGGTCGATCCGACCCGCCTGATCGAAGGCGTCCGGTCGGTCTGGGGCGAAAAGACCGAGCGGCTCTTCGGCATGCCAGACCCGATCGAAGCCGAAAGGGTCGTACCGATCGGCGACGGAGATTCGATCGACCTCGGTGACCGCCGGCTCGAGGCAATCGCCACCCCGGGCCACACCCGGGCCCACATCTCATTCCGCGACAGCGAAACGGGAGCGGTGCTCTGCGGGGATGCGATCGGCCTTCAATTGCCTTCGAGCGCCGTGATCCGGCCCTCCACCCCTCCTTCCGATTTCTCGTTCGCCGACGCGAGGGAGTCGATCGAACGGCTCTCGCAGACCGGGGCGTCGAGCGTCCACCTTCCCCACTTTGGCGAAACCGGCAGCCCCCCGGAAAAGGTCTTCGATCAGGCGGACGAAGCACTCTGCCGCTGGCACGAAACCTTCCTCGAATACCGGGAAGCATCGGAGAGCGACCTGGAGCTCCAGCGGCGCCTCAACGCCTGCGTCGAAGCCAGCCTCGAACCGGTCACGCCGGTTGTCCGCAAGGGTCTGGAAGCGGTCAACCCGGTCTGGCTGAACATCGCCGGGATGACCGCAGAAGCAGAGCGCGGCGAGCGCGGCTCGAGCCGATCCTCCCGCTGAACCCGACGGGCGGCAGACTGCGCCAGGTTCAGCCCGAAGTCGCCCCGGGGCCGATCTGCCGACACCGCCACCTGGCGCTGCTATCGATTGCGACTGCGAATACTGCCTCACGATCGGCAGCCGGTCCGTCTATCGAAGCGAGACAGTGACCGCAGTGCCGGCATCCGAAGTAGGTGTCGGGGCAGCGATGCCACGATTCCGAGAAGTGGCGCGGCTTACGCATGGCGGGCTCGCCGGACTGACCACAACCCGGACAGGGCTGCCTTGCCCGCGCAGCCTCACGCGCACGCCTGGCGGGGGAACCGTGGTCTGAGTAGCAGCGCAGGGTCATCACGGCACGAGTCGCGACCGCGGGCCACTTCTGACAGCGGCGAGGTTCAGTGGCCGACACCCCGATCAGATACCTTCGCATTGGTGCCTGAATCGTCCAAAGAGGAGCCGGAAGTTTCCGCCGGCCGCCCACGGGGCGACGGAAACGAGCGCGAGACGGCCCCATTCGGCGAGTTTTCGAACAGGGAGAAGCTCGAGGATCTGATCGACACCGTTCCGGCCGTCGTCTACGTAGCCGAGATGGGCCGCTCGGGCCGCTGGCACTACGTCAGCCCGCAGGTCGTGGACCTGCTCGGGTACACGCCGGATGAATGGATGGCCGACCCCGCGCTCTGGTACGACTCGATCCACCCGGCCGAGCGCAAGCACGCACTTTCATTCGAAAGTGAAGAATGGGTCGGGGAAGGTCAGGTACCGCCGGCCGAGTACCGGCTCCGGACCAAGTCCGGGCGCTACGTCTGGGTACTCGAGCAGGCGAGCCTGGTGCCGGACGAAGAAACTGGCGTGATGCTCTGGCACGGCGTCATGCAGGACATAACCGCTCTCAAGCTGGCCCAGGGGGAGATCGCCGTCAAAGCGAAGCAGCAGGCTTTTACGGCCAGGCTCGGTGAAGCGGCGATCAGGATCGATGATCGGGACGAACTGATCAGGATTGCGATCGACGGTCTGATGGAACTGGACGGAATGGTCGCGGCCGAAATCTGGGAAATGGACGACCAGAGCCGCATACATCTTCGGCGGAGGTCGAACTGGTCCGGTTCGCCGATCACGCTCGACTTCGAAGCGGACCGCTACCCGGGAACCGAGATCGCCCGCGGTGAAACCGTCTACATAGCGGACTGGTCGACGGACGAGCGGATGGCGCCCTACAGGCACCACAGCGACCCCGAGGTGCGGAGCACGATGATCGTCCCGATCGCGGGCACCCGGAAACAGTTCGGCTTCCTCGCCGTCAACTCGTCGGTGCCGAACCGTTTCTCCGAAGAAGATGAAGACTTCCTGAGAGCTGCCACGAGTCTGGTCGGCAGCGCAATAGAGCGGGGGCGAATCGAGCATTCGCTCCGGCACAGACTGCTCCACGACCAGCTCACCGAACTTCCAAATCGCGAACTCTTCAGCCGGCGGCTCGATGAAGCGATCGTGGAGTCGAGGGCGACCGGTCAGATGATGGCTGCACTGTTCCTCGACATCGACCACTTCAAGCTGATCAACGACGGCATCGGGCACCACGTCGGTGACGCGACTCTGCGAGAAGTAAGCCGGAGGCTGCTCGAGGCGATGCGACCGGGCGATACCGTGGCCCGTTTCGGCGGTGACGAATTCGCGATTGTGGTCAACGCGATACGAACGGTAGAAGAGGCCCGCAACATCGCCGATCGCCTGCTGCAGCTGCTCACCGGACCGATCAGGTTCGAATCGAGCGAAATCGTGATCACGGTCAGCATCGGGATCGCCGTCTCCGGACCCGAGTCGGGTCGTGGCCGGACCGCCACCTCACTGCTGAGGGAAGCCGATGCGGCAATGCACAAGGCCAAGGAAATGGGCCGGGCCCAGGTGCAGGTCTTCGACGAACCGCTGCGAAGCCTCGCCCTGAGCCGTCTTGATACGGAGCGCGGGCTGCGCTCGGCGATCGATTCCGGTGAACTGGCCGTCCACTACCAGCCGTTCGTTTCGCTGCCGCACAACCGCGTTGTCGGCTTCGAAGCGCTGGTGCGATGGAATCATCCGACCAGAGGCATGCTGGCGCCGTCGGAGTTCGTCCCGGTGGCCGAGGAAAGCGGACTGATCAACCAGATCGATACCTGGGTCATGGAAGAGGCCGTGCGGCAGACAGCGACGTGGCAGGAGTTGATACCCCCCGGGCACCCGCTTTCGGTTTCGGTCAACGCGTCAGCCCGGCAGCTGAGCGCATCCCAATCTGCCCGAACTCGTTTCCGGATTGCTGGAGCAATACGGCGTACCGCCGAAGAGGATCGCGCTGGAGATCACGGAGACGACGCTGATCTCGGCCGTGAGCACGGCGCGAAAAGTGCTCGACTCGCTGAGCGCGATCGGGATCGGAATCGCGCTGGACGACTTCGGGACGGGATTCTCTTCGCTCAGCTACATCAGCAGCTTTCCACTTGACGTGATCAAGATCGACCGGACCTTCATCGACCAGTTGAGCGGCGAGGACCCGACCGGAGAGGCGATCGCCGATGCGATCGTCCAGATCGGCAAGGCGCTCAGCATGACCGTGGTGGCAGAAGGAGTGAGCACCCCGGCCCAACTGCGCACGGTCACCGACCTCGGATGCCGGGTCGTTCAGGGCTACCTGATCAGCGAAGCGGTCCCGGCAGAGACCGCCGGTGAACTGCTCAGGGAGTCGGTCGAGCGGACTTCGAGCTTCAGTCCGGCGCCGGCGCCTGAACCTCTTCGGGCACGAAAGTGGGCCGGGCGAGGTCGAGCGGATGCTGCTCGCCCGGGATGGCCACCAGCAGCTGGTGGATCGAAACGTCGCCACGCTCGAAGGCGAGCGCGCTGGCCGTCATGTAGAGCCGCCAGACCCGCTCCCGCTCCGCGCCGACCTCGGCGATAGCCGCCTCCTTGCGGTCCGCGAGATTGGCTACCCAGTGACGCAGCGTCAAGGCGTAGTGCTCGCGCATGGACTCGAGGTCGCGTATTTCCTGCCCGGCCTCTTCGGCCGCAGCCACCACGGTCGCGACTTTGTGAAGTTCGCCATCGGGGAAGACGTAGCGCTCGATGAAGGTGTTCGGAGACTCGTCCTCCTCGTGTTGACGGCAGATGCCGTGGTGCAGGGCGAGACCCCCCGGTGTACCGAGATTGGTGACCGTCTCCATGTACCGACCGAGCTGACTGGAGCCGACGTGCTCGAACATGCCGACCGAACAGATCTTGTTGTAAGGCCCGTCCGAAACCTCGCGGTAGTCCTGGATCCTCACCTCGCACTGGTCGGCCAGCCCCGCATCCACGATCCGCTTGCGAGCGTAGGCCGCCTGCTCCTCCGACAGCGTCACTCCGACCACGCGAACCCCGTAGTTGGCGGCGGCATGAATCATCAGCGAACCCCAGCCGCAACCGATGTCGAGCATGCGCTCGCCTGGCTGGAGCCGCAGCTTCTGGCAGATTACGTCGAGCTTGCGGGTCTGGGCCTGTTCGAGCGAGTCCTCGGGGCTCTCGAAGTAGGCGCATGAATAGACCATGGTCGGGCCGAGGATCATCCGGTAGAACTCGTTCGAGACGTCGTAGTGGTGCGAGATCGCCTCCCGGTCGCGGCGGAGCGAATGGAGGCGGCCGCCGACCTTCGCCTCGACCGATGGCGGCTTCGGGGGCGGGACCCGGATCGCCCCGACCCGGGCCGCAGTGCGCAGGGCGTCGAGCTTTTCGCGCGGGGTGAAGTCGAAGCCGTAAAGCTTCGAACCCGCGGACATGACCCGGTAGAGGTCGCCTTCGAGCTCGATGTCGCCGGCGACCCAGCCCCGGCCGATGCCCAGCTGATCGGGACGCATCACCGCATAGGTGAGGGCGCGTCGGTTCCTGAGCACGATCGTATCGGTCGCCGAGCCGAGATCACCCGGGCCGAGTTCGCTTCCGTCCCAGAATCGGACCGCGGCGGGCAACGGCCCGCTGAGCCGCGGCTCGACCGCTGCGACGAGGTGGGCGAAACGGTCTGCGATACCCCCGGTGCTATACATGGAACAAGACTAGAACGGATCACCGACCCGTTCAAGTCACCCGCCGTAGACCTCGCGCTTGATCAGCGTCACCGACTCGATCACCGAGTCGAGGAAAGGCTCGATCTCCTCGACCAGCCGGGCGTACTCCTCTTCGCCGGCCGCCGTGATCGAGTAGAAGCGGCGGGTGCGCTTGTCGGGATGCTCCCAGTCCCCTTCGATCATCCCGCGGCCCTCCAGATCCCTCAGCAACGGGTACATCGTATTCGGGTTCACCGATACGACTCCCTTGGTCATGTTTTCGATCGCGTCGATCAGGTAGTTGCCGTAACACGGCTTTTCTCGGATCAGATGGAGTACCAGAAGCGGGAGAAGGTCCCTGCGGCGCATCTCGCCGCCGAAAACGTCGGAAGCACGCCCGGCGGGGCGCTTCTTCGTGGCGTCTTCCGCCTTGCTCTGCTTGGCCGCCTCGGTCGCCTCGGCGACTGCGGCCTGCAGCGGTTTGGAACCCTTCTCAGGCATCACCACGAGTTTACGGACACCGCCTCGCGGCAGTTTCTGGCTCCGCCCGGGCCACTAATCTCAACCAATGTCTGCGACTCCCGAACCACTATTCAGCAACGAAGGCCGGTTCGAGGGCGCGGTCGAAGTGGTCCGGGAGATATTCAGGGCCGAGGACGACGGTTACGCGATCCTCGAGGTCCGCGACGGCTCCGGCGACGAGTTCGTGGTCACCGGCACGGTCGCCCACCTGACCGCGGGCGAAAAGGCCCGCCTCACCGGGGAGTGGCAGCACCACGACCGCTTCGGTCCGCAACTGCGCGCCGACACCGCGATGCCGCTCGATCCGGAGGACCGGGCCGGTCAGGTCGCGTACCTGAGCACGCTGCGCCACATCGGCCCGGTCCGTGCGGAGGCACTCTGCGACCTGCACGGTGCCGAGGTCCTGGAGAAGATCGCGGCCGACCCTTCGGGCGTATTCGCTTCGCTGCCCAAGCTCGGCCGCAAACAGGCCGAGGCGGCGACCGAGAGCTGGTACGCGACCAGGGCGATCAGAGACCTCCACGTGGAACTCGCTCCTCACGGACTGGCCCATCTGGCCTCCCGGATCCACGCCCGCTTCGGCGACCAGGCCATGAAGACGATCCGCGAGGACCCCTACGCCCTGATCGAAATCGAGGGGGTCGGCTTCGTCCGGGCCGATACGATCGCCCTCGCCGCAGACGTCCCGCCGGAATCAGACCGGCGTGCCCAGGCTGCCGCCTACTTCCTGCTCGGTGAAGCCGAGCGCCGGGGACACACCCACCTGCCGACCGAAGCGCTGCTGGGAGAGGTCACCAGACTGGTCGGCCATCGTCCGGAAGCCACCGTGATCACCCAGGCCCCCGGTCTGGTTGAGGAAGACGGCCGGGTTTACCGGTCGCGGACCCTCGAACGCGAAGAAAGGGTGGCCCGGGACCTGCGCGAGCGCGCCCTTTGCGAGCCGGCACTCCAGCACGATCCGGACCAGCCTGAAGACGAATCCCTGACCGGCGAACAGTGGCGGGCGGTGACCGGGGCCTTCGCCTCCAGGGTCTCGATCGTGACCGGCGGGCCGGGTGTCGGCAAGACCGTCTGTACCCGGGCGATCGTCACCGAGTCGCGCGCCGCGAATCTGAGGGTCGCTCTCTGCGCACCAACCGGCAGGGCCGCCCGACGGATGGCCGAGGCCACCGGTCACGATGCGGGCACGGTCCACCGGCTGCTCGAATGGCGACCCGGCTCCGAGCCGACATTCAAGCCCGGACACCCGCTGCCGGTCGATCTGATCGTCGTGGACGAAGCCTCGATGATCAATCTTCAGATGGCCGACATCCTGCTCGGCGGGATCGGGGCCGATACGCACATCGTCTTCGTCGGCGACGCCGACCAGCTGCCGCCGATCGGTGCCGGCAAGCCGTTTTCGGACCTGATCGATTCGGGGATCGTGCCTGTGACCCGTCTGACCCACATCTTCCGCCAGGCAGCACGCTCGATGATCACCACGGCGGCCCATGAGATCAACCAGGGCTCGCCACCACACCTCGAGCCCGGTGAGGACCAGCGGCGCGACTTCCATTTCGTGGAACGCCAGACCCCGGCCCGCTGCCGCGACGCCGTGGTCGAGATGGTCAGCGAGAGGGTCTCGGCCGGCCTGGGGCTGGATCCGATCCGCGACGCCCAGGTGCTGGCCCCGGTCTACCGCGGGCGAAGCCGGGATCGACGAGCTCAACCTGCTGCTGCAGGAGCGCCTGAACCCGGATGGCAGGCCGGCCGTATCCGAGCGATTCAGGCTCGGAGACCGGCTGATCCAGACCCGGAACTCCCACGAACTCGGTCTTATGAACGGCACGATCTGCTTCCTGGTCGAAGACGACCCCGACGACGAGACGGTGGTGGTCGAAACAGATGACGGCGAAACCGTGATCGTGCCCTACGACGAAGCCGGAGATCTCAAGCTGGCCTACGCGATCTCGGTCCACAAGTCCCAGGGCTGCGAGATCCCCGTGGTCGTCTTCGTCTGCAGCCGCTCGAGCTCCGGGATGCTGACCCGGCCGCTGATCTATACGGCGATAACCAGAGCCCGGGAAATGTGCGTCGTGGTCGGAGATCGCCCGGCGCTCGAG
Organism: uncultured Solirubrobacterales bacterium; assembly: GCA_963801975.1. Lineage (GTDB taxonomy): Bacteria > Actinomycetota > Thermoleophilia > Solirubrobacterales > 70-9 > 67-14. Next base: position 351,084 of record CAWDGR010000001.1, read on the forward strand.
AACGGCGTCAGGAGGGACGAAAGCGGCCGCCGGAACTCCTCGCTGGCACAAAGGCTGGTCGAGGGCGCCGACCGGTAGCGCTTCGCCGCGGGATCAGCGGATCACATTCAGGCGATAGAGCATCGCCTTGTGGGAGCACTCGAACCGTTCCTTCATGACGCCGATGTCGCGATCGCAGCTGTCGGCATGCTCCCGGATCAGATGCTCGGGCATCAGCAGCGCCGCGGCGAAAGCGTCGGCCTCGAGTTCGGGTATCGGTTTCGGGGTGGGACCCGACCGAGGCGGCTCCTCCTCTTCGACGATGTCGACTTTGCGGCAGAAGATCTGTGGCCTCCCGTCACGATGAATCAGGTAGTGGCCGACCTCGTGGCCGACCGTGAAGCGACGGCGTGTATCCCACTGGCCGGCCTCCGTGGCGTCGACCCAGATCTCCCCCAGATGGGTCAGCAAAAGGCCCGAGACCTCTCCGGGCTTGAGGTCTTCACAGCCCGGCGCCAGCGACATGTCTTCGGCCAGCCGGACCTTCAGACCGAGCACGTTGTCGACGATGTCGTCGACCGGGACCGGTAGCGACTCGCCGTCCCAGATGAACTCGGGCACGCGTTCCAGCAGATCGTAGGCCTGCTGCTCAACCCACTCCGTATCGATCTCGCCAGCCTCCATGCGGCGAGACTCTAGCGATCGGGTTCGTCGTAATCGGGATCGGTGAACAGACGGTCGATCCGGTCCGGCTCCCCCTTGATCCGGGTGAAGCCGGACCTGTCCTCGGAGGAAATTGCGAAGTCCTCCTCGGTATCGCCGACGACCCGTGCGAAGACGATCCCGTCTGCGCTGCCTGGTGGTTCAGTCGCGGCGCCGGCTCGCTGAAGCACCTTTACCGTCGTCCCGTAGATGCCTGAGAGCGCCGCGAGGACCTTCCCGGACACGCCCTTCGGATCGAGGTTGCCCTGCTCCATGTCGTGGTAGTAGGTGGCCACCTTTTCGGCCTCCTGCGAACCAAGGGCGTCAAGCGCCCGGGCCAGTTCGGACTCGACCCTTTCGCGCTTCATCCTCTTCCTGATCCTCAGCGACGGCAGCAGCTCGCGCCATCCCCCCGATGGAGTCAGCAGCGACGGCATGATCCGGTCCACCATCCGGTTGGCGGGTGAGTCCGCGTATGCCCCCGGGTCCCAGGCGTCCGGCTCTACGGCAATCAGGAACTCGTCCATTTTCCGGTCGAGCTCCTCCCGCTGCTCCCCTTCGACCTGATCGAGGTAGGGCCAAGGGTCGGTCTGCCCGGCCCTGAAGGCGGTCGCGAACTCGTCGAGCAGACGGTCCACCTGCCTCATCAGACCCCTCCCTCGTCGGGAAAGAGCTCGGGACGCAGCCGGTGCTTGAAGCGCGCGAATATCTGGTCGACGTTGGCCGGGGACATCTTTGTCTCGCCGCCGATCCGCTGCCGGTTGACCGTTTCGGCGACGTCCCTGGAAGGGAATCCTTCGATCCTCATCGCGATTATCGCCCGGTCGCGGTCCGGGTATTGCGAGAGGCACTCCTCGATCAGCATCCGGACCTCGGATTCGTCGGTGAACTCCTCCGATCCGAGCAGCTCCTCGATCAGGTCGGGACCATCGGGGCTCGAGGTCGCTGCCTCGGGCTCGCCTTCGATCTTCTTGTAGTAGTCGGCGATGCGCCGGTCGCGGATGATGAAGAAGAGCGAGAAGAACTCGCCGGTGAAAGTTCCTTTGAAGGCGGCGTTCAACATGTCGAGAATGACATCCCCGAGGATGTCTTCGGCATCTTCCGGGCTCCTGACCTTCTTGCGGATGAAGGCGAGCTGCTGCCGGTAGCGGCGAAAGACAAGGATCGAAGTCGCTGTCCTGACCTCATCGTCGTACCCGCCGTCGCGTGCCCCGACAATGTATGCGACGAGTTGGTCGTCGGAGAGTTGTTCGAGTTGTCTTTCATCTTTGGGCCTGAAACTCAAGCGTTCCCCAGACATGTCTCAGTTCGGGGGGTCGATCTGACGCCTCCCTGTTTCCGGTCCGACCAAGATAGCGCGAGCGTCAGCTAGAGTCCTGAAATCGCCCTGCGTAAGGAAAAGCGCCACATCTGGCCGGTTACGCCCCCGACCGAGGCCGACCGGGCCTCCTACGCGGACGCGGAGCCGAAGCCCTTCTGGCTCGACCGCGACCGCCCGCAACCGTTCGATGCACTCGACGGCCGTACCCGGACCGATCTGCTGGTCGTCGGCGGCGGGCTGACCGGCCTCTGGGCCGCGGTCCGTGCCAAGGAGGAAAAGCCCGATCGCGAGGTGACGCTGATCGATCGCGAGACCCTGGCGATCGGAGCCAGCGGCCGCAACGGTGGTTTCATGTCTTCGTCGCTGGTCCACGGTCTCGGCAACGGACTGTCCCGCTTCCCCGACGAACTGTCAGAACTGGAGCGGCTGGGCTTCGAGAACCTCGAGGCGATCGGGGAGGCGATCGAGCGCTACGGCATCGACTGCGATCTCGAGAAGCCCGGAGTGATCGGTACCGCCACCTCGCCGGAACAGATGGAGTATCTGGCCGAAGAAGTGGACGAATTCGCGCAGTACGGCCACGACGCGGTCCTGCTGGATCAGGACGCGATGAGAGCCGAAGTGAATTCGCCGATGTTCCTCGGCGGCCTGTTCCAGAAGAGCGGTGAATGGGGCGTGGATCCGGTCAAGCTCTGTGACGGCCTCGCCAGGGCTGCTTCAGGCCTCGGGGTGACCATCCACGAGAACACCGAGATGACCGGACTCAAGGAGTCCGGAGACCGGGTCGAAGTCTCGACGAAGTCCGGGTCGATCGACTGCGCGCGTGTGCTGCTGGCGACCGCGGCCTTCGAGAGCCCGGTCCGAGCCATCAGGTCGCGGGTCATCCCGGTCTACGACTACGTCCTGGTCACCGAGCCGCTGACCCGGGAACAGAAAGACGCCATCGGCTGGAAGAACCGGCAGGGTCTTTCCGATTCCACCAACCGATTTCACTACTACCGGCAGACCGATCGACGACCGCATCCTCTGGGGCGGCTACGACGCGATCTACAACTACGGCGGCAAGGTCGAGGACCGCTACTACCAGCGCGACAAGAGCTTCGCCGGACTCGCCCAGCGCTTCAACGCGGTCTTCCCCCAGCTCGAGGGCATCCGCTTCACCAACCGCTGGGGAGGCGCGATCGACACCTGCTCACGCTTCTTCGCTTTCTATGGCCTCGCCCATGGCGACAAGGTCGCGTATGCGGTGGGCCATACCGGCCTCGGGGTCGGTGCGAGCCGCTTCGCCGCCGGGGTCGGCCTGGAACTGCTCGAAGGCCGCAAGAGTGAGGTCACCTCCCTCCAGTACGTGCGTGAGCGACCGATGCCTTTTCCGCCCGAGCCCCTGCGCTGGCCGACGATCCAGTTCACCCGCAACCGGATCGCCGCAGCCGACGCAAACGGCGGCGAAGACGGGCTCTGGCTGCGCACCCTGAGCCGCCTCGGCCTCGGCTTCGACAGCTGAGTCCCTGCCGGAGCATTCGAGCGAAGCAGGCGCAACGCCTGCCGCCCGCCTTCACCGCCCCGGCGTCTGCCGGAACGGTCTACTCGTAGGAGACGGCTTCGAGCACGTCGAGCTTGCTGGCCTTGCGGGCCGGGTAGATCGCTGCCAGCACGCCGGCGACGGCGGTAAGCAGCACGATCAGGGCGAGCACCGGGATCGGGTAGCTCAACGCAAAGCCCTCCCCTTCCAGCGGGATGCCGATCAGGAAGGCGAAGATCACGCCGAGGATCAGGCCGGCGATCGCTCCGAGCACCGCGGTGATCACGGCTTCGTAGCGGATCATGCGCTTCACCTGACGGCGTGACATGCCCACCGCGCGCAGCATGCCCAGCTCCCGGGTACGCTCGTAGATCGAGAGGATCAGGGTGACCACGATGCCGACCAGGGAGACCACGACGGCCAGGGCCAGAAGCACGTAGATCATCGCCAGCAGCGTGTTGATCTGCTGCTGCTGGTTGTCCTTCAGCTCCTGCTGGTTGAGCACGTCAACGGTCGGGAATGGCTGCTGGAAAGCGTCGTCGATGCGCTGCTGTACAACGTCCACATCCGCGCCCGGCAGGGTACGGACGAGGGCGAAGAAGTCCACGTCGACTCCGAAGTCCCGCTCCATCTCCTCCTGGGAGATCGACGATGTTGCCGAGCAGGTCCAGGTTGCCGGAAGCGAGGATTCCGGTGACTTCCAGATCCACCGTCCTGCCCGTCTTGGACAGCACTTCGAACGAGTCTCCGACCGCCAGGTCCGCCGAATCGGCGAGGCCTTCGGAGATGACCGCCCTTCGACCACCCAGCTGGGCCAGGTTCTCGGCCGAGCCTTCTTTCCATTCGAGCTCGAGCACGTCGTTGACCGAAGACGGCTGCACCGACGAGAGGTCGCGTCCGCCGTCACCGGTGACCCGCACGTTGGAGTAGCGAATCCCCGATGCCGCCTGCACCCCCTCGGTCTCGGCGGCAAGCTCGGCGGCCTCCGGCGGGATCGGGTTGAAGCCGCCCGGACCCTGGAGGATTATCTGCCCCTTGAGGTTGGAGTCGATCACGTTGGTGACCGAGCTGTTGAGGCCGGAGGCAAAGATCGTCACGAAGGTGACCAGGGCCAGGCCGATCATCAGTGCCGCCGAAGTGACCGCCGTGCGGGAGGGGTTGCGCTGGGAGTTCTCCCTGGCGAGCTGGCCGGTGAGGCCGCCGACCCGCTGAAGCGGTGCGCCGATCGCTGAAGCCATCGGACGGACCAGCTGCGGACTGAAGACCGATATCGCGATCACGACCGCGACGGCTCCGCCACCGATCCGCGCCGCTCCGGTGCCGCCGTCGGTGCCGCTGATCAGAACCGATGCGATCAGCGCCAGGCCGATGGCAGCGAGCAGACCCGAGATCAGAGCCCTCACCCAGACCCGACTCTTCCTGGCGGCCACGAGGCTCTCCGAGAGCGCGGCGATCGGCGGGACCCGCGTGGCGCGAAGGGCCGGGAGCAGCGACGCGACAAGCGTGACGCCGATACCGATGCCCAGCGAGACGATGATCGTGCGCGGAGCGACAACGAGAGACTTGCTCGGCAGTTCGGCTCCGATCGTCTTCAGCAAGACACTGAGGCCTTCAGCCAGCGCGAAGCCGACGAGGATGCCGGCGATCGATGCGAAAGCCCCGATCAGCAGGCCTTCGATCAGCACCGTGCGCAGGATCTGCGAGCGACCGGCGCCGAGGGTCCTGAGCATCCCGAACTCCCGGGTGCGCTGAGCGACGGTGATCGAAAAGACGTTGAAGATCACGAAAGATCCGACGAAGAGGGATATGGCGGCGAAGGCCAGCAGCGCGATCGAGAGGAAGCTGAGGCTGTCCTTGATCTCGCTGGCCTGCCTCTCGGCGTTCTCGTCTCCGGTCTCGACAAGCAGGTCCTTCGGAACCACCTTCGCGATCCGGTCGCGCAACTCTTCCGGACTGACCCCGTCATCGGCGGCGACTGAAATCTGGTCGAACTTGCCCTCTTCTCCGGTGAGCTGCTGGGCAACCGGCAGAATTACCTGGGCAATGGAAGTGCCTCCGAAGGATGCGCCTCCGAGCCTGGTCAGGCCGACCAGGGTGAACGGCCTGGCTTTGCCCGTGCCGACCAGGAGGATCTGGTCACCGAGTCCGAGGTCTGCCCGTTCAGCCGCAGCTTCGTCGAGTGCCGCCTCGGTCGGCGTTTCGGGCCTGCGACCCTCCGAATACTCGGAAGTCTCGAGGCCTTCTGGAGATGCGGAAGCGATGAACTGCGGCGCAAAACCACCCCCGGTCGAGTCGCCCTCGGTATCGAGGATCGCTCCCTGCGAGAAGACGTCACCCGAGGCTATGCGCACGCCGTCAACGGCTTCGACCCTGCCGAGGATCGCTGAATCGAAGGCCGGGTTGCTGCCGTCTTCCTGGGCCACCTGCTCCTCGGCAGTGATCGCGACGTCGGTGTTCTCGTTGGCGCCGACGAAGATGTCGTTGAAAGCCTCGTTCGTGGTGTCGGTCAGAACGTAGGTGCCGGAGACCAGCGCGATTCCGAAGACCACGGCGAGCGCGGTCATGAAGGAGCGCCACTTGCGCGCCCAGAGGTTCTTGAATGTGAGGCTCAGCAAGGCAGGCGCTACCTAGGCGAGCTTCTTGAGCAGCTCGATCACGTTGTCGGCCGAAACCGGCGGCGCATCGTGGACCAGCTTGCCGTCACGCAGGGCGATCAGACGGTCGCCGTGTGCAGCGGAATCTGGCTCGTGGGTGACCATGATCACCGTCTGGTCGTATTCGTCGACCGCAGCGCGCAGCAGCTCGAGCACGTCGTGGGATGCCTTCGAATCCAGGTTGCCGGTCGGCTCGTCGGCGAAGAGCACCGCCGGCTTGGTGACCAGAGAACGGGCCACCGCGACACGCTGCTGCTGGCCGCCCGAGAGCTCGGAGGGCCGGTGGTCCCGGCGGTCGCCGAGGCCGACCCTGCCGATCAATTCGTCGACCCATGCCTGGTCGGGCTTCTGGCCGGCGATCGAGAGTGGCAGCACGATGTTCTCCTCGGCGGTGAGTACCGGCAGGAGGTTGAAGAACTGGAAGACGAAGCCGAGCTTGTCCCGACGCAGCTGGGTCAGGTCGCCGTCGTCGAGCTCGGTGATCTCGGTGCCCTCGATGTCAACCGAACCGGTAGTCGGGGTGTCGAGGCCTGCGAGCACATGCATCAGCGTCGATTTTCCGGATCCTGACGGTCCCATGATCGAGGTATAGACGCCCTTGTCGAAGGTGACGTCGACGCCGTCGAGGGCACGGACTTCGGCTTCGCCTTCGCCGTAGACCTTGGTGAGGCCGGACGCGGTGACGATAGTTGCGCCGGATGCTCCGGGCTGAGGGGTTTCCTGAAGAGTGGATTCCATGGTGTCGGTGACGCTAGCAGGGAAACGGGGTCCCGAACCGGGCCTCGGGGTCATCCCCGACAGACGGGCGAAAGACCCCCAGGGGCTGAAGAGCAGGAAGCGGCGCCCGGCTGTCCGGACGCCGCCTCCGATGCTCCGCGAGCCGGTCGGACCGGCAGGCGTTCAGACCTGACGCGGCATCAGCACCTCGCGCGCGATGACCATGCGCTGGATCTGGCTGGTGCCTTCGTAGAGCTGCATGATCTTGGCGTCACGCATGAACTTCTCGACCGGGTACTCCTTGATGAAGCCGTAGCCGCCGTAGACCTGGACGGCGTCGGTGGTGACTTCCATCGCCGAGTCGGCCGCAAAACGCTTGGCCTGTGAAGAGGACAGCGTGTTGGAGATGCCGTTGTCGAGCTGCCAGGCGGAAAGCCAGGTCAGCAGACGGGCAGCATCCACCTTGACCGACATGTCGGCGATCAGGAACTGGATCGCCTGGTGCATGGCGATCGGCACGCCGAACTGCTGGCGCTCCTTGGAGTAGTCGGAAGCGGCCTCGAATGCGCCACGGGCAATACCCACAGCCATCGCGGCGACTCCGGGACGGGTGCGGTCGAGAGTCATCATGGCCAGCTTGAAGCCCTTGTTCTCTTCACCGATCATGTTCTCGGCCGGGATTTCGACGTCATTGAAGGTCAGGGAGACGGTGTTCGAAGCCCTCTGCCCCATCTTGTCTTCCTTCTTGTCGATCGTGATTCCGTCCTGGCGATCGACCACGAAGGCCGAGATTCCGCGGCTGCCGGCCTCGGGGTCGGTCTTGGCGTAGACCGTGTACCAGTCGGCGTGCTGACCGTTGGTGATGAAGCACTTGGAGCCGTTGAGGATGTACTTGTCACCCTTCTTGACGGCGCGGGTCTTCATCCCGGCCACGTCGGAACCGGCGTCGGGCTCGGTCAGTGCGAACGATGCGAGCTTCGGCTCTTCAGCGAGCATGCCGAGGTACTTCTTCTTGGTCTCTTCGGACCCACCGAGCTCGACCGGCGCGGCGGCGAGGCCGTTGGCGCCGATGCTGGTGCCGATGCCGGAGCAACCCCAGGCGATCTCTTCCTCGATGATGCAGCCGGAGAGGTAGTCCAGACCGGCACCGCCGTATTCGGCGCTGAGGTGGTTGTTCATCAGGCCGACTTCCCAGGCCTTGTCGATCACTTCCTGCGGCCACTCGCCATCTTTGTCGTACTTCCAGGCGACGGGGCGCATCTCTTTCTCGGCGAAGTTGTGCGCCATCTCGCGCAGGTCCTTCTGTTCGTCTGTAAGCGTGAAATCAACCACTTGTCGATCAAACTCCTTGGGTCGGGGTCGGCCGCGTCGTCGGGCCGGGCTTTTACCAGCGGGGAGCCGAAAAACGGCCCGATTGACTGGTCAGTCAATAACTTTCAGACAAGGGTACCGGATCGACCAGCGCCGCGGTCTAGTCTGACCGTGTGACTTGCGCGATCGGAGCGTCCGAATTCTCAGCGGTCCTTGTCCTGACCGTCCTGATCGTCGTGCCGATCGCGGCGGTCGCCTTCGCACGCTCCGGCAAGGGTCTCGAAGAGCTGGGAAAAGGACAGTTCTACATCGACCGCGACGACGATCTCGGCAGCGGCATGACCGGGGCCGACTCCGCGGTCGCCGACGAACGGCAGAGGGTCGAGGAGGTCCGCCAGATGATCGAGGCTGCCGACTTCCGCAGCCAGGCCCGTGGCGATGGACGGCTCGATGTCGAGCGGGAGATCGAAGAACTTCTGGCGGGCGAAGCGGGACGGGCCGACTCTCCGGCCGGCCAGGCCCGGACGGCCGATGAAGAACGGCCCGTTGCCCAGGACCTCCCGGCCGAGACGGGAGTCCGGGCTGAAGTCCGCCAGTTGGTGGTCGCCAACAACGAGCGACGGGTCCGCCGGGGTGAGCAACCACTCGATGTCGAATCCGAGGTTGAGCGCCGCATGGAGGAATGGGGCTGAAAGTTCCGCCGGCGCGTTTAGGATGAAGCCATGGATGAAGACCGTGACATCTACGAACTCGAGGAACTCGCGGTTCAGCCGGGGACCTACTTCAACCCGCAGACCGAGGTCGTCGTGATCGTGGACGACTCTGCATCGATCGACCAGGAGATCTTCAACATGGAGTCCTTCGAGGGGGCGGACTGGGTGCGCATCGCAGAGGAGACAGCCGTCGACGAACAGCAACGGGACGAACTGCTGGAACGCTTTCAGACCCACTACCACCCGGGCAGCGGCGGGTCGGTGTCGGCGACCGCACTCGAACAGGGGGACGAAGAACTCGACGAAGGTGAAACCGGCCAGGAGCCCGGCCGGGAGGACTGATGGAAGCCGGTCGGCTCACCCTGCTGGGGGTGCCGATTGACAGCGTCGGGCAAGCAGGCGGCACCGAGAACGGCCCTTCAGTCCTGAGACGGCACCTCTCCTCCGACCTGAGCGACGCAGGCGACACCCGTATTCGACTGCGCGGTGGCGATCGCGACCCGGGATGCGGCTGGCTCGACTTCGGCGACGTCGTGCGGATGAGTACCGAGGTCCGTCGGCGCGTCGCGGAAATCACGGCGGCGGGTCAGGTTCCGCTGATCCTCGGTGGCTGCTGCGCGTTCCTGCCGGCCGCCCTGGCCGGAGCCCGGGACTCGCTCGGCGAGTTCGGCCTGGCCTATTTCGACGGCCACCTCGACCTGTTCACCGGCGATACCTCCCCCACCGGGGAGGCCGCCGACATGCCCGTAGCCGCGACGCTGGGAATGGCCCCGGCTCCGCTCCTGGAAGCAATCGGACCGGTCCCTGTCGTGACACCCGGGCGAATGGTCCTGATCGGAGCCCGCGACCCGGAGGAAGCAGAGCTGGTCGCCCCGCTGCCGGACGGCCTCGGAATCGGCCGGATCCTGGACCGCGAGAGCCTGCGCGATGCCGACCTCGCCGGGACCGGCGCCTCGATCGCAGAGGACCTGAGCCGCCACGGCGGTCACTTCTGGCTCCACCTCGACCTTGACGTGCTCGACCAGGAGGCCTTTCCCGCGACCGACTACCTGATGGACGACGGGCTCACGCTGGAAGAACTGCGGAACCTGATCGAACCGATTGCCGCCTCGCGCGGCCTGATCGGTCTCAATCTGACCTGCTTCAACCCGGACAAGGACCCTGACGGAAGCTGCGGGCGGTGGCTCGCCGAACTGATCGAAGCAACCGCAATCACCTCCAAGTGAGAATCAGCATAAGATTGTCGGCGTGCTGGAAGCAGGAAAAAAGGCCCCCGACTTCAAACTGAAGGACCAGAACGGCAAAAACGTCGCTCTGTCCGATTACTCGGGAAAGACCGTCGTGCTCTACTTCTACCCGAAGGCGAATACGTCCGGCTGCACAACCCAGGCCTGTGGTGTCCGTGACCGCATGAGCGAATACAAGAACGCCGGTGCCACGGTGATCGGCGTATCCCCCGACGAAGTCAAGGCGGTCAAGAAGTTCGACGACGACCACGGCTTCGGTTTCACGCTGCTGGCCGACAAGGAGCACAAGGTGGCCGAGAAGTACGGCACCTGGGTCGAGAAGTCGATGTACGGAAACACCTTCATGGGTGTGCAGCGCGCGACCTTCATCATCGGGCCCGACGGAAAGGTCGCCCGGGTATTCCCCAAGGTCCAGCCGAAGAGGCACGACGACGTCGTGCTGAAGGCGCTGGTCGAAATCAACACCACGACCTGAGATGACCGACTGGGGAGCAGGTTCGTACGAGCTCACGGCCGCCGAACTGGAACCGGTCTCGGCGGTGGCGATCGACGCTGTCGAACCGGTGGCCGGCAAGACCCTGCTCGACCTGGCATGCGGCACCGGAAACGCCGCCCTCGAGGCTGCCGGACGAGGCGCCATGGTGACCGGTGTGGATCCGGCGGTCCGCCTCCTCGAAGTCGCCCGCGAGCGGGCGGCAGAGGCCGGCGTCGAAGTGGACTGGGTCGAAGGCGACTTCCACGGACTGCCCTTCGCAGACGACTCCTTCAAGGTCGTGACCTCGGTCTTCGGGGTGATTTTCGGAGCCGACGAAAACGACGTTGCGGCAGAGATCTCCAGGGTTCTCGAACCGAGCGGGCGCCTGGCGCTGGCTACCTGGGTGGACACCGGACTGATGAGCAAGGTGGGAGCCCTGGTCCGCGGCGCGGTCGAAGAGAAGACGGACCTGCCACCCGCCGACCGACCCCGCTTCGAATGGGGCGCAGAAGACGACCTCCGGTTCCTGTTCGCCAACCACGGGCTCTCGGTTCAGACCGAGACCCGGCAGATCTCCTTCCACGCCGACTCGGCGCAGCAGATGAGCGACGAGTGGGCCGACAATCACCCGATGTGGCTGGCCACACGGTCGGCGGTCGGCGACGAGCGCTACCAGCAGCTGCGCGGCGAGATAGTCGAGGCCCTCGAAGCCGGCAACGAGGACCTTTCAGCCATGAAGTTGACCAGCGACTACCTCGTGGTCACCGGCAGCCCGGTCTGAGCCCGACCGGGAACCGACCCGCGAAGTGACGGCACCGTCAGCCCGATGCCGGGTCCGGCCTGGTGAGGCTGAACCGGATCCGGGACGGCGGCAGCGCGTTTTCGGCATCGTCGAGGGAGAGGATCAGGTCGAAGCGCTCGAGCGAGCCGTCATCCTCGGAGGCAAAGAGCTCGAACTCGGCCCCGACGAGCGTATTCTCGAGCTGATCCAGCTCGCCGACACCCGGGATCGACTCGCTTTCCCCGGCCCCGGGCTGTTCGGTCAGGGGTCGGATCTGGCCCAGCAGCCGGTCGACCGCAATCGATCCGGAAACGCGATCTACCTCCACCCCGTCGATTTCTCCGGAATCCCCGGCTGAGAGATCCTCGATCAAACCGCCGAGGCCGGGGTCGCCTCCCTGACCGGAGGCATCCGTGGCGGAGCCGGCCAGGGCTTCGCGCAGCGACTCGTTCGTATCACGGTCGATCGCCAGCAGACGGCTTTCGAGGACCCTGTCCTCGAAGCCGAGTGATGCGACCTCGACCTCTGCATCCCCGATCGGTGGACTGAGGAGGGACTCGCGGCTGAGTGCCGTGTCCAGCACCTGCCGGGGATCGGGGTCGGAGCCGCCGCCACAGCCTGCGAGCGGCAGCAGGACGACGGCAAAGCAGAACAGAACGAGGCTTGGCCTGATCGGTTTCAAGGTCGGTGAGCGTATACGCTCGCCTGCCAATGCCACCCCGCACAATCCTCTACACAGGCAAAGGAGGCGTCGGCAAGACCAGCGTCGCCGCGGCCACCGCAAGGATGTGCGCGGCCGAGGGCCGCCGGACGGTGGTGATGTCCACCGACCCGGCCCACAGCCTCTCCGATTCGCTCGGGGTCGAGCTCGGCTCCGAGGCGACGGAGGTTGCCCCGAACCTGTTCGGCCAGGAGGTTCTGGCCCCGGCCGAAATGCGCCGCAACTGGGACCACGTCTCGACCTGGCTGTCGGCGATGCTGATGAACCAGGGCGTGGACCGGGTCCGGGCCGAGGAGTTGACGGTGCCTCCGGGAATGGACGAGCTTTTCTCGCTGCTCCGGATCAAGCAGCATTGGGACGACGACGACTGCGAGGTCCTGGTGGTCGACTGCGCCCCCAGCGGTGAGACGCTCAGACTGCTCGGCTTTCCGGAAGTGGCGCGATGGTGGGTCAAGAAGGCCTTCCCCTGGAACAGCGGCCTGCTGGGCGCCGCGGCACCACTGGCCCGGGCGCTGGACCTGCCGCTGCCCGACCCGGAGATGATGGAAGAGGTCGACCGGCTGATCGAGAACCTGCTGGTCATGGATACGATCCTGAGGGACCGTGAGAACAGCTCGATCCGCCTGGTCATGAACCCCGAGCGCATGGTGATCGACGAGGCGAGGCGAACCTTCACCCACCTTTCCCTCTACGGCTACCCGACCGACGCGGTAGTCATCAACCGGGTTTTTCCGGACGAAGTCGAAGGCACCTACTTCGGCCCCTGGCGCGATCGACAGGCCGCCCAGCTGGAGCAGGTCGAGGCAGGATTCGCTCCGGTTCCAATTCTCACCGCGCGCTTCTTTGACCGGGAGGTGCTCGGTGAAGAGATGCACGGACTGCTCGGCAAGGAGCTGTTCGGCGACCGGGATCCGGCTGGAATTCTCCACGAAGGCATGGCCCGCGAGCTGAGCAGCGACGAGAGCGGCACCGTGATCCGGATCGCCGCTCCATTCGTCGAGAAGGACGAGATCTCGCTGCAGCAGGCCGGCGAAGAACTGGTCATCACTATCGGCGAAGTCAGGCGCACTATCATGCTGCCTTCGGGCCTGGCCGACAGCAACCCCAGCCGGGCCGCATTCGATGAAGGAATCCTGGAGATCAGCTACGACGATGTCCGATCCACAGCGGCCCGGCCGCCCACCGACTGACACCCTCCCTCCCGGGGCCGAGCGCTTCTGGGGACAGTTCTCCGAGACCAAGGCCGGCCGGACCCATGCCGAAGAAGAGCCTCCGGCATCGCAGCCGGGCGAGCCTCAGGAAGAGGGCCAGCACTGCCTGGAGTGGTGTCCGATATGCCGCTCGGCCGACATCGTGAGGGCGACAACCGCCCCCGAGGCGATCGGCCAGGTCCAGGCCATCCAGAATGAGGCGATCGGCGTTCTGAGGTCCTTCCTGGCGCTTTATGCCGAGCGCAGCGGCCAGACCGGTGACGATGCCGTTCAGTCGGGGGCCGACACCGACCGGCCGGAACGCGGATCGGCGGAGCGGCAACGCCGCGGCCCCGAAGTCAGGGACATCTCAATCGACTGACGGCAGGTCCATGCCCCAGCGGACCATCCCGTCTTCGATCGCCTCGCTGACCGTCTTCAGCACCTGGACCCGGGCGTACCGTTTCGAATCCCCGGGGATCACGTGCCACGGCGCACATTTGGTTCCGGTCTTCTCGAACATGTCCTCGACCGCCTTTTCGTACTCGCTGCGGCGCTCCCGGTTGCGCCAGTCTTCATCGGTCAGCTTCCACTGTTTGAGGGGGCTGTCGGCCCTCGCCTCGAATCGCCTGAGCTGCTCTTCCGGGGAGATGTGCAGCCAGAGCTTCACGAAGATCATGCCCTCGTCGTAGAGCCCGCACTCGAAATTCCGGATCTCCCTGTACGCGCGCTTCCAGACCGGTTTCTTGGTCAGCTTCTCGACCCGCTCGACAAGCACTCTGCCGTACCAGCTGCGGTCGAAGACCGCCATTCCTCCCCAGCCCGGCAGCGGCTGGGCGAAGCGCCAGAAGAAGTGGTGGCGAAGCTCTGTCGCGGTAGGTGCTGCGAACTGGGAAACCCGGATGTGGCGCGGATCCAACGGATAGACGAGCCGCTTGATAGCGCCACCCTTGCCCGATGCATCCCACCCTTCCATGACTACGCAGACCGGCGGCCCGAACTCGCCTGAACCGATCTGCCCGCCGAGTGTCAGCCTCAAGGCCGCCAGTCGTTCCTGCTGCCTGGCGAGCTTCTTCAGCCCCTTCTTCTTGCCGTAGTCGAGCGACAGATCTACTTCGTCGAGCCTTCCCATTCGTGAAGCCTATGCCCACGGCCGGGATCCGGCCAGTGGCCGGGCCCGGTGAATGCCCCCTATCCTTCAGAGGATGGCCGACTCCGTCACAGCCCCGCCGACCTCGCCGAACGAAGTAGAGGACGCGCTTCGAGAGGCCGCGTATCTGGCTGACGAATCGACCGCACTGATCGCTTTCCTCGCGCAGCGCCTCGGAAAGCCGGTCCTGGTCGAGGGACCCGCCGGGGTCGGAAAGACCGAGCTGGCCAAAGCGTTGTCACGCGCGACCGGCCGCGAACTGGTCCGGCTGCAGTGCTACGAGGGTCTCGACGAAGCCAAGGCTCTCTACGAGTGGAACTACCGCAAGCAGTTGCTGCAGATCCAGGCCTCAGCCAGCGCCGGGCCCGAGGATCTCGCCGAGCCGAACGCAGCACCAGATTCCGCACCGGTCAACCTCGGTGGCATCTTCACCGAGGAGTTCCTGCTCGAGAGGCCACTGATGCGGGCCATCGCGAACCCCGACCCGGTCGTGCTGCTGATCGACGAAATCGACAAGACCGACCAGGAGTTCGAAGCAATGCTGCTCGAGCTGCTCTCCGATTTCCAGATCACGATCCCGGAAATGGGCCGGATCGAAGCCAAGACCCACCCGATCGTGCTGCTGACTTCGAATAACTCACGCGAGCTGACAGAGGCACTGAAGCGACGCTGCCTGTATCTGTGGCTCGACTACCCGAATGCCGAGCGCGAGATCGAGATCGTGCGCCTGCATGCGCCGGAGATCGACCAGGCGCTGGCCGGGCGGCTCGTGGAAGTGATCGACATGGTCCGCGAGCTCGACCTGAAGAAGGCGCCTTCGATCGCCGAGTCGATCGACTGGGCCCGGACCCTGGTTCTGATGGGGGCCGACGACATCGATGAAAAGGTGTTCCGCGACTCACTTTCGATCATCGTCAAACACCGCAGCGACCTCGACCTCGTCGCCGAGAAGATCGTGCCCCAACTCGGCAGGAAGCGCGGCAGCACCGGCGGCAACGGTGCCGGTCCCTCCCCGAACGGGAACTGAGATGGCGACGCCCTCCGGAATGGGCGAACAGATCCTCGCCTTCTGCGAGCAACTGCGCCGCGAGGGATCAGCGGTCGGCACCTCCGAAATACAGGATGCATTTCGCGCCCTGGAGATCGTGCCGTGGACCAGTCCGGTGGACTTCAAGGAGGCCCTCGCGACGACCGTTGCGAAATCACCCAGGGACCGGGAAATCTTTGACCTCGTCTTCGACCGCTTCTTCTTCCGGGCGACCGAAGAGGCGGCTCTGCGGATCTCGGCAGAGGGAGACGGTGGCGACGACGCAGTCGAGGCGACCGTGAACTCGCAGATCTCGCAGGAAGCGCTCGACTCGCTCGACCACGAACAGCTGGCCGAAGCGGTCCGCGAGGCGATCGAGGCCGGCGACGAATCGGCGATGAACGAACTTGCACGGCTGGCGATCGAGGCCTTCGGGCGCCAGGGCGAGAACTCCGGAGTCGTCGGTGTGGACCTGCAGCGGATCCGCCGCGGACTGGGCCTCAGCCCGTCTGATTCGCCAGGCCCCGACGGCGAACCCCGCGAGCCGATCGACCGGGACCAGCTGGCCCGCTTCGAGCGGCAGCTGAGACGTGAGCTCCAGCGCCGGCAGATCGCCCGCCAGGGGGAGTTGCCCCCGGCGCGTCCGCTGTCGGAACTCAACCGGGCCCTGCCGATGCGCGGCGCACAGGACCTGGCCGAGGTACATAAGGCCGTGGCCCAGATGAAGCGCCGCCTGGCAACCCTCGGTCACGACCCGCGAGGCGCCAAGCGCGCCCGGCAGGTGGATGTGCGGAGGACGATGCGCTCCTCGCTCGAGACGGGTGGTGTGCCGCTCAACCTCAGCTACAAGCCGCGGCGTCCGCGCAAGCCCGAGATCTACGTGCTTTGTGACGTCTCGACTTCAGTCAGCTCGGCTTCGACCTTCTTCCTCTCGGTGCTCCACGCCCTCCATGACTCCTTCCGCAAGCTGCGCAGCTTCGTCTTCATCGAGCGCATTTCGGAGGTGACCGGCGTTTTCGAGGACGAGCGTGACTTCACGGCGATCTCCGAGCGCATCACCTCGGAAGGTGGTGTTGCAGACATCTCCGGTTACACGGACTACGGCAGGGTGTGGAGGGAGTTCCTCGAGGACGTCTCGAGCGATCTCGGACCGCGATCAACCGTGATCGTCCTCGGTGACGCCCGCACCAACGGCCGTCCGCCGGCATCCGAAGCCTTCGCCAAAGTCACCGAGCGGGCGAACCGCACCTTCTGGCTGAACCCGGAGCCGGAGCTCTACTGGAACTACGGGGACTCGGTGATGAGTGCCTACGTTCCGTTCTGCGACGGTGCATTCGAGTGTTGGAAGACCGAGCACCTCGAGCGCTTCGTCGACATCGTCGCCGCCGGTCGCCCCTCGCTGGAGCGCCCCCGGACGCCGACCACGCGGCACCGCTACTGAGAACGCGCCACCGCTCGGTCCGCGCCGGGCTCAGCCGAAACGGACCGGCTTGATCGTCTTCCTGCGGTTGCGGCTGGTCGGTGGCTACGACGATCAGCTTCGCTTGGGATACGTCACGTTTTCTCAGGCGTGACCGGACGCTACGTCCGGGCCGGACCTTGATCCGCCGGGTCGCAGACCCTCCGATCCGGGTCTGCTTGCGCGCGATCGTGACCTGCCGCGAGCCCTTGCCGGCTCACGCTTGAGCCTGGTGACCAGCCTGATGTCGAGCTCGACCGGCGGGCTCTCATCCGAAACCGAGACCTGAACGACTGGCCCGACCTGATCAGGCCTCGCAGGCTGGGCTTGCCGAGCACCGTGACCCTCACCTTCGGCCCGGACTCGTCGGGGAAGGGCTCGGGACGGGTGCGGCGGAAAGGGCCGCTGATCTCGAAGATCACACCGCCGCCGGAAGCCCGTTGCGAAGCCACGTAGAAGCGGTGGCCAGTCGGGTCGAAGACCGGCCGGTCAACTCTGAGTTGACGTGGTCGGGGCCGGGGAGCTGGAGAAAAGCGGCGGCTTCGCCCTCGGTGCTGATCAGACACACCTGGAGGTCGTCGGCGTCTTCGCTACATACAGGTCACCTGAGACCCGGGAGACGGTGACGCTGTCGGTGTCATGCAGTGGGGCCTCGTCACCGAGGGCGACCCCGTCGTAGAGCACCTCGAGTTCCTCTTCCGCGCAGTTGTAGGCGTAGACCCTGTCGTCCTGCGTGGTCGCGAAGTAGACGATGCCTTCGTCGAACCAGGCTCCTTCTCCGCGCGGAAAGTCGTCGCTTCGGGAACCTGCCGCCGGGTCGGGACGGCGCCGGTGAACTGGGGGTCCGGTAGCTCGACCCAGGTAGCTTTCCCGTCGACGTCGAAGACGCGACATCAGCTTTCGCTGGAGAGTCCGGGTAGTCGTCGGGTCGGAAACGGTAGAAGCAGCCGTCGCCGAGGTCCTCGGTGAGGAAGGCGTGCCTGCCAACCGGATCGATCACCGCGGCTTCGTGCTTGAAGATCCCCATCGCCGGTCTGGCCTGGCTCGGCTTCTTGTCCCATGGGCGCATTCGAAGACCCTGCCCGCTCGAACTCCTCGCAGGAGAGCCATGTGCCCCAGGGAGTTACACCGCCGGAGCAGTGATGCTCGTGCCCTGAGGATCGAAAGGCGTCGGTTACCGGAACTCGCGGTCGAAACGGATCGCGCCCGTGCCGATCCCAGAAGAATGGCTCGGACGGGATGTGCGGAAGCTCACTGTTGGAGACCAGGATGAAGCCCCCGTCGTCGGTGCGGTAGGTGCCCATGCGTCGGGCATACCGTGGAACTCGCAGCCGCTGGAACGACCGCGCCGCGAGCGACAGCCGCGAGCTGAACGTCGGAAGCACACGCCATGCGGTCTGGCGGGTTGAGGGGGCCGTGGGTCGGCCCGACCACGGCCGGGGCCGCCATGGACTCGAGGGCGTTGCGAGCAGGCCGCCGGCAGGGCACGGGGCGGACGACGAAACGCGTGGGGGGTAGTTTTGATGTATCGGACATTTAGGTTCAGAGGTGAAGATGCCGGAAAGCGAAGCTTGAAGAGATCAGCTCAGATCAGCGGGCCTGCCAGGCGTCTCTGGAGCCGGCCAGCTTCGTGACTGCTTCCGGAAGCTCACCGCTCGCGAGATCGGCCAGGGTCACGTTCTCGAGCACTTCCCGCAGGCTGGCGCGGACCGCGATCCAGACCTCCTGCAGACCCTCGGCGCTGCCCCGGTAGGAGATCGACTCCGGTGGGGCCGACTGGACGTGGGCGATCGGTCCTTCGACCGCGCGGATCACCTCGGCCAGATTGATCTCGGCGGCCGGCTTGGCGAGCCAGTAGCCCCCTTTGGCTCCGCGCCTTGCGCGGACGATGCCGGCCCGTTTGAGGTCGAGCAGGATGTGTTCGAGGAACTGGAGCGGGATGTCCTGGGCCTCGGCAAGCTGATCACCCTTGACCGGGCCATCGGGTGAAGCAGCGAGCTCGACGCTGGCCCTCACGGCGTAGTCGGTCTTGGCTGAGACTCGCATCGGACTAGTAAACCAGCCCCCGCAGGCCGGTGGACAGTGGCTCCCGGAAGCCGGGCGAACGCCCCGTCACGGCTCGCCTCCGGCCTTCGGCCGATCAGTCTCTGCGGGCGGCGAGCCGTTGCCCGGGCGGTAGCGCCCGTACCAGCGCGGGGCCATCAGGATCAGACCGAATCCGAGCCCGGCGACCAGGGCGGCGATCGGCCATACGACCGGGTCTCCCTTCTGGACTGTTGCGAAGCCGGAGGCGATCAGGACGACGCCGAGGGCGATCCGGATGTGATCCTGGTTGACCCGGTTCATCAGCGCCGCACCGATCACGACGCCCGGCACCGAGCCGAGCAGGATGTTGCCGACCAGGCCGAGATCAACGTTGCCGTGCCCGAAATGAGCCACGCCTGCCGCCCAGAGGACGATCGCCGCGTGCACCACGTCGGTGCCGACCACCCTTTTCGGGGTGAGGCGGTACACCGCGATCAGCAGGACGGCGATCACCGTGCCGGAGCCTGCAGAGTTCACACCGATCACGAAACCCGTCGTCGCGCCGATGATCACGGCGGCGACCTTGTGCCGGGTCCTGAGCTCGAAATCTTCGCGTTCCTGGATCGTATGGGCGAGGATCAGCGCCCGGGCCAGCGTGATGATGCCGACCATCAGCAACGTTCCACCGAGCACGGCGTAGACGAGCGAATCCAGCTTGTCCTCTCCGAGCCGGTCCTGCAGGATCGACACGAGCTGGACCCCGAAGACCGCCGCCGGCACGCTGCCGACGGCCAGCCAGAAGACCAGCCCGAGGTTCACCGTCTTCATTTTCAGATGCCGCCAGCCGCCGACCGTCTTGGTGATTGCCGCATAGAGGATGTCGGTGCCGATCGCGGTCGTCGGCGAGACACCGAAGAGCAGGATCAGGAGCGGGGTCATGAGGGCACCGCCGCCCATGCCCGTCATTCCGACGAGGATGCCGATCCCGAGGCCGAAGAGGACGATTGCGATCGAGAATTCCATGTCGGGATGCTTGCTTGACTCTCCTGATACACAAAGTCAGGAATTGAGCAAGACGAGCATATAGTCACCAGCGCCGGAAGCACCTAGAATCGGTCCGGATGACAGCATCCTTGTCGGGCCGCGACCTCGGTCACTCATTCGCGGACCTGACCGTGCTCGACGGATTCGAGATCGAGGTGGCCGGCGGCTCCACGCTGGCGGTGGTCGGCCCGTCGGGCTGTGGCAAGTCGACGCTGCTGGAATTGATCTGCGGCCTACGCAGTCCAGACCGGGGCACGATCGAGGTCGGCGGAGACGGCACGGCCGGGGGCCGACTGGCCCGGTGCGCCTACATGCCCCAGACGGACTGCCTGCTGCCCTGGTACAGCGCCATCGACAACGCCTCGCTCGCGCTGAGAAACAACGGTGCCACCCGGAGTGACGCCCGCCGGCAGGCCGCGGGGCTGTTCTCCATGTTCGGGCTCGACGGCTTCGAGACCAGCAGCCCGGCGGAGCTCTCCGGCGGCATGAGGCAGCGCGTGGCCTTCCTCAGGACCTTCCTCTCGGGAAAAGACGTTCTGCTGCTCGACGAGCCGTTCGCGGCGCTCGACGCGATCACCCGGGCCGAACTCCAGCAATGGCTGCTGCCGGTCCTTGCCGACGGCAGCCGCACCACCGTGCTGGTCACTCACGACGTGGAAGAGGCGCTCTACCTCGCCGACACGGTGCTGGTCATGGCTTCACGCCCCGGCCGGGTACTCGAAAGGATCGAGTCGCCCCGGAACCCGGCGAAGCCGAGAATCGAGCAGGTCACATCGCCACAGTTCACGGCGCTGCGTGAACGCATCCTCGAAAGCCTGACGGCGCCGGCCGGCGCCGGCCGGGAGCCTGCGCCTTGAGCCGCCCTCCGTCTCGCGCAACCCGGCCCCTGAACGGGGCGTCGGCGTGGGTCCTGCCGATGCTGCTGGTGCTGATGCTCGTCGCCCTGTGGCAGTTGGCCGCCTCGAGCGGCTTTCTCGCCGACCGGCTGGGGCTCGAAGACTTCCTCGTACCCTCCCCGGCGCAGATCGCCGAAGTGCTCTGGCAGGACCGGAGCCTGATCGCGGAGAACGCCCGGGTGACCCTGGCCGAGGTCGTGCTCGGCTTCTTGATCGCCGTGGTGCTCGGACTTGCCACCGCGACGGCGCTTCACCTCTCCGATCTGCTGCGGCGGGCCAGCTACCCGCTGGTGGTGGCCTCGCAGACCGTGCCGATCATCGTGGTAGCGCCGATCCTGGTGGTCTGGTTCGGATACGGAATCGGCCCGAAGCTGGCTGTGATCGCCCTGATCTGCTTCTTCCCGATCACGGTCAATACCCTCGACGGACTTCAGTCGGTCGATCGGGATCGAGTCAGGATGATGCGTACTCTCTACGCCAGCCGGACTCAGGTATTCAGCCGGGTCGAGGCACCGACAGCCCTCCCCTACGCTTTCAGCGGCGCCAAGATCGCCGTCGCGGTGGCTGTGATCGGCGCGGTCTTCGGTGAGTGGGCCGGGGCCGACAGCGGGCTCGGCTACCTCATGCTCCAGGACAACGCCCAGCTGGAGACTGCCCGCATGTTCGCCTCGGTCTTCGTACTCTCGGCGATCGCCATAACGCTGTTCGCCCTGGTCTCGCTGCTCGAACGGCGGCTGGTCAGATGGCGATAACCTGCGTTACCCGTCCCTGCTTGCCGACCGGAGTCCAATGAAAAAGCTGGCCCTTCTCTGCTTCGCCCTGCTGACCGCGATCACGGTGACCGCCTGCTCGGGAAAGTCGGAGGACGTCACGCCGGTACGGGAGTCCTTCAACGTCGCTCTCGACTGGTACGCCAACCCGGACCACGCCGGCTTCTTCGTCGCCCGGGACAAGGGCTACTTCGAAGACGCGGGACTCGATGTCTCACTTGACGCTCCGACCGACCCCTCGCTGCCGATCAAACTTGTCGCCGCGGGCCGGACCGACCTTGCCATCTCCTACGAACCCGAGGTCCTGCTGGCCAGGCAGCAGGGGCTGGACGTGGTCTCGGTTTCTACCGTCGTCGGTCGCCCGCTCACCTCGATGATCTGGCTCGAGAAATCGAAGATCAAGAACGTAAAGGGACTGAAGGGCAAGACGATCTCTACCGCCGGCATCCCATACCAGGACGCCTACCTGAGGACGATCCTCGAGCGGGCCGGACTGAGCGAATCGGATGTGACCAAGGTCGGGGTCGGGCAGGGCCTGCTTCCGTCGATCCTGAGTGGCAAGGCACAGGCGACGCTCGGGCCGTTCTGGAACATCGAAGGAGTCGACCTCAAGCTTTCCGGGAGGAGGCCCGTGATCAACCCCGTGGACCGGCTGGGGGTTCCGACCTACAGCGAGATGGTGCTTGTCGCCAAGGGCAGCCGGGTCGAAGAAGACCCGGATTCGATCCGACTCTTCCTCAAGGCGCTGGAGCGCGGCACGGCAGACGCGGTCGCACAACCCAACTTCGCCCGTGAGGCGATCCTCGGTGCCAACAAGGCGCTCGACCCGAAGACGACCAACGCCCAGCTCGAAGTGACGCTTCCGCTGCTCGCGCAGAACAACGGCAGGCGGCCCTTCGGCTACATGGACACCGCCCGCTGGCAGACTTTCATCAACTGGGCAGTCGAAAACGAAGTCCTGAACGCTCCTCAGAGGGCGGTCGACGCGCTGACCAACTCGTTGCTGCCGACCGGCAAGGTACGAACCGGCTGAGCGACCTTTCAGGCAGCCCGGGCGAGGCTGCGAATCCGGGCCCGGTTGCCCGGACCGCTGACGGCCCGGCCGCGGGCGGCCAGGAGGAAGTCTCCGGCGATGCCGCGGAACGGCTCGTAGGGAGCGTAGAAGGCCTCTACCTCCTCGATCTCGGCCGGTCGGCCGAGTCCGGCGAGGGCTCCGACCAGCTTGATGTGGCCGAGATCGCCGGCCAGAAGGGCATCGGGGTCTCCCCTGCCCCTCAGGGCGAGACAGGCAATCGTCCACGGACCGATCTCCGGGATCGCAAGCAGCCGCTTGTCGTCTTCAGGATCGCGAAGGTCGCTTCTGCCGCGCGAGACCTCGGTCGCACAGCGAATCAGGGCCAGGGCCCGTTTCGCGCTCAGGTCACATGCCTGCAGCTCCGCCGGTGAAGCGGCGGCGATCGCCTCGGGCGAAGGCGCGGTCCGCAGGCGGTCGACGCCGCCGGGTCGCCCGGA
Organism: uncultured Solirubrobacterales bacterium; assembly: GCA_963801975.1. GTDB lineage: Bacteria > Actinomycetota > Thermoleophilia > Solirubrobacterales > 70-9 > 67-14. The sequence goes on from CAWDGR010000001.1 coordinate 374,300, forward strand.
TCGCCCAGCGTCCGGACCGGCTTCGACCGAGAGGCCCCAGCGCCTGATCATCCGGCGCTGTATGGCCGCGGCGCGGCGGTACTCGATCAGCTGTTCGCTCACCGCCCAGGCCAGCGCCTCCCAGGGATCGGCACGCCGAGAGGACCTCGATTCGATCCGCTGCCGGATCGCCGGACCGAGCAGCGGGTCTTCGATGAAGGCTTCCCGGAATGCGCTCATGTCTTCGTCGATGCCGAGCGAGAAGCGCAGGTCCTCGATCGCTGCTCCGAGTTGCTGCGGGCCGGCCTCACTCAGATCCGCGCTGCCGGGACCAGAGGCCTGCTCCGGCGGCACCGCGACCGCCACGAACCGGTAGCTGCCGCTGCCGGAGGGCCGGACCGATACGACGACCGGTGCGCCGTCTTTGATCAGCAGGCGACGAAGTCCGCTGCCGTAGCTCTGGAGGATGCGGTCGCTGCCGTTGCGACGCGGGAGCCGGAACGGAGAGACCGGCCTGACCTCGACTTCCATCGGGTCATGCTGGGTCGAACTCACGCCGGGGTGCTCAGCGGCCGAGCACGTGAACGTCAACCAGAAACGAGCGGCTGGCCACGACGTTGGCCGGACGTGCCCGCTTCGCCATGCGGGCGCCGCGACGCCTGGAGCCTCCACCGCTGACCGCACGCACCGCAGCCACGGTCGCGGCTCCGGCCAGAGCGCCGCCGGCCACGGCAATGGCCGCAGTCGTCATCTCACTGCGGATCGCCGGCAGGGCCGATTTGTCGGCTTCGTATTCACGAGGTAAAGCGCGAACGGCGTCGGAGTCGCTCGCCTCGACGTCTTCCTCTGAAATCAACTCTCCGTCTACTTCGAAATCTGACACGACCGCAAGACTAGCGACGGTCGAGGTCGGAAGACGAACCCCCTGCTCAGAGCGACTTTTCGTAGATCCGGAACTTCTTGTCGACCACTCCGCCCATACCCTCGAGGGCCCGGTTCATCGCTTCGTTCGTTTCGAGGATCCAGCCGGCTTCGCCGGTCATCACCCCGTCCGGGTCGGTGGTCTGGATGTGGCGGACGTAGAGGGCCGCGGCGACGCCGGTGTGCTGCCACTTCTTCTTCACGCCCAGGGCCAGGATCCGGACCACGTCGATGTTCCGCTTGCCCCGGAGGAATTTCAACCAGCCGAGAGGCAGAAGTCGTCCGTTCATCTTTGCCAGGACCTGGTTGATGTCGGGAAGGGTGAGCGCCGCACCCACGACCTCGCCGTCGGCGGTCTCGGCGATCATCGCCCAGTCTTCGTCGAGGATCAGCTTCAGGCTCGCAGCGTGGAATTCGACCTCGTCGTCGGTGATCGGGACGAAGCCCCAGTTGTCTCCCCAGGCTTCGTTGTAGACCTCGTGGAAGCGGGCGACCTCGCCGGCCATGTCCGACTTCTTCATCGAGCGGATGGTGATGTCGTGCTCGTCGAGGCTCTTCTGGGCGGCTTCGTGGATGGCCGGGTGGAACTCGAGGCCCTTCTGCAGCTTGCCCATCTCCAGGTGCCACATCAGCAGGTCCATCGCCTTGTCGAAGCCGGCGCCTTCGACCAGTCGCTGGTAGTAGGGCGGATGCCAGGGCTCGAGGATCACCGGCCGGTGCTCGAAGCCTTCGATCAGGATTCCGAGCTCGTCATTGGTGGTGAAGTCCATCGGTCCGTAGACTTTTTCGCGGCCGCGGGAGGCCAGCCATTCACAGCCCGCGTCGAGCAGGGCGGTCGCGACCCCGGGATCGTCGATCGTCTCGAAGAAGCCGAACTGGCCGTCGTTGCCGCCGCGGTACTCGTCCCAGCGGGAGTCGATCTGGGCGCTGATCCTCCCCACCGCCTCACCGTCGCGCTCGGCGATGAACAGCTCGACCTCGGCATGGTCGAAGTAGGGATTCTGTCGACGGTTGAGGAAGTTCATCCGGTCCAGGATCAGCGGCGGCACCCATTGCGGGTGGTTCCGGTGGATCGAGAACGGGGTCTTGACGAAGCGCCGCAGGTCGCGGCGGCCGGAAACCGGCCTGACTGTCAGGGAGGACACGGGCCGAAACTACCACGGTCGCGCAACCGCGCGGGCGGGCCGCTGCCGGCGGCGGGGCGGTATCGCTCGGCTTTGCCGCTCGCAACCCCGCGACTACCACCGCACTTGTCCTCGCCGGCTCGTACCTCGACGGCTCGAGGCTGGCTTCGCCGGAAGTCCGTGATTCGCTCGTCTCGGTGATCCGCGCGAGTTGGGGAATGGGAGCGAGAATGCTCTCGGACATATTCGTGCCCGGAGGCACCGATGCCGAGCGCGAAGCGTGGGCCAGGCAGCAGCGTGAATCGACTGATCCGGAGACAGCCGCCGAGCTGTACGAGCTGGTCTACAGCTTCGACTCGACCCGGGCCGCCCCCCACGTGGCGGCGCCGGCCCTGGTGCTCCACCGCCGCGACGACGCTGCGGTGTCATTCGATCTGGGACGGGAACTCGCGGCAAGCCTCCCGAACGCGCAGTTCGTGCCGCTTGATGGAACCCGCCACCTGCCCTGGTACGGCGATACGGAATCCGTGATCGAAGAATCGCTCGACTTCCTGCGGATCAACGTGCCGACCGACTCGTCCCTCCTACCTCTGGCGCGACGTGATCCCCCCTCTGCTCCCTTTCGGGCGCTGCATTGCGCCCGATCTCATCGGGATGGGTGATTCGTCGAAGCTGCCCGATCCGGGTCCCGGTTCCTATTCTTTCGTGGAACACCGGCTCTATCTCGACGGACTGCTGGATCAGCTTGATCTTCCCGGCCGGGTCATCCCGGTCATCCACGACTGGGGCTCGGCTCTGGGTTTTGACTGGGCCCGGCGAAACCCGGAACGGGTTGCCGGGATCGCCTACATGGAGGCGATCGTGAGGCCGGTCACATGGCAGGAGTGGCCCGAAGGTGGCCGGAGGGCATTCCAGATGCTTCGCTCGCCGGAAGGCGACGAGAAGGTGCTCGACCAGAACTTCTTCGTGGAAGCGATCCTGCCCTCGAGCGTGATCCGTGATTTGAGCGACGAAGAGATGGACGAATACCGCAGACCGTTCGCCAATCGCGGCGAAGACAGGCGTCCGACTCTGACCTGGCCGCGCCAGATCCCGATCGACGGGGACCCTGTGGAAGTCATGGAGATCGTCGCCGAGTATGCGAACTGGCTCGAGACTTCTGACCTGCCGAAGCTGTTCGTCAACGCCGAACCCGGAGCGATCCTGACCGGCGCACAGCGGGAATTCTGCCGCAAATGGCCGAACCAGAGAGAAGTAACCGTGGCGGGACAGCACTACCTGCAGGAGGACAGCGGGGAGCAGATCGGAGAAACGATCGCAGCCTGGTACAGGGAGCTCCAGCGGGCCGAGTCGGGCGGCTGAGCCGGAGCCCGGCCGGGTCGGGGCCTTGCCGGGCCCCGGACCGCGGTCAGGTCGTGAGAAGGCCGCCGTCGACCGGCAGCAACGCCCCCGTTACGTAGGAAGACGCGTCGCTGGCCAGGAATATCGCGGCGGCGACGAGTTCACGGGCTTCGCCCTTGCGGCCGGCCGGCACCCTGATCATCATGCTCTCGAGGTAGCCGTCGGGGTACTGGTCGGTCATCTCCGACTCGAAGAAGCCGGGTGCCAGTGCGTTCACCCTGATCTTCTTGCGGGCAGTCCACTGCTGAGCCAGGTCTCTGGTCAGCCCGATGATCGCCGCCTTCGAAGAGGCATAGGCGGCCTGTGGCAGAAAGGCGGTGGTCGAACCGAGCACGCTGCCGATATTGACGATGCTGCCGCCGGACTCGCCGATCGCCCGGCCGAAGGCCTGGGCCATGAAGTAGGACCCGTTCAGGTTGATGTCGATGACCCGGCGGAAATCGTCAGGGTCCTCCCTGGTGGCCGGCACCGCCGTGCCGATGCCGGCGTTGTTGATCAGGACGTCGACCTGACCCAGGCCCTCGACGGCCTCGGAGACGACCCGGCTGCAGTCGTCCGGATCGGTGACATCGGCAGGGACGGCGATACAGCGGCGACCCAGGGCTTCGACCTGCGCCCTGGTTTCTTCGAGCCTGTCAACACGACGGGCACAGATCGCGATGTCGGCGCCGGCCTGCGCGAGGCCGTTGGCAAAGGCCACGCCGAGCCCGGATGACGCACCGGTGACGATCGCGACCTTGCCTTCCAGCGAGAATGATTCAAGGATTTCGTTCATGCGAAGCACCCTAGACCGGATGCTGACTCAGGTAGGAGCCGCCCGGTCGGACTCGTCGCCGCGCTGGCGGAACACGGTGACCACCGCGATCACCAGAAAACCGACCGCGGCCGCCTGCGGGGCCACGATGGCGAGCAGTATCACGGCTGCGTAGAAACCCAGGGTCGGAGTGGTAATGCGCGAGATGTGTTCGACCTCCTGGTCGGTGACACCCGGTTCGAGCAGGTCACGGTTACTGGCGATGTGCCGCCAGAGCAGGCTCAGGATGATCGAGATCGCGAGCAGGACCGCGCCGTAGAAGATGACCGCGGCGGTCTCCTGCGATGGCGAGTCGATCGCCTCGGCCAGGAGCTTGGTCGGGAACGGAAGGAAGGAGACCAGCATGAGCAGCAGCAGGTTCACTCGCATGACGCGCGCGTCGGCGCTGGTCAGCCGGCGGAAGATCGCGTGGTGGGCCAGCCAGATGCCCCCGATGGTGAGGAAACTGGTCACGTAGGCGAGGTATGACGGCCACTGGTCGGCGATGCCTTTCCAGAGGTCATCGAACTGACTTTCGGGAACCCCGATTTCCAGCACCAGCAGGGTTATCGCGATAGCGAAGACGCCGTCGCTGAATGCCTCGAGCCGATTCGTACTCCATCTGTTGCCCATGACCAGACCTTTGACGCCCCGCTCCGGACTCCTGCCTGGCCCGGGCAGGCTGCCGGCCGCGGTCTAGCCGGCGGTTTCGGCGCGGCGCATGCCGGCCATCGCCCAGAAAGCGAAGAGGATGATCATGCCGAAGGCGACCGCGTAGGCGGCCAGGATGCCGGTCGGCTCACCGGCCATCAGGCTGCGGGCGGCGTCCAGCAGGGCGGTCACCGGATTGACCGAGGCGACCGGCTCGATCCATCCGGTCAGCAGTGCCTGGGGTACGTAGACCGGAGCGAGGAAAAGGATGATGAAGACGGGCATCTGCATGAGCGGGCCGGCCTGGAGGGTGCGGAAACGAAGCGCGATTCCGGCCGAAAAGAGCAGAGCGGCGACGTTCGAAAGCAGCGCCAGGCTGTACATGCCGGCCAGGTCCACCCCGCTGCCGGCCACCTCCATGCCGCCGAGCAGGGCTACTCCGGTGACCACGGTCCAGGTCACCCCCAGGCGGGCGGCTGCTCCGATCGCGTAGCCGAGCACAATCGCGCTTCGGCGGCTGGTCGCCAGCATCATCCGGCGGCCCATTCCCTGCTCGAAGTCGCCGGCGATCGAGAAGCCGGCGAATACGCCGGCCAGCGCCGAAGCCTGGATCAGGATGAAGCAGAACTGGAATGCGGTGAAGTCGTAGTAGCCGAAGTTCGGGGTATTGCCCACCGCCGAGAGTCCGCCGGCGAAAGCGGCGAGGAAGAAGAGCGGGAAGAGCAGCGACGGGATGAACATCGCCGGGCGCGTATAGAGGTTGTGAAGGTAGCGCCAGCTGATGCCGAGCGCCGAGGAGAAGTAGGCGCGGTTCACGACTTCAGCATCCTTCCGCGAAGGGTGAAGGCAGCAACGGTGATCGTGGTGATGGCCAGCGCGATCGCGATCGTGAAGCCGAGGGCGAGGGCTTCCGTATCCCAGCCGACGATCATCAGGCTGCGGATCGCCTCGATCAGGTAACTGACCGGGTTGATCGTCGCCAGGAAGCGGAACCAGTCCTGCTCGATCAGGTCCCGCGGCAGGGCCATCGAGCTGAAGAAGAGCAGTACGAACATCAGCGGGAACATCCCCTGTACCGCCTCTCCGGAGCCGGTCCTGAGAGCCATGATCAGGCCGATTCCGCCGAAGCCGACGGAGATGATCGAGACCAGGATCGAGAGCACGAAGATGCCGCCGATGCCGGCCTCGAAGTCCGCCCCCGTGGCGAAGCCGACCGCGAGGTAGAGCAGCGCCTGCATCTGACCGAGCAGGACCAGGCCGGTGAGCTGTCCCGCCATCAGGGCAGACGGCCTCATCGGGGTCAGTACGAGCCGGCTGAAGAAGCCGTTCTCGATGTCCTGCGCCAGCCCCTGACCGGCGTTCATGGTCGAGAAGATCGCTGCCTGGATGAACGTGAAGCCGAGCGCAAAGGTGATGTAGGAGTCGGTCGGAAAGCCGGGGATGTCGGTCGCGCTGTTCAGGCCTCCGGCGTTGACGGCGAGCAGGAACATCGGGAAGATCACGCTGGGGACCACCGCCGCCGGCTGGCGCACGAGGCGGACCACCGAACGACTGGCCATCGCGCCGATCTGAATCGGCAGCGGCGATGCGGTTGCCAGCGCGCCGCTCAACTCTCGCGCGCCCCGGCTCGGACCGCCATCGTCTCTTCAGTCGCGGCCTCGCCTTCGAGTTCTTCTTCACCGGCACCCTCCAGGTGGCGACCGGTCTTCGCCAGGAAGACGTCGTCGAGCGTCGGCTCGTTGAGGACGAGACTGGCGAGCTCGATGTCGGCCGAGTCGAAGGCGCGGACTATGCCGACCAGACCTTCCGAGCCCTCGTCGAGCCGGACCTCGATCGCTCCGGTACCGTCGTCGATCCGCTCGCCGAAACCGTCGAGGATCTGCGCGGCCTGCTCGCGACGGGAACCGTCGTGGGGGCATACCTCGACGCTGGGCCGTCCGATCTCGGATTTCAGGGCTGCCGGAGTGCCTTCTGCGGCGATCCTGCCGTCGTCGATGATGCCGACACGGTGGGCGAGTTGGTCAGCCTCTTCGAGGTACTGGGTGGTGAGGAAGACGGTCACACCGTCGTCGCGCGAAAGCCGGGTCACCTCGTCCCAGAGGGCCGAACGGCTCTGTGGATCGAGGCCCGTGGTCGGCTCGTCGAGGAAGAGAACGCTCGGATTGTGAACCAGGGCGAGGGCCAGGTCGAGGCGGCGCTTCATCCCTCCCGAGTAGCCGCCCACCCGGCGATCAGCCGCCTCCGAAAGACCGACCCGCTCGATCAGTTCTTCACCACGCTTGACTCGAAGGTCGTGGGGCAACCCGTGGAGAGCCGTCTGCAGGCGCATGTGCTCGGTCGCGGTCAGGTGGGGATCCAGGGCAGCCTCCTGCAGGGCGGCTCCGATCACCTGGCGAACCTTCGGTCCTTCGCTGGCAACGTCGAAGCCGGCGACGGTCGCACTTCCGTCAGTCGGCGGCAGCAGTGTCGTCAGCATGTGGACAGTCGTCGACTTGCCGGCGCCGTTGGGGCCGAGGAAGCCGTAGATCTCCCCGGGGGCGACTTCGAGGTCGATCCCGTCGACTGCCCGCGGACCGTTCTTGAACTGGCGGACCAGCCCTTCCACAACGATGCCGTTATCCAAGATCGACTCCAGCCGGGTCGGTTTTCAACATGACCGATCAATCCTAGTGCGGCGGCTCCGCCGGGCCCCTTCCCGACGCGGTACCGGGAGGCAGGAAGGACCTGCGCTTGGCCGCCGCCCCCGGTTTTGGCAGACTGCGGGCATGAGCGAAACAACTTCGGCGCCGGTCGACCTGTTCGAAAAGGTCAGAAACCACGAACGCCGGGAACAGCTTGAGGCGGCCAACGCCGCCGACCTCAACCCATATTTTCGCCTGCTGACTTCGCAGGCCGGTCCGGTCGTTGAGATGGAAGGACGCGAGACCATCATGCTCGGGTCGAACAACTACCTCGGCCTGACCGGCGACGAACGGGTGCGTCGCGCGGCCCACGAGGCCCTCGATCAGTACGGCACCGGGGTCACGGGTTCGCGCCTGCTGAACGGGACCACACCCCTCCACGTAGAACTCGAGAGGGAACTTGCCGAATGGATGGAAACCGAGCAGGCGGTGGTCTTCTCGACCGGCTACCAGTCCAACCTGGGTTGCCTGCAGGCGATCCTCGGCCCGGGTGACACCGTCATAGCCGACTCGGGTGACCACGCCTCGATTCTCGACGGCTGCAAGCTGTCGGGCGCCAAACTGCGACCGTTCCGTCACAACCAGACCGAAAAGCTCGAGAAGATGCTGCAGCGCGCCCAGAACGACGGCGGCGGCATCCTGGTCGTGGTCGACGGCGTCTACTCGATGGAAGGCGACCTGCCCGACCTGCCGAGGATCACCGAACTGGCCCGTGGCTACGGGGCGAGGCTGATGGTGGACGAAGCCCACGGCGTCGGCGTTCTGGGTACCCGCGGCGCCGGGGCCAGCGAACTGTTCGGCCTGGAGGACCAGGTCGACCTCCGAATGGGCACGTTCTCGAAGAGCCTGGCCTCCTGCGGCGGCTTCATCGCCGGCTCGGCCGACGTGGTCGAGTACCTCAAGATCAGCTCGCGCTCTTTCATCTTCAGCGCGTCGGGGGTCCCCGCCGCGGTCGGCGCGGCACTGGAGGCGGTCAGGATCTGCCGGGCCGAAGGTCCGGCGCTCTACTCGAGGCTGCTCGACAATGCGGCCTACCTGCGCGAGGGCCTGAAGTCGATCGGGCTCAAGGTAGTCGAACCCGGCCACATGCCCGACGGCTCGATCGCCACGACTCCGGTGGTACCGGTCGTGATCGGCGACGACTGGAAGGCGATCCTGATCTGGAAGGCCCTGTTCGAAGCCGGTGTCTACACCAACGTCGCGATCCATCCGGCGGTCCCCCACGGTGGCGCCCTGCTGCGGACCAGCCTCATGGCCACGCATGAGAAGTCGCAGCTCGACCAGGCTCTCGGGATCGTCGAAGAGGTGGTCGCGCAGTTCGACGATCTGCCGCGGCCGACCCCTGCAGACTGACCCAGGTTTCGCGCTACGGGTTTCGGGAATCTTCGGTCCTGTCCCAGAAAAAAACACTGCTATGAGCGGTTTTTGAGGCCTTTCTGCATTGACGCTCGTCGGCGATTTGACTAGGTTGTTCTCTGTCGCCTGAATTGAGGGATTCACGCGGGCGACGGGGGATCGGAAAGGGTGGCCGCACCCGTCATACCCCGATGCCGGACACCAGTCAACACAGCAACCCGCCTGAGGGAGGAGCGTCAGTGGAAGCAACCGCCAGCCCATCGTCTGCGTCAGAGGAATCAGTACCCCAGCATCTCCAGGCACTTGAGAGAGCCAACAGGGTGCGACTGGCCCGGGCCGAGCTGAAACGCTCCATCGCCAGCGGCAAGGTCCCGGTGACCAAGGTGATCAACGATTGCCCTTGGGAGACCAGCACGATGACACTCTCCGAACTTCTGCGCAGCCAGTCGCGCTGGGGACGAACGAGGACCCGAAAGCTGCTCTCCTCGATCGGACTGAACGAAAACAAGCGACTCGAGACTTTGACCGAGCGTCAGCGGATGCTCCTGGTCAGCCAGCTCCGCCCCCACTGAAACGGGGCCGGGGCACCTGAGAAGTCCGGGACCGGCCCCGACCGGTCGGTCCCGCTGCGGTGAACTCAGCGTACGCGGAAGCTGAGTCCGCCGCTGGCGGTCTGAAACGCCCGACGGAAAAGGCCGAAGGAGACACCGAACAGGGTCAGGCCGATCGCCAGACAGACCCAGAGGACCCAGCCGACCAGGAAGTACGTGACTCCGGTGGCGACCATCAGCACGACCGAAGCGAGCAGGGTCGTATGCGAGCGGTAGCCGGCGAAGTGCTCGCGGATCGAGAGCTCCAACCCGCCCGCGGATCCGAGCAACAGGCCCATCACCAGTGGCGTTATGCCGCCGGTGACGAAACCGAAGATCAGCAGGACCAGCCCGGCCAGAACGGTCAGCTGGGTCAGCGGAAACGACCCCCAGGGAGCGGGCGGCGGCTCGTCCTTCTTCGCCGGCGGTTTCGGCGGCTGAGCGGCTTTGCTCGGCGGTGGCGGCTTCTTGCGCCTGTTGGACTTCTTCCTCGACTTACTGGCCATCGGCAAAGGAGCGTACCTGTGCGCTCAGCTCTCCAACCGTCGTCCGGCCGATCTCGGCACTTTCCAGGACGCCACCGGGTGCGATGAACAGGAAGGTCGGGCAGCCGCCGACCCGGTAGATGTTGGAAACGGCCCCGTCGGTGTCATGGCCGACCGTGACCTGCCAGCCCCGCTCATCGATCAACTCCCTGACCCGTTCGCGATCGTCGCGAACGTTGATCGAGACCATGCCGACCCGGTCGCCGAAACGCTCGGCGACGGTCTCGAACACGTCCTGCTGCTCGATGCACGCAGAAGCGCCGGTGGTGAACCAGAACGAGACCACGGTCGGACGGTCGAAGTAGTCACAGATCCGCAGGACGTCGTCACCCGGCAGGTCGCAGGCTTCGTCGGGGTCGATGTTTGCGTCGCCCTCGAGATCCGAGGTGGCGATCGGCACAGCAAAAGGGGCGACTTTCTCTCCGATACCGACATCACCGATACCCACCGTGCCGGACTCGCGGCTGGTCAGCAGGCTGAAAACTGCGACCGCGATGATCAGCGCGAAGACCAGACCGACCAGCGCCCCGTAGTTGAGGGGCAGTTTGACCTTGGCCGGCGGCGTACCGGTCTCGGCCGGCTCCCGCTGCTTCTGGATGTCATCCGATCCGGTCGCGCCCGCGCGTTCCGGCGGATCGACCGGTCCGGCGCTGATTCGCCCCTTACCCTTCGCCGGGGGACCGGACCGGTCGGGCTGTCGAGGAGCCGGACCTGCTCCCCGGCCGCTCAGCAGTTCGTCTATTTCGCGCTCGCGATCCTCGCTGGCTGCTGCCTCGGGCTCGCGACCGGAGTCCTGCTCCCCGCTGTCCCCCGCCTCACTCAACGCCGCTCCATCCAGGTAAGGACCGCCGGCAGGACCAGGGCGACCCCGAGCAGGGCCACCCCGAGGTCGAGCACGGCGATCAGGCCGAACTCACGCAGAATGCCGACGTCGCTGGTGACCAGGGCGGCAAAGCCGGCGATCGCCGTTATCCCGGATGCAGCGATCGCCATTCCGGTACGACCGTAGGCCGAGCGCAGCGCAGCGGCCGGTGCCAGACCATCGGCACGATCCTGGTAGTAGCGCCCGGCCAGTATTACGCTGAATTCGGTGGCGATCGCGATCACCATGACCGAGAGGATCGCCGATAGCGGGTTGAGCGGAATATCGAGCGACGCGATCACGAGCGACGACCAGCCACCGGCAACCAGAATCGGCACGAGGGGCACGATCACCCTTCGGGCCGAGCGATAGATCGCCAGCAGGATAAGGGCGACCGCGAACAGGGCGGCCAGGATCAGCAGGTACCGCGAAGCCGCCAACGCGTCGACCGACTCGGTCACGACGACGGGCAGGCCGGCCAGTTCGGCCGAGAGCCCGTCCGGGGCCTGGGTCGAATCGGCCACCCGGCGGATCAGGTCGATCGCCTCGGATTGGCCGTCGACCGAACTCGAGCGAACGATGAACGGGATCTTGGTCTCGGTCGGTGAGCCCTGCGGTCCGAGGCCGCCGGCGACGATCGCAGCGCGCTCATTCGGCGGCAGGGTCCGCAGCGCATCCCGGATCTGGGCCGAGCTCAACCCCTTGCCGCCTTCGGGGACGAAGTCGGGGATCGACGGTCCGGGGCAGAGCTCGGCCCCTTCGCAGGAAACCCTTTCCCCGCGCTGGTAGCCCGATTCGACCAGGATGCTCGCTCTCACCCGATCGAGCCAGGCGACGACCTCCGGGTCGCTCACGTCATCGGCGCGCACGATCAGGTCGATCTCCCCGGTCGAACCGGTAGCCCGGTCGAGGCGGTCGAGGTCTTCGACTGCCGAGTTGCGGCTCGGCAGCAGCTGGCTGACCTCGGTGGCCGGACTGGCCTGAGTGCTGACCGCCCAGCCGCAGGCAGCGATCAGGATGCTGATCACCAGCAGCCGGGACGGTGCGAGGATGGCCAGCCCCATCGCTGATTTCGCCCAGTGACGGAAGGTTTCGGCCAGCCCGAGCCGGCCGGCGCGAACCTCTCCCCCGCGACCTGGTCCGCGCAGGGAGAGCGCTGCGAAACCGAAGAGGAAGGTCACCAGCAGGCAGACCACCACGCCGGCTCCGAGCAACAGGCCGAACTCGGCGACCAACGGAAACTGCGACAGACCGAGTGAAGCAAAACCGAAGGCCGTAGCCAGGCAGGCGGTGGCGATCATCGGCATGCCGAGCCGGGCCGCTGTGCCCGCGGCTTCGGATCTGCCCAGCGAAGCATCCATTTCGTCGAAGCGGGCCTGGATCTGGACCGCGTAGTCGACCGAGAGGCCGATCAGGATCGGAGCCGCCCCGAGCGCCGCGAGCGAAAGCTCTCCGCCGAGCAGCCTCAGCAGCCCGGCAGAAACCAGCACCGCGCTCGATGCCATCAGCAGGGGAAGCAGGCGCCAGGTCGAGCCGAAGACCAGGGCCAGGGCGATCGACATCAGGAGCAGGGCCGTCACGGCGAGGATCACGACCCCGATCTGGATCGAGTCGCCGAGGCCTTCGAAGACCACCGGAGAGCCGGAGACGATGTAGGGCCCGGTGGTCAGGCGGGTCGCTTCGTCCCGGGCGACCGTATTGATCAGCTCAATCGTTTCGCGGCGTTCGGAATCGGTCAGGTCGGACCTCAGCCTGAGCAGAACCTGGGCACTTTCGGAATTGGGGAAAAGGTAGGACAGCCTCGGCTTGGGTCCGTTGCGTACGCCGCCCGGACCGAAGACGACACGGTTGATGAAGTCGGGATCATCGAGGGTCGGCGGTGCGATCAGCCCGAAGCGGGCGATTATCCGGGTTGCCTGCTGGATGATCGCCTGGCGTTCGACCTGGGCTTCCGGTGTGTTCGGGAGGTTCTCGAGCCGCCGGATCTGCTGCTCGTACAGAGTGCCTATGCCGGCCACTGCACGGCCCAGGAAGCTGGCCGGACCAGCCAGGATCTGAACCGGCTGGAGCTCGGAGAGACGCTCGCAGGATTCGAAGAGCTCTCCCCGCCCGCGCTGGATGTCTCCGGCGAGGCAGGTCTCGAGCACACTCAGGCTCTCGAGGTTCTGCGCGGTGACTATCTCCTCGAGGTCACCCCGGGCGAGCACCACCACAGGGTCGGTGCCGAAGGTCTGCTCGGCCCGCTCGGTCGCCTCGAAGCCATCCGTGCCGCGGTCGAAGAATGCCTCGGTGACCGGCTGCACCTTCATGCCGGCGAGCCCTACGCCAGAGGCGATCGCGAGCGCTGTGAGCAGGACCAGTACCGGCCAGGGCCGGCGGGCTACCGCGGCCGCCGCCGCGCCGTAGAGAGCCGCCAGGCTCAATCCATCGCGAGCGGACCGGTCACGTCAGCCCGGAGGAACTGGTGCACGAACTCGTTGTTGGATTCGAAGAGCTCGTCCTTGGGACCGCTCTCGACGATCTTGCCTTTCCAGAGCACCGCGATGAAGTCGGCGATCCGTCGCGCGGTCCCGAGGTCGTGACTGATCACGAGGTAACAACCCCCGCTCTCGGCGTGAACTTCCTTGATCAGCTCACAGAGCAGTGCGGTACGGACCGGATCGAGTCCCGAATCCGGTTCGTCGAACATCACGATCTCCGGGTCCAGCACCAGCGCCCGGGCAAAGCCGGCGCGCTTGCGCATACCGCCCGAAAGCTCGTTCGGCATCTTGTAGTGAGCTTCTCCGAGGCCCACCTCGCGAAGGCGCCGGGTGACCACGTCTTCGATCTCCTCTTCGCCACGGTCGGTGTGCTGGCGCAGCGGGAAAGCGACGTTGTCGAAGATGTTCATCGAGCCGAACAGCGCCCCGTCCTGGAACAACAGGCCGAACTTCTTGCGCATGTCGAAGAGGTCGTCGTCGCTCAGCTCCGGGACCGAGTCTCCCTTGACGAGCACGTCGCCAGAGTCGGGGTACAGCAGGCCGACGATGTGCTTGATCAGCACGCTCTTGCCGGTGCCCGACGGGCCCAGAACCATCGAGATCTGGTCATCGGGAAGGTCGAGATTCAGTCCGTTGAGGATCCGGGTCCGGCCGAACTGCTTGACCACGTTCTTGATCTCGATCGCCGCCGTTCCGCCGGCTTCCTTCTTGGCGCCGGTATGCCACTTGTAGGGATCGGTCTCACCCGGTGCGACGCCCGGCAGCAGGAAATCCCGGCCGAGGACCGCACCGTCACCGGCGACGAATTCTTCGCCCTGACCGGGCTGTGGCTCGTTCGAAACCTCGACCCCCGAGAGGGATCCGTCGGCCGCGGCAGCTTCGTCTTCCGCTTCCACCGCTGCGCCCAGCGGGGCTTCCGGACCAAGGTCTTCTATCGCGTGCTCGACTTCAGGTGCTTCCATCGGCTCGGGCGCATCAGCCGCCTGGTGATTTGGATTCTCGTCGCTCAAGATCTCATCCTCCTATCGGGGCTCTCGGGTTTGCTCCCCAGAAAACCAGCGTTCCCAACATACCGATGACGTGCACCAGCACAATGTTGAGCACCATCGACTTTGCCGTAGCCGTACCCACCCCCACCGGTCCGCCCGAGGCCGTATAGCCGTAGTAGCAGCCGACAAGAACGATCACGGTCGCCATGGTCATCGCCTTGATCATCGAAAAGAGCACGTCGGGAGGGTTCTGGAACATCCAGAAAATCAACAGGTAGCCGCCCGAGGAAACATCTCCGATCTGCTCGACGACCGCGATGTAGGAAGCGATGTAGCCGACGCCGATCGCCGCCATGTACATGAAAGGCAGGGTCATCCAGGCTCCGAGCAGACGGGTCGCGGCGAGGTAGGTCACCGGCGGGACTCCCATTACCTCGAGCGCGTCGATCTCGTCAGAGATGCGCATCGCGCCGAGCTCCGCCACGATTCCGGTACCGACTTTGGCCGACATCATGTAGCCGAAGGCGTATGGGATCGCCTCACGCAGGTCGCACCACGCCGCGAAAACGCCGGCGTATGCGGGCGCGCCGACAGACCGGTTGAAGTAGGCGCCCTCGATGCCACAGGTCAGGCCGATCGTGAAGACGAGGCCGAAGATCACCGCGGTCGAGCCGAGGATCAGGATTCCCGCCTGGTTCAGAGCCTCACCGAAATAGCGGGTGACGCGACCCGAGTAGACCTGGCCCATGACCATCCCGCAGAAGCGGGAGATCTCGCCCATCGACTCGATCCAGTTGCGCGGGACTGTCAGCCAGCCGGCACCCATTACTTGATCGTCTGCAGTTCGGGGTTGGTTGCCAGCATGGCCTGGGTGAAGACATAGTTGAAGGCGAAGACGCCCAGCAGCGAGATTACGACCGCCTCGTTGACCGCCCGGCCTACGCCCGCCGCACCGCCGGTGGCGGTCATGCCCTTGTAGCAGCAGACAATCGCGATGATCGCGCCGAAAAGGGTGGTCTTGGTCATCGAGAAGAAGAGCTCGGTGGTGGAGGCGTTGGAGAAAAGCGTCCCGAAGAAACCGCCGAGGGGCTGGCGGTACAGCAACATCGCGCAGACTCCGCCGAAGATGCCGAACAAGAGGGCGAAGATGTTGAGCAGTCCGGTCAGGAACATCAGCGAGAGAAAGCGCGGCACGACGAGATTCTTGATCGGATCGACGCCGAGGACCTGAAGGGCGTCGAGTTCCTCGCGGATCTTTCGGGCACCGAGGTCGGCGGTGATCGCGGTGCCGGCGACACCGGCGACCACGACCGCGGTCACGAACGGCGCGAACTCACGGATCGAGGCCAGCACGAAGAATCCGCCGAGCCGGTCCAGGGCTCCGAACAGAGAAAGGAAGTTTGCGGCCTGGAGGCCCGGGGCACCGAAACCGAAAGCCACGGTGGAGATCAGCATCGGGAACCAGCAGAGCTGGAGCGCGAAAAGGAACTGGCCGATGAACTCGTTGCCGTAGGGGTAAGGCGCCCTCAGGGCAGAGCCGATCGTCCGGCCGGTGAGAATGACCATCTCACCGATCTCGACGAAGAAGCTCCTGGCGGGCTCGAAAGCCCTGTTTGCGGCTGCTTTGACCATCTCTCCCCGGCGGGTTTCGGATCGGGCATAAGCCTCGCTCCGCCGTGTTCGTGAGTCTAGGGGATCATCCGGCATCTGTGACAGTCGGCACACGCGTGTAATGTTCAGACCGCCTTGCGGGAGAAGAGCCGACATCTGGTCCGAACGTCCGGCGCGGCTCTGCTCGCCTTCGCCGCAGCTGCGTTGATCGCGGCATGCGGCGGTAGCGGCGAGGTCGGCGATCAGTTCTCCAACGAGGCTCCCGGTGAGTACCCGGTCGAGGTCGTCAGGGCCGAGTTCAAGCCGCGGCAGTTCGTCGCCCGGACCTACGACCTGAAGATCGCGGTGCGCAACAGCGGCGACGAGACAGTGCCCGCACTGGTCGCGACGATCAACCTTCCCCGGCGGGATTCGACCCTGGCCTTCGCGGCTCGAGACCCCCAGCCGGGGGTCGCCCAGCCCCAGCGACCGATCTGGGTCATGGAGTCGGGGTATCCGAAACTGGCCGGGACGATCGGGCGCGGCGGCGCTGCGACCGCCAACCGGCGAACCTTCAACTTCCAGGAACTGCCACCCGGGGAGACCGCGGTAATGATCTGGCGGGTGACCGCGGTCGAGCCCGGCAACTACGGACTGACCTTCCAGATCGACGCCGGCCTCGGCAGCGAGACGACCGCGGTTGACGCCGCGGGGGAAATCCCGAGAGGTCTGCTTCCGGTGAGGATCGCCGGCCGGGCGGTCCTGACCCAGGTTGACGAGAAGGGCAATGTCGTACCATTGACACCGCAGGAGCAGCTCAGACTGAAGCTGCAGGAAGCGAACTGACTGGAAGGATTTCTCTTGGGCGCGCAGGGCAAGAACGCGGGCGGCACCGGAGGCCTGCGATCGAGGCCCGTCCTGGTCGCCTGCCTGCTTCCGCTCTTCGCCCTGAGTTTCGGCGCCACCGCCTGCGCCAGTGACTCCGGAAACCAGCCGGACCAAACCGCCGCCGGCGGTGCTTCGAGTTCCGGGGCCGACTCCTCGGCGGGGTCGGGAAAGCTCCGGTTCACCCGGGTCGCCGATTTCAACCAGCCGGTCGAGGTGAAGGCAGCGCCCGGTTTTCCCAAGCTCATGTTCGTGGTCGAACAGGAAGGGACGATCCGTGTGATCCGCAAGGGCCGCAAGCTCAACCGGCCCTTCCTCAACATCAAGTCGCAGGTCCGCTCGGGCGGTGAGCAGGGGCTGCTCTCGGTCGGCTTTCCGCCCGACTACCGCAAGTCGAAGCTGTTCTACGTCTACTACACCGACGACACCGGAGACATCAGGGTCGACGAATACAAGAGGCGCAGCGCGGTCAGGGCACGGGTCAATACACGCCGCCCGGTCATCACGGTCCCCCACCGCTCGGCCGCGAACCACAACGGCGGCCAGAT
Source organism: uncultured Solirubrobacterales bacterium (assembly GCA_963801975.1). Lineage (GTDB taxonomy): Bacteria > Actinomycetota > Thermoleophilia > Solirubrobacterales > 70-9 > 67-14. The sequence continues at coordinate 391,695 of CAWDGR010000001.1, forward strand.
CCACTTCCTCGGCAAGAACATGTTCTTCGGGACCGGTGATGGCGGTGGAGCCGGCGATACTGAGGGCAACGCCCAGAACCTGGACTCCCTGCTCGGCAAGATGATCAGGATCGACCCGCGAAAGAGCGGGCGCAGCAGCTACACAGTGCCGTCGGGCAATCCGTTCGTGGGTCGTCGTGGTCGGGACGAGATCTACTCGTACGGCCTCCGCAATCCGTTTCGTTGGTCATTCGACCTGACCGGCAACAAGCCGCGCATGGCGATAGCCGACGTCGGCCAGAACGAGTTCGAAGAGATCAACTACCTGACCGTTGGCGCGGCCCGCGGCGCGAACTTCGGGTGGAACGCGCTCGAAGGCTTCAGCGAGTTCGAACCGCCGGTGCCCGCCGGAACCCGCAAGCCGGCCCTGGTTCTGCCGCATTCCTCCGGCTACTGCTCGGTGATCGGAGGCATCGTGGTCCGTGACCGCAAACTGCCCGCTCTGCGCGGCCGCTACATCTTCAACGACTTCTGTAACGGGGAGATCCGGAGCTTCAAGCCCCGGACCGGGCGGGTCGGCTCTGCCCGAGCCTCCGGACTCTCGGGCAGCCAGATCTCGTCCTTCGGCGAGAGCGCCCGCGGCGCGGTCTACGCCAGCTCACTTTCCGGCCCGGTCTACAGGCTCAGGCAGTGACGACCCGCCGGGGCCTCTCTATCGCGGCCGCAGCGCTGGTTGCGTTTCTCGCTCTGTCACCACAGGCTTTCGCCAAACCGGCCTTCAAGAAGGTCGCCGAGGTCCGCAGCCCGACCAGTCTGACCAACGCCCCCGGTTCGAAGAAGGTCGTCTTCGTGACCGAGCGAAGGGGCCTGATCCGGGTCATTCGCCGCGGCAAGCTGCTCAAGCGGCCCTTCCTCGACATTCGCGGGCGAACCGTCAATGACTGGGTCGAGCAGGGCCTGCTCGGGCTGGCCTTCTCCCCCGACTACCGCAAGACCGGCAAGTTCTACGTCCACTTCACGGTGAAGAGCGGAGACGTCAGGATCGAGGAGTTCCGGCGCAAGGGCAAGAACCCCCTGATCGCGAATCCGAAGAGCAGACGGACCGTGCTGAACATCCCCGAGGTCGCAGCCGACGCGGGGCACAACGGTGGCAGCCTGAAGTTCCTGGGCCGCTATCTCTACATCTCGGTCGGCGACGGAGGCAATCCGGGGGACGTGCGCAACCAGGCCCAGGACACGGAAAGCCTCCGTGGCAAAGTGCTCAGGGTCGACCCCAGGCCGGACCGGGGAGCCGGCCTCAAGTACCGGGTTCCAGCCGGCAACCCGTTCGCCGGCGGGCCGGGAGAGGACGCCATTTTCGCCTACGGGCTGCGCAACCCCCATACCTTCAGTTTCTACCGCGACGGTGACGGGCAGCGCCACATGCTGGTCGCCGACGTAGGCCAGGAACGCTACGAGGAAATCAACTTCCTGCCCTGGAACGAAGCGCTGGGCGCGAACTTCGGCTGGAAGATCTACGAGGGCCTGGAACTCTACGACTGCGAGCCTGAGCTCTGCCCCAACGGAGGATTCGGCGACCCGCCGCCGGTCGACCCACCGGACCTGACCTGGCCGGATGTCGTCTACTCGCACGACGAAGGCTGCGCGGTCATCACCGGGCCGGTTATCCGCGATCCCGCGATGGGCGCGCTGACCGGTCGCCTGATCACCGGCGACTTCTGCATCAACCGGCTCTTCACCTGGAACCCCGACGGAGGGTCGCTCGACGATCGCCGCCAGCTCAAGGCTTTCCTGCCGCCCGGCAAGGACAAACACCCGACGCTGAACGGTTTCGGTGAAGACGGATGGGGCAGGGTCTACCTGTTCAGCAACACCGGTGGCATCTACAGGCTGTTCCAGTCCAAGGGCAGAGCTCGGGGGAGCGAAGCCGTATCGGCAGGTCGAGCAAAGGAGACAGAATGAGCACGGTTGATTCCAGCGTCGGCGACGCCGATCTCAAGGCGATCGCGGTTCAGAACCCGGCCAACGGCGATACGGTCGCGGTGGTCGAGACGGACGGACCGGATTCGGTCAAGCGCGCGGTCGATCGCGTGCGCGCCAATCAGGCTGAATGGGAGTCGATCGGCTTCAAGGCTCGCAGCCGCTGGATGGGCGAGCTTCGCGACTGGATGCTCGACAACGCCGACCGGATAACCGACATCATGCAGGCCGAGACCGGCAAGGTCCGTGCCGAAGCCGCCAACGAGGCCTACTACCTGGCCGACCAGATCAACTTCTACTCAGCCAGAGGTGGCAAGTTCCTGAGCGAGGAGAAGGTCCGCGGCCACTCGATGCTGACCGCAAGCCGCAAACTGAGGATCCAGTACCGGCCCTACCCCGTGGTCGGACTGATCAGTCCCTGGAACTTTCCGCTGGTGCTCTCGCTCGGCGACGCGATTCCGGCACTGATCGCCGGCGCGGCCGTGGTCATGAAGCCGTCCGAGTTCACCCCGCTGGCGATTACCGAGATCGTCGATGCCTGGCGCGACGAGATCGGCGGGCCAGACGTCATGGCGGTCGTCCACGGAACCGCAGAGACCGCATCTGCGCTGATCGACGAGTCCGACTTCATCGGCTTCACCGGTTCCGACCGCACCGGCAAGCTGGTCATGGCCCGCGCCGCGGAAACGCTGACTCCGGTCAGCCTCGAACTCGGCGGCAAGGACCCGATGCTGGTTCTCGAAGGCGCCGATATCGACCGCGCGGCGAAAGCCGCGGCCTGGGGAGGGATGATGAACTCGGGCCAGATCTGCATGTCGGTCGAGCGCATCTACGTCGAGGAGCCGGTCTATGACTCCTTCGTCGAGAAACTCGCAGACTCGGTCTCTGAACTCAGGCAGGGGCCTGACGGTCCCGAAGTCGGCTCCGATGTCGGCGCGATCACCTCGCCGCAACAGATCGCGATCATCGCCGGTCAGGTCAGTGAGGCGATCGAACACGGAGCGCGGGCTCTGGTCGGGGGGCGCCACGTCGACCGTGCCGGGGACTACTACGAGCCGACCGTACTGGTTGACGTCGATCATTCGATGAGAGTGATGCGGGACGAGACCTTCGGGCCGGTGGTCGGTGTGATGAAGGTCAAGGACGCCGACGAAGCCGTACGCCTGGCCAACGACACCCGCTACGGGCTTTCGGCAACCGTCTTCGGGCCGAAGCGCAAGGCCGAGCAGATCGCCAGGCGCATCGAGTGCGGGGGAGTCAACGTCAACGACGTGCTGACCAACTCGATGGTGCCCGGGATGCCGCTCGGTGGCTGGAAGGAGTCGGGGATCGGCTACCGCAACGGCAAGTACGGGATACGCAAGTACTGCCGTTCGGAATCGATCGTCACGGCGCGGACGCAGCTTCTGCCCGAGCCCTTCTGGTACCCGTATACGCCCGATCGCCGGGAGGCGGTCGAAAAGCTGACCCGCTTCGTGAACTCCCGCGGCATCCGTCGCCGTCTGGGCCTCTAGGAACCGCTCGCCGGCCCCAGGTCAGGGTCCGGTGACGCCGGTGGCCCCGGTGGCACCCGTGGCGCCGGGCCTGACCACGATCGTGCGGCCGTCCTCCAGCTGGTAGAGCGTACCCAGGGGCTCGCCGCGCCCGACCACTTCCTGACCGGGCTGGATCTCGATCGTCTCGACCTGATCATTGGGATCGACCAGCACGGAGTCGGCCGGGACCGTGGCGCTGTTTTCCAGCGACTCGTTTCGCTCGGTCAGCACCGAGGTCAGATCCAGCGAAGAGAGTGCCGCCAGCAGGAAGGCGACCGAGAGCACGATGCCGATGTCGAAGAGGTTGACCAGCCCGTCCAGGGGGTCGCCGGCCCGATCTTCGCGGCTTCGCGCCTTGGCGGTGACCCGGGTTCCGAGACGCTTCACGGGTTGCCCATCGAGACGACGGTACTGCCACCGTGCTGGGTGGTCGAAGGGACGATTCCGACCGGCGAGCGATCCGGTGCCAGTGATGCGGCGGCGAACTCGACGTCGGAGAAGTCCTGAGCGTAAACCCGGTCGCGGACCAGCGAGACCGAGAACGCGATGGCGCCCGTCAACAGACCGACGACGGTCACGCCGAAGGCGATCCGGAGATTGTCGGTCAGCTCGGTGACGTTGCCGTCCGCCAGGCCGGCCAGAGCCGGGGAAAGCGGGATCAGCGTGCCCATCAGTCCCAGCGCCGGTCCGAACCGGACCAGGATCCGCGTCCGCTCGAGCCTTCTCAGGGAGCGGTAGTCGTAGTCGGCCATGCGCTTGGCGATTCGGTTTTCGGCATCCGGCATGCGGCGCAGAGTGACGATCGACTCCATCATCTCCTGCATCGGGCGGTTCCAGGAAACGAGCGACAGCTCGGAAATCGCAGCCAGGTCGTCGCCTCTCGCGATCTCCACCGCAGCCCGCTCAACCGCCGCTTCGAGCGCGCCCACCGAGCGCCAGCGACGGCGCCATAGCTCGGCCAGCAGGATGCCGGTTTCGACGATCGCCCAGGCCAGGCCGAGGATGGCCGCGACCAGCACCGGCCAGAGCAGCGCTTCCGAGATTGAGAAAAGGAGTTCTTCGATCGCCAAAACGGCCTTCCAGTCTAGACCCCGGCCGCTTCCGCCAAGCCTTACGCTCGACACGTGAACGAAGTCGTCGATGCCGCAGTCAGCCGGATCGCGGTCGCCGAAGCCGACGGCATGAGGCTGCTGGTCGAGCGCCGGTCAGAGCCGGCCGGGGCGTGGTTCCCGGTCTCCGAACTGCTTCAGAGCGACGGCGCACCGGCGGTCCTGCTGACCCGGATCCGCGGCATGAGCGAGGTGCCGGCCGAGCACATCCGGGCCGAGTGGCTGTTCGAGAGCTATGCGCGTGTGCTCGGCGAACTCGGAGCCGCCTTTCTGCTCACCGAGGGGCGGGCACCTGAGCTTTCATCCGACAACCTGCTGATGGCGACGCGAAACGGCCTGATCGCCGGAGTGGCCCTTCGGACCGACCGCATGGGGTCGGCCTCGGAACCGACAGACGGGTTGCGCGCGGACCTGATCGGCCTGATCGGCCCCTTCGCATCGTGGTTCGACCGCCACGGCCTGCGTCCCGAAAAGACCCTGTGGAAGTCGGCAGCCGACCGGATAGCCGAGGCAGTGCTGTGGGCCGGCCGAGCCTTCGACGAGTACGAAGCAGCGCAGGAACTGGCCGCGGAGCTTCTCGGCGTCCCTGGTCCGCTTCAGATACCGCTCGAGACCGTGGTCGACGCTCGAGGCACGGAGCGCCACCGACGCGTCACCTGCTGCCTGGCCTACCGAGCCACCGGCGGATCGCTCTGCTTCGCCTGTCCGATCAACGGATAGCCGGGTCCGCCCCTAGCCGCGACCGGCGGCCATGGCCGCGAGCCTGGTGACCGTATTCATGTTGCGCGCGGTCGCCAGGCCCAAGGTCGAAGCTGAGCTTCGAGGGGCCCTGGCCCTGCGGGTAATGGATGAATACTTCGGACGCCGCGGGCAGCATGACCTCGTCGTCGAGTCCGCTGGCCGACGCCTCGAGGTCCGGAGGCGGGCTCCGGTCGAGGAACAGGACCACCACCCGGTCGCCGGGTTCGTCCGGGAAAGGGTTGGCTTCGACCAGGTCGGCCATCTCCCTTGCGGTGCGGACCAGTACTCCGATCTCCCTTCCCGCCCAGGACTCGAGCCGTTTTTCCGAGTATCGTGCGGGCGCGCTCCGGGCTGTCGCCGGACTCGAAGACGACGTTGCCGCTGGCGATGTAGGTGCTGGACCGACTCGAAGCCGCACTCCTCGCACATCAGCTTCAGTTCTTTCATCGGTAGTTTTCCCGTACCGCCGACATTGACCGCCCTGAGCAGGGCCACGAGCGACCGGCATGACTAGCGCCAGCCTCCTGGCAGTTCGAAGGCCGAGTCAGACCTCTCCGGCCGCTGGTGCGCGTCGTAGTGGCCCAGGATTGCCTCGGTTGTCTCCCCGTCCATGCCCAGTCCTCTCCTTCAGGGTTTCGGCGAAATCGTCCATCGCCATGCGCAGCATCTCCCCACGGACCCGGAGCGCATGCGGACGCGAGTCCTCGCGGGCCTCGTTCACGAGCCGGGCCAGGAACGGCATCAGACCGGAGAGTGCCTTCTCGTCGTCTTCGGAACGGAAATGGATCGTGATCGGGAAGTGGATCAGGTTGCGGCGCGCGGCGATCAGCTGCGCGCTGAACGAAGCCAGCAGGCGCTCGAGCAGGTCCGGGTCGGCGTCGGCCAGCTTCGCCCCCAGCCGTTCCTCCGCCCTGCGGCTGAGCTGGACTTCGTGAGCGAAGGCGTCGCGCTGGGAGATCGCGTTGTAGATCGAAATCAGCCAGGAGACGCTCGCGGTCACGAGGCTGAGGCCGAAAAGCGTCTCGATCGGACCCAGGATGCGCAAGAGGGAAGCCTCCGGCGAGATGTCGCCGTAGCCCAGGCTGGTCAGGTTTACCAGCGATATGTAGAGCGCGTCGACGAACCCCGAGTGATCCCCGGGATTGAGCCCGGAGGCGAAAGCGAAGCCGTCCGGCAGGTAAGGGAAGAAGACCAGAGCCCAGCCGAAGACCAGCAGCGCAGCCCAGCTCGCAACCACCACTACGTAGCCGACCGGCCCGATCAGCACCGTCGCCGGCCCGAAGCGCGGGGCAAGCCGATGGCCGGCCCTGGAAACCAATCCGACAACGCGGTGACCGATGTGGCCGCGCCCGAGCGGGTGAAACAGCGTCGCGAAAATATCGTGGAGGGTGGCCAGGATCACCGCCGTTCCGGCCACGACCCAGATCACGTCCATGCCGGCCCCGGCGTCAGTGATTCCGGCGGGAGTGCGTGAGACCTGCCTCGGTGGATCAGCTTCACTCCAGCGAGACTACAGCCGCCCGGGCTCCCCCCGCGCAAAGCGTCCCGGTAGCCTTGACGGGTGCCCGAACGTGACTACCTGAATGCGATTGCGGACCGGATCGTCGTCTTCGACGGCGGCCTCGGCGCGACGCTCGAAGAATTCGACCTCACCCAGGAGGACTACGGCGGACTGGCCGGCAAGTGCCACGAAGCGCTGGTCCTGAACCGGCCAGACGTGATCGAGGACCTGCACAGCTCGATGCTCGATGCCGGGGCCGAGGTGGTCGAGACCGACAGCTTCCAGGCATCCCGGATCAAGCTCGAGGAATGGGGCCTGGCCGAACACACCGTCGAGATCAATACGAAGGCCGCGGAGATCGGCCGCAAGGCTGCCGGCCCGGACCGCTTCGTCGCCGGTTCGATCGGCCCGACCGGATACCTGCCCGCCTCCGACGACCCGACCCTGGGTGGTATCCGCTTCCCGAAGCTGGTCGAGGTCTTCACCGAGCAGGCCGCCGCCCTGGTCGACGGCGGAGTCGACCTGATCATGATCGAGACGGTCCAGGACATCCTCGAAGCCAAGGCAGCGGTGTTCGGCGCCAGGGCCGCCTTCGAGCAGGTCGGCCGTTCGGTGCCGATTCAGGTTTCGGTCTCGCTGCTACCGAACGGCGGCAAGATGCTGCTCGGCACGGACATATCGGCCATGCTCACCACCCTCGAAGCCCTGCGGGTCGATGTGATCGGCCTGAACTGCTCGACCGGCCCCGAAGACATGCGCGACGCGATCCGCTACCTCGGTGAGCACTCGACCGTGCCGGTCCACTGCATTCCGAATGCCGGCCTGCCACTTCAGGGCCCGGACGGAGAGACGATCTTCCCCGAGAAGCCGGCCCCGCTTGCCGAAGCGCTCGGAGAATTCGTGGAGAAGCACGGCGTCGGGGTGGTCGGCGGCTGCTGCGGAACGACTCCTGATCACATCCGGGCGATCGCCGACCGGGTCCGGGACCTGAAGCCCTCCCCCCGGCCCGCCAAGGGCGAGCTGATGGTCTCGTCGATGATGACCGCCACCCAGCTCGTTCAGGAACCGCGCCCCACACTGGTCGGCGAAAGGGTCAACTCGCAGGGCTCACGACGCGCCAAGGAACTGCTTCTGGCCGACGACTACGAGACCCTCAACCAGGTGGCGGAGGACCAGGTTGAAGGCGGCGCCCACGTGCTTGACGTCTGCGTCGCCCTCGTTGAACGTGCAGACGAAGACGAACAGATGCGCGAGGTGGTCAAGCGCATCTCGCTCACCCAGCCGGCACCGATCCAGGTCGACTCGACCGAGCCCGAGGTGATCCAGACCGCGCTCGAGCAGATCCCCGGCCGCGCGATAGTCAACTCGGTCAACCTCGAGGCCGGGCGCGACAAGCTCGACACCGTCGTGCCGATCACCAAAGCCCACGGCGCGGCCCTGATCGCCCTGACCATCGACGAGGTCGGCATGGCGAAGACCGCCGAGCGCAAGCTCGAGATCGCCAGGCGCATAACCGAACTGGTCTGCGACGAGCACGGCCTCGAACCCGAGGCCCTGGTCTTCGACGCGCTGACTTTCACGCTGACCACCGGCGACGAGGAGTGGCGCCCCTCGGCGGTCGAGACGATCGAGGGAATCCGGCGGATCAAGGCGGAGATCCCGGGCGTCAAGACCTCGCTCGGTGTCTCCAACGTCTCCTTCGGCGTCAGCCAGCCGGCCCGCGCGGTACTGAATTCGGTCTTCCTGCACCACTGCGTCGAGGCCGGTCTAGACCTGGCGATGGTCAACCCGAACCACATCAAGCCCTACGGCGAGATCCCCGACAGCGAGCGGGAGCTGACCGACGACCTCGTATTCAACCGGCGCGAAGACGCACTCGAGAAGTTCATCGAGCACTTCGAGTCAAAGGGCGAAGAGGCCGAGGAAGAAAAGGAAGACCCGACCGCCGACATGGAGCCCGAGGAAGCGCTCCATTTCCACATCCTGCGCCGCCGCAAGGAAGGCGTCGAGGACTGGATCGACACCTCGGTCGACAAGATCGGTGCGGTGCCGACCCTGAACGAGGTCCTGCTTCCGGCGATGAAGGAGGTCGGCGACAAGTTCGGTGCCGGCGAGCTGATCCTGCCTTTCGTACTCCAGTCGGCCGAGGTGATGAAGAAGGCCGTCGCACGGCTCGAGAACTACCTCGACCGGATCGAGGGCCACACCAAGGGAAAGGTCGTGATCGCGACCGTATTCGGAGACGTCCACGACATCGGCAAGTCGCTGGTCAACACGATCCTGACCAACAACGGCTATACGGTGATCGACCTAGGCAAACAGGTCCCCGTCGATGCGATCATCGATGCCGCGGTCGAGCATGAAGCCGACGCGATCGGGCTCTCTGCCTTGCTGGTCTCCACCTCGAAGCAGATGCCGATCGCGATCCGCGAGCTCCACGAACGCGGCCACGACTTTCCGGTGCTGATCGGTGGTGCAGCGATCAACCGCGACTTCGGGCGGCGGGTTCTCTATCCGCTCGGCAAGGAGTCCGACGAGATCTACGAACCGGGCGTCATCTACTGCAAGGACGCCTTCCAGGGCCTCGACACGATGGACGCCCTGGTCGAGGCCGAACCGCGCGCAGCCCTTCTCGAGAAGCTGCGCGGCGAAGCCGAGGCCTTCCGCAACAAGCCGGAAAAAGCCGACGACGGCCCACCGGTCACCGACGCCTCGGTGCGCTCCGCGGCCGACCCGGATGCTCCGATCCCGGACCCCCCGTTCTGGGGCACGCGTGAGATCCCGGTCGAGATCGAAGACATCTTCAACCACCTCGACCTCCATGTGCTGTTCAAGCTCCACTGGGGCGGGCGCGGCGTCAAGGGCGAAGAGTGGGAGAAGCTGGTCGGCGAAGACTTCCGCCCGCGACTGGAGCGCATGTGGGCAGAGCAGGACTACCTCCACCCGAAGGCGGTGCTCGGATACTTCCCCTGCAACGCCGAAGGCAACGAGCTGGTCATCTTCGACCCCGAGGACCAGGACAGGGAGATCAACCGCCTGGTCTTCCCGCGCCAGCCGAAGCACGACCGGATCTGCCTGGCCGACTTCTACCGCCCCCTGGGCGATGACGGCGTCCGTGACGTAGTCGCCCTCCAGGGGGTGACCGTCGGCTCAGAAGTCACCGACCTGATGGACAAACTCGAAGTCGACGGTGAATTCGCCGAGCAGCTGTTCACCCATGGACTCGGTGTCCAGTCTGCCGAAGGGCTCGCAGAGTGGCTGCACCAGAACGTCCGTTCGGAACTCGGAATCGGCCCCGCCCAGGGACGCCGCTACTCATGGGGATACCCGGCCTGCCCCGAGCAGTCCGAACACACCAAGGTCTGGGATCTTCTTGACCTCAACCGGATCGGCATGTACCTCTCCGACGGCTACGCCGTAATGCCCGAGCAGTCGACCGTGGCGATCATCAGCCACCACCCCCAGGCGGTCTACTTCGGCATGAAGTCGGGCTTCATCCCCAAGGACGGTTCTTCCGACGACGAAGTCATCGCCCTCTCGGAGCGCAGTGCCAGCCCTCCCGAAGAAGACCCGGAAGAGGGCCCGGTCGAGGCCGAGCTACCCGGCGAGCAGCCGGCCAGCGCCTGATCTCACCGGGAAGTCCCGGCTCCCGAAGGCCGGCCCGACTCAGCCGCTGATCGCGTAGAGCTCGCGCCAGACCGGCAGGTCAACGGCCGACGCCTGGGACCCGAACGGGCCGTGAACGCCGTGCGACCGCAGATGCTCCACAGAAGGCCCCGAGGCTGATCGCGTCTTCGATCGCGTGGCCCATCCCGAGCCCGCAGGTGAGTCCGGCGGCGAACGAGTCCCCGGCGCCGTAGCTGTCACCGGTCGGCCCTTCGCACCGGCAGCGAGCGACCAGTCGGTGGTCGTACCGTCGGCGGCTTCGAGCGATCCTCCGACGAGGCCCATCGGTGCGCACCACCCAGGCTGGTACCGGGTCGATGTCCCCACGGCTAGTAGCGCTCACCTCGGTCGTTGGCGCTGGCCACGAGTACGTCCACTTGAACCCCGGAATCGACAAGCGCCTCACGGCGCCCGGACAGTCGCCACCAGGCACCCGCGCCGCACGGGCTGCACGCAGAGCCCCGGCGTCGCCGGCAGTGAAGTAGATCGAGTCGAGGTCGGCGAAGCGCTGTTGGGGAAGCTCGTCCTCTCCCCTGGGCCCATGTCGCTCGCCGATCGTCGTGATCGTCCTCTCTCCAGTCGAATCCAGGTAGACGAAGGCTCGTCGCTGGGGGGAATCCCGCCGCGCGGCCACTACATCCACGGACGAGGAGGTGAGGGCCGGGCCGATGCGGTCGGATAGCTCGTCGTTCCCCAGCGCCGTCACGAACAGACACCCTCCGGTCAGGCGTGCGACCTGAACCGCAGCAACGGCACCGCCGCCCGCAGCCAGTTGACCGAGGCTCTCGGCGTGAACGATCTGACCGGGGTCGGGTACTCGCTCGACCCGCACGAACTCGGCCCACTCGGCGTGACCGACGACCGCCACCTCCGCCTTCAACCGGGCCTCATGCCGGCGGGTCGAAGCGGATCCTCCGGTCATGCACCGGGCCTGCGGCCGAACATGACCGCGTATCCCCGGTCCTTGAACAGGCAGTCGACGTCTTCGAAGCCTGCCCCGGCCAGCCACTCGAGCTGATCGGGCAGCGGGCTAAGGTGGTCGGCGGTCATCCGGTCCTCGGCGGCCGCCCATTCGTTGTCGTCGATGCCGGCCGCTCGGGCTTCGCTCTCATGCCAGCGCCGGTACTCGGCGTCGAGCGAAGGGCGTTGGACCGAGCACATGCTCGGAATTGACGAAGATTCCCCCCGGACGCAGGATCCTGAGCGCCTCAGTGAAAACGTGTCGTTTGCCGTGGTCCTCGAGGTGGTGGATAGCCAGGGCCGAGACGATCGCGTCCCACGGGCCCTCCGGCAGATCTTCGTACATGTCGCCCTGTACGAAGCTCACCGGGCGGCCGTCGAGTGCCTCGCGGGCCCGTTCGAGCATCTGCTCGGCGCCGTCGAACAGCGTCACCTCGCAGCCCGGATAGGCGTCGAGCACGAAGCCGGTCAGCATGCCGGTTCCGGCTCCGAGGTCGAGAATCCTCTTCCTCGGTTCGCCGGCCAGCGACACCGCCTGCACCGCCGCACCGTAGAACGGTTCGAAAGGCGGGATGATTCGCGTACGCGCCTCGTCGTAGCTGGCGGCATGCTGGTTGAACTTGGGAATCGCGCCGGAGATCTGCCGATCCTATTGGTCCACCCGAGCAGGTCGTATTCGCAGCAACCGGTCCGCGTGAAGTCGGGTCCTGCCGCGTTTAGGGGTTTTCCCCGGGTTTCAGACCGTTTCGATACAGATATGTTGAGGGAATGGAAGTCACAGGCACGAAGCGCAGTGAAAGCGGCCTCAGGCCCGGGCACGAATGGCGGGAGCAGGCCCGGTCCGAGCGATGGCTGGCGATACGCGACCGGCTCCCCGGTGGTGCCCAGATGCGGGAAGTGCTGCTCGACGACGTGATCGGGCAACGGCGTCCTCGGCGGGTCCTTGACCTCGGCACCGGCGGTGGCGCGCTGATCGCCGACGTGCGCTCGATCGCCCCCGACGCAGAGGCCTATGGCCTCGATATCTCTCACCCGCTGCTCGCGGCCGCCAGGATGAACTTCGTGGGTGAGAAAGGCGTGCACTTCCGGGAGCACGACCTGCTCGAACCGCTGCCGACCGAGTTCGGCAGGTTCGACCTGATCATCTCGGCCTGGGTGATCCACCATCTGCCAGACGAGAGAAAGCAGCGGCTCTACTCCGAGGCCTTCGACCTGCTCGAGCCGGGCGGGCTCTTCTGCAACATGGACCTGGTTGCATTGCCGACGGCCGAACTCCAGCGGCGTGCGCTCGAGGTATTCACTTCGATGGACGACGAGGAGGACACCTCGGACCAGCCGGCTGCGGTCGAGGCCCAGCTGGCCTGGCTGGGCGAATCCGGCTTCGAAAACGTCGACTGCTACTGGAAGTGGCTGGCAACGGCGATGCTGGTAGGCGAGCGCCCCGCCTGAGGCTCAGGCGTCTTCGACCAGCGGCACGAAGCGGACCCGTTCGGCGACCTCGACGGCGATGTCCTCGCCCTCACGCACGACCAGCAGCAGTCGCTGGTCTTCGCCGTCGACCGGGATGACCATGCGGCCTCCGTCGGCGAGCTGTTCGATCAGCGCCGGCGGGGTACCGTGCCGGGCTGCGGCGGCCACGTTGATCGCTTCGTAGGGTGCCTCTTCGGGCCAGCCCAGGCTTCCGTCACCGACCACCAGGCTGACGTTCTCGGTCCCGGTCCGGGCCAGCGATCCTGCCGCCGCCGCACTGAGCTCGGGATATCGCTCGATCGAAATGACCCGGGCTGCCAGCTTCGCCAGAACGGCCGCGTGGTAGCCGGATCCCGTACCGACGTCGAGCACTGTCTCTTCGCCGGTCAGCGTCAGGAGCTCGCACATGCGGGCGACGATCAGCGGCTGCGAAATGGTCTGCCCCTCGCCGATCGGCAGCGGCCCGTTCTCCCAGGCCCGCGACCGCAGATACTCCGGAACGAAGGCCTCCCTCGGTACATCGCCGATCGCTGCGAGCACCCGAGGATCCCTGATCTCGCTCGAAATTTCGTCGATCAGCTCAAGCCGGTCCATGAACCTGAGCCTAACCCCAACCGGAAACGCCTCCGGCTCGGACGGCTAGGCTCAGGCCATGGAGAACTCAAAGATTTCACTCGGTCCCAAGGGAATCGCTCCGCTCAGCGGGCGCTGCATGTGCGGGGCGGTCGAGTTCGAGATCGACCAGCCACTGATCGGAGCGGCCTTCTGCTGGTGCGGCCGCTGCCAGCACCGGACCGGAACGGCGTTCTCAGTCTCGGCGCTGACCGTGCCCGGTTCGACCCGGTTCACCGCCGGAGAGGACAAAATCCGTTCCTTCGAACCCGGCGACGGGGGATGGAACAAGTGCTCCTGCTCGGTCTGCGGCAGTCAGACCCACACCGTCAATCCGGAGAACCCCGAGGTCGTACTGGTTCGGATGGGTGCGCTGGACCAGGATCCCGTAACCCGCCCGATGGCCCACCAGTTCGTCGATTACGCGTCGGCCTGGTACCCGGTCCCCGACGACGGCCTGCCACGCTTCCCCGAACGCCTCGACTGGAGCCTGGTGGACTTCAACGCCTGACCCCCGGAATCGGTCAGACGAGTCACGCGGCGCCCGACGCCAACCTGATCGCTTCGATCTCGGCGGGTTTGATCCTGCTCGGGACGTCCATCTCGACCGGGTCGGCCCCGAGGGCCGGTTCGAGCCCGGAAAGCGCCTCGACCGTGGCCAGGACGCAGAACGGCATGTGGTCGATGCTGTAGCCGCCTTCCTGGACCGCCGCGACGCGACCGCGGGCAGCCGACCCCGGAGACTCAACCAGCTCCACCAGCCGCCGGGTCATCCGTCGGAAGCCCTCGGCGGTGACGCTCATCCGGCCGAGCGGGTCGCAGGCACCGGCGTCCTGGCCGCTGGAGAGCACGATCAGCTGCGGGTCGAAGCCGGCCAGGGCCGGCAGGACAACCTCGTCCAGTGCGGCAAGGTAACCGGCGTCTCCCGTCCCGGCCGGCAGCGGGATGTTGAGATTCGAGCCCGTCCCGTCGCCTTCTCCGCGCTCTTCGACGAAGCCCATGTCTTCCGGGTAGAGGCCTGCCTGGTGGAGTGAGATGAACAGCACGCTCGGGTCGTCGTAGAAGACTGCCTGGGTGCCGTTTCCGTGGTGGACGTCCCAGTCGACAACGGCTACGCGATCGAGGCCGTGGGCTCGCTGCGCGTGACGGACGGCGATCGCCGCGCTGTTGAACAGGCAGAATCCCATCGCCTGATCGGCCGAGGCGTGGTGGCCCGGAGGCCGGGTCAGTGAGTAGGCACGTCCACCCTCATCGGCCATCGTGTGGTCGACCGCGGTGAGCGCGGTTCCGGCCGCGACCAGCGAGGCCTCCAGTGAACCGGCTCCGACTCTCGCCTCGGGTCCCGGACGAAGGGTCTCGGGCCGTCCGGCCGCTGCCGCCGACTCAGCCGCCTCGCAGGCCGAAGTGATTCTCTGAACGTGAGACTCGGTGTGAACCAGGGTGAGTTCTTCCGGGGTTGCCTGTCGCGTTTCGAGCGTATCCAGCCGCCCGACCACTCCGGCCGCGACGAGAACGGCGTGGGCCCTGAGAATCCGGTCCGCGTTTTCGGCATGGGCGACTGGAATCCAGCCGACAGCGGCTTCGTCGACCACCATCGAGCCGTTGTCGTGAGCCAGGCAGGCCGGGTCGTATCCGAGCGCGGACCTCATTTCAGAAGACCCTCATCCCGAGAGGGGCTCAGCGCATGTAGTCGGAGAAAGAATCTCTGCTCTCGCGGCGCGCGGGGCTCGAGCTGAGTTCAACCGGCGCGGTCGAGATCGCCTGGAGCCGGAGGTCGCTCCAGGTGAGCCCTTCGCGGAACAGGGCAGGCAGACCAAGACCGACAGCGGTTGCGATTTCCACTGCCTGGAGGATGACTCCATAGGCAAGGGCGTCGGAGGCTGAAACACCCCAGCCGGTGGTCAGGACGCTGATCACGGCGAGCTGGAAGATGCCTACGTTCGAGGGTGTGGCCGGGACCACGGCGGTGACGTTGACCGCGAAGAGCACCGCGGCCGAGGCCCCGAGACCGGCCTGCGCGTCGAGACCGAGGGCGAACATCAGCGCCCAGCAGGATGCAAGCTGAATCGCCCAGGCCGAGGTCTGGAGAAGGAATGCCGGAACCCCGAGACGCGGCTGCCTGAAGATCGCCAGGCCGGAGCGCACCTGGACGAGCGCAGAATGAATAGCCGCGCCCACCTTGCCCATCCTGCTGCTGCCCTGCTTCTTGAGGATCGACGGCAGAACGATCACGAGCAAGAGCAGAGCCAGAGGGATCAGGCTGAAGGTGAAGACGGTCTTGGTGCTGTTGTGGAAAAGGTCGGTGCTGGCGATGATGATCATGCCGAGCATCAGAAGGGCGATCAGGTTGAAAACGGTCTGCGATACCAGGGTGCCGACGACGACCGGCAGGTTTTCGCGAGCCTTGCCGGTGTGACGCGAGAGCGCGAGGGCTCTGGCGGGCTCGCCCAGGCGGGCGGGCAGCGTCGCCGACATGAGCACGCCGATCATCGTTGCCGAGGCGAAATCGCGGCGCCGCAGGGGGACTCCCGGCAATGCGGCACGGGCGATGTAGAACCAGGACTGGGCGCGCACGAAGAGTGAAGCGCCCATCAGGGCGAGTGCGACGAATACCCAGGAGAGATCCGACTGGACGATCGATTCAGCGACCCGGTCGACCCCGATCTTGCGCGCGGCCAGGACAGTCATGCCGATCCCGATCAGGCCGATCAGACCGAGGGCGGGCTTTCGGTACTTCTGCATGCGCCCGGATGCGACCGGGATCTCCGGCTCGATCGAATCGAGCCGCCTTGCCGGCTCATGCGGAAGTCCGTCGCTGGGAACCGCCCCCAGACGCCGCTTCACGCGGTCGCCGGCGCCGGCCGGTTCCGGAACCTCGATCGCCCGCTCGTATACCTCGCTGACCTGGTCGGCGACGCTCTGCCAGGCGAAGCGACGGGAGCTGTCCCTCGCGGCCTCGCCCATGCGGGCGAGCCGGTCCGGATCGTGGTGGGCGCGCTGAAGCTCTTCGGCCAGGCGCTGAGGATCGGCGGGCGGCACCAGGACGCCGTCATGCCCGTCGGTAACCACATCTCGGTATCCGGCGATCCCGGAAGCGACCACAGGCGTCCCGGCGGCGAAAGCCTCGGTAAGGACCATGCCGAAGCTCTCTCCGGAGAGCGAAGGCGCGCAGAGCAGGTCGGCTTCGTGAAGGTGGTTCCAGAGGTCGGGGCCCGAGACCCTCCCGTGGAGATCGAGGTGGGGCTCGATGTCGGTATGGGAGATCAGTTTCCGGACGTCACCTGCGTCGCAACCGACGATTCCGAGGCGACTCGGGACGTCGTGCTCGACGAGGCCCTCGAATGCCCTGAGCAGCACCGGCAGGCCCTTGCGTTCCTCCGGGCGACCGACGAACAGGACCCGCAGGTACTCGGACTCGGTCTTGGGACCCCGCGGAGCGGCCTCGACGTCGACGCCGTTGGGGATGATTGTGTAGTTGCCCCCGTACCAGCGGCGACCGGTCCAGGCGGCCGCCTCGGATACGGCGATCCGGGCGGACAGTCGATTGAGAACCCTCTTGGCACCCGCGAATGCGGCGAGTCGGTGCGGAATCGCTTTGGTCGCGTAGGCGTGAAAGGTTCCGACTACGGGGGTGCCGCTGGACAGGCAGGTATCCCAGCCGTTGACCGGGGTGGTCGGCTCGTGCACATGGACGACGTCGAAGTTGCCCTCTTCGATCGCCCGTCGGGTGGTGACGATCGATTCAGGGAAAAGCGGGATGTTGGAAACGGAGCCGTTGGATCCGATGCCGACGGTGCGCCCGGCGGGGATCAGATAGTCCGGAAGCTCAACCTCTTCAGCCGGTGCCCTGTGCAGCAGCTTGGAAAATCGATCGGGTGGATCGAACGGGGCAATGACACGTACGTAGTGGCCTCGGTTGATGAGTTCCTCGGCCAGCGACTGGATGTGCCGATTGACACCGCCCTTATACGTCCACGAATACGGGGTTACGAGGGCAATTCGCACGAACCACCAGCATAACTCACGATCCGGTCCCGATGGGACGCGCAGCCCAGATGAATGCCAGTGCCAAGCCCAGGTAGAGCACCCCGACCTGGATGAAGAGCGCGCCGGAATCGTTGGTGAGCGCTCCGACCAGGGACCCTGCGGCGGCGGCGGCCAGTCCGGCCCGGAGAGGATCCAGCCCGTCAAGCAGTCGCATGATCCGGTCCCTCTTCGCCCATGCGAAGCCGATCATGACCAGGGCGAGCACTGTCACCGGCAGCCTCGAGAGCCTGGTGAAGCTCTCGGCGGTCGATTCCAGCCGATTCGCCATGACTTCGATCGCCGAGTCCGAAGAGCCGCCCTCCAGAAGCGAGCGGACGAAGTGGGTCTCGTTGCCGGTCACCGTGTCGGTCAGCGCCAGCAGGATCAGGGCGGCCAGTGCCGCGAACGCACCAAGCCAGATCAGTCGCGGCCTCCCCAGCACGAAGGCCACTGCGACCACGGCGGCGACCGGGAAAATGATCGCCGCGCCGACGTCGGCGCCGAACTGGCCGGAGGCGAAGACGATCGTCCCCGCCGCACCGGTCGCCAGAAATACGGAAGCCTGACTGCGGGCTGCGAGGCTGCCTCCCCAGGCAAGGATGGCGGCACCGGTACCGACCGAAGTAAGCACCATGAGGGTGGATTCGAGTTCGTTACCGATGCCGTAGAACCTGGCTCCCAGACCGGGATTAGGTCCGATTACGGCCTTGGGCGTGAGGGCCAGGCCGGCGACCAGGTCGATCGCGAAGGCCGTGACCGTGATCGCACAGGCCAGGGCCAGGCCAGGCCATCCCGGAGTCCTCCTGAGGATCAGCGCCGCCGCGGCTACGGGAAGCAGTCCGGCGATCACCGACTCGAGCGCAGCCGAAGGAGTGAGGGCCGCGGTCAGCAGGAGCGCGGCGGGCAGCAGGATGACCGAAAGGCAGAGCACCGAGAGAACCGGCGCGGCCAACCGGCGGCGGCTGCCGAATATCAGCCCGGTCGCGATCAGAAGCCAGGCGACAAGCGGGAACAGGACTGCCGAGCCGCGGCTCTCACCGACCTGTCGGTAGCGGCCCTCGAGCGCGGCGAGCGCGGCGTAGTCAACCGATCCCCCTGACTCGATTTCGAGCCCGGTCATCGCCCTCGGGACCGGCAGGGCGAAGTGCGAGATCACCGTCGGTGCGATGTCGGTACTGAGCACATACCCGGGTGTCCTGGTGCTGGCCGAACTCAGCATGCCCTCGAAGCCCGGCCCGGCGATCGCAATCGAGAGCTGCTCGCCGTCGGAGGCCGGAGGAGCTTCGACGACGATCAGCAGTTCACCGCGGGCACGCCGGTCAGCCAGGGCCTCAGCCTTCGAAAGACTCACCCGGGCCACGACCAGCGGCAGGTCGCAGTCCGGGCCCGGACAGCGCGCAGGTGCCGCAGTCAGCCGGCCGTTGCGGGCAACGACCGCGAATGCCGCGCGAAACCCGCCGGTACCGAGCCCGGCAGCGGCCGGTAGCAGCCCGTTCCGCCTCAGGATCGAGGCCAGCAGACCCGGCCGTATGTCCCGGCCTGAACTCTGCGCTCGAAGTAGCGTTTTTTCCCATCCCCGCACGAATGGAGGAGTTGCCAACATAGTGTTCAACGGACTGTCATACTTGGCGTCAAACGTTCTGGCGCCCTGGCTCACGTCGAGCCAGGTCTGCTCCGGGCCCACCTCACCCAGGCCCGGGTTCATCAGGCCCACTGCCGCAGCGTCGATGACACCGAGATCCTCCGGCAGAATCTCCCCGGGCACAACGAGAATCGTCGCCCGGGGTTGATATGAGCCGCTCGGCATCGTCGGCTCTGATTCAACGGCAGAGGCCTGGCCCGCAAGCGGGGCCCAGAGGAAGAACAGCGCAGCAGTCGCTATTTTGACCGCCACCATGCCAGACCTGCCGATTGCCCCTGCATGCGCGCCCACGCGGGCAACGATACGGGCTGGAACCCGCCGGAACCCCGCTATGCCGGTAGCGGGCGAAGCGGATGGCGGATCGGAAGGCCGGCCGGGATGAGCGGCCCCGCGGTCAGAGAGGGGTTCGCCCCTTCCGGAGAGATCCGGATCGCATTTGACGATCGCGGCAGCCCCGATGATCCGGCGCTCCTGATCGTGCCCGGCCTGGGCGCTCAGATGATCTACTGGGACGTCGAGCTCTGCGACATGCTGGTTGCCCGCGGCTTCCGGGTGATCAGGATCGACAACCGCGACTGCGGCCTCTCCACCGTCCTGAACGACGAGGGCGTGCCCGACACCCTGCCGATGCTTCTCGGCCTGCCGCGCCAGCTGCGCTACGGCCTTCACGACATGGCCGATGATGCCGTCGCCGTGCTCGACCACCTGGGCATCGACCGGGCTCACATCCTCGGATTCTCGATGGGCGGAATGATCGTGCAGACTCTGGCGATCCGGCATCCGGACAGGGTTTCCTCGATGTGTTCGATGATTTCCCGGACCGGCGCGAGACGCGATGCCTTTCCCGGGCTACGGGAGCTGATCGCGCTGTTCAGGACGAAACCGAAGTCGCTCGAGGAATACGTGAGGCGAATGGAAATGCTCTCCGAGGCGATCGGCTCGAAGGCCTACCCACCCGACAGGGCGAGGCTGCGCGCCCTCGCCGAACTGGGTTGGCAGCGCGGCGTCCACCTGGCGGGCAGCGCGCGCCAACTCCACGCGATCAACTGCCAGCCGGACCGCACCCGCGACCTCGGGCGGGTCAAGGTTCCGACCCTGGTCATCCACGGGTCCGCCGACCGGCTGGTTTTCCCCCGCGGCGGGCGGGCGACTGCGAAGGCGGTCCCCGGTGCCAAGTTGCGCGTCTACCAGGGAATGGCCCACGACCTGCCCGCACAGCTCTGGCCGCAGTTCGCAGCCGAGATAGACGCGAACGCAAACCGTTCGCTCTAGCATCACCACTGCCATGAGCCGAGCCGGAACGCCCGAGAACCCCCTCCGCATCGCGATTATCGGTGCCGGTCCGTCAGGCTTCTACGCCGCCGACCAGATCATCCGCGATCCCGATACCGATGCCCAGGTGGACCTTTTCGACCGGCTGCCCACCCCCTATGGCCTGGTCCGCGGCGGCGTCGCCCCGGATCACCCGAAGATCAAGTCGGTGACCCGGGTATACGAGCGCACCGCCGCGAAAGATGGCTTCAGGTTCTTCGGCAACGTCGAGGTCGGTCGCGATCTGACGATCGAGGACTTCGAACGCCACTATCACGCCGTGCTCTATGCATTCGGCGCCGAAGCCGACCGCGAGCTCGGAATCCAGGGTGAAGACCTGCCCGGAAGCTTCGCCGCCACGGCCTTCGTCGGCTGGTACAACGCTCACCCCGACTATGCGGACCGCGACTTCAGCCTCGACCGGGTCAGGCGGGCTGTGGTGATCGGCAACGGCAACGTGGCGATGGACGTGGGTCGCATGCTGGCCCTCGACGACGCCGAACTGAAGCGCACCGACATCGCTGATCACGCGATCGAGGTCCTCGACGCGAGCGGGATCGAAGAGATCGTCGTGCTCGGCCGCCGCGGTCCGGCGCAGGCAGCTTTCACGAACCCCGAGATCAAGGAGATCGGAGAGCTCGAAGAGGCTGACGTGATCGTCGATCCCGCCGAGGTCGAACTCGACCCGGCCAGCCGGGCCTGGATCGACTCCGACGATGCCGACAAGACGGCCCGCGTGAACGTCGAGATCCTCGAGCAGTACGCAGAGCGGGCCCCGCAAGGCCGGCCCAAGAGAATCAATCTCCGCTTCCTGGCCTCGCCGGTCGAGATTCGCGGGGGCGAACGGGTCGAAAGCATCGTGATCGGCCGCAACGAACTGGTCATGGACGAAGGCTCGCTCAGGGCGAGGGACACCGGCGAGCGGGAAGAGCTGGAGTGTCAACTGGTTCTGCGCTCGGTCGGCTATACCGGCGTCCCCCTTCGCGGCGTTCCGTTCGACGAGCAGAAGGGCACGATCCTCAACCACGAAGGGCGGGTGCTCGAGTCCCCCGGGGGCGAGCACCGGACAGGCCACTACACGGCCGGCTGGATCAAGCGAGGGCCCTCCGGAGTGATCGGTACGAACAAGAAGGACGCACAGGAGACTGTCAATCACCTGCTTTCGGATGTCGGTGAAGGCCGTCTGCTCGAGCCGGAAGACCCCGGGCCGCAGGCGATCGAGAACCTGCTTGCCGAGCGCAAGGCCAACTTCGTCAGCTTCAGCGGCTGGCAGAAGATCGACCACGAGGAGGTCACGCGAGGGGAGCCGCATGAGCGCCCGCGGGTCAAATTCGTGAAGATCGACGAGATGCTCGACGTAGCTGCCCGACCCGAAGTGGAGGAAGACTGAAAATGCCTGCAGACCTTGGAGAACTGAAAGCGATGATCGAAGCGGCGCTGCCTGGCTCGCAGGCCGAGGTGATCGACGAGACCGGCACCGGTGACCATCTCAGGGCCGAGGTCAGAGCGCCCCAGTTCGAAGGCCTCACCCGAATCAACCAGCACCGACTCGTAAAGGCAGCGGTCCGCGAGCGCTTCGATGACGGCACCATCCACGCCCTCACCATCAAGGTTCTCGACTGAGCCGGAGATCGGGCGCGAGGCCGCGGTACCCGATGTTCTAGCATCACCCCATGGCCGATCCGGAACTGACTGAACGTGTCCAGGAGCTGATCTCCGACAACCCCGTGCTGCTCTTCATGAAAGGCACTCCCAGCGCACCGCGCTGCGGTTTCTCACTGAGAACGGTCCAGGTACTGGACCAGATGGGCGTCGAGTACGGCGCGATCGACGTACTGCCGGCACTGCAGCCGCTACGCGAGATCACCACCGAGATTTCCGACTGGGAGACCTTCCCCCAGCTCTATGTCAACGGAGAACTGCTCGGCGGCTGCGACATCGTCGAGGAGATGTTCGCCAACGGGGAGCTTGCAGGCACCCTGGGAGTGGAGCAGCCGGAGGTGCCGGAACCGGCTGAACAGCCGCAGAGCGCCCAGGATCTTCCGGCCCAGAGCCCGCCGATGAAAATCGAGGGCAGCAACTGAGGCGACAGCCTCCGATGTTCCGGTGCCGGCGGACGCGGGCACCGTGGCCCGGCCCGGGTACTAGTGGAGCGCGGGTTCTTCCTCTTCGTCCTTGACCTGAAAGGACGAGCCGCAGCCGCAGGCGGCGACGACATTCGGGTTGTTCACCTGGAATCCGGCGCCGGTCAGGCCTTCGACGTAGTCGACTTCCGAGCCGAATACGAACTGCATGCTGACCTTGTCGACGATCACCTTGACTCCCCGGTTCTCGAAGACGTGATCGTCTTCGGACACCGAGTCGAAGGCAAGGGCGTACTGGAAACCCGAGCAGCCGCCACCCCGGACGGCCACGCGCAGGGCCTGTTCTTCGCCTTCGGTCTGATCTCCGATCAACTCGGCGATCTTTTCGGCGGCGATTTCGGTCAGGACAATTGCTGATTCGGGCGCATCGGACATAAACAGAGGTTAGCGGTTGCCGAACTCGCCCTCAACGTACTCCACGATCCGCCTCGAATCGTGGATCACCTGCTGGCCGTCCACGAGGACCGGCACCCGCTCCTGGCCGGTCAGTTCGACGATTTCGGGCCGCTTCGATCTGCGTACCGCCACCCGCTGGGTTTCGAACTCGACGCCGGCGCCCTTGAGGGCACGGGCGGCCCGTCCGCAGGAGCAGAGACGATCACCCGGGGCGGGGCATCTGAAGAGAACCGTTTTCGCCACGAAAGAAGATTACCCGGCCGATTGTCTGATAGAACCGTGACGTGTCCTCCGAAACCGAAACTGCTCTCGTCACGGATTCGACCGCATCGCTGACGGCCGAAGACCGCGAGAGACTCGACATCAGCGTCGTAAACCTATATGTGATCCTGAACGGTCAGCAGCGGCCCGAAAACGAGATCACAGATTACGGATCCTTCTACAAGGCGGTGATCGAGAGTCCCGACCTGACCACCACTTCGCAGCCCTCTGTCGGCGACTTCATGGCGGTCTATGAACCTCTGCTCGCCGAGGGCAAGGAAGTGATCTCGATACACCTCTCTTCTGCGATCTCCGGGACCTGTGAGGCGGCAACTCAGGCTGCCGCGCAGCTGACCGAGGAAGGCAAGGGAGGAGAAAGGGTCAGGATCGTCGATTCCCGGACGACCGCCGGTGGTCTGGCGCTCACCGTGCTCGCAGCGGCGAACGCGATCAACGACGGTGCGACCGCCGAAGAGGCGGCCCTGAAGGCCGAGGCGGCCCGCGAAAACCTCGGCACCTGGATCATGGTCGACACTCTCGAGTACCTGCGCAAGGGCGGCCGCATCGGCAGCGCCCAGGCCTGGATCGGTTCGGCCCTGAGGATCAAGCCGATCATCACCCTCGAAGAGACGGTCAAGCCGGTGGAAAAGGTGCGGACCCAGGCGAAGGCCATGCAGCGGCTCAAGGACATGGCGACCGAAGTCGCGCGCACCGGCGAGACGACCTGGACCGCCCAGCACATTCAGGCACCGGAGCTGGCCGGAGATCTCGCGGCCCATTGCCGGGAGGTATTCCAGTGCGAGGGTGCCTTTCTCGACGAGATGTCGACCGTGCTCGGCTGTCACGCCGGGCCGGGCCTGGTCGCGCTCGGCACCATGCCGACCGAGCTGGTCGGGTCCAAGTTTTGAACCTGGCGGTGACCGCGGTCGGGCGAGACCGCCCCGGCATCGTCGCCGCGATCACAGGCGTGCTGCTGGAATTCGACGGAAACGTCGACGACTCGCAGATGTCGATCCTCCACGGCCAGTTCGCGGTCATGCTGATCGTCTCGGTTCCGGCCGCCTCGGATATCGAAGCGATTTCGGAACGGCTGCAGGAAGTCGGCCGGCAGCTCGAGCTGGGCGGGGTCACGGTCAGCGAAGTTTCCGGCCTCGATCGCGGCGCCGGGCCGACTCACGTACTGACGGTCTACGGAGCCGACCGCCCCGGGATCGTCCACGACGTCTCGACCCTGCTGGCCGAACGCGAAATCAACATCACCGATCTCAGGACAAGGCGCACCGGGGACTCGAAGGCACCGCTCTACACGATGATGGTCGAGGTCTCGATCCCCCACCCGGACCCCGGCCTGGACGAGGCCCTGGCCGGCTTCGCCGGCGAAAAGGGCGTCGAGGCGCACCTGGCCGAGCTCGAGACCGAAGTGCTCTGAAGCTCCCGTGGCCGTCCGTGAGGTCCTGACCTACCCGCACCCGCTACTGAAACAGGTCTGCGCCCCGGCTCAGCCCGACGAGATCGAGCCGGTCGTGGCTGACCTGCTCGACACGATGAACTCCTTCGATCACTGCGTCGGGCTCGCCGCGCCGCAGATCGGCCACGCTCTGCGCATCGCGGTCGTAGATATCACCGGGCACCCCAGGGCCAAGGACCCCCAAGGCCTGATGGTTCTGGTCAACCCGAAGGTGACCCGCCGCTCGGAGGGTTCCAAGGTCAGCCGCGAAGGCTGCCTCAGCCTTCCCGACCTGACGGCGAACGTGAGGCGCCCGCGCAAGGCCAGTATCGCCTTCGGCGACCGTGAGGTCGAGCTGGCGGGATTCGAGGCCCGCTGCGTGCTCCACGAGATCGACCACCTCGACGGCATCCTCTTCCTCGACCGGGTCGCCTCGATAACCGACGACCTCTTCCGCCGCCAGGAATACCGGTAAGTCAGCGTCGGCGGAGGGCCATCAGGCCCCCGACCACGAAGCCCGTGGCGACGGCGCCGACCACGATCGAGCGGCGGTGCTTCTTGATCTGGCTGCGCCAGTCCGTGATCTCGGTGACCTTCTCCCGAAGGTGGTCCACCGACTCGCCGAGCTCTTCACGCTGGCGATCCATGTCGGCCCTGATCTGGGCGGAGGTCCGCTTCGGCGGCGGCGGCTGGTAGGGCGAGCCCGGAGAACCGGCCGGCGGCGCGGGGGTCCCTTCGGCCGGTGAAAACTGGTTGCCAGAAGGTTCGGCGGGCTGCTCAGGGCCGGTGCCTTCGGGCCGGAACGGTCCCGGTGGCTTCGGATCTCGATCTTCGCTCATCGCTCCTCCTCACCCGGCATCAGTACAGCCCGCGTCTTCTGGGCTTCTTCGATCGCATCGGTCGGAACCGGTGCCCCGGTCGTCTCGAAGGACCGGTAGGCGAAGGCTCCGGCCCCCGCGGCGATCAGCAGGAACAGCACTGCCTCGATCAGGTATCCGGCCCACGGCTCGCCCTCGAAGAAGAGCGAGTTGAGGCCGAGCGCAAAGGCATGCATCAGAAGGATCAGGGCCAGGAAGGCGAAAACTCCGGCCGCGATGCCGACCGCAGAGCCGCGGGCGAGGGTCGTGACCTTCTCGCTGACCTCGGTCTTGGCGAGTTCGATCTCTTCCCGGATCAGGTTTGAGGTCTGCTCGGTTACCTCATAGACCAGCTCACCGACGGTCTTCTCCGAGTTTGGTCGATTCGGATCGGGCGGTGCCATCGTTATTCGGGCGGATCCTCGTTGAAGATGCGGCGGTAGGCCACGGCAGCGAGCCGGGCCGCGATCATCGTCGCCAGAGCCCCGCTCGCGGTGAGCATGAGACTCCAGGTGACGCGCTGAACGATTTCGTTGTCCTTGTCCATATGGCTTCTCACAATACCCACCGTGCTCCCGTCATTGATGCCGGGCCCGGTCGCGAACCCCGACTGCCGCTGTGGCAGGGCTTCGGGCCGGGCGCAATTCGAAGCTCAGCGCAGGTCGAGGCCGTCGCAGATCGTGGTCACGACGAGGTCCTTCGCGCCGTCGAAGTCGGCATCCTCTGCCGGTATGAGGCCGAAAATCCAGCCCGAGAGAAGTTGCTCGATCACGCCGTAGAAAGTCATCGAAGCGAAGTAGGCGTCGACGTCGACCCGGAAGCTGCCGGAGGCCTGACCTTCGGAAACGATCTTCGCGATCAGCCGGTAGGCCTCGTTGATCTGCTCGAGGTGGGTCTGGCCGAAGGAGTTGGCGGCGCGCGTCACCTCGACGATGATCACTTTCATCAGCTCGGGGTCGTAGCGGTAGGAGTCGATGATGAAGCCGGCGACCGTACCGAGCTTTTCCTGGGGCGACAGCGTGCTTTCGTCGGTCGCCCCGATCGCCTCGATCAACAGCGACCAGCGCTGGCGGAAGAGCTCATCGAGCACGTTCTCCTTGGAGTCGAAGTAGTGGTAGACCAGCCCGTAGGCAACGTCTGCCTCGTCGGCGATATCCGCAACCCGGGTCGAATGGAAGCCCTGCCTGGCGAATACACGAACCGCGGCATCAAGGATCTGGCGTCGCCTTTCGGCCGCCGCTTCACGGGCCATCAGTCCTCGCCACCTTGCTGCCGCGGACCGGCCTGCCCGCGATCGAGGCGATCGAAGAGTTCCGGCCGGCGATTGGCGAGGGCGGGCAGGCTGCTCCTGGTCTCCGCCTGCCCGGAAAAGTCGAGGTCGGCTGCGGCAAATCCCTCACCCTCGCCGTCGACCCCGGCCAACACCGCGCCCCAGGGATCGACGATCATCGAATGCCCCCAGGAGTCGAACTTCGGCTCGGCCCTGCCGACCTGCCCGGCGGCCAGGACGAAGGCCTGGTCCTCGATCGCCCGGGCCCTGAGCAGGACCTCCCAGTGATCACGGCCGGTCGGCACCGTGAAAGCGGAAGGCAAGGTGAAAACGGTGGCACCGCGATCGACCAGGGCGCGGAACAGCTCCGGAAAGCGCAGGTCGTAACAGACCGCCATGCCGACCCGGGCGGGCCCGCAGTCAGCGACAACGACCTGGTCGCCGGCATCCTCCACTTCGGACTCCCGATAGGCGACACCGCCGACGTCCACGTCGAACATGTGGATCTTGCGATAGCAGGCGGCGATTTCGCCTTCAGAGTCGATCAGCAGTGAGGTATTGCTCGGCCGGGCGCCTTCGTGGGCCTCGGTGAAACTGCCGGCCACAAGCGCGATCCCGAGCTCCTTCGCCCAGGAGCAGGCGGCGGTGACGGCGGGGCCGTCGATCGGCTCGGCACCGAGGGCGAGGTCCTCGCCGGATGCCATCAGCGGCCACTTCTCGGGCAGCACGACGAGCTGTGCTCCGTCTTCCGCAGCAGCCCGAACCTGACGCCGGGCGGCGGCGAGGTTGGCTTCGCGGTCGGAGGTCGAATTGATCTGGACGACGGCGGCTCTCATCGGGCTGTTGATTGACTGGTCAATCAGCCAAAGTATAGGCGGGGCACGCGCTTCCGGTCGGCGGTCAACCGGCCCCGCTCATCGCTGACCTTCAGGCAGCGCCGTCCGCCCCGGCCCGGCGGGGCCGAGGCGGCATCGCCGGAGCGGCTACCAGCCGTTCTTCACGGCCTTGGCGCCGCCGTTCAGCTTCTTGACCTTCAGATCCGGCGACTTCTTCTGCTGCGAAGCGCAGAAGCGGCCACTGACCCAGCCTTCCTCGGAGAAGAGCTTGGTCTGATCGGCGTAGTGGGGAGAGGCTTCGTTGGTGGCGGCCTGCGAATAGGTCAGGATCGTCTTCACGTCCGGACACTTCTTGCCCTCCAGCGATGCCATGACGATGAAGCTCGAACCATGGCGCACCGAGTCGTACTTGCCGGTCGCGTTGTTTCGGATCGAGCTGATCACGTTGAACACTCCCTGTCCGCCGAATCCGCCCGGAATCGGGATGTCCACCCCGTTGCGGGTGACGAACTGGTAGTCGCGCCAGGTCGCATCCATCGGTATCGCGAGGTTGCTCAACTCGGTGACCGAATCCGAGAGCGCCTTGGGCACAGCCGGATTGCTCGTATCGAGGCCGTTCGGGGTGTGAACCGGATCGGCGAGCGAGAACGCGTTTTCGAATGCACCGGCGACACCCTGGAGGCGACCCATCACGCGTCGCCACAGCACCGCTCCCGGGTCGTCGAGGTTCTCGGTCTCTCCGTAGTTGGCGAGCACTCCGCAGGCCTCACTCACATCCACCGCGTTGATGATCGGATTCGCCTGGCAGTACTGGACGAGCGGATCCACCCAGAGCTCGGCGCCGTAGTGCCGGTTGTTGGTGATGAATTCGCGCAGCAGTTGCGGCGTGTACTTGTTGCCGGCGATGCCGTCGGTGCCGGCCAGTCGCTGCTCGATCTGGTTCAGGCCGTTCCTGGTCCTCAGGGACCGGGCGCTGCGCTCGTTTCCAATGATTCTCGAGAAGCCCTCGAGCGGCTGCTCGGGGTTGGTCAGCCAGTAACTGTCATTCATGTTCGACACGTAGTCGTCACGAATCAGCAGCGGCATCTCGTCGGGCGGAATGATTCCCTTGGCCACCGCACCCGGGGCCTTCTTCATGTCGCATTCGGGCCGGGTTCCGTCGAGCACGCCGACCTGAGTCGAAGCCCAGGCAATGTCACCGAGCCCGGGGGTTCCGCATTCGTCGACCCTGTCCTGGTCGATGTCGGGAATCGCACCGACGTCGGCGTAGAGCGACTTGCCCTTGGAGTCGGCGGCGATCGTATTTACCCACGGCACACCCTGGTTCTTGACCAGCGCATTCCTCAGCTCGCCGACGCTCTGGGAGCGGTTCGTATCGAAGAAGTGGTTGATGAACCTGAGCCCCTGCGAGTTGGGGTCGAAGATCGTGTACGCGTAGTCCGCCGTCCACGGGAAAAGTGGCGTCTTCTGGACCGAATTGAAGACCGGACCATGAATCGTCGAATAGAGCGTGCGCGTCTCGGTCTGGATCGAGTCGTCGGGCTGCTTCACCTCGACCGAGACCTCGGTCTCGTCCATGTCCCTCGCCTGCCCGTCAACCAGGTACCTGGTCGGCTGACCGGGAACAAGCGATTCACGGAAGGCCGAGAATCGCCTCGCGGTCGAAACCGTGTGGCTCCAGGCCAGGTTCTGCGTATGGCCGATCAGCACCACCGGCGCGCCGAGCAGGCTGGCACCGCTGACGTTGATCTTGCCGGGCACCGTCAGCTGGGCCTGGAAGAAGCGCTCGGAGCCGGACCACGGGAAATGGGGGTTTCCGTAGAGCATCCCCTTGCCGGTCGAGGTCGATTCGCTGCCCAGCCCGACGGCGTTCGAGCCGATGTCGGGGCGGCTCTCGTCAATCGCCTCGAAATCGTCGGCGGTCACCGAGTCGGCGGCTGCCTCGGCCTGCTGGACTGCCGCCATGCTCATCGGCGGCGATGCGTTGGCGGTCCCGTCCACGGCCGCTCCGAGACCGGCCATCGTGCCGAGCTGGTAGAAGCGCAGGTAGGTGTCGAGTACCGAGATCGGCTTGACCCAGGGCTTGCCCTTGCAGGTCTCGTCGGGAAGGTTGTTCACCCCGGTCTTGGCCAGGTACTTGTTGTAGCCCTTGACGTAGCCGCGCACTACCTCCCGGACGCTCTTGTTCGGCGCATTGATTCCGCCCTTGTCCAGGACCTTGCCGATCGTGTCTTCTTCGATCACGCGCTTGTGGGCGAAGTCGGCTTCGAGGTTGGTGTACGAGATGCCGTTACCGGTCAGCTGCCAGTTCTCGTCGGGGCCGAAGTACCTGGAGCGCTCGCCGCGGACCGTCGTGTAGATGTCGGCCATCGAGCAGATGTTCTCCTTGGCCAGCGAGTATCCATAGCCGTAGCCGAGGCCGCGGTAGGTATCGGCGACGATCCTCGGGATGCCGTACTCGGTGGTGCGGATCGTCACCCGTGGGTTCTTCTTCTCCTGCCGGGCCTCCCTCTTGGCCTTCTTCTTGAGCTTCTTCTTGATCTTCTTCGTCTGCTTCTTGACGCACCTCTTCTTCGCCTTGCCCTGCTTGGCCTTGCACTTCTTCTTGGCCTTCTTCTTCGCCTGCTTGTTGTAGTTGGGCTTGGCGGCGTCGGCGTTGGCGGCGGTGGCGCCGAAAACCATGGACAAGGCCATGACGGCGACCAGCAGACGGATCAGTTTCAAGACATTCCTCTCGACTCGGTGCGGCCGCCCACAGGCGGGCCTTTCTCTTCCCTCAACACTGCGAAGGCTTCTCCGATTCGAAGACCCCTTCGCTTCGCCGCGAGGATAACACCGATTCGGCGCGTGCAGGAGGGTCTGGACGCAGTCAAGTCACCTCCGGCTTGTCGCCGGTTTTCGGCGGAGCACCGAGCAGAGAACCACCGGATTCGCCAGACCTGAGTTTCAGCGCCTGCTTGCTGCCGTCGCTAGTCTCGGTCGCTGCTCATGGCCATATTCCGGAGAAAGCAGAAACCCGCCGATGCGGGTCCCGCGGGCAGGACCCCGCCCTGGATGTTCGAGACCCGGACCGAGGCCTGGCACGACGCGGGTCTGAGCGAGCAGATCGAGCCGGCAAAGGTCCGAACCGCCTGGATCCGGCTGATCATCTTCTCCCTGCTGATCGCCCTCGTATTGGTGGTTTTCGCCAATCGCCGGGACATCTTCCCCGGCGACAACCTGATCGCCGTGCGGATCGTGACCGCCCTGCTCCTGTTCATCCTCGGATGGGGCTTCGCCAGCGCGCTCGGACGCTCCCTGACACCTACGATCCTGCGCCGGATGGATCCCGGTACGGCCGGTACGGTCGTATTCGTGATCAAGCTGGTCACGATCGCCGTGGTCGGCGCGATTGCCCTCAGCGTCGCCGGAGTCAAGACCAGCACGCTCGCCGTAGGTGGCGCCTTCACCGCGGTGGTCCTCGGCCTCGCCGCCCAGCAGACGCTCGGCAACGTATTCGCGGGCATCGTGCTTCAGGGAACAAGGCCGTTCAAGGTCGGTGAAAAGGTCCGGTTGATCGGCGTGGGACTGGCAGGCTCGATCGAAGGCACGGTCAGCTCGCTCGGCCTGTTCCACACTTCGATCCTCGACGGCAAGGACCGGATAATGGTCCCGAACAACGTTCTGCTCAGCCTGGCGATCGTGCCGCTGAGAGAGCCGAAGGGCATCGACGTGAAGGCCCGATTCGACAGCCACACCAGCCCGCGGCTGGTGCAGAAGATGCTGCGACAGGCGATCAAGGTCCCGACCCTGCGCGATCCCGACATCTGGCTCGACGAGATCGACCGCGACGAGGTCGTGCTCCGGATCAGCGCCACCCCGGTGGACCCACGGGATGGCGCCCTGCTGGCGGAGCAGATCCTCTCGGTAACCCGCGGCACCTTCGAGTTCGAGGTTCCGGAAGGCGAAGCGGATCCGGCCGGCGGTGCCGATGCAGACGGCAGAACGCGACAGAATCCCGACCCGGAAGTTCCCACCGGTCATTCCTGAACGAGCGGCCGGCCGGGCCGTCGCTCAGCGCCGGCTTTCGACCTCTTCGACCATGAGCTTGGTGTGGAGGGCGGCGATGAAATCACGCAGCGGTTCGGCGCCCGCTTCGATCAGTTCGACCGCGAGATCGGGCTCCACTTCGCCCTCGAGCCTTTCCATCAGCACGTCTACTTCTTCCTTGACCAGTTCCTCCAGGGCACGCCGGTAGCGCAGCGTGTCGTAGACGGTGAAGCCGGTCTTCTCGTCGTAGCCGCTGGCCCGGAACCTCGAGATCGCCTCGATGATGCTGACGTCCGGAGCCGAGTAGCCGCGGGTGTTCGGGGTGAGGATGCCGATCTCTGCCAGCCGGTCGAGGACTTCGGCCGGCATGCCGTAGGTCTCACGCACTTCGGACGCGCTGGTCCTGCGCCGTTCACGGGCAATGGCACGTTCGATGATCCGGTCCTCGACCTCGAGCAGCGCCTTCGCCTGTTCCGGATCCTCCGCCAGTACCTGACGGATCGCCTTCAGCGGCATGAAGCGCTCCTCCTGAAGACGCTTGATCACCTCGATCCGCTCGACCGTTTCGGGCCGGTACCAGGCCATGTTGCGGCTTGTCTTGATCGGCTCCGGCAACAGACCTTCACGCAGGTAGTGCTTGATCGTCGCCCCGGGGACCCCCGAGGCTTCGACCAGCTCCGACATCTTCAGCAGCCGCTCGCCCGAGCCGGTCATCCGTTCGGCGGTACTCATGCCCGAAAGCCCTCCGCCCCACCGCCGCTTCCCGGGCCGGCGGCGGCGCCTGAATCGAGCAGGGCCTGAATCTCGCCCTCGCTGAAGCCCGCCTCCGAAAGCACCGCGGATGTGTCGGCCCCGATGTCGGGCGCCGGCTTCGGATCGATCGCAGGGGTAGCGGAGAGCTTCACCGGGTTGCCGAGTTGCCGGACCGCGCCCAGGCCGGGTTGCTCGAACTCGACCACCATGCCGCGCTGCCGGACCAGGTCCGACTGGAGGGCTTCGTCGAGCTCGAGGATCGGCTCGACGCAGCAGTCGTACTGGTCGTTGAAAACCTTCCATTCTTCCCTGGTCCGCTCACGGAAGACAGCGGCGACCTTCTGCCAGCCTTCACCCCCGGGTGGCTCGAACTGGACCGGGATCAACTCCGGGTTGCCGGTGCCTTCACAGAATGCCTTCCAGAACTTCGGCTCCAGTGCGCCACATGAAACCCAGCCGTCTGCGGCTTCGTAGGTCAGGTAGCAGCAGACGCCTCCGTTCAGGATCGAGGCTCCGCGACCCGGCACCTGTCCGTCCGCGAACCAGGCGCCGGCCGGCATCGCCAGCCACGAAAGCGCGCCGTCGGTCATCGAGATGTCGACCATCTGGCCCTCGCCGCTGCGCTGCTTCTCGAAAAGTGCGGTCAGGATTCCGAAGGCCGAGGTCATCGCGCCGCCTCCGAGGTCTCCGATCTGCCCCGCCGGCTGGACCGGGGGGCCGTCGGCCGCGCCGGTCATCGCCAGCATTCCGGTCGAGGCGAGGTAGTTGAGGTCGTGGCCGGCACGATCGCGATTCGGGCCGTCCTGACCGTAGCCGCTGATCGCGCAGTAGACGATTCCCGGATTCACCTTCTTCACGCTTGCGTAGTCGACCCCGAGCCGCTCGGTGACACCGGGGCGGAAACCCTCGACCAGCACGTCGGCACTCTCCGCCAGACGCATGAAGGCAGCCCGACCCTGGTCGCTCTTCAGGTCGAGGCGGATCGAGCGCTTCGATCGGTTCAGCGACAGATACAGGGCCGAGCGCGTACCGGCGATGTCGTCATTCTCGTGGCCGGGCTCAGGTTCGTAGTACGGCGGCGCCTGCCGGATGTAGTCACCGGCGCCGGTGTCCTCGACCTTGATCACATCGGCACCGAAGTCGGCCAGCAGCTGCGTGCAGAATCCGCCCGGCAGAAGCCGGGTCAGGTCGAGCACGGTGACTCCGGTCAGTGGGGCCATCTCGCCTGCCTGCCCGCCTCAGGCCTTTTCGAGGCCGAGCAGCCCCCTGGCTTCGGCTACGGTCGCGACCTTGCGCCCGGCGTCTTCGACCATCTGGCGGGCCTTGCCGACCAGATCACCGTTCGAACGGGCCATCGAACCGTCGGGCAGGTAGAGGTTGTCCTCGACGCCGGCACGCACGTTTCCGCCGAGCGCGATCGCCGCGGCCAGCAGCTTCCACTGGTCCCGGGAGATCCCGATCACCTGCCAGTTGTTCGGTCCTTCCGGTCCGCCCGGGATCTGATCAGCCATCACGCCGACATTCCTCGGGGTCGGCCGGATTCCGCCGGTCACCCCCATGACCAGCGAGATCTGAAGCGGCTGCTCGAGCAGTCCCATGTCGATCAGCGGGTCGACGTTGGCCACGTGGCCGGCGTCGAAACACTCGTGCTCGGGCTGGATGCCGAGTTCGTTCATCGCGGTGATGAACTCGATGATCGTGTCGAAGCTGTTCTCGAAAACGGCCTTGAAGACGAACTCCTTGCGGCGGCGCGAGTATTTCGCATAGTTCATCGAGCTCATGTTGAGTGCGGCCACGTCGGGTCGGCAGGCGCGCAGGTACTCGATCCGCTGCTCGATCGGCACCCCGATCGCGCCGGTCGAGTAGTTGATGATCACGTCCCCGACTTCGGAGCGGATCGCCTCGGTGATCGCCTGGAAGTCCTCGGTGTCCCAGGACGGCGTGCCGTCCGGCTTTCGTGCGTGGATGTGGATCTGTGAGGCACCTTCGTCGACCGCACGCCGCGCTTCGGCTGCGTACTCCTCCGGCGTATACGGAATCGCCGGGCACTGATCGCGGTTGGCGATCACGCCCGAGATCGAGTTGCTGATAATTACCGGGTCTTCGAATCTGCTCATACGGGCATCACTCCATGCTTCTTCCAGGGCTTTTCGACCTTCTTGTCTTTCGACATCTCGAGGCCGCGGATGATCGTCTGGCGGGTCTCGCGCGGGTCGATGATGTCGTCGATCATCGCGTTGCCGGCGGCGATGTAAGGGTCGATCTGCTGGCGGACTGCGTTGAGCATCGCTTCGCGGGTCGCCTCGGGGTCATCGGAGGCCTCGATCGCCGAGCGTCCGATGATGTTGACGGCGCCCTCGGCCCCCATCACCGATATTTCGGCACCGGGCCAGGCCACGATCAGGTCGGGCTCGTAGGCCCGGCCGCACATCACGTAGTAGCCGGCACCGTAGGCCTTGCGGACCAGCACGGTGATCTTCGGCACCGTCGCCCTCGAAACCGCGTAGAGCATCTTCGCGCCGTGCCGGATGATGCCCTGCTGCTCGACCTTGGAGCCGACCATGAAGCCGGGCACGTCCTGCAGGAAGAGCAGCGGGATCGAGAAGGCGTCGCAGAGGTTGATGAAGCGCGCCGCCTTGTCGGCGGAGTCGACGTCGAGGATGCCGCCGAGCTGCTTCGGCTGGTTGGCGACGATGCCGACCGGGCGCCCGCCGAAGCGGGCGAAACAGGTGATCAGCGACTTGGCGAACTTCGGCTTGATGTCGAACCAGTCCCCGTCGTCGACGATCTCCTCGATCACCTTGTACATGTCGTACGGGGTGCGAGGGGAATCGGGGATCAGATCCAGCAGAGCATCGGACCCCCGGTCCTCCGGGTCTTCGGTCTCGACCACCGGCGGCTTCTGTTCACAGTTGGAAGGAAAGTAGGACAGGTACTTCTTGATCGACTCGACGCATTCGGCATCGTCCTTGACCTCGAGGTCGCCGACCCCGGACTTGCGGCAGTGGACCTTGGCCCCTCCGAGATCCTCCATCTCGATCTCTTCTCCGGTGACGGCCTTGACCAGATGCGGTCCGGCCAGCGCCATCGCGCCCTGTCCGACCACCATCGGCACGAAGTCCGAGAGCCCGGGGATGTAGGCAGTGCCGGCTGCGCAGGGGCCCATCATGGCCGCCACCATCGGGACCACGCCCGACATCTCGACCTCTTCGCGGAACAGGTGGCCCGAGCCGGCGAACAACGACCCGGAAGCCTCCTGAATCCTCGCCCCGGCCGAATCGAGCAGCCAGATAAGCGGCATCCTCTTCTGCAGGGCCATCTCGCGGATCCGGGTGACCTTGATCTCGCCGGTCTGGCCCATCGAGCCGGCCATCACGGTGAAGTCATAGGCGACGATCGCGCAGGCTCGGCCGTCCACGTTTCCCCAGCCCGTGATCACGCCGTCTGCAGGCGCGTCCTTGCCCTGCATCGCCGGCTGTGAGTAGTGCGGCCGGCCGTGGACGCCGATCTCGTTGAAGCTTCCTTCATCAACCAGGAGGTCGAGCCGCTCACGGGCAGTGAGCTTGCCGCGTTCGTGCTGGGCTTCGATCTTCTTCAGGCCGCCACCGAGGTGGGCCTTGCCGCGCCGCTCGTGGAGCTGCTCGGTGAGTTCGCTCAGCGGAGCGGTTCCGGGCAGCTTGTTGACCGGCTCGGCCCCTGCGGCCGCACCCTCTCCCGTCGCCCCTGTGCCGTTGTCGCTCATCAGCGTCCTTTCCATTCGGGCTCGCGCTTCTCGAAGAAGGCCTTGACCCCCTCGATCGCGTCTTCTGTGGACAGTTCGATCGCGAGCTGGGAGCGCAGGTAGTCGAGGCCTTCGGCCAGCGGCATGTCCATCTGGCGCCACATCGCGTCTTTGCCCAGTCGCATGATGAGCGGCGACTTGGCCGCCAGCATGGCCGCCCATTCGGCCACCGCTTCGTCGAAATCGCCCTGGGGGACGACCTTGTTGACGATGCCGGCCTCCCGGGCCGCTTCCGCGGTGAGCCGCTCGCCGAGCAGCAGCATCTCGTTGGTCTTCTTGCGGGGTACGTTGCGGTAGATCAGCGCCATGATCATGAAAGGGAAGAGTCCGACCGTGATCTCGGGAGTGCCGAAGGTGGCCCGGTCCGAGGCGATGATCAGGTCGCAGGCCAGGGCCAGGCCGAGCGAGCCGGCCAGCACGTGGCCGTGCGCCGCGACTATCGAAGGCTTGCCCAGCTCACCGAGCAGCTTGAAGCAGTCGACGAACAGCTCGGCCCCGGTGAACTTCTCCACCGTGCCGCTCTCGCCACCGAAGGCGGCGAGGTTGCCTCCGGCCGAAAAGACCTTCTCGTGCGAGGAGGCGAGGACCACGACCCTGACCGCATAGTCGTCGCGAGCCAGGTTCAGGGCTGCGATCAGCTCGCTGAGCAGCTGGTCGGAGAGCGAGTTGCGGGTTTCCGGATCGTCGAGGGTGATCGTCGCCACGTGCTCGGTGACCTCGTAGGTGAGCTTGCCGAAGGAATGTGCTGGTTCGTTCATGGTCGGCGCAACATACCACTTACTGGGGAGTAAGAAGTGTTACTCTCTACTTTGAACGGCGAGGCCGCCGTCCCCCAAATCGACCAAGGAGAAGTACAAGCCGTGAGCACGACAGTCATCAAGCCGGACTTCGATACCGGCCAGAAGCACTTCATCTTCACCCAGGAGCACGAAGACCTGCGCGAGTCGATGGTCGACTGGGTGAGCAAGGAACTGCACCCCCACCGAAACGAGTGGGAAAAGACCAAGTGGCCCGACTCGGTGATGAAGCGGGCCGGCGATCTCGGCTACCTCGGCCTCTGCTTCCCCGAGGAGTACGGAGGACAGGGCGGCGACTACTACTACTCACTGGTCAGGGCAGAAGCACTCAGCTACTCGGGCTCGGGTGGCCTCGGCATGGGCTTCGCGGTGCAGACCGACATGGTGCTGCCCCCGATCGAGGCCCTCGGAACCGAAGAACAGAAGCGCAAGTACCTGACGGCCGGCATCGAAGGTACCCGTATCGGCTGCCTCGGCATCACCGAGCCCGATGCGGGCTCGGATGTCGCCAACATCCGTACCAAGGCGATCCTCGACGGCGACGAGTACGTGATCAACGGCTCCAAGACCTTCATCACAAACGCCGCCCGGGCCGACTTCATCGTGCTGGTCACCAAGACCGACCCCGACGCCGGCCATGACGGCATCACCCTGCTGTTGATCGACATCCGCGATGAAGAGGGCAACGACCTGCCCGGATTCTCGGTCGCCCAGAACCTCGAGAAGATGGGCATGGAGGCATCGGATACCTGCGAGATCACCTTCGAAGACATGCGGGTTCCGGCCGATTCCGTCCTCGGTGAAGTCGGCAAGGGCTTCTACCACATCAGCTGGGAACTCCAGGGTGAGCGGCTGGTCGCCGCCGCCGGCTCCAACGCCGGAGCCGAGCGCCTGTTCGAGACCACCCTCCAGTACGCAAAGGAGCGTCAGGCCTTCGGCCGCTCGATCGGCAAGTTCCAGGCGATCCGCCACAAGCTGGCCGACATGGCGACCAGGATCGAAGCCTCGAAGCAGTTCACCTACACCGTCGCCTGGCGCCTTGCCAACGGCGAGTACCCGGTGCGTGAGATCTCGATGGCCAAGCTGCTCTCGGCACAGATGGCCTGCGAGGTCGCCGACGAGGCGATCCAGATCCATGGTGGCTGGGGCTACATGAAGGAGTACGAGGTCGAGCGCCACTACCGCGATATCCGCCTCAACCGGATCGGCGCCGGAACCGACGAGATCATGCTCGAGGTAATCGGCCGTTCCTACGGCGTCTAGGGAAACGGGCTCATTCACGGTGGTCCCGCGCCTTGGTGCCTACTACCGGTCGCTGACGCCCACAATTGCCTGCGGGCGTCAGCGGACCGAGAGTGGCGGTCTCCGCGCTCAGCCGGAGGGCGTCACCTGAGCTGTGCAGTGGGCGCAGCGGGAGCCGCTGCGGGGATTTCGGAAAGGCATTCCGGGCAGTCTCGATGTGGTGCTTCCTCGCCGAGCCGAGCTGCGTTCGTTTACATGTTCATCGGCAAGACGACAAAGAAGTAGATGGCGGCTGCGACCGAGACGAACGTGATCAGCGCGTTGATGAAGTTGCCGTAGGTGAAGATCGAGCCGTTGATCGTGAATGTGAGCGCCGAGAAATCCGGCTCTCCGATGATCGCCGCGATTATCGGCGTCAGCAGGTCCTCGACCAGCGAAGTGACAAGCGCAGCGAATGCCAGGCCAATGACGAGTGCCACCGCCAGGTCGACCACGTTGCCTCTGACGATGAACTCCTTGAAACCTTTCAACATCTTCAAGACAGCCTCCTTATTTCTTGGACGAGAACACCGCAAACCAGCGGGGGCCTTTCGCTACCGGCCCTGTCTCCGACCTTAGTCGCCGGGTCGGACCCTCGCGACAAGGACCGGGGGCCTGCCCGTCGCCGCCTTCGCCATATAGTCCGGCCCGCGCCCGGTGTCCGGCAGCTCTGCCGGACCGGCCCCTCAAACACAAGGAGCTTGAAATGGGACTTCTGGATGGAAAAAGCGCGATCGTCACCGGTTCGGCCCGCGGAATCGGCCGGGCAACCGCCGAACTCTTCGCAGCCAACGGCGCCAGCGTGCTGATCAACGACCTGGACGCGGATGCGGCCGAGCAGACCGCTTCCGAGATCGAAGGCAAGACCGCCGTCTACGCCGGCGACATGACCAAGGCCGAGGCCGCCGAAGAACTGGTTGCCACCGCCAACGAAGCATTCGGCTCGATCGACATCGTTGTCAACAACGCCGGCTACACCTGGGACGGAGTAGCGCACAAGATGAGCGACGAGCAGTTCCAGGCGATGCTCGACATCCACACGATCGTTCCCTTCCGGGTCGCACGCGCCCTCGCTCCGCACTGGCGCGAGGCCGCCAAGGCGGAAGCTGCCGAAGGTCAGGAAGTCTTCCGCAAGCTGATCAACGTCAGCTCGATCTCGGGCACGATGGGCAACGCCGGCCAGGTCAACTACAGCGCCGGCAAGTCTGCGGTCGTGGGCATGACCAAGACTCTCGCCAAGGAGTGGGGTCAGTTCAAGATCAACGTCAACGCCGTCGCATTCGGCTTCGTCGAGACCCGGCTGACAGCCGCCAAAGACGAAGGCGCCGAGACGGTCAAGGCCCCCGACGGCTCGGACATCCAGCTCGGAATCCCCGAGCAGATGCGCGCCATGGCTTCGATGATCATCCCGCTGGGACGCCCGGCCACACCGGAGGAGGCTTCGGGCCCGGTCCTCTTCCTCGCCTCAGGCCTGGCCGACTACGTTCACGGTCAGGTCCTGAACGTGACCGGCGGCCAGTTCGGCGGCATGTACACCTGAGCCGAAACACCGGCAGAGACTCCGCCGTCGCGATTTCACCCTGCGGGGTTTCGCCCTGCGGCGGTTGCGAGGGGTGTCCTGGCCGAAGTACAACCGATCGGTTGCACGTTTGCCGAGACACCCCTCGCCGTCGGAGCGCTCGACCACATGGCCAGGCACCGGCCGCCCGGGGCACTGGCCAACCGGCTGCCGCTATTTGCTCTTGCGGGCTTCGGCGGGAGGCTTGCCGGAGTCGTCCGCGATGCCCGCGGGAGGCCAGGGGCCGAACCAGTTGTCGCGTCCGCCGTCAAGGGTGATCACCGAGCCGGAGTGAAAGGCCCCGGCGTCGCTCGCCAGAAAAGCGATCAGCCAGGCCATCTCGTCGGACTCCCCCACACGGCCCATCGGGATCGTGCGGTGGACCGAATCGACGATCTCCTTCGGGTACTTGTTGACGAAGGTGTCGGTGGCGAACTGACCGGCGGCGATCGCACAGGTGCGTATTCCGAAGCGAGACCACTCGGTGGCGAGGGTCCTGGTCATGTTTTCGACAGCAGCGCGGGCGGCACCTGAGTGGACCATGCCGGGCATGCCGTTGTGAGGCGAAAGCGTCACGCTTATGACCGCTCCTGCGGATTGCGGGATGAAAGCCTTGGTGGCTGCGGCATGGCTCATAAGCCAGGTGCCGGTCACGTTCAGTTCGATCACGGTCCGAAACCCCTTGGGCGAGATCGCCTCGGCCGGACTGAGGAACTGACCGCCCGCGTTGTTGACCAGGGTGTCGATACGGCCGTGCCGCTCGAGAACTCCGTCGAAGAATGAGTCCACGCCTTCGTCGTCACGGATGTCGAGGCCGCGCGATTCGAAGCTCCCGGACAGGCCTTCCGCCAGCGAGGCCGTCTCTTCGAGAGGTTCGGTGCGCCGACCACAGCCGACGACCGTGGCTCCCAGCCTGGCCATCTCGAGGGCGGCTGCCCGACCCAGGCCGGAGCCTGCCCCGGAGACGACGATGACTCTGCCTTCGAGCAGGCCGTCGCGGAAAATCTCGGATCGTAAGGATTCGCCCATCGCTGGTCGCGAACCTTAGCGTGGTGGCCCCCGCATATAGGGTCGAGCCATGAGTGTTCATGCCGACCCGAGGCCGCTGGAAACGCCCGTGTCGGGTGGTCAGGCAGGTGCAACCGTCACCGTGGAGCCGATCGTCACGGGCCGGTTCCGGTCGCCCGAGATTCTGCAGTCAAGCCCCTCCGGTGAGGTCGGGCGCATCAAGACCCTCAGGTCGGTCGGGCCGGAAAACCCACCGATCCCGATACCGGCCTTCCTGATACACCACCCGAAGGCCGGGCCGATCCTGGTCGATACGGGCCTGCATCCTTCGCTCGCAAGCGATCCGCAGGCGAATCTGGGGCGCTTCGGCACCTGGCTCTGCCGGCCCGAGATGGAGCCGGGAGGGGACCTGCCGGCACAGCTGCGCGACCGGGGCATCCCGCCGTCTTCGATCCGCCTGATCCTGCTGACCCACCTCCACCTCGATCACGCCTCCGGGATCGCGGACTTCCCCGAAGCGACTCTGGTGGTGACCTCGGCCGAATGGAAAGAAGCGACGTCCGGGATGTTTCCGATGCTCCGGGGCTACCGCCGCCAGCAGTACGACTACGCCTTCGACTTCCGGTCCCTGGACTTCGAAGGGGACAAGGTTTCCTCCTACGCGACCTTCGGCCGTACGATCGACCTCTTCGGCGACGGCTCGGTCCGACTCGCCTCCACGCCGGGTCACAGCGCCGGCCACCAGTCGGTGATCGTCAGACTCAAGGACCGGGACATGGTGATCGCCGG
The DNA here is from genome assembly GCA_963801975.1 of uncultured Solirubrobacterales bacterium. GTDB lineage: Bacteria > Actinomycetota > Thermoleophilia > Solirubrobacterales > 70-9 > 67-14. The sequence goes on from CAWDGR010000001.1 coordinate 433,434, forward strand.
AGACGCGTTATTCCGGGAGTCGCAGCTGGAACCACGGGCCGACCTGCCGGGGCTGATGTACGACGAGCACAACTACAGGCGCAGCCTGCAGGAGATCCGGCTCTTCAGGCGGGAGTACCCCGAAGCCGTGATCACGCCCGGACACGACACCGCTTTCTACGAGAACTCGCCCGAGAAGTACGAGTAGACGCCCCGGCCGGACAGACTCAGCCGGCAGGCCGTCCGCCGGCTGCCAGCGCCTCGGTCTCGGCACGTTCGCGCAGCGAGCGTCTGACCGCCTTGCGTCCGTTCTGATCGAGGTCCGTGTACATCTGGCGGACCACGTCGAAGACCGTCGAGGAGGCCTCCATCTGCTGCTCGCGCGACGGATCCTCGACAGCCGGAAAGACGATCGGCTCGCCGTACTGGACGGTGACCTTGGGGAAGGTCAGCTTCTTGAACTTGCGAACCGAGCCGGAACCGTGGATCGCAACCGGCACCACAGGCACCCCCGACTCCAGGGCGATGCGGCCGATCCCCGGACGAGGGTCGCCGAGGCCTCCGGTCCGCGAGCGGCCGCCTTCTGCGTAGACGAGCACCGAACCACCGTGATCGAAGATCGCGCTGACCGTCTTGAACGCCTCTTCGTCCTTGTACCCGCGCCGAACCGGGAAGACCCCGCCATGGGTGAAGATCGGGGTGAGGATCGGCGGCCCGAAGAGCTGCGACTTGGCCATGAAACGAAGCTTTCGACGGAGGTAGACGCCGGCGAAGAAGTGGTCCATCTGGCTGAAGTGGTTCGGGGTGAGCAGAACCGGACCGGTCTTCGGAACGTTCTCGGTACCGATCGCCCGGGTGCGGTAGAGGCCGACCGCTATCGGCGACAGCGCCGCGCGCACGCCTTCGTAGACGAAGTTTGGTTCCTTGGTGCGCGAGCGCTCATGGAACTGCGAGAAGTACTCGGCGGGGCGGGGGTCCTTGTAGACCTGAGCTTTGATTTCGGCCATCTGCTTCGCAGAACCCTAAACCGCGGGCAGGCGGGGGTTACTGAGGTGCTGAATCCCGCTCGGGGTCGGCCCAACCCCGAGCCCCGTCGAGTGCCCGGTGCCAGCCGGCGAGCAGGGAGGCGGCCCGGTCCGGCTCCATGCGCGGCTCGAAGCGGGCGGCCTGGCGCCACAGGTCCGCAACCGTTTCCTGATCCCAGAGCCCGGCCCCCAGTCCGGCCAGTGCGGCCGCGCCGAAGGCGGTGATCTCGGCCATTTCGGGAACCACGACCGGGACCCCGAGCAGGTCGGCCTGGAACTGCATGAGCCAGCGGTTCGCAACCGCCCCGCCGTCGGCCCTGAGCTCCTGCAGCTCATGACCGGAAGATGCCTCCTGCGCGCGAACGGCATCCACGGTCTGGAAAGCGATCGCCTCCAGCGCTGCGCGCGCGAGGTGGGCGCGACCGGTTCCCCGGGTCAGTCCGATCAAGAGGCCCCGCGCGTAAGGATCCCACCAGGGCGATCCGAGACCGGTAAGGGCCGGGACGAAATAGACGCCGTCGTTGCCTTCGAGCGACGCGGCCAGCGCCTCGGTCTCGGATGCCTGGTCGATGATCCCCAGTCCGTCCCGCAGCCACTGGACGGCAGCGCCGGTGATGAAGATCGAGGCCTCGGCGGCGTAGGTCACCTGACCGCCGATTCCCCAGGCCACCGTGGAGAGCACTCCGGGGTCGGGCCGGGCCGGCTGCGCGCCGGTATTCAGCAGTACGAAGCTTCCGGTGCCGTAGGTGTTCTTGGCATCGCCCGGCCGGTGGCAGGCCTGACCGAAAAGGGCGGCCTGCTGGTCGCCGGCGATGCCCGCGACCGGGACCTCCCCGCCGAATTCGGTGGTCGTGCCGAACAGACCGGCCGACGGCAGAGCCTCGGGCAGCGATTCGGGGTCGACCCCGAACAGGTCACAGAGTTCCGGGTCCCAGGCGAGACGGTTGATGTCGAAGAGCATCGTCCTCGACGCATTCGAGTAGTCGGTCACGTGCTCGCCGCAGAGCTTCCAGGCCAGCCAGGAATCGATCGTGCCGAAGCGGGCCCGCCCGGCCCCCTCGACGTTCTGCAGCATCCACTCGATCTTGGTCGCCGAGAAGTACGGGTCGAGTACGAGGCCGGTTTTCTCCCTGACCATCGCCTCGTGGCCGGCCTGCCTGAGTTGCTCGCAGCGCCGCGCTCCGCGACGGTCCTGCCAGACCAGTGCCCGGTGGATCGGTCGCCCGGTCTCACGATCCCAGCCGACGACGGTCTCGCGCTGGTTGGTGATCCCGATCGCCTTCAGATGGCGACCGTCGATGCCGGCCCCGGCAAGTGCGCGCAGCGCGACCGAGCGGGTTACCTGCCAGATCTCGTCGGCATCGTGTTCTACCCAGCCCGGTTTCGGGAATGACTGGCTGAATTCCGCGTACCCGCGCCCGGCGATGTGCCCTTGCTCGTCGAAGACGAAACAGGTCGAGCCGGTCGTACCCTGGTCTATCGCCAGGATCACGCCGGTCGCCTTCCGTCGGGCCCACGGCCGCCCCGCCTGGCCCAGCCGACCCGGGCAAAGTCGACCATCTGGCGAAAGCGGTGGATGAAACCGCCGAGGGTGCGGCCCGTCGCGCGATGGGCGAGATCGACTTCGTACTCGCCGAGTCGGTAGCCGGCCCGGACGGCGTCGATCGTCATGCCGGTCTCCATTCCATAGGCGGGTGCGAACGGAAGCACGGATCGCAGCACCGTCGTGCGCATCGCCCGCTGCCCGGAGATCGGCGCGATCGGTTGCGCCCCGCAGCGTTTCTCTATCACCCAGGCCGAGAAGCCCAGCGCCACCCCGAAGCCACCGCCGACCCGCCTGGCGAAAGCGGCGACTGCGAGATCGCACTCCCCCGCGCGGACCGCCTCGACCAGCCGGGTGAGCGCGCCGGCCGATCCGGCGAGGTCCCCGTCGCAGAGCAGCACGTACCCGGGCAGGTCAGGGTCGCTCAGCACCGCCTCCGCGCAGGCGGTCATGTTCCCGCCCTTGCCATGAGACCGGCCGCGGCTGACCACCCTCGCCCCCGCCGCCATCGCGACTTCGGCGGTTCCGTCTTCGGAGGCGTCGTCGGCAACCCAGAGGGCAGCCCCCGGGAAGGCACCTGCCAGCGCTGCGATCGTCTCCGCGATCTTGTCGGCCTCGTTCCTGGCCGCGATCAGGACCGCGAGGGATTCGGGTTCGGGACTCTCCACAGGCAGGGGACTCTACCCCTGCCGGTGGCGCTAAAGTCCACGCCCATGGCCGATATCGAAGCTCACATCACCGGGAACGTCTGGAAAATCACCGTGGCGATCGGTGACACGGTCGAAGACGGCGACGAGGTCGTCATCCTCGAATCGATGAAGATGGAGATCCCGGTCGAGTCCGAAGACGACGGCGTCGTCAAGGAGATCAAGTGTGAAGAGGGACAGTCGGTCAACGAGGGCGATGTGCTCATCGTCCTGGAGTAGATCGTCTTGAGCGACGAAACCGGTACCGATCGCCTGCTCCTCGACTTCCCGGCCGAAGCGGTCGCCCGGCTCACGATCTCGAATCCCGGCAAGCGAAACGCCCTGGACCACGAGATCCTCGACGCGATCACGGCGACCTTGCCGAAGCTGGACCGGGGTATCGAGACCCGCTGCCTGGTGATCACCGGAGCCGAGCCCGTCTTCTCAGCCGGGTACGACATCGGCTCGATCCCGTCGGAAAGCTTCGAAAGGGATGCCGAGGCGCTGGTAGCCCACCCTTTCCCGGCGGCGCTCGCCGCACTCGACGCTTTCCCCTGGCCGACGGTCGCTGCGGTCAACGGGCACTGCCTCGGCGGCGGCCTCGAGCTGGCCCTGACCTGCGACCTGCGAATCGCCGCCCGTGGCGCCAAGCTCGGCATGCCGCCTGCCAAGCTTGGTCTGATTTACGGTCACACCGGAATCCGGCGCTTCATCCAGACGATCGGAGCAGCCAGGACGCGAGAACTCTTCTTCACCGGGCGCAACCTGCCGGCCGACGAAGCCCTTTCGATCGATCTGGTCAACCAGGTCGTGGAAGCGGAGGAAGTCGAGGCCGCTTCACTGGAGCTGGCCGGAGCCATCGCCTCCAACGCACCGCTTTCGATGCGCGGCAACAAGCAGACCATCGAGGCGCTGCTCGCGAATCCGGTCCTGAGCGAGGAACAGGAGCGCGAGCTGGTCGAGCTGCGCGAATCCTGCTTTTCCTCAGAGGACTTCCTCGAAGGCATCACCGCCTTCGGAGAGAAGCGCAAGCCTCGCTGGACCGGTCGCTGAGCGGACGCTCAGCCCCGCGGACGGATCAGCCCCGCGCCAGACGTGCGCGCAGGCGCAGGATGCGGTCGACGGAGCGCCTGAAGGCGGAAGGGTCGAGCTTGCCCGAACCAAGCCGGTCGCTCATCGAGTCCTGGCCGTCGAGAGCACCCCTGAGGTCGGTGAACAGCATCAGGTCCATCCCCGCCCGGGCCGCGGCCGGGGACAGCCTGCGCGGTCCGCCGAAGGCCCGTGCGGCCACTGTGCCGAGCGCGTCGGTAACCGTCACGCCGCGATACCCGAGCCGGCGGCGCAGTTCACCGGTGACGATCTTCTTCTCGAAAGCCGCCGGCTTCCTGCCGAATGCGGGGTAGATCGCGGTGCCGACCATGACCAGGTCGATACCCGCCCGGATCAAGGGCCGGTAGGCCGCCTGGTCGACCCGGCGCAGGGCGGCCTTCGAAAGCCCGATCCTCTGGACCGCGTCGTCGGTATTCAGCCTGACCGATCCGAGCCCGGGAAAGTGCTTGGCGGTGGCGGCGGTTCCTGCTGCTTCCATCGCGGTTGCGAAAGGCAGGGCCGACCTCACCACCGAGGCGACCGAACTGCCGAAGCCGCGGTCGGTGGCGGCGATGTTGCCGCCGGGCCGTGCCACATCGACGACCGGGGCGAAGTTGACGTTGATGCCGACGTTGCCGAGGTTGCGACCGGTGAGCCTGCCCTGCTTCCTGGAGAACGCCGGACCACGCCTGCCCATCTCGGCCGCAGAAACGGTCGGCGCACCGGAGAGCCGCTTGACAAGGCCGCCTTCCTGGTCGGTCATGACCAGCAGCGGGTACCGGCGCAGCGCCTTCGGCCGCTTGAGCTTCTGAAGGCGGGCCGTGAGCGAGCGTGCGGCGGAGCGGCTCGGAAGGTTGTCGGAGAAGAGGATGACCCCGCCGATGCGACCGTTCCTCACCCCCTTCCTGAGCGTGCGTGGGATCGAGGTTCCACCGAATCCGACGACCGTGCGCTGTCCGGCGAGCGTATTCGGCCCCAGACCGCGTGAGGGCTGGGCGGCCGAGACGAGAGCCGCCGGTACCGATCCTCGCGAGCCGTTTGACCCGGCGCCAATGAAGGCACCTGCTCCAAGGGCGAGACAGGCGAGCAGGCCCAGGGTGAAGGCGGCCCTGCGGCGTCGCCCCCGGATCAGCGCCCGGTCGCCGGTGCCCTTCGTGTCTTTTTCAATCGGATCAGCCATCGCTTCCTACTATGACATCGAGGTTCGCCTGCGAAAGCTCGACTCTCATCCCGGTCGCCGACAGCAGCGCCGCCACCGATTCAGCGTCCTCCGGCATCCGGTCCGCTGAAAGAACCAGGCGGGCCACGTCGCCTCGGGTGGCTTTCGCCATATGCGAAACGACTTTCCTCTCGCCGGCCTTCTCGGTGAAGGCCCGGACTGTCAACAGACGGGCCTGCTTCGGCTTCCATACAGACGAGTAGGCGCCGGAACGCATGTCGAGGACCAACCCGCCTTCGAGGTCGTGTCCGGCGCGCTCCATCGCGGTGCTGATCGAGTCCCGCCAGAATGCCGCAAGCCCGGGCAGGCGGGGCAACCTCGCCTTCATCGACAGTCGGTAGTAGGGGATCCGGTCCTGCGGTCTGAGCATGCCCCAGAGCGCACTGGCGATCAGCACGTGCCCGGCCGCCTTGCGGGTGCCACCGGAACCGAGCCCGGTCAGGTCGAGCCGGTCGTAGAGCACCCCGGAATAGACCTCCGCGGCCGGCGCGGCCGGCGCGGTCGCCACTGCCGCGTCGCGGTCGACGTCCGCGGCCTGTCCGGAAGAGATCGCAAGCGCCTCAACAGCCTTCGAACGCGGGCGCTCAGCCAGCTTTTCCAGCTTGCCGATCAGCCGCGCACGCTTTTCGCCGAGTTGCTCATCGAAGACCAGAGAGCCGAGCTCAACCGGAGCACCGGCCCCCGGTGATGCCTTGCCCTCGGACGGGGGCAGCAGGATGATCATCCGCCACCCTTCACCGGCATCTCCATGACCTCCTGCATCTCGGCCTCCCCTTCTTCCGCGTCGGCAAGGGCCTTGCCGTAGATCCGGCTCAACGGTCGGGCGGTCATGCCATGGGCAAAGATGCTGACCAGCACGGTCACCGTCATCGCGGCGAAGAGGGTCGGCACTGCCGGCAGGTCAGGCTCTTCTTCGACCACGATCAGGGCGAGGATGATCGAGGCCAGCCCGCGCGGTCCGAACCAGCCGATGAAGGCGACCGAAGAACGCCTGAAGCCGGCGCCGGCCAGTGAGACGGCCACCGGGAGCATTCTGACCAGGGTCAGGGCGAGCAGGCCGTAGAGGTAGACCTGCCAACCGGCTCCGTCGAGGAAGCCGATAACACTGACCCCGAAGATGAAGAAGACGACCAGATTGAGTAGCTGCCCTTCGTCTTCGGTGAAGTCGAGGATCTTCTCGCTGCAGACCTCGGTGATGCGGCCCGCGGTCATGCCCGCCACGAAGGCCGCGATGAAGCCGTTGCCGCCCACGGCTTCGGCCGTTGCCCAGGCCAGCAGGGCCAGGCCGATCATCACCAGCTGCTTGAAGGTCCCGGTCATGTAGTCGCGCCGCACGGCACGGTCGACCAGCCAGCCGCCGATCAGGCCGACCGCGATACCGACGAGCACGCCGAAGCCGATCTGCCCCCCGGCGAAGGAGAGCCAGTTCTGCGTGCTGACCTGGGTCTCGGCAACGGCGAGCCCGGTGAACAGGAAGAGAAACGGGATCGAAAGACCGTCGTTCAGGCCACTCTCCACGTTGAGTCCCTGCCGGATCCGTTGCGGGACCCTCTTGTCGGATACCACCGCCTGGCCGAGGGCAGCGTCGGTCGGGGCAAGCACAGCGGCAATGATCGCCGCCTCCCAGAACTCGAGATCGGTTAGCAGCAGCGTCCCGGCCACAATTCCGAGCCCGATCGTGAGTGGCATCCCGATTCCGAGCAGCCTGGCCGGCAGGCTCGTATTCTCCCGGAGCGCGGCGAGGTCGATCCGGCCTGCATCGGAAAAGAGCACGATCACCAGGGTGACTTCGGCGATCAGCAGGCCTGTCTCGCTGGTCAGTTCGAGATCGACAACGTTTGCGACGTCCGGTCCCAGCAGGATGCCGGCAGCCACGAAGAACATCGGCCCGCTGACCAGCCATCCCTCGAGCCTTCGGGAAATCAGGCTGTAGACAACCAGCACCGCAGCGATCACACCGATGTCATCCACGAGACGATCCTCCCACTAATCAGGGTGACCGGGTCCGCAGGTTTTTCAGGAACCGATGATGCCGTGGTCGAGCGCGTAGCGGACCAGTTCGGCCCGGCTGCCGAGATCCAGCTTGGCCTGGATGTTCGCGCGATGGCTCTCCACCGTGCGGATGCTGAGGAAGAGCTGCTCGGCGATTTCCGCGTTCGTGTGGCCGAGGGCGATCAGTTCGAGGATGCCCAGCTCGCGCTCGCTGAGCCCGCCCGCCTGCTCATCGGAGGTGGTGGCCAGCTTCGCCCCGAGGGCGGGCTGGAGGTAAGTCTCGCCTGCTGAAGCACTGCGAACGGCCTGGACCAGTTCGGCGTCGGCGGCTTCCTTCAGAACGTAGCCTCGGACCCCGGCCTGAAGCGCCTGTCGTGCGAATTCCGGTTCGCTGCGCATAGTCAGGATGACCACCCCGGTCTCCGGCGAGGCCTCGATGATCTCCGGGAGAACCTCGAGGCTGGGCCGGCCCGGCATGTCGAGGTCGAGGATCAACACCGTGGGTCGGTGGCCACGCACGTAGCGCAGGGCGTCCTCGGCCGTTCCGGCCTCGGCGACCACCTCTATGTCCGGCTCGGCCTCGAGCAGCATTCGCAGAGCGCTGCGGACGACCGTGTGGTCGTCGGCGAGCACGATTGAAAGGAGCTCGACGTCCGGCTTGGGAGTCTCCGTCTTCACACCGAAAGAGTAGCGCCCGGAAAACGCTTCTCATCCGTATATTCCCGCGATTTGTGCATTAGTCCCTAACATGGGGCCGATGGAGGCAGTCGATTCCACCCTTGATCAGGAGCGGCTCGAGCGGCTGATCGAAGTCGGCCGGGCACTGGTGGCTGAACGCAACCCCGAAACGGTCATTGAACTGGCCCTGTCCGCGGCTCTGGAGCTGACCGGAGCGCGCTACGCAGCCCTGGGGGTCCTCGACTCAACCCGCACCGAACTGGCTCGATTCACGACCGCCGGAATGGATCAGGCGACCATCGCCGGGATCGGCGACCGCCCCAGCGGGAGAGGCCTGCTCGGCCTGCTGATCGAAGACCCGAGGCCGATCGTGGTCGACGACCTCAGTGAGCATCCGGACTCGTACGGCTTCCCGCCGGGACATCCGCCGATGAAGTCTTTCCTGGGAGTCCCCGTGAAGATCCACGGAAAGGCCTGGGGGAACCTCTACCTGACCGACAAGAAGAACGGCGGGTTCGGCCCGGTCGACGAGAAGTCGGCAGAGGTTCTCGCGGAATGGATCGCGATCGCGGTCCACAATGCCCGCTCGGTCGCTGCCGAGAGTGTCCGGCTCAGTTTCGAAGCGGCAGAGCGGGAACGCCGCAAGTGGGCGCGCGAACTGCATGACGAAACGCTGCAGAACCTGGCCGGGCTGCGGGTACTGCTCTCTGGCGCGCGCCGCCACGCCGAGACCGAACCCTGCATCGAGACGATCGACAGCTCGATCGAAAGAGTCGACGAAACGATCGCCGAGATGCGACGGCTGATCGCAGACCTCAGGCCGGCAGCGCTCGACCAGCTGGGCGTCGGACCGGCGCTGACCGCGCTGATCGAACGGGTCGAATCGGAATCGAACGTCGCGATAGACCTGCGGCTCGACTTCGCGGTCCGGGCCAATACGGGCGGGGGGCGTCTGGTGCCACAACTCGAAGATACGATCTACCGTCTGGTCCAGGAGTCTCTGAACAACGCGGTCCGTCACGGAGGCGCGCAGCGGGCGATCGTGGAGGTATTCGAAGACGACGGGCAGATCACCGTACGGGTCGTCGACGACGGCAGCGGCTTCGACCCCGATGCGCCGCGATCCGGCTACGGACTGATCGGGATGCGCGAGCGTGTCTCGCTGGCCGACGGTGAACTCGATGTCAGCACGGGTCCGAACGGTTCGACGGTCAAGGCTTCGATGCCCTCGAAGCGCCTGGGTCAGTCGAGCTGAGCCCCGGTTTTCTCGCCTACCGCATGCGAGCCGTCGAGCTCGAGCACGCGGTCGAAGTTGGCCGGATCGGCGATCGCATGCGTGATCACGAATACGCCGGCGCCGCTTGCGCGTCCTTTGACCAGGGCCGTTTCCAGCGACAGTGCTCCGGCCGGGTCGAGATGCGCCGTCGGTTCATCGAAGACCATGAAGCGCGCTCCGCCCAGGAGACAGCGTGCGGCGGCGATCCGCTGACGCTGTCCACCGGAGACCATCGAACCGCCCTCTCCGACGAAGGTTTCGAGCCCGTTCTCCAGCCCTTCGAGCCACGGCCCCAGGCCGACCAGTTCCAGCGCGCCCGCGACCTGCTCGTCACTGGCCGTGGGCATACCGAGCGCCACGTTCTCGCCCAGAGTCCCGGTGAATAGGTAGGAATCCTGAGGGGCAAGCCGGACCGCCTCACGGACCCGGTCGGAATCGAGCGCGCGCAGATCAACCCCGCCGAGCGTGACCCGGCCTTCGTCCGGATCCCGGAACCTGACCATCAGCTCGGCGATCGTGCTCTTGCCTGCGCCACTGGGACCGACCAGAGCGACCGCCTCGCCCGGTGAGACCCGGAAGTCGGCCAGATCCAGTACCACGGGCAGATCGGGACCATAGGAGAAGCGCACTTGCTCGAAGCAGAGCGGCCCTGACCCAGGGGTCGGCAGCGGCTCCTCCGGTTCGATCACCGGGGCCGGCCGCTCGGTGATCTCCTCGATCCGTCCGGCGGCGTCTGCGCAGGAGTCGAGACTTGCGGCAGCAGGACCGAGCGGCATCACCGCTTCGAAGGAGCCGATCGCAAGCAGCGCGAGAGCGGCAAGGAGAACCCCGGAGATCACGCCTTCGTCGACCGCGGGGACCGCAACCGCGGTGACTGCCACCCCCGCCCCGGCCGCGAGCATCGTGACCAGGCCTTCAGAGATCCCGCCGTTCAGCGCGTCACGCTTCTGCAGTCGAAGCACCCTCCGGTCAGCCGACGCGGTTCGCTGGAGCCAGTCTTCTTCGCGTCCGGCGACTGCGATCTCGGCCGAACCCGTGGTCACTTCGAGCAGCGATCCACTGAGGGCGGCCCTGGCCCGGGCCTGGCGCCTGCCCGAGACCTTGGCTGCCCAGCGGGTCAATGCGGGCGCGGCGACACCGCCGAACACGAGCATCACGGCCAGAACGAGCGCTGCGGCGGGCAGGATCAGGGCGGCGACCCCGACGCATACCAACCCGGTGAACACCGCGACCACTGGTGGGGTGAGCGCTCGAAGGTAGAGGTCCTGGAGGCGATCCACGTCACCGACGAAACGGCTGAGCAGGTCGGCGCTGGCCGGTTGATCGAGGCCGCCGGGCACGAGCGGAACGAGCCGCTCGAAAAAGCGCCGGCGCAGGTCGGCCAGGCTGCGAAAAGCCAGGTCGTGGGATACCAGGCGCTCGGCGTAGCGAAAAAGCGCACGCGAGAAACCGAGAATCCGAATCCAAACGATCACGGCCGTGAGCGAGAGGATGTCGGGCTGCTCGGCGGCGCGACTGATCAGGTATCCAGAGACGGTCAGGAGTCCGACCGCGGCCAGAATGGTCACCGCGGCCAGCAGGGCCGACAGCAGGAAGCGTCGCCAGCGGCCCCGTGTCGCCAGCACGATCCGTCCGAGCGGGGACCGGGCCAGACGGGCGGCGATCATGCCGATACCCCCTGAAGATCGGGTTCGAACGGGGCGAGTCGGCCATCGCGGAGCTCGAGCACCCGGTCCGCGCCGGCGATGGCCCGAAGGCGATGTGAGACGAGCAACGCGGTACGCCCTTCCGTCAGGCGGGCGATTGCACGGGCTACGGTCTCTTCGGATTCGCTGTCCAGATGCGCCGTCGGCTCGTCCAGCAGGACCATCGGAGCCCGGCTGATCAGGGCCCGGGCCAGGGCCACACGCTGAGCCTGTCCTACCGAAAGCCTTCGGCCGCCGTCCCCGACCGGGGTTTCGAGGCCTTCTGGCAACCCGGCGACCAGGTCCTCGAGACCCGCGTCGCTCAGGGCCCGACGCAGTGCGGCTTCGTCCGCGTCCGGCTCGAAGAGCCTGAGGTTCCAAGCGAGGGATCCGGCGAACAGGGTCGGTCGCTGAGGTACCCAGACCAGATGCCGGCGCCACTCCCGGGGATCGATCGTGTCCAGATCGACCCCGCCACAGGAGATCCGTCCGGCGCCGGGCCGGGCCAGCCTGAGGATCAGGGAGACGAGTGTCGTCTTGCCTCCGCCGCTGGGACCGACGAGCCCGACTGTCTCCCCCGGAGCGATCGAGAGCTCGAGGTCGTCCAGCACCTTGCCACGGCCGGCGAAGACGAGTTCGAGTCCCTCGATGTCAAGACCACGCTCACCGGGAGACGGCGCCGGCACCGGGTCGGGCGGTGTCTCGACATCGGCGGGACGGTCGAGCACCTTGAAGATGTCTTCGGCCGCGACCATTCCGTCCGCGCTGGCGTGGAACTGGTTTCCGAGCTGACGCAGTGGCATGTACATCTCGGGGGCGAGCAGCAGGACCGTCAGGCCCGCCTCCAGTTGAAGGGTGCCGGAGGCGAGCTGGATTCCGATCGTGGCCGCGACCAGAGCCACGCCGGTCATGGCAAGCAGCTCGAGGACCAGGGAGGAAAGGAAACCGACCCGCAGCGCGCCCATCGTCTCGCGCCGGTAGCTCTCCCCGACCGCGGCGATCGATTCGGCCTGTGCATCGGCCCGACCGTAGGCCCGCAGGGTCTGAAGGCCGGCGACGAGGTCGAGGAAGTGTGAAGACAGCCGGGAGAGCATCGACCAGCGTCGCCGGGTCCGGCCCTCGGTCAGCATGCCGATCAGGACCATGAAGACCGGTATGAGCGGAGCGGTTATCGCCAGGATCAGGCCGGCCTTCCAGTCGTAGGGAAAGACCCAGATCAGAATCGCGATGGGTACGGTCGCCGCCAGCACCACCTGGGGCAGATAGCGCGCGAAGTAGGCCTCGAGGGCCTCCACCCCGTCTACCGCCGAGGCGACCAGCTCGCCGGAATGCTCGTCCCTCGCGGTCCCGGGATTCACCAGGAGCAGCCGCTCGGACAGCTTCCGGCGGAGCTCGGACATCACCCGGGCCGCGCCGAAACGGCCCGAAGACTCGAATGCGGCGCTGACCAGGCCCCGGGCGACCGCGATGACCGCCAGCCAGACCAGCAGCCCGGCCACGTCGGAGAGTGAATCGCCGTCCATGAAGACGCCGGCGATCACGATCGCCAGCAGAGTCGCCTGGGCGATGATCAGGACCGTGGTGACGAGACCGAGGACGACCGTGAGAGCGATGTGAGCGCGGGCCGATCCGGAACTGCGGATCAGCCGGCGCTGTGTCTCACGGGCTCGCCGGCTGCTGTCCGGGGCCCGGGTCCGAGTCCGTGCCATCTCCGCCCTCTCGCTTTCGCTCGTCGAGCAGATCAAGCGGGGTTTTCACGTCCCCGAAATCCTCGGCCGAGAGCCGCCGGCGAAAGACCCAGTAAGTCCATGCCTGGTAGACCAGGACCAGCGGAACCAGCAGGGCGGCAACCACGGTCATGACGGTCAGCGTGTAGTCGGAGGAGCTGGAGAAATTGAGTGTCATGTCGAAGGCCGAGCTCGTGCTCGAGACCATCGTATTCGGAAAGAGATCCACGAAGATCGCCGAGAAAAAGGTGACGACGGCGAGCGTGGTGGCGGTGAAAGCACGGGTGGCCGAGCGCGCATTGACGAGCGTCGCACCGAGCAGCGCCACGACCGCGAGCCCGGCCAGGACCGCCGAAACGGGCTGGATCGGATCCTGACGGGCGATCGTCCACACCATGAAGGCGGCCGCCACGACCAGGGCCACCGGGATCGCTCTCGCGGCAACCGAGCGGACCCGCTGGTTGATCACCCCTTCAGTCCTCATCTCGAGGAAGATCGCCCCGTGGGCGAAGAAGAGTGCCAGGGTAGCCAGCCCGCCGAGCAGTGTGTAGGCACTGAGCAACGAGAAGAAGTTGCCGGTGAATTCGGCGTCGGCATTGATCGGCGTGCCGCCGATGATGTTGGCCCAGGCAACCCCCCAGAGCAGTGCCGGCACGGCGCTACCGAGCAGGATGCACCACTCCCAGCCGTTGCGCCAGGCCTTCGAATCCCGCTTTCCCCAGAACTCGAAGCCGACGTTCCTGACGATCAGCGCGACAAGGATCACGAAAAGGGCCAGGTAGAAGCCGGAGAAGAGCGTCGCGTACCACTCGGGGAATGCGGCGAAGGTCGCGCCGCCGGCGACCAGCAGCCAGACCTCGTTGCCGTCCCAGACCGGCCCGATCGTATGCAGGATCGCGCGCTTCTCGTTCTCGTCGCGGCCGAGCGTCTTCATCAGGATGCCGACACCGAAGTCGAATCCCTCGAGGACGAAATAGCCGATCCAGAGGACCGAGATCAGTACGAACCAGACAACCTGGAGTGTCGTGAAGTCTTCCATCGTCAGTACGCCAGGCCGAGGTGGAGTTTGTCGTCTTCTTCTTCTGGCGATTCCTCGGCCGGTCCCTTGCCGGCGACCTTGAAGAAGATCCGCCCGGCGATCACGGCGAGCACGCCGTAGAGCAGGGTGAAGCCGATCAGGCTGATCCAGACCTCGTATGCGCCGACCGTCGGCGAGGAGGCGAACTCCGTCTTGAGCAGCCCGAAGACGACCCAGGGCTGGCGGCCCATCTCGGTGAAGACCCAGCCGGCAGCGCTCGCGACGAATGGCAGGGTCGCCATCCCCATCGAGATCTTGAGCAAGCGGGGCGAAGTCTCGAGCTTGTCCTTGCGCATGTACCAGAGGGCGATCAGCGCGAAGAGCGCCAGCGCGAAGCCGATTCCGGTCATGACCCTCCAGGACCAGTAGGCGACCGCGACGATCGGGGCGTACTCCCCCGGTCCGAACTCTTCCCGGTACTGGGCGTTGAGGTTGTTGATGCCCTCGACCGTGCCGTTGAAAGAACCGGTTGCGATCAGCGAAAGCACTCCGGGAATCTCGATGTTTCGCTGGAGGCCCTCGGGGTTGCTCTCCAGGTCGCCTACCGCGAAGACCGACATTCCCGCGTTGTCCGTGGTCTCGAATACGGCATCGGCAGCCGCCATCTTCATCGGCTGCTGCTCGGTCATCAGCTCGGCGTTGAAGTGGCCGACCACGACGATCAGGATCCCCGAGATCGCCATCACCGGAAGCACCATCCGCATCGAAGCCCTGAAGACGTTGTTGAAGCTGTTCCTCAGCAGGTGCCAGGCCGAGATGCCGACGATCACCATGCCGCCGGTCAGCAGGGCCGCGAGAATCGTGTGGGCAAAGGCGTAGAGCGCGGTGTTATTGCTCAAGACCGCCCAGATCGAGGTGAGCTGGGCCTTGCCGCCGACGATCTCGTAGCCGACCGGGTGCTGCATCCACGAGTTGGCGGCGAGGATGAAGTAGGCCGAGAGAGCGGTCGAAGCCGAGACCATCCAGATCGTGGCCAGGTGGACCTTCTTCGAGAGGCGGTCCCAGCCGAAGAGCCAGAGCCCGAGGAAGGTGGACTCGACGAAGAAGGCGGCGAGGCCCTCCATCGCCAGCGGAGCGCCGAAGATGTCACCGACGAAGCGGGAGTAGTTGGACCAGTTCATGCCGAACTGGAACTCCTGCACGATCCCCGTGGCTACGCCGAGGGCGAACGAGATCAGCATCAGCTTGCCCCAGAACTTGGTCGCCTTCTTCCACTTCTCGTCCTCGGTCCGGTACCACTTGGTCTGGGCCCATGCGGTGAAGAAGGCCAATCCGATCGTCAGGGGGACGAAGATGAAGTGGTAGAGCGTGGTGATCCCGAATTGCCAGCGGGCGAGCTCAAGTGAGGTCATCGGATTTCCCCTTTCATGAAGGGAAACTCTACGGCGCGGGGGTCGGCCAGATCCTCGGTCTAGTACCCGAGCGATTGCGGGAAACTACGGAGTCGAGAGCCGGAGTCCCGGCCCGGTCTCAGGACTGCGCGTCGAAGCGGCCCGGATCGATGCCGCGGTACTCGAAGGGAGTCAGCGAGCGCGCGTTTCCGTAGACGTAGATCGGCTGCCCGATGTACTGCATGCCGTAGATCCGTGGCTGGTCGGCGATGAAGGTGCGCAGACAGCCGTGGCTGGCCGGATAGTTCGGAACCGACTTGTATCCATGGGTCGCATAACCACGGATGAAATACGCCGAGTAGTACATGCCGATCTCGTTGTAGCCGGGGTCAAGGCGGTAGACGCTGTAGGTGCCGAGCACGGTCGGAGTGGCCGGCGCACCACTGGCGATCGGGAAGATTGCGTACGGCCGCCCTCCCTTGGCGAATACCAGCACCTGGCGGGAGAGCGACGCCTCCATGTGGTCACCGAGTTCTGGCCTCAGGACCTTGTAGCGGCCCTTGCGGTTGAAAATCTTCTCGACGACCGACTTCGTGGCCACCGGGCTGCGGCCCAGGGCGTTCAGCTTGCGGTAGGCGAGCACCGCCCGCTGCATCTTGCCGTCGAAGCAGCCGTTGTTCGAAGGGACCATGGCGAGGTCGTTGAGCGCCTTGCGGAAGCCCCTGATGGTCCGGCCGCACTGGCCCGGAGAAAGCGCCGTGAAGCGCACCTTCCAGGACTTGCGCACGGTCGAGTCCTTGCTGATGGGATTCTTGCCGGACTGTCCGAAGTACTTGGCCTGGGCTGCATACTTGCCGCCGCGTTTCGTATAGACCGAGGCCCGAAAAGTGCCGAACTTGCCGGGACCTTTCTTGACCTTGACTTTCCTCGCGGTGAACTGCCTGGCGTTGTGGAAGAACCTGACCCTCACCCTCTGGCCGGGGCTGTAGGGCTTGATGTTGCCGCCGATCGTCACCTTGCTCATGATCTTCGCGCGACCGCCGCGGAGGCCGAAGGGCTTGATCTTGACCGTGGAGTTCGAGACCTTCGCCTGAGTTTTCGCCTTGCCACCCGATGCCGCGACAGCGGGAGTGGCGGCCAGCAGGGCGAAGCCCCCGAGCAGCGCCACGAGCAGGCCGACTCGGCTGCGAAACGAAATACGGCTGCTGCTGGACATCAAGTCAGTCTCCTGTGGCTTCGGATACGAGGCTCTTGCTTCTCCAAGAGGATAGCCAAGCCTCAGACCGGCTGCGCGGCTTCGCGGCCCAGGGCCGACTCTCCCTCGGTCGTCTCACGTTCGACCGAACTGCCGTGCCCCCTGATCATCAGCAGCGCCACCAGGACGCCGATCACCGCGACACCGACCGAGAGCACCATGGCGTTGGTCAGTCCGTATACGAAAGCATCGTTGGAGGCGACAGTCAGGCGTGCCAGCTGCTCGGGTGCCAGACCCTCCACCTCCGGTATGCCGCCGGCGAGGGAGCGGGCCAGTTCGGCCTGCTGGTCAGGGCTGAGGGCGGTGGCGGTCAGGGTCTCGTTCAGACGCCCCTTCGCCTGGTTCTGGAAGAGCGCGCCGAGCAGGGCCACGCCGAAGGTACCGCCGATCATCCGGAACATCGAGAGGATCCCGGACGCCACACCGGCTTTTGCGGTCACTACCGAATTCATCGCCGCGGTTGACATCGGTGACATGGTCAGCCCGATACCGGCGCCGAGCAGGAGGAAGCTGGGCAGCAGACCGGAGAAGGTGGTCCCAACCTCGATCGTCGAGAAGAGGTAGAGCGAGATGGCGATCAGACTCATGCCGCCGACGATCGGCCAGCGCGGGCCGATCCGGTCGGCCAGCCTTCCGGAGAGCGGGGAGAAGATCATGATCACCAGCGTGGTCGGCAGAAAGCGCACACCGGCTTCGAGGGCCGTGTAGCCGAGGATGTTCTGCATGTACAGGGCGAGGAAGAAGAAGACGCCCATCATCGAGAAGGAAATGATGAACGCCACGGTCACCGAGCCGATGAAGTTCCGGCTGTTGAAGAGGGAGAACTCGACGATCGGCGCCTTGACCCGCAGCTCGATCAAAACGAACCAGACCAGAGAGATCACCGAGAACGCGATCAGGCCGAGCACCGCGAGTGAGTCCCAGCCCCAGGCATTGCCTTCGATCAGCGCCAGCACCATCGCGGTCAGACCCACCGTGAGGATGCCGACCCCGAGTACGTCCACCTTGCGGCCGACGGTCGTATCCCGCGATTCGCGGACCACGAAGAGGGCGGCGAGCACGGCCAGAACCCCGACCGGAACGTTGATGTAGAAGATCGCCCGCCAGGAGACGTATTCGGTCAGAAAGCCACCGAGAACCGGGCCGATCGCCAGGGCGAGCGCCGAGACACCGGCCCAGGTACCGATCGCCTTGCCGCGCTCGGATGGTGGAAACGCGTCGGTGATTATCGAGAGCGTGCCGGGCATCATGAATGCCGCGCCGACCCCCTGGAGCACCCGGCTGGCGACCAGGGCGAAGTTGGTGGGTGCGAAGCCCGCGGTGGTCGAGGCCAGGGTGAAAATGATCACCCCGAAGATGAACATCCGACGGCGCCCGAAGATGTCGCCCATGCGGCCGCCGACCGCGAGCAGCACGGCGAAAGAAAGCGTGTAGCCGTTGACGATCCACTCGAGACCGGAGATCGAAGTGTCTAGGTCGCGCTGGATCGATGGCAGGGCCACGTTGACCACGGTGTTGTCGAGCATCACCATGAACAACGCCAGGCACATCGCGCCCAGGGTCCACCAGCGGCGGTTCTCGTCAGTGATCAAGTGCTGAAAGCGGCTCATCGCGGCAGCGCCCTGTCGATCTGCTCGAAGACGGGACGGATCTCTTCCCGTTCGAGCAGCAGACGCATCGCCCGGTCGAGCGTCTGGCGCTCCCTGTCGTCGAGGTCGGCCGAGAACCGGACCGCCCCGGCCATGCGACGACTGAAAAAGCCGTTGATCACCTCGCGGCCCCGTCCGGTCAGCTCGATCCGCCGCCGCCTGCGGTCATCGGGATCCTCGTAGCGGCTGACCAGATCCTGCTTCACCAGTCCGTCGATCGCCCGGCTGAGCGAAGGCATCGACGCCCCCAGCTTCTCGGCCAGCTCCTGGAGGTAGGGGGCGCCGCCGGGCTGGAATACCGAGAGTTCGATCATCGCCTTGAACTGGACGAAAGTGAGGCCGAGTTCGTCGATCATCGACAGCGAATCTCCGCCGTCGGAGAACGTCGTCAGGTGGCGGAAGAAGGTGCCGACCAGGACTGCGGTTTCCCTGACCTCGGGCGAGACCGCCTCGGAACCCTGCGTCGGGGTGGCTTCTGCTGCCGGCAAGTCGCTCATCGATAGATAGTTTCATTTCTGGAAGGTTTTCTCAATGGCAACCTTTCCGAAAGTGACGCATGTCACGCCGGCCGCAGTCAGCCGAACCGGGCAAGCGGTCGGGATTCCGGTTCGTATTTCGGCGCTTTTCGGGCCGCTTGCCGGGGAGGCAGCCTTTTCTTGTGACGAAACCCGCGGCAGTCCGTAGTAGAGATATGGATGTGATGACCAGCCCGGCCGAGGCCCACCTTGATCCCCGACCCGCGGAGTTCGAGGATCTCTACCGCGACAACCGGGATGACCTCTACGCCTACGTAGCCGGACTGTTGCGCGACAGGGTCTCCGCCGAAGACGTGACCGCGCTGGCCTTCGAGCGCGCGCTCAGGAAGTGGGACCGCTTCAACCCGGCCAAGGGCAGCCCACGCGGCTGGCTGTTCGGCATCGCCCGCAACGCCGCCCTCGACGAACTGAGAAGACGAAAGCGGGAGGGCTCGCTCGACTTCGACCCGAGCGACGACCCGGTCGATCCGGGTGACGGCGTGGCCGAGGCCGAGCTCCGGCAGTCGGTCTCGCGGACACTGGCGGAACTGCCCGCCGCAGAGCGGGAGATCATCGCGCTCAAGTTTTTTTCTGGTATGAGCAATCCCGAGATCGCCGAAGCGACGGGTATCTCCCCCAGCAACGTCGGCACCCGGGTCCACCGGGCGATAACCAGGCTCCGAAGCCTGTCAGGAGGCATCGAGCGATGAGCACCGAGGATCGAACCCTGGATACGAAGGCAGAAGGCGAGCTCAAGGCGATGGAAGCCGGACTCGCCGGACGACCGGTGGATGCCGAGTTCGCCGAATTCGCCGAACTGGCCGCCGAGCTGAAGGCCGGCCGGCCGAAGCCGGACGAACTCTTCGCGGCAGAACTCGACCAGGCGGTGGCCGACCGCTTCCCACCGGAATGGTCGGAGGACTCTTCGAGGCGGCCCGGGCGTGGATTCTTCGGCCGGATGGCAGAGCGCTTCGGTGGCCGACGCGAGGCGCTGGCGCCCCTCGCCACGGCAGTCGCGGGGCTGATCGTGGTCGTGGTCGCCGCCGGGATCACCCTCGGCGACGGCAGCTCGAACCCGGGCGGCGATAACGCCGCCAATTCCGATGCGGGCGGAAGCTCCACGGCCGACAGTGCCGCTTCGACCGCGGCGGCTCCCGAATCCGGCTCGTCAGGTGCGGTGAACCAATCGCTTGACGACCGTGCGTTGAAAATCCCGACACAGGCTGGCAGCGCCGCCGGAGTCGAGAACCGCAAGGTGGCCCGCGACGTGAAGATCACCCTGGCGACTGCTCCGGAAGATCTCCAGGAAACCAGCAACCGGATCGTCGAAGTTGCCGACAGCTACAACGGCATCGTCATGCGCTCTTCGGTCAGGGACGGGGACGACGGCGCGGCCGGCGCCCGCTTCACGCTCATGATCCCGAGCGGCAAGGCCGAAGCCGCGGTCGCCGACCTTTCGGGCCTGGCCGACCTGCGTGGCCGCAGCCAGCAGGCGGTCGACATCACGGCCCCCACCCTGTCCACCAGGGACCGACTGCGAACCGCCCGGGCGAGGGTCGAGAGCCTGCTGGTCGAACTGGCCGGGTCCGAAACCGAAGAGGCCCGGATAATCGTCGAGCGCCAACTTCGAAATGCTCGGCGGAACGTCTCGTTCCTGAGTACCAGGCTCGAACGGCTCGAGCGGCAGGTCTCCCTGACGCCGGTCAACGTTGTGGTCGAAGCCGACGAAGGTTCGGGCTCGGGCGTCTCCGGCTGGGACCTGGGCGACGCGATCGACGACGCCGGCAACCTGCTCGCGATCTCTGCGGGCGTGGCGCTGATCGCATTCGCGATCGCGATTCCCATCGGGCTGATGGTGCTGGTCGCCCTGGCGATCAACAGGGCCTGGCTGCGTCGTTCCAGGGACCGTGTCCTGAAGGACAGCTGACCCTGATAGGGCCGGCCATGGGGAACAGACCGCCCGGGGATCAGTCTTCGTAGGGGACGAAGTCCGAGGTGCGGGCTCCGCAGACCGGGCAGAACCAGTCTTCCGGAATCTCCTTGAACGGAGTACCCGGGGGGATGCCGCCATCGGGATCGCCTTCGGCAGGGTCATAGATCCAGCCGCAGGCTTCGCAGATCCAGCGCTCGGTTTCGGGAGCAGCCATGACCGGCAGATTACCTTGGCGCTACTGTTGTCGCGTGCCCGCATTCCCAGAACCCGGTTCGGCCGAGTCGGTCAACCTCGGCGAGCCGACTCCGCCCCGCCCGGCCGCAACGGTCATCCTGCTGCGCGACCACGACGAGCACGGCGAACTCGAGGTTCTGCTGCTCAAGCGCTCAGCTGAATCCCGCTTCATGCCGAACGTCTGGGTTTTTCCGGGTGGCTCACTCGACCCGGAAGACGGCGACGGCCTCGAAGGTCTCGCGTCCTGCGCGAGGCGAGAGATGTCTGAAGAGGCAGGCGTCCAACTCGACCCGGCTTCCGAGATGGTCCCGCTGGCCCGTTGGGTCACGCCGGAGGTAATCAGCACACGTTTCGACACCTGGTTTTTCATCGCCGCGGCCCCCGACCGGGCCGAGGTCAAGCCCGACGGCTACGAAATGACAGCGGCCCGATGGGTTGCACCATCGCTGGCGGTAGAGCAGGCGGCTAGCGAAGAGTTCGCGGTCGTCTTCCCGACCCTCAAACAGCTCGAAGCACTGATGCCTCACCCCCACACCGAAGCGGCGCTGGCGGCCGCACGTGAGGATCCCAACGCGACACGGCCGGTTCTTCCGAAGGTGATCGGCGACAAGCGCCACCACAGAATCGTGCTGCCCCACGAAGACGACTACCCGGCCTGACCGGCGGCCGGTAGGCCCTACCCGTCCGGGAAGGGTGCGAGGCCGGCGTTCCAGGGACCCGGCGGGTAGTGATGGAGGTTCTCCTGTTCCATCTCGCGATGGAGCCGGGCAAAGAGTTCGGCCGCGTTCGAGAGAGCCAGCTCGAGCTCGTCGCTGCTGCGCTCCCTGAGCTTCCAGGTGAACCAGAACTGCCGATCGTTGATCCCGAAATCGATCTCGCGGTCGATCGTGGTGACCCAGTCCAGAAAACCCGGCGAGAACAGCTCTCTCAGGGCGATCGGGTCGTAACCCTCCGGCACTGTCGCCAGAAAGTGCCGGTTGAATTCGAGGGATTCGAACTCGACCTTTCGCGAGAAACGCTTCCGGACGAACTCGTCCGGCCGGGACTCGATCGATTCGACATTGAAGGCAGCGATCACTTTCGCGAGGTCAGGCATGTGAGCCTTGGTCAGCAGGGAAGACGGCACGACGCTGCGGCTGAACATCCTTCCTGACCTCGACTTCGTCGGCATCGCAACAGGAACCCCAGAAGCCGGGGCCAGGTTGCCGGTGAGGCGGTTGCTGCCGCCGACGCAGAGCGCGACCGGGCCGCCGGCGGGGTTGATGCCGCCGACTCTTTCGTATTTCACCTCGCCGGCTCCCTGGTAGGAACTGACGACCGCTGCCCACTCTTTTGCCTGATCTGCCACGACGGTTGAGACTACCTCCACGCGGTCAACGGTCAGCCGATGCCGGCCAGACCGTCGCCGAGGATCTTCGCGCCGAGCACGACGAACAGCACTGTCATGACGGTGTTGTTATTGCGGACCAGCCACACCTTGAGTGAATCGAGCACCGAGCGCGACCACTCTCGCGCCAGCATGTAGGCAGCGACCGGCAGGATGACGGTGATCGAGGAGATCAGCACGAATACAAGCAGCGCCACCGCCTGCTCACCCGATTCAAGACTCTGGGAGGAAATCGAGGCAGCGGCCGCGATTGCGAGGCCGGCGTTCTTCGGATTGGCAGCCGTCAGCAGGAGACCGAGTCCGAATGCCCTTGCCGCGCCGATCCGGTCAACGGTCGCCATCCAGGCCGGCATCTCGGCGTCCTCCCCGTGGCGGGGCCGTCGCCTCCATTGCCTGAAGCCCAGTAGAAGGAAGAGCAGTCCGATCGCCACTTTGGCGATCCCTCCGCTGTCGGAGTCGGCACCCGATCCGATGCCGAGCGAGAGGGCCAGCGAGGCAGACAGCAGTGAGTCCGACCAGCCAGCCGATGAGGAAAGCGACACCGTTGCGGGCGGCGGAAGCCGAGAACAGCATCAGTATCAGCGCGATGACCGGGACGGGACTGACAGCCACGCCGACCGCCTCACCGAGTATCTGGCCGATGGCCTGGCTCACCCGTTGCGCTCCACGAGCCGATCATACGGCGGCCCAGTGACGTCTCGGGTTCGCGCGCTCCGTCTCGGGATAGGATGGCGAGGTGCTTCCAAACGAGCCCCAGGAGGAGAACCCATGAGTGGTGGACTTATCGCCCTGATCGTCATCGTCGTAATCGCGATCATCGCGGTGCTCTGGTACATCTCGACGCGCAACGGCTTCATCGACCAGCGCAACCGGGTGGACGAGTCCTGGAGCGGCATCGACGTCCAGCTCAAACGGCGACACGATCTGGTGCCGAACCTGGTCGAGACAGTCAAGGGCTACGCGACGCACGAGCAGAAGGTCTTCGAGAACGTGACCCAGGCGCGAGCCGACGCGATGGCATCCCAGGGTGTCGACGAAACGGCCAAAACCGAATCCCAGCTCACCCGGGCGATGGCCGACCTGCGGGCGGTGGCCGAGAACTACCCGGACCTGAAGGCGACCGAGAACTTCCAGCAGCTCAGCAACAACCTCTCCGAACTCGAGGATGAGATCCAGGCCTCGCGCCGGATCTACAACTCGAACGTGCAGAACTACAACACCCGCATCCAGCAGTTCCCCGCCTCGATAGTCGCCAGTCAGGGCAATTTCGGGGACAAGGAGTTCTTCGAGATCGCCGACCCGGCCGAGCGGGACACGCCCACGGTCAGCTTCTAGGGCTCCGGGTCTTCTTCAGGACGCTCGGCCCCCTCGACTTCGGGTGCCAGGCCGGCCTCCGGCTCGGCAGCGGCCGCCTCCTCACCAGATGCCGTGTCCGGTTCTTCGAACAGCGCTGCCCACCAGACCTTGGTCACTGCGGCCGCGGCAGCCTCCGCCCCGAGGTCGCCGTCGCCCAGGTTGACCTGGAAGCTGCGCTCGCTCATCAGGACCAGCCCCTCGGCAAGTGCCTCGGAGTCGAGACCGGCGGCGATCCGGCCGTCGCGCTGTAGCGCGCGGATGCGCTCAGCCGTCGTCTCCGAGACCGTCTCGAGCAGGGCCATCCACAGCTCGCGTACTTCTTCGTCGTAGGTCGCCGTCTCGAAGGCCAGTCCGAGCAGCTCGGCATTGTCGGCGTAGGTCCGGGCGACCGAATACAGGCCCTTCTCGAGGGCCCGTCTGAGGATCGTCGCTCTCGGCCCAGCAATCTCCCAGGCGCTCGCGGTGGTCGGAGATCAGGTCCTCCAGCGCTCCGAGCAGAAGCTCCTCTTTGTCACCGAAATAGACATAGAAGGCACTCCTGGATACACCGGCCGCCCGGGTCACACCTTCGACCGTCAGATCCTTGAACGAGCCTGCGACAGCCTGGTCGAGGGCGGCCGAGATGAGTTCCTGCCGGGTCCGCTCGTGACGGCGGCGGCGGTTATGTCGTCGCTCGAGGGAGTTGGGCACCGAACCAGCCTAGAGAGCGGGACGGCTACTTCTTTTTCTTGCTCTTGATCTTGAACTTCAGATTGGTGATCGGCGTCGAGTTGGACGATTCGTCGGTGGCATATGTCAGGCCGACGTAGCGACCCGGCTTGGCGGCAAAACCTTCATTGCGTCTGCCGAAATTGACCGTGTTGTTGCCGACGTGCGCCTGCCATTCTGCGAAGCCCTCGAACTTGCGCTTCCACTTGCCTTTTCGCTTCTTGACAAGGCGGTAGTAGTCCACCGTCACCGTGCTCTTCTCGTTGATCGCGAAGTTCAAACCCGTGCCCTTGCCCTTGTAGCCCATCGTGGTGCTCTTCAGGAAGATGCCGGTGAAGTTTGGTGGGATCAGGTCGACGTTGAGTGGAGGTTGCGGACCCGGATCCGAAGCTCGGATTGCCAGGGTTGCCCGAGACGGTCACCGTGCCACGAACGGACGCATGGAGCTTGCAGGCGAATGTATAGACGCCGGGCTGGTCGAAGGTCACCTCAAAGGTATCGCCGAGCGGGTGGGGTTCCACGCGCCCGGGATCCGAGTCCCACTGGGTCGCATTGGGCTCCTGACCGGTCACCGAGTGGAGGGTGTCCGGACCTATCCAGTCCCAGATCACGGACTCACCGAGGTCGATCTCGGCGTTCTTGGACCACTGGAACTCACTGATCGAGACCCTGGTGTTATCCGCCCGGGCGGGCCCGACAAGCGCCCCCGAGACCACCAGCGCCGCCGCCATCGCGATCAGGAAGGCAGCCGGCCTGCGAACCGCGTTGGCTGTCACTCGACGAGGTACCAACCGCTCATTCCGTCATGGAGGTGGCTGAAGACGTGACAGTGGTAGAACCAGCGCCCGGGGTTGTCCTCCGTGAATCGGATCGAGAACGAATCGCCGGGACCGAAGGTCTTGTTGTCGACATTGACTCCGCCGGGCTCGACCCAGTTGTGGCCGTGCATGTGGAAGGTATGGAAGTTGTCGTCCATGCCGTAGATGTGCATCTGGACATCGTCGCCGACGTTAGCCCGGTAGGTCGGGGTATTGCCGGTAAACGAGCGGCCGTTGACGCACTGGAAGTTGCTTCTGAGACCCGTGGCGACCGGCGTGAAGCTGTGAAAGCCGATGAAGAACTCTTTGTCGGGCAGGGCTTCACCCTGGCCGCGGATCACGAGCGAGCCGAATAGTCCCTTGTACAGCGGAATCGGGTCAACCGGACCGTGGTCGTGGTAGATCCAGGAGCCCTGGCTCTTCGGTGGGCACTCCCAGACGTAGGTGAAGTCCTGGTTGGGCTGGACGAATCCACCCGGATCAGTCCAGTAGCCCTTGTAGGCGCCGTCCATCTCGTTCGAGTAGAAGGCCCCGTGGGGATGCATGGTCACCGGAACCGGGCAGCGGTTGCGGAAGTGGACGACCAGGGTGTCACCGACCGTTGCCTCGAGCGTCGGCCCGGGGATCGTGCCGGGCCCGAGCGGCTCACCGAAGTTGGGTGTGTACTCGCGGTAGGTGTAGGCGTCGAAGCTGGTCTTGCCCTTCTTGATCGTCGCGCCCAGCATCTGGTCTCGCTTGCGGCCGTTCTCGGTCGCCGGGATGATGTTCCAGCGACGTGGCTCGGCTGCGATCCAGTATTCGCGACGGTTTCCGCTGACTACCGAGGCTTTGACCAGACCGGGGTTGCTCTCGGCCGCCTTGACCTTCGGCGGGACCGCAACGCCGCCGGCGAGTTCGACCACATCGGCTTCCTGATCGTTGTAGACCTTCTGGCCGCCGATGGTGCAGAGCAGGGCTCCGCCTGCCGCCCCGAGGAAGCTGCGTCGATCAATCGGGTTAAAAGCCATTCTCGCTCCTCACTTGGAGACCTCTACACGCATGGTCATGTTGTGGTGGATTGAACAAACGAAATTGTAGGTGCCGGCAACCTCGAAAGTGCGGCGAAACTGAAAGCCGACCGATGGTGAGCTCGGAGTGCTGAATGCAACCCGGCTGACGCCGGCGGGGCCGTCGGCCAGATTCACGTTGTGGGCATCTGCGTTGACCGCGTTCCAGACCCAAAGTATCGACTGCCCGGACTTGATGTTGACGATCGCCGGGCTGAAGTACTTGTCGCGGACATCTATCGTTTCCGCTATCGGGCCATGAGCCGGGGGCTTCGCAGCCTGGTGCTTCTTCCTCACCTTCCTGATACAGCGCTTGCGCTTGGCCTTGCGGTTGATCTTCCGGCACTTGCGCAGTGCGCGCTTCTTCGCCTTCGCCTTCGCACCCGCCGATACGAGAGCCCCGGACGAAACTGCAGCCCCGGGGACCGTGGCTGCGAGGTCGGCGGAAGGAGCGGCAGCGGCGCTGGCCGGGAAGGCCAGCGCCGCCAGCGCCACAAGGGTCAGAACCAGTCTGCGCACGGCACCGTTGCTACTTGGTGACGTTGACGTTCATCGTCATCAGAACGTGGATGTTGCAGACGAACGAATAGTTGCCCGCCTTGACGAACTGCCGCTTGAATCGGTAGCTCGGGTCACTCGTCAGCTGCGACGCGAAGTCGTTGCGGCTGACGCCGCTCGGACCGGTGACCAGGGTCACGTTGTGAGGCTCGCTGCCCGTCGTATTGGCCCAGCTCCAGTTGATCGCGTCGTTGAGCTTGATGTTCAGCGACGAAGGCGCGTAGAAGTTGCCACCTGCCCCGACCGAGACCTGCCAGGTCTTGCCGATCGGCGCCGGGTTGTTCTTATTGGCGATCTTCTTGTACTTCTTGTTGACCTTCTTCTTGCACTTCTTCCGCTTCTTGGCCGGCTTCTTCTTGTTGCACTTCTTCAGTTCCTTCTTCTTGGCCTTCTTCTGTTTCTTGGTCAGGCCGCTGACGATGGCACCGTCGGAAGTCTCGGCGGTCGCGGCGGAGGCCGGAGCACCGGCCGCCCCCACGGCCAGCGCTACCAGTCCCGTCGCCAGGATCCCCGGCAACCGCTTCTTGAGCAGTGAATTCATGTGGTCTTTCTAGCTCCTCTTGATTACTGGTCGTAGGGGTACGGGTCCGGCGGGTACTCGCCACCCGGAATCGGGTACGGGCCGTCGATCAGACCCTGGTGGATGGCGCAGTTGCCCGCGTTGACCGGATCAGCGCGCTTCTCCTTGTACTCGTATCCGTTCCCATCCGTGTACGGAGGATGGAACGTATTCGGCGCGTTGCCCGCCGGTGCGGTCGGGGTCTCCCAGTAGCACTCCTGGATGAACGACGGGCGGGCTTCGGCGATGCCGAAGATCGTCGTCATGTCCCTCCACGGCTCCTGCTCCGGGAAGATGAATCCGGCGTTCACCTGGAGGCCGGCACTGAAATCAACGCTGCCGACGTCCTCCCAGCCCACCTCGGATGACCGAGTCACAGCCCGGGTAGATCATCGGGACCGGCACGGTTCCGTTGCCGGGCGCGAAGGTCGAGCCCGCTGAGTTGTCCGACCAGCAGTTGCCTCCACCCGAGTAATCCGAGAAGAAGTCGTACTTGCCGTTCGGGTCGGTTCCGTTCAGACCCATGTTGTTGCCGATGAACTTGTTGTTCATGTTCTTGGCGTCGTCACCGTCGTTGACTCCGAACAGCTCCGGACCGGCGTGGGCTGCGGCGCCCCACTTCTCGTTTCCGAAGATGTTGTTGTTCTTGACGACCACGCCGTCAGAGCCGTAGAGCTCGACGCCGATACCGATCGGGTTGCCGTTGCCGATGACGGTGTCAACGGTGGATCCGGTCGAGTAGTAGTTGTAGTTGTTCCAGAAAATGTCGTTGTTCTCGATGATCAGCCAGCCGGTCGGCTCGAACTTCTCGCTGTCCAGCGTGTTCGGCACGAGGCCGATTCCGTTGTTGTAGAACGCGGACTCGGTGATCTTCACGTACTTGGAGTTCGTGCCGGAGTAGCCGAGCGAGTTCTGGTGGCTCTTGATGTTCTTGACGATCGTCCAGTTCGGATCCGCCTGGCAGTCCGGAGCGTTCGGGCCCCGGTTGCTCCAGTTGAAATCGTCACAGGGCGTCTCACCGATGTACAGGGTCGAGTCACCGTGGTTCCAGCCTTCGGAGTTGAGGAACTTGCCTCCGAAGCAGTTGCGCGAGAACAGGCCGTAGGACCGGGTGTCCGAGGAGACCAGATTGTCCATGACGAAGTCGGCGCAGAGCTCGTTGTCTGCTTCGACGTTCGAGGCCCAGACGAAGAACGTGTTGTTCTGGTAGTTGCGGGCCCACATGTTCTTCATCTTCAGGCCGGTGATGCTGCGGCCTTCGATCGCGTTGTTGGCCGGGATGGTCTCGGGGTCACCGGGGAACCAGCCCGGGGTGTTCTTGACGAGAGTCGTGGCGTTTTCTCCTTCGAGGATGACCTTCCTGGCGTTCCCGAGGGGCTCCTTGTTCTGCTTGACGCCCATGATCTCCAGATTGTCGAAGTCGAAGCGGTTGTCCTTGCCGTGGAGCAGGACGCCTTCGACGTAGGTGCCGGGCTGAACCCGGACGGTGGCCTTGCGGTTCTTGTTCTTCTGCCACTTGCCGGCAGCGTTGGCGCCGGCCTGGATCGTCTTGTACTTGCAGCCGTTCTTACAGACGTCGAAGAACTGGGCGTTGTAGTTGTTCAGTTTCTTCTGGGACTTCTTCGACTTCTTCTTGGCCTTCTTCGCCTGCTTCTTGGCCTTCTTGCACTTCTTCTGGGCCTTCTTGTTGCCCTTGGCCTTCTTCGCCTTCTTGCATGCCTTCTTCTGCTTCTTCTGAGCCTTCTTGTAGGCCTTCTTGTCCTTCTTGGCCTTCGACTGGACCGAAGACGCCTGGGCGCCCGAACCGGTTGCGGCCATTGAAGGCGCGGCTACTACGAATGCCCCGGCCACCATGGCCGCGACGATTCCGATTACTGCTGCAAGACGCTGAAGCATTTCTCTCCTCTGACGATTATTAGAAAGGCCCGCCCCTCTCCCAGGGAGACGGATCCGACCAAGACTGTGAAGACTCTAACCCAAAGGGAGCCTAAAGGTTTCGGTTCCGTACCTGGAGAATCCCTCTTTCTGACTGACCTGAAGGCTGCATGCGGTATCGCGTGCCCGGGCGATCCGAAAATAACCGGTCAGATGTATGGCAAATCGGCGGGATCCTCTACACTTGCCGGGTGGCGAAGCACGACTACGACTGGGTGATCGTCGGATCCGGATTCGGTGGCAGCGTCTCGGCCCTGAGGCTGGCCGAGAAGGGCTACCGGGTCGCGGTGATCGAGGTCGGCAACCGCTTTGCCGACGAGGAATTCGCCAAGAGCGCATGGAATATGAAGCGCTACTTCTGGATGCCGAAGATCGGCCTGCGGGGGATCTTCCGGATGACCATGTTCAAGGACGTGATGGTGGTCTCGGGAAGCGGCGTCGGCGGCGGCAGCCTCGGATACGCAAATACCCTCTACCGGCCGCGACCCGCCTTCTACCGGGATCCCCAATGGGGCGAGCTGGCCGACTGGGAAGTCGAACTCGGCCCTCACTACGTCACCGCCGAACGCATGCTCGGCGTGACCCTCTACCGGGATGAAGGGCCTGCCGACCAGCTGCTCCATCAGTACGCGGCCGAGACCGGCGCCGACGACACCTACGCCAATACCCAGGTCGGCGTGCACTTCGGCGAGCCCGACGTGACCGTTTCCGATCCGTACTTCGGCGGTGAAGGCCCGGACCGCACCGGCTGCAACAAGTGCGGCTCCTGCATGGTCGGCTGCCGCTACGGCGCCAAGAATACGCTGGTCAAGAACTACCTCTATTTCGCGGAGAAGCTCGGGGTCGAGATCAAGCCGGGACGAAGGGTTTCCGAGATCCGCCCGATCGGCGCCGAAGACGGCAGCGACGGCTACCGGCTCTTCACCGAACGCTCGGGCTCGATCCTGCGCAGGCAGAAGTCCGAGATCACCGCCGGCGGCGTGATCATCTCGGCCGGAGCGGTCGGCTCCAACAGCCTGCTTGCCAACTGTCGCCATTCCGGTGCCCTGCCGCGCCTCTCCGACCGCGTCGGCTACGTGGTCCGGACCAACTCCGAGTCGATCCAGGCGGTCACCGCACCGGACGATTCACGGGACTTCAGCCGCTCGGTGGCCATCACCTCGAGCATCTATCCGGATCCGGACACCCACATCGAGGTGGTGACCTACGGCAAGGCGGGCGACCTGATGAGTCGGCTCTTCACCCTTCTCACCGGCAACGGAACCCGAGCTTCCCGACCACTCAAGTGGATCGGGGCGATGGCAAAGCATCCGTTCCAGACCGCCAGGCTGATCTTCCCGAAGCGCTGGTCACAGCGCACCGTGATCCTGCTCGTGATGCAGTCGCTCGACTCGGCGATGCGCCTCAAGCCGGTACGCCGCAAGTTCAGCCGCGGAGTGCGACTCCAGACCGAGCAGGATCCGCTGCGCCCGAACCCGACCTTCATCCAGGCGGCCGAAGACGTGACCAAGTGGTTCGCCGAGCAGACCGGCGGAGTGCCCCAGTCGAGCCTGATGGAGGCGACGCTGAACATCCCGACCACCGCCCATATCCTCGGCGGGGCGGTCGTCGGTTCTGATCCCGGCAGCGGCGTTGTCGACGCTGACAACCGGGTCTTCGGCTACGAGAACCTGCTGGTCTGCGACGGCTCTGCGGTACCGGCCAACCCCGGGGTCAACCCGAGCCTGACGATCACCGCGATGAGCGAGCGGGCAATGAGCAAGATCCCGATGGCCGAAGGCGTGGAAGAGCCGCTGCACCTGCCGGATGAAGCGCGCGGCGCCCGGACCCACGACAGCCTCGCCGCCGCGAGGGTGACGGAGGCGTCCCCAGAAACGGCGGCCGAGCCGGCCGCCACCGCCGCAGACTAGGACGCTGCTTCGGACCCTTCGGCCTCGGAGGCTCGGAGGCGCTCGACGCCCTCGGTCAGCTCGCGCAGGCCGATCGCTCCTTCGACCCGCTCCTTGATCTTGCCGTCGCTTCCGATGTAGAAGACCCACGGCTCGGTCTGGAGGCCGAACGCCGACATCTGAGGCCTCACTCCCTTGGAAGGATCGTTCTCGTTGAATACCTCCATGTGAAGGAACTGGATGTCGTCGCCGGTTTCGGCCTTCACCTGTTCGGTTACGTCAACCGCCGGCCCGCAGACGCGGGACTGGCAGAAGGCAGGAGTTGCGAAGAGCAGCACGGTCGGTTTCTCGCCGACCACGTCCCTGAAGTCAACGTCGTGCATGCTCGAAGGGGGCTGGCGGGTATCGATCTTCGAGAGGTCCCCGCCGACCGATGCGGCGGTCGGGGTGCTGATTCGCGGCGCCGGGTCACCGACCGAGGCGACGCCGGGGAACTGGCCGACGGTCGGACTCGGAATCCGGGAGGACTCGAAGCCGTCGTCAGTCTTGAGCATTGCCACAGCGAACCACGGACCGGCCCGGTTGAACTCGACCTCGTCGACTACGTAGTAGCTGCGGGCCTCGCCCGGCGCCTCGCTTCCCTTCGAGGTGAAGGCCGGCTTGGTCTCAAGCGATTCAACCTTGGCCGGCAGAGGGCCTTCAACCGGGGACTGCGGAGACTTGGCGAAGTAGAGCGCGATCTCGGCGTCGTCTACCTGAGTCTGGTCGACTTCGAAGACACCGAAGGGATAGCGGTTGGTCCCGACCTCGAAGACGCTGGCGGCCGGAGCCACGACGAGGTCGGTCGGGTTGCCTTCGTTGAAGACATCTTCGATCATCTTTCCGTCGGCTGACGGGAAGTCCGATTCGGCGGGAGCCGCCCGCGCCGCTTCGTCGCCTCCGGAGTCGGAGCTGCAGGCGGCCAGGCCGAGGCCCAGCATCGCCGACAGCAGCGCAGCGGCCAGGAACCTGACCCGTCTGGAGTCGGTGCGGAACATGGGCAGGCAGGCTACCGGAGTGCCGTTTCCGGAAACTAAACGGGCGGCCCGGCAGGGCCGCCCGTCCGTCTCCGATGATGCGGCGCCTCAGCCCTTCGCGGCGGCGAAGCGCTCGGCGACGTAGTCCCAGTTGACTACGTTCCAGAAGGCATCGAGGTAGTCCGGACGCCGGTTCTGGTAATTGAGGTAGTAAGCGTGCTCCCAGACGTCGGCGCCCAGCAGCGGGGACTTTCCGTCGGCAAGCGGGGAGTCCTGGTTCGGTGTCGAAACGACAGCGAGGCCGCTGCCGTCGTGAACCAGCCAGACCCAGCCCGATCCGAACTGGCCGATGCCACCGTTCTTGAACTGCATCCTTGAAAGCGTCGAAGGAACCGAAGGCCGAATCAATCGCCTCAGCCAGCTCGCCGGACGGTGCACCGCCTCCGTCGGGGCTCATCATCTGCCAGAACAGCGAGTGGTTGTAGTGGCCACCGGCGTTGTTGCGAACCGGACCCTGCTTGTCGGCGGGCAGGGAAGCGAGGCTCTTGAGGACGTCCTCGACGTCGCTGTCGGCCCACTCGGTGCCGTCGAGCGCCGCGTTCGCCTTGTCGACGTAGGCCTGGTGATGCTTGTCGTGGTGAATCTTCATCGTCGCCTCGTCGATGTGGGGCTCGAGGGCGTCGTATGCGTAAGGAAGATCGGGAACTTCGAATGCCATTTGGAACTCCTTGTGGTGGACTGGAATCGTTACCGCAGCCTAACGATCCTCAGTTTCCGGGCCTTGACTCGCTGCGCACCCTGCCTTCACCCTGACCACCTTCATCCGGCGGCTGCCGCAGGGCCGGCCCCGGGCGTCCCCCGAGACCCGCCGCGGACGCCCCCCGAGCCGCGCGGGCGCAGGACGATGGCCGCCAGGGCGGTACTGAGGCCGAATAAGATCTTCCGCCGGGTGGCGAAGCGACCCGGCAAACGTGCCGCGAGTGGTTCAGAGTTGAGCTCCGGCGCGACCGACCCTCCGGCCTGCCGAAAAGAAAAGCGCCCCCTGGCGGGGCGCTTTTCGTCACGTCGCGGATGGAACCAAGGTCCCATCCAAATCGGGGCGCCCGGATTCGAACCGGGGGCCTCACCGACCCGAACGGTGCGCGCTACCAGGCTGCGCCACGCCCCGAGAGAAGAGCAGCCTAGCGAACCGCGGGCCGCCTGGAACTCGTCGGCTGCATGCCGTCGGGTCCGGGGCTACCGGACCTCTTCGATGGCGGCGCGGATCTGATCGAGCTCCGGGGCGTCCTGGAGGACCTCGCTGCCACCGGGGCCGTTGATGACGACGGCCGGTGCCGCCCTCAGGCCGAGGTCGATCGCAAGCTTGTCCTGTTCCTCGAGTCGCATGATCACGTCGCTGCCCTCTTCGAGACTCTGCTCGTAGTCCGTGCTGCCAGATCGCAAGATCAACGCCCTGGATCGCCCCGGCGATGTCCTCGAGGAACTCGTCATCGAGGCCGACTCCCTCTGCCAGTTCGAGGTTGCGCACGACCAGGTAAGCGTAGTTCCAGGCATAGTCCTGCTCGGCGGCGGCCTCGATACCGAAGAAGCTGATCTCGGTGGGGTTGCGGGTGAGCGAGCGGTTACGCAGCAGCAGCTGGACATCCCCGTCCCGTACCGGGCCGTCGGTCAGTGCCGGAATCACCTCGAGGAACCAGTCGGTGAAGCCGGCCGCCTGGACATCGGTGAACACCTGGACCTGGACCGGCGCGTTGCCCTGACCGAGGCGGTCACCGAGCTGGAACTCCCCGCCGAAGATCCGCTGGGCGTCGTCGCTGCCTTCGATGACCCGGAATTCGTTGCTGGCTTCGCGGGTCGACATGCCGACGATCGCAATGCCCAGCACGACGATGCCGAGCAGCAGCAGGCCGATCACGCGGAAGCGCCCGGGCCGCCGGGCGGCTCCGTTCGAAACGGGAGCTGTGTCGCTCAACCGGCTACCGACTTGTAGTACCGCACGGCGAGGCCGGTCAAGAGGGTTCTGAAGGTGTCTTCGATTTCCATCCCCTCCTCCTGCGAATAGCGCCTGAGGCCGCGCTGCTCGATCAGCACGCTGCGCTCGATCACCTCATCCACGAGTTCCGGATTGGTGTCGGAGAAGTAGGCACCCATCGAATAAAGGTCGGTGTCCATCAGCGACTCGATGAAGGAGTCGCCGTCGGCATCGCCACGCTCTGGTCGTTCTTGCTGAGTCACATTGAACATCTTAAGGGCAGGAGGGCCGCGGCCTATATCCTGACCTCGTGGCCAGCCGCGACAAGATCGTCGAATTCTGCGACGAGCTGCTCGATTCAGCGTCCTTCGCCGACTACGGTCCGAACGGTCTGCAGGTTCCCGGAGCAGACGAGGTCGGCACGATCGCCACCGCCGTATCGGCGCACCTCGAGTCGATCGAGGCAGCGGTCGAGTCCGGCGCCGAGATGCTGATCACCCACCACGGGCTGTTCTGGGACTTCCACGGGCGCGCACTCAGCGAGCAGATGGCGACACGGCTGAAGGTTGCGTTCGGCGGCGGCCTTTCGATCGCCGGCTACCACCTGCCGCTCGACGCCCACCCGCAGATCGGCAACAACGTGCTGCTGTGCCGGGAGCTCGGCTTCGAAGCCGAGGCGGGCGCTATCGGATCGGTAAAGGGAAGCGGGATCGGCGCCGTAGGCCGGCGCGCAGAACCGGTTTCCCTGGCGGACCTCACATCGGCCGTCGAGGCCGGACTGGGCCAGGCACCGCTCGTATTCGCCGAAGGTCCGGAGCAGATCAGCTCGATCGGGATCGTTTCCGGTTCGGCCTCGTCCGAGATCCACACAGCTGTCCAAATGGGGCTCGATGCCTTCCTCACCGGCGAGCCTTCGGAGCACGTGATGGCCGATGCGAGGGAGGGAAGGATCAACTTCATCGCCGCCGGGCACTACGCCACCGAGGTCTGCGGTATCGAGAAGCTCGGGGAAGTGGTCGCCGAGCGCTTCGGTCTCGAACACACCTTTGTAAACGTCCCCAACCCGATCTGATATCAAGGTCGTCCCGCTGCCCGAGAGAGGAAAAAGATTTTGCCTGAATCCGCACCAAAAAAGTCAGTGACGCTCGCAGACCTGCTGCCACGAGCCGCCGAGACCTTCGGCGACGACGGAGCCTTCCTTTTCAAGAACGACCATGACACCTGGGAGAACGTCAGCTTCAACGATGTACTCGCCCGAGTCCGGCAGCTGACCCTCGGCCTGATCGATCTCGGCGTCAAGCCCGGCGACCGGGTTTCACTTCTCGGCAACACCCGGATCGAGTGGACGCTGTTCGATTTCGCGGTGATGTCGGCCGGAGCCGTGGTCGCGCCGATCTACCAGACCAACTCGCCGGTCGAGTGCCAGTACGTGATCAACCATTCCGGTGCTCGCTTCGTAGTGGTCGAGGACGAAGTCCAGCTGGAAAAGATCCGTGAGGTCAAGGGCGATATGCCGGATCTCGAGACCACGATAATCATGGTCGGCGAGGCCGACGATGCGGTCTCGATGGACGAATTGATGGAGCGCGGCAGCGCCGGCAATGCGGAGGATTTCCGCAAGAGCTTCGAGGGCGTGACGCCTGATGACATCTGCAAGATCATCTACACCTCCGGTACGACCGGGCCGCCCAAGGGATGCGTCATCTCCCACGGCAACTACCGCTCGATGCTCGACATGGCTGAGAAGGTCGACATCCTCGGTCCCGGCGAGACGACCTTCCTCTTCCTGCCCCTGGCCCACGTGTTCGCGCTGCTGATCCAGTACGGCACCCTGGACGTCGGAGGACGGATCGCATTCTGGGAACGCGACCAGCTGAAGATCGTGCCGAGCCTCTCGGAGATCAAGCCCGAGAACTTC
Organism: uncultured Solirubrobacterales bacterium; assembly: GCA_963801975.1. GTDB lineage: Bacteria > Actinomycetota > Thermoleophilia > Solirubrobacterales > 70-9 > 67-14. The sequence continues at coordinate 469,490 of CAWDGR010000001.1, forward strand.
CCGTCGGTGCCGCGGATCTTCGAGAAGGTTCACGACACCGCGATTGCGACTTCGGCCGGAGACGGCGGCCTCAAGGCCGTGATCTTCAACTGGGCGATCAAGGTCGGCAAGAAGGTCAACGAACTCGAAGAACAGGGCAAGGAGCCGGGAGCGCTGCTGGCCCGCCAGCACGCGCTGGCCGACAAGCTCGTCCTGAGCAAGATCCGCGACATATTCGGCGGCAACCTGAAGCTGGCGCTCACCGGAGCCGCCCCGATCGACCCCGAGATCATCAGGTTCTTCCACGCGGCCGGCGTACCGGTGCTCGAGGCGTGGGGAATGACCGAGACCTCGACCGGTGGCACCGCCAACCTGCCCGGAGCCTCCAAGGTGGGTACGGTCGGCCGGGCCCTGCCCGGAGTCGACGTCAGGATCGCCGACGACGGCGAGCTGCTGGTCCGCGGCCCGAACGTCTTCCAGGGCTACTACAACAACCAGGAAGCAACCGACGAGACGATCATCGACGGCTGGCTGCACACCGGAGATCTGGCCTCGATCGACGATGAGGGCTACGTCAGCATTACCGGCCGCAAGAAGGAAATCATCATCACCGCCGGCGGCAAGAACATCACGCCGGTGAACATCGAAGCACTGGTCAAGCGCCACCCGCTGGTCTCGCAGTGCGTAGTCGTCGGGGACCGCAAGCCGTATCTGGTTGCCCTGATCACTCTCGACGAGGAGGCGCTGAGCCGCTTTGCCGCCGAACAGGGCACACTCGACGAATCGTCGGCCATGTCAGACAGTCCGGTCGTGCGCGAGGAAATCGAAAAGCACATCGAGGAGGTCAACAGCCACTTCGCCAGCGTCGAGCAGGTGAAACGGTTCGAGATCCTGCCGGTCGATCTCAGCCAGGAGGGTGGCGAGCTCACCCCGACCCTCAAGCTGAAGCGGCCGGTCATCACCTCGAAGTACGAGCAGCAGATCGAAGACCTCTACGCGGGCTGATCCGGCGGCGGCACGCGGGTCTTCCGTGTGCCGCCCGGTTCACCCGGGCCTGCGGGCGCCCGTACCCGGCGGGCAGACCCGGCTGCTCAGGAAGAGCCGGTCTGACGAAGCAGCGAACCGGTGGTCTGGTCGAAGATCCGTCGCCAGACCGAGCTCTCGCTCGACTCCTGCTCCCTGACCCGGCGAATGACCCGCTTCAGGCGGGTTGCCGAGATCTCTATCCCGTGACGCTCGGCGGCCTCCTTGAGGTCCGAGTAGTCATCTGCCAGCCTGGCGGTGACCGTCTCGAAGCCGTGGCTGGCAATGTCGATGCGACGCGAGTAGTTCATGATCGACGTTCCGAACATGAGCTCGTCGTCGAGGTCCGGTTCGAAAAGGACGATGTCGACGCCGGGGTACTTCTCGTTCCAGAAATCGACAACCCCGTGAAGTCTCTGATGGAGCAGCAGACGGAAGGTCTGGTTGGCGATCGCCGGCACGCCCATGTCGGCGATCCGTCGGACCTCGCTTCCGGAAACAGTGGACAGATCGCTGTCGCGATCGTTCAGGTACGGCACGATCGGGTTGATCACGACGATGAACTTGGCTCCACGATCGACCGCTACGTCGACGTTGGTGGTCGAGTAGATGCCGCCGTCGATCAGGGTCCGTCCGTTGACTTCGACCGGTTCGTAGACCATCGGCAAGGCGGTCGAGCACTCGACCGCCTTCGAGACCGGGACGCCGGACCAATCGCTGTCCGGGTCGCCGAGCACGATGCGCTCTCCGCTGTCGAGATCGGTCGCCGTAAGGAAGAGGTCGCGCTCGAGAGCGTCGAAGGAGTCGTTGATGCCCTGCTTGGCGAGAGCTTCGCGCACGTAGCCGCCCAGGCCTTCGTTCGAGTAGAGGCCCTTCGGCAGGTGCTCGGCCAAGGCGTAGCCGATGTCGATTGCAGATATGTCGCGGAACTGGGGCAACAGGCTCTTCGCCATCGAGGCCATGTGGAAAGGCAGGGTGACGGCCTTCCTGACGTACTCGGATGCGTTGGGCCGCAGCATCACGTCCTGGCTGAGCCGGTCGATCGGAGAGTCCTCGTCGTCGGTCAGAACGCGGATCATCTCGTCTGGCGTGACCCCTGCCGCCAGCATGCTGCCGATAAAAGAGCCGGCGCTGGTGCCGACGTACATGTCGAAGTCGTTGACGGTCGAATTGACCGCCAGCAGGTCGAGGGCACGCAGGGCGCCGATCTCGTAGACGCCACCGGTGAATCCGCCGCCCCCCAGTACGAGGGCAGTCTTCGAAGGACGTTCCCGGCTTCGGGCCTTGCGTCTCTTCGAGGATGCGTCGATATCTACGACCTTCCCCATCGGTCGGGGATTATTGCACCAAAGGAGCCAATCCGTCTTCAACCGGCTGAACTGCCGCTACTCTGGCCTCTTTCCCTGTTTATGAGACTGATGCGTACGACCCTGCTCACAGCTGCCTCGATTCTGGTGCTGCTGTCCATTCCCGGGCCCTCTGCCGCCTCCCAGCCACTTCCCCTGCCCAATCCCGACAGGCCCTTTGCCACGCCCGTGTCCGGTCCGATGGCAACGACCAGCGTCAACCCGGTCTGCCCGGCGATGAGGAAGGCGGTCCGCACAGGCAACGGCCGCGCCTCGCTGATGGTCAAGAACCTCGGCAATGGCAAGCGTGTCTGTTCGCTGAATCCCAAGGCGCAGCGTTCTCTCGCTTCGAATACGAAGATCTTCACGACCGTGACCGCCTTGGGCAAGCTGGGCAAGGGCCACAAGATGGTGACCAAGGTGTTCTCGGTCGGCAATATCCGGGACGGGGTCCTCGAAGGGGATCTCTACCTGCGAGGTGCGGGTGACCCCAGCCTTGGTACGAAGGCATTCCTCGGGGTCTATCTGGCCGGCGCCGGCTCAAGCATCGATCGACTGGCCGCCGGCGTCCGCAAGCGCGGCATCAGGCGGGTCACCGGCCGCGTCTACGCCGACGACACGGTCTTCGACCGGCGCCGTGGCGTGGTCGACTCCGGCTTCGCGACGAGCCCCTACATCGGCCCGCTCTCCGGTCTGTCGATCAACGCGGGATTCACCAGCGCGAGCCTGAACAGGTTCAGCTCCGATCCCGCGAAGCTGGCGGCCAAGTCGCTGGTCCGCAGCCTCGGTAGCAGGGGCGTCAAGGTCCGCAACGGCGTCGGCCTTCGAAAGACGCCGGACCGGATCAGGCGTCTGGCGGCGAGGCTGCCTTCCCCGGACATGAGCTGGATGTCCAGGGTGACGAACGTGAATTCGAACAATTTCTTCGCCGAAATGCTGATCAAGCACATCGGGGCGGAGCAAGGGACGAACGGCAGCACTGCGGCGGGGGCCAGGGTCGTCAGGCAGTACGCCAAGGCGCGCTTCGACGCAGTGGTCAGACCGCTGGACGGCTCGGGATTGACCTTCGGCAACCGCTCCAGCGCCGGCGACATCGTGAAACTGCTCAACCGGACCCGCGGGACGAACTTCGATCGTGAGTTCACCGACTCCTTGGCAGTAGCCGGTCGCAGCGGAACTCTGGCACAGCGCATGCGAGGCTCCGAAGCCGAAGGGCGCTGCCGAGCCAAGACCGGCACCCTGACCGGAGTGAGCGCCCTGTCCGGCTACTGCTTCAACCGCTCGGGACGCAAGTACGCATTCTCGATCCTGATGAACAACGTCTCCGACTCCACCGCCGCCCGGGCCGCGCAGGACCGCATCGCTGCGATCATCGCCAGGCTCTAGAGGTCCGGGCAGCGACGACCCCGAAACTACGCGGAGTCGATCGATTCGCCGTTCAGAAGCCGGTCGAAGCCTTCGCGATCGACGACCGCGACCCCGAGCTTCTCGGCCTTCTCGAGTTTCGAACCGGCGCTTTCGCCGGCGACAACGAAGTCCGTCTTCTTCGAGACCGACCCGGTGACCTTGCCGCCGGCCCGCTTGACCATGTCTGCGGCCTGGTCGCGGGTCAGGTCGGCAAGGCTGCCGGTCAGCACCACCGTCTTGCCGGTCAGACGGGCCTTCGGCCGGCCGGCGATCCGCATCTGAAAGCGCCATGTTGAGCCCTTGGTCCCTGAGCCTCTCGACGATGCTCCAGGTCCGCTCCTCGGCAAGCGACTCGCTGACCTGCCGCGCCATGATCGGGCCGACCCCCTCGGTCTGTTCGATCCGCTCAGGGTCGGCGTCGCGAAGGGCCTCCAGGTCGCCGAACTCATCGGCCAATGCCTCGGCGGTGACCGCACCAACCCCGGGCAAGCCGAGCGCGAAGAGCACGCGGGGGAACGGAGCATTGCGCGAGCGGTCGATCTCGGCGATCAGATTGGCCGAAGAAGTCGCACCCATGCGATCCAGGGCCTCGAGTTGCTCGTTGCGAAGCGAGTAGATGTCAGCGACGTCGGAAATCAGTCCTTCGTCCAGGAAACGCATCACCTGCTTCTCCCCGAGGCCCTCGATGTCCATCGCTCCGCGCGAGACGAAGTGCTTGATGTGCTGGAAGATCTGCCCCGGACAGCCGGTCCGGTTGGGGCAGATCGAGAAGACCGAATCCTCCGGCTTGACCACCTTCGTTCCGCAGGCCGGACAGTTCTCGCGGCGGCCGCGGTCGCACGGCCCCCTCGGGGCGTTTCTGGGCGAGCGCCGAGACGACCTGCGGAATCACGTCACCGGCCCGGAGTACGACCACCTCGTCTCCGGCCCGTACGTCCTTGCGTTCGAGGTCCTCCTCGTTGTGAAGGGTCGCCGTCGAAACCGTGACCCCGCCGACCCTGACCGGCTCGAGCATCGCCCACGGCACCAGATGCCCGGTGCGGCCCACGTTCCAGTCGATTTCCCGGAGCAGGGTGGTGGCGGTGGTCGGCGGAAACTTCCAGGCGATCGACCATCTTGGTTCCCGGCCGGCCACACCGAGCTCCCTCCAGAGGCTGAGCCGGTCGACCTTGACCACGACACCGTCGATTTCGAAGTCGAGGTCCTCGCGTCGATCGAGCCACCACTGGCAGCGCTCGAGCACCTCTTCGATGCTCTGGTGCGCCGCGGTGTCCGGGTTGGTCGGGAACCCGTGTTCGGCCAGCCATTCGACTTCCTCCGAGTGCGTCTCGAACTCGAAGCCGTCAGTGACGCCGATCCCGTACGACCAGATTGCCAGCGGGCGCTCGGCCGCCGCGGCCGGGTCGATCTGCCGGATCGAGCCGGCAGCCGAGTTGCGGGGGTTGGCGAAGGCCGGCAGGCCGGCTTCGGTCCGGCGGCGGTTGAGCTCGGCGAAATCCGGGATCGGCAGGTAGACCTCGCCACGGACCTCGATCAGGGGCGGCGCCCCGTCGATCCGCTTCGGCAGGGCCTCGATCGTCTCGATGTTGCGGGTTACATCCTCGCCGACCCTGCCGTCCCCCCTGGTCGCCCCACGCACGAATCGGCCGTCCTCATAGGTAAGTGAGATCGCCAGGCCGTCGATCTTCGGCTCGGTCACCCAGGTGATCATGCCGGGATCGACGTCGGCCTTTTCCAGCCGGGTACGGATCCGCTTCTCCCAGGCGAGCAGTTCTTCGGCGGTCCGGGCGTTGGCCAGGGAAAGCATGGGTACTTCGTGCTCGACCGCCGCGAAGCCTTCGCTGGGCGGCGCTCCGACGCGCTGGGTCGGGGAGTCACCGCTGATCAGTTCGGGGTGCTCGGCCTCCAGGGCCTGGAGCTCCGCGAAGAGCTCGTCGTACTGCTCGTCGGATACCTCCGGATCGTCCTTCGAGTGGTAGAGGTAGATGTGACGGTTGATCTCGTCCCGGAGCCGGGAGATCCTCTTTTCGACCGTATCCTCCACCCGCGCCTCAGCCGGTGGCGAGCCCGAGCACGCGCTCGAAATCGCGCTGACGCATGCCATCTATGCCGACGTGATGGGTCAGGTCCAGGTGAAGTGGCGTCACCGCGATGCGCTGACGGGCGATCGCCCCGATGTCGGTGCCGGCTTCGTCGTCGAGCCCCGGCTCGTAACCGTAGATCCGGTAGCGCCTGCGCCCGTCGTCCTTGTCGGTCTCGACCTCGCGAAGTTCGTCCTTGTAGAGCCTGCGGCCGAGCCTGGTCACGTCCACACCCTCGGGATCCGACCCGGGGACGTTGATGTTGAGCAGGGTTCCCTCCGGCATCGGATGGTCGAAGAGCTCCTTCACCGTGGCAGCGGTGAACCTGGCCGCGACACCGAAGTCGTAGTGGCGCTGGGGCATGTAGCCCATCTCCTGTTCGGTCGACTGCTGAGAGACGGCGATCGCCGGTATGCCGAGGATCACACCCTCCAGTGCGGCGGCCACCGTGCCCGAATAGGTGACGTCGTCCCCCAGGTTCACGCCGTGGTTGATTCCGGAGACGATCAGGTCCGGGCGGTGGCCGACCAGGCCGACGTCCGCGAAGCGCACGCAGTCGACCGGGGTGCCATCGGTGGCATGGCCGAGATCACCGTCCTCGAAGTTCACTTCCTGCACCGACAGCGGCGAGCGCACGGTGATGCTGCGGGCCGATGCACTGCGGTTCGAGTCCGGGGCGATCACGTCGAGCTCGACTCCGTCGATCTGGCGCAACTCCCGTCGGAGGTCCTGCAGTCCGCGGGCACCGATGCCGTCGTCGTTGGTCAGCAGGATGCGCACACTGGCAAGGATAGGCGAGTCGGTCGGCGACGGTTTTCACCACCCGTTGCTCCGCTTCAGTACTCGACCGAAACGAAGTAGAGCCCCTGCGGCGGAGCGGTCACCCCGGCATCGGGTCGCTCGGCCCCCTCGAGCAGGCGCCGGAAGTCATCGATCGTCCGGCTGCCATCGGCCACCTCGACCATCGTGCCGACCAGGATCCGGACCATGCTGCGCATGAACGAATCGCCGGTGACCCAGAACTGCAGAAACTCCGAGTCGCCGCGGCTCGCCGGCACCGGGTGGATTTGCTGCTCCGCATCCACTCCCGGGGGCGCGACGAGACCCGATTCGGTCACCCAGTCAGCGGCATGGATGACCCGCAAAAAACGGGTGTGGTAGGTGTCGGTCGGGGTGAAGGCAGTGAAGTCGTGCCGGCCGACGATCGCCGCGGCGCACTGCTCGAGCAGGCCGCGATCGACATGCCGCGAGATCCACCAGGCGCGATCCCGGGAAAAGGGGCTGGCCGGACGGCGAAGCAGAATCCGGTAGCAGTAGGTGCGCGAGCGGGCTGAACGGCGGGCGTCGAAGCCTTCCGGCGCAGCGGTGAGCGAACGGATCGCGATTGCCGGCGAGGTCAGCCCGTTGAGGCTTCGCACGATCGTATCCGGCACCCCGCCTTCGTATTCGAAGCTGGCCACCTGACCGAGCGCGTGGACACCCGCGTCGGTGCGTCCGGCGACGGTCAGGCTGACCCGGTCGAGACGGAGCGCAATGGCCAGCGCCCTTTCGATCTCGGCCTGGACCGACGGGCCGTTGTCCTGCCGGGCCCAGCCCTGAAAGGGCGTACCGTCGTACTCGATGTCAACTCGCCAGATCACGCGGTCGGACGGTATCCGCGATCGACCCCGGGAGGATTCCCGATCAGGCTCGCCTCGATGTCAGGCGCTCAGGCAGGCCACCACGGCTTGATCAGCTTGAGGAAGTTGCGGTTGCGCTTGCCCCAGGCCTGTGCTTCGATCATCACCCATCCGCGGGCGCTGCGCTTCGCCTTGACCTTGAAAGTCTTGGTCTTGGTCCAGCCCGGCAGTATCTGACCGAACCTCAGCCGGCGCGGGACCTTTACCTTCTTCTTCGAAGAGGTCAGGAAGAGATCGATCCGTCGGGCCATGTTGCGCCCCCTGTTTGTGACCTGTACCTGCATGTTCAGGTATCCGTCGCGGTAGATCCACCCTCGGTGGGGAATCAGCTTGACCTTGGAGATCTTCACCCCGGCGTTGGAGCTTCTGCCGCCGCCGTTGCCGCCGCCGCTGTTGCCATTGTTGCCGCCGCCGTTGTTGTTGCCGCCGCCGTTGTTTCCGCCGCCGTTATTGCCGCCGCCGTTGTTTCCGCCGCCGTTGTTGCCGCCGCCGTTGTCGGGCGGTTCGGTGTCGGGTCCGACCTGAACCTTCTGAATTCGGTGGTTGCCGGTGTCGGCGATATAAAGGAAACCGTTCGCCCAGGCGAGACCGCTGGGATTATGCAGTTCGTCAGGACCCGAGCCCGACTGGCCGTACTGGCCGATCAGGGTTCCGTCGGGGGAAAACTTGAGCACACGGTCGTTGGCGGCATCCGAGACGTAGACATCACCGGCATCATCCACCGCCACTCCTCCGGGATTTGTCAGCTGGCCGTTTCCGGACCCGCGTGAACCCCAGCTGTCGAGCTGCTCGCCCGACGGGCTGCTCCTGATGATGCGTGCGTTGACGGTGTCGGTGACGAAGAAGTTCCCGTCCGGTGCGACCGCGACGGCGCGCGGCTCGGCAAGGCCTGGATCGCTTCCGTCGGCGAAGTTCCATGCGCTTCCACACCAGCCCCAGGCGTTGCACTTCTGGACACGGTTGTTGCCGTAGTCAGCGACGTAGAGGTTGCCCGAGCCATCGATCGACACGCCACTCGGGCTCGTGAAGTAGCCGATCCCGGTTCCTTCGCCGCCCCATTCAGTCTGGAACTGGCCGGACGAGTAGAGCCGCTGGATGCGGTAGTTGCCGGTATCGGCGACAAAGATCGCGCCACCCGGCTCTACAGTGACGTCTCTGGGGCTGCGGAACTCGACCTGACCGCCGCCGCGCTTTCCGATGACCTGCTGCCGGACGCCCGCCAGGTTGAGCTTGACGATCCGGTCGTTGCCGTTGTCGGCAACGAAGACCCCACCGCCGTACCCGACCGCGATCCCGGTCGGGTTGCTGAACGACGTCGAAGTTGCCCAGTTTTCAGCACGGGATACGGTCGGGGTGAGCGCGGCCACGAAAGCCAGTGCCAGCAGCACGGCGAAGGCAATCTGCCTTTGGCCTAACTTCATTTCACCAAGCAAAAAGCACCCCGTTCGATACGAAACCCTGAGTACTGCAGACCACGATCGGTACGGTACCACCTCGGCATGCTTTCGAACAACAGGAAAGCTCCGTTCCGCTCCGCGGCTCACAGCGCTTCGCTACCGGGCGCAGTTGACGCCCGCATCAAACTCAGACCAGCTCGAGAAAGACCATTTCGGTCGAGTCGGACTTGCGTGGGCCGAGCTTGACGATGCGGGTGTATCCCCCGGGACGCTCGGCGTAGCGCGGCGCGATCTCGTCGAAGAGCTTGTGGACGGCGAACTTGTCCTGGCGAAGGGTTGACAGCGCCTGGCGCCGGGCATGAAGGTCGCCGCGCTTGGCGAGCGTGATCAGCTTCTCGATCTCCGGCTTGGCCGCCTTCGCCTTGGCCTGGCTGGTCTTGATGCGCTCGTGCTCGATCAGCTCCTTGGAGAGGTTGCACATCAGCGCCTTGCGGTGGGCTGAGTCACGACCGAGCTTGTTCCTTTTCATTCCGTGGCGCATCTGATCTCCTCGTCTAGTGCCGGAACTCAGTCCTGGCGAAGCTCGTAGCCGCGACCGGCCAGGTTCTCGATGACCTCGTCGATCGACTTCTGACCGAAGTTCGGGATCGCAGCCAGCTCGGATTCGGACTTCTGAAGCAGCTCGCCGATGGTCTCCACGCCGGCCCGCTTCAGGCAGTTGAAAGAACGCACGCTCAGTTCGAGCTCATCGATCAGGATGTCGTTGTCGCCGCCGGTTGCCGCGGGAACGTCAGCGGCGACTTCCACCTCGACCGGCTCGCGCGCGGTCAGCTCCTCGACCCGGTCGGGGTCGCTGAAGATGGCCAGGCTCTTGATCAGGATCTCGGAGGCTTCGCGCAGCGCCGTGCTGGGCTCGATCGAGCCGTCGGTCTCGAGCTCGAGGGTCAGCTTGTCGAAGTCGGTGCGCTGACCGACGCGGGCCGCGTCCACGACGTAGGAAGCACGGCGGATCGGAGAGAAGATCGAGTCGATCGGGATTACGCCGATCGGCTGATCTTCGTCCTTGTTCTCCTCAGCCGGACGATAGCCCCGTCCGCGACCGATGGTCACGTACATCTCGAGGCGGGTCTTCTTTTCGAGAGTGGCAACCGGAGCGTCAGGGTTGAGGATCTCGACACCCGCCGGAAGGTCGATGTCGGCGGCGGTTACGTCGCCGGGGCCGGTAACGACTACCGGGGCCTCGACCGCGTCGGCATCGGTGTGCATGCGGACAACGAGGTCCTTGAGGTTGAGGATGATGTCGGTGACGTCTTCCTTCACGCCGGCGATGCTGGAGAACTCATGCGAGACACCCTCGATGCGCACGCTGGTGATCGCGGCCCCGCTGAGCGAGGAAAGCAGAACCCGGCGCAGGCTCGAGCCAAAGGTGTAGCCGAAGCCCTTGTCGAGGGGCTCGATCGTGAACGATCCCTTGTTCTCGTCTACCTGTTCGGAGCTGATGCTCGGTACCTGGAAATCTGTGCTCATGTGGTCCTTGGTCTATTCGGGGGGCGGTCGAAAAACTTCTCTGAAGGCGGCCTGGGTCAGACGCGGCGGCGCTTGCGGGGGCGGCAGCCGTTGTGTGCCTGCGGCGTCACGTCCTTGACGCTGGTCACGTCGAGGCCGGCAGCCTGAAGCGAACGGACGGCGGTGTCCTTGCCGGATCCCGCGCCCTTGGCGAAAACTTCGACCTTCTGGAGGCCGTGCTCCATGCCCTTCTTGGCGGCCGCATCGGCAGTTACCTGCGCGGCGAAGGGGGTCGACTTGCGTGAGCCCTTGAACCCGGCGCTGCCGGCCGACTCCCAGGCGATTACGTTGCCTTCGAGATCGGTCAGGGTCACGATGGTGTTGTTGAAAGAGGTCTTGATGTGAGCCTGCCCCACGGCGATGTTCTTGCGAACCTTGCGGCGGGTGCGGGTCTTGGCGGGTTTCTTGACAGCCATCTGTATTCCTTACTTGCCGCTCGGCGGCTTCTTCTTGCCGGTGACGCCCATGCGCCTCGGTCCCTTGCGGCCCCGGGCGTTGGTCTTGGTCCGCTGGCCCCTGACCGGAAGTCCGCGCCGGTGACGCATGCCCCGGTAGGAACCGATCTCCATCAGGCGCTTGACGTTCTGCGAGCGCTCGCGCCGGAGGTCACCCTCGACATCGAGATCGTCGATGGCCTCACGAAGCTTGATCACTTCGTCTTCGGTCAGGTCCTTGATCTGGGTATTGCGGTCGACACCGACCTTGTCGCACAGTTCCTGCGCGGTTGACTGGCCGATTCCGAAAACGTAGGTGAGGCCGATCTCGGTCCTCTTGTTGAGGGGTATGTTGACCCCGGCGATGCGCGCCATCTACTAGCCCTGCCTCTGTTTGTGTCGCGGGTTCTCGCAGATCACCATCACCCGGCCGCGCCGGCGGATGATCTTGCACTTCTCACACATCGGTTTTACCGAGGCTCGGACCTTCATCGTCCTTTGCTTCCTTTGGAAAGAGATCTCCCGGCAGCCCCATTAAACGGGCAGCGGGCGTCAAAAATTGGCCCATAAGGCCGAACGCGAACAATAGCAAGAAGATTCATGGTCCGTCCCAGGGGTTCAGTATCCTCGGACCGTTATCGGTGGCGGCGACCGTGTACTCGAAATGGGCGGCCATCGAGCCGTCCTCGGAGTAGACCGACCAGCCGTCGTCGTCCATGTAGATGTCGGGGCCGCCGACGTTGACCATCGGCTCGATCGCGAAGACCATGCCGGCCTCGATCTCGGGACCGCGGCCGGGCTGTCCCGTAGTTCGGGATCTGCGGCTCCTCGTGCATCTCCTGACCGATGCCGTGCCCGACCAGCGAGCGGATGATCGAGAATCCCTCCGCCTCGACGTGGTCCTGAACCGCGCTGGAGATGTCACCGACCCGGTTGCCCGGCACCATCCGGTCCGCGGCGATGTCGAGCGACTGCTTGGTCACTTCCAGCAGTCTCGCCGTGGTCGGGTCGATTTCGTCGACCGGGATCGTGCTGGCTCCGTCGGCTACCCAGCCGTCGAGCGTCACGCCGATGTCGATCGAGAGGATGTCGCCCTTGGCCAGCTCGTAGGGGCCGGGGATACCGTGGACCACCATCGAGTTCGGCGAAGCGCAGATCGAGCCCGGGAAGCCACGAAAGCCCTTGAACGTGGGTACGCCGCCCTGGGAGCGGATGAACTTCTCTGCGGCACGATCGAGCTCGGCGGTCGTGACCCCGGGCCGGATCATGCCGGTCAGCATCTTCATGCAGCGGGCGTGGACCGCACCGGCAGCGGCCATCTTCTCTATCTGCGCCGCGGTCTTTCGGGTGATCATGCAGCGAACGGCGGAGCCGAGGGGCTCACGAGCCCTCTTCGAGGCTGAGCGTGGAAATCAGCGAACGGACCGACTCACCGACCCGGTCCGGGTCCTGGCTGCCGTCGACCTCGTTCGAGAAGCGCCTGCTTGCTGTAGAAGTCGACCAGCGGGGCGGTCTTCTCGTGGTACTGGACCAGCCGGTGGCGGACTACGTCGGGCTTGTCGTCGTCGCGAACGATCAGCTCGGAGCCGTCGATGTCGCAGACGCCGTCGGTCGCCGGCGGATTGAAGTCGACGTGGTAGACGTGGCCGGCCTCGACGCAGACCCGGCGCCCGGAGAGGCGACGGACGATCTCCTCGTCGGAAACGTCGATCAGCACCACCGCGGTCAGCTGCCTGCCGAGCTCGCCCAGCTTCCGGTCGAGCGCCTCGGCCTGGGGCACGGTCCGCGGGAAGCCGTCGAGCAGGAAGCCGTGATCGGCCTCGCCACTCTCGAGCCGCTCGGCGATCACGCCGATGATCACTTCGTCCGGCACCAGGTCACCGCGGTCCATGTACTCCTTCGCCGCTTTGCCGATGTCTGTTTCGTCCCGGACTGCGGCGCGGAGGATGTCCCCCGTGGCGTAGTACGGAAGCTCGAGGTCCTCCTGGAGCCGTTCGCCCTGGGTTCCCTTGCCGCTGCCCGGAGGGCCGAGCAGGATCAGGTTGAGGTTGCGGTTCGGCATGTCAGCTCCTCCCGATCATTGCAGGAAGCCCTCGTAGTTGCGCATCATCAGCTGGGCCTCCAGCTGCTTGACGGTATCGAGTGCGACACCGACCACGATCAGGATCGAGGTTCCGCCGAAGAAGAAGCCACCGCCGACCTGGTTGAACAGGATCGTCGGGAAAGCCGCCACGGCACCGAGGTAGAGCGCGCCCGGGAATGTGAGGCGCGAAAGCACACGGTCGAGGTATTCGGCGGTAGGCCGACCCGGTCTGACTCCAGGTATGAAGCCGCCGTACTTCTTCAGGTTGTCGGCCTGGTCCACGGGGTTGAAGGTGACGGCCGTATAGAAGTAGGTGAAGATGATGATGAAGAAGACCTCGCCGACCACGTAGGCCCACTGGTCCGGTGCGAGGAAGGCGGCGAAGTCGAGCGCGGCCGGCGTATTGATCAGCTGGCCGATGGTCGGCGGAAGCGCCATGATCGAGGCGGCGAAGATGACCGGGATGACACCGGCCATGTTGACCCTGAGCGGCAGGTACGTCGAACCGCCGGAGGTCATTTTGCGCCCGACGACACGCTTCGCGTACTGGACCGGAATCCGGCGCTGCCCTTCCTGGACGAAGACGATCGCGACCACCACTCCGAGGATGATGAACGGCAGCAGCACGACGAAGACCTGGTCGGGGTTGGTCCACCAGGTCTGAATGCCCGGCAGCACGCCAGAGACGATCGAGGCGAAGATCAGCAGCGATATGCCGTTGCCGATGCCGCGCTGGGTGATCAACTCGCCCATCCACATCAGCAGCACGGTGCCGGCGGTCAGGCAGATCACGATCAGGAAGATGTTGGGCGCGGTCAGACTGCTGATCACGCTTTCTCCGCCGGCGGGAGCGAGCGAGTTGAAGAGGAAGACGTAGGCGAAGGACTGCATCGCCGCCAGGCCGACCGTCAGGTAACGGGTGTACTGGGTGATCTTCTGCTGGCCGACTTCGCCTTCCTTCTGGAGGCGCTCCAGAGAAGGCAGGACCACGGTCATCAGCTGCAGGATGATCGAGGCGGTGATGTAGGGCATGATGCCCAGCGCGAAAAGTGACAGGCGCGAGAGGCTGCCGCCGGAGAAGAGGTTCAGGAAGCCGAGGATGTCCGAGCCGGTGAGCGAATCCTCCAGGCTGTTGATGGCGTCGACGTTGACGCCGGGCACCGGGATGTAGGCGCCGAGGCGGTAGAGCGCGAGAATTCCAGCAACGAAGAGGAGCTTCTTGCGTATCTCCGGAACGGAGAATGCCTTCGCAACGGTCGCCAGCATCAGGCTTCGATCAGCTCACAGCTTCCGCCGGCGGCTTCGATCTTTTCCTTCGCTGTCTTGCTGAAACCGTGGGCCCGAACCGTCAGCGCCTTGCTGATCTCACCCTTGGCCAGAACCTTCACCGGAAACGAGCGTGTCGCCAGTCCGGCTGCCTTGAGGGATTCGGGAGTCACTTCGGCGCCGGCCTCGAAGCGATCCTCGAGATCGCTCAGGTTTACCGGCTGGGTCGAAGTACGGAAGTTTTCGAACGGCATCGACTTCTTCATGTTCGGACCGCGCAGCTTGCGCATCCGGCGATGAATCGGGTTCTGACCACCCTCGCGCGCGGCATCGCGCGTATTTCCGGCGCGCTGTCCCTGGCCGCCGTGTCCGCGGCCGGAAGTCTTGCCGGTGCCCGAACCCTGGCCACGACCGATCCGCTTGCGCGGGCGTCGCGACCCTGGCTTGGGACTGAGGTTGTGGAGGCCGATCTCTTCCTCGCGGCTTTCCTGTTTCTTGGCGGCCATCAGATCTCCTTGACTTCAACCAGGTGGGTGATCACCTTGAGCTGACCCTGCAGCTGAGGCGTATCCTCGCGTTCGACCGTACGACCGCGCTTGCCCAGGCCGAGGGCCTGAAGGGTGCCCATCTGGTGAGGGTTGCGGTGAATGTTGGATCGGGTCTGAGTGATCGCCAGCTTCGCCATCAGGACTTCTCCCCATCGACGGTTTCGATCTTCTCGGCGGCCTCGGCGGCCTCCTCGGTGGCCTGAACCTCTTCGGCAGCCTCTTCGGTGCCGGGGTCGAGCTGCTCCTCGGCGGCGACTTCGGCTTCGACTTCGCTCGCGGCGACTGTCGAGGGATCCTCAGCCACGGCTCCGCTCTGGGAGGCCAGGTCTTCCGCAGCCTTGGCTTCCAGGGCGCTGATGTCCCCGGGCGTCGCCTCTTCGGTAGCCGGAGCCTCTTCTACGGGGGCTTCGGCGGCTTCAGCGGCGGCATCGGCGGCTTCTTCGACCGCAGCCGTGCTGGCCGCGTCTTCCTCGCCACCACCGTCGGATTCGGCGGGCTGCTCGTGATGGATGCCGAGAACTTCGGTCACGCTCAGGCCGCGCAGTTCGGCTACGTCCTCGGGCCGGCGCAGACGCACGATGCCGTCCATGGTCGCCTTGACAAGGTTGATCGGGTTCTGGGTGCCGATGCTCTTGGTCAGGATGTCCTTGACACCGCCGAGTTCGAGCACGGCTCGCACTCCGCCACCGGCGATTACGCCGGTACCGGGGCTGGCCGGGCGCAGGACAACGTGTCCGGCACCGAAGCGTCCGATGATCTTGTGGGTGATCGTATCGTTGTACTTCGGGATCCGGACCAGATTCTTGCGGGCGTTTTCGACCGCTTTCTGGATCGCAAGCGGGACTTCCCGGGCCTTGCCGTATCCGATGCCGACCACCGATTCTTCGTCGCCCACGGCGACCAGGGCGGTGAACGAGAAACGACGTCCGCCCTTGACCACCTTGGCCACGCGGTTGATCTCGATCACACGTTCCTGAAGGTCGAGCCCTTTCGGACTGACCATCTCGACGCGAGCTGTATCCATTCCCTTCATATCAGCCGTTCACCGTAGCGAAGTTCATTAGAACTCCAGCCCACCCTCTCTCGCTCCCTCGGCAAGGGCCTTGACCCTGCCGTGGTAGCGGTAACCGCTTCGGTCGAACACACAGCGCTCGACACCTGCCTTCTTTGCACGTTCGGCCAGCAACTCGCCGGCCTTCTTCGCCTGTTCTGTCCTGCCGAGCTCACGCAGTTCGGGCTCGGTCCAGTTCGCAGCGGCAACCGTCTTGCCGTCGACATCGTCGATGAGCTGGGCGAAAACACCCCTGTTCGAGCGGTACACCGAGAGCCGCGGCCGTTCCGCGGTACCGGAAATCTTCGAGCGCACGCGGTAGCGGCGGCGCTGGCGGCGCTGGCGGTTCGTTGTGACGGTCATACGCGCTTACCGACCTTCCTGGCAACGTGCTCGTCGCGGTAGCGGATTCCCTTGCCCTTGTAGGGCTCCGGCGGACGGCTCTCGCGGATGTTCGCCGCGATCTGGCCGACCAGCTGCTTGTCGATGCCGCGCACGACCACTTCGGTCGGCTGCGGGACCTCGAACTCGATGCCTTCGGGGGCCTCGATCGAGACCGGGTGGGAGTAGCCGAGCGCGAGCTCGAGTCCCTTGCCCTTGGCGGCAGCACGGTAGCCGACGCCCTGAATGTCGAGGCGCTTCTCGTAGCCGTCGGTGACCCCGACGACCATGTTGGCGACCAGGCTCCGGGTAAGTCCGTGGAGGGCCCGGTGGGGCCCGCGGTCGGTCGGGCGCTCGACGGTGACTACACCGTCGTCGGCCTTGACCGTCATCTCCTGGGAGATCTCCTGGGTGAGTTCGCCCTTCGGGCCCTTGACCGTGACCAGTCCGGGCTTGATGTCGATCTCGACGCCCCCGGGGAGGTCGATTGGTTTCTTTCCGATTCGGCTCATGATTTTGAAGTCGCCCCTGTCCGGATCACCAGACGTAGGCGACGACCTCCCCTCCGACTCCGGTTTTCTTCGCGTCGTGGCCGGTCATCACACCGTGAGAGGTGGTGACGATCGCGGTGCCGGTTCCACCCTGGACCCGTGGGACCGAGGCGTGGTTGACGTAACGGCGACGGCCGGGCCGGGAGACCCGCTCGATACCGGTGATCACCGGCTGGTGGTCCTTCGTGTACTTGAGCTCCACGGTGATCTTCTCGCCGACGTCAGCGGGCTGCTTCTCGTAGCCGGCGATGTAACCCTGTTCGGTCAGGATTCGCGAAATCTCGACTTTGAGTTTCGAGCTGGGGACATCGACGGTCGCAAGACCGGCTCTCAGGCCGTTGCGGATGCGGGTCAGGTAATCGGAGATCGGGTCAGTGATCATGATCTACCAGCTGGACTTCGTCATGCCGGGGATGTAGCCCTCGTGTGCGGCCTCGCGCAGGCAGATCCGGCAGATGCCGAACTTGCGGTAATAAGCGCGCGGACGACCGCAACGGCGGCACCGGTTGTATTCGCGGGTCTTGTACTTCGCCGGACGCTGCTGGCGAACCTTCTGGGATGTCTTGGCCATCTGGGCCTAGCCCTCCTGCTCTTCTTGGTCGGTGGCTTCTTCATCACCGTCTGCGACCGGGCGGCCTTCCTTCGCGAAAGGCATACCCAGGCCGAGCAACAGCTCGAAAGCCTCGGCGTCCGTCGGAGCGGACGTGGTGATCGTGATGTCGAGACCGTGAGTCTCGTCAACCGAGTCGTAATCGATCTCGGGGAAAATCAGCTGTTCCTTGACGCCCATGGAGTAATTGCCCCGGCCGTCGAAAGAGGTCGCCTTGAGGCCGCGGAAGTCCCGGATCCGGGGGATCGAGATCGAGATCAGCCGATCGAGGAATTCCCACATGCGGGCACCGCGCAGGGTCACCGACACACCTACCGGCATGCCTTCGCGGACCTTGAACGAAGCGACCGACTTCTTGGCCATCCTGGGATTCGGGTACTGGCCGGCGATCAGGGCCAGCTCTCCGGCCGCCTTCTCGCGGCGCTTCGTATCCATGTGCGAACCGAGGCCCATGT
The DNA here is from genome assembly GCA_963801975.1 of uncultured Solirubrobacterales bacterium. Classification (GTDB taxonomy): domain Bacteria; phylum Actinomycetota; class Thermoleophilia; order Solirubrobacterales; family 70-9; genus 67-14. The sequence goes on from CAWDGR010000001.1 coordinate 487,347, forward strand.
TCAGGGTGATCTTTTCCAGTCGCGGAGCGCGCATCGGGGTCGAGTAGCCGAACTTCTCGATCAGTTTCGGAAGGACCTCTTCGCGGTAGCTGTCGCGCATCCGCGGCGGCGGAACTGCCTGTTCTGTTGTCGTAGCTGCTTCCATGGAGATTCCTAGATTGCCTCGTTGGTTCGCTTCGAAAAGCGCTGGCGCTTGCCGTCTTCGGTAGTGCGGATGCCGATCCGGGTCGGACGGTTGTCGGTGGGGTCGACCAGCATCACGTTGGAGACGTGGACCGGACCCTCCATCTCGATGATGCCGCCGTCCTTGCCAGGGCCCTGTCCGCTCGGGGAAGGCTGGGCGCGCTGGTGACGCTTGACCATGTTGAGGTCCTCGACGTATACGGCCTGCTTCTTCGGGTCGGTCCGGAGCACACGCCCCTGCTTGCCCGAATCCTTGCCGGAGATGATCTGTACCTGGTCGTCGGTGCGAATTCTCATTTTCACAGCACCTCCGGGGCAAGCGAGATGATCTTCATGAAGTCGCGGTCACGCAGTTCGCGGGCAACCGGGCCGAAGATGCGCGTACCGCGCGGGTTCTTCTGCTCGTCGATGAGCACCGCGGCGTTTTCGTCGAAAGCGATGTAGGTACCGTCGGGACGGCCGATCTCCTTGCGGGTGCGCACGATCACGGCCTGGACGACTTCGCCCTTGCTGACGTTGCCCTGGGGGCTCGCCGCCTTGACGGTCGCGGTGATCACATCGCCGATCGATCCGTACTTGCGGTGGGACCCGCCCTTCACCCGGATGCACAGCAGCTCGCGGGCACCCGAGTTGTCGGCGACGCGCAGTCTTGATTCCTGCTGGATCATCGACTACCTGGCCTTTTCGACGATCTCGACCAGGCGCCAGTGCTTGGTCTTCGAAAGCTTGCGGGTTTCGATCACGCGGACCACGTCGCCCTGGCCGGCCTCGTTGCGCTCGTCGTGGACGTGGATCTTGTGGCGCTGGCGGACGATCTTCTCGTACACCGGATGCCGGCGGGCGCTGTCGATCTGGACGGTAATCGTCTTGTCACCCTTGTCGGAAGTGACCAGTCCCTGGCGCTCCTTCGGCTTGCCGGTACGGGTCCGTTCGGCCCGCGGCGTGCCATCGCCGGTTTCAGGCTTCGGCGCGTCCTTGGCGTCGCCGCGGCGCTTGCGCCGGGCACGGGCCTTGTCGGCACGGGCCTTCTGACGATCCTCTTCGCGCTGCTCGGGTGTCTTCTCAGGTCCCGCCGTGCCGGACTCCCGGGACTTGAGCAGGCGCTTGCGCTCCTTCCAGGGAAGGTCGTCAAGGGGGTCGGGCTCGCTCGGCTCGGCTGCGGCGGCTTCAGCGGCGGGAGCCTCCTCGGGGGCGGCATCCTCAGCCGGGGCTTCGGCCGTTTCTTCAGCGGGAGTCTCCTCCACTGCCGGGGCCTCTTCTTCGGTTGTCTCTTCTTTTTCTTCTTCTGACATCAGTTCTGCCTGACTAGTTGGAGCCCTGTTCGCGCTCAAGGTCGATGTTGCGCTGACCGGCGACGGTCAGCAGCCGCGCCACGTCGCGCTTGGCCTCTTTGAGGCCGGCGGTGTTCTCGAGTTCGCCGGTCGCATGGCGCAGGCGCAGGTTGAATGCCTCCTCGCGCGCTTCCTTCAGCTTCTCGACCAGCTCGACATCGTGCATGCTCTGGATTTCGCTGGCCCTCATTCGCCCGCTCCTTCGCGCTGTACGAACTTGGTCTTGAGCGGAAGCTTGTGGCCGGCGACGCGCATCGCCTCGCGGGCGAGTTCCTCGTCGACGCCGGAGAGCTCGAACATCACTCTTCCGGGCTTGACCACGGCGACCCAGGCCTCCGGGTTGCCCTTGCCGGAGCCCATGCGGGTCTCGGCCGGCTTCTTGGTGATCGGCTTGTCGGGAAAAATGTTGATCCAGACCTTGCCGCCACGCTTGATCTTTCTGGTCGCGGCGACTCGCGCAGCTTCGATCTGGCGGTTGGTCACCCAGCCGCGTTCGAGCGACTTCAGGCCGTACTCACCGAAGGTGACCGCGGTGCCGCCCTTGGCGTTGCCCTTTCGGCGACCCCTCATGACTTTGCGGTGCTTGACCCGCTTGGGCATCAGCATCAGCGACGACCTCCCCCACCGCGGTTGTCTCCACCGCGGCGGCGATCGGGCTGCGGCGGCTCGGGCTCGGTCAGCTTGGCCGACTCGAAGCCTTCGGGCATGATTTCGCCCTTGTTGATCCAGCACTTGACGCCGATGCGTCCGGTTCCGGTCCTGGCTTCGACAAAGCCGTAATCGATGTCGGCGCGCATGGTGTGGAGCGGAACGCGGCCGTCGGAGTAGCCCTCGGTTCGGGCCATCTCGGCGCCGCCGAGGCGGCCGGAGATCTGAACCTTGACGCCCTTGGCGCCGGAGCGCATGGCCGAGGTCAGCGCGCGCTTCATCGCGCGGCGGAAGGCGACGCGGTTCTGCAGCTGCTCGGCGATCGACTGGGCGACCAGTTTGGCGTCGAGTTCGGGTCGCTTGACCTCGCGGATGTTGACCTTGACCGGGGTGCCGGTGATCTTGTGGAGGTCCTTGCGCAGGGCGTCCACCTCGCTGCCGGACTTGCCGATGACGATGCCGGGACGCGCGGTGTGGATGTCCACTGCGACTTCGCCGCGACGCTGGATCGTGATGTCGGACAGGCCGGCATGGGCCAGCTTGGTCTCGATGTGGTCACGGATCGCCAGGTCCTGCATGAGCAGGTCGGAAAAGTCTTTCTCGGCGAACCAGTTCGACTTCCAATCGTGGATGTAGCCGACTCGGAAGCCTCCGGGATGGATCTTCTGTCCCATTGCTCTTCTATTCCTCGTCTTCCGGGGTCAGGGCCACGGAGATGTGGCAAGTTCTCTTGTTGATCGGTGTCGCCCGGCCCATCGCGCGCGGCCGGAAGCGCTTGAGGGTCGGCCCTTCGTCGATCCTGATCTCGTGAACGATCATCTCGTCGCCGATCAGGTCGTGGTTGGCCTCGGCGTTCGCGGCGGCAGACTCGATCACCTTGGTGATTTCGTCGGCAACCGAACGCGGTGAAAACTGGAGCAGCGAGCGGGCCTCGTCGATGTGCTTGCCGCGGACCTGGTCAGCGACCAGGCGGGCCTTGCGCGGGGCGACGCGTACGTACTTGGCGCTGGCGCGCACGAGCACTGCTTCTTCTGTGGACTTGCTCGGGGCCACGGTCAGTCCTTGCCTCCGGTGTGGGAGCGGAAGGTACGGGTCGGGGCGAACTCGCCGAGCTTGTGGCCGACCATCGACTCGCTGATGAATACCGGCACGTGCTTGCGACCGTCGTGGACGGCGATCGTATGACCGACCATCTCCGGGAAGACGACCGAGCGGCGCGACCAGGTCTTGACCATCTGCTTGTTTCCGGCTTCGTTCATCGCGTTGATGCGGCTCATCAGCCGCTCCTCGACGAACGGGCCCTTCTTGGTTGATCTACCCATGGTCTATCTGCCCTTCTTCTTGCCTCGGCGTCGGCCGCGCACGATGTAACGATCGGAGGCCTTGCCCTTCTTGCGGGTGCGGTAGCCGAGCGTCGGCTTGCCCCAGGGGGTCACCGGGTGGCCGCCGGGAGTCTTGTGAGCCTCGCCGCCGCCGTGCGGGTGGTCAACCGGGTTCATGGCGATGCCTCGCGACTGCGGGCGCTTGCCCTTGTGCCGGTTGCGGCCGGCCTTGCCGATACTGACGTTCTGGTGCTCGGCGTTGGAGAGCGTGCCCACGGTGGCGCGACATTCGGCCCTGACCAGGCGCATCTCCGACGACGGCAAACGCAGGGTGACCAGCTCACCCTCCTTGGCGACCAGCTGGATCGCCGTACCTGCGGAGCGGCCGAGCTTGCCGCCCTGGCCGGCCCTCAGCTCGACGTTGTGGACGATCGTGCCGACCGGCATCTCGCCCAGGGCAAGGCAGTTCCCCGGACGGATGTCGGATCCCGGGCCGGAATTGACACGGTCGCCGACCTTGATCGCCGATGGCGCCAGGATGTAGCTCTTGAAGCCGTCTGCGTAGTGGAGCAGCGCGATGTAGGAGCTGCGGTTCGGGTCGTACTCGACCGTCGCGACCTTGGCCGGGATCCCGTCCTTGATCCGCTTGAAGTCGATCTTGCGGTAACGCCGCTTGGCACCTCCACCGCGGTGGCGGGAGGTGATGCGTCCGTTTACGTTGCGTCCGCCGGACTTGGTCAGGCCTTCGGTCAGCTTGCGCTCGGGCTCGGTGGCGGTGATCTGCTCGCGCACCTGGTAGGTGGCGAACCGGCGTCCCGGGCTGGTGGGTTTTGTCTTTCTGATTGCCATAAGTCTCTTTCTAACCCTCGACCGCTGCGCCTTCGAACAGTTCGATCGACTCACCCGGAGCGAGTTCCACGATCGCCTTCTTCCACGAACGGCTGCGACCCGAGTGGAGGCCCCGGCGCTTCGGCTTGGAGCGGACCTTCGAGGTCCGGACCTTGACCACCTCTACCCCGAAGGCCTTTTCGACGGCGTCCTTGATCTCAAACTTGTGGGCCCGGTCGTCCACCCGGAAGGTGTACTTTCCGGCCGCGATCAGGGCGTAGGTCTTCTCGGAGATGACAGGGCGCACGATCACGCTTCGCGGATCCATCACTCACCGTCCTTTTCGTCGGCGGCTGCGGGCTCCTGCGCCTCGGCACTTCCGGCCCGCCGGGCCAGGACGTCGAGGGCACCTTCTGAAATCACGATCGAAGCGGCACCGATCACGTCGACGACTCCGACCGCACCGACTTCCACCACATCGATGCGGGGGATGTTGCGGAAGCTCTTCAGCAGACCGGTCTCGTCGCCGAGAATCACGATCAGGGTGGAGCGCTTGGCGCCCCACTTCTCGAGCGCGGCAGCGGCGTCCTTGGTCGAAGGGGTCTCGAAGTCCGCGGCCTTGACCACAGCGACGCTGCCGCGGTCTGCGTGGACCGAGAGCGCCGAGCGCAGCGCCTTGCGGCGGGCCTTGCGGTTGACCTTGACGGTGTAATGGCGGGGCTTCGGGCCGAAAGTGGCGGCTCCGCCGTAGCGGCTGCCGACGCTGAGGGCGCCGACGCGGGCGCGCCCGGTGCCCTTCTGGCGCCAGGCCTTGGCGGTGGTCATGGAGACTTCGCCGCGGGTAAGGGTCGAAGCCGTGCCGCGACGGCGCGAGTTGGCGTCGGCACGAGCGGCCTCGTGGACCAGGGTCTGGTGAAACTCCTCGCCGAAGAGATCGGCGGGCACGTCGGCCTTGGTCGTCTTGCCCAGCACGGGAAGTTTTGTCGATTTGGCGCTAGCCATCAGTACGTATCTCCACGATCGAGTTCCTGGAACCGGGTACCGAGCCCTTGATCAGCAGCAGGTTGCGATCGGCGTCGATGTCGGCGATCTCCAGCCCGAGCTGGGTGGCGCGTTTGTTGCCCATCTGGCCCGGCAGGCGCATGCCCTTGAAGACACGGGCCGGGTAGGCGCTGGCGCCGATCGAGCCGGGGGCCCGCACGTTGTGAGAACCGTGAGAGACGGGGCCGCGACTGAAGTTGTGGCGCTTGACGGTGCCCTGGAATCCCTTGCCGACCGAAACGCCCGAGACCTTGACCTTCTGACCGGCCTCGAAGTTCTTCACGGTGACCTGCTGGCCGAGCGTGGGCCCGTCGCCCTCGTCCTCTTCGCCACCGTCGATGGTCGCGTCCCGGAACTCGACCACCACTCGCATCGGAGCGGAATCGGCCTTCGCGAGATGGCCCTCCTCGGCCTTGCTCAGCTTGCCCTTCTTGACTTCGTCGAAGGCGAGCTGGATCGCCGAGTAGCCGTCGCGCTCGGGGTTGCGGATCGCAGTCACCGGGCAAGGCCCGGCTTCGATCACGGTCACGGGGACGACTTCTCCGTCTTCCCTGAAGATCTGGGTCATTCCGATTTTCTTGCCGAGGATCGCTGACATGTCTTCCTACAGGCGGATCTCGATGTCGACGCCGGCCGGGAGCGAGTCCAGGCGCTGGAGCGAGTCGACGGTCTTGGGGGTCGGCTGGAGGATGTCGATCAGGCGCTTGTGAGTGCGGATCTCGAAGTGCTCGCGCGAATCCTTGTCCTTGAAGGGCGAACGGATCACGCAGTAGATATTGCGCTCGGTCGGCAGCGGCACGGGGCCGGAAACCGAAGCACCGGTGCGCTCGGCCGTATCGACGATCTCCCGCGCAGCGCGGTCGATGGCGTCGTGGTCGTAGGCCTTGAGCCTGATCCTGATTTTCTGTGCGGCGATTGCGGCCACTCTGGTCTCTTCTTGCTTTCTCGTTCTGTGGGCGTGAACCGGCTGCGAACCAGCACCCGCTGATGTCAAGGTCCCCCGCCGCCTGCGCCATTCCGGGGATCCCGGTCACAGCGTGGTTCGACTTCCTGGGGTACTTCAAAGGTCGTATCTGTTCTTCGTACTGCCCTGCCGCCCGGGGCGACAGTCGGGACGGGACCCGAAGGTACCCGTCCCTTGTCAAGCGTTACTACTCGATGATCTCCGAGACGACTCCGGAGCCGACGGTGCGTCCACCCTCACGGATGGCGAAGCGCAGGCCCTGGTCCATGGCGATCGGCTGGATCAGCTCGATAACCATCTCGATGTTGTCACCCGGCATGACCATTTCCGTGCCCTCGGGCAGGTTGGCGACGCCGGTCACATCTGTGGTCCGGAAGTAGAACTGCGGCCGGTAGCCCGTGAAGAACGGAGTGTGGCGTCCACCCTCTTCCTTCTTGAGCACGTATACCTCGGCCTTGAACTTGGTGTGCGGCGTGATCGAACCGGGCTTGCAGAGAACCTGGCCGCGCTCGATCTCCTCGCGCTTCGTACCGCGGAGCAGACAGCCGACGTTGTCTCCGGCACGACCCTCGTCGAGGATCTTGCGGAACATCTCGACGCCGGTGACCGTGGTGGTCGCCGTCTTCTCGTGGATTCCCACGATCTCGATCTCGTCGCCGGTGTTGACGATTCCCTGCTCGATGCGACCGGTTGCGACGGTGCCGCGTCCGGTGATCGAGAAGATGTCCTCGACCGGCATCAGGAAAGGCTTGTCGAGCTCGCGCTCGGGCTCGGGGATGTAGCTGTCCAGAGCCTCGCCTAGTTCGACGATCTTGGCCTTCATCGCTTCGTCGCCTTCGAGTGCCATGGTCGCGGAACCCATGATGATCGGCGTATTGTCGCCGTCGAAGTCGTACTCGTTGAGCAGCTCGCGGACCTCTTCTTCGACCAGCTCGAGCAGCTCGTCGTCATCGACCTGGTCGACCTTGTTGAGGAAGACCACGACGTGCGGAACGTTGACCTGACGGGCGAGCAGGATGTGCTCGCGGGTCTGGGGCATAACGCCGTCGGCCGCGGAGACCACCAGGATCGCGCCGTCCATCTGGGCGGCACCGGTGATCATGTTCTTGACGTAGTCGGCGTGGCCGGGGCAGTCGACGTGGGCGTAGTGGCGGCCGGCCGTCTCGTACTCGACGTGAGAGGTCGCGATCGTGATCCCGCGCTCCTTCTCCTCGGGAGCGTTGTCGATCTCGGCGAAGCTCTTGGCTTCAGTCTCGCCCTCACCGGAAAGCGTGGTAGTGATCGCGGCCGTCAACGTGGTCTTGCCATGGTCTACGTGACCGATGGTGCCGACGTTTACATGCGGCTTGTCGCGTTCGAACTTCTCCTTGGACATCGCTCTCCTTGAACCTTTCTCTTCTTCTCTTGTTTCTGTTTCTTTTTTGAAGTGTTTTGCGTCTGAGGGGACTGCTAAAGCTTATGAGTTGGCAGCGGGTCCGCCCCGCCTCCGGGCGAACTTGAGAAATATAGCCCTTTACCCGACTCGGGGCTGTCTGCCTATGCCTCGGCTCCGGCGGGCGTGCCGGCGCGGTGGGCCGAGATCTCCTCGGCGATGCTGGACGGCACCTCTTCGTACTTGTCGAACTGCATCGTGTAAGCGGCCCGGCCCTGGGTCGAAGACCTGAGGTCGGTGGCGTATCCGAACATCTCGCTGAGTGGTACGAAGGCCTGGACGGCGAGGGCGTTTCCGCGCTGCTCCTGCCCCTGGACCTTGCCCCGTCGACGGGAGAGGTCGCCGATCACGTCGCCGAGGTAGTCCTCCGGGGTGATCACCTCGACCGACATCACGGGCTCCAGCAGGGCCGGACTGGCCTTGCGGGCACCTTCCTGAAGAGCCATCGAGCCGGCGATCTTGAATGCCATCTCCGAAGAGTCGACGTCGTGGTAGGAGCCGTCGATCAGCTCGACCTTGAGGTCGACCAGCGGGTAGCCGGCCTTGACGCCGTTCTCCAGCGCCTCGGTGATGCCCTGGCGCACGGCCGGGATGTACTCGGTCGGGATCACTCCACCCTTGATCTTGCTCTCGAATACGAAACCCTCGCCGGGCGCCGGTTCGATGTTGATCACGGCGTGGCCGTACTGGCCGCGACCACCGGTCTGGCGGGCGAACTTGGCGTTGACCTTGTCGACGCGCTTGCGGATCGTCTCGCGGTAGGCGACCTGAGGCTTGCCGACGTTGGCCACGACGTTGAACTCGCGGATCATGCGGTCGACCAGCACCTCGAGGTGCAGCTCGCCCATGCCGTGGATCAGGGTCTGACCGGTCTCTTCGTCGGACTCGATCTTGAAGGTCGGGTCCTCTTCCGACAGGCGGGCCAGTGCGGTACCCATCTTTTCCTGGTCCGACTTGGTCTTGGGCTCGATCGCAACTGCGATCACGGTGTCGGGGAAGTCCATGCTCTCAAGCTGGATCGGGGCGTCCGGGGCGGAAAGGGTGTCGCCGGTTCCGGTCTGCTTGAGGCCGACGCCGGCGCAGATGTCACCGGAGTAGACGCGCTCGATCTCCTCGCGCGAGTTGGCGTGCATCATCAGCAGGCGGCCGATGCGTTCGGTCTTGCCGGTCGTCACGTTGAGCACGCGGCCTCCGGCTTCGAGGGTTCCCGAGTAGACACGGAAGTAGGTCAGCTTGCCGACGTAGGGGTCAGACATCACCTTGAAGGCCAGGGCGGCGAACGGTCCGTCGTCGTCAGCCGGACGATCGCCCTCCTCGCGCTCCTCTTCGCCCTTCTTGAGCGGCAGCATGCCTTCGACCGGCGGAACCTCCAGCGGTGAGGGCAGCAGGGAGACGATGATGTCGAGCAGCGGCTGCACGCCCTTGTTCTTGAAGGAGGAGCCGCAGAGGACCGGGGTGACGGTGATCGCCAGAGTGGCAGCCTTGAGCGCCTTCATGATGCGCTCCTCGGAGATCTCTTCGCCTTCGAGGTAGAGCTCCATCAGCTCGTCGTCCTGGTCGGCACATGCCTCGACCATCGCGGCGCGGTATTCCTCGGCCTGCTCCTGCATGTCTTCGGGAATGTCGACGACCTCGAGCTCCTGGCCCATGTCGTCCTTGTAGATCGTGGCCTTCATCGTGACCAGATCGATGATCCCGGCGAATTCCCCCTCGGCACCGATCGGCAGCTGGATCGGCACCGCATTGGCGCCGAGACGCTCCTTGATCGTGCGGACCGACATGTAGAAGTCGGCTCCGGTGCGGTCCATCTTGTTGATGTAGGCGATCCGCGGAACCGAGTACTTGTCGGCCTGGCGCCAGACGGTTTCGGACTGCGGTTCGACGCCGGCGACCGAGTCGAATACGGCGACAGCACCGTCGAGCACGCGAAGCGAGCGCTCGACCTCGACCGTGAAGTCGACGTGGCCCGGAGTGTCGATGATGTTGATCCGGTGACCCAGCCATTCACAGGCGGTTGCAGCGGAGGTGATCGTGATTCCACGCTCCTGCTCCTGCTCCATCCAGTCCATGGTCGCGGCGCCGTCGTGAACCTCGCCGATCTTGTGGGAGCGGCCGGTGTAGTAGAGGATGCGCTCGGTCGTCGTCGTTTTACCGGCGTCGATGTGAGCCATGATCCCGATGTTTCGGGTCTTTTCCAGTGGGAAGTCGCGCGCCATTAGTTCTCTCTGCGTCTCGAAGTTTCGGTTGAGGTCCTGGTCGGGTTCTGGCCGGAGGCCAAAAAAAAGGCCCGCAGCTTGCGAGGCCTGCCCGAGCGGACGCTGACTATACCAGAGCGACAGCCGAATATCTGCCCTCTTCTCTAGGCTGACTCACCCAGAGTTGCTCCGTGGGAGGGGCCAGACAGTGGATTCCGAAAAACCTGAACCAGATGCGCCATCCGGCACTCCGCCAGAGGCGTCGTCGGCCCGTCGCAGGGCCGAGCGACTGACCGACCGCGAGGACGAGGAGCCGGGCCGGGCCGAAACCCCGTCCGACCGGGCCGGGGACGCAGGCTCGCGCTCTGATGCTGCTTCATCCGGGACCCCCTCCCGGGCAGCCGCCGCCCCGCCCAGGCTGACCGAACGCCAGCGGATCGAAGCCCGGGAGAAGCGGCGCAACGAAGGCCGCAAACCGCGCAGGCGCGGCCGCACTCGGGACTCTGGAGAACGCCCCGACAGCACGGCAGGCAACCCCCTCTCGCGCGGAATCCGGGCGACCTGGCTGGAGGTCAGGCGTACCGCCGGCTTCGCGATGGGACTGATCCTGAGCGGACTGGAAAAGCTCGGACCGGCGTTTCGCTTCCTCGGCTCCGCGATGCTTGCGCTGCTCGCTGCGGCCGGCCGGGGGCTTGCCGCGATCGGTCACGGACTCGGTGCCGCGCTTTCCGCGATCGGCTCCCTGCTGCTCGCCCTCGACCGTGTGCTCACTCCGCGCCGCGCCCTGATCGCAGTCGCAGGCGGTGCCGTGATCGCCCTCGTCGCCTCCCAGTTCACCGACTTTCGCGCGACCGAGATCGGCCAGGCCGGCTACGACCCGATCCTCGAAATCGCGCGCGCGCCGACGACCGACGTGCTGACCCCGGCCGACAACCACTCGATCCTGCTCCTGCTGGTCGCCGCCGTCGCCGTTGCGGCCGTAGTAGGTGTGGCGCTGACCGGCAAACGCATATTCGCGCTGATCATCACCCTGGCCGGCGCGACTACCGTCGCGGTCTCCCTGCTGATCGACCTGCCGAGGGGCCTCGACGTGGGCGAAGCCGAGATCAACTACTCGGAAGTAGCCGCAGTCCTGCTTTCCGGATTCTGGATCCAGCTCGGCGCCGGCCTGGTACTGACCGTCGGTGGACTGGGTCTGCTGATGCTCTCGGGTCGGCGGCAGCAGAAGCCCGCCGACAGCGGCGCCGACCGCCCCCGTGAGCGCAACCCGCGCAGCGAGCGACGGACCAGGGCGGCCGACGCCGGAGGCCTTTCTTGAGCTCCAGCCGCGACGATGCGCCGGGCGATCGCCAACGGGACCCGGCGCCCGGCGAGCGCGACCGCGACGGGTCCGAGGGGGTCGCCGCGGTGGATGCCGAGATCGGCAATGCGACAGCCGGCACCGCCCGGCTCAGCGCAATCACGGTCCTGATGGGAGTCCTGATCACCGTGCTCTCGCAGTTCGTGACCGGTTACAGCCTGCTCGACGAAACCGATTCGGTGATCACCAACGTGACCCTTTCCGAGACCCACGGGCTGATCACCACCGCCTTCGCGCTAGTCGCGCTTCTGGCCCTCCTTTTCGCGGTCGCCACCGGGTCGCGTTCAGCGGTCGCGGTGCTGATCGCGATGGCAGTCGGAATCCTGCTCGTCTTCCTCTTCATCGATCTGCCCGATGTCGGTGAGACCGGCTTCTTCGACGCGCCGGGGGTCGGAAACATCGACGCCACCGGAAGTGCGTCGGCCGGGCTGTGGATGGAGGTGGTCGGCGGTCTGGTCATCCTCCTCGGCGGCGTCGCGCTCGCCCGCCTCGATGAAACCCGGCTGCGGGCGATCGGGCGATCGGGCGAATCGCCGACGGAAACCACTCCCCCACGCAAACCTCCACGCTCCGGTGAGGACCAGCCCCTCTGAACACCGCCGAGCCTCAGTTCCATCACCGCCCACCCTTACGACAGAGGGCCCGGGCGCTCGCCGCCGCCCTGCTGCTGGCCGGGACGCTGGTCGCTGCCGGCTGTTCCGGTGAAGACGACGACCAGTGGCAAGGCGAGACGATCCGTCTCGGATCGATCTTCTCGACAACCGGTGACGGAGCCGCATTCGGGCCGCAACAGCTGAGAGCGGCGAAGCTCGCGATCGAAGAGATCAACTCCGACGGTGGAGTCAACGGTGCCGAATTGACCCTCGAACAGGAGGATGACGCCGGCGATCCCGCCACTTCGGCCGCCCTGATGAAAGACCTCATCGAAGGCTCCGGATCCCTGGCCGTCCTCGGCCCGACATTCTCGAACTCCTCTGCAGAGGCGCATCCTGTGGCCAATCGGCTGAAGACCCCGGTACTGGCGGTCTCGAACACGGGCCCGGGAATCGTCGGCGACTGCGACTATCCCTGCCAGTACATCTTCCGCAACTCCCTGGGCGAAGCGGAGGCGATCCCGGCCAATGTGCGTGAGTACGTTTCGGCCTCCGATCCGTCCGCGGCCGACATCATCTACCCGGATGGCGACGCCTTCGGAGAGACTTCCGCCCGGACCGCGCGCCAGGCATTCAGGTCGGAGGGCGTCTCGATCAGACAGGTATTCGAGATCCCCTCGGCCGGGGTCGCTTCCATCGGCAATAGAGGGGGCAACAACGGCGTCATGATCACGGCTTCTTCGGGAGAGGCGGTGGTCACGCTGGTCCGACAGCTGCGAAAGAGCATCGGTTTCAAGGGTCAGATTCTCGGAGGAAACGCCTTCAACTCACTGACTGCAGCGGAGGCACTGGGGCGGGTCGGCAAGGGCGCACAGAGCGCCGCTGCCTGGTTCGCGGGCAACGACTCGCAGGAGAACGAGCGGTTCATCGACGCTTACACCAGCCGGTACGGGCAAGGACCCGACCAGTTCGCGGCCCAGGCCTACACCGGAGTCAAGCTGCTGGCCGCGGCGGCGGCTTCAGCCGACCTCGCCTTCGAAGACATCGCCGCGGACCGCGACGCCGTCGAAGCATCGCTCGAGGGCGTCGAGATGGAGACTCCCCTCGGTGAGTTCAGCTTCACCGCAGACCACGACGTCTCCCAGCCGATCTGGATCGTCCGAATGGACGGCCGGGGCGGCTACGAGCTGGTGGAAAAGGTCCCCGCTCCGGCCGGCTGAACCCTCGATGCTCGCCGAGAGTGGCGCCTCGCGTTTGACGGGTCGGGAGGGGCGGTGAGGGGTTCGCGCCTACCCCGCCAACCCATACTCACCCCTCACCGCCCCTCCCGACCGCTCCGTCCCGAAAGAACCCCTCCTACCAGGACCCGGGCACAGCCCCGGCGAAGCCGCCCGGGCGAGCGTCAAGACCAGACTCAGCGAGCCTCGACTTTTCAACTCCACGCGGGTGGTGCACGGGGCTCTCATGGGGGCGCATGGCGAGGACTGGAGCGACGCGGCGAAGCGATTTGCCTTCCGGCAATGAGCGAGCCAGAGGAGCGACTGACGCAGCCAGGCGTTCCCAGGTGAGTCCCGGGCGCCGCCCGCCCCCTCAGCCAAACAGAAAGCGCCCCCAACCGGGGCGCTTTCGAAGAACGTAACTGCCCCGCTGCGGGGCGGCATCCCTACCAGCGGTAGTGGGCGAAAGCCTTGTTGGCCTGTGCCATGCGGAAGATGTCGTCCTTGCGCTTGTAGGCGTTGCCCTGCTGCTTGGTCGCGTCGAGGATCTCGTTGGCCAGACGCTCGGACATCGAGTACTCGTTGCGGTTGCGGGCGAAGTCGACCAGCCAGCGGACCGCGAGAGTGCGGGCGCGGCGGGAAGGAACCTCGACCGGAACCTGGTAGGTCGCTCCACCGACGCGGCGGGAGCGAACCTCGAGGGCCGGAGTCAGCTGCTTGATCGCCTCTTCGAGGGTCTCGACCGGGTCTTCACCGGAGCGCTCGGCGACCAGGGCCATGGCGTCGTAGGTGATCTGCTCGGCGGTGGACTTCTTGCCGTGGCGCATCACCTTGTTGGTGACCTGCTGCACCAGGCGCGAGCGGTACTTGGTATCGGCCTCCAGAGGCCGGATCGAAGCTGCGGACCGGCGTGCCATCAGGTTGCCTTGACGCCGTAACGGGAGCGGGCCTGCTTGCGGTCGGAGACGCCTGCGGCATCGAGGGTGCCGCGGACGACCTTGTACCGAACTCCCGGCAGGTCCTTGACCCGGCCGCCTCTGATGAGTACGACGGAGTGCTCCTGAAGATTGTGGCCTTCGCCTGGAATGTAGGCGGTCACTTCCATGCCGTGGGCGAGGCGGACTCGGGCGATCTTCCGCAGAGCCGAGTTCGGCTTCTTCGGAGTGACGGTTGCGACACGGGTGCAGACGCCGCGACGCTGGGGAGCGGCGACCTTCTTCTTGTTGCCCTGACCGGACTTGAGACCCGGTGTGGCCGTCTTTTTCTTGGGCCGCTTGCGGCCCTTGCGCACGAGTTGGTTTGTATTTGGCACGGCGACGGATACTACAGGTCCGCGCTGGGCCGCGTCATCTAGCATGGGCGCGTGAACGAGCCGCCGATCCTTGCCGTGGACGTCGATGGCGTGATCAGCCTTTTCGGCTTCGATACGCCTCCCCCTGCGGCCACCGCGAGCTGGCACCTGATCGACGGCACGCCGCACTGCATCTCGCTGGCCGCCGGTGACCGGCTGCAGCGACTGGGCTCGCATTTCGAACTGGTCTGGGCGACCGGCTGGCAGGACAGGGCAAATGACCGACTGCCGCAGGTGATCGGGGTCGGGCCACTGCCGGTGATCGAGTTCGATCTTCCGCCAGGCGACGCAGAAGACAGGCAGCGCAGCAGTCGGCTCACTGGCCGGCCACTGGAAACTGGACGCGATCGACCGCTTCGCCTCCGGCCGGGCGATCGCCTGGATCGACGACTCCTTCGACCAGAGCTGCTTCGACTGGGCGGGCGAGCGGGAGGGCGCCGGTTCGCCGACCCTGCTGGTGCCGACCGAGCCGGATATCGGGATCGAAGAAGCGCAGGTTGGGGCGCTCGAGGCCTGGGCTGAGGATCTGCGGACCTGAGCGCAGTTCGACCTCGGCCCGTGGCTGCTCCAGCGCCGGGCAGGGGGGCTCTGTTGATCCGGGGTCTGGCCGGGCCGCTCCGGTGGCTACAATTCCTCGGGTGCGCGAGTACTTCCCCATGTTCTTCCTCCTGGTGGTGCTGAAGGTCCCGGTGCTGACCATGATCTACCTGGTCTGGTGGGCCAGCCAGCCTGTCAAGGAAGTCGAAGCCGGGGACGACGAAGGCGGAGGCAACGTCAGGGACGGCCGGCACCGGCCGAAAACCCCTCGCGGTCCGCGGCGAGGACCACACGGACCGGTTCTCGGCAGCCTGCCGGAGGGCCCCCACGAAGGGCGCAGTCGTCAGCCGGAAAGAACTCGCTCGCGGGAGACGCGGCTTCGAGACTCATCGCGCTCGCGCGACAGCGAGCGCAGGTAGCGGTCGAAGTCGACCTGGATCGTGTGGCGCTTCGAGTTGACGTAGCGCCTGTCCACTGCTGCCTGCTCGGCTGCGATGTCGCGGGCCATCGCCGCCTGGTCAGGTAGTTCACCCTCGCCCGAGATGAGGTCGGCGACCCAGGCTGACTGGGCCTCGGCCAGCGGCATGATCGCACCGAGCGGCTGGATCAGGCCGATGAAGTAGAGGCCCGGGTGCCTGTGCGATACGACCCGCCGGAAGAGTTCGACCCGGTTGTCGTCGGTTTCCACGATCGACTCGTCGAAAAAAGGGAAGGTGATCCGGTAGCCGGTGCAGTAGATCACCAGGTCGATCTGCTCGCGACTGCCGTCCGCGAAGACGACCGAATCGCCTTCGAAGCGCTCGATATTCGGCTTTGCCTCGATGTCTCCGTGACCGAGGCGACCCAGCAACTCACCCGAGACAGTGGGATGGGCATGCAGCGGCTTGTGATCGGGATCCGGCAGTCCGTAGTCGCTCGGCTTGCCTACCGAGGCGCGAAGCATCAGGCGCATGACGGCACTCTGGAGGGCCAACGGGGCACGGGCGAAGAAACCGTTCGTCGCCAGATCGGTGGGCCTGCTTCCGAAGTACTTGGGCAGGATCCAGGCGCCGCGCCGCATCGCCAGGAAGGTCCGTTCGGCGATTCGGGAAGACTCGACGGCGATGTCGGTGGCGGAGTTTCCGATACCGAGAACGAGCACGCGCCTTCCTTCCAGGATCTCGGGCGTGCGGTAGTCGTGGGCGTGCATCTGCTCGCCGGCGAATTCATCTGCGCCGGGGAAAGCCGGTTCGGGCCAGCGGGCATCCCAGTGGTGGCCGTTGCAGACCATGAGGTCCGTGTAGCGGATCGTTTCGCGGTCGCCGTCGGGGCCCTCGACCGTGACCAGCCAGCCCCCGTCTTCCGGGACCGCTTCGACCACCTCGGTGCGGAAGCGGATCCGGTCGCGCAGGCCGAAATGGTCCACGTAGTCGTCGAAGTAGGCGGCGATCTGGAAGTGGTCCGGATAGTCCGGATAGTCCACCGGCATCGGGAAGGCGCGGTACTCCATCATCTGGCGGGAGGTGTTGATGTGGAGCGAGCGGTAGGCGGCGGACATGCCGTTGTCGTTCTCGTAGCGCCAGTTACCGCCGACGCTCGAGCTCTTCTCGAAGCAGTCGAAGTCGATGCCACGCTCGGCCAGGTTCTGACAGGCGGTGATGCCCGAGGATCCGGCGCCGATCACGCAGACACGCGCTTGATGAGCTTCCATCGGCCAAGCATACCCGGCCCGGTCACCTGACTGGTAAGTGGAGGCCGCCGGCAGCGGCAGCCACGGACCGCGGCCCCTGCACCGGAACGACCCGCCGTCTGGCGGGCCGTTCCTCAATGCTGTGTGCGGTCGAAGGCGGCCTGGCCGGCCACCCTCTAGTCAGGACCTACTCGGAGCCGTCCACCTCGCGGCTGATGCCTTCGAGCTCCTGGGCGAAGCCTTCGCCGAAGCTGTCCGCACCGTCGCCGTTGGCGCCGTTCGAATCGGATTCGAGACCGAAGTCGTCCTCCTCGAGCAGGACCGTCTCTTCGGCCGGCATCATTCCTTCAGCCGGCTCGACGGTGATCGAGCGGTAGCGCTTCAGTCCGGTCGCGGCCGGGATCAGCTTGCCGATGATCACGTTCTCCTTGAGTCCGACCAGGCGGTCGCGCTTGCCTTCCAGCGCGGCGTCGGTCAGCACCTTGGTGGTCTCCTGGAAGGAGGCCGCCGAGAGGAAGGACTTGGTCGCCAGCGACGCCTTGGTGATGCCGAGGATCTTCTCCTTCGACTTCGCAACGGTGCCGCCATCGGCCTTGACCTGCTTGTTGATCTTCTTCAGCTCATGACGGTCCTCGAGCTGGCCGGGAAGCAGGTCGGTCGAGCCCTTTGTCTCGACTTCGTCCTTCTTCATCATCTGGCGGACGATGATCTCGATGTGCTTGTCGTCGATCTCCACGCCCTGGGCGTTGTAGACCCTCTGAACCTCCGCCACGAGGTACTGCTCGATCGCGGTACGACCGCGGATCGCCAGTACGTCGGCCGGGTAGAGCGAGCCTTCGTTGAGCTGGTCTCCGACCTCGACCTTGTCCCCCTGCTTGACATGCAGGCGGGTTCGGGGCGGGAAGGTGTAGGTGGTCTCTTCACCGGATGAGTCGAGCACCGTGACGACGGCATTCTTCTCGTCGTGTTCGACCCCGACCTTGCCGGCGACCTCCGAGAGGACCGCCAGGCCCTTCGGCTTGCGAGCCTCGAACAGCTCGACGACCCTGGGCAGACCCTGGGTGATGTCCTGTCCGGCGACACCACCGGTATGGAAGGTACGCATGGTCAGCTGGGTACCCGGCTCACCGATCGACTGGGCGGCAACCGTGCCGACCGAGTCACCGATGGCGACCATGAAGCCGGTCGCCGGCGCGACGCCGTAGCAGGAGCGGCATACACCGCGCTCGGCCTCGCACTTGAACGCGGAGCGGACCGGGACGGTCGCTTCGTGATCGTCGGTGTAGGCACTGATGATCTCCTCGAGATCGGCCTTGGTAATCAGCTGGTTGCGCTTGAGCAACTCGCGGCCGCGCTTGGTCGCGAATTTCTTCGCGGCGAGACGACCGACCAGGTTGGTGTTCGGGTCACCGGAGGCACCGTAGACCGGCATCTCGATGAAGTCCTTGGTCTTGCAGTCCTCGGTGCGTACGATCACGTCCTGGGCGACATCGACGAGGCGACGGGTCAGATAACCGGAGTCCGCGGTTCGCAGAGCCGTGTCGGCCAGACCCTTCCTGGCGCCGTGGGTCGAGATGAAGTACTCGCCGACCGACAGGCCCTCGATGAAGTTGGACTTGATCGGACGCTCGATGATCTCGCCCTTCGGATTGGCCATCAGGCCTCGCATTCCCGCGAGCTGGCGGATCTGCTTGAAGGAGCCACGGGCACCGGAGTTGGCCATCATGAAGATCGGGTTGAGCTGATCGAGGTTGTCCTCCATCGCCTGCCCCACCTCCTCGGTGGCTTCGTTCCACTTGTCCGTGACCTGCCTGTGACGCTCCTCGGCGGTATGCCAGCCCTCGTCGAACTCGGACTGGATCTGGGCCGTCTCGGCGTCGAAGCGATCGAGGATGCCCTCCTTCTCCGGCGGCGGCACCACGTTGTTCTTGGAAACCGTGATTCCGGCACGCGAGGCGAAGTTGAAGCCGAGGTCCTTGAATGCGTCGAGCACCTGCGAGATCGTCGGGGCGCCGAAGGAATCGACCAGCCATCCGACCATGTCGTTGATGTCGCGCTTCTTCAGCGACTTGTTCACGAACGTGTACATGTCCGGGTCGTAGTCACCCTCCAGAGCCACCTGCAGCGCCCGCTCGATGCGGTCGTTGAAGATGATCCGCCCGACCGTGGTCAGGAAGTGCTCGTGGCCGGCCCGCCGGTACTCGGCGAAGTCATGCAGCCCGACCAGACCGTTCTCGTAGGCCAGTTCGGCCTCCTGAGCGGTACGGAAGGGATGCGGCCGCTTCTCGAGCTTCGAAGGATCGAGCTCTTCGACCTCGTCTTCGGAGAAGGTGAGGTAGTAGAGCCCCAGCACCATGTCCTGCGTAGGAGTCGCCAGCGGCGCTCCGTGGGCAGGCGACAGGATGTTGTTGGCAGACAGCATCAGGACCCGGGCCTCGGCCTGGGCTTCAGCCGACAGCGGCACGTGTACCGCCATCTGGTCACCGTCGAAGTCGGCGTTGAACGCCGCACAGACGAGCGGATGGACCTGGATCGCCTTGCCTTCGACCAGGATCGGTTCGAAGGCCTGGATGCCGAGACGGTGGAGCGTCGGGGCGCGGTTGAGCAGCACCGGGTGCTCCTCGATCACTTCCTCGAGCACGTCCCAGACCTCGGGCACCATCGACTCGACCATCTTCTTGGCCGCCTTGATGTTCTGGACGGCCTTGCGCTCGACGAGCTGAGCCATGATGAACGGCTTGAACAGCTCGAGGGCCATCAGCTTGGGCAGGCCGCACTGATGCAGCTTGAGCGACGGACCCGAGACGATTACCGAACGACCGGAGTAGTCGACGCGCTTGCCGAGCAGGTTCTGACGGAAGCGGCCCTGCTTGCCCTTGAGCATGTCGGAGAGCGACTTCAGGGCACGGTTACCGGGCCCGGTGACCGGACGGCCACGACGGCCGTTGTCGAACAGGGCGTCAACCGATTCCTGGAGCATGCGCTTCTCGTTGTTGACGATGATCTCGGGGGCACCGAGATCGAGCAGACGCTTGAGGCGGTTGTTGCGGTTGATCACTCGCCGGTAGAGGTCGTTCAGGTCGGAGGTGGCAAAACGACCACCGTCGAGCTGGACCATCGGACGCAGCTCCGGTGGGATCACCGGGATGCAGTCGAGGATCATCCACTCGGGCTTGTTGTCCGAGTTGAGGAAGGCCGAAGTGACCTTGAGACGCTTGACCGCGCGAGCCTGCTTCTGACCCTTGGCGGTGACGATCTGGTCCTCCAGTTCGGCACAGGTCGCCTCGAGGTCGATCTGCTCGAGCAGGTCACGAACCGCTTCGGCACCCATGCTGCCGCGGAAGTACTCGCCCCAGCCGAAAGGTGACCCGAACCGGTCCTTGAGCTCCCGGAAGTCGGTCTCGTCGTTGATCACGTCCTTCGGCTTCATCGTCGTGAAGGTCTTCCAGACCCGGTCGAGACGATCGATCGCCTCGTCGATGTAGGCCTCGGTGTCGTTGATCTCGGCTTCGAAGTCCTTGTTGAGCTCCTTGATCCGCTTGGCCTTGTCGTCGTCGCTCAGCTTGCGCAGCTGGGCGGCGGTAAGACCCAGGGAATCGGCCCAGAGGTGATCTTCATCGGAGAACTTGGCCTGGTCGCCGGACTCGAGGTACTTGATCCGTCGCTTCAGCGACTCGTCGAGAATCTGAGTGCTCTTGCTGCGCTCGGATTCGTACTCGGCCTGGACGCTCTCGACTTCCTTCTCGAGCATCGGCATGTCCTTGGCCCGGGCTTCATCGTCAACCCAGGTGACCATCGAAGCGGCGAAGTAAAGAACCTTCTCCAGCTCCTTCGGCGCCATGTCGATCAGATAGCCGATACGGGAAGGCACACCCTTGAAGAACCAGATGTGAGAAACGGGCGCCGCCAGATCCACGTGAGCCATGCGCTCGCGACGGACCTTCGAACGGGTTACCTCGACGCCGCAGCGCTCACAGACGATGCCCTTGTAGCGGACCCGCTTGTACTTGCCGCAGTAGCACTCCCAGTCCTTGGTGGGACCGAAGATGCGCTCGCAGAAGAGACCGTCCTTTTCCGGCTTCAGCGTGCGGTAGTTGATGGTCTCCGGCTTGAGGACTTCACCCCAGGACCAGGAACGGACCTTCTTCGACGAAGCGAGTGCGATCTCGATCGCGTCGAAGTTGTTGATGTCGATTACGTTGCTCATTCTTTTGTACCTGCTTCCTCGGCGTCGCCGGCGCCATCTGCGGCGGCATCACCTTCCTTTGCCTCGGCTTCGACCGCTTCGTCAGCGGCACCGTCGCCGTTGGTATCGGCGCGGACCTCAGTCAGGTCCATGCCGAGGTCCTGGGCGGCCTGAAGCAGGTCGTCCTCTTCCTCGGCCAGTTCGCCGATGCCTTCTTCGGAGACCACGTTCGCGTCGAGCGAGAGTGCCTGCATCTCCTTGAGCAGCACCTTGAACGACTCGGGAATCGACGGTTCGGGGATGTTCTCGCCCTTGACGATCGCCTCGTAGGCCTTGACCCGGCCGACCGTATCGTCGGACTTGATCGTGAGCATCTCCTGCAGCGTGTAGGCCGCGCCGTATGCCTCGAGGGCCCAGACCTCCATCTCGCCGAAGCGCTGACCGCCGAACTGGGCCTTGCCGCCCAGCGGCTGCTGGGTGACCAGGGAGTACGGGCCGGTCGAACGGGCGTGAATCTTGTCGTCGACCAGGTGGTGCAGCTTGAGGATGTACATGTAGCCGACCGTGACCTTGCCCTCGTAGGGCTCACCGGTGCGTCCGTTGTAGAGCTGGACCGAACCGGAGCAGCGGGCACCCGGACGGGCACTCATGTCCACGTCCATGTCGATCCCTCGGTCGGCGTGCTCCTCCGACCACTTGACCAGGGCGGTATCGACGTCCTCGACGGTCGCGCCGTCGAATACCGGAGTCGAAACGTAGACCCGGTCGCGGGTCTCGGCCTTGTTCTTGTAGGCCTCGCTTCCGTCGTCGTACCAGCCGTTGCCGGCGACCCAGCCGAGGTGTGTCTCGAGGATCTGACCGATGTTCATACGGCTCGGAACGCCGAGCGGGTTGAGGATGACGTCGACGGGGGTACCGTCGGCGAGGTGAGGCATGTCCTCTTCCGGAACGATCTTCGAGATGACGCCCTTGTTGCCGTGGCGTCCGGCGAGCTTGTCGCCCTCGGAGATCTTGCGCTTGGTCGCGACGTAGACGCGGACCAGGTCGTTGACTCCCGGGGCGAGGTCGTCGCCGTCGTCGCGGCTGAAGGTCAGCACGTCGATCACGACTCCGCCTTCGCCGTGGGGAACCTTGAGCGAGGTGTCGCGGACTTCGCGCGCCTTCTCCTTGAAGATCGCGCGGATCAGCTTCTCCTCGGCGGTCAGCTCGGTCTCGCCCTTGGGCGTGACTTTGCCGACCAGCAGGTCTCCGGAGACGACTTCGGCGCCGACGCGCACGATGCCGCGCTCATCGAGGTTCCTGAGGCTCTCTTCGGAGCGGTTCGGGATGTCGCGGGTGATCTCCTCGTCGCCGAGCTTGGTGTTTCGGGCGTCGATCTCGTACTCCTCGATGTGGATCGAAGTGAGCTCGTCTTCCTTGACCAGGCGCTCGGAGAGAATGATCGCGTCCTCGAAGTTGTAGCCCTCCCAGGACATGAAGGCGACCAGGCAGTTCTTGCCCAGCGCGACCTCTCCACCGCCGGTGGAGGAGCCGTCGGCCAGCACTTCGCCGGCCTTGACCTTCTGGCCCGGGTTGACGATCGGGCGCTGGTGGATCAGCGTTCCCTGGTTGCAGCGCATGAACTTGAACAGCGGGTGACGGTCGCTGCCGGACTTGTGCTTGACCTCGATCACCTCGGCGTCCACGTAGGCGATCTCGCCGTCGTGTTCGGCCAGGACGACGTCGCCGGTGTCGGCGGCGGCGCGCTGCTCCATGCCGGTGCCGACCAGCGGCGGATCAGGCCGCATCAGCGGGACCGCCTGGCGCTGCATGTTCGAGCCCATCAGGGCGCGGTTGGCGTCGTCGTGCTCGAGGAACGGGATCAGGGCCGTCGCGACCGACCAGATCTGGGTCGGAGAGACGTCCATCAGCTCGACCTCTTCAGGGGTCGCGTTGGTCCACTCGCCGTCGCCCGCCCGGCAGAAGATGCTCTCGCCGAGAAGCTTCATGGTCTTGGGGTCGAACTCGGCGCTCGCCTGGGCGATCACCTTGTCCTCTTCCTGAGTGGCGTCGAGGTGTACGACCTCGTCGGTGATCACGCCCTTCTTGACGATCCGGTAGGGAGTCGTGACGAAACCGTGCTCGCTGATCTGGGCATAGGACGACAGCGATCCGATCAGGCCGATGTTCGGGCCCTCCGGGGTCTCGATCGGGCACATGCGGCCGTAGTGGGTCGGATGCACGTCGCGGACCTCGATCGGAGCGCGCTCGCGGGTGAGTCCTCCGGCACCGAGCGCCGAGAGGCGGCGGCGGTGGGTCAGACCGGCCAGCGAGTTGTTCTGGTCCATGAACTGGGAAAGCTGCGAGGAACCGAAGAACTCCTTCTGCGCAGCCACGACCGGGCGGATGTTGATGATCGTCTGCGGGGTGATCGCATCGGAGTCCTCGGTGGTGAGGCGCTCGCGAACGACACGCTCCATGCGGTAGAGGCCGATCCGGAACGCTTCCTGGATCAACTCGCCGACCGTGCGCAGACGGCGGTTGCCGAAGTGCTCGTACTCGTCGAGGTGGTCGGAGACGTTCTCCCGCGGGTAGGTCAGCGCCTCGGCGGCGTAGTCCTTGATCGGGTTCTCTTCGTCGATCTCTTCCGGCATGCCGAGGATCTTCGGCAGGCTGACCAGCTCCCGGATCAGGGAGATGATGTCGTCGTGGGTGAGCACCCGGGTATCGAGGTCCACGTCGAGGTCGAGTCGGGCGTTCAGCTTGTAGCGGCCGACCCTGGTCAGGTCGTAGCGCTTGGGATCGAAGAACAGCTGCTCGAGCAGGGCCTTGGCGGCATCGACCGACGGCGGCTCGCCCGGACGCTGCTTCTTGAACAGCTCGATCAGGGCGCCTTCTTCGGTGCTGGTCGCCTCGGTATCGGAAGCGATCGTCTGCTGGATGTAGACCGAGTTGTCGAAGAGGTCGAGGATCTGCTCGTTGGTCACGTAGCCCATCGAGCGCAGCAGCACGGTGATCGGAAGCTTGCGCTTGCGGTCGATCCGCACGTATACGCGGCCCTTCTTGTCGATCTCGAGCTCCAGCCAGGAGCCTCGGGCCGGCATCAGGTTGGCGGTGAAGACCTGCTTCTCGGCGTCCTTCGGGGCCATCACGTAGGCACCGGGGGAACGAACGAGCTGGGTCACGACGACACGCTCGGTGCCGTTGATGACGAAGGTTCCGCGATCGGTCATCCAGGGGAAGTCGCCCATGAAGACGGTCTGCTCCCGGATCTCGCCGGTCTCACGGTTCTGGAAGGCGACGGTGACGTTCAGCGGGCGCGAGTAGGTCAGATCCCGTTCGCGACACTCCTCCAGAGTGTGGCCGGGTTCGTCGAACTCGAAATCGCCGAAAACGATGGCGAGATTTCCCGTGTAGTCCTCGATCGGCGAGATGTCATCGATCGTCTCACGCAGCATGCCGGTCTTCGGATCGGTGAGATCCTTGAACGAGCGACGCTGAATGTCGATCAGATGAGGGGCTTCAAGAGGCGTTTCGAGACGGGAAAAACTCCTGCGGGCAAACGGGGCATCAATCGGGCGTGCCAAGGTTGGCAACTCCTCAAGGGGTCAGAGATTCACGTGAATGGGCGCGGAAGCAGGTAAATCTGAGCGCAACTTCGCGCAACGATAAAAAATAGCACAGTCGGATTGCAGCGCAATCCCGGGCCGGTGCCGACGCGGTGCCAACAGGCCACTTCCGGAGCCTGCAGCACAACGACGGGGCGGGCGGAAAACCGCCGCGCCCCGCTTTCTGATCCGCGTCCTACTTGAGTTCGACGGTGGCGCCGGCCTCTTCGAGTTCGGCCTTGAGCTTCTCGCCCTCGTCCTTCTCGACGCCTTCCTTGACCGGCTTCGGGGCCTCGTCCACCAGGGCCTTGGCTTCCTTGAGGCCGAGTCCGGTCGCGGCACGCACGACCTTGATGACCGGGACCTTCTTCTCGCCGACTGCGGTCAGGACGACGTCTACGGTCGAACCGGCGTCGTCGTCTCCGTCACCACCGGCGTCTCCGCCTCCGCCTGCAGCGGGGGCCGCTGCGGCTACTGCGGTCGCCGATACGCCGAACTCTTCTTCGAGAGCCTTGATGCGCTCGGAGAGTTCGAGCACCGAGATGCCCTTGAGTTCTTCAATCCATTCTTCTGTGGTCGATGCCATTTGCTGCTCCTGTTCTTACTGGTTCAAGTGTCTGTTGAAAAAATCTGTGAGGCGCCGGACTACTCGTCCGATTCACCTTCGGCGCCGGCTTCATCGCCAGCGGCATCGGCCTCGGCCGGTGCCTCGCGCTTCGGGTGTCTCTTCAGCCGGAGCCTCGGCTTCTGCTTCCGGGGCCTCTTCTGCGGCCGGAGCCTCAGCTTCAGCCTCCGGGGCGTTCTCGGCCGGAGCTTGCTTCAGCCTGCGGGCTTCTTCGGCGGCGGGCTCTGACTTGCCCCCGACCAGACCCTGCTCGGCGACCTGCTGGAGCTGGTTGGCGAGGCCGGAGATCATCGATCCGAGGCCACGGGTGAGGGTGACGATCGGGCTGGCGACGACGCCCGCGAGCTGGGCGTTGAGCGTGTCGCGCGAAGGAAGCTTGGCGATCGCCATGAACTTGCGCCTCGTCGAGATCGGTCTCCCCCATGAACCCACCCTTGTAGGTGAGTACGTCATGGACCTTGTTGAAGGAGGTGATCGCTTTCGCCGCCTGGGCGGTGTCGCCCTTGACGAAGGTCAGCGCGGTCGGGCCTTCGAGGACATCGTCGAGACCGGTCACGCCCGCCTTCTCGGCGGCGATCTTGGTCAGGCGGTTCTTGACCACCGTGAAGGTCGCGTCGGCGTCCCGAAGGCTGCCACGGAGCTCGGCGGCCTGGGCCACGGAGATGCCCCGGTAGTCGATCGCGAAGATCGCCTCGGAGGCCTTGATCTGCTCGCCGATCTCTTCGATCACTGCTGCTTTTTCGTCTCGATTCATATCTGTCGCCTGGCTTCTCTCAAGTGGTTGGCAACCGTGCGGGCAACAAAAAACCCGCTCGCAGGCGGGCGGAAGGAGAGTTCCTTCGGCTCCACCTACCCTGGCTTTACGGACTATGGCCCGACCAGCGGTCTATGGCAGGCGCGGATGCTACAGGTTGGAGCGCTCGTGCGAGCCCCGGGAGCAAGAACGCGAAGCGACTGGCCGAGATCTCGGGCCTGAGCGCGGCGTATACTTTCCGCATCGGGCGGGCCGAAGTCAGTCCGGGTCACCTGCATGACGACGCCGTGAGGGGAGTGGCAAGGGAAATGACGCAGTGCGAGACCAAGCCGGTCCCACGCCGGCATCGGTTGCTCGTGGTGGCGCTCCTGCTCGGCTTCATCCTGATTCCCGCTGCGACAGCGGTTCGGGCGCAAGCCGAAATCGAGCGAGAGCTCCGGTGTCGGTAGCGATCAGGACCGCCAGCCAGGCAGCCCTGCTCGAGACCCAGCGGATCAACACGAGGATACGGAGTGCCGGCCCGGCGACGATACGGCTGAAGGTCAGGTCCGACGGTCGTCTCAACCGCTTCACGAAACGCAAGGTGACCTTCGGTAAGGCAGGGAACCGCAGGATCCCGCTGCTGATGAACAGGCTGGGTCGCAAGAGATTGTCCACCTGCGGCGCCAAGACCGTTCGGGTGGTCGCGACCTACATGTGGGGAGGAAAGCGAAAGAAAGCGACATCCAGGAAGAAGCTTGCGGCGAGCCCCGAGCAATGTCCGCCACCGATTCTTCCCCCGCTGGCCATCGACGACAACCCGCTGACCGACGAGGACAGCGCCAGGTACGTCGAGGTCCTCAGCAACGACGTCGACCGCAGCGGGACCTCGCTCACGGTGGTCTCCGTCGACGACTCGGCATCGACCGGCTCCGCCTCGGTCGCCGGCGGGAGGGTCAGGTACGACCCTGACGGCGGCTTCGAGGATCTGCTCGAGGGTCAGAGCTCGTCGGATTCGTTCACCTACACGATCGAGGACGGCAAGGGCCAGCGTGCCTCGGCAACCGTCACCGTCGATATCGAAGGGGTCGATGACCCCCCGCTGGCCATCGACGACAACCCGCTGACCGACGAGGACAGCGCCAGGTACGTCGAGGTCCTCAGCAACGACGTCGACCGCAGCGGGACCTCGCTCACGGTGGTCTCCGTCGACGACTCGGCATCGACCGGCTCCGCCTCGGTCGCCGGCGGGAGGGTCAGGTACGACCCTGACGGCGGCTTCGAGGATCTGCTCGAGGGTCAGAGTTCGTCGGATTCGTTCACCTACACGATCGAGGACGGCAAGGGCCAGCGTGCCTCGGCAACCGTCACCGTCGATATCGAAGGGGTCGATGACCCCCCGCTGGCCATCGACGACAACCCGCTGACCGACGAGGACAGCGCCAGGTACGTCGAGGTCCTCAGCAACGACGTCGACCGCAGCGGGACCTCGCTCACGGTGGTCTCCGTCGACGACTCGGCATCGACCGGCTCCGCCTCGATCGCGGGCGGGAGGGTCAGGTACGACCCTGACGGCGGCTTCGAGGATCTGCTCGAGGGTCAGAGTTCGTCGGATTCGTTCACCTACACGATCGAGGACGGCAAGGGCCAGCGTGCCTCGGCAACCGTCACCGTCGATATCGAAGGGGTGGACGACCCCAGCAGCGTGAAGCTCGAGCCCGCGCTCTACCCGGAATTCGCGCCTGAGATCAGCGACTACGTCACACGCTGCACCGGAGGGCCGATCACTGTCGAATGTCGATGCCGGACCGGGGAACTCGATCGACGTCGACGGACAGGGTCCGACAGGTGGCGACTTCTCGACCGTTGTCGAGCTGGCCGAAAATCAGATGTTCACTTTCGATCGCGAAAACGCGAACGGCGGCACGACGCACAACGTACGCTGCCTGCCGGCTGACTTCCCGGAATGGGAGTTCGAAAAGTTCGCGGAAGCCGAGCAGGACTGGTACGTGACGGCTCCGGGGCAGTACAACGCGATCTTCGACGGCAACGGAGTCCCGGTCTGGTGGTTCCGTGACCCGTTGAAGCCGGCCGCGGCTGACATCAAGTACCTGCCCGACGGCACCCTCGCCTGGCCCACCGGACCAGCGGGTCCCGACCTGAGGTACGAGATCCGGTCCCTCGAAGGAGAGCTCCTCAACACGCTGAGAACAGTCGACACCGACCTGGATTCCCACGATCTCCGCCTCTTGCCCAGCGGCAACTACATGCTGATGAGCTACAGGGAGCGGGGAGAGACCACCGACCTGACACGCCTACGGCGGGCCGGCGGAAGGAAGGGTCTAGGACGCCGAGCTCCAGGAAGTCACGCCGGACGGCGAACTGGTCTGGTCGTGGAACAGCAGGGACAAAATCGGCCTGAGGAAACCGGCCACTGGTGGGACGACTTGATTCTTCCAATCGGCGGCGGTGTCTACAACGACGTCGTGCACATCAACTCGGTCGACGTCAGAGGCGACACCGTGGTCGTCTCCATGCGACATACCGATGGCGTCTACGGGATAGACCGCGCCTCCGGCGAGATCACCTGGAAACTGGTGGCACCGCCACGCCGGAGAGCCTCACCGTGATCGGTGACCCCATTCGGACCGCGAATCGCTGGGCGGACAACACGACGCCCGGACGCTGGAAGACGGCACCCTGACGGTCTTCGACAACGGGCAGCAACAGGACCGCGCACCGAGAGCGGTCCGCTACAGGATCGATCTAGTGGCGATGACAGCCACCCTGCTCGAGTCGGTAATCGATCCTGACGTCACGAGCGCAGTTTGCTGCGGATCAGCACGACGATCAGAAACCGGTAGCTGGCTCGTATCGTGGGGCGGATTCGACCTCGGAGCATCCTGTGATCGAGTACGACGCCGAGGGTAGACGAACCTTCAAGCTCAGCTTCCTACCTGAGGGCTACTTCGTCTACCGCGCGCAACCGGTCCCGAAGGGCGAGCTCGACCGCCCGCGCAGCGCGCGGGGCATGAATACCCAGCACCCCCGCTAGTTGCCACTACGCGGCTCGATGCGGCGCGCGGCGTCGATCTCAGACGAGAGCGCCTGCGAGCCGACATCGTGGCTGAGCGGATCCGGTCGAGTGGCCTGGACGGCAGCCCTTCGCGTCGCTGCCATCCCCTCAGGCGCCCTCTTCAGCCCGGCCGGGGTGCGGTCCCGGAGAAACTGGGCCGAGCAGACCGCCGCCTCACGCACGAGGGTCGAGACCGCGATGGCCGGACCGCTCATGACGCCGTAGCGCCGGAGCAGGTAGCCCCTGCTCCAGCCGGTCATCGCGTACTTACGGGCGGACCTGGCACCGAGTGTGGTCGAGTAGCCGTGAGTGGCGCGCGCCGATCCAGCGAGGCGGCAGCGGCCGCCGGCCGCCCGGATGCGCAGAGCGAGGTCCAGGTCCTCGTAGTAAAGAAAAATGCGCTCGTCGAAACCACCGACCTGCTCGAAGCAGTCGCGCTCGTACATGGCCGCGCCGCCGGTAGGGCCGATCGGGTCACGGGCGGTGTCGAGGGCATGCACCGACTCCCCCGCCAGGAAGTCGAAGCCCATCAGGGTCTGGTCGGCGATGATGCCGGCCGAGTCGATTCGGGACGGATCCCTCTCGTCGAGCAGGACGGCCGCGGTCATCTCCGCTCCGCGCGCCGCGACCAGCGACTCGATGAAGTCCGGGGCGGGGACCGTGTCGTCGTTGAGCAGGATCACCGGACCGCTGCCAGCGCCGGCGACGGCCCGGTTCAGGGCCGCCCCGAAGCCCAGGTTCTTTCCGAAGCCGATCCGTTTCACTTCGGGAAAGCCGGTTTCCAGCATCCGGCTGCAGCCGTCACCGGCCCCGTTGTCGGCCACGACTACCGGAACGCTCACCGTCTGCAAGACGCAGGGCCTCGAGACAGGCCGCCAGCCGCTCGCCGCCGTCGAGGGTCGGTACGTAGACGGTCGGCTCGGCGACGCTCACCGGTCAGCCTCCGCTCCGGCTCGGTCAAGGCGTCCAGTCGACCGGAAGGCGGCCGAGATGGCGATGCTCAGCAGCAGCTTCAGGGCAATGCCGACGTAGACCGCGAGGTTCAGCGTGCCCGGGTTGCCGGCTGCGTCGTAGCGCCGGTAGAAGCGCCCCATCCCCCGGTGGAAGGCGATCTCCTGGCGCAGGCTGCGACGCCGGCCGCTCGAGCCGCCTTTCACGTGCAGGGCGGAGCCGGAAGGGTCGTAGAAGACCTTCCAGCCTCGCAGCCAGAAACGGCGGCACCAGTCGAGGTCCTCCATGTAGAGCCAGTAACCCTCGTCGAGCAGGCCGACTTCCTTCAGCGCATCCCTGCGGACCAGCATGTAGGCACCGTTGACTGCGTCGACCTCACCCGGCTCGTACTCGCCGAGGCCGGTCGCCCTGTACTGGGCGAGGCCGGCCGGTGCCCCTGACAGGCGGCCGACCCCGAGGAAGTGGGCAAGGGCCGAGAGCGGCGTCGGGAAGGAGCGCTTGCAGGCGTGATCGAGGTCCCCGGACTCGGTTTCCAGCCTGCAGCCAACCATGCCCACTGCCGGATCGCTGCTCCATTCGCGCCAGCGAGCTGTCCAGCACCCCTTCGTAGACCTCGGTGTCCGGGTTCAGCAGCAAGACAAACGGCGCCTCCAGCTCACCCAGCACCTCGTTGTTGGCGGCCGAGAAGCCGATGTTGCCGCGGCGCAGGAGGCGGGCCTCGGGGAACTCGGCTTCGACCATGTCGGGGGTCCCGTCGGTGGAACCGCTGTCCACGACGGTCACCCGCTGCCCGCCTTCGGCTGGGAAGCGGCGCAGCGAGTCCAGACACCTGCGCAGCAGGGCAGAAGCTCCGTGGCTCACCACGACTATCTCCAGCTGCGGTTCACTCATGCCGAACCAGCGGCCCAGGACCGCCTGGACCCGGGCACCGCGGGGTCCGCCGAAGCCGTCCCGCGGCCGGGGGCCGGTTCAAAACGCGCCGTCGCCCCTGATCACGGCTCTGGGGGTCCGGATCAGGATCGAGAAGTCGCCGGTGATCGTGAGGTTGTCGACATAGTCCCGCTCGAGGCTCAGGCGCTCTTCGAATCCCAGCTCCCCTCGACCGGCCACCTGCATCGGGCCTGTCAGCCCCGGCTTCACCGCGAGCCGCTGACGCTGACGCTCGTCGTAAAGAGCCACTACGGCTTCTTCCTCAGGTCGCGGGCCGACCAGCGACATGTCGCCCCTGAGGACATTGATGAACTGTGGAATCTCGTCGATGCTGGTGCGCCTAAGGGTCGCACCTGCCCTGGTCACGCGAGGGTCGTCCTTGATCTTGAAGGCGGGCTCGTCGAGGGCATCGAGATCGATCAAGTCATCCAGCTCCAGCTCCGCTTCGGCACTCATGGTCCGCAGCTTGAGCATGGTGAAACGCCGCCCGTCCTTGCCGACCCGCACCTGGCGGAAGAAGACCGGTCCGGGCGAGTCGAACTTGATCCAGACCGCGGAGAGAAGAAGTACCGGAGCGGCCAAGGCGAGGAAGAGCGCCGAGAAGGCCACGTCTATCGCCCGCTTTATGATCATCGTCGAGCGCGGCGGCACGCTGAAGTGGAAATCGAGCATCGGCACGTCGCCGATCCGGTTCAACTCGGTATTCGGACCCAGCACTTCCTGATTGGCGGGTACCAGCGTGATCGATGCCTGGGCCTGCCTGCAGGCGTTGATGATCTCGCCGATCTGTCTCGAGCTGAGGCCGTCGTCGGCTATCACAACCCTTGATACCCCCTGCTCCCGGACCGCCAGACTCAGCTCATCGGTACTGCCGAGATAGTCCAGCGCCGATATACCCGGCGACGCATCGCCGGGATCAGGTTCTTCGGAGGCGACGAAGCCGACCAGCTCGATCGTTTCGCTGGACTTCTGCTGGAGCCGTCTGAAGACCAGTGCGGCCTTATCCCCCGATCCGACCAAAACCGTTCTTTCGCGCTCCGCCAACCGCTGGTGCAGGCGCCTCACCGCAACCCGGAACAGGATGCGCCAGGAATACCGAGACGATCCCGACGGTTATCAGCGCCGAACTCGGCAGTTCGGTCGAAGTCAGGAGTTCCGAGAGCAGCTTGACGATCACCAGCGTGATCGACGCGGTGGCGACCAGGGCTGGGATTTCCTCGGAAGTCGAGTGGCTTATCCGGCGGTGGTCCTGGTCGTAGAGGCTGTTGATTTTGGCGACCAGGATCCAGACCGGAATCGCCAGGGCAGCCCAGGCCCAGTTCTCGCTGTCGACTCTGCCGAATTCAGCCGCCAGCGCGATCGCTACAGCGACGGCGGTCGCGTCTGCGAAGGCGAGGGCCCAGCGCCTCAGGCGGGCCATGCTCGCCGCGGAGCGGTATCGCCCGGAGCCGCCCTGCGGCCCCTTCACCGGTGGCTGGTCCTCACCAGAAGGCACGACGGAGCCCGCCTCCGGGGCCTCGGTTTTCTGGCTTCCTCTCTCGATCGGACTGCCTTCCTGACGATGCGGTTCTGATCCGCGACGGGTCGCTGCCTGCACCCGGCATCCGGAACCGCCCTGCCGGATACGTGCGGCGTACGACCAATTCTTATCGAAACCGGCCGCCGGTAGTGGATCCGGCCGGGGCTTCGAACGCTTCGCCCGCTAGCTCGTCCGCCCGAGCCAGCGGCGGGCCAGCTCGGGGTCGCCGTCTTCAGCCAGGCGGTGCCGCTCCCGGAGCATGGCCGGCAGCAGGCCCGCGGCCGCGAGCTTGCCGGACAGGGTGGCGATCAGGCGCCGCGCCCGGATCGCTCTGAGGATCGAGCCGGCCTCCGCCAGGGCGACTCGTGGCAGAGCCCGGATCGGCATGAACTTGAGCTGCGTACAGAGCCGGTTGCGAGCGACCAGCCTCGCGTTCTCGGGCTTCGGCCGGTCAAAGCCGGCCTTCCAGGCAGCGTTGCCGACATGCCAGACGACAGCCGACGGGATCAGCCGGAAGGACCAGCCAGCGATCCGGGCGCGCACGTTCAGGTCAACGTCCTCATAGAAAGCGAAGTAACGCTCGTCGTACCCGCCGAGTGCTTCGAAAGCGTCCCGGCGGAACATGCATGCGGCACCGCAGACGCCGAAGATCTCGCGATGCCCGCCTTCCAGGTGTCCCTGGCGTAAACCGAGCCCAGTCTCGAAGGCGCGGCCGTCGGCGCCAAGTGCCTGTCCGAGGCTGTAGAGGATGGCGTCGGGGTCTTCGGCATCTGCTGCCTGATCCCGGGACAGCGAAAGGATGCGCGGCTGCACCCCGCCGAGGCCCGGCTCGAGCGCGAGTCCGGCGGCGAGCTGCGCGATCGCGTCCGGGGCGAGCAGCGTGTCGCTGTTCAGCGGGACGAGCAAAGGCGACCCGGTGCCGGCAACACCGAGATTCACCGCGTGTGCGAAGCCGGTGTTGTCGGGCAAGGAGATGTGCGGAACGCCCTCTTCGCGCATGAAACGGACCGACCCGTCGGTCGAGCCGTTGTCGATCACCATAATCTCCAGCTCGACCCCTTCCTGGGCCCCGAGCGACGCCAGACAGGCCCGAAGGTCATCGGCGCCGTTCCAGTTCGGAATAACCACAGCGACGCGCGGCAGCGGCTTTCCCATTTGCCAAGCCTGACACAGTGTGGCTGCCGACGCCGGAACGCGCCCGGTTGCGCCGGGCGACCCACCGCTAGGATCGCCCGATGCGCCAGAAGTCAAGCCAGCACTCACCGGCCGCCATAACCGGCCGGATCGCCAGGAGGATCGCCCGGACCCCGATCGGTCGCCGGGCCGCCGACACGGTCCGGCAGGCCCCTGCCGACGCTGGCCTGGACCAATGGCTGGTACCGCTCTTCGGTGACGAACTGGACCGCATCGATGCGTTCGTGGCGGATGCCGGCCCGGAGGCCTACGCCGCCTTTCGCGACCTTGATGACGAACTCTGGTCGCTGCTACTGACGCTCGAATACGGAGCGTTCCCGAACATCAGGAGCTTCCTGCCGGGGCTGCCGGAGCGGGGTCTCCAGGAAATGTGGAACGGTACGAGCGGTGCCGCCCTCGCAGCCCAGAGCGTCGGCTTCTACCGGAGGCTCAAGCAGGCTTCGGCCGAATACGGACCGGAGGATCTGTCGGCCTCGAGAGTGCTCGACTTCGGCTGCGGCTGGGGAAGGCTGACCAGGATGCTTGCCCGTGATGTGGAGCCCGGCAACCTCTACGGCTGCGACCCGGTCGAGAGCATCCTCGATGTCTGTCGGGAGAACGGGGTCCCGGCGGAACTCGCCCGGAGCGAATTCCTGCCCGAGGCCGTCCCCTTCGACGCCGAGTTTCGACATGGTTTTCTCCTTCTCCGTCTTCACCCATATCTCGGAAAGAGCCCATCTGGCATCGCTGGAAGCGATCCATGACTGCCTTCGGCCCGGTGGCCTGTTCGTCGTGACGATCCGGCCCCCCTCCTACCTTGACTTCAACCCGCTGATGAAACCGGCGCTGGCCGGGCTGCCGGCCGACCGCGAGGCTGCACTGGCCGAGCCGCGCTACCTGTTCGCCCCGCACGAAACAGAGGGTCACCCCCAGTACGGCGGACAGGAAATGGACTACGGCGAGACCGTGATCACCCTTCCCTACGTGCGCAGCAAATGGTCGCGCTTCTTCGATCTGCTCGATGTCGCGGTGATGACCGGCGACATGTACCAGGTCGTGCTGACCCTTCGCAAAGCCGGCTGAGCGGTAGCGGCAGCTACCCCGGAATCGGACAGACCGCAAGGCGGGGCGCCGCCACCGAGACCCGCCACGGGGTGAGGTAAGGATCGCTCGGCAGGAACAGCTGCGCCATGCTGCGCGGCCCCAGCTCGCCGGCATCCACCTCGAAGCCGTCACCGAAACGCCCCAGGGCAACCCGGCCCCCGGTGGCAGCGAAGAGCACGGCGCCCCCTTTGGGCAGTTCGGCCACGGCGCTGCCATCCACAGCCTCGACCCACCTGCAGCCCGGGTCGCGCGGTATCCCGACCGTCGGGTTCAATCCGACTCCAATTCCTTCGGCCAGCAACCTGTCCACCTCCGACCGGACCAGCGGAGACTGCGATTCGAGATCGTCCTCAGAAAGGCCGACTCCGTAGCTGTCCTCCGCGTCTCCGAGCAGATCCACGGCCGGTTCGATGTAACGCTGCGAACCGGGTACTGAGCCTGCTCCCGGTACGAACGGGGCCGAGCGCTGCAGCAGTTTGGCGGCGGTCGTCTCGGCCCGGACCAGCTCACCGCGCGCGGCGAAGCCCCGGCCCTGGTCGCGGACGAGCGTCGCATTGGCGGCGAAGCCGGAGACGGCGAGGATCCAGACCGCAACCAGGGCGACCCTGCCGAAATCTGCGCCCCGCGCCGCCTCGAACAGGATGAGCAGCACGACGAAGGCTCCCGGATAGAGGTAGCGGGCGTCTCCCGGTTCCCTGACCTCGGGAATCCAGGCGAGCACCTGGGATGCGAACAGGGCCACCCCGATCGCCGAAGCGACCCAGAACCACATCGACATCCCCCCGGTGCGGATCCGCCAGCCGACCGCGACGATCACCAGCAGGGCGAGTGCCGGCCCGGCCGCGGCGTCGGCGGACGGCAGTTCGGGCCCGGCGAAGTGGTAGGCGAGCCCGGTCAGGGAGTTCAGGATGGCGCTGAGCGACTGGAAGGTCCACGAAGGCAGCAGCGCGAGGTTGGCAGGGTCGGTGTCACCACGCCAGACCGCAGCATCACCAAGCTCGAGCCAGAGGCGCCAGGCGCCATAGATCAGCACGGGCACCAGCGGCACCCAGATTCGTCGCCAGCGATCGGAACCGATGAGGATCGCGACGGCCGCTCCGACCACGAAGGGCAGGGCCGTGGTGTAGGTCAGCACCCCGAGCGAGAGGGCGGCACAGGCAAGTAGGTCACCGCGCAGCGAGCGGCGCTCCAGGGCGATCAGGGCGGCGAGACCGCAGGCGATTGCGAAGACGACTGTGAAGCCGTTGCCGAGGATCAGGTGGCGGTAATCGCTGCCGAAGAACAGCAGGACCAGGCAGGGCGCGAGGGCCACCCAGTCACCGACCCGGGTTCTGGCCCAGGTGAACAGCAGGCCGACCGCGAGAAAGACAGAACCCAGGCTGAGTAGACGGAAGGGCAGGTAACCGGTGCCGAGGGTTTCGAAGATGGCCCGGTACAGCAGCCTCGAGACCGCGATCAGATGGCCTGAATGCGGGTCGAAGGCTCTTTCGAAGGTGGTGGCGGGGCTCGATCCGAGCCAGTAAAGCTCGTCGTCGGTGAAATAGACGCCGTCGGCAGCCCAGAGCGTATAGACGAGCGAGCCGAGCATCATCAGGCCCAGCACCACCCAGGCCGTGCGCGGATCTTGACGCAACCTCTCCAGGGTCAAGCGTCTTCAGCCCGGGAAGCCGCTTCTCCGGCAACGGCAGCGGGACGACGTTCCGCCCCGGGTTCGATCACCCGGTCGATTCGGCTCAGCTCGAGTGCGTTGCCACCGATCTCCCGGCGGGCCAGGACCAGCATCTGGCCGAGCAGGCCGAGGGTCAGCAACTGGACGCCGACCACGATCAGCAGCACTCCGAGGAAAAGCAGCGGGCGCTGGCCGATCGTCTCGCCCGAGAGCCTGAGGACGGTCAGGTAGATGCCGATCAACAGCCCGAAGGAAGTGAGGATCGCGCCCAGCCCGCCGAAAAGGTGGAGCGGTCGGTACTGGTAGCGGCCGAGGAAGACGACCGTGATCAGGTCGAGACCACCGCGCGCGTATCGCTCGAGTCCGAATCGGGACTTGCCGTGGCGGCGTGGGCGGTGGTTGACCGGCAGTTCGGTGACGCTCCAGCCCTGTTGGTTCGCGAGCACCGGCATGAACCGGTGCATCTCGCCGTAGACCTCGATCGAGCGGGCACAGTCGCCGCGGTAGGCCTTGAAACCGCAGTTCATGTCGTGCATGTCGACTCCGGTGAAGCGGGCCGTGAACCAGTTGAAGAGCCTCGAGGCCCAGCGGCGGGAGGCGGGATCCTGCCGGTCCCTCTTCCACCCCGATACGAGGTCAAAGCCGGCGTCGAGTTGCTCCAGCAGCCTCGGGATGTCGGCCGGGTCATCCTGCCCGTCACCGTCGATCGTGATCACGATGTCGGCGTCGGTCGAGTCGAAGCCCACCGCCAGAGCTGCCGACTTGCCGAAGTTCCGACGCAGCCGTATCGCAGAAAGCCGGCGGTTCTCGGCGGCGAGTTCCTCGAGCTGCTCGAAGGTGCCGTCGGTCGAGCCATCGTCGACGACCAGAATCTGCCATTCGAGATCGAGCGGCTCAACCGCCGCTTCGATTTCCGAGAAGAGCTCCGGCAGGGCTTCGCCTCTCGTTCAGCGCCGGGATGATGATCGCGAGATCCATGGTCTAGGAAACCTCGCAGGTCGTGAGCGAAGGCGAGGCGACCGAGACCTGCCACGGGGTCGGATTCAGATCGGGTGGCGCGTAGAGGGCCATCGCCTCACCAGGGGTTAGCTCGCCGACCATCGTCGAGAAGGAGTCCCCGAACCGCCTGATCGTCACGACGCCACCGGTCCGGCTCCTGAGTGCGGTGCCGGCCTGAGACAGCTCGAGCATCGTCTGCCCCTCCGAACCCCGCACCCGCCGGCACTCGCCGAGCTGGTCGGGGGCGACCGGGATCAGTGTGAAACCGATCGCCTGGGAAAGGATCGTGTCGATCCGCTCCCGGCTGGACGGCGGGGCGGCGATTATCTCCTCCGGCGAAAGCCCGAGACCGCCGTACTCCTGCTCGGCCGGCCCGATGATGGATATGCCCGGCTGGGAGACGAGGTCGGCCAGCGGGATCGCGCCCGGGCCCGGCAGGAACGGGGCGGCAGAGTTGATCAGGTTCGCCGCCGTCACCTCGAGCTTCACGCCGCCCGCTCTCTCTCTGAGTGAACTGCCCGAGTTCTCGATAATCGCGGCGTTGGTGAGAAATCCGGTCAGGGCGACGGCCCAGATCGAGATGAATGCGGTCCTCGAGATCCCGTAGCCACGGGCGGCCTCGATCATGATCAGGATTACCACGAAGGCCCCCGGGTAGAGGTAGCGGGAGGTGCCGGGCTCTCGAACCTCCGGAATCCAGCTGAGGACCTGAGAGGCGAACATGGCCACGGCGATGGTAATCGCGACCCAGAACCAGGTCGAGAGGCCGCCGCGGCTGATCCTCCAGCCGATCGCGACAACGAATGCCAGCGCCATCGCCGGCCCGGCCATCGCCCCGGGCGGCAGCCACCCGCCGCCGCTGAAGTTGTAGTGGAGCCCCGACAGGGCGTTGAGGATCCCGCTCAGCGACTGGAAGGTCCAGGCGGGAAGCAGCGCGATGTAGGTCGGGCTCAGGCCTCCCCGGCTGACTTCGAGGCCTTCGGTGAGGATCCAGACCCGCCATGCCAGATAGACCAGCACGGGGATGGCGACTACCCAGATCCGACGCCACCTGCGGTCCGTGAACAGGATTGCGGCCGCGGCGCCGACCACGAAGGGCAGGGCCACCGTGTAGGTGATCACGCCGAGGCAGAGGGCGAAGCAGGCGACTACGTCACCGAAGGTGGATCGGCGCTCGAGCGCCAGCAGCGCAAGCAGCCCGCAGGCCACCGCGAGCATGATCGTGAAGCCGTTGCCCTGCAGGATGTGGCCGGTGTCCGAGCCGAAGAAGAGCAGTACGAGGCAGGGTGCGAGTGCGACCCAGGGACCGACCCTCCTGCGGGCGTAGACGAAGAGCAGCGCGACCGACAGGTAGACGGTGAAGAGGGTCAGCAGGCGGAAGGTCAGATAGTCGCTGCCGATGGTTTCCAGGATCAGTTTGTAGAGGAGGTGCGAGACCAGGACGAGATGACCCGAATGCGGCTCGAGCGCAACCTTGAAGTTCGTATCGGGGCTGAAGGCGATCCAGGTGAATTCGTCGCCCGAGAAAGTCGTACCCCTAGTCACCCAGAGGCAGTAGAAGAGCGAGACGAGCGTTGCAAGACCGAGCAGGGCCACGGCTATCCGGGAATCCGCCCGCCCGTCGAGCATCGGGTCGACCCAGCGCTTCAGCCACGGCTTGAGCCGGTCCTCGAGGCTGGTGTCAGGGGCCCGCTCGCCGTTCATCGCCTAGCTGCAGACTTTCAGTTTGGGCCCGTCGAAGGCGACCTTCCATGGATCCGGGGCAGAATCGGCCGGGAGCCCCAGCGACGAGACTTCCGCCGGCTCCAGGTCGCCGACCGGGACACCGGCGAGGTCGGCGAACCTGCCGACCCTCACCTGGCCACCCTGCGCGGATTCCAGCAGCAGGCGGCCGGCCGGCGCTTCAAAGCTCACCGTGCCGCCATCCCCGTCAGCCAGCAGGCGGCATCGGGCGGGCGCCGGCAGCTCCCCGGCCCCGGCCAGGCCCAGCATGGCCGTAGTGACCAGCAGCAGGTCAGCGGATTCTCGGCGGGCCGGCGGCTGACGGTTCAGCTCGTCCGGCCCGTATCCGAACTGCCCGTACCCCTGGAGAGCCATGCCCCTGAGGGCGAACGCCGGGTTCTCGCCGATCGTGCTCTGCTCGGGCGGCAGAGGGGCGACCCGGGATCGGTCGCCGTCCAGTGCGAGCTCGGTGGCGCCGACGAGCGTGCGGAGCTCCCTTCCGGATTCCCGCACGAATCCGGCGTTGTCCCTCATCAGGGTGAGGTTCGTCGCCACACCCGAAAGCGTGATCAGGGCGAGGGCGACGAGGGTGTAGAGGCCCGGTCGCCACCGGCGTGCGAGTTCGAAAGCGACCAGCACGAATGCGACCGCGCCGGGATACATGTAGCGGGCATCACCTGGAACCCGGAGTTCCGCGGCCGAATCCGAAGCCAGAACCTGAAGCGTGAAGAGCGCCAGAAGGACGACCGAGGTGACCAGCACGCCGAGGCGCAGCCCGCGGGTCGAGACGATCCAGCTGAAAGCGACCAGGGACAGCAGTGCGAGCGGTGGGCCGGCCAGCTCCAGCGGAGTCGACTGGTTCGCGCCGGCGAAGCTGTAGCTCAGCCCGGTCAGGGAGTTGAGAACCGCACTGAGCGACTGGAAGCTCCAGGCCGGGATCAGCAGCAGGCTGGAGAGGGCGACACCGCCACCGCCGGCGCCGGCGCCGTCCAGGAAGAGCCAACCGCGCCAGACCGCATAGACGGCGAACGGTACCGCGACGATCCACAGACTCCTGACGCCACGGCGTCCGACCAGGATCAGGACCGCAGCGCCGGCCACGAAGGGCAGGATCACGGAGTAGGTGAATACTCCGATGGTCAGCCAGAGGCAGGCGAGCAGGTCCCCCCTCTTCGAGTCGGCATCCAGTGACAGAAGCGCCGCGACACCGAGGGCGAGCGAGAGCATCACGGTGAAGCCGTTGCCCTGGAAGAGGTGCAGGTAGTCCGAGCCGAAGAAAAGCAGGACCAGGCAGGGAGCGAGAGCGACCAGGTGATCGGTACGCCGGCGACCGTAGATGAAGAGCAGCCAGACGGTCAGCAGCGTCGCCGTGATGGCCAGCAGCCGGAACGGCAGGTAGGCGAGTCCGAAGATCTCGAGAAGCGGCCAGTAGACCAGCCTGGTCAGCGTCAGCAGGTGACCTCCGTGGGGCTCGAATACGGTGCGCAGATCGATGCCGGGTGTCGCCGCGACCCAGACAGCTTCGTCTCCGGAGAAGGTCGTGCCGCGCCCGAACCAGAGCACCGCCAGAACCGATGCCACCGAGGCGGCAGCGAGGATGTAGACGGCTGTCCGGGGGTTTCGCCGAAGCGAGCGAAGGCGAAGGTAGAGCCTCAGCCTGCGGAGGCTCAAAGCGCCTCGGCGATCCTCGGCGCCTCCCGCCGGAATACCCAGACCGCCAGGACGCAGA
Organism: uncultured Solirubrobacterales bacterium; assembly: GCA_963801975.1. Lineage (GTDB taxonomy): Bacteria > Actinomycetota > Thermoleophilia > Solirubrobacterales > 70-9 > 67-14. The sequence goes on from CAWDGR010000001.1 coordinate 528,021, forward strand.
TCGATACGTAGATCAGGAAGGCCGGCAGCAGGCCGAGCCAGCCACCCGCCGCAGCTACGGCTCCCGGCGCGCTGGGATCGATAACCCAGTGGCGGGCCTGCTCGAATATCGGGGTCAGCGGGTTGGCGAGGACGAAGTCCACGTACTGCGAGGGCACTATCTCGAGCGGATAGAGGACCGGGGTCGCGTAAAAAAGGGCTGTGACGATCACCGACCAGATGATGCCGACGTCCCTGTACCTGACATACAGCGACGAGAGCAGCATCGCCACGGCCAGGGTGATCACGAAGAGTGCCACGACCACCAGCGGAAAGAGCAGCCAGGTCCAGGTGATCGCCACGCCGTAGAAGACCATGAATATGACCACCGCCACCATGTTCGTGCAGAAGTTGAAGAGGGTCGTGACGACGGTGGCCAGCGGAATCACCAGTCTCGGGAAATGCGTCTTGCGGACGACGCTCTCCTGGCTGACGACCGAGACGACCGAGGCCGAAGTCGCCTCCTGGAAGAGCGAGATCATCACGATGTTGAAGAGCAGCAGCACGGGGTAGAACTCGACCTCGGACCCGATCCTGAATATCTGGGTGAAGACGAAGAGCAGTACCGCGAACAGGGCCAGCGGCCTCAGCAGGGACCAGAGATAGCCGAGGACGGTGCCAAAGTAGGTCTTCTTGAAGTCGTTGACCGAGATCAGGATCAGCAAATCGAAGAAACGCTTCCATCCCCCGCCCAGGGCCGATGGACCCGGCACTTCGACCAGTTCGGATTCCGGGCGGCGCGGGTCGTTCATTCGGAGTCCTCGTTCATTCTGACCCCGATGCGTTCGACCAGCTTCACGGCCCCCGATCCCGGACCGCCCCCGAACAGGACGAAGTCGAGCACCCGGACGAACCTGCATCGCCATCTCGTTGCTGCTCTCGTTGTGGAAAATCCTTCCGCCGACGTAGTAGCGGCCCGGATTGAGTCGATTGACGACATCGGCCGAAATGGTGACGCGCTCGCCGGCCGCGATTCGCGGCGGGACCCCGCTCACATCCGACATCTTCTTGGTGATCGCAAAGACGTGAAAGCCCACTTCGTCGTAGACGAGGAAGTTGAAGAGCGGCCGCTCGACATCCCGGATCGCCTCGACCACAAGGTTGATCCTGAAAGGACTGTCCTGCTCGACGTTGGCAACCCTCTCGCCGTCCTGGTCCTCGATCCAGGCTTCCACAACGTGCGCGTCGTCGCCCTGCTCGGCCGCACCGGGGTGGAATCCGGGACGCTCGTCCACTTCCCGGAAATTGGCTTTCAGGTACCAGTCGCTCACCTCCTCCGGGCTGCCGATGATCGAGATCCTGCCGTCGTGGATCATCATCGCCCGGTGACAGAACTTCTCGATCGAGTTCATGTCGTGAGTGACCAGGACGATCGTCTTGCCGGAGGCCCGCATCTGGTGGAAGACGTCCTCGCACTTCTGCTGGAAGGAGGCGTCGCCGACGGCGAGCACCTCGTCGATCAGCATGATGTCGGCCTCGGCCTGGACAAGAACCGAAAAGGCGAGGCGCACCATCATGCCCGAGGAATAGTTCTTCAGCTTGAGCTCGGCAAAATCATCGAGCCCGGCGAATTCGATCGCCCGGTGCACGCGGCTGCGGGCCTCTTGCCTGGAGAGGCCCATCATGACCGCGTTCAGGACTACGTTTTCGTAGGCGGTCATCTCCGGGTTGAATCCGACCCCGAGTTCGATGAACGGCGCGATCCTGCCGGCAGTACGGATGCTGCCGCCATCGGCCTGGTAGATGCTGCCGAGGATCTTGAGCAGAGTGCTCTTGCCCGACCCGTTGAGGCCGACGACTCCAAAGAACTCCCCCTCGTGGACGTCGAAAGTGATTGCGTCCAGGGCCTTCAGTTCGCGATAGGGGTGTCCCCGGAACGGATGGACCGCCCGTTCCTTGAAGGAATCGACGCGGTGCTCGGGGATACGGAAGGTCTTGCTCACATCCCTTACTTCGACCACGACCGGGCCGGACTCAACCTTGTCGGCGGTCTCCGCAGCGGAGTTCTGTTCGAGGGGTCGGGATTCAGGCATTGGCTTGAGCGGGACTTTCGCAGGCTATCGGAGCATCGGCGCCGCCGAGAGGGGCGGGCGCTTCAGTGAATTTCCAGCATCCCCAAGATCCGGGAGACCAGATCTGCATCCAGTGCTGCGTCCCAGTCATCGCTCCATTCCACGCGGGCGCCGGCGACACGCCCCGCGTAGTCGACCGACCTGTTGACCGCCTCCGCCAGGCCCAGAAGGACCCCCTCTACATCAGGCTCGACCGCGATCAGGTTGCTCGAGACAGAGGCCAGCCCTTCAGCAGTCTTCGACCGGCCGTAGGTGGTGGTTACAACCGGCATACCTGCGGCAGCCATCTCGATCGGGACCAGGCTGGGGTGAGGAGCGTCCATCAGGGCGATGCCCAGATCGTGGCCGGCGAGGAACTCCCCGTAGGAATCCTGGTCAGTCCGCGGCACCATCTCCAGGACCCGGCCCGAACCGAGTTCGACCTTGCGGCCCCTGCCGATCGAGCCGATCGCCGAGAAGCTCCAGTCCTGGTCGAAGATTCCCCGGGCGACGGCGAGCTTCAGGGCCTCCACTCCGACGCCGTAGAGATTGCGGCCCGCATGCGCCTCGGGACGGGCGTAGAAGACCAGCTTCCGGGGCCGGCGAGCGGAGATCTGCCGGACATCGGGGGCCGCGACGGGCGTGATGGCGTTGCTGAAGACGAGAGAGCGGCGATCTCCCTCTTCGAGCCCCCGGCGAAACACTCCGAGTCCACTCTCAGCGAAGTAGTCGCGCAGCATGGTGGTCGAAAAGAGTGCGTCATGATCGAATTCGTAGGACTGGCGGGCCAGATCGGACCAGGCTCCCTCGGGCACCGTCAACGGCTCGTACTCCTGGATCATGTACAGGAAACGGGTGTTGCCCGACTGGGCTGCCAGCCTGGTCGCGATGTGAGCAGTCCACCAGGTGGTCGCGATGAACCGGTCTTCCGGATTCAGGCGCAGCGGCTCTCTGCCGTCCCGGCCGAAAACGACCTCTACCCGATCGAACAGCCCGCCGAGCTGGCGATAGGACTCGACCCGGTTGCGCCAGTCCGACGGGAGCGGCGGCGTCGGATCGACGGTGACGATCCTTGTCGCTGCGCCTGCTTCGGCCAGGCGCCGGGCCAGATTGAACTTGGCGATGTAGCCCCCGAAGAGGTGGTCGAGGTCGATCGTCGGGATCAACAGGTTGACCCGCTGCGGCTGCTTTGCCGAAACGACGGGAAAGAGCGGCGCGACCTTCTGTCGCATCTGCGGAGTGACGCTGTCCTCTTCCCGGAGGGCACCGGAGTCCGATCCGGCTCTCCGGAGCCCGCCCGGCAGGCGGCGCCTGACCGCCGCCAGGTGGCGGTAGAGGATCCCGCGAACCAGCACCCTCTCTATGCCGAGGGTCTCGTTGCGGCCTGAGAGGCTTCTCAGCGGACGCGCGGCCAGCCACAGGAATCCGGTCATCGAGCGGTCACTCCGGACGAACCGCTCCATGGTTCTGCGTCTGGACCTGCTCATCTCCGGACCGCAGCGCTCGATCAGGGTGGAGGCGAGTCCTCTGAGCCTCAGGTAGACGTCGAAGTAGGCAGAGCCCCATCCGCCGAGGATCTCCCGCCACCGCCGCGGATCCAGACGTCGCAGACCCTGGCTCGCCAGACCGGCGTTGGCAGCCTCGAACCCGAGGACCGCGTCTTCATGCTGAACGTAGTCGTAAAGAGGTCGGTCCACATAGGTGATATCGCCGATCGCCATGGCGACCAGGGCGAGCCAATGGTCGTGGTACTGGTCTCCCGGGAGTTCGGGGAAAGGCAAGGCGTAGTCCAGGACGCTTCGCCTGAACAGGGACGCGGCCCCGGTGACCGTGTTGGCGATCAGTAGCGAGGCGTAGTTCGTGTAGTTGTTGCGACGATTGGCCCAGTAGGTGCCGGAGATCAGGCTGCCGTCCGGACCGACCAGCCGCTGGTCGCTGTAAACAAGTTGGGACCGACCGAGGCCCGCCACCAGGGACTCGAGCTTGTCGCTATGCCAGCGATCGTCCTGATCGGAGAGGGCGATCAGCCCGTAGTCACCCTGCACCAAGGCCAGGGCCCGTTCGAAGTTGCGATAGAAGCCCAGCCGCTCGGACGAAACCGAAAGCGTGAAACGATCGTCATCGCCCACGACCGAGCGTACGGTCTCCAGGCCCTGCTCGGAAGAGCAGTCGTCGCTCAGGAAGCAGTGCCATTCGACTCCCGACTGTTCCCTGATCGATTCGATCTGGACCCTGAACAGGTCGGGGTCCGGGTTGAAGGTCGCCATGCAGACAGCGACCCGGGGCGGGCCGTTCATGTGCCGGCCTTGAGTGAGGTACCCATCGCGCTGATTCTAGGGTCCGCGTGGCACCCCGCCCCGCCCCCGAAGTCGGCACCCCCGCTAGGATCGCCCCCAATGTGGCTTCAGCAGAAGGTCTCGGTCGTCCTGATGACCTACAACGAGCGGGACTCGATCAGGAAGGTGATCAATGACTTCTTCGACACCGGAGTGGTCGACGAAGTCCTGGTCGTCAACAACAATGCGCAGGAGGGGACCGAAGAAGAGGTGGACCGCACCCTGGCGCGACAGGTCTTCGAGAAGGAACAGGGCTACGGCCATGCGATCCGCCGCGGGCTGATTGAAGCCGACGGAGACCTGATCGTCCTGGCCGAACCCGACGGGACCTTCCTCGCCTCCGACATCATCAAGCTTCTCGCCTACAGCGGCGAAGTGCCCGTCGTTCTCGGTACCAGGACGACACGGGAACTGATCTGGGAGGGAGCCAACATGGGCGCTTTCCTGAAATGGGGCAACTGGGCGGTCGCGAAGATGGTGGAGGTGATCTTCAATACGACGCATCTGAGCGACATGGGCTGCACCTACCGGCTCTTCACGCGCGATGCAGCTCGCTTTCTCGCCGAGAACATGAAGGTCGGGTCCAGCCACGCGGGTCCGGAGATGCTGATGCTCATCATCGGCTCGGGCACGAGGTTCGTCGAGGTCCCGGTGAACTACCTTCCGCGCGTCGGCACATCATCGGTGACGGGCAGCCATGTGACGGCCTTCCTTCTGGGCCTGAGGATGATCAAGCTCATCCTCGGTTTCCGTCTGCGGGCACGCCAGGTCGACTCACCTCATAGAGGTTGAGTTCGGCTACCCCGGGCAACGATACGACCGAGTCGACCTGCCAGCCGGCCGGAAGGTCGATGTCTCCGTCCTGATAGCGACCCCTCTCCGAATCCACGACTGTGACCATGGCTTCCGGTCCGACGATGAAGACCCGACCGTCCCGTCCGACGGTGAGTGCCTGCTCCAGCAGCAGGTCGGGGTCGGGTTTGGGCGTGAGGGGCAGGAAAGGCGGATCGCCCTCCGGCAGGTTCAGCGAGAACACCGTGGCTTCATCACGCAAGTGAGCGGACAGGGGCGTGAGGGGCACCGGAGTCACCGGGGCGGTGAGCAGGTCGACCACCGGGTCACCCGGGCTGCGACGGTCGTCTATGAGAGCGGCGGCGGCCCGGTAGTCGACGGTCCGGGCGGAGTCTTCCAGGCTCTTGATCGTGCCGACCATGAAACCGCCGACCACGACGACCGTGCAGATACCGCCCCAGACCGGACCGGCCGCGGTCAGGACCGTACCGAATGCGAGCAGGAGGCCGGGTGTCGAAGCGGTGAGGTTTCGCGCACCGAAAAGGTCGGTTCCGATCAATGCCAGGAGGGCTTCGCCAACCGGCGTGGCAAGGGCCAGAGCGAATACGAGGACCGCCATGCGGTGTTCTGCCAGCCAGATCCGTAGTCCGGCCTCCCGGCGCAGGGCTGCCACCAGCGCGATGGCTGCGGCAACCACCAGCGCGCCGACGACGATCGTGATGACGAACCTGCCCGGGAGCTCCGGTGGCATGAGCAGGGGGTGCCCGAATGCCCACTGCTCGAGCGCGAGCCGCTTGGCCTCGAAGCCGTCCCCTGCAGGTTCTCGAGAAGAGCGGTGGTCGGTGAGTCGGAGTCCCGAAACAGCGACGGAAGCCACGGAACGAACAGCAACGCGGCCGCGAGGTTTGCGAAGAAGGCGGGCCTGCGCAGAGACGGCTCCGCCCAGATGAGCCAGGCGAACTGGGCGAGCAGCACGAAGACGGCCGTGTAGTGCGAGTAGATGGCCAGGCAGGAAGCCAGGCCATAGGCGACCCACCACCTGGTGCGCCCGGTCCTCCTCGCAGCAAGCATCGCGAGCGTGGAACCGAGCAGGAGTGCCAGCATCAGCGTGTAGGCCCGACCGCTCGCCGAGAAAAAGACCAGGAACGGACTAAGCGCCATCAACGTGGCCGCGATCAGTCCGGGCACAAGGCCGACGCTCCGACGACCGAGCTGGAAGACCAGCGGCACGCAGGCGGTTCCGGCAATCAGCGCCGGCAGGCGCACGAGTTCCGGGGCGGAGCCCAGCTGGGTCGATAGCCAGGCAGACAGGAAGTAGAGCGGCGGCGAGATCTCCGCGTCACTGGCCACCGCGTCAATGATTCCACCCGGTCCGTTGTCGCGGACGATCCATAAGGTGGACATCTCATCGCCGAGCAGTGAGTTCCCGAACTGATCCAGTCTGAGCGCGAAGGCGACTACCGTCAGCAGCCCGACCAGGATCAGTGGCCAGCGCGCCTCCACGGGCCGGAGCTCAGGCGGCGAGCGGAACGTAGATCGAGGGGAAGGCGGAGGGGCCGAAGAACCAGCTCTCGATCGCATATCGCGGCTTGGGCATGCTCGGATCGGAGCCGGTCTGATGCAGGAAGAGGTCGTCGAAGAGCAGGGCGTCGCCCGGGTTGAAGACAGGGCGGACGATTCCGAAATCCCCGGCGGCCTCTTCGGCGACCGCGTCCGAGACCTGGGTCTCGAGCCAGGTCCCTTCGGTCCCCGTGGCAACGTAGTCGTCGAGGCGGGTCGGAACGAGGTCCATACCGGGCGACTCGTCGCCGCACCTCGAGAGGGCCAGCCAGACGTTCATCGCCCTGACGTCGCCCATGAAGCGGCCGTCCTGATGCCAGGCTCCGGTCACGTCAGGGGTGGCCTTGCGCAGGGTGCACTTGTCGGCGGAGATCAGGGCCGGTTCGCCGAGGTACCTCTCGATAACGGACGGCAACCCGACCCGATCGAAGGCGTCAAGCATGTCGACCATGAGCTTTGGTGAGTCGACCGCCAGAACTCCCCCTCCCTCTTCGATCCAGGCCCGGTCCGTCAGCTCGTAGGGAGGCTCCGGGACGAGCTCTTCGTAGAGCCCGGTACCGTCCGCGCGGCCGCTCTCACGAAGATGGTCCCGGGTCGAGAACGCCTGCTCGATACCGTCCGCCATCTCGAGCGCATCACCATCGGGCATCAGATCCCGGACCAGCAGGCAACCCCCCTCCAGCACGGCAGCCCGCAGTAGCTCAGGAGTCAGGTCCGCGGCGTCTATTTCCGGGACCTTGGACTCGGCGCCACGCGCCGGCGACGCTGGCGCGGGCTCGATCAGATCGGGACGGGAAGACGCGGCCTTGACCACCTCAATCCCGACCAGATGGCGATACTTGCGGATCTCCCGATCGAGCTCGGCGCTCCGGGAAACACTGTTCTCCCGCTTCAGTTCGGCGAGCTTGGCTGCGTTGTCCACCTGCGACTTCTTCCTGGTGAATATCCCCATCAGAAGGCAATCGGAACGTAGTTGTCGGGATAGTCGGAGGGGCCGAAGAACCAGCTCTCGATGGCGTACCTCGGATTCGGCATGGAGGGGTCGGATCCGGTCTGGTGCATGAACAGCTCATCGAAGAGCAGCGCGTCCCCCGGATCAAAGATCGGACGTACGATGCCGATCTCACCGGCCGCCTTCTCCACGTTCTCGGCCGAGTTCATGAAATCCAGATACGCGCCTTCGCCACCGGTTGGAACCAGTTCGTTCAGCCGCTTCGGGACCACGTCCATGCTCGGTGCGATGTCACCACACCGGGACAGAGACAGCCAGACGTTCAGCGATCTGGGCTCGCCCATGAAGCGCCCGTCCTGGTGCCAACCACCGGAGATTTCCGGGAGAGCCTTGCGGAGGGTGCATTTCTGAGCGGAAACCGCCGGCTTTTCGCCGAGGTAGCCTTCGATCACCCTGCGCAGGTTTGCCTGCTCGAAGGCATCGAGCATGTCGAAGAGCATCCGCGGCGAGTCGGCTGCGAGTACGCCTCCGCCCTCTTCGACCCATTCGCGTTCCGGGATCAGGAACGGAGCTCTCGGCTCCATCTCGTCGTAGTAGCCATCGGGGTCGCTCTCGCCCTCTCCGAGCCCGTCTCTGATTTCGAAGCTGCGATCGATGTCGTCGGCCAGCCGTAGTGCGCGTTCGGGTTCCATCAGACCCCTTACCAGCAGGCAGCCGGCCTCGAGGATCGAGGCGCGGAGAATCTCGGGAGTGAGCTCTTCCGGGGTCACCTCCGGGCAGTGGGACTGCTCGCCACGAGCGGGCATCGAAGCGGCAGGCTCGGGAAAGACCGGATCGGCCGGTGGGCTGTCGAGCAGCTCGATGCCGGCAAGGTGCCGGTACTCGCGTATCTCGATCTCGAGACCCGGGTCCCTCGCCTCACGGTTGGCTTCGTTCAGGAGGTCGATGGCTTCATACAGTTTTCCCTCGGCCGCAAGCTGATCAGCCTGGATCGACTCGGGTCGACGCTCGACGACCGCGGTCCCGCCTTGGCGATTCTTTCGTGAACGGAAAAACATCTCTTACCTGCCTTGGTAGTTCGGGGCCCCGGACGGCGCTGAGCCTGGGCTAAAACTACCACTGTCAATCGTCGCCTACCGGGCGGGCCGGGACACCGGCGACGGTCGTGCCTGCGGGCACGTCCCGGGTAACCATGGCCTGGGCCGCGATCACCGCGTCGTCTCCGACGGTGAAGCCGCCGAGCAGCTTGGCACCCGAACCGACGAAGACCCCGTGGCCGATCGTCGGACCGTGGACGCTTCCCGACTTGAGCCCGATCGAGACCCAGGGAGCAATGAAGCAGCCTGACATGATCTCGGTGACGCCTCCGATCACGACCTGGCCGTGGGCGATGCAGACGCCCGGGTGGATCAGGACCAGCTCGTCGATCGACATCTGAGCAGTGATCATCGAGATCTTGTGGAGGATCCGCGGCAGGATCGGGATCCCCACCGCCTTCATGCTCATCCGGGCCCGGTAACAGACCTGCGCGAAGAAGGCATCCCCTACCCACATCAGGCGCAGGGCGCGATAGAACAGGAAGACGCCAGAAGCCTCCTCGACCTTGAAGAACTCCCCCCGGTGAAAGGAAGTGACGTGCGTGTCGGCCGCCACGGCCCGGAAGAAACCGGGCTGGCGCTCGTAGGTCTCGCGGAGCAGCCGCTTCCTCTCCTTGAGCATCTTGCGAAAGCGGGGGTCTTTCATCGGCCAGGCAACCTAATCGAGAGCCCTGGCCGGCATGCCGACCGCGGTGACCCCTCCGGGCACGTCACGGTTTACAACGGCGTTGGCCCCGATCAAGGCTTCGCTTCCGATCGTGACAGGGCCGATGATCTTGGCGCCGGTTCCGATGTGCACGTCGTTGCCGACAACCGGACCCTGGATGCTGCCTCCGCGCAGTCCGATTGTCACCCAGGGCGAGATGACGGTGCCGGTGCCGATCTCCACCAGCCCGTCGATGACGATCTGACCGTGCACGATGTAGACGCCGGGCTGCATGACGACGCCCTCGCCGATCGTGACCTGGGCCGAGCGCATGCAGTAGCGGTGTAGCAGCCGGGGCAGGACCGGTATCCCGCGACGCGAGAGTGCCGTGCGCATCCGGTAGACGACATGCGCGGCGAAAGCATCACTGGCCCACATCAACCTGACGACCTGGAAGAAGGTTTCCCTGCCGGGGCGGAAGTCCGCCCGCTCGCCCCGCTGCGAGGCCGTGAACTGCGCGTCCTGCCTGACGGCTAGCGCGAACGGAGGCCTGCGGGCGTCCAGTTCCCTGATCAGGGCCTTGCGCCGCTGCTTGTGCGAGATGTCGCTCATCGGATTCGCGGAAGCGTATAGCCTGCCCCGGAATCCGATGAATGCCAGTCCCGACAATTCCGAGGCTCTCCAATGGGGCTATTCGCTTGCGAACGTTGTCGAGATCATCAGTCCGTGCTTCGACGCCGCCGGAACCCGCTCGCTGCTCGAGATCGGATCGTTCCGGGGTGAACTGACCGAGGAGTTGCTGATCTGGGCCGAGGGCAGCGGATCGACGATCGCGACAGTTGAACCGCTGCCGCCGGACGACCTCCGGGACCTGGCGAGGCGCAGGCCCGAACTGGAGCTGATCGAAGACACCGGCGTCGGTGCGCTCGGAGCCCTGGGCTCCCTACCCGACGCGATCGTGATCGACGGCGACCACAACTACTTCACCCTGTCCGAAGAGCTTGCGGCAATCGCCGCGAAGGCGGGCGACGGGGCGCTTCCCCTGCTGGTATTCCACGACGTCGGCTGGCCTCACGAACGGCGGGACACATACTACGAGCCCGATCGCGTACCCGAAGAAAAACGGCAACCGCTTGCCCACAACTGCACGCTCGAACCCGGCAACCCTGGCCTGAGCGACGGAGGACTGCCCTATGAATGGGCCGCAGCGCACGAAGGTGGGCCGGGCAACGGCGTGCTGACCGCGATCGAGGACTTCATGGCCGAGCGCGACGGCCTGCAGCTCGCGGTGATGCCGATCTTCTTCGGATTCGGGGTCCTCTGGGAAACCGGTGTGAGCTGGGCCGGCGAAGTCGAGCACATCCTCGCGCCCTACGACCGCAACCCGGTCCTCGCAAGGGCCGAGGCCAACCGGGTCGCGCACCTGGTGCGCGGGCACGTCGATGCAAAGGAGATCCGGGAGCTCAAGCAGCAGCTCGCCGAGACCGACGAACTGCTTTCACGGATGCTTCAGTCGAGCGCACTCGGCATGGCCGAGCGGCTCTCGAATGCGAGACAGAGAGGCAACCCGATCTTCACCAGGCAGGAGATCCAGGACCTGCTCGACCGGCGCTAGGGCCGTCCGGCACTCCCCTCTTGCTGGGGGTTTCCCGGTTCCAGCGGTAGGCGTTGATCAGGAGTCGTCCGAAGACGAGAACTTCTGCTCTTTCCTCGCCTTGCGCTTCTTGAAGATCCGGCTGAAGTCACGCATCGGCTTGGTGACCTTCCAGCTCTTGCTCGCCCGGAGTTCTTCGAGTTCGCGTTCCATCGACTCGTTGATCAGGTGGCCGGCACCGGCGAGCGTGCGGGCGGCAGATGCCTCTGCCTCGGCGCGGCGGGCCCGGTCCTCCCAGCTCGAGTCCTCCGGGCCCTCAGGGGACGGCAACATGTGCTCCCATTTCTTGGAGAACTTGATGTGGGCGTTGACCCAGGTATCGAGGTCGCTGATCAGTTCGATCGAATGGTGGTGGATCACCTTGAGATCGGCCGTCATCACCTTCTTGCCCGCATCCCTGGCCTGGTGGCAGATATCGAAGTCGTAGCCGTGAAGCGCGCCGCCCGTGATCTCGTCAAATCGGAGGTTCTTGATAGCCCAGGGCGAGAAGGCAAGGACGAATCCATCGACCATGTCGACCTCGCCAAGCTGGGCATAGGAGGGGATCTCGGTCGCCAGCCAGGTGAGCGCCGGGATCTCGCCGCCGCCGAGTTCTTCGTAGTGGTGGGTGAAGGAGGCCCAGGTGACCGCACCCTCCCACCAGGCGATCGATCGCACGCCGACCGCTCCCGCACAGCCGACCAAAGCGACGTCGGGGTCGGAGAAAACCTCTCGGACCTTCGGGATCAGGTCCGGATCGATGATCTCGGCGTCCTGGTGGATCAGCAGCAGGAACTCCAGGTCGTCGAGTTCGGCGGCCTGGTCGAGGATCAGGTTGTAGCTACGAAAAAGGGTGCCGGAACTGGCGAAACTGAAGACCCTGGTGTCCGGTTCCGCGGCGAGTTTGATCCCCGGCAAGGCGTACTTCTCGTACTTTCCCGGCGAGGTGATGGCACTTCCGATGGCGACCACGAATTCGGCAACATATCCGAGATCGGCCGGGCGGCACCTCGCCGGCAAGGGTCAGAGAGTACGGGCGACCACCACGTTGTGGGCACAGAAGCGATTCAGGCCCGGCGTTTTCTCGACCAGCGCCTCGAGCCGGGCGGTCACAGGGAGCATCCGCGGCGGTACGAAGTCGGGGACGAAGCCCAGGGGCGTAGCCGAGGCGACCAGGGCCCGGGGCCCGGACAGGCCGTCTTCGATCTCGGCCTGGGGGATCAGCCGCTCCGATCCATCGTCCTGGGGTACTCGCGCCATCAGATTCTTCCAGTACGGATTCCGTGGATTGTGATCCCAGACCAGGACCAGCCCGCCGGCTCTGGTGACCCTCACCATCTCCTCCAGCGATTCCCTGACGGCTTCCGGGTCGGCGATGTGGTGCATCACCGCCACGCACATGGTCAGGTCGAATTCGCCGTCCGGGAAGGGCAGGTCGACCGCGGACCCGACAGCGGCTTCGACCCGTGCGTCCCGCTTCCTGAGATGCTCCAACATCCCGTCGGAAGGGTCTACCCCGGTCACCTCGTACCCCTCGTCAGCGAGGCGGGAAGCCAGAATTCCAGTGCCACATCCTACGTCCAGGATTGAACCCCGGGCGAGCAGCTCCCTGACGAAGGCGACACGCTTGGCCAGGTAGTGCTCGATAACGTGCGGCGGAAGGGAATCGTCGTATTCGTCGGCGATGTCGTCGAAGTGGGCTTCAGTCTCCTGTTCTCTTTCCTTCATCACTCGGTCTCCTCGTCATCGGCGGCGGCCCCTGCCGGGACGCGCTCGACCACCGTAACCGTGAGTGGGTAGATGCCGTCGAACGTGGTCTGGTCAGCGACCCGCCATCCGGGGGGAATCTCCAGGGTGTCCGCACCGAGGGCGAGCGAGCCGTCGGCGGCGAGAGTCTCTTCGCCGACCAGGGTCACGATAAAGACCCTGCCCGGAGAGACGAAGGCGCGGGCCCACTGTCTGGCGGGGTCCGGGACCGGCGTCCCCGGGAGGAACGGCGGTTCGCCACTCTGCAGGCCGAGCGGGAACTGCAGACCCTGAAACTCCAGGTAAGCATCCAGTGGCGTGAGCGGGACCGGGGTGAGGTGACTCGCATCAAGCACGGCGTCACCCTCGCGGGCTTGCCGGTCGACCAGTTCCGCCGCGGCGGCGTAGCGGAAGCCGGTCTGATCCCGGTCCGCGAGCTGCATCGATCCGACCAGAAGACCGGCAACCACCAGGGCGAGGCAGATTGAGCCCCAGACCCTTCCGCAAAAGGCCAGCAACGCTCCGAGCAGCAACGGGATCGCGACCCACGAGGGGCCAAGATTTCGACCTCCGAAGATGTCGGTGCTGACCAGACCCAGCAGCAAGGCACCGATCGGCGTCGCCAACGCGAGCGCCAGAGCGAGGACCAGATTCGGCCCAGGGCGGAAGCGGCCCGTTCGCTCGTCCCGCAACAACCTGACGAGAACGATCCCGACTGCCAGGAGGACTCCCGCCGCGATCAGCAGCGCGTCCCAGCGGCCGGCCATGCTCCAGTCCCCCGCTTCGATCTGCCAGAAGAGAAGCTGCTCGAGAGCGATCCGTTTCGCTTCGAAGCCGGTGCCCTGGAGTGCCTCCAGGATCGCAGTCGTCGGCGAATCCGAATCGTCCAGCAGGCTCGGCAGCCAGGGCAGGAACAGGGCCGCCGCGCCGAGGTTGGCCAGGAGCGCGCTCTTGCGCGAACCAGGGTGCGACCAAAGCAACCAGAGCAGCTGGGCGAGCAGGACGAAGGCCGCCGTGTAGTGAGCGTACATCGACAGTGCACTGGCCAGCGCATAGAGCACCCACCACCTGGCCTTTCCCGAATCGGTGGCCCGCAGCATGGCCACGGTCGAAGCCAGCAGGAGGAAGAGCAGGACGCCATAGGCGCGCCCGTAGGCGGAGAAATAGACCAGGATCGGGCTCAGGCTGGCCACGATCAATGCGATCCGACCGGCACGCCGCCCGAAGAGCCGGCTACCCAAAAGGTAGTAGAGCGGCAGCGACGCAAGGCCGGCCAGCAGTGAGGGCAGCCGGACCATCTCGGGCGCCGAGCCGAGCTTGCTCGCGAGCCAGGCCAGAGCGAAGAACAGCGGCGGGGTGATCTCGCCGTCGCCGGAGACGAACTCCAGGGTCCCCGCGAGATCGTTGCCGCGAACGATCCAGAGGGTCGACAACTCGTCGCCGACCAGCGAATGGCCGAAGGCGGACAGTCGCAGCCAGGCAGCGGCCAGCAACGCCAGGCCGAGGCAGGACCAGACCAGCCATCCGGGCAGTCCTGCGCGGTCGGTACGCGACTCCATCTCTGGCACCGGCTCGCCCACGCCCGTAACCCTGTCAAGATTCACCCGCGATGGGCTCCTCGACCTGCAGACCGAATAATCCGATGCCGGCGGAGGCCTGCGCTTGAAGGTCACCGGAGAACGGGTCGTCACCCCGGAAGCCGGCTTCAACCCGACCTGGCAGAGGCACGTCGCGGCATACCGCCTATGCGAACCGTTTCTCGGTCCGGGACCGGTACTCGACTTGGGCTGTGGCGTCGGCCACAGCTACCACCTGCTCGAGCCGAGAGAGACCGTCGGAGTGGACATCGATGCCGAGGCCCTCGACGGCCAGGCCCGCAACACGGTGGTCGCCGACATGCGCCGGACGCCGTTTGAGAACCACCACTTCGACTCGGTCCTCTCGGTGCACTCGCTCGAGCACGTTCCTGAACCCCAGGCCGTTCTGTCGGAGGCGGCCAGGGTGCTGAAACCCGACGGGACCGCTGTCTTCGTGACCCCGAACCGCCTCACTTTCGGGCGGCCCGACGAGATCATCGACCCTTTCCACTTCATCGAATTCGACAGCTCCGAGTTGAAGGAGGTCTGCCTGCGCAGCTTCGAAAGGGTGGAGGTCCGGGGCATCTTCGGCTCCGACCGCTATCTGGAGATCGTCGACGAAGAGAGCCGCAAGCTCGACCGGCTGCTTGCAGTGGACCCGCTTCGCCTGCGTCGCCTGGTTCCGATGAAGACGAAACAGAGGCTCTACGACAGCCTGCTGAGCCGGTTCCGCCGCGACTCTGACCCGCGAAGCGCGTCGATCAACGACCGTGATTTCCACCTTGAATCCGGCGACCTGCGGACATGCCTTGACCTGGTCGCGGTCTGCCACGGTCCCTCGGCGCGATGAAGGAGACGGTCGACTGGACGGGTTCGGCGGCCCGGATCTGCGTCTGGTGCGCAGCAGACCTCGGCGACAAAGCAGCCAGACGCACCGGTCGCTGTGAATGCCCGCGATGCGGATGTGCGACCACCGATCCTGTACCCGACCCGGAATCCCTGGAGGCGGCATACGGAGCCTGGTACTGGCCGCAGTCGGGGCGTCGCTTCAGCCTGGTGGGCGACGCTCTGCTGAGGAGGTCGAGGGCTTCGATGGCACGCCGGATCGACGAGACCGCCCCGGCCGGCCGGATCCTCGACGTGGGGGCCGGTGAAGGCACCCTGATCGACGCGCTGAGTCGTCTGGGGCGCCAGGCCGAAGGTATTGAGCGCGACTCCGACCACCCCGCGATCAGAAACCTCGAGCTCGGCCAGGTAGACGGAGAATTCGCCGCAGTCGTCTTCTGGCATTCGCTGGAGCACCTCGGGGACCCACGCGAGGCGGTCAGGCAGGCCGCCCGGTTG
This sequence comes from uncultured Solirubrobacterales bacterium, assembly GCA_963801975.1. Classification (GTDB taxonomy): domain Bacteria; phylum Actinomycetota; class Thermoleophilia; order Solirubrobacterales; family 70-9; genus 67-14. Next base: position 543,793 of record CAWDGR010000001.1, read on the forward strand.
CTCGCACCTGGGGGGATCCTGGTGATCGCGGTTCCCGACTACGGCAGCCTCCAGGCTCGCGCCTTCGGGGACAGGTGGCTCCATCTGGACCTTCCCCGGCACCTGGTCCACCTCCGGGGCGATTCGCTGCTCGAAGGCCTCGAACGGGAGGGCCTGAAGCCGGAGAACGTGTCACGGACCCGGGCCGGACAGGAGGTGATCGGATGGCTCGACGGGCTGGTCGGCAGCCTCCCCGGCGAGCTTGATCTCTACCAGTCGCTGAGGCGACGCTCTGCCCGCCGGATCGTCATCGGTCCCGCGAGGCGCGCCGCATCGATTCTGGCAGGCGTGATTCTCTTCCCGGTGGCACTCGCCTGCGCCGCGGTCGAATTGGTGAGCGGCAGGACCGGCACCGTCTACGTGGAGTCCCGATATGTCTGAACGACCATCGAAGAAAGTCATCGTCGTCATGCCGGCCAGGCAGGCGGCCCTGACCCTGGAGCGCACTTTCGCCGAGATCCCCAGGGACGAAGTCGACGAAATAATCCTGGTCGACGATTCCTCGACTGACCGCACGGTCGAACTCGCCGAAGAACTGCCGCTGACGCTGATCTGGCACCCGCATCAAGTCGGCTATGGAGGCAACCAGAAGACCTGCTACCTCGAGGCGCTGAGACGCGGTGCGGACGTAGTCGTGATGCTGCATCCGGACGGTCAGTACGAACCGAGTCTGATCCCCAGCATGATCGAGCCGATCGCCGAGGGAGAGGCCGACCTGGTCCTCGGTTCGCGACTGCTCGAGCCCGGCGCGGCGCTGGCCGCCGGCATGCCGCGCTGGAAATTCGCCGCCAACCGATTCCTGACCGAGATCGAAAACAGGATTATGGGCACCGACCTGTCCGAAGCCCACACCGGATACCGCGCCTACTCCCGTGAACTCCTGCTCGAAGTGCCGTTCCTGCGCAACTCGCTCGACTTCGTCTTCGATTCGGAACTGCTCGATGCAGGCATCACACATGGGCTTCCGCATTGATGAGGTCCCGGCCCGCTGCCGATACTTCGAAGAAGCATCGTCGGTCGGATTCAACACCGGGGTCGTCTACGGGCTGAAGACGCTCTGGGCCGGCTTCCGGCTGATCCTTCACAGGAACCGGATTTGGCCATCCCGCAAGTACCGTCGTTAGCCTTCAGCCCCGTTCTTCAAGCTCGACAACGGTCAGTCCATAGCCACCCTGTGCGACCGTATCGAGATCGAAGCGCTCGATGATCTGCGCTATCGCCTCGACCTGAATAGAGGCGAGCCCGACCCGTCGGGCCAGGTGGAAACGGTCGAGGTCGGGGGCGCGCCGCAGTCGCGCGGCCGCGCTCAGCGCACCCTCATCAACCAGCATGCGGTCTCCCGGTTCGAGATCGTCTATCGCCTGCTCGACGCCCGGCAAATGGGGACCGGGTACCCAGGAAGCCTCTTTCGCATCGGTGATGGTGAGGAGGTTCGAGCGGTCGGAGCGGACCAGGATGTCGACATCCAGGTCCGGGGCAACCAGCACGGCGGTCTGCTCCTGCCCGGGCATGTAGGTCTCGATCAGACGCTGCCCTTCGTCTGATCCGGGTACCACCGGCGGCATGTTCCACAGCCGGTCGATTCCGCCGCGCAGCGAGCTGCCACCCGGGGCCGCGGCCGCCAGCACCGAATCCTGGAAGCGGTTGCCTGCGGCCGGCCAGACGTTCGCGACGGTCAGGGCCGCGAACAGCAGGGCCAGCCCGAGTGACCAGTTCATGGCCTGGCGACCGGCGGGGCCCTGCCGGTCGAGGATCAGAGCCAGCCAGATCGTCGAAACCAGAAGTGCCGGCAGGCTGACATAGGGCAGTATGTGCTCCAGCGAGCGGTTGTCGAAGTAGCTGAACAGGACGATCCCGTAGGCGGTCAGTCCGGCCAGAGCTAGAAAGGCCGTCTTGCGGCGGCGGACGAGTGCCTCGTCGCGAAGCACGGTCACCACCAGCGCGACCGCGCCGGCGATATAGATCGCGGCCACGGCGAGACCCGGTGACCAAGGCTGGAAGTCGTAGGTCAGATCACCGATGTCACCGGCGAGGAACTCCCGCAGGTAGGTGAAGTAGAGGCCCCAGTCCGGTAGGGAACCGGAAGCGGCCAGAGTGACTGCGGCGAAAAGGAGCTGGACGGCCGCGATCGCGGCCGCCGCGGACGCCGCCTGCCGGAGCAGCCAGCGGACCCTCGAGGCGGGGGGCTGCCAGACGAGCGAGATGGCGGTCAGGCCGCACCAGGTGAACGCCACGTAGAGGAATGCTTCGAGCGCCCAGATGCTCGAGAGGCCGACGACTGCCAGGGCGAGCAGGTTCATGATCCCGGCTCTACCCGGCCATCTGAGGCCGGCGACGGCGAAGACGATGAGCGGCATCGGCAGGCCGAAACGAATGGCACCGTGCTGGAGCAGGCCTCCGATCGGGTAGTAGAGACCGTAGACCAGGACGGTGACTCCGAGGACCAGTGAGGCGGCGGCAAGGAGCCTGTTGACGCCGCTCATCCTCAGCACCCCGTAGCCGCCGGCGAATACCGCGGCCGAAAGCACCGCGTCGAAGAGCCCCAGGGTGCCGTGGCCGATCGGGGCGACGTTGAAGAATGCGGCGATCAGGTAGATCGAGCCGACTCCGTACTGGGAAACCGTGTCGACCAGCAGGGCCGACCCACTGTTGACCTGACTGGCAGCACCCAGGAAGAGGTTCTGGTGGAACTGCATGACCTCGGTGTCGAAAGCTGCGACCGGGTCCGACACCGCCTGCTCCGGGCGCAGGATCACCAGGTCCGGAATCGCCAGCATGATCAGCCCGACCATCGCCACGTCGAAAGCCAGACCCCAGCGCCCGATTTCCCGCGGGCGCAGGCGGTTGAAGAGCAGCAGTGCGATGGCACCCGCAACGACCCCCATCGCCAGCGCGGCCGGGTCGATCTTGTCCCAGCCGACCAGCGCGAACACCGCACCAACCGTCGCGGTGGCGGCGGTCTGCCAGATCAGTCGGCCCTGCCCGGTAAGCACGCGCCCGAGGCCGGCACCACGACCACTCATCGCCAGGCCGAGAACCGACATGGCCAGGAGCAGCCAGGCCAGGCCGAATGCGAAAGTGGTCCCGCGATTGCCGAGCTCGGTCCATTCCGGCAAGAGCCGGGCCAGCAGGACAGCGATGCCGAGGGCGATGACCAGCAGGCCGGCGATCGAAGAGAACGCCCCGGAACCTGAGCGTCCGGTGATCCGCCGGCCCGAGAACAGCGAGGCCCAGGTCGCCGCCGGCAGCAACAGGAAGAAGGCGAAGAAGTAGAGCAGGGTCTCACTGGTCTGGTTGTGGCTCGGGAATGGTGCCGGCAGTGGCACGGGGTCGATGAGAAGCAGGGCAGCCGGCAGGGCCACCATGAAGGCACCGCCGACCAGAGCCACAGCGAGGGCGACCAGCGGTCCGGTTTCCCGGGAACCCCTCGTCAGGGCGCCGGAAGGACCTTGGTCGAGCATGCCGCGATGGTACCGGAGGGATCGCCAGCCACTAGGCTTGCGGCTTGGATTCCCCAGCCGGCAAAGATCATGCGGGCGAGTCCCTGGAGGAGATCGAGCGCGAAGCCCGGGAGGTGCTGCCGCCGCCCCAGGGACACCCCAGATACCCTCGCTTCGACTCGCTCAGGGCGCTGGCGGCGATCTCGATCCTGGTCGTCCACGTCGGTATCTTCACCGGCGGATTCGAGGTCTGGTACAAGCAGCTCTTCGCCCACCTGGACATCGGCGTGCCTTTCTTCTTCCTGCTCTCGGGCTTTCTGCTCTACCGGCCGATGCTGGCCTCCCGGGTGATCGGCCTTCCCCGGCAGCGCCTTCGCGACTACGCCCGCAACCGCTTCATGCGGATCTTCCCCGCTTTCTGGGTGGTGCTCACGATCGCCGCGATCGTGCCGGGCATGTACGGGGCCTTCACCGAGAACTGGTGGGTCTACTACCTGCTGCTGGACAACTACCCGATCTATACAGCCCAGGGAACGTGTGCGGTGAACCCGTTCGACTGCGGGCTGCCCCAGGCCTGGAGCCTGGGCCTGGAGGTGGCCTTCTACATTGCCCTGCCCTTCTTCGCCTGGCTGATCTCCCTGCTCTACCGAAGGCCCTTGCGGCTGCCCTGGCTGGCTTCGAACCTGTGGGTGCTGGCGCTCATCTCGTTCGCGTCGTTCTGGATCCAGTCTTCGCTGCCGGTCTCGGACCTGGACCAGTGGCTGTTCTACTCGCCGCTCGGCCGGGGCTGGTGGTTCGCGCTCGGCATGGCGATCGCGGCGCTCTCGGTCCACCAGCAACAACGCGGATCGGTCGCACGACCGCTGGACTGGCTGGCCACGAACCCTGCAGCGTCCTGGGGGCTGGCGATCGCGGCCTACGCAGGCGCGTCGCTGCTTGTCCTGGAGCCGGGCCCGTCGCTGAACTTCCCCACGACGGGACAGGGCCTGTATCTGTTCGAGTTCGGACTCTTCGGTCTGGTCGCCGCCCTGGTCCTGATTCCGGTCGTCTTCGATCCTGAAGGCCGAGGCCTTCCCCAGCGCCTGCTCCAGCACCGGTTGCTGATCTGGCTGGGGCTGATCTCCTACGGAATCTTCCTCTGGCATTTCCCGGTCCTCGCCTGGCTGATCGAACTCGGAATGCTGGACCTTCCGGCCAGGCTCCAGTTCCCGTTGCTCGGCATCACGACCTTCGCGCTGACCGTCCTGCTCGCATCCGCCTCGTACTACCTGCTGGAGAAGCCGCTGATGCTCTGGACCCGCTCGCGCAGCAAGCCGCAGCCCGGCGATTCGCTCTGAACCGGCCGTGCGGGGCCGGTTCGCACGCCAATAGACTGCCATCGAATGAGGGGCAATGAAGCCGGGCGCGGGTCGGCACACCTGAGCGATCCCGGCAAAGAGGCGAGGTCGCGCTCGGGAATCCCGGTGGTGCCTGTATTCGACGGTTTCCGGGCCTACGCCATCCTCGGGATCGTCATGCTGCACCTCTTCTACCTGTCCGGGGTGGTCGGGTCCGGGGAAGACGGTCTGATGCCATTCCTGGTCCGGGGAACGATCGGCCATTCGGTGGACATCCTGTTCGTGATCAGCGGATTCGTAGTCTTCATGCCGACGGTTGCCCGGGCAGGAGATTTCGGCCGCGTCGGTTTCTATGCGATCCGCCGGGCGGCCCGCCTGCTGCCGGCCTACTGGGCGATAACCGTGATCACCCTCGTCCTGCTGGCGGTGGTGCAGCGACCCGATCTGCCCGGACTGCCTGGGGCCGGGGCGGCCGCGCTCCACTTTCTGGGCCTGCAGACACCGGCCGGCCAGATCATCTCCGGGATCCCCATGGGCTTCGGCGTGAACGGGCCGGTCTGGACACTCTCGCTCGAAATCTGCTTCTACGTCGTGCTCCCGTTCATCGCCGCCGCGTACTTCCGGCACCCGCTGGCCGGGCTCGGTATCGCCGCCCTGATCACGGTCGGCTGGAACTACTCGTTCGAGCACATTGACGGCATCGCATCGCTCTTCGGCTTCGGGCTCTCGGGGCTGGAAGCGCTACGGCTCAACGCGGCCTCGACCCTGCAGCTGCCCTCCTGGGCCTTCTCCTTCGGCCTCGGCATGACCGGTGCCTGGGCCTATGTCAAGTTCCACGACAGACCCGACGACCATGCTTCCAGGCGAATCATCGGGGTGGCCCAGGTCCTCTCGCTGGTCGGGCTGGCCTTCTTCGTCTGGCTGTCCGGTCGCTACTCGAGCGACGCGCCCGTACAGCTGGCTGCCCAGGTCGCCAGAAAGTCGCCGGAGATCGCAATCGGATATTCCGCCTGTCTGGCCGCGCTTATGGTCACAACTGCCCTGGGCGCCCAGCGGTGGCAGGTCCCGTTCGCAGCCGGCCGGGTCAGGGAGCTGGGCGACATCAGCTACGGCATCTACCTGTCCCACTACCTGTTCGCGATCTACCTCGGCAGCGTGCTCACCCTTCCCGACGACGGCAGCATGCGGTCGCTCGCGATCTGGATCGCTGCCGTGGTGCCGCTCTCGGTGCTCTACGGCTACCTCTCGGCCCGCTACCTCGAACAGCCCATCCGGCGCTGGGCGAGGAAGTACGGGTCGCGACATTCGAAGTCGACCGCCGGCCACGGGCCGCCCGGGGAAGGTAAATAGGATTCCGGGTCCATGACGAAGGGGTCGCCCGAATCTTCCTCACCCTCCGGACTCACCACGTCAAGGCGGTTCCCCGGACTGCGGGAGACGGTCATGGCGTGGCTCGAGATTGCCGGCTTCTGGTCGATCGCCATTGCCTGGCCGGTCTTCCAGCGGCTGGAGGCGGGTGCCGAGACCCTGACCTCTGTCGAAGCGCGCGGTCTCGACCTCTTCGTCTTCGTGCTCGTTGTCGTACTGCTGATTCCCACCGTCCTGGCCGGTGTCGAGTTTCTGCTCTCACGCCTGGCTTCCGATCGCGTCGCGCGCTTCTACCACGCGATCGTGCTGGGGGTCCTTCTCGGCCTCGTCTTCTGGCAGGTGCTGCAGGCCTCCGCCGTTCTCGCCGCTTTCGCCCTAGTGCTCGTCGCCGGTGCCTTCGCCTTCGCTTATCTCAAGCTGGAGATCGTCCGGTCGTTCGGACTGATGTTCTCAATCGCGACCCCGGTGGTCGTCGTGCTCTTCGTCTCCTCCTACCCGATCCGGGCCGAAGTGGTTCCGGGCAAAGGAGCGATGGCCCAGCAGTCGACCGAGGCAGTCACGCCGGTCGTGATGGTGGTCCTCGACGAACTGCCGCTGGCGATGATGCTCGACGGCGAGGGCAACCTGGACGAGCGGCTGTTCCCCTCCCTGTCCTCCCTCGCCGACCAGAGCACGTGGTACCCCGAGGCGCTCTCGGTCGGGGACCAGACCCTCTCGGCGATGCCCGCGATCATGACCGGAGAGGACGCCGCATCGGGCGAGGACCGGCCGCCACCGGGCCTGCCCGGATACCCGGACAACCTCTGCACGATTGCCGACGGGGCCGGCTACGAGGTCAGGGCACGCGAGGTGATCACCGACCTCTGTCCCCGCAATACGGGGCCGGCGACGAGGTTCACCCAGCTGCTCCGGATGGGCACCGTGCCGACCTTCGCCGAGGGCAACACGGAGCCGGATCGGATTACCCCAGGGGGGCTGCTCGACAGGGGCGCGAAAGCACTTTCGAAGCGCTACCCGGCTCCTGCCGCTCCCTGGGGCTTCGAAAGGGCCACGATCGCGAGAGGCTTCATCGACAACCTCGAGCCGGGCCAAAAGACCTTCGACCTGCTCCATCTGATCCTGCCCCACGCCCCATTCCAGTTCCTCGAAGACGGCAGGGGTTACGCAAACGCGTTGATCGCGGACGACGCAAGCCGGCTGGCCCTCGAGGACCCCGAGTCCGAAGCCGAATCGCTCAAGAACATGCAGCAGGCGATCGCCCAGGCGGAGTACACCTTCGGGCTGATCGAGGACCTGATCGACCGGATGAAGGAACTCGGTGTCTGGGAGGAGAGCCTCTTCGTGGTGGCCGCCGACCACGGTGCCTCGTTCAGGGTCGGCTCCTCGCGCCGCACGATCCGCGAGCAGAACTCGGGCTGGCTGCTGCCGGTGCCGATGTTCATCAAGTACCCGGGGCAGAGCACGGGCAGCATCGACCGCCGTCCGGCGTCGGTCAAGGACATCGCTCCGACCGTGCTCGACGTGCTCGACCTCGAACCATCGCCGCGCGCCACCGGCCGCAGTCTGCGCCAGGGAGGCGACTCCCCGGACCGGCCTGACCGGATCGAAGTCACCTCGACCGACGAGATGGACCTTTCGATCGAGAGTTCCCGCATCGAAGACGAGCTTCGGCGTGCGGTGGAGATGAAACAACGGGGCTTCGGTGCCGGCACGCTCTACGCGGTCGGCGGACGCCGGGACCTGCTGGGGTCGAGGACGCGGGCCGTCGGGGAGCTGCAGCCGCTGGAGACGGACTTCCGGACCGATGGACCGGTGATCGAGGTGGATGGGTCGATTCCGTTCGTGCCCGCCTACGTCCAGGCCGAACTCACGGGGATCGACACCGACCCGGGCACTATCGCTGTCGCCGTCAACGGAGAAATCGCGGCGACGACACGTGCCTGGCAGCGGGACGGCAGCTGGCTCACGGGAGTGAACCTTCCTGCCGACGCCCTGCGCGAAGGCCCGAACCGGATAGACCTCTACGCCGTCGACTAGACAGGCCGCAGCGACTCAAACGGTCGCACGTGGGCGACCAGCCACGGCGTGGCCCGCTCGACCGTGACCACTTCGGTCGAAGCCCCGAGGAAGCCGCGCAGCGACCGGGGGTTCCAGTGGTTCACGTGCTCGGGGTGGTTGCCCCAGTCCTCCAGGTACTTGCCCCGGGCGAGGCTGCCTAGACGGAACCACGGCTCGGAGGGAACCGAGAGCACGATGTCACCGCGACAGACCCTCGAAAGCTCTGCGAGGACCGGACCGGGCTCCGGGATGTGCTCGAGGACCTCGAGGCAGAGGACCAAGTCGAAGCTGTCGTCTTCGAAGGGCAGCTCACCGATGTCACCGGTCAGGAAGGTCGCCGACGGGATACGAACGGCCGCGTATTCGACCGAATCGGGGTTGAGGTCGATCCCGGTCACCTCGGCCTCGAGTATCGATCCGAGACGCTCCAGCGTCTCCCCTTCCCCGCAGCCGGCGTCGAGCACGGTCTTCGGTGCGAGCACCGAGACCTCGGCCTCGACCCTCGCGTAGAAGCGGTCGATCAGCCTTCGGACGACCGGGTTGCCGGTCTGGAACTTCTCGTAGTTGCTGGTATCCATGTCCGAGTTCAAGGTTCGCGGTTTCCAGGTCAGTGGGCCCCGCTACCGCGTACTACCGCGGTCACGGTTCTCAGCAACAGGCGCATGTCCTCGGCCATCGACCACCCGACCACGTAGGCATAGTCGAGCTTGATCATGTCCTCGAACGGGATCGAACTGCGGCCGAAAGCCTGCCATGGACCCGCGATACCGGGCTTCATCTCGGTCCTGGAAGCGAACAGGTCGGTGGCCTCGCGGGCCTCGTCGTATACGAGCGGCCGGGGGCCGACCATGCTCATGTCCCCTTTCAGCACGTTCCAGAGTTGCGGGATTTCGTCGATCGACGTCCGCCGCAGGCTCGCTCCGACGGGAGTCACCCGCGGATCGTCCTCGACCTTGAACAGCACGTCGTCGTTTCCTTCGCCCTCGGTGGCCTTTCTGAGGTCGGACCGCATCGCGTGAGACCCCTCATACATGGTCCTCAGCTTGACCAGTTCGAAAGGCTCGTCGTTCAGACCGCAGCGCTCCTGGCGGTAGAACACCGGACCATCCGAATCGCGCTTGATCCGGATCGCCGCCCAGGCCAGGACCGGAGAAAGCACGAGCAGCCCGAGGGCGGACAGGACGATGTCGATCAGCCGCTTCAGGCGCCTCGCCAGCGGCCGCGGGGCGGTCGGCCTGACGCTCAGCACCGGCAGCCCCTCGAGATCGTGGAAGACCGCGTTCGAGTAAAGAGTCTCCGGACCGCCGGAGATCTGGTCCACGGCCAGTCCTTCGGCGATCAGCTCGTGGATCAGGCGGGTCCGTGCCGAGAGATCGGAGAATCCGCCGGCGATCATGGCCCGCTCGACGCCGGCCTGCTTGATGACTCTGACCAGGTCCCGCTCGCTCAGTCCGCGAGCCGGTTCGACCGACCTCTGCCCGGCCTCGGACAGCGTGGCCACCTGCGCCCGGAGGTCCGGGTTACCGCGCTGACCGACCACCGCAGTCTCGGGGCCGCCAGTCAACTCGACCTCCAGCCGGACGTCGATCCCCATTCCCGGTGCCTGGAGATACGACCCGCGAGGGCTGCGATGCCGACGAAATCTCCGACGATCGCCACCGGGCGCCGGAACCAATCCTGGCGGCGTGAATGGCGCCTGACCAAGGCCCGGGAGAACGAGCAGGAACGGAATCATCAGCAGCCAGATCAGAGCCGGCGCCAGCAGCTCGGTGGCACCACTGACCAGAAGTCGACCTGAGCATCACGAATAGCCAGCACCAGGCGGTCGAGGCGATCAGGATCGTGCCGATCTCATCCACGTAGTTGTGGTCCAGCCGGCGCTCGACCTCGTGGTACAGCCCGCCGCCGTAGGCGAGGACCAGCCAGACCGGCAGCATGATCACCGCCGTCACGAAAAGCATGGTCACGTCGATCGGCCGGCCCGTGGAAGAAGTCAGCAGCGCAGAGACGACACAAGCAGCAAGGATCGCCAGAAGGTCGCCAACCGCCAGCAGCCTGTGGAAGACGAAGTCGGCGTGGGTCCCGGTATCGCCCTCGGCTGCCCGCTACCTCCGACTTCACTGGACGGCCCATCGGAAGCGGCTGAGCCCGGGCGGGCGGACTCCCCCGATCCCGGTCCATCGGTTACCGCTTGCTGTTCAGCGACTTCCATGTCCTGACTCGAAGACAACTTCGGCTACCTCCTGGACTTGTCCGGCAATTGCGGTCAGAGTCGGAACCCCCTCGACCGGACCTCACTGCGTTCACGATGTTACCGAAGCGTTACCGAACGGCCTCGTGGCTCTCAGGCGCGGGGCGGAATGCGTCAGGCACCTTCGTGCCGGTGAGACGCTAGCCTTGCCGGGTGGCGGCAGAAGCAGACAAGAACGGAGGGACGACCAACCCCTCCGGCAAGCAGATTCACTCTCGCCTCCGTCTGGCGGGTACAAGATTGAAGAAGCTCGGCCGTCTCTCCAGGAAGCGCTCCTACTGGCCGGCGCTCAGACAAGGCGTCGCAGCATCGGTCGAGCATTCCAGAATCCCTTTCAGGAGCGACATCAGGACCGTGCTCGACGTCGGTGCGTCGCGGGGTCAGTTCGCGCTCTTCGCAGCGACGAACTTCCCCGAAGCCAGGATCGTCTGTTTCGAGCCGTTGCCCGGACCGCTGGACGACCTCACGCGGGTACTCGGGGATCGCGTCGAGGTTCGTCCCGTTGCCGTTGGCGCGAGGCCCGGGACCGCCACCATGAACGTTTCGCAGCGGGACGACTCTTCATCGATCCTCCCGATAGGCCAGAAGCAGGTGGGCGAGTTCCCGGGAACGGCTGCGATCGCTTCGATCGATGTCGAGGTGACCACCCTGGACACAGCGCTGGAGGAGCCGGGCGAGCGACCGTGTCTGCTCAAGATCGATGTTCAGGGACTGGAGCTCGAAGTGCTGAAGGGGGCGGCGGAGACTCTGACCCAGGTGGACGAGGCGCTGATCGAATGCTCCTTCGTCGAGCTCTACGAAGGACAGGCACTGGCCGACGAGGTGGTCGAGTACCTGCTCGGTTTCGACCTCAGACTGGTCGGAGTACACGAGATCGCCTACTCGGCCGACGGATCCGCGATCCAGGCAGACTTCTTCTTCCGTCGAGAGGCAGGGCGTTGAACATCCGGGCCTTTCCGGTGACGATGAAGCCTGACCCGTGACGCTTCCGGAACGCTACTCGAAGCCATGGCGCGAGCCGTTCGACGCGCCGATCCGGGAGAGGATGCACCCTGGCTGCGCCGTCCTGGACATCGGCTCAGGCCGCCACCCTGCGGTCCCCCTGGCCGACCGGCCCCCGGACGTACGGTACGTCGGACTTGACCTGTCCGCCGAGGAACTCGATGCCGCGGGCGAGGGTGCCTACACGGAGACCGTGGTCGCTGATGCGACTACACCCAATCCCGAACTCGCCGGACAGTTCGACCTGGCGATCAGCTGGCAGGTCCTCGAGCACGTCCGGGACCTCGAAGCCACGATCTCCAACATCCGCGACTACCTGAAGCCGGGGGGACTTTTCGTCGCCCTGTTCTCCGGCTCCTGGTCGGCCTTCGGAATCATCAACCGGCTACTTCCGGATCGCATCGGTGCAAGGATCGTCGACCGCACGATGAGCAGGACCAAGAACAACGTCCCGGTATTCCCTGCCTACTACGACAAGTGCACGGCCAGGGCGCTGAGTCCACTCTTCGAGCAGTGGGCCGAGCACGAGATCGTCCCCCTATACAACGGGGCCGGCTACTTCGGCTTCCTGCCCCCGCTCCAGCGCATCTACCTGGCCTACGAGAATGCGATTTACAGCCGTCAGACTGCGAATCTCGCTACTCACTACCTGGTTCGCGCAGCCCGCTGAGGAACTACTTGCGCCCGAAGGGCGGCTGGTAGTAGTCGCGAACAGGCTTCAGCGAGAACGGAACCGAGGTCTTGCCCTTGTACTGAGCGCGCACCATGCCGCGCTTCTGCTTGCCCGCGGACGAGCGGATCAGCTTGCGGAACACGCCGTTTCCGCCGGCGCGGACTCGACCGAGGCGCTTCCAGCCGCCGCCGTCTTATAAGTCAGCTTCACATTCCCACCCTAACTGTCAGGCGTCCTGCCCCAGACGAGCACGGCCCGGCGACTCGGCTTGGCGAAGGCGACCTGGGGAAACCGGAAGGCGGCAAGGGTTCTCTTCGGCCGGTCGTTCTCGATCTTGTTCGCACGGAAGTAGAGTCCCGATTCGATCGTCTCGCTGTACGGGAGCCCGCCGGGACGCGGCCAGTCACGCAGGCTGAGCCAGAAGAACCTGCTCACGCCGGCATTCCAGGCTCGATACATCGCCTCTGCCGTCCAGCGCGCATGCCTCTTCATCGGAACTCCACCCGGATCGGGGCCCTTCGAGTCCCAGCTGAACTCGGTCACCCAGTAGGGGACGGACTTCAGGTCGGTCACGATCTTGCCGGCCTTGCGGGCCGCCTTGAGCAGGCGCGCCATCTTCGGGAGGTCTCCCAGCGACACATCGTCGACCCCGGCCGACTCGTGGGTCGGCCCGCCGGTCGTATAGGGGTTGTTGGCCCAGATGTCGAACTTGGCCCGGGCACTGCAGCCCGGCTTGCGGACCGGCTTGTTCCGGTTCTCCATGCAGAGCAGCCGACGAGCGAAGTCGAGCGGCCCAGACCGCCCGGACGCTCAAGGGGTGCCAGGCCGCCACCAACCACCAGATTGTCCGACTTGATTCCCTTGACGACGTCTGAGAAACGGTTCAGCAGCTCCCTGTAGAGATTCGGAGAGACCTTCTTTCCGCCCTTGAACTGGGGTTCGAAGAAGAGGAACAGGTTGGGTTCGTTCCAGGGCTGCCAGTAGCGCACCCGGGGTAGGTCACCGAAATCGCCGCTGTACCTGTTGGCCGCGGCTTCGGAGAATTCGGCGAACTTGGCGGGGCTCGGATTGCAGAATCCCGGGCGTCTCGTTATCGCAGCGTTCAGCCCACTCGGGTGCGGAGTAGAGCTGGACGAGAAGGTTCAGACCAGCGGCCTCGGCCTGCTCTATCTGGGCGTCGTAGAAGGCCCAGTTGTAGTTCGGATCGGTGTGGTCCTTCGGGTCCCAGGATTCGGGCTCGCTGGCAGGTGCCACATTCGACCAGCGGACGATCAGTCTTGTGAAATTGGCCCCAGCCGAGCGAATCCGATCGTAGCCGAGCTGTCCCTGGGGAACAGTGTCCACCGTGGTTATGCCTGTCGCGAGCGGCCGAGCGGCTTCAGAGCCCGGGGGAACGGCCAGCACCGCAGTACACACCGCCAGAAGGGCGAAAGCCGAAACTATCGCCCGCATCATCGTGCCTGAGGTTCGCGAGCGGAACGGCGGACCACAAGCGTGGCCACGACGGCAACCAGTGCTGCCACAAGAATCAGAGGGAAGAGCAACCCCATTCCGCCGGCCTGACCTGCCACGGCCGAGTCAGCGGCAGTTGCTGAAATACCGGGTCCCGAACCGGATCCCGAACTCGAGTTGGCCGAATTGCCCGATCCGCCGCCTCCGGAGCCGCCTCCTGCCGCCTGGGAGCCCGCGCCGTCGGATTCACCGTCGGATCCGCCGCCACCGCCCGGCGTCGTTGCGTCCGCCGGAGAACCGGTTTCATCCGGCGTCGTTGCATCTCCCGGGGAGGTCGCTCCTCCACCGGAACCATTGCCACCGGAACCATTTCCCCCCGTAGGCTTCTTGACTTCGCTGGAAGGCTTTTCTCCGCCCGGGGTCGGAACCTGCTCCGTGTACTGATCGACCACCGTCGCGGCTGAAGAAACTGACGGTCCGGCCACCAGGAGCCAGGCGATCAGCAAGAGGGGAGCAATTATCAACCGTCGCGAGATGCGAGAATCGTACCGTGCGAAACCTGCTTTTCCAAATCCGGTCATTTCTTGAGGGTTCCTGACAGTTGAAGATTCATCTCTGGAGTTCGAACTACGACCCCGAGCCCCTGGGCGTCGCTCCTATCAGCGCCGCCTGGGCCCGATCAATGCTTGCTCGCGGGCACGATGTGAAGGTTGTCGCAGCCCATCCGCACTACCCTAAACCCGACTGGGGCACGAAAGTATTGCCCTACCGGGAAATCCGTGACGGGGTACCGGTAACCCGGCTACCTCTGGTTGCCGGGCGAGACACTGCGGCGCGGCGGATCCTCCAGGAAATCAGCTTCACGGCCAGCCAGACGGCCGCAAGTCCTTTTCTGGGGACTCCCGACGCCCTGGTCGCAGTTTCGCCAAGCTTCCCCGCCCTTCTGCCCGCCATCCTCAATTCCAGAGCCCGCAGCGCGCCTCTGATCATCTGGCTGCAGGACATCCTCCCCGACGGTGCCGCTACGACCGGATACGTTGGAGACGGGAGTCGCATCTACCGGTGGTCACGGAAACTCGAGGACGCCGCATACCGCCATGCCTCCAGGATCGTTGTCCTCTCCGAATCGTTCAGGCTGAATCTGATCGAGAAAGGGGTCCCCGACAGCAAGATCGTGATCGCCTACAACCCCGCAACGATCGAGATCACGAACCGCCACCTGACGCAGACGGTCGAGGGAGAACCCCCACGGGTTATCTGCATGGGAAACATCGGCAAGTCGCAAAAGCTCCCGGACATCGTCCGGAGTTTCGAGGCCCATCCCGGTCTTGGGGAAATCGGCGCCCGGCTGATCATCACGGGAAGCGGCGTTGCCGAAGGCGAGGTCCGGTCGGCGATCCGGACTGACCGCGTGAGCATGACCGGGCTGCTGTCACAGGACGATCTTGAGCGCGAACTCAGCCGCGCCTCCCTGGCTGCGGTTTCCCAGTCCTACGAAGAAGAGGAGTTCAACGTTCCGTCCAAACTGATGAACTATCTGGCCGCCGGTCTGCCAGTCGTGGGCTCGGTAACACCGCGGAGCGAGGCGGCACGAATCATCGAGAAGTCGCACTCGGGCTGGGTGGCCCAGAGCGGCTCGTTCGGGGAAACCGTGTTCGCGGCCCTCTCGGACGATCAGGCACTTGAGCACAAGGCAGCCAGCGGGCAAGAGTTCGCGAAGCAGAACCTTTCGCCGGAATCGCTTGCCGACCGTTTCGAGTCGGTCATCGGCCAGGCGATCCGCGAAAACGCCTGAAGAAGCGAAGCGCCGTCAGTCCGTCTTCTTGAGAAGCACCGAGTACTCGACGCCAACCGGGGTCGAGCACCTCTGCCTGGCTTCTACTCTCAGGCCGGCCGCCCCCGCCATGTCGTCGAGTTGTTCCGGCAGGAGCGGGTAGGAGTCCAGGAACTGCCTGCGGCGCCAGAGCTGGTAGGTGACCGGACCGAAGAGGCTGAACGAGCAAACCACAAACGTCCGGGAAACCCGGGCGAACTCGGCAAGAACCTTGTACTGGACAGGAACAGGGAGGTGCTTCGTCAGAGCATGGGAGAAGACCGCGTCGAAGCTGTCGTCCGGCCGGTCGATCGCCTCGGCATCGCCAATCGCCGTTGTCACTTCAACGCTCATGTCGGGCACCCTGCCGCGGGCAGCCTCGAGCATTGTCGGCGAGATGTCGAGAGCCGTTATCCGGGAGGCATGGGGCTCGAGCGTCTTCCACCAGCGGCCCTTCCCGCACGGCACATCGAGTATTTCCAGCCCTTCCGGGAGCCTGCCGACCATCGCCTGAACCCCGGCCTGCTCCTGCCGGAAGCGAAAGCGGCCCATCAGACCCGAGAATCTGTCTTGCTCGTAATCGGAGACCACGGCTTCGTCGAGATAGCCCGAACGGGCCGGGTAATCCGGGGGCGGCGAGGCGCGGTTTTCTGAGTGGGGCTGGGGCTCGTTCATGCGGGTTCCCGGTTCAGCAAGGGCAGCCACTATTCCAGATCATCCGGTCGAGGGCGGGACGACCGCTTCGTCGACAAGAGCAGCACGGAGACCACCACCGCGCTCGCGAAGCTTGCGATCACGACGCTCCAGGCAACGTCCTGCGCACTCGGGTCTCCGCCCGAGATCAGGATCAGGCTGAGGGCGAGAACCAGGATGCTCGCGATTTCCCCGATCGATCCGATGCCCGGGCGTCCGAGGCCGCGGGCTACCTCACCGATCAGGCGGCGCACACCCAGGAACACAGTGGCAACAAGGAGCGTCTCCGCCAGGGGCACCGAATCCTCGAATTCCGAGCCGTAAAGAACGGGCAGAATGAACGGGACGACGGCCATCAGACCGACCACCGCGACCACAACCAGTACCGAGCCCCGTATGAGCGTCCTGCGGGATATCTGCCAAGCCTCGACCGCGCCAGGCGCAGAAGCTATTCGCGGGTAGGCGACCAGCCCGACGCTCTGGGCAATGAACTTCGGCAGATTCGCGAAAGATGCGGCCGCGACGTACAGCCCCAGGGGTTGAGCACCGGCCGCAAAGCCGACGAGCATCTGGTCAACTCTCAGGTCATCCACGGGGGAGACACTCCCGATCACGCCGCGCACTCCGAACGAAAGAATCCTCCGTACGGCCGGAGGACGATCAGAGCCCGGCCCGCGGGATCCGGCCAAGGCGAGCGACCATGTCAGTGCCGCGCTGAGTAGCCAGGAACCGACCAGCGCCAGGGTAATGCGCTCGAGGCTGTCCGAACCGGTCAGGTAGAGAACGGAAATCGAGACCGTGTAGAGCCCGGGGGGCACCAGCCGGCAGGCATTGAATGCGGTGAACCTCTGCTGACCCTGCAGGACCGCCAGACCGGTGGACTGGCCGACCAGGGCCCCGACACTGCCGAGGCTGATGATGCCGGCGACCTCCGTCTCGGGATAGCTCGGCTCGATCGCGAGGAGGTAGACCAGCCCGTACAGCGGTGTGAGCACGGCGACCTGGAATAGCGCGATGCGTGCCACCAGCCTGACCGTGGACGAGACCGCCGCTCCCGCACGGGCCACGAAGTAGGCGGTCGCCTGGGGCAAACCCAGTCCCCCCAGGAAAGCGAAAGCGAAAGGAACGATCCAGATGATGGCGAGCGCGCCTCGATCATCCGACCCGAGGGCCCTTGCCGCAATGATCCCGCTGAACAGCAGCAGTACCTGAGCCAGAAGGACGGTTGCGAGCGTCTGGGAATTGGCTCCCCGAGAGCTCCTCGTGAACGCCCGACGAGACATCAAGAGACCCTCCACCGCAGCCCGAAGAGGTCGGCGTGCTGGACAAGGAGGATCTCGCGAGGACCGCGCTCCCTCGGGCGTCCGGCGCTGTGGTAGAAGTCTTGGTCGGCAGGAGCCCGGTCCGACGGCGTAGGAGATCGTGTGTCGCAAAATCTTCAGGAAGACTATTACGAGAGTGGTCGCGATTACCGGGCGGGATCACCCCACCTGAAGCACCACATGCTGAATCGCATGCTGACCGGGATCATTTCCGAGAGGCTTCTTCCTGCTGGACAGAGGCCTGAGCGGGCATGTCCTCGAAATTGGTGGCGGTGACGGAACCGTTACCGAGGCCTTGCTGGCTCGTGGTTTCCGGGTCACGAGTACCGACATGTCGCTCGCCTCGGTCAGGCGGATGGACGAGCGTTTTCAGATGAACTCCTCTTTCAGGGCTATCCACGATCCCGAGCGGAGATCTTGCGGTATTGGGGCCGGAAAGGTTCAGCCTGCTGGTCTTCGCGTCCGTCCTCCACCACATACCCGATTACCTGGGGGCAATCTCGACTGCGATCGAAAACCATCTCGAGGCTGGAGGGGGTTTCGTCTCGGTGCAGGACCCACTCTTCTACGAGCGACAGTCCAGATTCCTCCGAAGCCTTTCGAGTTCGGCGTACATATCGTGGCGATTGACCCAAGGTGGGATTCTGCGCGGGATCAGAACGAGGCTGAGACGATCCTCGACAGGGCCTCAGCGAGAACGAAGCTGCGGATGCAGTCGAATACCACGTCGTCAGGGAGGGAGTCGACGAGCAGGCGATCCTGAACCTGCTCGAGAAGTCGTTCAGGAGCGTCGAGGTCTATCCCTACTGGTCATCGCAGGGCTCCCCCCAGCAGAGCATCGGAGAGCAACTGGGTCTGGCCAACACCTTCGCCATCAGGGCCTCTGACCTGCAGGCCGGATCGTCCGAGTCCGGCGGATGAAGGCCGGAACGGCAGGAGGGAATTCTGGCGGCGCTTCGGTTCCGACGAACGGCCGGAGACGCGTCCTCTGGGTGATACCGAGAATCGACCCACGCGCCGGGGGCCCTTCCTCGACCGCAGTCAACGCTGTTCTGGCCGAAGCCGGGCATGGGATGGACGTGACGATCGCCTTCGCCGAATCCAGCGAATCCATCGCTTCAACCGCGGGAGCAAAGTCGAAGATGGTCAGCAGCGGGAGTCACGATGGTTCGTTTCCGATGAGGTCCGACGCCGGCCCGATGGGGCAGCCTGGGGGCTGAACCCCAGAATGCTGTCCTGGATCGTGCGAAATGCGGGCAAATTCGAAGCTATCCACCTGCAGTACGTTTGGACCGCAACTACCCTGATTGGCTCTCGGCGGAAGGCTGCGATCGGTTCCGGTTGTCTTGACTCCGCACGAATCGCTGACTGGCTTCGACATCGACATCACCTCAGGTAGTCGCGATCAAGCGACGGGCGAAAACTGCTTCTTCGATCGCTGATTCTGCGAAACGTGGACTCGATCGCCTTCTCTTCGGACCTCGAACGCAGGGACAGCGCGACCAGGGGTGACCCAGCGACGTGATCTACCACGCGGTCTGCGATAGACCCCGAAGTCCTGCCATGCCGGAACCGTCGGGGCCTGTTTTCGTACTGGGTTTCCTCGGGCGAATCCACCCGAAGAAGAACCTCGAGATTCTGATCGACGCGCTCTCGATGCTGGACGCCGCCGTTTCCGTCTGATGGTCGCGGGCAGCGGACCGGCCGCCTACGAAGAGCAGCTGAAGCAGCTCGCCGCCGAGTTGGGCATGGAAGAGCAAATCGAGTGGAAGGGGCAGATCTCCCACGAGGAGCGCGAAAGCTTCTTCGCGCAGATTCACCTTCTCCTGATGCCCTCCGAGTACGAGTGTTTCGGAATGGTCGCGGCCGAGGGGATGGCGATGGGAGTCCCTCCTCTCGCATCAGGAAACTCCGGCATCGCGGATGTAATCTCGGAATTCAGCGCCGGCTGCGTGCTCGAAGATGATCTCGGCCGAGAACCTGGCAGCCGAAATCGGCGTGTTCGCCTCACGTTACGGACCGAACCGAAATCCGGCAGAATGCGATCAACGCGTTGCGGACCAATTGACCTTCGAGGCCTATGCCGAACAAACTGACGGCTCTACCGGTCCCTGGCGGGGCAGAGCCTAGGCTGAAAGGATTCGTCGTCGTCGCGCTCGGCGCGTTCTTTCCTGGCGATCAGATCATGCGAAAGGATGAGCGCAGCCGGAATGTAGAGGTACCGGTCGTAGAGATCGTTGTCCACGAGTCCAACAAGCAGAAACACGGCCAACGCGAGAGTCAGCCCGACCGCGTCCCCCTCAGCCAGAGCGGGCATGCCTCCCGAAGCCTCCATCCAGTACTAGGTAGCCGAACATGGCCACACCGAAAGCAACCAGGCCGATCAAACCACCTGAGATGAGCAGTTGAAGGGTGGTGTTGTGCGAAATCCGGGCCACCTGCCAGCCTTGGCCCACCAGGGGCCTGTTCTGGATTTCTTCGAGGCTCTCGCGGTAGAGGCTCAGGCGGATCTGGTCACTCTCCAGCGCGGACTCATTGTCCAGTTCCAATCTTCCCAGGCCGGAGACGGAGCCAGCCCCGATGACAAGGACAGCGGCCCCTATGAGGATCACCCCAAGAGCCACGCGCCACCTCCGTGACTTGAGCACCCAGGCGAGATACAGGCAGGGAGACGGCGGCAACGGCAATGACTCCCGCTCGAGTGCCGCTCACGAGTATCGCCAGTACGAAGAGGATCAGCAGGGGTGAGTAGAGCGCCGCTGTCGAAAGCTGTCATCCTGAGGAGCAGCATCGGCGCTATCATCGCGGCCGTCAGACTCAATGTGGTCGGATGAACGGAAAGCCCGACATACCTGACGGTCTCCTGCCCGAAATCCCCCGTGAAGTATGAAGCGCCGTTGATAGCGTCTGGAGGCTCGAACCCAAATAGAAATCCAGAAGGCAACGCCACAACTCACCGCCACACCAAGGATCCAAACATTGATCAGCACTCGGAACTTGCCCAAGTCGTGGCAATCAGGGAAACGAGGATCGGAAAGACTATTAGAGCCACGATCAGTCGACCGCCCGCGACCGAGGTTGGGCTCGGAGCCGGATTGCCTATTTGACCGGCTACAGGAGAAGTCGAGACCGGGGGTGGACCCTGGTAGGGGACGAGTTCTAGGATCAGCACGCTGAGAACCAGCAGGCCCCCCGCAACAAACAGCCAAGCGGGAACCCGCAGCATTTGGCCTGCGGATAAGCAGGAACAGCCGCAACGGGTACTGCGGCAACCAGCAAGAGGTCTCCAGCGGTGATCGACTGCGTGAACCTGACCCCGTTCCACGGCATGATCGTGATCGCGGCGGCGATGAGCCACATTCCCACACCGGTTTGGAGAGTTAACGAGGGCGTCAAGACCGAAGAGCACCAGAAGCAGCGAAGCACTGCAAGTACGCCGATGGTCAGAACCGAGGCGATGCCGGAACCTATGGCCACCCCGGTGGCGACGGCAATCGCGTATCCGATCCAGAGAACACTTCCAACGAGAGCTTTCCCGACTGCGGAACTCATCGCGAGGCCACGAGGGAGAGGACTCGCGAATCACGGGAGGAACTCCGAGGACTGGATTGCGGAAGCCTCGACTGTCACCGACCGCCAAGGGTCGGAACCGCCGGGCCGGTCGCGCTGTCCCCTCGCGGAATCGGGTGGCGAAGAGTCCTAAAGCAGTTGCGTGTACTGGCGCGCCCGCTTCTGAGCTACCGCTGCAAGGGAATACTCCCGCAGTGCCAGCAGCCGGCCCTCCCGCGCGAACCTGTCCTTGCTGCCGCGATCCGCGCCAGCGACTCAAGGGCAGCTGCCAACGCTCGAGCATCGCCGGGCTGAACCAAAATCCCACGTCGTCCCCAGGATCTCGGGGATGATGCCCGAACGGGTACCATCAGAGGCAATCCCGCATGCGAGCGCCTGGAGGAGCGCGTGGGCGTCGTGCTCCTGATGATCGGGCAGGATCAGGGCAGGTAGAACGTAGATGTCAAGTCCGTTCATGAAGTGCGCTACCTGGTCGCTCGGCACTGGATTGCGCAGAATGATGCTGCCTTCCTCGAGCGCAACCTGCTCGAGTTCTGCTCGCATCGGCCCGTCTCCAAGCAGTTCCAGCCGGAGGTCGAGACCGTCGGCCCTCGCGCGGCGGGCCGCTTCGACCAGACTATCGAGGCCCTTGTGCCGGCTGAATTGACCGCAATACCCGACCACCAGTGGCTCCCCGGGCTCGGTCCGCCGCGACTCGGCGGGCCGGAAGACCCGGGTATCGACTCCGATGTGAGTCACGACGGAAATATCGTCGCTTGCCATTCCAAACTGCCGTTCGTACATGTCTGCGGCCATCTCGCTGGCCACCTCCAGATGGTCGACCCGTCCGAGCCCGAACCTGGCGAGCCCCTGCTTCAGCCGACCCATCAGGCCCGGGTACTGTCGATACGTGTTCTTCTTGCCACTCGCAATCACCTTCGATTTCCTCGTGAATATCCAAGCTGAGAGCCTGACTTGCCAAAATATCGCAGACCAGGGCACGTAATCGATGTGGATCACATGCGGCCTGAACGAGCGAAACCCGAAATCGAGAGTAGCCAGGAAATGCTGATGGCCAAACAGGCGGATCCGTCGGAATTCCCTTCGCGAACCGTTGCCTGCGACAGTTCCGGCGGGCCACTGGACTTCGCTCCAGAGTGACGACGAAATCAGCCTGACATCGACCAGTTCGGCCAAGGCCGATATCTGGCGATCCGGACCCTCGGGGGTGAACGCGTGTGCGACCACGGCCACACGAATACGATCTTGCTCTCCTGCCTGCCCCAATTTCTCAACTTCCGGTCGCGGCGGATTGCGGTTCTGCCACTTCGCTGAGCAACGAAGAGCGCGGATTGAGCCGGGAGACCTTGCGCAGTGACGTGGCCGCCTCCCTTTGCCTCCCGGCCGAGGTTGCGATCTGCGATCTCACGAGCCAGTTTCGCCAGTTGTTCGGTTCCTCACGAGTCGCCTCACGGGCCGGCGCAAGCGCGGCTCTGCTGTCGCCCATCTCCTCCAGCAACAGGGCCTGCTGGACATGAGCCGAGGCGGAGTATGGCTGCAGCTCCGCCGCCTTGTCAGCCTTGCGAAGAGCGCCTTCGAGATCGCCGGCCCGGAACAGCTCCTGGCTGGAACGAAGTTCGTTCGTTCCCTGAAGCGGGATGAAGATGATCGCGAGTGCCAGGAGCGACGCAAGGCCCACCCCGACGCGAAACCCGCCTCCGGTCGGCGGGCTGTCGAAGCGGGACGTGCGACGCCCCCTTCGGCTCTGGGCACTGGGGCCGAAAACCGCAGCGACAAGCACGGCAAACACGACCGGGATCACCGTGAGCTCCCATACCCAGTCAATACCCGCCGCGACCGCGAAGGCGGCCATTGCGGCTACCGCGGCAGCGATCAGGGAGCGTCTCTCGTCCGAGCCGCGTCTGAGCGCCATCGCGCCACCGAACAGAATCGGTCCGGAGACGAGGGCCAGCACGAGGAGAAAACCGATCGGTCCGATCTCGGCCAGGGCCTCGAGGTACAGGGAGTGAGCATCGCGGACGAACTGCTGCCCGTCCCCCTCCCGCGCGTACCAGAACTCGTATGTGCCGGGCCCTATCCCGGTCAAGCGCTCGCTCGAGGCAGCGTCAACCGCAGACCTCCAAACCAGGTAGCGTTCTCCGCTGTTGAGGTTGCCCAGGCGACTTACGGTTTCGTTGCCAGCCGTCGGCTCTTTGAACTCTGACCACCTGTCGCCTACGAATCCGCTGCCGAGCGCGACCACTACTACTGCGAGCGCGGCCACGGCCGCAGTGACTCCAGTGGCACGGGCCACGCCGGGGCTGACCTCCGGGATGACCAGCTTTCGCCGCTGGATGGCGAAAGCGACCAGCGCCTGGACGGCGGCAACCAGAGCGAAGACCCCGATCGTCAACCAGAGCATCTCGTTGCCCTGTGAACTGGCCAGTTCACCGAGTTCGCGATCCCGCAGTTCGGGCCGCTCGGCAATCAGAGCCAACAATGCCGCGGAACCCGCGCCGCTGACGATGAAGGTCGGAACCAGAAGCAGGCGCCTCGGGAAAAGAACCACCAGGGCGAGGATCGCAACCGCGGCCTCGATCGCGCCACCCCGGGAAGCCGTGAGGTAGATCGCCAGTACGAGAACGGGTACCGCTCCTGCCGAAAGGGCCCGTCCCAGGATCGAACGCCCCATCGAAGCACTCCAGAGAAGGGCGGTCATGCCCATCGCCAGCAACGCGGCGAGGCCGTTCCAATATTCGAGCGGATAGTTGAGCCTGGAGGCGGGGAAGTTGCCGGGGATCTCTGTCGCTGAGACGAGGTCGGGCTGGAAACGCGACAGCAAGGCCACCACGGCCACCGCCCCGATCGCTGCTCCCGTCGCCGAGACCGAACGGCGAAGACCGTCTCGCCCCTGAACCAGGAGCAGCAGGGCGAAGACCCCGAGCAGGGAAGCCACGCGGCTCAATTCGACCATTCCGCGCTCGGCACTCCCGGTCCATGTGAGAGTCGCCAGACCCGTCCACAGGACGAGTGCACCAAGCACGCCGAGGGCGATCCAGCCGGCTCTGGTCACCCTGGTGACCGGCATCAGGCCCGCCGCGACACCCAGCAGGACGAGCCACCAGACGATGATGCCGACCTGATTGCGGACCACCAGATCGTATCCGCCTGCCTTCATCGCCAGATAGGCGATCAGGACGAAGGGGATCCCGAAGCCTGCCACCGCAGGGGCGTAAGCCCGGACCGACTCAGTCAGAGAGCGGGTCTGCATTTTCGCGACTTTCCCTGAAACTCCGGATCGTCCGGCGAATACCTTCATCAAGGGAGACCCTTGACTCGAAGCCCATGATCCCGGTGGCCCTCGATACATCGAGGTAGCGCACGGGCTGACCGTCCGGGCGGGAGGTGTCCCATGTGGTCCTGCCCCCGTAGCCGGATTCGGCCGAGATGACCTCGGAAAGCTCCCGGATCCTGGTCTCGACTCCGGTACCGATGTTGAACGGCTCGCTGGTCCGGGCGTACTCGGCAGATAGCACTACCGCCCGAGCGGCATCGTCCACGTAAAGAAACTCCCTCGACGGCTCGCCGGTCCCCCAAAGCACGACTTCGTCCTCGCCTTCGGACTCGGCCGATACGTACTTGTTGATCATCGCCGGAATCACGTGGGAGTCCTCGAGGTCGAAGTTGTCGCCCGGTCCGTAGAGGTTGGCCAGGATCGGCACGCAGGAATCGAGGCCGTACTGGCGGCGGTAAGTGTCCGACAGGACGATCAGCATCTTCTTGGCGAGGCCGTAGGGAGCGTTCGTCTCCTCCGGATAGCCGTTCCACAGATCGTCCTCGCTAAACGGCACGGGCAGGTGCTTCGGATAAGCACAGACGGTGCAGACCGCGACCAGCTTCTCGACCTCGAGTTCGCGAGCCGCTTCGAAAACGTTCAGCCCCATCGCCATGTTGTCGCGGACCAGCGGGGCCGGATGCCTGCGGTTGAAGCCGATACCTCCTACGTTGGCGGCCAGGTGGATCACGACCTTGGCTCCCGACAGCGCGTCGAGCGTCGCCGCAGGCTCGGTCAGGTCATGCTCCGAAGACCTCACTACGGTGACCTCGGCCCCGAGCTCTTCGAGCAGGCGCACGGTGGGTCCACCGAGGAAACCGGCACCGCCGGTGACCGTCACAGCCTTCGAATCCCAGAACGCGCGGGTCGGTTCTTTGCTGCCGCTCACCTGCTCACCTTTCCGGCAAGCTGGTCATCGAGCATCTGTACGTCGGCGTCGACCATGATCCTGATCAGGTCCTCAAACTTCACCTTCGGGCTCCAGCCGAGCTCCTGCTTCGCCTTGCTGGCGTCACCCTCGAGGGAGTCGACCTCGGCCGGCCGGAAGTACCGGGGGTCGATTTCGATGTACCTGTCGGCATCCAGCCCCACATGGCCGAAGGCGAGCTCGACCGCCTCCCTAACCGAGTGCTTCTCGCCGGTCGCCACGACATAGTCGTCAGGCTGATCGGCCTGCAGCATCATCCACATCGCCTCGACGAAGTCGGGCGCGTAGCCCCAGTCCCGCTCGGCATCCAGGTTGCCCATGAAGAGCTTGTCCTGCAGCCCCGCCTTGATCCGGGCCACCGCCCTGGTGATCTTCCGGGTTACGAAGGTCTCTCCGCGTCGCGGCGATTCGTGGTTGAACAGGATGCCGTTGACCGCGAACAGGTCGTAAGCCTCCCGGTAGTTGACCGTGGTCCAGTAGGAAGACGACCTTGGCCACGGCATAGGGGCTGCGCGGGTGGAACGGGGTCCGCTCGTTCTGCGGAGGCGGCGAAGAGCCGAACATTTCGGACGAGGACGCCTGGTAGAAACGCGTCTCGACCCCGGATTCGCGAATCGCTTCGAGGATCCTGAGCGTGCCGAGCCCCGTCACATCGTAGGTGTATTCAGGGATATCGAAGGAAACCCGGACGTGGCTCTGTGCCCCGAGGTGGTAGATCTCGTCCGGCTCGATCTGGTGGATCAGCCGGGTAAGAACGACCGGGTCGGCGAGATCGCCGTAATGGGTGAAGAATCGAGTGCCCGGCTCATGCGGATCCCGGTAGAGGTGCTCTACCCGGGCCGTATTGAAGCTGGAGGAGCGACGGATAACTCCGTGGACTTCGTAGCCTTTCTCCAGCAGGAATTCCGCCAGATACGAACCGTCCTGGCCGGTCACCCCGGTGAGCAGGGCTCGCTTTCCTTCGCCGACCGGGCTCACGACCGGTCCGCGGGGCGACTGGGATTCAGATCAGTAGTAGTAATAACCCGCGCCTTCTGCGACCCGATTGGCAACCAGTCCCAGCACAGGCGCATCGAAATCGGCGAGACTCGCCAGGACGCGGTCGAGGTCGTCGCTTGTAGTCAGGCCGATCGATACGACCACCAGCACTCCATCCACGATTGTGGTCAGGGGAATCGCGTCGGCGACGGTGAGGATCGGCGGCGTATCGACGACGATCAGGTCATAGCGCTGCCGAAGCTCGTCGAGCGTCGTCTGGAGCTGTTTGCTCCCGAGCAGGTCGATCGGGCTGGGCGGAGGGGCACCGGCGGTTATCACGTCCATCGCAGCGGATTCATGCTCGGAAGTGGAGATCGCCTGCACTGGTGCCTTCTGTATGGCCTCATCGAGCCCAGCCTGCTTCGAGAGAAGCTCGGTCAGACCCGGGGAGGGAGCCAGGCCGTGGCGTTTGGCCGCCGTGGGACGACGGAAATCCGTCTCGATGAGCAGGGTCGAGCCACCTGCGTCGGCGACGATCGCGGCCAGGTTCCAGCTGACGGTGGACTTGCCTTCTCCCTGGGATGCCGAAGTCGCCAGGACCACTTTGACTTCACGATCGACGTTGAAGTAGCGGAGGCGGGTTCGCAGCATGCGGAAGGCTTCGGCCTCGGCCATCGGAAGTACGGATGCACTGTCTGCCGTGGACGTGCCTTGTTCGAGGGTGCCGCTCTCAGGCACGGTTGCCAGCAGCGGAGTGCCCTGAATCCCCTCAAGCTGGTCGACGCTTCGCAGGCGCCGGTCAGAACGCTCTAGAACATAGGCCGTGCCGATGCCGATCAGGAATCCTATGAAAAGCCCGAGAGCGAGGTTGCGGCGCGTGCGGGGAATGGAAGGTGAGGTCGGCACCGATGCCGTCTGGACGACCTCGGCATTGCCCGTCTGAAGCGCCCTGAGAGTACGCAGGCGTCCGATCTCCAGCGCAAGGTCCTGCCCTTCCTGGGAGGCCCTCTGCCTTGCGTTGAGATCCTGGAATTCCCTTCTGATCAAGGCAAGGACCTCTGCAACCTTGTTGCGGTCGGTCTCCTTCCTGAATGCGACGTAGGACGTCGCAAAGGCGTTGGCGAGATCAGCCGCGAGCTGCGGATCGGGGTCAGTGGCCGTGATCGAGATGATGTTCGAGGAGCCTTCCGATGCGACCGTCACGCCTGCGGAGACCTCACTGCCGGTCAGGTCCCCGTCCAGCTCAGCGGCCGCCAGGGCGGCAACGGCATCGAGCGTGACCAGACTCAGGTTGGTGGCAGCCTGCCGGTCGGCATCTTCGGCTCCGGCGGCCTGTCCGCCCAGGAAGCTCGAGTCGAAACCGGTATCCCTGAACAACAGGGAGGAGGTCGCGTCGTACTGCTCGGTCTGGAGCAGCGAAAAGGTCAGTGCAGCCCCGCCGGCGATCAAGGTGCAGGCGACGATGACCCAGATCCGTCTCCTTGCGACCGCAAGCATGGCTCCCAGCTTCAGGCCCGAGTCCTCTTCCCTATTGCCGTCGTGACCAGCCATCAGCTTCCTTACCTTCGGCCGCTAGACAGGATCGTGGGGCAGCTTCACTACAACTCCCCGAAAGATCCCGCCTAGGCCATACCTTCCCGACTCGATTACAAGATTGCGGCAGTATCTCACAGAATCCGGGCAGGCGAGACCTCTGCTTCGCCCCGGGCGAGGCCTACTCGGGTAGCGTTCCACGGGATGTCCCTCGTTGACCTCCACTGCCATCTCCTGCCGGGAATCGATGACGGTCCAGCTGATCCTGAGGAGGCGGTCGAATTGGCGAGGCTGCTGGTCCTGACGGGCGTTGACCGGGTCGTCGCAACCCCCCACGTGAGCATCCGCCATCAGAATTCCCCCGAAGGAATCCGAGAGTCCACCCTCAAGCTGAAGGATCGAATCTCGACCGAAGGGATTCCGCTGCGGATCGAAACCGGCGCTGAAGTATCTGCGGCGCTGGCGACCGGGATGGATGACGGGACACTCTCCGGACTCTGCCTGGGTCGGGGAGACTGGCTGCTCCTGGAGCCCCCGACCAAGGCAACTTCCTTCGACCTGCACGAAGCCGTCTTCTCGATACAGGAGAGAGGATTCCGTGTCCTCCTTGCGCACCCCGAGCGGAATCCGGCACTTCAGAACGACGTCGAACTGCTCGACTCGCTGGTTCGCCTTGGCGTGCGCACCCAGGTCACCGCTCAATCGCTGACCGGCCGATTCGGCCGGCAGGCCGAGAAGTTCGCAATCGAACTGATGGCGCGTGACCTCGTCCATACGATTGCCTCCGACGCCCACCATCCCGAAGGTCGTCCGCCAGGAATGGTCGGTGAGTTGCAGAGCGTCGGCTACGGGTACCTGGCCGACTGGCTCTGCCGGGACATGCCAAGCTGGATCCTCGACGGCGGCACCGAACCGAGGCGACCCGATTCGCAGGGCCCCCGGCGACAGCTGCGAAAAGGCCTTCTCGAACGCATGGGTCTGAAGCGCAGACGGCCGGACCCGGTCTGATCGGCCGCGGGGTCCAATTCGCAGTACCCACAGTGGATCACTTGGAGCGACTTCGCCACTAGAGTGCCCGGCCATGGCCGTTCTGGTCACAGGCGGTGCGGGCTTCATCGGACCACATCTCGTGGATCCCTGGTCGCTCGTGGCGACACGGCTACCGTCCTCGACAACTCTCCTGTTCGGCAAGCGACGAAACATCACCAGCGCTCTTTCAGTCAGCGTCGACGGCTGGAGGGAGACACGCTCGATTGCGACTTCGTCTCCGACGCGGTAGACCACTAGTCCCGACTGCATCGTCCACGCGGCAGCGCAAGGTGGAGTGCGGCCGTCAATAGTCCAACCTGCCTTCGATGCAGCCCAGAACGTGGTCGGGATGATCAACGTCCCCGAAGCCGGACGAATCGCCAAGATCGACCGCTTCCTGCTGGCCTCGACAGGTGGGGCGATCTACGGCGAAGGCAGCGGGGTCGAGCACGAGCGTCGCCGACTGACTCAAGCGCACGTTCGACGCCCTCTCACAAGAACCAGACCCCTGGGTCTGAGCTCTTGACGAATCGGAGGAGCCCAGCTGGCCTCCGGAGAACCCTGATCGCTACCGAATTCGGTGGCCCCGTTCGAGCTCCAAACGAACAGGCCTTGAACGGTTTTGATCTCTGAAGCGCAGGACGAAGGTCCGCCTGAAGGCAGACTCAGGCGGGGACGGTCTCGGTGTCGGCCTGTTCGGACGCCTCGGCACCTTCCGGGAAGATGTCCTTCTCGGTCGCCTTCGAAGGATCGACCGTTGATGCCCGGGCCCATCGTGGTGCTGACCGAGACCGAGATGATGTAGCGGCCCTTGGTTGAGGCGGGCTTGGCTTTGGTGATCTCGTCCATGACGGCGGCGTAGTTTTCGAGCAGCTTGTCGGCGTCGAAGGAGGCCTTGCCGATGTTCAGGTGAACGATCGCCTGGCGGTCGGTGCGGTACTCGACCTTGCCGGCCTTGGACTCGGAGACGGCCTTCTCGACGTCGTCGGTGACCGTTCCCACCTTCGGGTTGGGCATCTTTCCGGACGGGCCGAGGACGCGGCCGAGGCGGCCGACGGTCGGCATCATGTCGGGGGTGGCGATGACGATGTCGAAGTCGTCGAAGCCCTCTTCGATCTTGGCGGCGAGCTCGTCGGCGCCGACGATGTCGGCTCCGGCGGCTTCGGCGTCACGGGCCTTGTCGCCCTGGGCGAATACCGCGACTTTGACGTCCTTGCCGAGGCCGTTGGGCAGGGCGAGGGTGCCGCGCAGCTGCTCTTCGGCGTGGCGCACGTTGACCCCGAGCCGCACATGCAGCTCGACCGACTCGTCGAACTTGGCCGACGCGGTCTCCTTGATCAGGTTGATCGCCTCGTCGGGCGGGTAGACGTGGTCGCGCTGGACCTTGCCGTGCTGCTGGCGGAACCTCTTGCCGTGAGCCATGCTTACTTGACCTCCACGCCCATCGAGCGGGCCGTGCCCGCGATGATCTTCGATGCCGCATCCAGATCGTTGGCGTTCAGGTCGGGCATCTTGCGCTCGGCAATCTGCCTGACCTGCGCCTCGCTGATCGTCGCGACCTTGTCCACATGGGGCTCGCCGGAGCCCTTCTTGATGTTGCAGGCTTCCTTGATCAGCACGGCCGCCGGCGGGGTCTTGGTGATGAAGGTGAAGCTGCGGTCCTCGAAGACGGTGATCTCGACCGGGATGATCGTGCCGGAGTCCTGCTGGGTCTGGGCGTTGAACGCCTTGCAGAAGTCCATGATGTTGACCCCGTGCTGGCCCAGGGCCGGGCCGACCGGCGGGGCCGGGTTCGCAGACCCGGCGGGGATCTGGAGCTTGATGAGTGTCATTACTTTCTTAGCCATGGGCCTTCTTTTCGCTAGAGCTTCTTGACCTGTTCGTAGCCGACCTCGGAGGGGGTCTCGCG
The DNA here is from genome assembly GCA_963801975.1 of uncultured Solirubrobacterales bacterium. GTDB lineage: Bacteria > Actinomycetota > Thermoleophilia > Solirubrobacterales > 70-9 > 67-14. The sequence continues at coordinate 574,501 of CAWDGR010000001.1, forward strand.
TCCGAAGATCGATACCAGCACCTTGAGCTTGGACTGGTCTTCGTTGATTTCGGCGATTTCGCCGGAGAAATCGGAGAGCGGGCCGCTGATGATCTTGACCGACTCGCCGATCTCGAACTGGGCCTGGGTGCGGGGCCGCTCGGCGGTCTCCCGGTGGAGCAGGCGGTCGATCTCGGGCTTGGTCAGGGCGACCGGGGTGTCACGAGGGCCGACGAAGCCGGTCACGCCGGGGGTGTTCTTGACCAGCCCCCAGGCGTTGTCGGTCATCTCCATCTGGACCAGGACGTAGCCGGGCATGGTGCGCTTCTCGACCTGGATCTTCTGGCCGTCCTTGATCTCGGAGACCTGCTCGGTCGGGACCACGACCTGGCGCACGCGATGGCCCTGGCCCATGGATTCGACCCGGTGCTCGAGATTGTGCTTGACCTTGTTCTCGTGGCCGGAGTATGTGTTTATGACGTACCAGCGATACATGAAATTCCTTAGCTAGATGACTCTCTGGACCAGCCAGTTGGCAACGATGTCGGCGACACCGAGGTAGACCGCGGCGACGATAACGAAGACCAGGGTGACCGCAGTCGCCTGGATCAGCGTATCCCGATTGGGCCACTGGACCCGCTTCAGCTCCGCGATGCAGGAGGAGAGGAAGGCGATCACTCCGCCGCGCTTGCGCTCTCCTTTGGCTGCCTTCTCGCGCTTGGCGAGCAGCTGCTCTTCCTGCTTCTTCTGTTCGGCCTTGCGGCGCTTTTCGGCTTCCTTCTTCTGGCGCTTCTCTTCCTTCGAACTCAGTCCCTTGGGGGCGTCGGGCGTTTCGAGGTCCTTTTCCGGAGCGCCGGCGGCGATTCCGGCCTCGACAGCCTCTATTTCGGCGATGTCGCCGGACTTCGGTACCTGCGTATCGTGCTGGGCCTGCGACTCTTCCTGACGCTTGGCCTGCTCCGCAGCTTCACGCGCACGCTTCTCAGCCTTGCGTTGTGCCCGGGACTTCGCCACTACCGGGTTTCCTTGTGCGGCTGATGCTCTCCGCACCAGCGGCAGTACTTCCGCATCTCGATGCGGTCCGGCGTATTGCGCTTCGACTTATTCGTTTGGTAGTTGCGACGCTTGCAGGACTCACAGGCAAGTGTCACCGCGATGCGGACATCTCCGCGTGCCATATTTCCTCACTTCTCGGGCATTGCCCCTGACAAAATAAAAACCCCGGCCAAAGGCGAGGGCGACCCAGAAGAATACCGATTAACCGGGGTGAACGGATGCTCGCGTCCGGTGCGGCTGCTAGAGCGGCATCGCTGACCTCGGGGAGACTTGCTGTCGAGTCCGATCGGCGCGCGACTCCCCGCGCGAATGCTTTACCGGCAGCTGGCGCTACCGCTTGAGTCCGGTACGGACGCTGTCGGTCACCAGGGTTCCGTTCGTGGACTTGACGGTGACCACGACAGTGACGGTCCCGGAAAGGCCCTTGGTCAGACGACGGTAGATCTTCGCCGGGACGATCGTGCGGATCTTCGTCGAATTGCCCTGCTTGATCTTCTTCCGGAAGTTCGCGACCCCGTTGAGAACCAGGCCGCGAATATCGAAGCGCAGCGGGGCCTTTCTGATCTTGCAGGTTCCCTGGGGACACTTGACCTTTGCAACCACGATCTTTCGGTTCGAGCCGACTCGAATCCTCGTATCCTTGCCGGCTCGGACCACCTTGGGTCGCTTCTTGTTCTTTTTCGGACCTTTCGGCCCGGTGGCCCCGGTGTTTCCGGTGGGACCGGACGGACCCGTAGAGCCCGTGGAGCCGGTATCTCCCGTGGGTCCAGTCGGACCGGTGCTTCCGGTGGAGCCGGTGTTCCGTGGCCTGTCGAGCCCGTGTTGGGCCGGTTGACCCCGTGGAGCCGGTGCTTCCTGTTGAGCCCGTCGCTCCGGTTGATCCGGTTGAACCCGTGATTGCCGGTTGCTCCTGTGGAGCCCGTTGAGCCGGTGGCTCCCGGTGGAGCCTGTTGAACCTGTGGATCCGGTCGAGCCGGTTGCTCCGGTGGAGCCGGTTGAGCCCGTGCTTCCGGTTGAGCCCGTGGAACCTGTGGCTCCGGTGTGCTCCGGTCGAGCCCGTTGCGCCGGTGCTGCCCGTGGCGCCGGTTGAGCCTGTCGAGCCAGTTGAGCCAGTGGAGCCGGTGTTTCCGGTTGGCCTGTCGGTCCGGTTGAGCCTGTGGCCGTGTCCGGTGCTCCGGTCGAGCCTGTGCTCCGGTTGATCCGGTGGACCCTGTTGAGCCGGTGGACCCTGTCGAGCCGGTGGAGCCGGTGTCCGTGCTCCGGTGGCCCGGTCGAACCGGTGAGCCGGTTGAGCCTGTTGAGCCCGTGCTGCCGGTTGCTCCGGTGGAGCCCGTGCTGCCGGTGGCTCCTGTCGAGCCCGTGCTTCCTGTGGAGCCGGTCGATCCTGTGGATCCGGTTGAACCCGTAGCTCCGGTGTTTCCTGTCGGCCCGATCGGTCCGGTTGGGCCGGTGCTGCCGGTGGCTCCTGTGGAGCCGGTGTTTCCGGTCGAACCGGTGGGGCCCTGGCTACCCGTTGACCCTGTCGAACCGGTTGAGCCTGTGCCGGTGGAGCCTGTCCGTGCTCCGGTGGAGCCTGTGGCTCCGGTGGCTCCGGTCGAGCCGTGTTGCCGGTGCTCCGGTGGAGCCTGTCGAGCCGGTCGGTTGCTCCGGTTGAGCCCGTGCTGCCGGTGGCTCCGGTTGAGCCCGTGCTGCCGGTGGCTCCTGTCGAGCCCGTGCTTCCTGTGGCGCCGGTCGATCCTGTGGATCCGGTTGAACCCGTAGCTCCGGTGTTTCCTGTCGGCCCGATCGGTCCGGTTGGGCCGGTCGAACCTGTGGCGCCGGTTGCTCCTGTTGCTCCGGTCGAGCCGGTCGAGCCTGTCGAGCCGGTGGAGCCTGTGGACCCGTGTTGAGCCCGTGCTCCGGTCGATCCGGTTGCTCCGGTGGACCCTGTTGAGCCCGTGCTTCCGGTTGAGCCTGTTGAGCCGGTGCTGCCGGTTGACTCCGGTGGCTCCTGTCGAGCCCGTGCTTCCTGTGGAGCCGGTCGATCCTGTGGATCCGGTTGAACCCGTAGCTCCGGTGTTTCCTGTCGGCCCGATCGGTCCGGTTGGGCCGGTCGATCCTGTGGCGCCGGTTGATCCTGTTGCTCCGGTCGAGCCGGTCGAGCCAGTCGAGCCCGTTGAGCCCGTGGATCCAGTTGCTCCCGTGGACCCTGTTGAGCCCGTGCTTCCGGTCGATCCGGTTGCTCCCGTGGACCCGTGTTGCCAGTGGAGCCGGTGGAGCCTGTCGAGCCGGTGCTTCCGGTTGAGCCTGTTGCCCCGGTCGAGCCTGTGCTTCCAGTTGAGCCGGTGGAGCCTGTTGAGCCCGTGCTTCCGGTCGCTCCGGTCGAGCCCGTTGCTCCGGTGGACCCTGTCGAACCGGTGCTCCGGTTGAACCCGTAGCTCCGGTGTTTCCTGTCGGCCCGATCGGTCCGGTTGGGCCGGTCGTACCTGTGGCGCCGGTTGATCCTGTTGCTCCGGTCGAGCCGGTTGCTCCGGTGGCTCCGGTCGAGCCGGTTGAGCCCGTCGGGTCCGGTTGCTCCTGTGGAGCCTGTTGAGCCTGTTGCTCCGGTGGAGCCGGTTGAGCCGGTGCTCCGGTGGCTCCTGTGGAGCCGGTTGAGCCGGTGCTGTGCCGGTTGCTCCGGTGGAGCCTGTTGAGCCGGTGCTGCCGGTGGAGCCCGTGGCGCCGGTTGATCCCGTCGATCCGGTGCTCCGGTTGAGCCCGTGACTCCGGTGTTTCCTGTCGGCCCGATCGGTCCGGTTGGGCCCGTGTTGCCGGTGGCTCCTGTGGAGCCGGTCGAGTCCGGTTGAGCCGGGTCGACCCGTTGATCCGGTTGCTCCGGTGCCGGTTGATCCTGTTGCTCCGGTCGAGCCGGTTGAGCCGGTGAGCCCGTTGAGCCGGTGGATCCAGTTGCTCCGGTGGACCCTGTTGAGCCCGTGTTTCCGGTCGCTCCGGTTGAGCCGGTCGAGCCGGTTGCTCCGGTGGAGCCTGTTGAGCCGGTGCTGCCGGTGGAGCCGGTGGAGCCGGTCGATCCTGTGGATCCGGTTGAACCCGTAACTCCGGTGTTTCCTGTCGGCCCGATCGGTCCGGTTGGGCCGGTTGAACCTGTGGCGCCGGTTGATCCTGTGGCTCCGGTCGAGCCGGTCGAGCCCGTTGAGCCCGTGGATCCAGTTGCTCCCGGTGGAGCCTGTGCTTCCTGTCGAGCCGGTCGGGCCAGTGGGTCCGGTGGTGCCAGGCGCGGTTGTTCCGGTTCCTGAAAGCGGGACCGTGAGCGGGGAGCCCGATCCGTTGTACTTGATCTGAAGCGTGGCGGACCTGGCGCCGACGGCAGAAGGGTTGAAGCGGATCTGGATCTGGCAGGTGCCGCCGGAGGGGACCTTCTCCCCGGAGCACGAATCGCTGCTGACCAGGAAATCGTTGGGGTTGGTCCCGGTCGTCGAAACTCGACTGATGTTCAGCTTGTGGCCCGAAGCCGGATTCGTCACCACCAGTGTCTGGGCGGTGCTGGTCGTACCCACCGCCTGGGAGCCGAACGTGAGGCTGGTTGGGGCAACCGTGGGTTGGGGACCGCTGTTGGTCAATGTGGCGATCCCGCCTGAAGTGAAATTCGTGACGACTACGTCGCGATTTCCGTCGCTGTCCAGGTCGGCAACGGCGATCGAGCTCGGAGCGCTGCCGGCGGGATAGCTGACAGCCGTGGCGAAGGAGCCCGTCCCGTCGTTGATCAACTCCGAAATCGAGTCGGACTGCCGGTTGGCGACCGCGACGTCGCGGAATCCGTCGTTGTTGATGTCGGCGATGACGACCCCACTGGGGTTGAGGCCGACTGCGAAATTCACCGCGGCAGAGAATGACCCGGTGCCGTCACCGAGCAGCCTCGAGACGTTGTTCGAGGTGGCGTTGGCAACGACCAGGTCCCGGTTGCCGTCACCGTCGAGGTCGGCGGTCGCCACTGAAGCCGGCACCGTCCCCACAGCGAAGTTCGTGGCCGCGAGGAAGTTGCCCGAGCCGTTGTTGAGCAGGACCGAAACGTTGTTCGAGCCCGCGTTGGTCACTGCGAGTCCGGGATAGCCGTCTGTATTGAAATCTCCTGCCGTGATCGAGGTAGGCGTGGTTCCGACGTTGTCATTCTGGCGCATTGCCGAAGAGCCCGTTGCTGTTGCTGCAGGTCGCTGTGAGATGTTGTTCGCGGTGGAATTCGACGTCGCCAGGTCGAGGTACCCGTCGCTGTTGAACTGGCCTGTCACCACCCCGCTCGGGCCCGCCCATGGCGAAGTTCGTTGGCGCCCGAACCGACCCAGCCCGTTTCCTCGCAGGATCGAGACGTTGTCGTCATTGAGGTTGGCAACCGCGAGGTCGGGGGTTCCGTTCTGGTTGAAGTCGCCGACCACGATCGAACTCGGGCCGTCGCCGGCGGCAAAATTGGTCGCCGTACCGAAAGAGCCGGCTCCGTCGCCGAGCAGGATCGAAACGTTGTCGCTGGCCGAGTTCGCCACCGCAAGGTCACGAAAGCCGTCGTCGTTCAGGTCCGCGGCGGCAACCGATGCCGGGTTGGTTCCGACCGCGATGCTGGCAGGGGCAGAAAAGGCCCCGTGGGCAGCCGGAGCCAGCACGGAAAGCACAAAGACACCGCAGAGGCCGCCGAGTAGGCAGCGCCTCATTCCAGAAAGCACTTCGAAAATCCTCAGTTCACCTTGCTTGGATCCAGCAACCGACTCGTTCAGTCTACGAAATCCAATCTTTCGGGCTTGTCGGACGCGGCACTGCCGCCAGATTCGGCGGCTCGCTGGCCGGATTCACACCGCGTCCTCCCGCCACGCGGCTCAGCGCAGCGCTTCAACCCAGTCGAGTCGTTCACCACACAGTTCTGCAAAGCGCGTGGCCGGCAGCCTCGTGACTTCGTCGTCCGAGTCTCGCCTGCTCATCACCACGGGTCCGAGGCCGAACGGATAGGCACCCGTCGCAGGGCGCGGCAGTCCGCCCTGTTCGTAGGTGACTTCGATGCGCTGGGGGCCGGCTTCCAGCCGCAGTCGGTCGAGCTCGATGAACTGCGAGTTGTTGTTGAGGATGTTCCGGGCCGATCCGGCCTCGACGCCGTTGACCGTCACGCTGACCTCCCCCCTCGCCGATCCGCCGATCCAGACCTGCCATTCGCCCGAGGTGGGCAGCGTCGACTCGGCGGTCGCGACGCCGTCAGAGAGCGGCGTGAGCGTTCCCCCTGCCGGGTCCGGCACCCAGTCCGGGGGGAAATCGGTGAACTCCGCCGTGACCACGGTCGGCGCCGGTGCACCGGCGACGGTGCCGCCCGGTCCGGCCTTTGAAGCGACGGACGCGATCTGCCGACAGGCCGGCAGCGCGCCCGGGTCGCCCGGGGAACCGAAAGGACGATGGGCGATCAGGTCGTCGGGGTCGAAGGCGACGGGCCGCTGCCAGACCTCGTAGTACTCCCCGGCTTCGACCAGCCTGTAAGGCGAAGGCGGCCGGCTCTGCCAGGGGTTGCGGCGCAGGACCAGGGTCCGGTAGGTGAGCAGGCCCTCCAGCGCGGGGTCGAGCACGAGCTCGTCGGTGTCGCTCCAGGCCCCCTTCTCGGCTTCGGTTCCGTCGCGACGCGGGACCTGCCGGCGACGAAGCTCCGAAGCACCTTCGGCATCCAGGTTGCGCAGGAAGTGACGCACGCCATAGGGCTGGTATTCGGTCATCAGGGCCGGCCCCTGCCCCGCGAAGTCCTCGCCGATCTGCTCCAGCTCGCTGAGCTGGGCGCGCGGTGCGAGCCATGCATCGTCGTAGGCGAGCACGTTGGAGACCAGCACGCCTGCGGGCACGACCAGAAGCAGGGCGCCCACCAGCCTGACCCTGCGGACGAGGTTGGCCGGCGCCCCGTGGCCGACGGCGAATGCCTTCGGATTTGTGAGCAGAGCGGCTATTCCGACGATGGCCAGCAGCAGGAAGGAGGCGGTTCCGGTGGCGAGCGCCTTGCCCTGGACCCACGGCGAGCCGACCAGCCAGACGATCAGCGAACCCAGCCCGGTGCCCCCGGCGACCAGCAGAAGTCCGGAGGCCCGGCGCAGCACCGCAGCCCAAACGCCCAGTCCGGCCGCCAGCACGGTCGCCCCGACCAGAACCGCGGTGATCAGGTCCGAGTCGGGCTCGAGGCGGAAGTCACCGACCGGCCAGGGGCCCGCGTACTGGGCCAGGCTCAGCGTCCTGATCAGGTTGCCCATCTCGGTTTCGTTGGTCAGCGGCCCCTGGTCGGGAGAGAAAAACGAGCCGGCGGCGAAGACGGTCGGCAGCCCGACCAGCGCGATCCCTGCCGCGACCGCCAGGGCCCGGAGCGCGTAGATCCTGCCCAGTTCGGTGAACCGTTCGGGACTGCGGCCCGCCGAGCCGCGCCGGGTCAGGGCCAGCTCGAAACCCATCAGCAACAGCACCCCTAGACCGACGGCCGCCAGCCACGGACCGCCGCCGAGGCCCATCACCCCGATCAGGGCGGCGCCGGCGGCGATCGCAACGGGGGCGGTGGAACGCAGGGCGAGCGAGTCTTTCGACCTGACGAGCCAGACCGCCGAGGCAGCGAGAATCGCCACCAGCAGCGCAGTGGCGACCTCCTTGATGCCGCCCCAGAAGGCGTAGCCGACCAGCAGCGCCGGCTGGGCGCCGACGAAGACGACTGCTGCCCTGACCCGCACGCCCTCGATCACCGGTCGCGCCAGCTCGAAGAAAACGAGCGCCATCATCGCGGCCATCACGGCCATGTAGGGCTGGAACAGCCAGGCCGGGTCGGTCCCGGTCAACTCGTGGCCGATCGCAAGCGGGATGAATGCGCCGAGCGGGTAGCCGGCCGAGAGGTTGATCTGAACCACGGCCTCGTAGCTGGAAGGGTTCAGACCGCCTGTCGCGTGGCCGTAGGTCAGCACGTGGTCGGCGAAGGCGAGCCAGGTAGAGGTGTCGTCGAGCTTGATGTAGCCGGTGAAGGTCGCTTCCCCGGAGAAGATCACGGGTGCTCCGTAGACGAAGAAGACGCCGGCGGCGGCTGCGACCGGCCACCAGGAGAACTCCCTGCCACCGAGCGGCCAGCCGAACGGCGTAGCCGGCAACGGCCAGCGCGACGGTGACGGCAGTCGTGATCTCGGCGACTTCGGGGAAGCAGGTGATCAGGCCGCCGACCGCAACCAGCGCAGCGAAACCGGCGGCCGGCAGCAGGGCGGTCGGCATGCGCCGGCCGGCGATCGCCTCCAGAAGCAGCCCGAATCCGACGCAGAGAGCGACCAGCAGCAGCGGGAAGATGATCCAGGCGAGAATCAGGGCATCGGCACGATATCGCCACTCAGGGCGACATCGAGCGCGCCGTCACCGTCCGGGTGGTAGACCTCCACCTGGTAGTCGGGACGGTCGGAGAAAACGAGGAAGACGCTGGTCGGGCGTTTCGGGTCGAAGAAGCCGACCACGTCACCGACCCTGACCCGCTTCAGGCCCTGCCGGCCGGCCAGTTTCTGGGTTGCTTCGCGGGCACCGTCGAAGGGGTAGGTGCCGATGTCGAGGAAGGTCTGGGCGGGATCACCAGGCTCGGCGTCACCGGTCAGGTAGCGAACGTGGGTATTGCCGATTTCGTCGTGACGAAGTTCGATCTTCGTACCCGGCCGCTCGCCGGCCCAGAAGACGGAATGGCCGATCTCGTCCGTGGCCTTCGCCATCTCGCCGCTCTCGACCATCTTCGGGTCACCCGACGCCGAGCCGAGGATCGGGTTGCCACCGTCGCGGTTCGAAGAGGTCGCAAACCAGGCGACCACCCCGACCAGGACCGCCATGCCGACGATCATGCCGATCCGATGGCGGGAGGGGCTGCTCGTAGCTTCGGTAGGTGTCAGGTCCGAGGGAGTCAAAACTGGAGGAGTTCAGAGGTTATTTCCGGTTCCTTCAGAAAACCTCAAGGAGAACTCCGAGAGCACCGCGACGGCGCGGTAGTCAAGCCCGGAAGCGGATTCGAACCGCTGACCCCTTCCTTACCATGGAAGTGCTCTACCAACTGAGCTATCCGGGCATCGGTGGGGAAACCTCGGCTTCCCCGGAAACGAAGAGGCTAGCGGATGGGGCTGAGTGGGAGGTCGGCAGCACGCCCGGCTCAATCTGTCGACCGGGCGAGCGGCGACCCGTCGTCACCGGCCTGATCACGCAGGTCGAGGGCCTCCAGTTCGAGTTCGAGCTCACCGAGGGTCAGGCGCAGCTCACCCACCCTGTCGACCAGCGATGCAACCGGATCCACTGAACGGCCTTCGCTTTCGGCCCGGGTCCTGCGCTCTTCGATCTCTTCGACCCGCTCGGCGTCCCTTGCCTCCTCGACCGCGTTGATGATGATCGCGATCAGCACGTTGATGACCAGGAAGGACGCGATCAGGACGAAACTGACGAAGAACACCCAGGCGAAACTGGTCACCTCCATCGCGTCGAAGAGCAGCTCGTTCCAGCCCTCCAGCGTGAGCACCGTGAAGAGAGTCAGCATCGCATTGCCGACATCGTCCCAGCGCTCCGGTAGCTCGTCGCCGAACATCTGGACGCCGATCATTGCGTAGATGAAAAGAAAGAGCACGGTCAGCGCCGCCATCGCACCGATCGGCCGCAGAGCCCTGCCCATGCCGCTGACCAGTACCCGCAGGTCGGGGAAGATGCTGACTACACGCACGATCCGCAGCAGGCGCACCAGGCGGAGCAGCAACGCGTTCTCCCGCACCCCGGGAATGAAGACGGCGAAGACGACGACGAAGTCGAATACGTTCCAGCCGTCCCTGAAGTAGTCCTGTGGCCGCCGGCCGTAGGCGCCGATGCGGATCAGGATCTCGAGCACGAAGATGGCGAGGCAGACCGCGCTGATCAGGAGCAGCGCGTCCCCCCACTCGCGTGAGATCGAGTCGTAGGTGTCCAGACCCAGGACGACGGCGTTGAGCACGATGACGGCAAAGATCGTCATCTGAAAACGGTGAGACTCTGCCACTCGAGCGCAGAACGGCTGAATCCTGCTCATCGGCCCGGCTCCGGACTCACTCTTTGCCGTCCTCGAGCTGGCGTCGGATCGCTTCACTGATCGCCCGCTCGGAGGTCTCCTCCATCGCGAACTGGAAAGAGGCGACGAAAGCATCGGTCACCAGCGGCCTCATGTCGGCCAGGGCCTCTTTGACCCGGGGCCAGTCTTCCCGCGGCCGGCCGGCTCGGTCGAAGGGCTCCCAGACCTGCCGGTTGAACAGGTCCACAAAGACCTCCGCGACCGCCCGGGAGCGCTCCTTCAGGGCCTCGAGCGCGTCGAGCGAGGCGTTGACCGGGACGCCGTAGCCGGCGAGTTCGATTCCGGCGGCCAGCAGTTTCGGGCTGAGTACCTCGTACCGGCCGTCACCGAGGGGGCGCATCAGCCCCAGGGTGATGACGCGGTCGAGCAGTCCGGGCTCGAGCGCCTCCTCCCCCCAGGGCCTCGATACCTCCTCGAGGGTGAGGATCTCGGGCTGCTCGTCTTCATAGGGGGCCCGCACGATCCGGGTGAAGCTGAGCAGGTCGCCCGGGGTATCGCCTGCATCCTCGACGATGCGCCTGATCGCCTCCAGGTTGAAGCCTTCTTCCTGAAGCTCGCGGATCAGGGCGATGCGCTCGACATGCTGCTCGTCGTAGTAGCCGGTACGGCCGATGACACGCGGCGGCTCGAGCAGGCCCCTCGACTGGTACGCACGGATGTTGCGTACCGTCATGCCGGTGCGGCGGGCGAGATCATCGATCGTGATCTTCGCCGCAGATTCAGACTTTGTCGAATTCGGGGGACTCACCTGACAGGATCGTAGGGCCTGACCCTAGGGACGGGTAAGGGTGATTCCCGATGGACAGAACCTGCCCGAGAGGCCAGTCTCCCCGACATGAACGAATACGAAGACAAAAATGATCCTTCGAGCGGTCAGTCAGACGCCGGCAAAAAGCCGCGGCGCCTGACCCGCTCTCGCGACGACCGCTACATCGGCGGGGTCGCGGCAGGCCTGGCTGACTACTTCAACATCGACCCGACCCTGGTCCGGGTCGCTTTCGCGGTCAGCCTGGCAATCGGCGGAGTCGGCGTCTTCGCCTACCTCGTACTGCTTGCGCTGGTCCCCGTCGAAGGGGATCCCGACCAGCCGGCACCGCCGGTCACCGGCCGCAGGCGGACTGTCGCGATCGGCGGGACCGTACTGGTGGGAGTGCTGTTGTTCGTGGCCAGCATCTCCGGTGGCTCCGGCACGAGCTGGCTGTTCGGCTTCGGCCCCGGAGTTCTGTTCGGGATCCTGCTCTGGGTTCTGGTAGCGGCGGGTCTGTTCTGGGCCGTCGGCAAGGCCGCGAGACCCGGCGACGCATCGCCCGACGGTGCATCGCACCCCGAAAAGGTCCCGGCCGCACAGCCGACCGGCTCCTTCGCCCCTTCGCCGAGCCAGGTGCCGCCGGCCGCCGCCGCGGTTGCCGGCCGCGAAGAGCAGACCGAGACCGAGGTACTCGAGAGCAGCACAGCCGAGACCGAGGTCCTCCCGGATTCCGCGGCGGGCGCCGCGTCAAGCACCCCCTCCACCTTTGGCAAGGTGATGACCTGGCTCGCGATCGCCTTCGCCGGGTTCGTCCTGCTCAGCATCCTGGCTGCGATCTCCTTCGGAGTCACCGCCCTCTTCGGTGCGATCCCGGCTGCGGTACTGGTCGTCGGCTGCGGAATCGGCGTAGTCGCGCTCGCCCTGAGCGACCGGCCGCAGCTGGCCCTCTGGACCACGGCAGCCGCGGTCGCGGTGGCACTGCCGATGGCGGTCGTCTCGATCGCTTCGCTGGAAATCGAAGGCGACTGGGGTGAGATCAACGAACAGCCGGGCAGTGCCTTCGAGATTCCGGCCGAGGGATACCAGATGGCCGCAGGTGCCCTGAAGGTGGACCTCAGGGACTTTCCCTTCCGCAAGGGCAAGACCGTAGAGCTGAACACCGACAGCGGTTTCGGAGCGACCAGCGTGATCGTGCCCGATGATGTCTGCGTGGTTGGCAACGTCGAAGGAAAAGTCGGCTACATCGACATGCGCGGCTCGGAGTCTTCGGGCATCGACCCCAGGCGCAGCCTGACGCAGCCGAACGCCAACGTGCCGGTGCTCGAACTCGCTTCGGACTTCCGGCTCGGCTATTTCGGGGTCTTCGACGATTCCGGCTGGCGCGGAAACGGGCAGGACTGGCCCGACGATCTCGAAAACCCCGACCGCTCTGCAGCCGTCGAGCGCGCCAACGCAGCCTGCGACGCAGGCGCCGGAAAGGCATCCGGCCCCGGCAAAGGATGAGTTCCGGGCCGCGCAGACTCCGGCGGGAGCCGGACGGGGCTCTCGTCGCCGGAGTCTGCTCGGGCCTCGGCCGCTACCTGAACATCGACCGCGATCTGATCAGGATCGCGGTCGTCGTCCTGACCCTGCTGACCAGCGGCCTGGCAGCGCTCGCATACGGGTTCGCCTGGATCGCCCTGCCGGTGGACGAGCAACCGGCGGCGGATTCCGGGGCCGGGCGTGAACCGCTTCGGCGTACCTCCTGGGCGGTCGGAGCCGGTGCCGGCCTGGTCACGCTAGGCCTGCTCTTCATCCTGCGCGAGGCCGGTGTCTGGTGGAGCGACGCGCTGGTCTGGCCGCTGGTGATCGCGGCCGGTGGCGGGGCGCTGCTCTGGCGGCAGTTCACCGGCCCCGGTCGACCCGCCCGCAAAGGCCGGAGGAACCCGGCGACCTACCGGATCGCTTTCGGCATCGCGCTGGTGCTGGGCGCCGCGCTGCTCTTCCTCTACATAAACGGGGCCCTCAGCGCCGGAGGCGACGCAGTGCTCGCTGTGGTCACGATCATCGTCGTGGCAGCACTGATCCTGGCCCCACTCTGGGTCCGGCTGGTGGGTCGGCTCAGCGACGAGCGGGCCGAACGGATCCGCTCCCAGGAGCGGGCCGAAGTCGCGGCCCATCTTCACGACTCGGTCCTCCAGACCCTGGCGATGATGCAGAAGCGCTCCGATGACCCTCGCGAGGTCTCGACCCTGGCCCGGCGCCAGGAGCGCGAACTGCGGGAGTGGCTTTCGGGCAAGCCGGACTCGGACAGGCAGGCCTCGCTGGCCGGCACCCTGGAGGCTGTCGCGGCGGAGGTCGAGGAGGACCACGGCATCCCGATCGAGGCGGTGACCGTCGGTGACCGGCCGCTCGACGAGCGCGGTCTGGCGACCGTCGGCGCGGCGCGCGAAGCGATGGTCAACGCGGTCCGGTACGCCGGCGACGACGGACCGGTCAGGATGTTCGCCGAGATCACGCCGAAAACGGTCCAGGTTTTCGTGCGCGACCGGGGCCCCGGCTTCGACCTCGACCGGGTGCCCGCCGACCGGCGCGGGGTGAGAGACTCGATCCTCGGCCGCATGGAGAGGAACGGCGGCAGGGCAGAGGTCAGGTCCGAATCGGGCGAAGGAACCGAAATCGAACTGAAAATGGAGAGCAGATGAGTGCCGGAGCCGAAAAGGGAGCGCCTCGCCCCACCGTGTTGATCGTCGACGACCACGCGATTTTCAGGGCGGGGGTCAAGGCCGAACTGGAGCAGGGAGTCGAAGTGCTCGGAGAGGCCTCGAACGTCCATGAAGCCTCGCTGCTGATCGAAAAGCTCAAGCCCGAAGTCGTCCTGCTGGACGTCCACATGCCTGACGGCGGCGGGGTCGAGGTGATCCGGCGCACGGCCGCGGCGGGCGGCCACTCACCCCGCTTTCTCGCGCTGTCGGTCAGCGACGCGCCCGAAGACGTGGTTCAGATCGTCCGGGCGGGGGCCCGCGGATACGTGACCAAGACGATCTCCGGCCCGGACCTGGTCGCGGCGATCGAAAGGGTCAGGCAGGACGATGCGGTCTTCTCCCCGAAGCTGGCCGGCTTCGTGCTCGACGCCTTCGCCGGGGCGGCCGGAGCGGATGCGGCCGACCCCGAACTCGACCTGCTCACCCCGCGAGAGCAGGAGGTTCTGAGGCTGATCGCCCGCGGCTACCTGTACAAGGAGATTGCCCAGCGGCTCGAGATATCGGTCAAGACGGTGGAGGCACACGTGAGCGCGGTACTGCGCAAGCTCCAGCTCTCCACCCGCCACCAGCTGACCCGCTGGGCCGCCGAGCGCGACCTCGTCGACTTCGACTGAACCCGCCGGCTCCGCGCCTGCCGGTCAGCCCTGGGGCAGCACCCTGAGCAGGTTGGCGACGACCCGGTCCACATCCTCAATCTGCGAGTCCCAGGAGGCGACCAGCCGGATCAGGCCGACGTCTCCGAGCTCGAACAGCAACGGCTCGTGGGGTGCGCAGAGCCCTGCGAATTCCCTGGCCTTCTCGAGTTCGAGCGCGATGAAGGCGATGTTGGCCTCGACCGGCTGGGCCAGCTCGACCCCGTCGATCCAGGCGACCGCCTCGCCGATCGCCGATGCGGCGCGGTTCGCCTTCAGGGCGAGGTCGCGCCAGAGGCCGTCTTCGAGCAGTGCTGCGAGCTGGGCCGAGACGAAACGCATCTTGGAGCTGAGCTGGAGCGAGCCTTTCCTCAGCACGCCGAATTCTTCAGCCATCGACTCCGCCCCGGGCGGGCTGTCGGGGCCTCCGGTGAATACAACCGCCTCGCCGAAGACGGTGCCGTTCTTGTTGGCGCCGAAGCTGAGTACGTCAACCCCGTGGGCGGTACCGGCTTCGGCCAGGCTCAGGCCGAGCGCCGCTGCGGCGTTGGCCAGCCGGGCGCCGTCCATGTGAAGCAGCATGCCGTGCTCGTGAGCGAAGTCGGCCAGGGCCCGGACCTGGTCGGGCGTATAGACGGTGCCCAGTTCGGAGGTCTGGGCGATCGAGACGACCTTCGGCCAGGCGACATGGGGGATGTCGGCACGGTTGGCCAGCTTCGTATGGGCAAGCTCGGGGGTGAGCTTGCCGTCCGGGGTCGCAACGGTCAGCAGCTTCAGTCCGGCGATCGCCTCCGGAGCGCCGGTCTCGTCGATCGCCAGGTGGGCGGTCTCGGGACAGATCACCGCCTGGTGGGGGCGGGCCATCGCGCGCAGCGCAGCGACGTTGGTCCCGGTCCCGTTCAACATCGGGAAAAGGCGAGCACCGGGTCCGAACTCGGCCCGGGCCAGCTCGTCGAGCCGGGTGGTCTCTTCGTCAGCTCCGTACGAGCCGGCGTGACCGTGGTTGACCCGGGCGATCGCCTCGAGGACCTTCGGGTGGGCGCCGGAACAGTTGTCAGAGGCGAATCCACGCGGCGAGCTCATGCGGCGAACTGTATTGCCCACGGCCTTTCAATAAACTGCGCCGTCAGCTGGCGGAGTGTCCGAGTGGTTAAAGGAGACCGGCTGTAAACCGGTTGGCTCAGCCTACGTAGGTTCGAATCCTACCTCCGCCACTTCCGGCCGCAGCCGCACGGCCCGCGGTCCGCAGTGACCGGTTCTCCGGGTCCCTGCGGTCAGGGCCTAGAAGGCGGCGAAGCCCCAGCCCCAGGTGACCTTGTCCTTGCGGTCGGAGAAGACCCTGTTGCCGCGTCCGCCGCCACCGGTGGTGATCGCATCTTTGATTCCGTTCTTCGCCCGGAAGATGTCGTTGCCGTCCCGGCCGAGCAGCGATGTCCTGCGATATGGGCTGACCGTGAGCACGTCGTTGTGCTTGCTTCCCTCGAAGCCGTCGACCGACTTGCTCACCCGAACGGGCTTGGGGCACTTGCCTTTCTTCCACTTCAGCTTGCGGGTGGCCAGGCTGGCGTTGACGCCGCGAGGGGCACCCGCGAAGACGACGTTGTCGTTGCCGACGCCGGTGTCGATGAACCCTCCCCAGCAGGGGTTGGCGACCTTGACCGTGTCGCTGCCGATCCCGCCCCTGATGGTGCCGCCGGCGGCCATGATGGTCTGGTCGTTTCCGGCACGGGCCCGGACGTTCTCGAAGAGGAAGATGATCTCGCGATTCTTGCCGCCCGTGAACCTGTCGTCGCCGCCTCCGCCGTTGACGATCAGGCTGACGCTCGCGGGCACGCTGTAGTTGATCGTCAGCTTGTCGTCACCTCCACCCGTGGTCAGCGTGCCGGCGCTCACCTTGGAGGGGGCGGCCGGGCACAGGTAGCTGTTGCCTCCACCGGTGGTGGCCTCGCGGCAGTCCCGGGACAGCACGACCGGACGGCTGCTCTCGATTTCGTAAGCACCGCCGTCGGTGGGGTCGTATCCGACCTCGATGTCGTCGGCGAGCGAGCTGCCGATAACCGTCAGTATTCCTTCCTGCCCGATGTCGAGAATCGGGCGCTTGCCGTCACCGACGCCCGGTGAGTCCTCGTTGCAGCGCAACTGATTGCCGCCGGCACACTCGTTCCGGCCGAGGCCGCCATCCACAGCGTCACCCTTGAAGCCGGTGATCTCGTCGTTGCCCAGCCCCCCGTCGACCTCATTCTTCGATCCCGGCGCGGCGAGCAGGACGTCGTCGAAAGGCGAGCCGATCAGGTGCTCGATCGTGCTGATCTTGTCGTTGCCTTTGCTGTTCCTCGCAACTCCCGCACCGAGGTCCACGAATACTCCGGAGTAGTCGAGGTAGCCGGGGGGAGTGTGTGCGGCATAAGAAAGGGTGTCGTAGCCGCCGCCTCCGACCACGGTGCCGATGCCGTTGCCGGTCTTGACGATGGTGTCGTCCCCGCCGTTCGCATAGATCTTTTCGATGCCGTTGACCGAGACGATCAGGTCGTCGCCGTCGGTCCCGTAGACCCAGTCGTCACCGTCGCCGCCGTCCAGGTAGGCACCTTTTGAACCGTTGCCATTGTTCCGGTCGGCCCGCAGCCGGTCGTTGCCACGGTCGCCGAAGATGCGGTCGCCGGTTACCCCCGAAGAGGCGGAAAAGAGAAAGTCCGTGCCGTCGCCCCCGTGGATCTCCGACCGCGCCTTGCCGAGAGAGCGCAGGTAGTCCACGCCTCCGTTTCCGTGGATCAGATTGCGCCTCGCCCCGTTGCCGCCGAAGTAGTCGTAGACCGTGTCGATGCTCGGGCCGCCGGAATAGGTATCGGTATCGCTGAGCCCTTTCGGGTTCTTCCGGTCGCTCAGGTAGGAGGTCGTATTGCCCTTGGCCAGGATCCTGACCACATCATCACCGAGACCGCTGTTCAGTTTGCGATTGTTGGTCTTGGCCGGCCTCTGGATCGTGATGCGGTCATCGCCGTGGCCGGTGGAAACCTTCTGTCGGGTGGCCTTGGCCGCCAGGACCACCTTGTCGTTGCCCCCTCCGGTATTGACCAGCGCGTTGACCGCTTTGTAGGCGATCACCACACTGTCGCGCCCGCTACCGCCCTTGATCGAGTGGGTGACCGCCTTGTTCTTGACCTTGATCCGGTTGTTGCCGTCCCCGAGGTCGATGAAGTTGCCTTTGGCCTTCGACGAAATCGTGACCGAGTCGTTTCCGGAGCCGAGGGCGGCCCGGTTCTGCCTGCCCTTGCCGAAAGTGAGCTTGACGTCGCCCTTGGTGCTGCAGACACGATTGTCCCCGGCCGCGGACACGTTGACCCTGGATCCGGTCAGAAGTACTGTCTGGTAGCGATCCAGGGTTACCGGACCGCTGCGCTTGATCACCTCAGCCTTCTGTCCGAGGCAGGTGGCGGCCTCGGCCGAAGCCGGCGCCGCCAGGGTGATGAACGCGGCAAGCAGTAGAAGCCTCCTGATCACCTCACGAAGGTACACAATCGCGCCGTCGGGCACGCCGGATCTCGAGTCACCGTTACCGACGGACCAACAGCAGGAAGTCAGCCCGCTTCGCGCAGGCCCTGTGCTTCGGGCAGGTTCTTGATCTTGCGCAGGGTCGAGGTCTCGATCTGGCGAACCCGCTCCCGGGTCACTCCGAAGGCTTCGCCGCATTCCTCGAGAGTGCGCGGGTTGTTGCCGCCGAGTCCGTAGCGCATGATCAGCACGTCACGCTCACGCTCGGGCAGGCTGCCGAGCACCTTCCTGATGCTCTCGCTGCGGATGTGTAGCGAGGCTTCGTCGAAAGGCTCCATCGCGTTGACGTCCCGGACCAGGTCGACCAGTTCAGTCTCTTCGCCTTCCCCGACCGGCTTCTCCAGCGATACCGGCACCTGAGAGATCCGCCAGACGTCGCGCACGTCCTGAACGGTCCAGCCGAGCTCCTGGGCGATTTCGAAAGGCTCGGGCTCGCGGCCCAGGTCCTGGACAAGTTGCCGTTCGACGAAGTGCACCCGGTTGAGCTTCTCGACCATGTGGACCGGGATCCGGATGGAACGCGACTTGTCGGCCACCGCCCTGGTCACGGCCTGGCGAATCCACCACGTCGCATAGGTGGAGAACTTGTATCCACGCCTGTAGTCGAACTTCTCGACCGCGCGGATCAGCCCCAGCGAACCCTCCTGAATCAGATCGAGAAAGCTCAGACCCCTGCCCAGGTATCCCTTGGCGATCGAGACGACGAGGCGCAGGTTGGCCTCGACCATCTGCCGCTTTGCCTCCATGTCGCCGCGTTCGATCCGTTTGGCAAGTTCGACCTCTTCCGCCGCGTCGAGCAGATCGACCTGACCGATCGAGCGCAGATAAAGGCGCAGCGAGTCGAGATTGCCGTCGGATCCGGCACTTGCGGCCACCGCGGGCTGTCGCGGGACCACCGGCTGCACCTCCGCCGGTTCCAGCGGCGCCGCGGGTTCGAGCGGCGCCGCGGCCGGTTCGCCCTTTTCGGCCGCTTCGTCACGGGCGATCACTTCGATCCCCTGTTCGCTGAGGTGCGTGTGAAGCTCCTCGACCTGGTCGCGGCTGACCTCGACCTCGGACAACGCCTCCGCGACCGCTTCGAAAGTCAGGAAGCCCTGCTCGCGACCGGTCGAGACCAGCGTCTTCACCTCTTCCGATTCCATCTCCATTCACACCCCCGATCCGGCGGCTGACCGCCCGGACTCTGTGCCTCTGATCACAAGCGCCGATTATAGGGAGATCCCGTTGGTAGGTAGTCGAAACCGTGAAAACCGGCATCCGGCTGTTCGAATACGGACGCCGGAGTCGGCGTACGGCTACTCTTACCCGAACCCCGCCCCCTCCAAGCGAGACCCTCCATGAACCCAGAGATCACCCTTTCGCCTGACGGAATCGACGTGCAGGCATCCCGTCCCGCGACCCGCGTCAGCCTTTCGCGGGTCGGTGTAACCGGTGTAGAGAAGGTTCTCAGCATCGGCGAGGACGGTCACTTCCACGCCGAGATGGAGTGCTACGTGGACCTCAGCCCCGACCAGGCCGGTGTGCACATGTCCCGCTTCGAGGAGAACGTCTCCGAAGCGATCGACGAAGTCGTCCGCTCCGAATCGATGAGGGCCGAGAAGCTGGCCGCCCGTGTCGCCGAGCTGGTCCGCGAGAAGCAGCACGGAATCAGGGCCGAGGTATCGGTCAGGCTGCGCTACCCCGAGACGATGCCGGCCCCCGCCTCGGGCATCCCGACGCAGGAGATCTACACGCTGCTGGGTCGTGCGGTGGCTGCGGAGAGCGAGACCCGCACGGTGACCGGTGTCCAGGCCCAGGGCATGACCGCCTGCCCCTGCGCCCAGGAAATGGTCGCCGACGTCGCCCGTGAGCGACTGCGCTCGGGCGGCTACACCGAGGAACAGGTGGCCGAGATCATCGAGATGGTCCCGATC
The DNA here is from genome assembly GCA_963801975.1 of uncultured Solirubrobacterales bacterium. GTDB lineage: Bacteria > Actinomycetota > Thermoleophilia > Solirubrobacterales > 70-9 > 67-14. The sequence continues at coordinate 594,192 of CAWDGR010000001.1, forward strand.
GCGACCCACAACCAGCGCGGCATCGGCACCCTCTACATCGGCTGCGCCGAGGGCTCGGCCTCCGACATCGACGCGCGCCGGATGCTGCGCCTGGTCGAGAGCTCGATGAGCTCGGAGATCTACGAACTGATGAAACGGCCGGACGAGCTCTCCGTGGTCGAGAAGGCCCACGCCCAGCCGCGTTTCGTCGAGGACTGCGTGCGCGAGATGCTGCGACAGGTGATCGAGACGATCCCCGATCTCGCCGACGATGCTTTCGTGATGGCACGGCAGGAGAATCTCGAGACGATCCACCGTCACAACGTGGTCGCCGAGCGCTACGGTCGGATTTCCGACCTGCGAGGCGAGATCAACAGCGACACACACTCCAGGCACCACCTCTCGATGAGGGAGTGGCTGAACGAGGCCGGCGCCTAGGCGACCTGGTCGTTGGTCGCAGCGCCCTCTTCGCGGGCGCGCTGTTCGTCGATCCGCCGCCGCAGGCCGAAGAAGTAGTCGAGGCCGCTGACTACGGTCGCAAGCACGGCGGCGTAGACCAGCAGGTCAACCGCCAGCGGTGCGGGGTTGAAGGTGATCAGCGCGAAAACCGCACCGATCTGGAGCACCGTCTTGACCTTGCCCATCCAGCTGGCGGCGATCACCACCCCGCGCTCCGCGGCGATCGAGCGCAGAACGGTCACTGCCAGTTCCCGGGCGATGATCACCATCGCGACCCAGGCCGGCAGCCGGCCGAGGGAGACGAGCGAAACCAGTGCCGCGGTGATCAGCAGCTTGTCTGCCAGCGGGTCCATCAGCTTGCCGAAGGTCGTGACCGAATCGCGTGAGCGGGCGATGTAGCCGTCGAGGCCGTCGGTCAAGGCGGCGAGGGCGAAGACGATCGCCGCGAGGGTGTCGCCGTGGGGAGTGCCGTCGAGCAGGGCCACAACGACCACCGGCACCGCGAGGATGCGCAGCAGGGTCAGAAAGTTGGGCAGGTTCAGCGGTACCAAGCGTGGGCCTCTTCAATCGCGCCCGGCCGGCCGTCAGCCCTTGGCGTCGGACTTGCTCTTCTCGCCGGTCTCGGCCGCGCTCTGCTCGTCCAGTTCGGCCTTGCGGCTGTCACCCTCTTCACCGCCGCCGACCGTGTCGCGGAATCCGCGGATGCCGCGGCCGACCGAGCGCGCCGCGTCCGGAATCCTCTTGGGGCCGAGGATCAGGATGGCAATTGCCAGCACGATCAGGAGCTCGGGCACACCGACGTTGGGCAGGAAAGCGAGATTCGAGGTCACAGTGGACCTAGTGTACGGCCATGGGCAAAGCGGACACCAGCGGGGCCGGGGACGCAATCGTCGGACCCGCAGCGGCTCTGGAGCGCGAGATCGTTTCCTGCAGGCGCTGCCCGCGACTCGTGGCCTGGCGCGAGCAGAGCGCCGCCGAACCGCCGCGCCGCTTCCGCGGGCAGCAGTACTGGGCGAAGCCGATCCCGGGTTTCGGTGACCCCGACGCCCGGATCCTGATCGTCGGACTCGCCCCCGCCGCCCACGGTGCGAACCGCACCGGTCGCGTCTTCACCGGTGACCGGGCCGGCGACTGGCTGTTCGCCTCCCTGCACCGGACCGGCATCGCCAACCAGCCGCAGAGCCGCCACAGCGGAGACGGGCTGAGTCTGGACGGAGCCTGGATTTCGGCGGTGGTCCGCTGCGCCCCGCCGGCCAACCGCCCGACCCCCGCCGAGCGGGACAACTGCCTGCCCTACCTGGAACGTGAACTCGAGCTGATGACCCGGCTCACGGTGATCGTCGCCCTGGGAGGATTTGCCTGGGACGGCGCACTGCGTGCCCTGCGGGCAACCGGCAGATCCGTACCGGTTCCGAAGCCGAAGTTCGGCCACGGCGCCGAGGTCCGGATCGACGGACTGCACCTGATCGGCTGCTACCACCCGAGCCAGCAGAACACCTTCACCGGCCGGCTGACCGAGCCGATGACCGACGCGGTTTTCTCGCGGGCAGTTCAGGCAGGCAGCGGGCGGCGCTGAACCCTCCTTCGTCGCCGAAAAACCCGTTGAGCGGCAGGTACACCCACCCGGACCTGGTGGCTGAGCGTCACCGACTCCGACATCATCGGCCAGGGGGACTCACTCGCCGGCGACCGGCTTCCCGTAGGCACGGTCCCTGCGAAGCTGGAACGGGTCCCACCTGAGGCTGATCCAGAGCAGGGGCGTCCACGGCCCGAGCACGAATGCCAGCGGCGCCGAAGCGGCGAAAACGGCCATCGTGAACAGCGACGACTTGCGGGTCAGCTCGACATCCCACTCGTATTCCGGCTTCGCCAGGCCTCGCCTCAGCACGTGGCTCTGTAGAAGGAAGGCCATCGCCGTCATCGCCACCATGTTGAGCACGTAGAAGAACACGGCGATATCGAATTCTCCGCTGTACTCGCCCATCAGCTGGGAGGTGAAGGGGATCAGGACCATGAAACCGAGGTAGGGCAGGATCAGGAACATCAGGCCGCGATCGAACTCCCTCACCGTGCGCATGAAGCGGTGGTTGGAGATCCAGAACGAGCCGATGACGATGAAGCTGATCCAGAACGCCATGAAGTCGGCACTCTGGTCGCCGAGCTTGTCGAGCAGGTCAGAAGGCGAGGTGGCGTCGAGCGGTACCTCCAGCTGCAGCACGAGCAGAGTGATCGCGATCGCGAAGACGCCGTCGGTGAAGGCGACGATCCGCGACAGGTCCCGGCCGCGCTCGAGCGTCGGCAGGTTTTCCTGTGGGGGATCCTTCTGGGACACTCGCCGGATCCTCCCAGCGGAGCCGGACGATCAGTTCGAAAATGCGGCCGTGCGAACCGGGCCGACGACTCTCCGTACAATGGCCCCGGCGCCGACGTAGCTCAGTTGGTAGAGCACTTCACTCGTAATGAAGGGGTCAGCGGTTCGATTCCGCTCGTCGGCTTGAGTTTGCCGCTTTACAGGCCCGGCCCTGGGTCGAGCGCACCTGCCATGGACCGAGCGCAGGAGGCCGGCGCCCGCATTCATGCCCGAATGTATGGTTGCCCCATGTATCGACTTCTCGTGGTCGGCACGTTGACCCTGGCGTTTCTGGGGGGATGCTCCACCGCTTCCACGGCCGGGCAGTTCGTCGCTGAAGTGAAGTACCAGAAGCCCCCGGCACCAGCATCGCCTACTGAGCGAGGCCAGCGCAAGCCTCGTCAAGCTGACCGGACCGGGTCGACGCTGAGTGAGTGGGATCCGGGGTTGCTGCGGTGGCTTCGAGGAGTCGCACTGGTCAGGCTCACTACCCGGGTATCGGGCGATCAGGCCCCGCGCAGGCAGGTACTCCTTCGAGCGTGTGGCCGGCCAGATTTCCCAGTTCATCAAACGCCGGCAGATGGGCAGGCCGGATGTCCTTGGCTGGTCGATGGGTGGCTTCGTGGCCCAGCAGCTCGCTCTGAATCACCCCGGGCAGGTCGGCAAACTGATTCTCGCCGGGACCAACCCCGGTGGATCACGGGCAGTTCTCGGGCCGCCCTGGGTCCAGCGACTCGACAGCCATGCCGAATCCGACAAACAGGCGCTGAAGCTGCTCTACCCGAGAACACGTCTGGGCCGGCAGGCAGGCCGGCGTTTCCTGAATCGTCTGGCTGAAGCGGTAGCCGGCGGGCTCGACGTTCCTGACGACTTCCGTGTTCCGCGGCGCACATCGAACCGCCAGGTCCGCGCCGAGGATCCGTGGCTTCGCAGCAATGCCAACTGGCGCCGCCTTGGAGATTTGAAGGTCAAGACCCTGGTCACCGCGGGCAGGGTGGATCCGGTCACACCCCGCTGAACGCCAGCCGGATCAGCAACCGCATTCCCGGGCGCACGACTGGAAGTACTGCCCGGCGCGCATGCCTTCCTGTTCCAGTCCCGGGCCAGGTTTGCCGGACTGGTGAACCGCTTCCTCGGTGGTCAGTGATTCTCCTGACGGCCGCTCGCTCCGGGCGGCACTACAGGCCGTCGATCCCTCGGACCACTCCACCTGCTCGGATCAGCTCAGAGCGGTTTCAGGATCCTTGAAGTCGTCCCAGTGGCTGCCGTCGCAGAACGGCTTGCTGGAGGAGAGGCGCAGCCGCTAGAAGGACCCCGCCCCAAGACCTTCACCGGCGGCCGGGCCGGAGCCTCCGCGCCCGGTCCGTCGGCTGCTTCCGGTGATCATGACCGAGGTGACCGGGACGCGGATCCGTGAGCGCCGGCCTCAGGCGGCCGGTCGAATCCGCAGCGGCAGCGACTCGATGCCGTAGATGCCGCTGACCGTCTGGAGGTCGGGATCGCCGGCAGGCTCGATCGACTCGATCCGGGAAGCGAGAAAGCCGAGGGCCTCTTCGAGTTCGGCCCGGGCGATGTTGGCGCCGACGCAGTAGTGGATGCCGGCGCCGAAGGTGAGGACGCGGGCTTTGTCGCGATCTGCGGTGATGTCGAAACCCTCGGGCTCTTCGAAGGCTTCAGGATCCCGGTTGCCGGTGAACGAGCAGATCATGACCGGCGAGTTGGCCGGGAAGGTGACGCCGCGGTACTCGACGTCCTCGGTCAGCAGCCTGGCGGTGAAGGGGGTGATCGGCTCGAAGCGCAGGGCTTCACTTGCCGCTTTCGGTGCCATCTCTGCCGGGTCTTCCCGGAGGGCGGCCCACTGACCCGGATCCGCCGCCAGCAAGCCGCATCGCCTGGGCCAGCTGGCTCTGGGTGGTGTCGACCCCGCCGACCAGGATGTTCAGGACTAGGTTCTCGAGCTCCTCGGTTGGAGAGCCGCTCGCCTTCCTCTTCGGTGCGGATCAGGTTCGAGATCAGGTCGTCGGAAGGGGTGTCGCGGCGGTTCTCGATCAACGGCCGCACCCAGGCGTAGAACTCGCCTGCCTTCTCCTGCATGGTCGCCACCGTGTCCCGCGTCGGCGAGCGCGATCGGGTCGAACTGGCGCTGGATCCACATCGACCAGTCGTGCAGCCGCGGGGCATCTTCGGCCGGTGCGCCCATCACCCGGGCGATCGTGCGGGCCGGGTAGGGCCGGGCGAACGCTTCCATGAAGTCCATCTCGATCGTCCCTTCGGCCGTGCCCTCGCCTGCCCGCCCGGCGGGCCGCAGACCCTCGACCGCTTCATCCCAGACCTGATCGAGGATCTGCCGCATGAAAGGGCGGTAGCGCTTGGCGGCCCGGGGCGAAAGCGAAGGGTTGACGAGACCGCGCAGCCGGCGGTGGGTATCCCCGTCGGCGTTGATGATGTTGCTGCTCATCTGCTCGAACAGCGGGCCGTCGGACACCTGGAACATCTCGGCCAGCAGGAGGCCGGGGAAGATCGCCGAGCGGCTGCGGAGAAAGTGCTCGCCGGCCTCACGGTCGAGGATGACCGTCGCCAGCGGTCCGCGGGCCAGCCAGTGGCCCTCGGCCAGCAGGCCGTTCATGGTCTCGTGCCAGCGCTCACCCTTGAGCTCCGGGTCACTCAGATCCAGTTCCGGCAGGTCGAGGTCGGCTACGGCTGTCAGCGTCGATCGTTCACTGACCCCGACCAGGGTCGAACTGCCCAGCGCCTCCAGGTCGGCCCCTCGGGCGATCACCTTTAGTCTTTTGCCTAGCATTGGCACCCGGATGCGGGTTTCGAGCCCTGCCCACGGTGCCCTGGCGACCTCCCTCAGTTTTCCGGGCGCGGAACCACTCATCACCTGCCAGTACGCGATGTCACCGGCTCCGTTCCAGCTCGCCCAGACGGTGGCCCCCATACCCTTGTCCTCGTTCTTGCCCTTGCGGCTGTTCTTGCGGCTGGCGATGACCGGCCTCCCCGGTGCGATGCCCTCCCAGTCGGCCTTCTGGGCCCGATATGAGTTGGTCGGTGCCCTGAAGACGGCGTCAAAGGCGATCGATCCGTCGGGCGTGAACTCGGTCATCCGGGAGATCGAACCCCAGCCGACAAAGACGTTGCCGTCTCGCAGCACCTGCGCACCACCTTGTGAGGTCGCCAGAACTGGCTCCGGCTGCTTCTCGATCCGCTTGACCAGAGTCGCCCCTGCCGAATCGCCGCGCTTTTCCAGTCGCAGAATCAGCACACTCGACTGGTTGTTGACCGGACGGAAGCGCTTGGCGCGGCCATTGTCGAAGAGCGAGATATCCCCGTTGGGCAGTCGCCGAGCATCGTGCTGGTAGCCGAAGCTTGTACCGGGCTCCATCGTGAAATCGTTCTCGGTCGGCTTGATGCCATCACCCCGAAGGCGCCACCTGACTCGCGCCGTCAGGCGGTCAATTCGGTACAGCGAGCTGACCTTGCGGGCCGAAATAAGGAATGAGTTGCCGTCATCCTCGATCGAGTTGAGGTGGAACCAGTCCCAGGCGCCGCCGTCTCCGGGAGGCTTGCTGACGCTGGCCCCCAGGGACACGTTGCCGAGGCTGTGCCACTCATAGAGAACCGCGCCAGTCGCGATGTCAATCTCCTGGACAACGTTGTCGAAGACCTTGCCGTGCTTTGACCCGCCGAAGCGCTTCGTATTCCAGAGTACGGGCCGATAGGCGATCGCCAGGGCCGTGCTGCGCGGGCTGATCGTGAACTCGTGAGCATCGGGCTTGTAGCCGTTGCCCATGCCGAACCGGGCGATCGCCGGTAATTTCGGTTTCGAATGTTGAAGCTGCCCTTCTGGGCCACACCGCCCTTCATCGCCTCGCCCTTCCAGTAGGTCAGCACAGGCCTTCCCCGGTAGCTCTGAACCCTGAAATTCTGGACCTCCTGGCCGTTGCCTCCGTAGCCGGTCGGCTTGAACCACGATATGCGTCCGAGCCCGTCAGCAATCGCCAGGCCAGTCTCCTTCGGGGCGAAGAGAGCCAGCCTAGAGCCGCGAGAGGCGAAAGTGAAACTGGGCGGATTGAGGTCGGGACGGGACATCAGGGCGGGGAACCTGTTCGGCGTCTTCGGCTGGCTCGGCTTGATGTCCCGGCTGTAGAAGCGTCCGATCCTGACCCGGAAGTCCCCGTTCCTGGCGCGGCGGATCACCTTCCCGGTGCGGACCTCGACAACTTCTCCCGGAACGAACGGTCGATTCGGGACGAAGCTGATGCCTCGCCCGTCGGAATGCGCAAGGCGACTTCCCCGGTGGAGGCCACTCTTCGATCCGGTCACCCTGACCGGTCCGAGGTGCTTCGGCTTCAGACCTCGGAAGCTGAAGGTTGTCGTATCGGAGGCAACCGGTGTTCCAGGTGCAGGGAAGACACTGATCGGCACCCGCTTCGCGGCATCGGCCGAAGGTCCGCCAAAGCCCAATCCTGCCACGGCTACCAGGGTCGGCAGGATCATTCTCGCTATCCGCTTCGGCATATCTCTCCAAGCAAACACTTGGACCATTGATAGCAGAGCCGATTCGCAGCTACGGCGCCCGAGTGCCTTGGCTCAGGAATCGTTGAACTTGTAACCGATGCCGCGCACGGTCAGAACGAGATCGGGGCGCTGCGGATCGGTCTCGACCTTCTGGCGGAGGTTCGAGATGTGAACGTCGCAGGCTCGCTCGTCGCCGTCGAACTCGGTCTGCCACAGCTCCTCCATGATCTGGGAGCGCTTGAACACCTCACCCGGGCGGGCGGCGAGCAGGCGCAGCAGCTGGAACTCGGAGCGGGTCAGGCTGACCGTACGTCCGCGCACGGTTACGACGTGGCGGGCGAGGTCGATCGTGACCGGTCCGGCAACGATTCGCGAGGCTTCGGGAACCGGCGAGCGGTCGAGCTCGCGGCGGCGGAGCTGGGCCCGGACCCGGCCGAGCAGCTCGCGCACCGAGAACGGCTTGGTGACGTAGTCGTCGGCGCCGACTTCGAGGCCGACCACCTTGTCGACCTCGGCATCCTTGGCGGTGAGGATGATTATCGGCACGGCCGAGCGGGAGCGGACCTCGCGGCAGATGTCGAGCCCGCTGCGTCCGGGCATCATGATGTCGAGGATCAGCAGGTCGTAGTCGAAGTCGCCGACCAGCTTTTCTTCGGCGTCGGTTCCGTCGACTGCCGGCGTCACTTCGAATCCCTCCTGGTCGAGGGCGTAGCCGACCGAATCCCTCACCGAGGGCTCGTCGTCTGCGATCAGGATCTTTCCGGGGTTCTGGCTCAAGTTTTGGTGGTCAGGCGGTGGTCAGGGGTCAGGCGATCGGGGTCTCCGTCTGGCGGACCAGGGGGAGGCGCACCCAAAAGGTACTGCCCTCGCCCTCAACCGAGTTGGCTCCCATCTCTCCGCCCATAACGTCAGCCATGCGGCGGGCGATCGCCAGACCCAGTCCGAAGCCCTCCTGACGCCGGGATTCGGAGCGTCGGTAGAAGCGTTCGAAGACCCGGTCGATCTCGGCCTGGGGGATGCCGGTACCGGTGTCGATCACCTCGAGCATCAGCTCGCCGTCACCGATCCGGCGGCCGCGAACGATTACTCGACCGGGCACGGGTGTGTTCTTGATCGCGTTCGTCACCAGGCCGATCAGCACCTGTCGCAAGAGGGTCGGATCGCCCTCGGCGGCAAGATCCCGCTCGACGTCGAGCACGAGATCGAGCCCGCTCGGAACCTCGACCGCCGCTTCGACGTCCTTCGCCGCCGCGGTGACGTCCACCACCTCGACCTCGCCGGCCCCCAGTGCCTCGACCCGGGCCAGGGTCAACAGAGACTGGGTGAGCCGACTCATGCGCTCGGCGTCGGTCGAGAGCCGGCTGAGGAAGTGGTCGCGGGCTTCCGGGTCGTCCTTGGCACCGGACTGGAGTACTTCGATCGCACCGGAGATCCCGGCCAGCGGGTTGCGCAGCTCGTGGGCCGCATTGCTCACGAAGTCCCGTTCGGCGAACTCCTTGCGCATCTCTTCGGTCCGGTCGCGCACGACCACCAGGACGGCGCCTTCGTCGGGCAGGGCCCGGGCCTGCATCGCGTAAGCCCGGTCACCGATCCGCAGGGCCGGGTGGGCCGAGAAGCCCTCCACCTCGGCCCGCTTGATCTGCGGCATCATCGCGTCCGGCGGCAGACCGCCGCGGTCGAGCAGCACCGTCGCAGCCGAGTTGTAGAAGCGCACCGGGCCCTCGTTGTCGACCACCATCACGGCATCGTTGAGGCCGTCGAATATCGCGGTCAGCTTGTCACGGTCGGCGGTCAGCACACCGAAGTTCTCCTTCAGGGAGGAGCGCATCGAATCGAGCGAGCGGGCCAGGTCGCCGATCTCATCGCGACCGCGGACCGGCAGGGAGACGTCGAAGTTCCCGGAGGCGATCTGGTCGGCGTCCCCGGTGATCCGTTTCAGCCGGACCGTGATCAGCGAGGCGATACCGACCCCGAGCAGGGTTCCGAAGAAAATGGCGAAGATGGCGGCGCGCACGCTTTCGGAGCGCAGCGTGTCCAGAGCTCCGCTGAGGACGACCGGCTGCGAGTAGCGACCGACCACCGCGCCGACCAGCTCACCGTCAGTGAAGACGGGCGCACCGACCAGCGTTACCTCACCGTCATCCAGTTCCCTCGACCGCCGGACCCCCGAAAGCGCGGTCTCCCGTACGTCGTCGAAGGCCTGGCTCCCCAGGATCGGTCGGATTTCGGTCTCGACGGTGCCGACTTCGCCGTCCGGCGAGAAGAACCAGGCGGCATAGCCCTCGCCGTTGGCCGCCTCGACCTCGGCGTTGGTGTTCGTATCCGGCTCCGAGAGGCGGTCGGCCAGACGGATCGTGCGACCGACGGCCAGTTCGGTCGAGCGCTCCGAGAGCAGCTCCTGGCTTGAGCTCGTGACCGAGCTGAGCATGATCGCGACGGTCAGCACAGCGACCAGGGTGAAGCCCGCGGCCAGCCAGAGCCTCATTCCGATATGACGCCTCCTGTGGCGCTGGGGGCGGTTTCTCATACCTGATGGAGCCTAGAGGACCGCGGCGGCACCATTCATGGCGGGCCGCGGGCCACCCGCCGGACCGGAATCGTCCACAATCGACCTGTGAAGACACTGGTTTTCATCCCGGCATGGAACGAGCAGAGCTCGATCGAGGCGGTGATCGCCGACGCGCGCGAACACCTCCCCCATGCCGACCTGCTCGTAATCGACGACGGCTCCGGGGACCGGACCGCGGCCCTGGCCCGGCGGGCCGGCGCGATGGTCGCCTCGCTTCCCTTCAATCAGGGAGTCGGAGCGGCCCATCAGACCGGATACATCTTCGCCCTGGCCAACGGCTACGAGGCCTGCGGCCAGCTTGACGGTGACGGCCAGCACCCGGCGGCGGAACTGGCCAGGCTCGTTGCCGCGGTCGAGGCCGGCGAGGCCGACCTGATCGTCGGATCCAGATTCGCCGAGGCCTCCGGCTACAACGCCTCCCGCGCGCGGCGGACCGGGCAGCAACTGTTCAGCCTGCTCGTTTCAGCCTCGACCCGGCAGACCCTGACCGATACGACCAGCGGCATGCGGGCACTCAGTCACCGCGCGATGGCACTCTTCGCCAAGCGTTACTCGCAGGAGTTCGCCGAGGTCGAGTCGCTCCAGCAGGCGGTGCGCGCCGGACTCGCAGTCAGAGAAATGCCGGTCGAGATGCGGGCCAGGGCCGAGGGGCACTCGTTCATCACGCCGCTGGTCTCGGCTTTCTACATTTTCAAGACGCTGGTCGTGCTGCTGGTCGGTCAACTCCGGCCACGCACAGCGGATCCGGGCGGTGAGCAGTGAACGCCTTTCTGGCAGCGACCGAACCGGTCGTTCGGCTCACCCCGCAGGCCCGGATCATCGCGGCGGTGCTGGCGATCGCTTTCATGTTGTGGATCCTCGACCTGATCCGGCGCGACCGCCTTCTCGAGCGCTACAGCATCGTCTGGTTCCTGCTCGGCCTGGCGATGCTGGCCGGCGCTGCGTTCCCCGTACTGCTCGAGTTGATTGCCAGAGCGATGGGGGTGCGGGACGCCACCATCGCCCTCTTCTCGGTTCTGCTGCTGGTTCTGCTTGGACTGGCGCTCAACTTCAGCGTGATCGCTTCGAGGCAGTCGAAGCAGATAACCAGGCTGGCCCAGCAGAGTGCGATCGAGACGATCGAGCAGCCGGGCGAGCGGGAATCGACGAAGCCGGACTGAGCCGGGCACCGTTCAGGCGGGGTTGAACAGCCTGGTCATCCGGAAGCAGAGCGCCTCGAGCGCCAGCTCCTCACTGACGTTCAGGTCCAGTCTGCGCCGCGTCTCGGCGATCAGAGCGACCGCATCGCGGGCGGCCGCTACCCGGATACCCCTCGCCTGCTCGCCGAGCAGCTCGGCCCGGTCGGCGTTGAAGAGAACCTGGTCGGCCCCCGCCGCGACAGCCGCCCAGTCCCGGACCCACGAGCCGGCCAGCGAGAGTGAGAGCTCGAGCACCCCGGTGCGGGCCCGACGCCGAGCCCGGTTCACCGCATCTTCGGTTTCCTTCTTGGTGCGCTTGACGCCCTCCTCGGCCTGGTCGGCCAGCGCGGCCTGAACGCGCTCGGCAGCCGCATCTCCGGTCTCGCCGGCAGAACCGAGCACGGCCAGCCACGGTGATTCGGAGAGCCGGTCCTCGAGCACTCCGGCCATCATCGACTCGACCGCGGAACGGATTGCGCTGCCGCGCTGCCCGGCGAGCAGGCGGGCCCGGCCGAGGTCTCCACGGGCGAGCCTGGCTGCCGCGGTGGCGGTCTGCTCCGGAACCCCGGATCCGAGCCGGGCCACCACTGCCGCCTCCGGAAGCGGGTCGAACTCGATTCGCTGGCAACGGGAAACGACGGTCGGCAGCACCGCTTCCGCGTCCGAGGCGATCAGGATCAGATGGGCGTGCGGCGGCGGCTCTTCGAGCGTTTTCAGCATCGCGTTCTGGCTCTCTTCGTTGAGCGCGTCAGCGGCTTCGACCACGAAGACGCGGCGCCGGCCTTCGAAGGGCTTGAGCGGTGCCGGCCGGATCAGCCGGCTGCGCACGTCCTCGACCGCGTGGCTCATTCCGACCGGTCGCAACCAGACGAGGTCCGGGTGGGGTGACGGATCGAGCATCGCACGACGACGGGTTCCGCTCGCGTCGGGGCTTCCGACGGCGAGGATTTCGGCGGCGAAGGCGCGGGTCGCAGCAGCCTTGCCGGACCCGGACGGGCCGGTGATCAGGTAGGCGTGGGAAGGGCCTTCGCGCAGGGCCGCCGACAGGGCGCTGCGCGCCCGGAGCTGATGCTCGGTCGCCGCTTCGATCGCTTCGGCAGTCAAGACTTCGCCTCGAGCCCGTTGCCCGCCCGGACCGCCTCCAGGATCCGGAGGTGGACTTGTTCAGGGGTCCCGGCCGCATCGACGACCGTAACCCGATCCGGCTCACGCAGGGCGATGTCGTCGTAGGCCCCGGCGACCGTTTGCTGAAAGCCGATGCCCTCTGCCTCGAAGCGGTCGTCGCTTTCGGCCCGCTCGAGTCCGACTTCGGGATCGACCCGGAGCAGAATGGTCAGATCCGGCAGCAGCCCCCCGGTGGCGACCCGGTTGAGCTCGTGGACGGTGTCGATTCCGAGCCCGCGGGCTACTCCCTGGTAGGCCTCGGTCGAGTCGACGTAGCGGTCACTCAATACCGTGCGACCGGCCTCCAGCGCGGGCCGAACGACCCGGCGGACGAGGTCTGCACGAGCGGCGAAAAAAAGCATCAGCTCGGCCGTGGCGTCGAGGGGGATCTGAGGGTCGGCGAGGATGGTGCGGATCGCCTCGGCCGCATCGGTTCCGCCCGGTTCACGAATTTTCAGGGTCTCGGGGCCCAGCGCCTCGGCGAGCAGGGCAGCCTGCGTCGACTTGCCCGAGCCGTCAACGCCCTCGAGCGAGATGAACAAGGCCTGCCTAGCCCTTCGGAGAGGACGGCTTGCCGCGGCTTCCGGCCCGCTTGACCCGGCGGGTCCCGAGGTCCGGACCGGAGGACTTCGAGGCAGCGACGGTCTTCGAGCGTGACTTCTTCGACTTGCCCGACTTCGACTTCGAGGCACCCTTCTTCGGTTTTGCCTTCTTGCCGTCCTTCTCGGCCGCTTCCTTGGCAGCCTTCGCCGCAGCCTGCGCTGCCTTGCGCTCCTCGCGCTTGGCACGCATCTCGACCATGGTCGGGCAGTCGTCGTTGAAGCACAGCTTCCAGGGGCGACCGGCGCGGCCGCGGGTCTTGACGTTGACCCTCGGAGTGCGGTGGCAGATCGAGCAGCTTTCCTCGAGCGGGGTGACCTCGTAGAAGTTCGGCTGCGGCATCGGGAAGGTCTGGTCACAGGCCTCGGGATCGTCCGGAGCCCAGCCGGAGCAGCCGACGAACGACTTGCCGGACTTCTTCGCCCGGATGATTCGCAGCATGTTCGGCGAGCCGTCCTCCTTGCTGCGGCCGGCTTCCTTGCAGACGATGCATGGGCCGAGGATCCGGTCCTGGTCCATTCCGGCCCAGATCATCTTCGATAGTTCTTCTTCGCCGGCCAGCAGTTCGTCGAAAGTCGAGTGGACCAGCTTGCGGCTGTCTTCGACCACCGCTTCCTTCTCCATCCTCGACTCCGCGATCTGGTCCATCTCTTCTTCCAGGCTCGCGGTCATCTTCGAGGTGGCCATCTCCGGCACGTACTCCTTGAATGCCTCGTACATCGCCATACCGGTCGCGGTCGGCTCCGGCGGGTGGTTGCGCACGTACTTGCGGCTGTAGAGCTTCTGGATGATGTCGGGCCGGGTCGCCTTGGTACCGAGGCCCTGTTCATCCATGAGCTGGACCAGCTTCGCCTCTGAGAGCCTGGCCGGCGGCTGGGTCTCCTTGTCGACAAGCCACGGCTTGCCGTCGAGGGCCAGCTCCTGTCCTTCCTCCAGAGCGGGAATCTCATCGTCGGCCGACCGCGCATAGGTGTAGATGCCGGCATAGCCGGGGTCGAGCACGACCTTGCCGCGGACGAAGTAGGTCTCGCTTCCGGCCTTGATGTCGGCCCTTGTGGACTCGGTGATCATCGGGCTGGAGAAGGTCGCGAGAAAACGACGGACGATCAGCTCATAGACCCTCGCCTTGGGACCGTCCAGCGCGCTCGGATACAGCGCATGCGTCGGGTAGATCGGCGGGTGCGCGGCGTCGAACTTCTTGCCCTGGGTGGGCTTCAGCGGCGCGTCGAGCAGCGGTGCGGCGGCGGCGAAATCCTTGATCTTGACCAGCGAGGAGATCGTCTTCTCGAGAGGGAGCGAGTCCGGGTAGATGGTGTTGTCGGTTCGCGGGTAGGAGATGAAGCCGTCGTCATAGAGGTCCTGGGCGTAGTTCATCGCCTGTTTCGGCGTGATGCCGAGGCGGCTCGAAGCGTCGACCTGGAACGAATTCGTGTTGTAGGGGGTCGGCGGCCTGCTCGTATTCTTGCGGCTGGTCACCGACTCGACGGACCCCGGGCTCGAAGTACCGGCGAAGGCGGCATCGGCCTCGGCCCTGTCCCAGAACTTGTCGGTTGCGTGATGGGTCTCGAAGCTGGCGCCACTCGGGTGCTCGAACTTGGCGAACAGCTCCCAGAAGGGTTTGGCGACATGGGCCCGGCGCTCGAGCTCGCGCTCGACGATCAGTCCGAGGGTCGGGACTCTGTACGCGGCCCACCGAAAGGAAGTTGGCTCCGTAGGCCTTGCTGACCAGCGATACGGCCCGGGTGAAGGCAGCGCCCCAGATCAGGTCGATGTCCTGGCGGGCGGCGGCGGCATTGGCGAGCGGGTAGGAAAGGTCGGTCAGGTCGGAGAAGGCGCCTTCGATCTCTTCCCTGGTCAGGGCCGAGTAGCGGGCCCGTCTGACGGTCGGCTCGAGATCCGGATTGACCTCGAGGCAGCTCTCGAGCGCTTCGAGGCCGATCAGCTCGCCTTCACGGTCGAAGTCGGTCGCGATGACCAGGCTGTCGGCGGCCTTGGCCTCCTTCTGGACGGCCTTGACCACGTTCTTCTTGCCATCGGTCGGCCGGGTGACCAGCGGGGCGTCGATCAGCCCGTGAATGAGGTCGAGCTTCCACTGCTTGTACTCCTTGCCTTCGGGGAAGGCGCGCTCGACGGCGTGGCCACCGGTTCCGAGTACGGAGTGCTCACCCTGTGTGTCTTTCCACCGGAAAACCGGCACGGTGAACGACTTCGACTCGGTTGCGGATCCGCCTGAGAGGATCTCGGCGATCTTCTGGGCGGAATTGTTTTTCTCGGTGACGATCAGTCTCATCTGAGCGCCGACGGTAGCAGAGCCGGTCGGCAGCACCCGCCGCCTGAGCGACTGGCTGTCCCGCTTTTCCGCCCGCCAGTGCCTATTATTGGCGGCCGTGAGAGCACTCGTCACCGGAGGCGCAGGATTCATCGGTTCCCACCTGGTGGATGCCTTGACGGAGCGCGGCGATCAGGTCCTGGTGGTCGATGATCTCTCGACCGGCAGCAGGGAAAACCTCTCTGGTGCGATTGGTGCGGGCGCCAGACTCGAAGTCGCCGATGTAGTTGACCGCGACGCCGTGGTTGAGATCACACGCAGCTTCACACCTGACCTGGTTTTCCACCTTGCGGCCCAGATGGATGTGCGCAGGTCGGTCGACGATCCAGGATTCGATGCCACGGTCAACATCGCGGGAACCGCGAACGTGCTGGAGGCAGCACGGCTCGGCGGTGCCGGGCGGTTCGTTCTGGCCTCCACCGGAGGTGCCATCTACGGTGAAGGTGATGGTCGAGCGCTTCCCCTGGGCGAGGATGAGCCCTCCCTGCCACTTGCCCCTTACGGACAGAGCAAGCTTGCTGCCGAGGGGTACGTGAGCCTCTACGGACGACTTTACGGAGTCGATGGCGTTGCCCTGAGATTGGGAAACGTCTATGGCCCACGCCAGGATCCTCTGGGTGAAGCCGGCGTGATCGCGATTTTCTGCGGCAAGCTGCTGGCCGACGAGCGCCCGCGGGTGTACGGGAGCGGACGGCAGACCCGTGACTACGTCTACGTTGACGACGTTGTGCGAGCGTTCCTCGCCGCCGGCTCGTCCTCCGCAGCAGGCCCGATCAACATCGGAACCGGCCTGGAGACTTCGGTCCTCGAACTGGTCGCGCTTCTTGCTGCCGGTTCGGGACGGCACGACATCAAGCCGGAATTGTCCGAGGCACGCAAGGGCGAGGTGGAGAGAATCTCGATCAATCCTTCCCGCGCAACCCGGGAGCTCGGCTGGCAGGCTGAGACGGAGCTCGAGGAGGGACTGCGCGTGACCCTTGAGAGCTTCGCCGAAGAGACGGCCTGAAGCCATCCAGCTACTAGGGTGCCGGTATGCCCGCCCAGGCCTTCGCCGGAAAAGAGTGCGTCTGCCAGTTCAGAAGAGGGATCTGCGACCAGTCCTGCGTGCGCGACATGCTCGACACCCCGTTCTACATCGCCTGCCTGCGCCTCAAGGGCCGGAGCTGCCTGGTGGTCGGCGGTGGCGAGGTCGGACTGGACAAGACTGAAGGCATCCTCGCCTGCGGTGGTGATGCCGTGTTGATCGCCCCCGAAGCCTGCGCCGAGCTGGAAGAGCTGGCCGCAGAGGGTTCGATCGAATGGCACCGGCGCGAGTACGCAGGACCCGGCGACCTCGAGGGCAGATTTCTGGCGATCGCCGCGACCGACGATTCCGAAGTCAACATCAAGGTCTACGAGGACGCCGAAGACCGGGCGATGCTCGTCAACGTCGCCGACGTACCACCGCTCTGCAACTTCATCCTGCCGGCGATCGTCCGCAGCGGCCCGCTCGCGATCGCGATATCGACCGCCGGCGCCTCCCCTGCCCTTGCCAAGCGCATGAAGCGCGAGATCGGCGAGCTCTACGGCGAAGACTTCGCCCGGCTCGCAGTGATCCTCAACCAGGTTCGCGGCTGGGCGAAAGGCACGCTGCCGACCTACCACGACCGCCGCGACTTCTTCGAAGGGATCGTCAACGGCGAACCGGACCCGATCGAGCTGCTGCGCTCGGACCGTGAGGGCGAGTTGCTGGAGTTGATCGAGTCTGCCAAGGCCTCTGCGCAGGCATCGGTGGGTTCTTGAGCGCGCTTTCGGGCAGTGCCTCGCAGTACACGCTTCAGTCGCTCGGCTGGACCGAGGCCGAACAGCAGGCCTGGGCCACCAAGCCGCGCAAGGACCAGATCCCGGCCCGGGTCACCGGCCTCCACCGTGACCACATTGTCGATCTGATGAGTGCCGAAGGCGGGCTGCTGGCCAAGCCGGCCGGTCGCATGCTCCAGGGACCGAGCGACGCGGCTTCGATGCCGGCGGTCGGGGACTGGGTCGCCGCCGGCCGCGACGGAACCGTCCACGATGTGCTCGAGCGTCGCACCACGCTGGCCCGACGCTCGCCTGCCGACCGCGACCGGGTCCAGGTGCTGGCAGCGAACATCGACGTGGTGATCGTGGTCAGCTCACTTAACAAGGACCACGATCTGGAGCGGCTCGGCCGCATGGTCGCGATCGCCGAGGCTTCCGGTGCACGGACCGTGGTCGCTCTGTCGAAGTCCGACCTGGTCGAGGACGCCGACCCCACCCTCGAGGAGACGCGCGAGCGGTTTCCGAACCTGGAGGTATTCGCCTTCAGTTCGGAGACGCTGAAGGGTCTGGACCGCCTCCGTCAGAGCCTGACCCCCACCCAGACCGTGCTGCTGCTCGGCAGCTCGGGGGTCGGCAAGTCGACCCTCGCGAACACCCTGCTCGGCTACGAACGCCAGAGCACTGCCGAAATCCGCTCGAAGGATGACCGTGGCCGCCACGCGACCACGCGCCGGGAGATGCTCGGCCTGCCCTGCGGCACCCTCCTGATCGACACACCGGGCCTGCGCGCCCCGGGACTGCTGGTCGAGGCTCCGCCGGACGACCGTGCCGAAGAGATCGAACGCCTGGCCCCTTACTGCCGGTTTCGCGACTGTGCTCACGACAGCGAGCCGGGCTGCGCGGTGAACGCCGCGATCGAATCAGGCGAGCTGCCGCCGGCCTGAGCCGCAACCCGGGGCCCGCGACCTCGGTGATGCCGAAGCGCTCAGCCGGTCGCCTGCAGGAACTCGATGAGCAGTCGGTTGACCGTTGCCGGGTCGTCGATGAACGGCCAGTGGCCGGAGCCGGGCAGGATGTGGACTTCTGCCGAAGGGAATGCCTCCTTCTGGCGCTCTGCCAGTGAGGTCGGCAGGTAGGCGTCGCAGGCGCCCCAGATGACCATGGCCGGGATGTCGGCGTCAGCAAGCGGGGCGATCAGCGACTTCGATGTCTTGCCGATCTTCTTCGAATCCCGGTAGAGCCGCAGCACGGCGGCCTTGGTGCGGCGGTCCAGGTTCTCGTACATGCCGTCGACGAATTCGGGCGGCAGACCGCGCGGCTCCGGTCCTGTGACCAGGCGCCGGAACACCGGCTTCGTGATGGCGGCGTTGAACATCGAGCCGAGACCGGGGGTCTGCCAGATACGGGCCATTCGGTGCCACTTGTAGTCGAGCAGGACGCCGGTGTTGATCAGCGTCACGCCGGCAACGCGTTCCGTATTTTCCGCCGCCCAGGTGAGGCCGATCGGCCCGCCGAAGTCATGGAGAACCAGGCGCGCGCTGGTGATGCCGAGCGTCTCCAGTGCGTCGCCGACAAATCCGGCGTACTCATCGAGAGTGTTGGTGAATCCCGGCTCGGCGACCGACTGCCCGAAGTCGGGCAGGTCGAAGGCAACGGCGCGGCCCAGGTGCCCGCACTCCTCGACCAGGCCGATCCAGTCAGAGGCCGAACCCGGGTTGCCGTGGATGAAGACGACGGCCTCCGAGGCCTGATGAGGGCCGGCCTGAAGCAGCCGGGTGGAGGTTCCGCCGACCGGGATCGAACTCCATTCGAGCGGTTCGGCGAGGCCGCTTGCGCCGAGTCTCACAGTGCGAAGAAGGCGACCGCGGCGAAGTGTGTGGCCGCCGCTCCGATGACCAGGAGGTGGAACACCTCGTGATAGCCGAAGTAAGTCGGGTTCGGATCAGGTCGCTGGGTCGCATAGACGACGGCACCGACCGTGTACAGGATGCCACCGGTTGCGATCAGCAGCCCGGCGACGATGCCGGCCGTGCCGACGATCTGCGGGAAAGCCACCGCGCCTATCCAGCCGACCGCGACGTAGATCGCCGCGCTGACCCATTTGGGGGAGGTCGTCCAGAGCAGTTCGATGATCACGCCGACCACAGCACCGGCCCAGACCGCGATCAGGATCGCCGTGGACCAGGTGCCCGACATCGTGAGCAGGGCGAAAGGGGTGACGGTGCCGGCGATCAGGAAGAAGATCATCGAGTGGTCGAGGCGCTTCATCAGCGTGCGAGCCTTCGAGGTCTTCCAGTCGACCCGGTGGTAGAGCGCGCTGGTGCCGAAGAGCGCGCAAAGCGACGCCGCGTATATGGAGACCGCCAGCAGTTTGAGCGGAGTATCGGCGATCAACAGCAGCGAGATGCCGAGGCCGAGCGAAAGAAAGAAGGCCCATTCATGGGAGACCCCGCGGAACTTCGGCTTGACCGCCCGGATCGT
The DNA here is from genome assembly GCA_963801975.1 of uncultured Solirubrobacterales bacterium. GTDB lineage: Bacteria > Actinomycetota > Thermoleophilia > Solirubrobacterales > 70-9 > 67-14. The sequence continues at coordinate 613,601 of CAWDGR010000001.1, forward strand.
CTCGGCCGCCGACTCCCGAATCGCCCCGGCCTTTTCGACCGCGGCGTCGCGGGCGACCCCGGCACGCTCAACCGCGTTCTCGCGGGCGCTTGACGCCATCTCGACGGCGTTCTCGCGGGCTGCGGTGGCCCGGTCGGCCATGTCGTGCCGGGCGGCCGCGGCCTTGTCGCGCATGGTCGCAGGCTCCTCTGGAGGTCCTTCTCCGGTACTTGGGATCTTCGCCTGTCGCTCACCCGCCCATCTTACAGGGCGGCAGATGAGCCACTACCGGTGGGGTCGTGAACAGGCAGAAGCCGCAAACAGGGGATTCGAGTTTTGGGGCAAACGCTATATGTAGTGTGTACAGAAGGTGTCCGGCCCTACTCCTAGTATAATTCCGCATGTGCGTTGCCCCCATTGTGGACACCAGGGGAGCCGGGTTCTGGAGAGCCGCGGTTCCGAAGAAGGAGCTTCTGTGCGCCGTCGGCGGCAGTGCTCCGGATGCGAGCACCGCTTCACGACCTATGAGCGCTGCGATACGCAGGCACTGTTCGTACGCAAACGCGACGGCAGCCGTCAGCCATTCGACCGGCTCAAGTTGCGAGGCGGACTCGAGCGTGCCTCACACAAGCGGCCTGTGCGTCCGGAAGCAATCGACGCCCTGGTCAACCGGATCGAGACGGCGGCCGTACGGGCCGGCGGCGAGATCACCGCGGCCCGGATCGGCGAGATGTGCCTCACCGGACTTCGCCGGATCGACCAGGTCGCGTACCTCCAGTTTGCCGCGGTCTACAGGCAACTGGACGTCAAGGACGTCCAGGCCGAACTGGACCGACTGACCCCGAAGATGACCGAGAAAGCCTGAACCAGAACTTAGTGCGACGCCGGATACCGGCGCCGCCGCACCACCCGCAACACCGAGCAAGAGAACTGTAAGTACCGAGTAGAGAGCGAGAGAGAATGTCTCAGTCCCACCCCGTAAGCGATCCGACGCGGATAAACCCCGAAGGCGTCGTCGTTGAACGCCGTCTGACCAGGGAAGGCGTACACCCCTTCGACGAAGTCGAATGGGAGCTGCGCGACGCCGTCATCGGCGATCCGGCCAAGCCGGCCTTCGAGCAGCGCGGGGTCGAGTTCCCGCGAAGCTGGTCGCAGAACGCCACCAACATCGTCGCCCAGAAGTACTTCCGCGGCCAGCTCGGCTCGGACCAGCGCGAGAACTCGGTCAAGCAGATGATCGGCCGGGTCGCGGGCACGATCGCCGGCTGGGGCCGTGAGGGTGACTACTTCGCCTCCGATGCAGACGCCGACGCCTTCGAAGCGGAGCTCACGGCGATCCTGCTCCACCAGGAAGCGGCCTTCAACTCGCCGGTCTGGTTCAACGTCGGCTTCGAGGAGACCCCGCAGTGCTCAGCCTGCTTCATCCTCAGCGTCGAAGACACGATGGAATCGATCCTCGAGTGGAACACCAAGGAAGGCAAGATCTTCCGCGGCGGCTCCGGTTCCGGCATCAACCTCTCCAACATCCGCGGATCGATGGAGCAGCTGAAGAAGGGCGGAACCGCCTCGGGCCCGGTCAGCTTCATGCGTGGCGCCGACTCCTGGGCCGGCACGATCAAGTCCGGAGGCAAGACCCGCCGCGCGGCGAAGATGGTCGTGCTCGATGTCGATCATCCGGATGTGGAGCACTTCGTCTGGTGCAAGGCGAACGAGGAAAAGAAGGCCGGAGCCCTGCGGGATGCCGGATTCGACATGTCGATCGACGGCGAGGGCTTCACCTCGATCCAGTACCAGAACGCCAACAACTCGGTCCGTGTATCGGACGAGTTCATGGAGGCCTGCCGCGAGGATGCCGACTGGGATCTCAAGGCACGGACCGACGGCTCGGTGACCAAGACCCTGCCCGCCCGCGACCTGATGAACCAGATCGCCGACGCCGCATGGCAGTGCGCCGACCCGGGCATGCAGTACGACACGATCATCAACCGCTGGCACACCTGCCCGAACTCGGGCCGGATCAACGCCTCGAACCCCTGCTCGGAGTACATGCATGTCGATGACTCGGCCTGCAACCTGGCCTCGATAAACCTGATGAAGTTCCGCCGGGACGACGGCAGCTTCGATACGACCGGCTTCGAATCGGCTGTCGACACCGTCTTCCTCGCCCAGGAGATCGTGGTCGGCTTCTCGAGCTACCCGACCGATGAGATCGGCAAGAACGCCAATGCCTTCCGTCAGCTCGGTCTCGGATACGCCAACCTCGGCGCCCTGCTGATGTCCAACGGCATGCCCTACGACTCGGAGGAAGGCCGCAACGTCGCGGGTGCGATCACCGCTCTCATGACCGGGCGCGCCTACCGCCGTTCGGCCGAGATCTCGGCCGCGATGGGACCGTACGAGGCCTACGAAGAGAACCGCGAGCCCCACAACAACGTGATGCGCATGCACCGCGACGCCTCGTATGAGATCGACGGCGCAGGAGTTGACGAAGAGCTGCTGAACGCGGCGCGCGCAGAGTGGGAAGCGGCCGTCGATATCGGCGAAGAGCACGGTTACCGCAACGCCCAGGCGACCGTTCTGGCCCCGACCGGCACGATCAGCTTCCTGATGGACTGCGATACGACCGGCATCGAGCCGGACTTCTCGCTGGTCAAGTTCAAGGAACTGGTCGGTGGCGGCAGCATGACGATCGTCAACCGCTCGGTTCCGATGGCGCTGCGCACCCTCGGCTACTCGGAGGCGGAGATCGCCCAGATCGAGTCACACATCAACGAGAACAACACCATCGTCGGGGCGCCGGGGCTGAAGCAGGAGCACCTGCCGGTCTTCGACGTCGCGGTCGGCGAGCGGGCGATTTCGCATACCGGCCACATCGACATGATGGCGGCGGCCCAGCCCTTCCTCTCGGGAGCGATCTCGAAGACGGTCAACCTGCCGCATACGGCGACCGTCGAGGACATCGCCGATGCCTATACCCGTGGCTGGGAAGGCGGCCTGAAGGCGCTGGCGATCTACCGCGACGGCTCGAAGACGGCCCAGGCCCTGAGGACCGACGCCCAGGACGAAAAGGACGCGGACGCCGGTGAAGAGGCTGCCGCAATCGGTCCCGTGCGTCAGCGTATGCCGAAGACCCGCGAGTCGGTCACCCACAAGTTCTCGGTCGGAGGACACGAGGGCTACATCACCGCCGGCAAGTACACCGACGGATCGGTCGGGGAGATTTTCCTGACCGACATCGGCAAGGAAGGCTCGACCATGCGCGGCATGATGAACGCCTTCGCCACGGCGATCTCGCTCGGCCTCCAGTACGGGGTTCCGCTCGAGGTGTTCGTCAACAAGTTCAGCTACATGCGCTTCGACCCGGAGGGCATTACCGGAAACCCGGAGATCCCGTTCGCCAAGTCGATGCCCGACTACATAATGCGCTGGCTGGCTTCGCAGTTCGTCGAGGACACCGACTTCCTCGAGGAGCAGGGCATCCTCACCCAGGAGGTGCGCAACCGCAAGGAGGCCGAGCAGGCCGGGATCAACCTGGCGAACGGCTCGGGCAACGGCGGTGGCAACGAACGGAACGGCGGCAGCCACGAGGCGGGCCCGACCTCGGATTCGGGCGGCGCGGCCGCTCCGGCCGGATCGGCCCTCACCGACGACGTTCCGGTGGTCCCCGCCAAGCTGCACGTGAGCGCCGGAGCAGCCGAACTCGGCCCGGCCTGCGACCAGTGCGGAGGCATGATGCAGCGCACAGGCTCGTGCTACACCTGCTCGTCCTGCGGAAACAACACCGGCTGCGGCTGAGGCGCCGGGGATTCACAGCCGAATTGATGAGGCGTTCACGGTAGTACTCGCTATGCGGGCATTACCGTGAACGCTTGCCCTGGTCTTCTCGGCACTTGCCCTGGTCTTCTCGGCACTTGCCCTGGTCTTCTCGGCAGGAGAGTTTCGCATCGTCGGGACGGTTGACGGGCTGACCGAGGCCGGAGACGGTCAACGGGTAATCTGGCGGTCGTGGTGAAGAAGCAGATAGCACTCGTTCTGGCCGGTGCCGCCGCCTCCGTGGCGGGCGGGCTGCGCCTGGTCCAGGAACTCGTGGACCGCGGCGACCCGCACAGCCCTGAGCCCCCTTCGCCCGCAAGCCCTCCAGCAGGTTCGGCGACCGCCGAGAAGCCCTCGGAACCGGCCCCTCCGGTGACTACCGGGGCGCCCTCGGGAGCCAGCAAGGCAGAGCTCTACGAGATCGCCACGAAGCTCGCCATCAGCGGCCGCTCGAAAATGAGCAAGGGCGAACTGATCGACGCGATCAACACCGCAGGCTGAACCGCTCCGCGGCCGGGCGAGGGACTCACCCGGCGCCAGGCACCCGGAGATACGCGGCCGCACAGCTGGCGCATCCGGCCGACTCAGCCGTGACGCATCAGCCGGCGGACGGCGGCCATCAGTTCTTCGGTCCGCTCATCCTGCAGCTCGGGCTCTGCGCCGACCACACAGTGTGAGGCGTGATCCTCGAGCAGACTCAGGGCCACCTTGTCGAGCGCAGCCTGGATCGCCGTGATCTGGGTCACCACGTCGATGCAGTAACGATCGTCCTCGATCATCGACTCCACCCCGCGGACCTGGCCCTCGATCCTCCTCAGCCTCTTCAGCAGCGGCTCCTTGGCGGCCGAGTAGCCGTGCATTCCTGTCTCCACCTGGGGCTCTTCAGCCATGTCGCAAGCCTACGCGCCGTGCAAGGCGGCGGTCGCCAGAACCAACACGGTCGGCAAGGTCACGATCAGCCGTCGTCCTGGCCGAACGCCCAGCGGATCTCGTCGATGTTGAGCCCGGAACCCAGGCAGGCAAGCAGTTTCATCCTGGCCGCCTGGGGTGAGAGGAATCCGGCCGGGATCACGTTGGTCTCGCGCAGGTCGCGCTCTGAGGCGCGGTAGCCGTAGGTCGCGTTGAGGATCACCCCTCGCTCCGGGCGCGAATAGACGATCACCGGAATGCGTTCGGCGGCCTCGGCCCAGAGTTCGAGGATCGGAGGTGACACATGCCCGGCACCGAGGGTGCCGATCACGACGCCGTCGGGCGAGGTCTCAAGAGCGGCGCGGGCGAGGGTGCCGTCGTCGCCGGCGCTGGTCGGCACCACGAGCACGCGGGCATCGAGGTCGGGTGGATCCAGAGACGGATTTCGGGGGATCCGCGACCAGATCGTCGGGTGTCCTTCGGTGACCCGGCCCAGGGGGCCTGTCTGCGGGGACGAGAAAGCGACAAGCGAAGTCGTATCGGTCTTGCGGGAGCCGCGCGCATGGTGGATCTCGCCTCCGAAGCAGACCAGTACTCCCATACCCGATGCCGGCTCGCTGGCCGCGACCGAGATCGCGTCGAGCAGGTTGGCCGGTCCGTCCGCACCCGGACTGGAAGCGGGCCGTATCGCGCCGGTGAAGACGATCGGCGCTTCGGCGTCGTGAAGTACATCGCAGAGCATCGCGGTTTCCTCGAGGGTGTCGGTGCCATGGGTGACGACGACGCCGGTTCCGCGACGGGCCGTATCCCTGGCCTTGCGGCAGATGTCGAGCTGGTCCCCGAGGCTGAGGTGGGCGCTCGGCACATTGATCACGGTCTCAGCCTTGAGGCCGTCGATGTCTACGTTGCCCGGGACCGAATCGAGCAGGGCATCGGCGTCCAGATCCGGTGAAGCACCTGTTTCGCCGGTCATCGAGATGGTTCCGCCCGCAACGAGCACGGACACGGAACGGGGGCGCGGCATTGCGCGCGAGTCAGAAAGCATGCCTTCCAGACTACCCGGACCTCCACTACCATCGCCCCGTGCGCCTGGCTGACCTCTACGACGGATTCCTGGTCGACCTCGACGGAGTGGTCTGGCTCGGGCACGAAATGATTGCGGGCGCAGCCGAGACTCTCAACGCCCTGGTCGCTGAAGGCAAGCCGGTCGCCTTCGTGACGAACAGCCCGCGGCTGTCGCCGGCGGAGCAGGCCGAGGTGCTGCGACAAAGGCGGCGTCGAGGTCGAGCCCAGGGAATGGTGATCACGGCCGGATCGACCCTGATCGCGACCGCGCAATCGAGCGATTCGGCCCGGAACCGAAGCGTGATCGCGACCGGCACCGATTCCTTTCTGGACCAGATCGAGGCGGCCGGAATCGAACTGCTTTCCCACTCCAGATGGGAGTCCGCCGAAGCGGTACTGGTCTCAGGCCACTCGGGCTTCAACTACGACGAGCTGAAAGCCACTTCGATGGCGGCGCGGGCCGGCGCGACTGCTGGCCGCTACCGGCAGGGATCCGACCATGCCGATGCCGGACGGCTACTGGCCGGGAACGGGCTCGATCCTCGCCGCGATCGAAACCGCGTCGGGCCGGAGCGGAATCGTCACCGGCAAGCCCGAAGCGAGGATTTTCGAGGCCGGCCTGAAAGCGATCGGCGCCGGCGAGCTATCAGCGGACTCGATGCGCGTCGCGATGATCGGGGACCGTGCCGATACCGACGTCGGCGGAGCACAGTCGGCCGGGATCGGCGGCATCCTGGTCGGTGATCACGAGGCGCCGGGAGTCGAACCCGACCACCGGATCAGCGATCTGACCGGCCTGATGAAGCCGGCGTCCTGAACAGGCCCGGCAGCTGAACCGACCCCGTTCGCCCGAGGCTCAGGCCGTTTCTTCAGCAACGGTGGCCGGCCTGCCCGCCTCAAGACCGATCATGGTCTGGACCGCGATCACCACCATGACCAGGGCGATGACCGGATCCCAGGTCGAAGTGGCGTCGTGGAGGACCCCGGCCAGGACGGGCCCGGCAGCGGCGATCAGATAGGCAACCGACTGTCCGGTACCGGATAGCTCAGCCGCCATTTCATGGGATGCCGCACGGCTGACGAAGAAGGTGAGTCCGAGTGCGAAACCCGCACCCTGGCCCATGCCGATCAGCGCAGCCCAGACGATCGCCCCGCTGGAGCCGAAGACGAGCAGCCCGAGCAGCCCGGTGAAAGCCGAAGCGCCGGCGGCGACCACCAGGACTCGGTCGTCGCGGACCCGGTCGCCGAATACAGAGAGCGCGATTATCGGAATGACACCGAGCCCGAGCGAGGTCGCGAAGATCAGGCCGGCATCCACGCGCTCGATTCCGGTGGAGATCAGGATCTCGGTCAGCCAGGTGATCACCACCCAGAATGCGAATGCCTGGGCAGCCATGAAGAGCATCACCGCGACCGCCAGACGGGAGCGCAGAAGGGCCCGAAGGCCCGCGACCCGGGGAGGCGCCGGTCGTGAAACCGGCCGGCGCCTGACCAGTACGGCCCAGGCCACAGCCGCGATCAGCGCGGGTGCCGCCCAGACGGCGAGGGCACCGCGCCAACCGAGCCAGGTCTGCGAGAGGGGAATCGCCAGCGCCGAGGCGGCCGTTGCCGAAACCCCCAGGACCGCGATGTACATGGAAGATATGCGCCGTCCTTCGACCGGGAAGGATCGCTTCGTGACGCCGGGCAGAAGCACGTTGCTGAAAGCGATCGCGATGCCGAGCACAGCCGTACCGAGGAACAGGAAAGGGGTCCCGGGCAGGAGCCTGAGCAGGATCCCCGCGGCAAGCGCAAGCATCGCGGCAAGCAGCACCTCCTCGAGACCGAACCGGCGCCCGAATCGCGGAACCAGGCCCGAGAAGATGCCGAAACAGAGCACCGGCAGGGCGGCGATCAACCCGGCACCAGCCGCATCGAGGCCTGTGTCAGACTGGATCTCGCCGATCAGCGGCCCGAGCGCCGTGGTCGCCGGGCGCAGATTGATCGCAGCCAGAATCACCCCGGCCAGAAGCAGCGACCGGCCGGAAGTCAGTCGCCCGTGGGCCTTCTCCCCCATCTCGTTTCGGCTACCCCGACGGCCGCTTCAGCAAGGTCGCCAGGGCCGGGCAAAGAGGTCGAACTCCTTGCCGATGGAGCTGAAGCGCAGCCTGTCAGCCTTGTCGCAGAACCTTCGGCCCGGCGTTTCGTATTCAACCGAGAAAACCGCCTTGCCGGCCCGGATGAACGGTCTGAAGCGACCACATTCGTTGTACTGGAAGCACTGCTCGACCACGGCAAAGTCGAAGTTCCTAACCAGCTTTCGCACCTGCGACGGATCGTTCTTCAGGCCGATCGAGAGGCCGTTGCGGTGGGCCTGGCGGGCCAGCCAGCGGTTGAACTCGAGCTGGTCGGCAGCGGTAAGGGGGAAGCCGGTCCGGTTCTGGAAGCCGGCCACGTTGTCGGCCTCCACACCGTCGAAGCCCTTCCTGGCGCACATCCTGATTCGAGCCTTCAGCGGTTTCGCGAACTTCCGATACCTGCTGATGTCGAGCCATCGCTCGTCCGGATAGCCGTCGTACTTCTTGCCGCGCACCGACTTCGGGAACCGGTTCCTGTCGGGTCTGAAGTTCTCCCAGCTGCCGGCGCTGAAGTAACAGATAACCCTGCGGCCCTCGACTGGAGCTTGCGCACGGTCACGGCCGACACATCGAAGCCATCCACCTCGTAGACCGGAGCTTCGATCGAGGTATCGATCTTTCCCTGGAGCTGGAACTGCCACGGCTTCGTGCTGGGGGTCGGCTTCCAGATTCCTTTGCCTGCGCTCGCGCCCGCAGCCCGATTCGAAGACCCGGCATCCGAGGAATCCGGATCACCCGAACAGGACGCGAGAAGGGTCACGCAGGCCAGAGCGGAGAGGATGGCCGCCCGGACTGCGAACGAGCGACGGCCTCCCGGATGGGGACTTGCGTACATCAGTCCAGCTTAGCCCCTCGGCTGGAGAGCTCAGCCGAGCTCGGAGAAGCCGGGCGGGGCCTTGGATGTGCCGGCCGCGGCGAGGCGCTTCTTGTGGGTGCGGATCTCCGAGAGCATGCGCTCCAGGCGGGGCTCGGAAGAGCGATCGATGTGGACCATCGCCCCTGCTACCGCCGGGTGAACCGTCTCGATTGCGTCGTGCATGGCGTGAGCCACTGCGCGGTATGTCGGATGGCCCTCCCTGCCCGAGCGCAGCTCGATCAGCTGAATCGCCTCGCGGGCGTTCAGGTCGAGCACGTAGCGGATCCGGTATCCGAGGCAGAGCGCATACGGTGCGAGTTCGGGGTGACCGGCGTCGCGGAGCCGCTCGTATTCGCCACGCGAGATCTCCAGCGCCCGCTCGTACTGCGCGGCGACGCCGGCTTCGGTCAGCTCGCCGGGAATTCCGGCGCCCAGGTCCGGGGACAGCGTCTGCCACTGGCAGGTCAGCATGCGGTGGCGCTGAAGGTCGCGGAAAGCTCCGTAGTCAGAGACGATCTCGAAGCGGTAGCTGACCGATTCGAAACCCCTTCCGGGCCGGTGGCGGCGGTTCTTCCGCTCACCGACGACCGCAGCCATCAACTCGGCCCGCTCCTCCGAACTCATCGCCTCGAGTCGGGTCCGGATCTCCGTCTCGGACACATCGGCCGACTCGAACAGGCTGCCGGCGAGCAGATCCTCTTCGTTGCCGCGCACCTGGAGCAGTTCGACCGTCGGGCCGGCCGATTCGACCTCCCTGCGGTCGAGGCCGAGTCGTGAAACCCACTGCTCGGTCGTATCCCGCCGCTGCTCGAGGAAGGAGATCCACTCGCCGCCGCGATCCGGACGGGCGACCCGCGATACGAAGCTGGGCATCACCTTGTTCAGCTCGTCAAGGATCATGCCGCCGAACTGCCGGGCCTCGGGAAGTGGCGAGCCCATCAACCTGAACAGCATCTGCTCGTAGGCCTGGCCGGAGGCGAAGATGCCGACGTGGCTCAGGGTCGCGGCCGGGAGAAGGCCTCGCAGCAGATCGAGGGCCTTTGCTTTGATCGAGCGCCGCCAAGGCCCTTCAGGCTCGTCGTCACGCCGCGGCCACTTTTCGGCAGCCCAGGCCTCGGTCTCGACCAGGGTCTCCGAGTAGATCCTGAAGATCGAGTCCATCGCCTCGCCGAACTGCGGACCCAGTGCTTCGTCGGAGTAGTAGCGGTAGCCGCCGCCGGGCATCTCCTGGTCGTAGGCGAGGTAGCGGGTGGACTGCTCGAGGTAGGCCGCCAGACGGCCACGCTGAAGCTGTTTGGTGAGGATGTTGGAGACCCATTCGCAGGCGATGTGGGCACCGCCGACCTGGGCGATCGAGTCGTCTCCATAGCCGACGAAGATGCGCTCGTAGAGGTCGGCCGCGCGCGCACCTTCCGCACCGTCAAACGGCCTGCCGCCCTCCGGCATCTCGCCGGCGAACTCCTCCAGGTAGAGACGCCGAAGCGTTCCGGGGTAGCGGGAGTAACGGGCGAACAGCGCCCCCTTTACCGTCTCGGGCAGGTTGGTCAGTGCGAAAACGGGTCGATCGAGGTTGGTGAAGTGGGGCGTCAGCAGTTGCTGTTCTGCTGGCGTGAAGGACTCGACCGGGTGGCGCATCCGGCGAAACTAACAGGCCCGCCGGAAGTGAGTTATGTCGACCCGCTCAGCTCGGCCCGGCCGGTGGCGCGGCGGCCATCAGCTCGACCGTATGCCCGCCCGGAGAGGTCGCCTTGGCCCGCGGCTCACCCCATAGCGGCGGCCCTGCCTGACTGCGAATTCGCGATCGCGAAGCCGGTCAATCGTGGCCTCCAGGTCCTCCACCACGATCGCCACGTGGCCAACCGCCGGCACCACAGGATCCGCAACCTCGATCAGATGAATCTGGGTGCCGCCGCTCTCGAACCAGGTGTAGCCGTCGCCGAGCGCCTCCGGTACCGGAACCTTCGAAAAACCCAGCGCCCGCCAGAATGAGGGCCTCCTCCCGCAAAGAAGCGCGACCTACTTCAAGAGCGACGTGTTGCAGCACGCCCCAATACTCGCACCAAGGAGATCCGACACCACCGGCAACCGCGAACGGGCACGATCACAGCACCAGCGCCCATGCCGCGGCGCCGACGGTGACGATCGCCGTTGTATAGACAAGGGCTTCGGCGGTGGTGCGCAGGTCGAGCCCGTAGGCGTGGGCGACGATCATCGAGTTGAGTCCGCTCGGCATGGCGGCCAGCAGGTAGTAGGAGCGCGGGATGCCGGTGAACGGCATGGCGAGAACGAAGAGCAGGGCCGGTGAGACGACCAGCCTGGTGAAGATCACAGCGCCGACCTGCCGGTGGATCCTCGGCGGCAGGCGTATCGCACCGAGCCTCTCCTCCTCGGCCAGGATCGCGCCGACCGCGAAGAAGCCGACCGGCAGGATCAGGACAACCAGCACCCAGGTGATGTCGACCAGGATGGTCGGCGCCATCCACTGCGGAGCCAGCAGCCCGAGGATGCCGGCCAGCAGCAGCGGGTTGCGGAAGAAGAAGGCCTTCAGCCTCTCGCGAAAGCCATGCCCGGCCTTGGAGCCGAAGGCCGCGCCGACCCCGAAGGCGAAGAGCATCAGCGCGATGCCGCTGACCAGAACGTCATAGACCACGGCCTGGCTGAGGTCGTCGCCCCCCATCAGGGTCAGCACCATCGGATAGCCGAGGTAGCCGGTGTTCGAGACGATCGAGCAACAGATGACCGCCCCGGCGACCGGGCGAGGCAGCTTCATCACCGGTACCGCCAACAGCCAGGCGACCAGCCCGACGGTGCTGACGGTTATCAGTCCGAGACCCAGACCGACCCCGGCCCCGACCGTGATGTCGGCTTTGGCCAGGTTGACGAAGATGATCAGTGGCAGGACGAAGTAGAGAAGGATCAGCAGCGACTGCCTCGAGCCGTGACCGGCCCGATACGGCCAGCGGCGCTCAGCCCAGATGCCGACCAGCGTCGAGGCGACGATGGCGAGCAGGATCCAGATCACCGCACAACCCTAGAGACTGGATCGAGGAAACGGTGGCTAGTTGAGGCCATGGGATGTCGATCGCCGCAGTTGTCGGCAGCGCAGCGTCGTGGCCGCGGCAGTCTGGTGGCGAAAGAACCCCTCGGTCTAGACCGGTGACGGCCAGCGCTGGTCGGTGATGGTGCACTCTCCGCTGATCAGGCGGTACCGACTGAGCGATACGAGGCCGATCGCCGGAAGAGCCTGTCGACTTCGGCGTTTCGGTCCACACGGCTCCCGAGCCGAGGGCGAGCACGGTTGCCGGCGGCCCTACGGGGTCTTGCGGATCAGCCACCGGTCCTGGGCGAGCACGGAGCGTTCGAAGGGGTCCAGCTCGTGGGCCTGGCGAAGCTCTTCCAGCTCGAATCCATCGAGCAGACGGGACCGGATCCAGGCTGGAGGGTGGAAGGCGGCGCAAAGGTTGCTGCCTTCCGTCGAGCCGAACTGCACGACAGACCGGCCGCTCTCGAACGCTGCGTCTTCCACGGTACTCAGCCGATCGCGATAGGACTCGCCATGTGTGGTGAAGAAGAACCTGCCTCCCGGCGCGAGCACCCGGTGTATTTCGCGCATCCATTCAGCCGCCAGCCGGTCATCCAGGTGGGTGAAGATCGAGATCGCATAGACCAGGTCGAAAGACTCACTCTCGAAGGGAAGTGGAGGGGACAGCTGATTGACCTTCGCGCTGACGAAAGGCAGGTTCTGCTCCACCCACCCGACCAGTTGCGGATCGTAGTCCGAACCGTGGATTCTGGTCTGGGGGAGCTCCTTCCACCAGCGCAGAATCCGCCCGCATCCGCAGCCCCAGTCGAGCATGCTTTCGAGTTGCTCGATTTCGGCGCCGTTGCGGGCCAGCGCCTGGCGGATGATCTCGCTTTCGATCTGACCCGCCGTCAGGAACTGGTCCACGTTCGTATGTCCGACCACACGGACCCTCAGCTTCGGTGGAGGGACTGCCAGGCCGTTGTCGAAAACCGGCCCCTCGCCCGACGTACGGGCGGCCACGTACCACTCGTAGCAGCGCAGGAGCATGCGCCCGACCGGGCCGCGGATCGGAGCGGGCAGGCGGTGAAGCCCGTTCTTCGCCGCCCTTCTCAGGCGCCTTGCGTCCACGGGCCTCCCACCGGTCAGTACTCCCACTGGCCGAGGACGGTCAGCAGGACGGAGTTGAGGATGACCAGCGCGGACATGGTCACGGCCAGGCCCGGGACTCCGGCCGACAACAGGGCCAGGACGGCCGCCGTGAAAATGGTCAGCTCAAACCGGATCCTCGGCTGGACCGGAAGCCGCCGGCTTGACTTCGGCGCGGCGAAAACTCCCCACAGGACTGCGGCTGCGACAGGTGTGGCGATGGCAAGCACCAGGGAGACCGGCATCCCGCCCGTCTCCGCCCCCCAGTAGGCGAAAGCAGCGAGCGCCGCGACTTCGAGCAGGAACTTCAGAGCGAGATTGGCGGAGGTGAGCAAGCTGGTCCCAGTCTCGCAGTTGAGCTACTTCCACCGGGCCCGACTCAACCGCGTGGACCTTCAGATCTCCTCGGGGAACATCTGGATCGCCCCCGACGGGCATTCGGCGACGCAGATTCCACAGCCCTTGCAGAAGTCGAGGTCGATCCGGTAGCGCTCGTCGGGGTCGTCGAGCTTCAGCACGGCGTTGTCGGGACAGACCCCGAAGCAGTTGTCACAGGAGAAGCAGTTGCCGCATGACATGCAGCGGCGGGCCTCGAACAGGGCGTTCGATTCGTCGAAGCCCTCTACGACTTCTTCGAAATTGCTGGTCCGGCGGACCGAGTCGAGCTTGCTGCGGTGGGTGCGCGGTGCGTCGGCGTAGTACCACTGGTTGAGCGTGTCGAAGGTGGCGATCTCCGGCGTCGGCGGGTGGACGAACGGCTCCGCTCGCAGATAGCCGTCGATGTTGCGGGCGGCCTTCTTGCCGTGGCCGATCGCAATCGTCACCGAGCGCTCGGCCGGGATCATGTCCCCGCCGGCGAAGATGCCTTCGTGGCCGGTCATCATGTCGGGGCCGACAGCCACCACGCCGTCCTCCACCTCGATGTCCCCGGCACCTTCGACCAGCGAGAGGTCGCATTCCTGACCGAGAGCGAGGACCAGGGCGTCGGACTCGAGCTCGTCGAACTCGCCGGTCGGCTGAGGGAAGCCGGTCTCGTCGAGTTCCATCTTTTCCAGCACCAGCTTTCCATCGTCGGCCTGCTTGATGGTCGAGAGCCAGCGCATCATCACGCCTTCTTCTTCGGCTTCTTCGACCTCTACCTCGTGGGCCGGCATCTGCTCGCGGGTGCGGCGGTAGACCACGACCGCCTCTTCGGCCCCGAGCCGCTTCGCTGTCCGGGCCGCGTCCATCGCGGTGTTTCCGCCGCCGTACACAGCGACTCGGCGACCGAGCAGCGGTTTCTCGCCGGTCTCCATGTCGTGCAGCATCGAGACCGCGTCCAGCATCTGTGCGGCCGAGCCGGCCGGAATGTAAGCGCGTTTGCCGATCTGGGCGCCGATCGCAAGAAAGGTCGCGTCGAAGCCGCCCTCTTCCTTTGCCGCGACCGCGTCTTCTACCTTCGAATCGAGCTCGAGTTCCACTCCGAGGTCGAGGATTCGCTGGACCTCGGCGTCGAGGATGTCGCGCGGAAGGCGGTACTTGGGGATTCCGAAGCGCATCATGCCGCCGGTCATCGGACCGGCCTCGCGGATCGTCACCTCGTGACCCATGCGCGCCAGGAAGTACGCCGCGGAGAGGCCGGACGGTCCGGCCCCGACGATCAGCACGCGCTTGCCCGATTTCTCGGCCGGGGCCTCGACGGTCCAGCCCTGCCTGATGCCTTCGTCTCCGAGGAATCGCTCGACCGAGTTGATGCCTACCGCCTCATCGAGCTCGGCCCGGTTGCAGGCCGTCTCGCAGGGGTGGTAACAGACCCTTCCCATGATCGCCGGGAACGGGTTGTCGAGCATGATCTGGCGCCAGGCTCGCTCGTAGCCCTCTCCCCCTTCCTCGGCGTCGTACAGCCACTGCTGGATGTTCTCGCCGGCCGGGCAGCCGTGGTTGCAGGGCGGCAGGCGGTCGGTGTAGACGGCGCGCTCGGTGCGCCAGCTGCCGGTCTTGTTGGCCAGGCTTGAGCCGACGTCGAGAGTGATCGCGAAAGGCTTGTCCATCAGCGTGTCTCCATCAGCGCGGGTTGCCGTGGGTCTCCCTGAGCAGCGCGCCGGTATCGCTGTCGGTATCCGGGGTCGGCGGCTCGCCGGGCCCGGTGGCGGCTTCACCCGCCTGGTCGGTGGCCAGGCCCGGGAAGTCGGCACCTTCGTCGCTGGCCAGCAGATCGAAGCGGCGGATGTTGCGGTCGGCACCGGCCTGGAGGCGCTCGATCACCTCGGTGTTGACCTCCGGCTTGAAGAGGTGGGCGTAGCGGCGCTGGAGCTTCAGGTACTCGGTCACCGGCACGTGGCGGCGGATCTTCGAGACCTCGGTCACCTCACCGTTCTCGGCGGCGAATACAGGGAAGATGCCGGTCTCCTTGACCAGCCGCGCGAGGCGGATCGTATCCTTGGCTGCAGCGCCCCAGCCGAGCGGGCAGGGCACGAAGACGTGTATGTAGCGGGCTCCGCGCAGCTCCATCGCGCGCTCGACCTTCTGCTCGAGGTCGCGCGGCTCGGCCACGGTCGCCGTAGCCACGTACGGGATCTCGTGGGCCATCGCGATCATCGGCACGTTCTTGCCCTGGCCGAAGACGTTTCCGGGCTCGGGGCCGACCGGCTTGGTGTTGGCGGTACGGGCTGCGGGCGGAGTCGCGCCTGAACGCTGGACCCCCGTATTCATGTAGCCCTCGTTGTCGTAACAGACGAACAGCACGTCGTCGTTTCTCTCGAACATGCCCGACAGGCAGGCGAAGCCGATGTCGACCGTGCCACCGTCGCCGGCCTGACCTACAACGCGGATGTCGTCGCGGCCCTTGGCTTTCATCGCCGCGGCGACGCCGGCCGCCACGGCCGGGGCGTTGCCGAAGAGGGAATGGACCCAGGGAAGCTGCCAGGAGCTTTCGGGATACGGGGTCGAGAAGACCTCCAGGCATCCGGTGGCATTGCAGGCGACCAATTTGCCGTCGGTCGCCTTCATCGCGGCGTCGAGCGCATAGCGGGCACCCAACGCCTCCCCGCAGCCCTGACAGGCACGGTGGCCGGAGGTCAGCGTGTTGGAGCGCTCGGTCTTCGCCTGGGTCGAGCGCTTTTCGGGATCCAGCAGCCGGTTTCCGACCACGTAGGTGCCGGTCTGGTAGCCCTTGATCTTCTGCTCGGCCATTTACCCTGCCGCCTTCAATGCGAGTCCGAGGCGACGGTGCCGATGTCGCGCAGTATGTTTTCGGCGTGAGGTCCCGGGCTCTGGCCCTGCTCGAGCCGCTCGAACTCCCGCTCGACGACTTCCTTCTTCAGGTCGAGGAAGTGCAGGCGGTTCGGCTCGATCCGGTCCTCGAGGATGTCTGAGAAAAGGGCCGACAGGGAGCGTGCGCGTGATCGGCCGCCCGCCGAGCCCCGCGACGATGTCGAAGACGTTCGTTTCGCGGAACGAGAGAGCGAGGCGCACATTCTGGCCGACGATCCCGCCGGCCCCGACCGCGAAGGCCTTTTCGATCACGATCACACGGCCGGCCCCCTCGAGCGCCTCCCGTACTTCGTCGATCGGCCAGGGGCGGAAGCACTTGATCGCGAGGGCGCCGATCTTCACGCCCTGATCTCGAAGCTCGTCGATCACGTCTTCGATCGTGCCGAGCACCGAGCCGAGTGCGACCACGATCGTCTCGGCGCCGTCGGTCCGGTACCCGCGCACCAGCCCTCCCGAATCCCGGCCGAAGGTCTGTTCGAATTCTTCGGCGATCGGCGGGATCTCGTCGAGGGCCTGCAGCTGCTTGGCGTGCATCAGGTACTTGACCTCGGTGAAGGCCTCCGGGCCGACCATGGCGCCGATCGTCATCGGGTCGGCCGGGTCGAGCATCTGGCGCGGCTCGAAGGCAGGCAGGAAAGAGTCGACCTGCTCCTGCTCCGGCAGGTCCACCTGCTCGAAAGCGTGCGTGAGGATGAAGCCGTCCATGCAGACCATGACCGGCAGCGAAAGCTGCTCGGCGAGACGGTAGGCCTGGATGTGGAGGTCGCAGGCCTCCTGGTTGGTTTCTGCGAAGAGCTGGATCCAGCCCGAGTCGCGCTGGGACATCGAATCGGAATGGTCGTTCCAGATGTTGATCGGAGCACCGATCGCCCGGTTGGCCAGGGTCATCACTATCGGCAATCCGAGACCGGATGCGTTGTAGAGCGCTTCGGCCATGAAAAGCAGCCCCTGGCTGGCGGTGGCCGTATAGGACCGGGCGCCGGCAGCCGAAGCACCGATGCAGGCCGACATCGCGGCGAACTCGGACTCGACCATCAGGTATTCGCAGGGATCGATTTCCCCCGTGCGGACCATGTCCGAGAGCTTCTCGACGATGTGGGTCTGAGGCGAGATCGGATAGGCCGCGATCACCTCGGGCCGGCACATGCCGACCGTTCGGGCAACCGCCTGCGAGCCCTCGAGCTGCTCAAGCATGGACGCCCCCTGCGCTGTCCGCGGAGGCAGCGGTGGCCCCGGCGGCCGGCCAGGCTCTCCCGCACGAACTCGCAGGCCGCGGTGGCCGCCGCGGTATTCATGTCCCCGAGCTTGCCGGGAAAGCGGTCGCGCAGTGCCTGGGTCACGGCGTCGAGTTCGACCACGTCGCAGAGCCCGGCGAAGCCGCCGAGCAGAACGCTGTTGGGCAGCGGGCGACCCAGATGCTCGCGGGCGATCGCGGTAGCGGGCATCGTGCGCACCCGCTCCGGCCGGAAGCGGGCGATGAAGTCCCCCATCCCGAGCTCGTCGAAGCCGCGCTCGCTGTTCAGAAGGATGTAGCCGTCGTCGGCGAGGCCGCCGAACAGGTCAACCTGATGGAGCAGGGTCGGGTCCTGGATCAGGACCGCGTCCGGGATGGGAGATCGGCTCACGCGTCCGGATCGGCTTCTCGTCGATTCGGCAGAAGGAGACGACCGGGGCACCGGTCCGCTCGGAACCGAACGTCGGGAAGGCCTGGGCGTGGCGCCCTTCGTCGAATGCCGCCACCGACAGCAGTTCGGAGGCGGTGACAACTCCCTGTCCGCCCCTGCCGTGAATCCGTACCTGAAACAACTCTCACTCCTTGAAGGAAATGCCGGTGTCACCGCTGCCCGCAAAAGTAGCAGGAGGCGGCCGATCGCCACCGACGGCGAGTGAACCCTTCCGGTGACCATTTCCGGATCAGCTTGCGATGTGCTGACTTCGTCCCGTGGGCAGTCGCCACCGGGCCTGTAGATGAGCCTGACCCGGAGCCTGACCGTGCCCTTCGTTCTCAGGATCTTCGCGCGCCTTGCCCCTGCGCTTTGACCGCGAGCACGCCCCTGCCGCTCGGCAGCCGACCCTGGAAGGCTTGATCTTCTTCGTGCCCTTTGAGGGCCGGAGCACGAACCTTGCCCCCGCGTGAAGCTAGCGGCAGTGCACCTTCAGCCTGTGCGCTAGCTTGCCGGTCTTCGATTTTCGCTTGAGCAGATCACCGGGGGTGCGGATCAGCCGGGCAGAGTTCGTGGCGGCTGCGGCCTGGACACGCTCTGGCTCACGAAGTCCTGGATCCGTCCAGGAACAGGTGCCGGGAAACTGCCGTCGCGGTCGCCGTGCGGCGCGATCAGCGACCTGGTATGGGCGAAAACCGGAGAGTCCGGTAGCCGAAAGTCGATACCGGTCGGGGTCGAGGTGACGGTGCCGGCTCCGTGCCTGCCCTGGTCACGTCAAGCGTGAACACGAGTTCGTTGAGGTGGTCTGGACCACACTGTTGCGCCGCCAGACCGCGGTCGAAAGTCACCGTCGGCTCGACCGCGACCTGTGGCTCGAACGCGACCTGGCCGGGCGGCTGGAAAATCGTCTCGCCGCGCCGAAGCCGCCATCCGGCAGCCTGACTGCGGACTGGACGACCGGTGACCGCTCGACCGGTCTGGCGGTCCAGACGGCGATCGCCGTTCCGTCTGGCGCGACCGCGACCTGGGCACCTTCGGCGTCCTGGACCCGGCTCCGACGAGATCCACCGGCGCCGCCGAAGACACCGCCCGGGGGCCGGGTCGCCGGCCTGGACGATCGAGCCGTTATCGCCATTTCGGTGCCAGACCACCGTCGCCGTGCCGTCCGGGCCGACAGCGATCTGGGGTTGAACGCCGACTGCTTCCACCCGCCGAAAGGTTCCGACCGGCTGGCGAAGCTGCCGCCGGCGAGGCCGGGTCGAGGCCTGGACGACGTTCTTCGATCCGTCGTAGCGCGTCCAGACCACGGTTGCGGTCCCGTGCGGGCCGCGATCGCGATGTCGGGATTCGCGGCGGTCTTGCCGGCAGTCAGACAGGTGCGACCGGGCTGCCAAACTGCCCCGGGAGGAGAACTGATGCCTGGATTATTTCGGTGCTCCGTTGAACCGGGACCAGACCGCGATCGTCGGTTCCGTCGCCGGCGACCGCGAGCCGGGTGAACAGAGCGCTCTGCCCGGACTGCGAGAGGTCCACCGGCGGGCCGAAAGAGCCACCGGGCGGCCGGGTTCGGCACGGACCGTGTAGTGGGAGCCTTCGAATTCCGACCAGGCCACGACCGTCGTGCCGTCCGCGGCGGTGGCCATGGTTGAGTTGAGTCACGTTCCACCGGGTCGAGAGAGGTCCGTCGCGGACCCGAAGCGCCCCCCCGGGGGCGGGAAGCGCTCTGAGAACGAAGTTGGATCCGTTGAACCGTTCGAAAACCACGGTCGTCGCTTCCGTCGGGATCCACACCGGCATGCGGGAAGAAGGCGTCTTGTCCAGGCTGCGAAAGGTTGTCGGCCGGCAGGATCCAGGGGCCCTGCGGAGCGGCTCGCTCCTTGCCGGCGAGCAGCAGCAGATCGCGACCGCCAGGACCAGGAATCCGATTGCAGTCATATCGCCTGCGGGAATCCCGCAAGGGCACTCAGCATGTCAAGCCCTCTTCGTTTCGACCGGCCGGAAGCCGGTGACCGGCAGGGTGGCTCCTCCGCTCCTGCCTGTTCACAAACTAACGCACCCGGTGCAGCCGGCTGCCGCCGCTCCGATGCGAGGCAGTTGCTGAGCGACGAGCGTAGTGCCGCGGACGGCCGTCCGACACAACGTCGGGCCTTCGCCGGGCCGGGACGGTCAGGAGATGTAGGCGGCGAGGGCGTTGCCGGCGTGCTGGGCGAACTCGACCAGAGGCTGCGGGATGATGCCGAAGAAGATCGCGGCGGCGGCTCCGAGTACGGCAGGAAGGACCAGATGCCAGCGGCGGGATGCGTCGAGGTCGACACCGGGCTCGCCTTCGGCAACCTGGAGAGAGGCGTCGGAGGCCGGGGACATCCAGATCACCGCGACGACCCGCATGTAATAGACGAGCGAGATCATGGTGCCGATCGCGATCATCACGCCGAGCCAGGTCCAGTCGGCCTCGACCAGGGCCTCGAACAGGTAGAGCTTGCCGATGAAGCCGGCGGTCGGCGGCAGGCCGGCGAGGGCCAGCATGGCAATGGTCAGCGGCCAGGCGACGACGGGCCTGCTGCGACCGATACCTCGCAATGACTCGATCGAATCGGAGAAGCCGGACTGGCGCTCGTGGATGATCACCGCCGAGAACGCGGCCAGGTTCATCGCCAGGTAGGCGGCGAGGTAGAAGGTCAGGGCGTCGACCCCCTGCTGGGTGGCCACGACGATGCCGGCCAGCATGTAACCGGCCTGGGCGATACCGGAATAACCGAGCATTCGCTTGAGCGATGTCTGGGCGATCGCGCCGACGTTGCCGATCAGGATCGAGAGCGTGGCCAGGACCGCGAGGATCACATCCCACTCGGCGACCATCGGCTCCAGGGCGACCAGGAAGAAACGGATGAATACCGCGAAGGCGGCCAGCTTGGTGGCCGCCGACATGAAACCGGTGACCGGGGTCGGGGCGCCCTGGTAGACGTCCGGCGTCCACTGGTGGAAGGGTGCGATCGAGATCTTGAAAGCGAGCCCGACCGAAACCATGCCGACTCCGACCAGGGTGAGCGAATCGCTGATCAGTCCGCCTTCGGTCAGGCCGGTGGCGATCGCCTCGAATCCGGTGGCGGCCGACGCGCCGTAGATCAGGGCCATGCCGTAGAGCAGCGTGGCCGAACCGACCGAGCCGATGATCAGGTACTTGAACCCCGACTCGAGCGACTCCCGACGACGGAGGTTGGTCCCGCAGAGGGCGTAGAGCGGGATCGAGAACAGCTCCAGGGCGACGAAGAAGGTGATCAGGTTGTTGGCCATGGTCAGCAGGACCATTCCCAGGACCGAAGCCATGAGCAGCGAGAGGAAGTCCGGTCTGCCGACCTGCTGCTCGGAAGGGTCGCCGATCGAGGTCAGCACGGCGCCGGCGGCTGCGGCCACGATAAGCAGCGAGAATACGACCGCCAGGCCGTCGATCTTGAGTGTCCCGTTGATCAGCTCGGTATCGGCATCCCACTGCCAGATCAACAGCCCGGCCGTGGTCGCGAGCGTGAGCATGGCGAGCGCCGGGGCGAGCCGCTTGATCGAATCGAAGACGGCGACGATCACGAGCACGATCAGCCCGGTGCTGAGGGCGATGACCGGCGAGAGCCCGGCGTAGTCGATCGTGGGGGCGTCGAAACTCACTGCGAGGCCTCCAGGCTGGTCTTGACGGTCTGATCGACGGCGGGGCTCGTATCCCCGAGGACGATCTGCGGGCAGAAGGCGAGCACGACGATGACCAGGACCATCGGGGCGATGATCAGTGCGTCCCGAAGCGAGATCTCACGGGAGTCGACGCCTTCCGGAAGCGGATTGTGCATGGTGCGCTGATACATGCGCAGCGCGTAGTAGGCGGCCATCGCGACACCAGTGGAGGCGATGACCGCGATCGCCACGTCGGTATTGAAGACGCCGTTGAGGACGAAGAACTCCCCGATGAAGTTCGGGGATCCGGGGATCGCCAGGGTGGCCATGGCGACGATCAGGAAGATCACGGCAAAGACCGGTGCGTTCTTCGCCAGCCCTCCCATCGGCCCCAGCTGCTCGCTGCCGGTGCGTTCGGCGATCAGGGCGACGATCAGGATCGCCGGCACGACCACGAGGCCGTGGTTGATCATCTGGAAGAGGGCTCCGTTGGCGCCGGTGCTGTCCAGGGCGAAGATGCCGAGCGTGATGAAGCCGAGCTGGGCGATCGAGGAGAAGCCGAGGATCAGCCTCAGGTCGAGCTTGGTGAAAGCCATCACCGAGCCGTAGATGATCGAAACCAGGGCGATGACCAGCATCGTCGTCTGGAACAGCTCGGTGGCGTCAGGCATGATCGGCAGCACTACCCTGAGGAAGCCGTAGGCACCGACCTTGGAGAGCACCGCCGAGAAGACGGCGAGAGCAGGCAGCGGCGCGGCGCGATAGGCATCGGGCATCCAGCCGTGCAGGGGGAAGGCCGGCATCTTCACGAAAAACGCGGCGGCGAAGAACCAGAAGATCCAGTTCTGGGAACCGGACGGCAGGCCCTTTTCGGCCAGTTCGGCCATCGAGAAGGTGAGGTCTCCGCCGTCGGCGGCGATGACCCCCACCGCGACCGCGCCGACCAGCATCAGCAGCGAGCCGACCAGCGTGAAGACGATCATCTTGACCGTCGCCGCGCCGGCGGTGACCCCGTCCCGGTCGCTGCCCCAGATTCCGAAGAGGAAGTAGAAAGGCACGATCATCAGGTCGAAGAAAAGGACGAAGAGCAGCAGGTCCTGGGCTAGGAAGGCCCCCAGGGTGGCAGTCTGCCCGAGCAGCAGCATGAAGTAGAAGAGGCCACCGCGGTCGGTCCCGCGGCTGGCCGTGAAAGCGACGGCGGGGACCCAGGCGATCGCGGTCAGGAGAACCAGGAAGACCGAGATCCCGTCGATGCCGAGGCTGTAGTTGATGCCGAGGCCGGGTATCCAGGTGACGTCGACGACGTACTGCATGCCCCCGGAGGGATCGAAGCCGATCGCCACGACCGCCGCCAGAACGAGAGTCACCACGGTTCCGGTCAGCGCTACGGCGGCCGCGAAGCGCCGTGGGGCCAGCAGGGCCAGGAAACCGAAGAGCAGCGGGGCCCAGAGGATCGCGCTGAGCATCAGATGCTCCGGATCAGGAAGTAGAGGGCGATACCGACGATGCCGCTGAGCATCAGCAGCGCGTAGCCACGCACCATGCCGGTCTGAAGTTCGCGCACCGCGCCGCCGGCCGAGCGGACGATGGCGATCGTGCCGCCGGTGATGCCGTTGATCAGATAGCGCTCGACCACGTTGTCAGCGAAACGCCCGAGTGCCTTGAACGGCCGGACGATCAGGAAGTCGATGATCTGGTCGCCGTACCAGAGGTTGATGCAGAGCGTGTAGACCGGCTTGAATCGCCGCCTGAAAGCTCCGGGTATGTCCGGTCGCTTGACGTAGAGCAGCCAGGTGAAGACGATGCCGGCGACCGATATCGCCCCTCCCTTGGCCAGGCCCTTCCAGGCCTCGGCCGTGGTCGGATGCATCGCCGCCAGCGGTGAGTCCTCGAAGGTCGGCTCGAGGAAGTGGGTTATCACCTCGGTCACGCCAGGAACCTGGACCAGGCCCCCGAACAGGGCCAGGAAACCGAGCACCGACATGCCGATCTTCATCCCCTTCGCCTGCTCGGCGATGTGGTGCTCTGAGCCGGGGTAGCCGACCTCCGTGTCCTCATGCTCACCGCTGTGGGGGTTGACCGGCTCGCCGTGGACCACGTGCCCGGTTTCGATCAGGTGGGCCGCTTCCTCACAGGGCGGGCCCGGCAGGATGCGGAAGATGATCCGGAAGGAGTAGATCGCGGTCATGAAGGCGCCGATGTAACCGCCGATCACGAAGACTTCGTACCAGCCGCCCCTGAAGTGGGCGAAGTCGAGGATCTCGTCCTTGGAGAACCAGCCGGAGGTGAAAGGGAAGGCCGAGAGCGCCAGGGCGCCGATGATCAGCATCGCCGCGGTGAAAGGCATCGCCTTGTAGAAGCCCCTCATCTTGTCGATGTTCTGCATGTTGGCCATCGCCGCGATTACCGAACCGGCCGCCATGAAGAGCAGCGCCTTGAAGAAGGCGTGGGTCATCAGGTGGAAGAAGCCGGCCGAGTAGGCACCTATTCCCACGCCGACGAACATGTAGCCGATCTGGCTCATGGTCGAATAGGCGATTATTCGTTTCAGGTCGGTGACCGCGATCGCGATCGTGCCGGCCACCAGGAGGGTCACGAGGCCACCGATCGCGGCGACGTCGGCGGCGGCCGGGGCAAGTTCGAACAGCGGATGCGAGCGGCCGATCAGGTAGACACCGGCGGTGACCATGGTGGCCGCGTGGATCAGCGATGAAACCGGCGTCGGGCCTTCCATCGCGTCGGCGAGCCAGGTGTGGAACGGCATCTGGGCCGACTTGGCGAAGGCACCGACCAGGAGCAGCAGGCAGATCGCCACCGCGGTCCACTCATTTGTCGTGGTGAAGACCTCGGGGGCCTTCTCGAAGACGGCCCCGTATTCGACGACGCCGAGTTCGCGGAAGATCAGAATCGCGGCCAGGACCAGACCGATGTCGCCGACCACGTTGATGATGAAGGCCTTCATGCCGGCCCTGGTGGCGGTCTCGCGCCGGTACCAGAAGCTGATCAGCGCATAGGAGGCAAAGCCGACGAAGGCCCAGCCGACGATCAGGAGCACGTAGTTGCCGGCGAGGACCAGCAGCAGCATCGAGAAGACGAAGAAGTTGAGGTAGCTGAAGAAGCGGTGGTAGCCCTCGTCCGACTTCATGTACGAGTAGGAGTAGATGTGGATCAGCGAGGAGACCCCGGTGACCACCAGGACCATGAAGAGCGAAAGCGGATCGACGTAGATACCGAGGTCGATCTGGAATCCACCGACCGAGGCGTACTGCCAGAGGCTGTCGGCGACGTGACGTGACTCGGCCGGTTCACCCTGGAGCGAGATCACCGCGGCGATGCCGCAGGCGAAGGCGGCGACGATCGCGCCGATCCCGATCAGCCCGGCGGTCCGGGCCGGAAGCACCTTGAAAGTCGAGCCGATCAGCAGCGAGCCGAGCAACGGGAAGAGCAGGACGAGCCACCCCCAGGAAGCAGCGTTCATCCCTGCAGCTCCTTCATCTCGTCGACGTCGAGGGCGATTCGGCGGCGGAACATGGCGACCACGAGGCCGAGACCCACGACGACCTCGCAGGCGGCGACCACAAGCACCATCAGGACGAATACCTGGCCGTCACCGTCGCCGTGAAGCCGGCTGAACGAGATCAGCGAGAGCGCGCCCGCGCTGAGCATCAGCTCGAGGCAGAGCAGGATTACCACGGGGTTGCGGCGGACCAGCACGCCGGCGAAACCGATGCCGAACAGCATGGCCGAGAGCACGAGGTACCACTCGATGGCCATCAGCCGGCCTCCCCGGTCTGCTTCTTGCGGCCGGCCAGCACGATCGCCGCGACCGCGGCGACCAGAAGAAGCAGCGAGGCCGCCTCGAAGGCGATCAGGAAGTCCTCGAGCATGAGCTTGCCGACCGCTTCGGGCGTACCGAAGCCGGACTCGACCTTCTCGACGCCTTCGGTACCGAGACCGATCAGCGAGGAGCCGAGGACCGCAATCGAAATCTCGATGAAAAGCGCCGCGGCGAGTATCGGGCCGAAGATCTTCAGTTTCGGAGCCGAATCGAAGACCGGCTCTTCGATTCCTCCGACGTAGGCGGCGACGAATACGTAGATGACCATTACCGCGCCGGCGTAGACCACGATCTGCGCGGCGGCGATGAACTGGGCGAGCAGCAGCAGGAAGATGCCGGCAAGGAAGACGAGGTGAACGACCAGCGCCAGGACGCTGTAAAACGGATTGCGGAGCAGCACGACGGCGATGGCACCGCCGAGCGCCCCGAGCGCGCCGAAGAAGAAGGCGACTTCGACCACTATTCACCCTCCCCGCGAAGCGGTGTGCGGTCGATCGCTTCGGCCAGCAGCATCTCCTTGGTGAAGATCAGATCGGAGCGGTTGTAGTCGGCCATCTCGAAGTCGTGACCCATGGTGATCGCGTCGAAGGGGCAGGCCATCTCGCAGTAGCCACAGAAGATGCAGCGGGTGAGGTTGATCTCGTAGACCGCCGCGTAGCGCTCGCCGGCCGAGACCCGGTTGTCGGGATCGTTCTCGGCCGCGACCACACGGATGCAGTCTGCGGGGCAGGCCGCCGCGCAGAGCGAACAGCCGACGCACTTCTCGAGGTGTGAGTCCTCGAAGCGGTGGAGTTTGTGCCGGCCGCGGAAGCGCGGGTAGACCGGCGTCTTCTCTTCCGGGTACTGGATCGTCACGGGCTTGTCGAAGAGCCGGCCCATCGTGGTGCGAAGGCCACGCAGGGTCTCGCCGAAGGCGCGGTAGGCGCCACCGGCGCCTCCCGGTTCGGGGCCGCGCGGAACAACCTTGATTTCTTCGGGACTGATGCTCACAGAACCACCACCAGGACTGCCGTTACCAGCACGTTGAGGGTTGCCAGGGGGACGAGGACCTTCCAGCCGAAGCTCATCAGCTGGTCGTAGCGGAACCGGGGAAGCGTAGCCCGGATCCAGATGAAGAAGCCGGTGATGATCAGCATCTTGGCCAGCATCCAGATCGGGTCGAGGATCGGCGGGCCCGGGCCCATCCAGCCGCCGAAGAACATAGTGGCGGCGATGCCGGAGACGATCAGAATCTCCATGTATTCGGCGAAGAAATAGGAGCCGAAGCGCATGCCGCCGTACTCGGTGCTGTACCCGGCGACCAGTTCGGCGTCGGCCTCGGGAAGATCGAAAGGCACCCGGTTGGTCTCGGCGAAGCCGGCCACCATGAAGATCAGCAAGCCGACGATCTGCGGCAGGAAGTACCAGATCTCACCCTGGGCCTTGACGATGTCGACCAGCGAGAGTGAGCCGGCCATCATCACGACACCGAGCAGCGAGAGGCCCATCGCGATCTCGTAGGAGATCAGCTGGGCGGCCGAGCGCATCGCGCCGAGGAAGGAGTACTTGGAGCCGGAAGCCCAGCCGCCGAGCAGCAGACCGTAGAAGGCGATCGCACCGAAGGCGAAGAAGTAGAGGATTCCGATCGGCACGTCGATGCCGTAGAGACCGACGTCGCCCTGGACATCACCGAAAGG
This sequence comes from uncultured Solirubrobacterales bacterium, assembly GCA_963801975.1. GTDB lineage: Bacteria > Actinomycetota > Thermoleophilia > Solirubrobacterales > 70-9 > 67-14. The sequence goes on from CAWDGR010000001.1 coordinate 640,601, forward strand.
CAGGATCGCCAGCGTTGCGACGGCCGCGAAGATGCTGATCGCCGGCGCGATCTCGTAGAGGAAAGGCACCGCGCCCTTGGGGCGGAAACCCTGCTTGGAGAGGAGCTTGCCGACATCGGCCAGCGGCTGGAGGGCGCCGTAGGGGCCGACCCGGTTAGGGCCGTAGCGCTGCTGAAAGCGTCCCAGAAGCTTGCGTTCGGTCAGCAGCACGATCGGCACGATGCTGAGGATCACGATGAAGATGATCAGCGACTTGACGATCATGATCCACGTCGCATCGACGAAGTTGGTATCCCCCAGCAGCGGTGTGATCACTACGGACGCTCTCCATCCGGAGGTTCTCCGCTACCGGCGGCAACCAGGTCCAGCTTGACTTCCGGCTTGCCGATCTCGACCTTCGCGGGGCGTCCATTGGCGAAAACGTTGGCGTTGCCTTCGACCGTGCCTTCGATCAGGAAACAGGTGCCCTCCGGCAGAGCTGCGCGGATCGCGATACGCGCGTTGACAGAGGACTCCCCCGAACCGACCGAGACTTCATCGCCACGGGAAAGACCGAGCCGCTTCGCGTCGGCAACGGACACTTCCAGCCGCTGGGCGGGAACCAGGTAGTTGAGTGCCGGGCTAAGGTCGGTCGTCGAGTCGGCCCACAGATCGCGGTAGGTACCGAGGGTCAGGCCCCCGGAACCGTCCTGGTCAGATCCGGCCGGTGAGGATTCCGCCGACCCTTCGGACGATGCGGCGGCGATCATCTCCGCTGAAGACGAGAGACCGGCGGCAAAGGCCGTCGCGGCTTCGGTGTCCTGCCAGCGGATTCCGCGGCCGGCGATCTTGCTGTCGGTGAGACCTTCATAAAAGGGGACGGCTTCGGTGATCGCTTCGAGAGCTTCGGGGGCGGCGTGGATCCCGGTCTCGTGCCCGATCGCGGCGGAGAGTTCGGCCAGGGCCATCCAGCCGGCGTGGATGTCGCCGGGGCGCTTGGCCGAAGGCCGGACTCGCTGCAGGCGGCCCTCCGGGTGGGTGACCGTGCCGTCCTTCTCGGCGTGGCTCTCGAGCGGGAAGACCACGTCGGCGTACTCCGTCGTCTCGCTTGCGTTCATCGAAAAGCAGACGACATGACCGGCGGCTTCGAGCGCCCGGCGCCAGCCGTCGGTGTCGGGAAAGTCGCGGAGCGGGTCGACCCCGAAAAGCAGCAGCGATTCGATCTCACCCGATTCGAGTCCGGCGCGGATCTCTTCAACATCGCGTCCCCTGGTGGTCTCTGCCAGGCCGGGGCCGGCGTCGGGCAGGCATCCGACCTCACGCAGGCCGCGGGCATTTGCGACCTCGGGGATCTCGATCAGGCCGGATTCAGGCTTGGCTGCGAGGCCCAGACTCTCGCTCAGCGCGAGCAAAGCGGACAGGGCTTCGGCCCCGCTCTCGCCCCGGCCGATTCGCTCGCCCCAGACGATCACGGCTTCTTCAGCCCCGCTCAGCAGGCCGGCGATCCCGCTTTCGCTTCCGCTTTCGACTTCGGCGGCGAGACCCCGCAGGAAGGAGGCTGCTTCACCCGGGCCGTAGCGTTCGACCTCGGTCGCCCCTCCGTCTAGCGCGCTGGGCCGGTCGGTGGCGACGGCGAGGGCGGTGCCGTTTCGACGCACCGCCTTGCGGATCCTCAGGTCGAAGGCTGGCGAAGAGTGGATCGGGTCGGTGCCGACCACCAGCACCACGTCGGCCGTATCCAGGTCGAGGGTGCGGGCCGAGATCGCGGGGTCCGAAAGCGCGACCAGCCTCGCCCGGTCGGCGCCGGAAGCCCGGCGGGAATCGATGTCTGCGGAACCGAGTCCTTCGCGGATCAGGCTCTGGACGATGAAGCCCTCTTCGTTGGAGGCGTCGCCGACGAGCGCGGCAGTCTTCGGCCCCGAGGCGCTCAGGGCATCGGCCGCCATGCCGATTGCCTCGGGCCAGGTCGCCGGTACCGGGTTGCCGCCTTCGTAGCGCAGCGGATTCATCACCCGGTCGAGCGAGTACATCGCCTGAAAGCCGTAGCGGCCCTTGTCGCAGAGCCAGCCGTCGTCGACCTCGGGGTTGTCACGGGCCAGCACGCGCTTGACCTGCTCGTCGCGAATCGTGAAGGAGACGTTGCACTGGCTGGGGCACAGGGTGCAGACGGAGCCGCCCTGCTCGATGTCCCAGGGCCTTGCCTGAAAACGGTAGGTGTAGGAGGTCAGCGCACCTACCGGGCACAGCTCGGTGATGTTGCCCGAGAACGGCGCGATGTAAGGCTGCTCGTTGAAGGTCCCGATGTAGCTGCGATCGCCGCGTTCGTGGATCTGCAGCTGGGCGTCTTCGGGGACCTCCTGGCTGAAGCGCACGCAGCGGTAACACATGATGCAGCGCTCGCGGTCGATCGCGATCAGCGGCGAAAGCGCCACCGGCTTCTCGAAGTGACGCTTCTCGTCCACCATGCGGTTGCGGTCGGGACCCCAGCCCATCGAGATGTCCTGGAGCGGGCACTCCCCGCCCTTGTCGCAGACCGGGCAGTCGAGCGGGTGGTTGACCAGAAGGAACTCGACCACTGCGTTCTGCGCTTCCTTGACCTGGTCGGTCCTGGTGTGGACGACCATGCCGTCCCTGACCGGCGTCGAACAGGCAGTCTGAAGCTTGGGGATTCCCTCGATCTCGACCAGGCACATTCGACAGGCGCCGACCGGCTGTCCGAGCTTGGGCTCGTAACAGAAGACCGGGATCTCGACGTCGCCGTGCTTGGCGGCATCGACAAGCATCGCGCCTTCGTCAGCCTCGATGTCCCGGCCGTCGACGGTCAGGGTTATGCGGTTGGCGACCTTCCTAGGCACTGGGCAGCTCCTCGGCCGCGGCCTGCGCGGATTCGGGGACCGGTCTGCCCTGGAGCCTGACCCTGTCCAACACCCTGGTCCCGGTGCCGCCCGGGCCGGGCTCGAGCCCGGCCTCCTGGGACTCGCGCCCGTCGGTGCTCGGCAGCCCGTCGAAGGCCGCCGTCGCGATCACCTCTTCGAACTCGTCGCGGAACTTGTTGACCATGGCGCTGACCGGCATCGCCATCGAGTCGCCGAGTACGCACAGGCAGTGTCCGATGATGTTCTTCTGGACCGAAGAAATGATGTCCAGGTCCATCGGCGTCGCTTCGCCGCGGACCACGCGCTCGAGCATCTTCACGGTCCAGTTCGTACCCTCGCGGCAGGGGGTGCACTTGCCGCAGGACTCGTGGTGGTAGAAGCGCGCGGTGCGCAGGGCCATGTGGGGGATCGAGACCGAATCGTCGGCGACGATGATCGAGCCCGAGCCGAGCATCGAGCCGGCCTCGGCCATCGCTTCGAAGCTGTAGGGGAGGTCGAGCGAATCCGGGGTGAGCACCGGGGAAGATGAGCCGCCCGGGTACAGCGCCTTGATCTGCCGTCCTTCGAGGGGGCCTCCCGCGAGGCCGTTGATCAGGTCACCGAGCTTGACCCCGAGCTCGACTTCGTAGTTGCCCGGCCGTCTCACCCCGCCGGATATCGAGACCACCTTGGTTCCGGGCGACTGCTCGGTGCCGAAAGACTTGAACCAGTCGGCGCCGTTGGCGACGATGTGGCTGACGTTGGAAAGGGTCTCGACGTTGTTGATCAGGGTCGGTCCGCCGTAGAGGCCCTGAACGGCCGGGAACGGGGGCTTGAGGCGGGGATTGCCGCGCTTGCCCTCGAGCGCATCGAGCAGCGCCGTTTCTTCGCCACAGATGTAGGCGCCGGCGCCACGGTGGACGGTCAGCTCGAGGTCGTGTCCCGACTTGAGGATGTTCTTGCCGAGGTAGCCGGCCTCGTATGCCTCGGCCACCGCCTGGTCGAGGATGTCGGCCTGCCGGTCGTATTCACCGCGGATGAAGATGAATGCGTGGCTGATGCCGGCCGCATAGCTGGCGATGATGATGCCCTCGATCAGCTGGTGCGGGTTGCGCTGCATCAGCTCCCGGTCCTTGAAGGCACCCGGCTCGGATTCGTCGGCGTTGCAGCAGAGGTACTTGGTCTGGTTGCCGTGGGGAAGGAAAGAGACCTTCTTGCCCATCGAGAAGCCGGCGCCGCCGCGGCCCCTCAGCCCCGATTCCTCGAGCTCGTCGACGATCGAGTCCGGCTCGAGCTCGTCGTAGGCCATCTCCAGGGTCCGGTAGCCGCCGTAGGAGCGGTAGCGGTCGATCTTCTTCAGGTCGGGGTCACTCGCGTGGCGCAGCAGGATCCGGGTTTCGACGATGCTCACTGGTTCGGTCCTTTGCTCGAGGTGACGCGCTCGTCGCTGCTTTCCCCGTCCCCGCCGGGAAGCGGCCGGGCCGAGAGGGCTTTGCCGGGCAGCACGTCCTGGCCGGCCCGGAGCTGATCGATCACGGTCTTCGCTTCGGTCGGCTCGAGCGGTCCGTAGTAGCGCTCGTCGACCGAGGCCATCGGAGCGAGGTCGCAGGCACCGAGACACTCGAAGCCGGAGATCAGGATCTTGCCGTCCTCCGAAAGCGCGCCGCCATGGCCGGCCTCGCCGCGGTCGGCCCCGGTGGCCTCGCAGAAGGCGTCCAGCAGTTCGTCGCCGCCGCGCATCCAGCACGAGATGTTGGTGCAGACGAGCACCTGGCTCTCGCCGGCGGGCTCGAGGCGGAAGAGGTCGTAGAAGCTGGCCACGGACTCCAGGTAGGCGGGCGTCACCTTCATGACCGCCGCCGCCTGGCGGATCCCCTCCGGCGTACACCAGCCGTAGAGCTTCTGGACCGCCCAGAGGGCCGGCAACGAGGCCGACTTGCGGTCCGGGTACTCCGCCATCGATTTCTCGATCGACTCGCGCAGCTCATCCGGGCAGTCGACGTCGGAGAGCTCGGGGATCTCTTCAGGCTCACCCAGCGGCTCGCGACCGGTCGTATTGGCCTCGTCGACAGGCAGCCCGGGCGAGATGAAGTCCTCTGTCGGCGTGAAGTCGTCCATCTGCTCAGCGGTCGATCCCGCCGAGGATCGGGTCGAGCATGGCCAGGGTCTGGATCAGGTCGGCGACGTACTCGCCCACGGCCATGTCCTTGAGTGCCTGCAGGTTGACGAAGGAGGGTTCGCGGAAGTGGACCCGCGCCGGTTTCGAGGAGCCGTCGGCCATGACGAAGCAGCCGAGCTCGCCGCGCGGCGACTCGACCGGGTTGTAGACCTCGCCCGGCTCGACCCGGAATCCCTCGGTGACCAGTTTGAAGTGGTGGATCAGCGACTCCATCGAAGTCGAAAGCTCCGAGCGCGGCGGCAGTACGTACTTGCGGTCGTCGGCCAGCCACGGCCCCTCCGGCAGTCCGTCGAGACACTGCTCGATGATCTTCAACGACTCCCGCATCTCCGTGAGCCGGACCCGGTAGCGGTCGTAGCCGTCTCCTACCGTGCCCACTGGCACGTCGAAGTCGAGCTCGTCATAGACCAGGTAGTCGGCTTCCTTGCGCAGGTCCCAGGCGTCGCCCGCAGCCCGGAGCAGCGGTCCGGTCACGCCCAGTTCGAGCAGCCGGTCCTTCTCGACGATGCCGACGTTCTTGGTTCTGATCAGGAAGATCTCGTTGCGGTCCAGCAGTGCCTCGTACTGGCCGATGCCCCGGTTCATCAGATCGATCATCTCGCGCACCTTGCGCTCGAAGCCGGCGGGGATGTCCTCGGCCACGCCGCCGATCTGGAAGTAGCGGGTGTGCATGCGCTGGCCGGCTGACATCTCGAAAAGGTCAAGGACCCGGTCGCGATCGCGGAAGCAGTAGAAGTAGACGCTCATCGCGCCGATGTCGAGCGCCGTCGTGCCGAGCCAGACCAGATGCGAATGCAGGCGGTTGAGCTCCATGTGGAGCACCCTCAGGTACTGCGCCCTGCGCGGGACCTCGAGGTCGACCAGGGTCTCGACGGCGCCGCAGTAGGCCTGCATGTTGAAGAAGTAGGAGAGGTAATCCATGCGTTCGACGAACGGAATGACCTTCCAGTAGGCCATCGACTCGCAGGACTTCTCGATGCCCGTGTGCACGTAGCCGACGATCGGCTTGAGGTCTTTGACGACTTCGCCTTCGAGATCGACGACCAGCCGCAGCACCCCGTGGGTTGCCGGGTGATGCGGACCCATGTTGACGGTCATCATCTCCTGCTCGGGCTCGAGCTCGACCGTGGCACCCGGCAGCTTGGACTCGATCTCCATCGCCATCATCGCCGGAGTCATCTCCTGGTCGATCAGGCTGTCGCGCGGCTCGCTCCTGGGTGCGGTCGCCATCAGTTCCACCAGCCCGGGTTGCTCACTTCGTCACGGGTGAAAATGACCGGCTCGCCGCCGATCGGGAAGTCACGGCGCTGGGGGTGGCCGTCGTAGTCCTCCGGCATCAGGATCCGGCGCGGGTCGGGGTGACCGTCGAAGACGATGCCGAAGAAGTCGTAGACCTCGCGCTCCTGGAACTCCGCGGTCGGAAAGAGGTCGACCACCGAGTCGATGTGCGGTTGTCCGTCCTCCGGCTCCGCCAGCAGGGCCTTGACTCTGAGCCGTTCGTAGCGCTCGCGGTTGAGCATCTCGTAGTGGACAGCGAAGCGTGGCTCGGCCGGCAGGTAGTCGGCCCCGTGGACCGAGGCGAGAAACCTGTAGCCCTGGTCCCCGGAGTCCCTGAGCCAGGTAAGGACGTTGCGGATCTGGTCCGGGCGAATGATCAGCGCCGCCTGTTCGCGGTCGTAACTGGTGTCGAGCACCGCGCCGGGGTGGTCGCTGTTGATCCCGGCAAAGATCAACTCGAGGCCGGGTGCGTCAGGCACCGAGCACCTCACGCGCGCGCTCGTAGGCCGCCGCAGCCTCCTCGGAAGGCTCGGAGGCCGAGCCCCCGCGCGCCCACTCTTCGGTGCCGTGGGCGTTGTAACGGCTGCGCCAACCCGGCTCCGGGTTGCCGAGGATCTGCTTCTGAAGTTTGTTGAAGCCGTACATCAGGGCCTCGGGTCGCGGCGGGCAGCCCGGCACGTGGACATCCACCGGCATGAACTTGTCGGCCCCCTGTACCACGGCGTAGTTGGAGAACATGCCACCGCTGGAGGAGCAGGCACCCATCGAGATCGCCCACTTGGGTTCCAGCATCTGGTCGTAGATCCGCCGGACGACCGGGGCCATCTTGATCGAAACCCGGCCCGAGATGATCAGCAGGTCGGCCTGACGCGGCGAAGCACGGAAGGCCTCGGCGCCGAAGCGGGCGATGTCATACCGGGGCGAGACCGTCGACATCATCTCGATCGCGCAGCAGGCCAGGCCGAAGGTCGCCGGGAAGATCGAATTGGCCCGGGCGACGTTCAGCACCTTGTCCAGGGTCGTGGTGACGACGCGTTCCTCGACGTAGGCGTCGAGGTCTGCACCGTCGAGATCCCCGCGCAGCATGTCGCGGGCCCTGAGCTGCCGGGCGCGCAGGTCTTCAGGCGTCTTGGGCTGCTCGAGCGACGAATGGAGCCTCAGTTTTTGGCGTTCTAGCTCCAATCCATCGCCCCCTTCCGCCATTCGTAGAGCAGGGCGACGACCAGCGGCAGGATGAACAGGACCATGGCTCCGAGCACATAGAAGGACTCGGAGGACTTGAGGAAGGTCGCCACCGGATAAAGGAAGATGACCTCGATGTCGAAGAGAATGAACAGCATCGCCACCAGGTAGAAACTGACCCCGAAACGGAATGTGCTCGAGATCTCCGAAGGCAGGCCGCATTCGTAGGGATCCGACTGCCTGACCGCGGCGCTGGAGGTCGGGTCCTTGACGCGTTTCGGACCCAGAACGAGGTTCAGCGTTGCGAAGGCGGCCCCGACGATTATGCCGAGCGATGCAAAGACGAGAATTGGCAGATACTGATGGAGCAATCGATTGGTCCCGGACGGGGGCTGGGGGCGGCCTTCAGCAGAGGTTTATACAGGTACTCTCACCTACTTTGTATCAAGTTGCTACATAGTGATTTTTCGCATATACAAGCCGAACTCCTACGCTTTTGGGCGGGATTGATCGATGTCTGAGGCATACTTGGCACTGGGAGTGACCGTTATCGCCCTCAACCTCGCCGCGGGCGCGACCGGCGGCCTCGCGTGGCGGGCCGACCGGGTTTCGATCGCCTTCTGGTACCTGTTGCGCGCGGCCCAGATCGCGACCCTCGTCTTCGTGCTCGCCGAGACCGTGATCTACATCGACGGCGCCCGGGCCGAAGACGACCTCCACTACCTCTATGCCGCGCTGCCGGTGGTCGCCTCGGTGCTGGCCGAGGCGATGCGCGGAGCATCGGCCAGCCAGGAACTGGGAGAGACCGACTTCGCCACCCTCGCTCCCGAACGCCAGCAGACGGTGGCGCTGGCCATCGTGCGTCGCGAGACCGGCGTCATGACCGTCGCCAGCTTCGTCGTCGCTTTCCTTATCTGGAGAGCGATCGATACGACCGCCGGCATGTTCTGACGCCGATTCAGGCGAGGCCGGCGATCGCCTCGAAGATCGGTGTCTCACCGGTACTCAGGCTGAAGGTGAGCCCGATCGTCGAATCGCGGCGCAGGACCTCGGAAAGGACTTCGGCGACGTCTTCGCGAGGCACCGTAGGCGACAGCGTCCCCTCGTCCAGGTTGATCTGGCCGGTGCCCAGCCCGTCCACCAGCCCCACCGGCCGAACGATCGTGAAGTCGAGACCACTGGTAGCCAGCACTCGATCGGCCCTTCCTTTGGCGCGCCGGTAGACCGCGAAGACGTCATCACCCGCGGCGTCCGGGTCGGCCCCGACCGCGCTGATCATCACGTAGCGGCTGATGCCGGTGCGCCGGGCTGCCTCGACGGTCCTGACCGCGCCTTCGTAGTCCACGGTTTCCTTGCGCGCCGCCCCACTGCCCGGGCCGGCGCCGGCCGCAAAGACGACGGCCCCGCAGTCGACCAGCGAAGCGTCGATTTCGTCGTCGGTGGCGTTCTCCAGATCGAGCACGACCGGCTCTGCGCGGACCTCAACGATGTCCTCTACCTGAGCCGGATCCCGGATGAGGCAGCGGACGCCATCGCCCCGGTCCCTGATCAAGCCCGGCGAGCATCAGTCCGATCTTGCCGTGGCCACCCACTATTGCGGTCTTCATTTCAACTCTCCTTGTCGGGCAGATGGACTGATCCTTCGGCCAACACCGTAACCGCTCCGGAGACAACCGGGCGGCCGTTCTCCATCCTTGCTTCGATCCGGCTCGGGCGACCCATCTCGATCCCCTGCTCGACCACGATCCGGTCGATATCCAGGCAGTCCTGGAGGTACGCGAGCAAAGGACCGGCTGCCGATCCGGTCGCCGGATCCTCGACGCCGGAGAGATCGGCCCCGAAGCAGCGGGCCCTGACCGTGCGCGAGCCGCGCTCGTGGACGAAGGCGTAGAGATTGAGTGCCGGGCTGCTCTCGAGCTCGCGCAGAGTCTCGAATTCAGGCCGGCAGCGAGCGAGGGTCTCGAGATCTGACACCGGGGCAAGCAGGGCGGGCAGACCGGTCGAGACGATCTGGCAACTCAACTCGGCATCCATGTCCTCCGGGCCGATGCTCAATGCCCGGGCGACCCTCTCCCGATCGACTGTGCGGCCGAAGCTCGCGGGCTCCTGCTCGACCGAGGCCGACCAGGCGTCTCCGTCAAACACCGAATCGACCCGCTGTGTTCCGACCCCGGTCTGCTGGGTGAAGGTGTGACTGCGGACCTCCCGGCCGCTTCCGCGATGAAGAGCCACCGCGACCGCGGTGCCCAGCGAAGGGTGCCCGGCAAACGGGATCTCTCCGCTCACGGTCCAGATCCGGTTGAGGTAGTCGGCCTCCCCGGCGGTCGGCGTCTGGACGAAGGTCGTCTCGGAGAGTCCGACCTCGCGGGCGAAGGCCAGCATCGTCTCCGGCGCGAGGCCGTCTGCGTCGAGTACGACCGCGAGTCCGTTGCCCGCCAGCGCCAGCTCGCTGAAGACGTCGAGCCAGTAGAAGGGGCGGGCAGCCCCCGCTACGGTGCTCACTCCTCGGAGCTTCCCGACGCGCGATCCGGTCCGGTCGCCGAGTCCAGGGTTCGAAAGAGCCCCCCGTGGTAAACCAGCGGCTCGCCCGCCACGGCCTCGACCTCGATTACGTCGCCGGTGATGATCACGTGGTCACCGGCCGCGATGACGTCCCGGAGGGTGCAGACGACATGAGCAAGGCAGCCCTCGATCAGCGGGGTCTGCTGGTGCTGCCTCCATTCGACCGCAGCCCACTTCTCAGCCTGCTCGACTTTGGTCGCGAAAGACTTCTGCCGCCCGGCGCTGATCGCGACCGAGCACGTTGATCACGAAGCGGTCGGCACCCTGGACCGCGAGCAGCGTGCGCGAACCGCGATCGAGGCAGGCCAGCATCATCATCGGCTCGAGCGAGAGCGAACAGACCGCTGAAGCGGTGGCGCCGGCGGGTCCGTCCGGAGCCAGAGCCCCGATCACGGTCACCCCGGTAGGCAGCATTCCGACCGCCTGGCGAAACTCGTTTGGATCCGGGGCGGCCATTTTCCGCCGCAGACAATATGATGCTGAAGCTGTGCGTGCCGTCCTGATCACAACACTCACTGTCACCGCCGCCCTCGGCCTCTCCGCATGCGGATTCGGCGAGCAGGGAATCGAGGTCTCCGAGAGCAGTCCCGATTACCGCGGGGCCGAGCTCTTCGCGGCGAACTGCGCCGGATGCCACACCCTGACCCCGGCCGGATCAGAGGGAACCGGAAACCGCGGTACCCGCGTCCAGGGTCCGAACCTGGATCAGCGCAGCGAGTCCTACGACGATGCCCTCTACGCGATCGAGCACGGTGGATTCTCCGGCGCGATCATGCCCCAGAACATCGTGGTCGGCGACGATGCCGACGAGGTCGCCCGCTTCGTCGCCAAGTACGCCGGCAGCGACGCCGGCGAGTAGCCGGCCCTTCGGGCCGTGCTCGACTTCAAGCTAATCCGCTCGGAGCCAGAGCGGGTCAAGGCTGCCCTCGCCCGTCGCGGCGCGGCCGAATCCTTCGAGGAGTTGCTGGCACTCGACGAACGCCGGCGCGCGCTGCTGCCCGAGATCGAAGGCGCCCGCAGCCGACGCAAGCAGGCCTCAGAACAGATCGGGTCGGCAAAGAAGTCGGGTGAGGACGCCTCCGAGGCGATCGCCGAAGTGCGTGAGCTCAAGGCGGGGCTCGAGGTCATGGAGGGCGAACTCGGGCAGGTCGAGGAAAAGCGGAACCAGATCGCAGGCGCGCTGCCGAACCTGCCGGATCCCGCCTGCCCCGACGGCTTCACCGAAGAAGACGCCGTCACCCTGCGCGAAGTCGGCAGCCCACCCGAATTCGATTTCGAGATCCGGGACCACCTCGAACTCGCCGCCGCCCGCGGGATGATCGAGATGGAAGCCGCGGCGAAGGCCTCGGGCGCGAGATTCGCCTACCTCAAGGGCGACCTCGTAATGCTCGAGTTCGCCCTGGTCCGATGGGCGATGTCGCTGCTGCGCGAGCATGGCCACGAGCCCGTGGTGCCGCCGGTGCTGGTCCGCGAAGAGGCTCTGTTCGGAACCGGCATGCTGCCCGGAGACCGCGACCAGATCTACGAGCTTCCGAAGGACGAGCTGTACCTGGCGGGTACCTCCGAGGTACCGCTGGCCGCGCTCCACGCCGGTTCGATCCTGGGTGCCGGGCGAGCTTCCGATCAGGTATGCCGGCTTCTCGACCTGCTTCCGGCGCGAAGCCGGTGCGGCCGGAAGGGACACCCGGGGGATCTTCCGAGTCCACCAGTTCGACAAGGTCGAGATGTTCTCTTTCGTCGAACCCGATCGGGCGGGTGAGGAACACGAGCGCATCCTGGCGATCGAAGAAGAGATCCTGACCGGGCTGGGACTGCCCTACCGCGTGGTCGACGTTGCGGTCGGAGACCTCGGCAACCCGGCGGCGCGCAAGTTCGACTGCGAGGCGTGGATCCCGAGCCAGGACCGCTACCGCGAACTGACCTCGTGCTCGAATACGACTGATTTCCAGGCCCGCAGGATCGACTGTCGCTACCGACCCGAAGCCGAGGCTCAGCCGGAATTCGTCAACACCCTGAACGGCACCGCTGTGGCGGTCGGACGAACGCTGATCGCGCTGCTCGAGAACCACCAGCGGGGTGATGGATCAGTCGAGGTGCCCGCGGTCCTGCGCGAGCACGGCGCACCCGGGGTAGATCGGCTGAACCGAGGCGCCGAGGCGCTGGCATAATCGCCTCTCGATGGGCACGAAGCGGGTTCTGATCTGTGACGACCATGAGATCGTCCGGGAGGCACTGCGCGCCAGGTTCGACGCCCACGATGACCTCGAGGTGGTTGCCGAAGCCGGCGACGTGGCCATGGCCGAGGCGGCGGTGATCGAACACCAGCCGAATCTGGCGACCGTAGACATCGAGCTTCCAGGCTCGGACGGAATCACCGTGATCAAGAGGCTGCTCGCTCGCCGGCCAGACCTGAAGATCTTGGTCTTCAGCGCACATGAAGGGCGGGATATGATCCGCCTGGCCGCCGAAAACGGTGCCCACGGTTTCGTGGGAAAGTCCGAATCGACCATGGCGATCGTGCCGGCCGCGCAGGTGTTGCTGTCCGGAGAAGACTGGTTTCCGCAACTGCTGGGATCAGGCAACGTCGGTCCGGGAAGCGAAGACGAACTGCGAAGGCTGCGTTCACTCACCCCGCGCGAGCGGGAGGTACTGCTGCTGCTCGCCGAAGGGCTGCGGGCCGATGGAGTCGCGGAGAAGACCGGCATCAGCCGCGCCACCGTCTACACCCATGTACGCAATGCGATCCACAAACTCGACGTTGACAGCCGGACCCAGGCCGTAGCGATCGCGACCCGGTACGCCTTCCTCCAGAATCAACAGGCCGAGCGCGACTGACCGGTCCTACCCGCCGGACTGGTCGAACTCGAGAGCACAGCCGTTGATGCAGAAACGCTGGACGCCCGGCCCGGGGCCGTCATCGAATACATGGCCGAGGTGGGCATCGCAGGAGCGGCAGACGACCTCGGTCCTGACCATGCCCAGGCTGCGGTCCTGCCTTAGCTCGACGTTCTCCAGGTTGGCGGGCTCGGTGAAACTCGGCCAGCCGGTGCCGGAATCGAATTTCGATCCCGATTCAAAAAGTTCGGCCTGGCAGCAGACACAGCGGTAGGTGCCATCGTCGTGATTGTCGAGATGCGGTCCCGTGAACGGCCTTTCGGTTGCGCCGCGCCGCGTGACTTCGTATGCTTCTTCCGAGAGTAGGTTCTTCCACTCCGATTCAGATTTGGTGAGATTTGATTCAGGTTCGCTCATTCGCGGCCGCCCTTGCTCGTAGTCGATCAGGGGCAATCGTAGCCGCTGCCTTGCTCCTGGCAGGCGTTCTGGCTCTGGCAGCCGGATCTTCCCCTGCCGGGGCGCAGCCGACCGGGGTTGAGAGCACCGGTGCTTCGTCCTCCGACACGCCGGCCGGTGGGCCGCAGTCTTCGGCGGCCGGACTCCGGAATCTTGGCAACCGCAAAGCGGGTAAACGGCGAAGTTTGATCGCCCCGCCCCGAAAGTGCCGAGATGAAAACGATCCTGCAAAGCGGGCCCGGGCGCTCAGGGCGATGGCCTGCATGACCAACTACGCGAGGCAGCGCAGCGGCCTGAAGCGCTACCGCGTCAAGAGCAAACTGGACCGATCAGCCAATTCGAAGGCCGCCGACATGATTCGCTGCAATGCCTTTTCGCACACCGCATGCAACCGCCCCTTCGACTGGTGGATAAAGAAGAAGTACGTCAGGGGCCAGTGCTACTGGGCCGGAGAAAACATTGCCTGGGGCAGCCAGGGAGTCGGCGGCGTGCGTGACATCTTCAGAGCCTGGATGAAGTCCCCCGGACACCGTGCGGCGATCCTCAGCCGGCAGTACACGGACCTGGGAATCGGGTTCCGCGGCGGTAAGTTCCAGGGCCGACCCGAAGCCAGGGTCTGGGTCCAGCACTTCGGCCGACTCTGCTGAGTCCGGTTCCGGTTGCGGTAGCGCCGGATCATTCCGCCGGACCGCCTCGCCCACGGAAACCAGGTCTGACCCGCTGCTCTCGCGCACCGTAGGTTTACGATGCCTGGCGTAACCCTCCGAGGAGACAGGAAATGGCTGACGAACCCGAACTCGACGTCCTGCTTGGCACTGAACGGACCTTCCCCCCGCCGCCGGGATTCTCGGCCGAGGCGGAGTGGCGCGACCCGGGGGTCTACGAGCGGGCTGCGGCAGACCCGGAAGGCTGGTGGGCCGGCTGGGCAGAGCGCCTCGAATGGATCGAGCCGTGGCATACGGTGCTCGACTGGAGCGATCCGCCCCACGCCCGATGGTTCGACGGCGGCAAGCTGAACGTGAGCGCCAACTGCCTCGACCGCCACGTTGCCGCCGGCAACGGCGACCGGGTCGCTTTCCATTGGGAAGCCGAAGACGCCGACGAACTCGGCGATGCGGGCCGCAAGGCGATCACCTACGACTGGCTGCTCGACCAGACCCAGCGCTTCGCCAACGTACTCAAGGGACTGGGTGTGGCCAAAGGCGACGTGGTCGGGATCTTCATGCCGATGGTTCCGGAGACGGCCGCGGCGATGCTGGCCTGTGCACGGATCGGCGCCGTCCACAACGTCGTCTTCGGCGGCTTCTCGGCTTCTTCGCTGAAGGAGCGGATGGAGGTGTCCGAGGCCAAGGCCCTGGTCACCGCGGACGCGACGCTCAGGCGCGGGGCACCGATGCCGATGAAGGAGAAGGTCGACACGATTCTCGGTGACCTTCCCGACCTCGAGCACGTGATCGTCGTGAACCGCTGCGACACCGGCTGCGAGATGCTCGAAGGCCGCGACGTCGACTGGCACGACGCGGTGGCCGCAGCCGACCCGGTCTGCGAACCGGAACCGATGGATTCGGAGGACCCGCTCTACATCCTCTACACCTCGGGCTCAACGGCCAAACCCAAGGGCATCGTCCACACCACGGGCGGATACCTGACCCAGGTGGCAGCCAGCCATCGCATGGTCTTCGACCTCAAGGACGACGACGTCTACTGGTGCGCTGCCGACGTCGGCTGGGTCACCGGGCATTCCTACATCGTCTATGGACCACTCGCCAACGGCGCGACCTCGGTCTTGTACGAAGGGGCGCCGGACTACCCGGGTCGAGACCGGTGGTGGCAGATCATCGAGCGCTACCGGGTCAGCATCCTCTACACGGCGCCGACCGTGATCCGATCCTTCATGAAGTGGGGATCGGAGCTGCTCGCCGAGCACGATCTGAGCAGCCTCAGGCTTCTCGGTTCAGTCGGTGAACCGATCAACCCGCGGGCCTGGCTCTGGTACCACGAGCACGTCGGCGGCGGCCGTTGCCCGATCGTCGACACCTGGTGGCAGACGGAGACCGGCGCGATCATGATCAGCCCCCTGCCGGGCATCACGACGACCAAACCCGGATCGGCGACGGTTCCGCTGCCGGGCATCGAAGCGGCCATCTACGACGCCGAAGGCGAGCCGATCGAAGAGGGCGGCGGCACCCTGGTCCTGACCAGACCGTGGCCGGCGATGGCGCGCACCCTCTACGGCGAACCGGAACGCTTCGTCGAGACCTACTGGCAGCGCTACGGTCCGTCGACCTACCTGGTCGGCGATGCGGCCAAGTTCGACGAGGACGGCTTCGTCTGGATAGTGGGCCGGATCGACGACGTGATCAACGTATCCGGCCACCGGCTCTCGACCATGGAAGTGGAGTCGGCCCTCGTCTCCAGCGACGGAGTCGCCGAAGCCGCTGTGATCGGGGTGCCGGACGAAGCAACCGGGCAGGCGATCGTAGCCTTCGTAACCCCTCAGGACGGGGTTGACGCCGGAGAGGCCTTTACCGCCGAACTGCGAGAGCACGTGGCCGAAAAGATCGGCAAACTGGCGCGGCCGAAGCGCATCTACTACGCCGAAGACCTGCCGAAGACCCGCTCCGGCAAGATCATGAGGCGCCTGCTCCGGGACATCGCCGACGGCAAGGAACTTGGAGACGTCAGCACCCTCAGGGATCCCTCCGTGGTCGAGGAGCTTACGGCCCAGGTGGCAACCACCGATACCGCTTGAACCCCGACCGGGAGGTTCGGGTCGGGCCGGGGGAGCCCGAAGCCGGCCCGCTGAGGCGGGTCATCTCGCGCCGGATGCTGACCTTCTTCGTGATCGGCGACATCCTCGGCGCCGGGATCTACGCGCTCGTCGGCGAGGTGGGCGGCGAGGTGGGCGGGGCGATCTGGGCGGCCTTCCTGCTGGCCCTCGGACTGGCGCTGTTCACAGCCTTCGCCTACGCCGAGCTGGTTACGAAATACCCGAAGGCGGCCGGGGCGGCGCTTTACGTGAACCGTGCCTTCGGCCGCCCCTTCGTTACCTTCATGGTCGCTTTCGCGGTGATTGCCTCTGGCCTGGCCTCGGCCGCGACGATCGCCCGGGCCTTCGGTGGCGAGTACCTGTCGGCCTTCGTCTCGTTGCCGGTGGCCGTCGTCGGCATGGCCTTCATCGCCGCGATTTCGTTGATCAACCTCCGCGGCATCAGGGAGAGCATGAGGTTCAACTTCGTCCTGACCACGATCGAGATCGCCGGCCTGCTGCTGGTGGTGGTGATAGGCGCAGCTGCCCTCGAGCGACGGCCTGGGCGACCCCGGTCGCGCGCTCGATTTCAAGCAGGGCGACAGCGTGGTACTGGCCCTGATCAGCGGCGCCGGACTGGCCTTCTTCGCGCTGATCGGCTTCGAGGATTCAGTCAATCTCGCCGAAGAGGCCAGCAGGCCGCGGGTCGACTTCCCCTGGGCGCTGTTCGGAGGGCTACTTGCCGCCGGCATGATCTACCTGCTCGTGACCACCATCGCCTCGATGGTCGTGCCGACCGGCCAACTGGCCGCTTCCGACGGGCCGTTGCTGGAAGTGACGTCGGTGGGGCCGCTCGCCGTTCCGGACCGGCTGTTCTCGGCGATCGCGCTGTTCGCACTGGCCAACGGAGCGCTGATCAACCTGATCATGGCTTCGAGGCTGCTCTACGGGATGGCCGGTGAAGGCGTGCTGCCGCCGGTCTTCGGTCGCGTCCACCCCGTGCGCAGGACGCCGTGGGTGGCCATCGCCTTCACCGCGGCGGTCGCCGCGGCACTTCTGGTCACCGGGGATATCGGAGAGTTGGCCGACACCACCGTCCTCCTGCTGCTGCTCGTCTTCGCCACGGTCAACGCCTCGGTGCTCGTACTGCGGCGGGAAACCGTTCCTGAACCCCACTTCAAGGCGCCGACGGTGATGCCGGTCATCGGCATGGCTGTTTCGCTGGCCCTGATCATGACCAAGGATGCAGAGACCTTCGCCCGAGCCGCCGTCCTTCTGGCGATCGGCTTCCTGCTCTGGCTGATCACCCCGAAAGCAGGCGCCGGATCATCACCGCGAGGTGAAGGGCCAGGGCCGAGTCGCCGTCCTTGAGGTCGACATCGAGCAGCTCCTCGATCCTGGCCAGGCGGTGATAGAGCGACTGGCGTTCGATCTCGAGCTTGCGGGCGGTCTCGGTCTTGCGCCCGCCGCAGTGCAGGTAAACCTCGAGGGTTTCGAGCAGGTCGCGGCCGCGCTCGCCGCCGAGATCCAGTAGCGGCCCCAGCCTCTCGTGGCTGAAGTCGACCAGCTCCGGAGTTCCGCGCATCGAAAGCAGCAGCTGGCCGATCTCGGTCCGGACGGCGTCATGCCATGACCGCACGGGTCCCGCGGCTCCCGCCTCTGCTGCCAGACGGGCCCGAACCAGCGCCTCGGGCAGTTCGGCCCAGCCGGCCGTTGCGGCGCCGATCGCCAGTGCGACGCTATCGGGATCGACTTCGTGCCGGCGCAGCGCCGTCGCGAAGCGCTTGGCCAGCCGCTGCCTGGAGGCGAGGTCGTCGGGCTCGGAACCCTTCGATCCGCGGTCGAGCACCCCGAGCATGCAGTTGCCCCGGGATCCGACCAGGGCCGGACGGTCGGGTTCAGAGAGCGCCGACCTGATCGGGGCGATGAGCGCCGCCCAGGCCTGCTCGAACCCTGCTTCGGTCTCCACCGCCCCCGGCCTCCACACCGCAGCCAGCGGCACCAACTCGCCATGGCGCCGTGGAAAGCCCAGGGTGGATGCCCGTCGCGTGGCGGTCAGTGGATCGATCAGGCCGCCGGCCAGCTCGAACATCAGGTTCCCGCGGGACCGGGCCCGCAGCTCGGCTTCTTCTCCGCCCCTCATCAGTCCCAGGCCGACCGCCACCGCAGCCCTCTCCATCGCGATCGCGGTGAAGCGGTCTAGTTCCGCATCCGCCTGGATCGCGATCACGCGGCCCCAGGTCCGGCTTCTGACCGTAACCGGCATCGCCACCGCCCCTTCGGCCTCGGCCGCATCCCGGTCCGACCACTTCAGACCGGACCAGGAGTCGATCACCGAAGCCTCGGATTCGGTGGACGAACTGAAAGCGACCAGCTCGCCCCGGGCATCCTCGAGCACCACGGGGTTCGATATCTGCCGCGAGACCTCGGCCAGAACTGCCTCGGAGCCCGCCCCTTCGAGCACTATCCGGTCGAGGTTGCGGTGGAGCTCCTCGCCGCGCCGGGCGAGCGCGTAGCCGCTGTTCAGCAGGCTTCCGTTGACCGCCTGCGAAACCTCGACGAAGCGCACACCGCGCCTCAGCGCGACCATCGGCAGCCCGCGGTTCTCGGCCTCGTCCACCAGCGGCTTCGGCAGCTCCCGGTGCCAGGCGAAACCGAGCTCGACCGCCACGCCGACCGCACCCTCGGCCACCAGGTCACGAACAAAACGCCTCTGAGCCGCGGCGTCCGGGCCGACCGAGACGCCGGTCGTGAGGATCATCTCACCCCCCCGGAGCAGGTTGGCGACATCGGGAACGTCAAGGCTGTGAACCCAGCGGACCTCGGCTGCGAGTCCCCCACTGCCGGCAACCAGTTCCGGCAATGCGGCCTTGACTACCGGAAGCTCGATGAATTCAGCGACGGTCAGAGCCGGATCGGCCATGACCTCGCCTCAGCTGCTCCGCTTCTTGCGCTTGCGGCGCTCGATCTGGGGAGCCCCGTCGGGCTCCGGTGCTTCGGTCGGCCGCAGATCGTCACCGGTCCCGTCCTCTACCGGCTCGCCGAAGCCCTCGAGCACAGCTCCGCCGGAGCCGCCGTCGTCTGGGTCTTCCGGGCCCGGGGGAACTCCACCGTCGTCGTCTCCGTCAGGGCCGGGATCGCCGCGGCGGCCACCCTTCGGCCACGGCATGGCCTTGCCCGAGGCCCAGGCCGGCGGCCTTCCGCCGGGTACCCAGCCGACGAAGAGCAGGCCGAGGTAGATGAACCAGACCAGGGTGAAGAGCGTGAAGAATACGAAGACGGCACCCAGGGCCATGCCGAGAGAGCCCCAGAACCGGGTCAGCAGTCCTGTTCGCATCCCCCACAGGGCGCAGTAGACGACCGCGATGGTGAAACCGAGCAGTCCGGCAAGCCCGAAGCCGGTCTCGATCCCGGAGACAGAAGAACCGGTTCGGTCGTCGCGGGCGATGTCGTCGCGGCATTCCTCGACCAGGTCTTCCGTAGTCGTCGCGGACTCTTCGTCCGCGTCTGCATCCTCGGCCGCCGGTTCGTTCTGCTTTTCGGCTACACAGGCCTGGATCTCGGTGGTCGGCGTGTTCTTGAAGTCGGTTGCCGCATCGAGGACCGACGCCGCACTGAGCAGGCCACCGAGACCGAGGAAGATCGGGGCTACGATCACCAGGCCGATCAGACCACGCCGGACCTGGGGGGCACGGGCGGAAGCTGCCTTGAAGAGGTAGACGAGCGGAACCGCGAGCAGGAACCAGCCGATGCACTGGATCACGCTGGCGATGACCATCGCACTACGGTCCGAATCGACCTCGACCAGGCGATCGGCCACGCCGGCCACGGTGCGCACGCCGGATGCCGAGGCGCCGAAAGAGGCGAGGATCAGCGCGACGCCCGCAACCGAAGCGATGCCGGCGATGATCGCCCAGCGGCGCTCGCGTTCGAGGAATTGTTCTTTGCTGATCATCGGCGTGGTTCGGGAAGGGGAGGAGAGGTCGGGCAAGCCTACCGGCTCGACTGGGCCGAGTCGTCGGCCTCCTTCGGATCTTCGTCCCTGACCGGGTAGTACTCGTAGTCGTTCGGCTCCAGCAGCTTCGATACGCGGTCGCCAACGGCGAGCACCAGATCCAGCAGCGGAGCGGCCGCCGAGATCACGCCGTCAAAACGGCTGTCGGACCCTGAGTCACCTTTTCCCATACGAAGGTACGCTACAGCGACCATGCATCCCGACCTCCCGACAGTCCCGCTCGAAGCCGGTGCCGGCCCGGACAACCCTCCCTGCCCGGCCTGCGGCGAACCGCTCTTCATCTGGGTCGAACTCCCGGTCGAATCAGGCCTCGCCCATCGCTGCGAGGCCTGTGGACTCGGAGTCCTGAGCCGGACCGGGACGACCGCCGACGCGATCGCCGACCTCGAGCGCGGGGCCGAGGAGGACGGGACGATCGTCTTCGAGAACAAGGCGTCGCTTCAGTCGATCTTCACCGGCGGTGCCTGGAGCGGAGTGGGGACCGACCGCGCCTACAGGTTTACCCCGGAGTCGATCCGGCGGCTGGTTGCCTCTCGTGACCAGGTACTCGACAGCAGCGAATGGATGCCGGACGAGGGCATCATTTTGATGTGGCAGAGCGGGATCAACATGTTCACCTTCGGCCACAACCTCGCCCTCGGCAGGTTCGGTCGGGCGCACGCCACCCCCGCGGGCAAGGCCTGGCGGCGCAAGCTGGATGCCTTCATCACCGTGGCGCTGGCGATCCCGGCGGCGCTCTTCGCGGTCCCGATAGAGCTGATCGGTGGCATGTTCGGTCGCGGCGGCGCTTACCGGATCCGGCTCAAGGTTCTCTGACCAGAGCCGGGAACAGCGGCAGGCCCGTCGCTGTCGGCGACGACCCGCTCGGGAATCTGGGATCCGCATCACCAGAGCGTCGGCAGCCTCGACCAGCAAAGTCGGGCGACGGAGGGAGTCGTCGCGACCGTGACCGGCACTTCCAGCCCGGAGACCCGGACCGGATCAAGCGGCCAGGCTGAGACCGCGGGCAGCTCGACGAGCAGGGTGTGAGCGCAGTGCTCGCCCCGGTCCGCCGCGTCCGCCAGCCTTTCGGCACCGGCGCCGAGCGTAGGCAGGGCACCGGCCAGGAACAGCCGCCAGACGGCCGATTCGCCGCCGTCTTCGGCCGCATCCCGGATCGCCGCGACATCGACTGACATGCCTTCGGTCGCCGCAGGTCAGGGTGTCGAGCAGCGGCGGCTCGAGCAGCACGACGCTCTCGACCATCCCGGGTTCGGCCAGAGCCAGTTCGAGCGCCACCACGGCACCGAAGCCGACCCCGAGCAGGCGGGCGGTCTCTACCCCCTGCTCGCGCAGAACCGCCGCCGTGGCGATCGACTGCTCGGCGATCGAGGTCTTGCGATAGTCGTCGGGGGGTGCCGAGCGTCCCCACCCGGGACGGTCGAAGGTGATCGTGCGCCAGTCAGCGGCGAGACCGGGCAAGACCGGCTCGAACCAGGCCGAAGAGGTACCTGTGCCGTGGATCAGAAGAAGTGGCGGACCGTCCCCGAGGGAGGCGGTGTGAAGATCTGAATGCAGCGGGCTCAGCGCAGGCCCTGGCGTGCTTCACGCACCAGGGTGACCGCTTCGGGAAAGACGATCCGGATCGCGTCGCGTACCTGAATCGCCTGCTCATCGGTACCACCGGTCAGATCGAGCCGGTTTATCGAAGCGACCGTCATCTCTACCGCGAGCCGGATCGCGTTGTCGGCCCAGGCGACCTCCTGGGAAGACTGCATCTGCTCGGCCATGTCCTGCATCCGGGCCCGGAGCTCGTCCGGGTCTCCGAACATGTCAAACGGTGAACCTTCCATGACTGAAATGTAGCTGTTCGGTCAAAGGCGACGAGAAACGGGTGCGGCAGACCGCCCTAGCTTGCTCGCATGACCAGGGATCAGGAGGAGGGCGGCACCGGCCGGGGACCCGGCTCGCAGAGCGGCTCGGCAAGCGTTGAGCAGACCGGCCTGGTCCTCCTGCTGGCGGCCGCTTTCGCCGTGGCCCTGGCCCTCGGCCTGCTGACGGGCGAGGCCGGGCCGGGGCGCGAACTCGGCAATCGCATCGCCGGGCGCATCGCCTGCGGTCCGCGCGCCCCGGACGCCTGTCGCCATCACCCGGCGGTCGAGGCCTACGACTGGCCGCTGGCCCGGGTGCTCAGGTATCTGGCGCCACTGCCGATGGCCCGGCCCGGCCCCGACGGAGTGCCGCTGGTACCGGTTGACTTCAGGTACTGCCGCCGGCGCAGCTGCGCGGTTCCACAGCCGGGAGAACGCGGCAGTCGGCTGACCACCTCGAATCGCCGCATCACCGCTTTCACCGAGGTCGCAGACCGCAGGGCTTCCGGTGGCGGCGTCGATCTCACCTGGTGGCTCTACCGTCCGACGATCGGCTGGGAAGCGCTGCGCCGCACAGCCGGCCCGGCCGAAATCGAGGCCGCCTCCGGTACCCGGGTCCTGCTCAAGGACACGCCGGTGCTGGTCCCGCTCGAGACCCTCGACGGCAGGAACCACCTGCGCTTCCCCGCCGGGGAGCAGCCGCCCTGGCAGTGGCGCGTCGGCTCGAAGCACGGTCCGCGAGCCCGCTGAGCCCGTGGGGGATCGGCAGCAGGGCCTCTCGGGGTCGATTGAACGAGGCGGACCCGGGCCCACTGAATCACCAGACGGCGATGTGCTCTTCCATCACCCCCGCGGCCTGGGCCAGCCTGATTCCGCCGGAGCTGTCCGCTGCGGGGTTTCCGGTCGCTTCCGTGTTCGACGCGGTCGGGATCCTCGAGGCTGCCCGTGAAGGTGCCGAAGCGATGTACGTAGTCGGAGCGGATCAGGCCGAAGTTGTCGTGGCGGCGTCGCTCGGCGCCTTCGGAGAAGTGGAAGTCCAGGCGCTCGCCGCCGAGGAAGGTGACGGTGTCCAGTCCGGTGAAGACGACGGGCCCCGGTTCGACCGGGCTTCCGTCGATCCAGACGGCGCGCTCGCTGGAGGTGAGCGGGTCGTTGATCCCGGCAGTCAGGTTCCAGGCGATGTCACGGCCGTCGGTTGTACTGCCGACCCCGGCGCTCCAGTTCCAGCGCGTGTGGCGGGCCTGGTAGCCGGCTGACTGGTCGTCCACGCCGGCCCCGTCGACATGCCAACTTCGATCCCCGGCCTCGATCCTGCCGGTCAGCGGAACGCCGGCACGCTTTCGAGTCCAGCCCCAGCCGCGGCCGCTCGGATTCACGACCTCTACCGGCTCGCTTTCGCCGAGCAGCAACGAGACCCTGACCGGGTCCGTTGCCGGGGACCTCGTCTCGACTTCGAGCCGGTTGCCTTCGATCGTCACCTCGGGCGGACCGGGCAGCATCCGGGTATGGCCGAGGACTCTTCCGTCCTCCCGGTCCCAGAGCGACCAGAAGGTTGTCCTGAAAGGGCCGATCTCCGCCCACGCCGCGCAGAACATGACCTGCTCGCCGTAGTAGCCCACATATCGCCAGCGCTTGCGCAGGGTCGCCCTGCTCAGCAGGGGCATCGAAGCCGGCGGCAGGGGCAGATCGGGCCGGGCCGGGCCCGGTCCGCGCCAGGGCATGCCGGCATGACCGTCGACTTCCGCTCTCAGCCTGCCAATCAATCCGCTCACGTCCGGCTAGACTACCCCGCTGTGTCCGAGACCGCCAAGACAGAACCAGAAGACCTGACCGCCTCCTACGATCCCGCCGACGACGCGATGTGCTCGCGGGCCCGTGAGCGGTTCACCGCCGACCGCAACCGGCGCCTGCCGCGACGCAAGGGCCGCCACGACACGCTGCCCAACTTCATCATCATCGGCGGCCTGAAGTGCGGAACCACATCGATTCACCATTACCTCGGCCTGCACCCCGAGATCCACATGTCGAAGCCGAAAGAACTCAACTTCTTCGCCGCCGAGCAGAACTGGGATCTCGGACTCGACTGGTACCGAGGACGCTTCGACAGCCGTTTCAAGGTGAACGGTGAATCCTCGCCGCACTACACCAACAGGCCACGGTTCAACGGGGTCGCCGGGCGCATCCACCAGTACTGCCCCGACGCCAAGCTGATCTACATGGTGCGCGACCCGATCAAGCGCATCCTGTCGCACTGGGTTCACGCAACTGGAGCCGGATACGAGACCCGCGACTTCGTCGAGACGCTCAACCTGCCCGATACCGCCTACATCCAGCGCTCGATGTACTGGATGCAGCTCCAGCCGTACCTGGAGAAATTCGACCGCGGCCAGATCGAAGTCATCACCCAGGAGGAGCTCGGCAGAGACCGGGACGGGACGATCAGGAAAGCTTTCAGCTTCCTCGAAGTCGACCCCGACTTCACCTCTGAACAGTTCGATCGCGAGTGGGAGAAGTCCAGCGCCAAGCAGGACGACAAATACCAGTTCATGGAGAAGCTGATCAAGCTTCCGGGCTTCCGCTCCTTCGACCGGAACTTCGACCGGCTGCCCGAATCGATGCGCTGGATGGTCGAGAAGGCCGTCCACAGTCCGGACAAGCCGCCGGCGCCCAAGCCCGAGATCCCCGACGAACTGATGGCGACCCTGAAGGGCCGCTTCCGCGAGGACGTCGCCGGGCTCGAGAGCTTCACCGGGCGCAGCTTCGACGGCTGGTACGACTACTCCTGACCGAGCCGGCTTCAACGGTCCAATAGCTTGTCGGCCATGCGCCGACTGCTCCCGGAACCCGGCCAGACGACGGTTGATGAACTGCTGGCCGACTACAGGCCCTTCGACCAGTCGCGCGGTGACCGGCCGTTCGTAGCCGCGAACATGATCACCACGCTGGACGGCCGGGCCAGCGTGCGCGGCCGCTCGAAGGACCTGGGCAGCGAGGTGGATTCGGAATTCCTGATCAAACTGCGCCGGCGCTTCGATGCGGTCATGGTCGGAGCCGGCACGATCCGTGCCGAGCGCTACGGACGGATCGTCAGGGACCCCGAGGCGAGAGCGGAGCGCGAAAGGGCCGGGCTCAGCGCCGACCCGCTTGCGGTGATCGTCAGTGGCAGCCTCGACCTGCCCTTCGACGCACCGATCTTCACCTGTGGCGCCGGCCGCGTACTGATCTTCACCAGCAGCCGGGACCAGCCTCCCGAGACTGCAACAGTCGTCGAATGCGAGCGCACCGAAGGCCCTGTCGCGATAGAGGATCTGCTGCGCAAGCTGGCGGAGGAGTACGGGGTGAGGGCGCTGCTCTGCGAAGGTGGCCCGCAACTCTTCGGCCAGCTCGAGGCGGCCGATGCGGTCGATGATCTGTTTCTCACCTCTTCGCCGGAGCTGATCGGCGGCGAGCCATCCCCACGCATCCTCGAGGGGACACTGGGCGAGCCCCGGCGCAAGAGCCTCGAGGAACTGCTGGAGCATGAGGGTGAGCTGTTCGCCCGATACCGGCCACGGCGATAGCCTCCAGCGCATGGACTTCGAACTGGGTGACGAGATAGAGGAACTGCGCGACCGTGTCAGGGCGTTCATGGACGAGCACATCTTTCCGCGTGAGGCGGAACTCCACGAAGCGCTCGACCGCGAGGTCGGGCCGGGGGTGCCATACCCCGCGGAACTGGTCGAGATCCGTGCCAAAGCCCGCGAACAGGGGCTGTGGAACCTCTTCATGCCGGGCGAGGAATACGGCACCGGCCTGAACAACTGGCAGTACGCGGTTCTTTGCGAGGAGATGGGTCGCAGCCCGGCCGTCGCCCCGATGGCCTTCAACTGTGGTGCCCCGGATACCGGCAACATGGAGATCCTGGCCGAACACGGAAGCGACGAGCAGAAGTCACGCTGGCTGGACCCGCTGCTGGACGGGCAGATACGGAGCTGCTTCTCGATGACCGAGCCGGAGACCTCCGGGTCGGACCCGACCGGCCTGGCCGCCTCGGCCGAACTCGACGGAGACGAATGGGTGATCAACGGACGCAAGTGGTATTCGACCGGCGCAAACGGAGCATCGCTTTCGATCGCCATGGTGATTACCGAGGCGGAAGGAAACCCCTACGCGCGCGCCTCGATGATCTGCGTACCGACCGACAATCCAGGTTTCAAGCCGGTTCGGCCGATCTCGGTCATGGGACACTCGGCCGGGCCGGGCCACTGGGAGGTCCTGTTCGAGGACTGCAGGGTCCCCAAGAGCAACCTGCTCGGGACTCGCGGAGCCGGATTCCTGATCGCCCAGGACCGACTCGGCCCGGGCCGGATCCACCACTGCATGCGCGCGATCGGCACCGCCGAGAGGGCGCTGGAAATGATGTGCCTGCGGGCCGCCGACCGCGAAGCATTCGGCGGGCCACTGGCTGACAAGCAGTTCGTACAGGACTTCATCGCCCGCTCCAGGATGGAGATCGATCAGGCCCGGTTGCTGACCATGAACGCGGCCTGGAGAATGGACACGGTCGGCAAACGGGCGGCGCGTCAGGAGATCTCGATGATCAAGGTCGTCGCAGCGAACATGGTCATGGAGGTTCTCGACCGGTCGATCCAGGTTCACGGTGGACTCGGCGTCAGCGACGATACGCCGCTGGCGATGATGTGGCGCTTCAGCCGCATGCTGAAGCTGGTCGACGGGGCCGACGAAGTCCACAAGATGGTCATCGCCCGCCGCGAGACGGGCCGACAGCTCAAGAAGCGCGAAGCCGCCGCCGGCTGAGTCAGTCGAGCCGGTCGATCGCCGACGACGCAGCGCCGGCGAGGGTCTCGACGGCCGCCTCGAACTCCTGCCCACTGTCGCGGGCGGCTTCGCCGTAGCCGCCGCTGCGGAATCGGGCCAGCACACCCTCGATGATCACGGCCAGCTTCCAGTAACCGAGGGCGACGAAGTAGTCCAGATGCGAAACGTCCCGGCCGGAGACGCGCTGATAGTGCTCGACCAGGTCCGACCGCGACGGAAAGCCGGGCTCTGCCGTTGCCGGCTGGAAGAGTGGCATCGCTTCGTCCCCCGGCTCGACCCAGTAGACCATCAGCAGCCCGAGGTCGGCGAGAGGGTCGCCGAGCGTGCAGAGCTCCCAGTCCACGACCGCCGCGACCTCGCCGAGCGGGCTGTAGATCACGTTGTCGAGGCGGTAGTCCCCGTGGACGATCGTGGTCTCCGTCTGTTCCGGCACAGAGTCGAGCAACCTGCGATGGACATCGTCGAGCAAAGGCAGCTCACGGGTCTTCGACTTCTCCCACTGCCCTGACCACCGTTTGAGCTGGCGCGATACGTAACCGTCGTGGCGGCCGAGGTCGCCGAGGCCGATCTCCTGCGGATCCAGGGCGTGGATCTCGGACATCGTCTCGACCAGACCCTCGCCGATGCGCCGACGCTGTTCCGGAGCCGGGAAGAGGGCCGCCTGCTCGGGTGCCCGCAAAACCGGTCCCTCGACGAATTCCATCACGTAGAAGGGCGCGCCTGTCACCGAATCGTCGTCGCAGTAGCCGACCACCGGAGGCACCGGAACCGGGGTCTCGGAGAGCGCCGTCACAACCCGGACCTCCCGCCCCATGTCGTGAGCGGAACCGAGCCGGTCGCCCAGGGGCGGGCGGCGCAACACCCAGCGCTTGCCTGCCTGGTCGGTGACCAGAAAGGTCAGGTTGGAGAGCCCTCCGTGGATCTTCTCGTAGTCGAGCGGCGGCTCGAGCGTCGCGACCCGTTCTGAGAACCAACTCTCCAGCGGCCCGCGTGAAAGTCCGTCGTTTTCGGTGTTCATCGCCGGTCAGCTTATGCTGCCGCGGCATCGCGCGGTGTACCGTAGGCCGGCGATGGACGAAACGGACTATCTCAAAGAAGTGATGGACCGCCAGCCCGGCGCGATCATCGCCTACTCGCTGGAAGGATCATCGGCCTGGAAGTTGGCCGACGGACACTTCACGAAACCGATCGACTTCGGCGAGCTGCTGGCCAGCATCGCCGCTCTTACCGGCGCGCGACCTCGACCCTGATCTCGGAGCCCTTGAGCTTCGAGCCGTCGAGGAACTCGACCGTTCGTTCTGCATGGTCGGCGTCGATCTCGACGAAGGAAAAGCGGTCGAGGATGCGGACCGAAGAAATCGCCTCGTCGCCGAGCACGGCACCCTCTCGAAGGGCCCAGCGAAGGTCTTCTTCGGTAATGCCGCTGCGGCTGCCCCGGTTGACAAAGAGTTTTGCGATGCCGTCTGCGGTCTCGGGCACCTCGCCACCCGCCTGAGCGGAATCGTTTCCGTCGCCTGCCGGGACCGCGTCGGCTTCCGCCTTCTCGGCTGCAGGTGCGGCGGCGGCCTCTTCATCTCCCTCGTCGAGCGGCGCAGGGTCGCTGCCCTTGCGGCGACGACGACGGGGCGGCGGGGCGTGTTCGATCCGCTCCTCAGGGCTTTCCCAGGCGGTGATCGTGGTGCTGGCATCCCGCTCGATCTGGAGCAGATCCTTGCGCTGCTCCGGGGTCACGAAAGTGATCGCCCGGCCGGTTCGCCCGGCACGGCCGGTTCGCCCGATCCGGTGCACGTAGGTCTCGGAAGAATTCGGGAGGTCGTAGTTGATGATGTGCGTCACGTGCTCGATGTCGAGCCCGCGGGCGGCGATGTCCGTGGCCACGAGCAGCTTCACCCGGTGGCCCTTGAACGCGATCATCACGCCGTCCCGGACCCCCTGGCTGAGATCACCGTGGAGCGCCTTGACATCCAGGCCGCGATTCTTGAGGTCGCGCTCGAGCCGTGAGGCGCCGATCTTGGTACGGCAGAAGAGAATCGCCTGTTCCGGGTCCTCAGCCTTGAGGATCTCGATCAGCTTTTCGGTCTTGCCACGCCCGGCAACCTCGACGTAGGCCTGCTGGATCGCGTCGACCGTGAGCTTCTTGGGAGTGATCTTGACCGTGACCGGGTCGTACATGTACCCCTCGGCCAACTTCTTGATCGGGGGAGGCATGGTCGCCGAGAACAGGGCCGTCTGGCGACCGCTCGGGCACATGCGCAGGATCTTCTCGACGTCTTCGAGGAAGCCCAGGTCGAGCATCTCGTCGGCTTCGTCGAGCACCACGAAGCGGGCCGCGGTGAGGACCAGTGAACGCCGCGAAATCAAGTCCTTCATCCGCCCCACAGTTGCCACGACAACGTGGGCGCCCGAGCGCAGCTGGGCCTGCTGGCTCTTGATCGGTGCGCCGCCGAAGACGGCGACGATCTCGATATCGAGGTGCTCGGCGTAGGTCCGGAGCGCCTGGGTCACCTGGATACACAGCTCGCGGGTCGGAGTCAGTACGACGGCCTGGACTTCGTCGTTGGCCGGATCGAGGTACTGCAGCATCGGTATGCCGAAGGCCAGCGTCTTGCCCGTGCCGGTCTGGGCCTGGCCGATCACGTCGTGTCCGGCGAGAAGCGGCGGGATGCCCTCGGCCTGAATCGGGCTCGGTTCTTCGAAGCCGAGTTCGTCGATCGCCTGCTGTATTTCCGGGGAGAGCCCGAGGTCTTTGAAGGTTGTAGCTGTATCAGTCACTGAGAGGGATCCAACAGTATTTTTCCGATCGTACGCCGCCCGGCCATCATCCGGTGGACCTCAGCCGCCTCTTCGAGAGGGTAGATCCCGCCGATCACGGTCTTCAGCTCGCCCCGCTCAGCCGCCCCGAGGACACGCTCGATCGAGGTCCGGGCGAGCTCCGGGCGGGCCATCAGGTGGTTGATCCAGAAGCCGATAACAGCGCGGCTGTTCCTCATCAGGGAACCGGTCCTGACCGTGTTCTGCTCGGAGGAAGCGATACCGAAGGTGACCAGCCTGCCGAACGGGGCCAGGACGTCCAGGCACTGGTCGAAGGCCTCGCCGCCGGCCATCTCGAGAACAACGTCAACCATATGCCCGCCGTTGGCTTCGACCAGGTCTTCGCCCAGTCTCCGGCTCCTGGAGTCGAGTGCGACGTCGGCGCCGAGGCTGAGGACGAGTTCCCGCTTTTCTTCGCTGGAGGCAAGCCCGATGATGCGACCGGCACCCATCGACCGGGCGATCTGGAGGGCGAGGCTGCCAGTGCCCCCGGCGGCGGCGTTGACGACGACGCTCTCGCCGGGCTGCAAACGGGCGGAGACGTTCAGAAGTGCGTCCGCTGTCAGACCCTGGATCAGCAGTGCGGCCGCCTGGTCATCATCCACCGCATCGGGGATCGGCACCAGCGAGGATTCGTCAACGGCCGCGAGCTCCGCATAGGCCCCCCGGGGCACGATGGCGGCCACCCGACGGCCGGACTCGTCGACGCCGGCCAGCTCGGCCCCCGGCACGAAAGGCAACTCCTGTTTGGCCAGGTAGTCGTTGCGGGAGGCGTGGGTGTCGGCGAAGTTGACCCCGGTTCGCCTGACGCTGACGAGTACCTGCCCCTCTCCGGGGGAAGGATCTGGCAGCTCAACCGACTGGAGCACCTCCGGCCCGCCGAAGCGCTCTATCTGGATCGCCTTCATCGCTCCATCTTCGCAGGCCTCGACGCAACGCAGACAGCCGACCAGACGGGGCCGTACCGTCTGCGCGCTCTAGGATGCAGCCTGTCCTCACGGTCTCCGCGAGGAAGCTCAGATTCCCCAACGAAAGGCAGTCCCCTTGTCGCTGACAGTTGTCGGCTCGATAGCTTTCGACGCCGTCTCCACCCCATTCGGAGAACGCGAAAAGATGCTCGGCGGATCGGCCGTTCACTTTTCGCTTGCGGCCAGCTTCTTCACTGACGTCCGTGTGGTCGGCCCGGTCGGGGAAGACTTCACCGGCGATGAGCTAGCGGTGCTGGAGAGTCGCGGAGTGCTGACCGAAGACATTGAGCGGGTCGACGGCGCCCGGACATTCTTCTGGAAGGGCCACTACGAGTACGACCTCAATACGGCCCATACCGACGATACGCAGCTCAACGTATTCGGCGACTTCGATCCGAAGCTCTCGGATGCCTCGTCCGGCGCCGACATGCTTTTCCTGGCCAACATCCAGCCGGATCTGCAGCGGCGGGTCAGGGCGCAGTGCGGTGGCGCCGGCTTCGCAGCACTCGACTCGATGAACCTGTGGATCGAGACTGCACGGGATTCCCTTGTCGAGGCCATATCCGAAGTTGACTGCGTGCTGATCAACGACGCGGAGATCCGCCAGCTGACGGAACAGCCGAACCTCGCCCGGGCTGCCAGGGCGGTCATGGAGATGGGGCCGAAGGCGGTGATCGCCAAGCAGGGCGAATACGGGGCGGCTCTGTTCACGCCGTCCGGTTTCTTCGCTCTGCCCGGATTCCCCCTCGAAGACGTACGCGACCCGACTGGAGCCGGCGACAGCTTCGCCGGCGGCTTCCTCGGCTACCTCGACAGCCAGTCCGGCCCGATCGACGAGCTGGCCCTGCGCCGGGCGATGGGCTACGGCACGGTGCTGGCATCTTTCAACGTCGAAGAGTTCGGCACCGAGCGTGTCTCGCGGCTGACTCGCGACGAAATCGACTCACGAATGCAGGCACTGCGGTCGATGACGGATTTCGACCACGGAACGGCCTGAGCGTCGGTCGGATCGGACGGCGGACGGCAAACTGCAATACTGACGCGAACGGAAAGAGAACCAGAGCGAAGCGAACCTCAGGAGATGCTGGATGGGTACCGAAGAAAAGACTGAAGACGCAACGGAGGGTGACGTTACCGGCGCCGATAAGGCCGCCGGGACCGACGCAACCACGGATTCGCTGACCGTCACCGACAACCGCACCGGCCAGTCCTACGAGTTGCCGATCGAGGACGACACGATCCGCGCGATGGACCTCCGCCAGATCAAGGTCCGCGAAGAGGACTTCGGCATGATGGCCTACGACCCGGCCTTCACCAACACCGCCTCCTGCCGTTCGGCGGTCACCTACATCGACGGCGAGGCGGGCATCCTCGAGCACCGCGGGATCCCGATCGAGCAGCTCTGCGAGCACTCGACCTTCCTCGAAGTCGCCTACCTTCTGGTCTACGGGGAGCTGCCGACCCGGCCCCAGCTCGAGTCCTGGGTCCACGACATAACCCACCACACCTTCGTCCACGAGGACATCAAGAAGTTCCTGACCGGCTTCCGGTACGACGCCCACCCGATGGGCATGCTGCTGGCTTCGACCGGCGCGCTTTCGACCTTCTACCCGGACGCCAACCAGATCAACGACAAGGTCGAGCGCTACCTGGCGACGATCCGGCTGATCGCCAAGATGCCGACCCTCGCGGCATTCTCCTACCGGCACAACATGGGCCTGCCCTACGTCTACCCGGACAACGACCTCTCCTATTCGGAGAACTTCCTCTCGATGATGTTCAAGATGACCGAGGCGAAGTACGACCCGGACCCGCGTCTGGCCCGGGCCCTGGATGTGCTGTTCATCCTCCACGCCGACCACGAGCAGAACTGCTCGACCAGCGCCGTGCGCGGTGTCGGCTCTTCCGACGTCGATCCCTACTCCGCGGTCGCCGCCGGTATCGCCGCGCTCTACGGCCGCCTCCACGGCGGGGCCAACGAGGCCGTGCTGAAGATGCTGCGCCACATCGAGTCGGTGGAGAACATCCCCGACTTCCTCGAAAAGGTGAAGAACCGCGAAGAGAAGCTGATGGGCTTCGGCCACCGTGTGTACAAGAATTACGACCCGCGGGCGCTGGTCATCAAGGAGCATGCCGACGGCGTGCTCGAGGCGACCGAGTACAACCCGCTGGTCGAGATCGCCACGGAACTGGAAAAGCGCGCTCTCGACGACGAGTTCTTCACCTCGCGCAAGCTCTTCCCCAACGTCGACTTCTTCTCGGGCATCATCTACGAGGCCCTGAGGATCCCGCCCGAGATGTTCACGGTGATCTTCGCCATTCCCCGTACCGCAGGCTGGATCTCCCAGTGGCTCGAGATGGTCGACGATCCCGAGAAGAAGATCTCCCGCCCGCGCCAGATCTACACCGGCGCCCGGGAGGACGACTACGTTCCGATCGGGGAGCGCAGCGGAAGCAACCTGATCGACGGTGGGCCCGCAGTCCGGCCGTCAGCCTGAACCAAGACACGGCTTGGCAAACTGGAAGCTCACGATCCGCGACGGCTCTGACGTCAGCAGGCTCAAGTACGACGACCTCGACGCGGCCCTCGAGGAGGCGCAGCGCAAGATCGACGAAGTGCTCGGCCGCGAACCACTGAAGAAACTCAAGGTGATCCGCGACTACGAGCCTGAGATTCAGGTCAAGGCGAGGGTCGAGATCTCGGGCAAGGGCTTCTTCTCCCCACCGACCGCAGGCGTGGACGTGCGGGGCGACAACTCCGTGGTCGGCTACGTCGGCGGCGTGGCGCGCAAGCCACTGGAGGGCGGGAACTCGAAACAGGTGGTCGAGGCGATGCGCGAGGCTCTCACGCGGTGAGCCGATCCCGAGCAGGAGAGTGTCCCCAAGGGTTCCTATGCCGCCGGACGACGGGTCCGGCTGCCGCGCGGCGCCACCGAGCCGATCGTGGTCTACATCAACGGCGTCGCCCAGTCCGAGTCCGAGGACTACACGGTCGAGGGCCGCGAGATCGTATTCACGCGCGACATCATCAAGGAGGAGATCGGAATCTCGAGGTGGCTGGCGATGTACCTCGGCCTCTTCGGCACTTACCGCAAGGACGAGACGGTCGACGTCCAGTTCACCCGTGACGGCCGGACCGAGCTGGCCTCCGAACTCGAAGTCCACGAGTAGTCCCCGGCTGACGGCGCCGAAGGCGCGACCTGGCGTCAGGCCCGACGACAGACAACCCGGGGCCGGCTCCTTACCGGATCCGCACGACCTTCTTCTCGCCCGAGGAAAGGACCACGACGGCCTTGCGGGTCTTCTTGAGGGCGATACGGCCCTTCTTCGTGACCTTGAGGTTCAGCTTGCGCTTGCCTGCTTTGTTCAGCTTGAACCGGCCCTTGGCGAGAACGGATCCCTTGCGGACCTTCTTCTTGCCGACCTTGACGGTCTTGAGCGAGATCAGCTTGGCCTTGCCGGAGCAGGCTCCGGAGCACTTGAGCGTGGTGCGGACCCGGTTGCCCTTGAAGGCCACGTCGCTTCCACCGATGCTCATGCCGACCGGGTTGTTCGGGGTCGGCTTGACCGGAGGCACCGGATCGACCGGCGTGTAGTTGTCGGTGTCTTCGGCGGTGAAGGATGCCGAGGACATGTTGTTGGCGGTCGAAGACTCGTCAGAGGTGGTCGTGATGAACGCCGTATTGATGATCACCTTCGGCGGCGCATGCTCGCCTCCCGTGCGGTCACCGAGACAGAGCAGGCTGAGCCTTGCGTTCAGCGGTGCCATCGTCGGGTTGTAGATCTTGAAGGCCCTGGTCACCGGCCTGGGGTCGTTTCCGAGGCTGACCAGACCCTTGTCGAGGTCCATGTCGGCGACGATTCCCTTGTAGCCGTCGGCGCAGGTGAGCTGCGCCTCGTTGACCGTGCCGGGCTGGACCGTGAACTCCTTGACGATGTGCTCGAACTTCAGGTCATGCGTGTGGCCGTCTTCGACCGAGACCTGACGGGTCAGGCAGCGGATCGAATAGGCCACGTTGCCGGCAGACTTGAGGTCGAACTTGAACTTCCAGCCGTTGCCCTCGGGCTCGCTGTAGAGCAGGTCGCCGGGGACGGTGGAGGAAAAGCCGGGCTGGATCGCGATCTGGCCGGGGCCGCACATGCAGCGTCGCCTCGTCGAGGCCGGCCGGGGCTGCCTGGTTGACGAAGATCTGGTCGCTGACGATCAGGTCGTGGCTGTGGCCGTCGGCCTCCTGGGTCTGCTTCTTGATGCAGACCGCGAAGATCTTGGCCTGGGCGCGGCCCATGGCGGTGTTCTTCACGGTGCCCTGCCAGCTTTCCAGCGAACTGGCCCTGGACTCGAGAACCTGCGGTGCGGTCCAGTCACCGGTGCCGTGGTCGATCTGGTCGATTCGGACCGAGCCGTCGGAGGCGAAGTAGCCGCTCGGGCAGGTGACGTTGACCGTCTTGAGCTCGCCGGCCTGGAGGTCGATCTGGGCTTCGACCTTCTGGACGTCCAGCAGGTGGTCGGCGCTCGGGTCGGCGTTGCCGTAGGGGTCGACGGTTACCTTGACTTCAAGGGTGACCATGTCGCCCGGGTTGAGCGAGCCGAGCGCGCAGCTGATGTTTCCTGCGGACTCGGTGCAGGGGGCATCGGCCGATACGAAGCTGACTCCGACCGGCAGCATGTCGGTCACCACCACGTTCCTGGCGATCGCGGTGCCGATGTTCTCGGCCTTCAGCTTGTAGGTGACGACGTCACCCGGTCGGGCGTTGCCCGGCATCGCGGTCTTGGTGATCTTGACGTCGGCGATGCCCTTGATCTTGGTATCGGCCGAATCTTCGTTGTTGTCCGGGTTAGTGTCGTATTCGTCACCGGTTACGACCGCGGTATTGGTCACCGTGGTACCGGCGACGGGGTAGGTCGAGTTGACCTGGGCGGTCACGGTCTTGCTGGCGCCGGAAGCGATCGTTCCGAGGTTGCAGACCATCGCCGCGCTGCAGTCGGTCGAAGAGATGAATACGAGACCGGCCGGCAGCGGATCGTTGATCACGACGTTGGTCGCGGTATCCGGGCCGTAGTTGGTCACCTTCATCGTGTAGGTGAAGGGATCCAGCACGTCGACTTCGACCGGGGCGCTCTTCTCGATACCCAGGTCGGACTTCGGGAACTTCAGTTCGGCCTTGGCGTCGTCGTCGTCGGTATATGGACCGTCGGCGTTGCCGCTGCTGCCGCTGCCGTCCTTCGCGTCGGCCCTGGCGTCATTGACCTGGATCGGCGGATTGGCTCTTGCGGCGAGCGACGGGGTCGCAGTGAAGGTGATCGTGACGCTGGCACCCGGCTGAATGGTCTGGCCGGTGAAGTCCCAGGTCAGCACGTCGCCGGAAGCATTCGGCGCAACGGCCGGGTCGCCACCGGTTGCACCGGTGATCACGGTCGATCCGGCGTCGTAGCTCCAGTCGGGCGGCAGGGTGTCCTTGACAACAGTGTCAATCGCCTTGGCTGTGCTGGCGTTGTTCTTGACGACGATCCTCCAGCCGAACGGGGTCAGCGGGGCGGCATCAGCGATGTCGGGGAAGCCGGCGGCCGTGGTCGTCTTGTTGACCGAGATCTCCGGGAACTCGAAGTCGACACGCACGGTGTCGTCATTGCTGTCGTAGTTGCGGTAGGTCCACGGGTTCGTGCGCTCCGAAGCCGGAATGCCCCAGTAGTTCGAGCCGGCGGTGTTGATGGCCTTGTCGCCGTTGGCAAGCTGGGCTGCCGGAAGCGGCTCGGCCGTGTAGGTCAGGGTGACGGTTTCACCGGGTGCGATCGGACCGGGGATGGTCCACTTCATGGTCGGGTCGCCTGCTGTCCATGGGTCGGTGTTGAAGGCGGCACCCTGGGCGAGCACCACGTTCGTGATGGTCGAATCGGGCTTGTCGGTGACGACCATGTCGTACGCGGCGCTGGAACCGTTGTTCTTCACCGCGACGCTGTAGGTCAGCGTATCGCCGGGCTGGCTCTGGACCGGGCCATTGACGAAGGCACCGGAGTTGACCTTGACCCGCTTGTCGAGCGTGATGTTCGGCTCGCGGACCGGCGTGGTGGCCTTGGCTTCCGGGGAGACCCAGTCGAAGGTGTTGACCGCCGGCAGGTTGTTCGGGTCGAAGGTGAACTTGTCGCTCACGTTGGACTGCGCGCGGACGACGTTGACGATGCTATCGCCGGCCTCGACCTTGTCTCCTGAGGAACGGTAGGTGTCACGGACATGCGCCTCGAAGACGAAGCGGATGACCCGGTCGGTGGTGCCCGGCGTGATGTTGCCGAGATCCCAGGCGATCGTGGTCGATGTCGGGGTGACGACCGGGTTGTAGGTCTGGACAGTCGGCGCCGGGCTGGCCGGGCAACCCGAGACGCAGGTCGCCGAGGTGTAGCCATCGAAGTCGAGTGAGTCCGGAAGAGTGTCGAC
The DNA here is from genome assembly GCA_963801975.1 of uncultured Solirubrobacterales bacterium. GTDB lineage: Bacteria > Actinomycetota > Thermoleophilia > Solirubrobacterales > 70-9 > 67-14. Next base: position 677,569 of record CAWDGR010000001.1, read on the forward strand.
CGCGGTCAGGTTGAACATCGCCAGGTCCTTCGGGATGGTCAGGTCGACCGTGTAGGTCAGCGGGGTGCCGATCGTCGCCCAGTCAGGATCAACCGACTTGACGACGGTGGCGCCCTTGATGGTCACCGTGCTGTCCGAGGAAGCGACGTAGCCGTTGTTGGTCGAGCTGGAAGCCGTGCGCTCGTTCGGATCGCTGCCGCCGATCGAGGTGGTGGTCGCCTCAGCGGTGTTGACCAGTTCGTCGCCGGCGATTGCCGGTTTGTCGATGGTCGCCTTGTAGGTCCAGACGACGCTGGCACCTGGGTTGATGTCAACCGGAGGAGAGGTGATCGTGCGGGTACCTGCATCCCAGATGGACCCTCCGGTACCGGGAACCACGGCTCCATTGGCCAGCGGCACGCCGCCGGCGTCAACCGGAGTCATGCCGACGGGGACCATGTCGCGAATCACCGTGTCGTGGGCGATGCTGAAGTTGCTGCCCGGACCGGAATTACTGGTAGTCAGCGTGTATGTGACGGTGTCACCCGGCAGGGCCGAATTCGGCTGGACGCTGTTCGACTTGCTCTGGGAGATTCTCGGTTCGACGATCGTCGTGGTGACCGTGTTCGAGTTGCGGGTGCGGTTGCTGGTATCAGTCCACAGCACAGACGCACGGTTGACCCGGTTCTGGCCGCGGGTGTTTGCTGCGACATCGGCGACGCGAGTCGAGAAGGAGATCGTCACGACATGGTTCGGCCCGTTCGGCGGAACGACGTAGTTGTCCGGCATGTTCACGGTTATGGTCTGGCCGACGGTCGTGATGCTCCACCCTGCGGGCAGGGGGTTGCCGTTCAAGAGCGCGGTCGGAGTACCAACGATCGGCTGAGTGGTCGCCGAGTCGGGGGTGTCGACGATCCGGGGGTTGGTCTTCATCGTCGTGCCTGCCGGCAGCGTTGTGGTGACCGTGTAGTTGATGATCTCGCCGATGGTCGCCTGGGTAGTGGCGTTGTTGCCGGTCTCGGAGATCGAGGTCGTGCGGGTCTTGGCGATCGCGACGTTCGGAGTCCTGACGTTGCTCGGATCGTCGACCCTGGCGATGTTCGGCGTGTTCGGATTGTCCGGGTCAATGTTGTTCTGCGGCGTGTAGGTGTAGGTGCCGCCGACGTTGGTATCGGCCTCGTACTCACGCACGCCGGACTCGTTGACGTAGGTGTTCTCCGGTCCGACGTCGGACGGGATCTCGACCTTGTAGGTCAGCGACTTGGTCGCGTCCTCGGCGATCGCCGGGATGGTCCACTTGATCACGTCACGGTCGGGTCCCCCGTCGACGCAGACGCCGCCGTCGGAGATCGCGCTGACCTCGGTGCAGTCGAAGGCGGCCGGCAGCCGGTCCCAGACCTGGACGTTCTTGACATCGTCCTCGGAAGCTTTGACATCTACCTGGTAGGTGGCGATGTCGTCGGCCCTGACCGTGAGGCCGTCGGCCGGCGGGTTCTGGATCGGGCCGGAGTTGACCTGACGCACACCCTTCTTGATCGACACCAGGGGCGGAATCACTTCGAAGTTGACGAGGTCTCGCAGCGGGAAGGCCTGGCCGGGGGTGTTCTGGATTCCGAACTTCATCAGGTTGCCCTTGATGTCGGACGGGTCGATCACACCGATCGGTGTGGTGGTCGTCGCGAAGGTGACCTGGAACTTCTGGTTGCCGTCCGGGATGAGGCCACCATCAATCGACCAGTTGATGACGCCGTCAGCGGCGTCGCTGGCGTCGAGCGTATTGCTGGTCGTATTCGCGGCGGTGTCCTGGGCGCTGCCACCGATGTACGTTGAGTTGACCGGCAGGAAGTCGCTGACACCGAGTTCACTGGTGTCGACGTTCGTGGGGAAGTCGACGGTGAGGCGCCAGCAGACTCTGTCACCAGGGCGGTAGACGGGCACGGTCTGACCGTAGGTGGCGGTCTCACAGTTGATGTCCCCGGTGGAGACCTCCTTCTTCAGCACCACCGATGGGGCAGCCTGCCCGGCTGCCGAGGCATCGACGACGGCTTCGGGCTGGCCGGCGTCGCTCCAGATGCGGGGGCCGGTGGTCGAGCAGTCCGGGGTTCCGGGCGCCACACAGCGGGAGAAGGCGTCGCCGGTGAGTTCGACCTTGTTGGATACGGAGTCCTTGGCCAGGATCGGCGTGGTCGGAAGGAAGTTGCTCTGGTAGTCCATGCGGGTCTTCGTCGGGAAGGTGATGATGAACTCGTCGTTGACATCGGTGTGGCCGAGCTTGGCCAGCTTGGTCTTGTCCCAGACGATGGTGAAGGTGCCGTCGGCGTTCTCGGTCACCGACTTGTAGTCAACGCTCGGCAAATCACCGGTCGGGTCACATTCGGAGTCGCTCGGATCGTTGCCGGTCGTGTAGTTGACCGGTCCTAGCGGGCAGAGGCCACTCGGCAGCGTGTCGGTGACCACGATGTCGTCGCTGTAGCGGTATTCGCCGGTGCGGAACTTCAGCTCCCACTGGGTGATGTTGCCCTGGCCGAGGGTGCCCGAGTCGTTGCTCTTGTAGACGACGAGGTCCTCGGCGGTGCGGCTGAGCATCACGTCGGAGGAAACGGCGAGGGCGCCGTTCCGGCCGGTGTAGGTGCCATTTCCGGCGGCGTAGTTGGTCAGGTCCTGCTCGTCGGTGACTTCAGGACCAGAGTTGTTGTCGAGGTTGGCGGCCTGCTCGCCGGAGGCCGGGGTCGGCTCGCTGCCGGTCCAGTCAAGAGTGTTCTCGGCCAGCGGCACGGCAGCGCGGTACTTGTAGGTCAGCACCTGAGACGGGGCGAGGGTGCCGGTATCCCACTGAACGTGGGTGTAGATGCCGAAGGGCATCGGGCCGGCCAGGTCGGGGTCGAGTTCGACCGTCTCGACCAGAACCGGAGCGAAGCAGTCGCTGACCGGCTGGACCACGATTGGGCCGGAGCCCGGGTACTCCTGGGTGCTTCCAGGGTTGGTGGGGGCGTCGGTGGTGCTGTCCGGCGTGCCCTCGCAGCCGAGGAACTCAAGACCGGCGGGCAGGTAGTCGTCGATCGTTGTCGCCGCGGTCGGGTTGACCGCGTTGTTCTCGAGAGTGAGCGTGTAGATCGTCTGGTTGTCGTGGACGCCCCTGAGGATCTCGCCCTCACGGCTGGGCTCGGACTTGGAGATCTTGATCGCCTTGATGGTCGAAGTCGAGCTGGATGAGGCCGAACCGGTGAAGGTGCCCGGAATGACCGCGCCGTTGCTGTCGAACTTCGGCACGAAACGCGGATCGGTGTTGACGAACGCCTCCCAGGCCACCGTGTAGGTGTCGCCGACCTCGTAGATCGACTGATCGTGCTCGAGGTTGAGCGCGATGCCCTGCTGGGAGTTGGCGACCAGGTCGGAGACATTCTGGAAGATCAGAGTGGTCTCGCCGGTCGAAGGCTTGTCGTTGATCACCTGGGGCGGGAACGCGGCGCCACCGGTGTAGGTGATGCCGGCTGGCAGGACCGCACGGAAGCTGAGGTTGTAGCCCTTGGGCTGCCCGTTTCCGAGGGCCGCCGAGGAGGAAGCGCTGCCCGTCTGTCCGTAGAGCGGACTGTTCGAGCTCGAACCCAGCTGGAGATCAGGAGTCCCGGCCGCGTTCGCGGCTGAAACACCCAGCAGCCCGAAAACGAACAGGACCACGAGGGCGGCAAGGCGGGTGACTGATCGAACTGCTGAATTCAAGCTTTTCTCCGTTTTATTCCGGACAACCTGCCCGGTACAAATTGCTGTGTCCACCAGATAAACCATCTGTGGCCGTTTCGGTTCGGTCGTTTGGAAGACCCGAAGCGAAACTCAGATTGGAGGGAAAGCCTGAAAGGCCAGGACATCTGCTCGGCGAGTACTCGCAGCGGTCAGGGCTTTTCTCGGAAACCTCCCCGGCACTTCGCCGATACTCACAGGATCCAAGCCCGTCTCCCATATTTCCTTATATGTGGCAAGGGTAGAGTATTTCCTTCCGAATCGCAACAGTCTCGGACTGACGCATGTGACCGTGCCCGGACAACAGAGAAGCCCCGGCGACGCCGGGGCTTCTCCGAAACATGGGGAGCGAGTCGCCCCGGGCGCGACCGAAACCGGGAAGGTCTACCGGACCCGGACGATCTTCTTCTCGCCCGAGGAGAGTTTCAGCATGGCCTTGCGGGTCTTCTTGAGGGCGATGCGGCCCTTCTTTGTGATCTTGAGGTTCAGCTTGCGCTTGCCGGCCGAACCGAACTTGAAGCTGCCCTTGGCCAGAACCGAGCCCTTGCGGACCTTCTTCTTGCCGACCTTGACGGTCTTGACCGAGATCAGCTTCGCTTTGCCGGAGCAGGCTCCGGAGCACCTGACCGTGGTGCGGACCCGGTTGCCCTTGAAGGCCACGTCACTTCCGCCGATGCTCATGCCGATCGGGTTGTTGACGACCGGCTTGTCCGGCGGCGGGTTCGGAATCGGGTTGTTGGTACCGATGGCATTGACCGTGATGGTCGCTGACGACTGGTTGTTGCCGTTGTTGCTGTCGTTGGACGTGGTCGTGATGTAGGCCGTATTGACGATCTCAACCGGGCCGACGTTGTGGCCGCTCGTCATATTGCCGAGGCAGAGCAGGCTGATCCGGGCGGTTAGCGGGCCCATGGTCGGGTTGTAGAGCTTGAAGGCCCTGGTTACCGGGCGCGGGTCGTTGCCGAGGCTGACCAGTCCTTCGTCGAGGTCCATGTCGGCGACGATGCCCTTGTAGCCATCAGGGCAGGTGAGCTGGGCTTCATTGACCGTCATGCCTTCGACCGTGACCTCGGCAACGATGTGCTGGAGATCGAGGTTGTGATCGTGGCCGTTGCTCGAGGTGGTCTGCCTGGACATGCAGCGGATCGAGAATGTGAGGTCCGAGTTGGCACTCACGTTGAGCTTGAACTTCCAGCCACTGCCCTCGGGCTCGCTGTAGACGAGATCGGCGGGGGCGGTGGAGGAGAATCCGGGCTGGATCGCGACCGTACCCGCGGGGCAGGCAAGGGTCTCTTCATGGAGTCCGGCAGGGACCGTTGCGGTGGCCGTTACCGGTGCTGAGACGATCAGGTCGTGGGCGTGACCGTCGATCTGGTTGGTCGTCTGCTTGATACAAACGGCGAAGATCTTCGCCTGCGAGCGACCCATGGCGGTGTTCTTCACGGTGCCCTGCCAGGTGCCAAGCGAGCTCGCCCTGGACTCGAGTACCTGCTGCGTCGTCCAGTCGCCGGTACCGTGGTCGACCTGGTCGATCCGGACCGAGCCGTCGGAGGCGAAGTAGCCACTGGGACAGGTAACGGACACGGTGCGCTGCTGGCCGGCTTCGACGTCGATCTGTGCTTCGACCTTCTGGACGTCAAGCAGATGCTCCAGGTTCGGATCGCTCGGCGTCGCCGGGTCAACCTTGACCTTGACCTCCAGGGTGACTTCCTCACCGGGCTGGAGCGTGCCGAGCTCGCAGGTGACCGTAGCCGCGGCATTCACGCACGGAGAGTCAGCGGATACGAAGCTGACACCCGCCGGCAGCGGATCAGTGACGGTCACGTTGTTCGCCTGGCCGGGGCCGTTGTTCTTGGCCTTCAGCGTGTAGGTGACCGTGTCCCCGTAATTGACGGTGGTCGGGTTGGCGGTCTTCGTGATCTCGACATCGGCCGTATCCGACTTGATGTGGTCGGGTCGTGTCGGTGTCAGGGGTCGGGTCGCCGCCTCCGGAGACCGTTCCGCTGTTGATCACCGACGCCGGGGCGTCGTTGGCGACGTCCACGGTCATGGTGATGTCCGGGTAGCTGTCGCCGGCGGCAGTGAGTCCGAGCGGTCACAGGTCAGCGTGGCGAGCACGCAGTTCCAGCCGGTTCCGCTGATCGCGGTGGCGGTGAGGCCGGTCGGCAGGGTGTCGGTGACGGTCACGGTGCCGGTCGAGGCATCGGGTCCGTTGTTCTTGACCGAGAGCGTGTACTCGGCGCCGATCTGGCCCTGGGTGAAGTCGCCGGTGTGGGACTTGTCGATGACCAGGTTGACCGACTTGATGTTGGTCGGGTCGTCGTCGGTGTCAGGGGTCGGGTCGCCGCCTCCGGAGACCGTTCCGCTGTTGATCACCGTCGCCGGGGCGTCGTTGGCGACGTCCACGGTCATGGTGATGTCCGGGTAGCTGTCGCCGGCCGGCAGTGAGTCCGAGCGGTCACAGGTCAGCGTGGCGAGCACGCAGTTCCAGCCGGTTCCGCTGATCGCGGTGGCGGTGAGGCCGGTCGGCAGGGTGTCGGTGACGGTCACGGTGCCGGTCGAGGCATCGGGTCCGTTGTTCTTGACCGAAAGCGTGTACTCGGCGCCGATCTGGCCCTGGGTGAAGTCGCCGGTGTGGGACTTGTCGATGACCAGGTTGACCGACTTGATGTTGGTCGGGTCGTCGTCGGTGTCAGGGGTCGGGTCGCCGCCTCCGGAGACCGTTCCGCTGTTGATCACCGTCGCCGGGGCGTCGTTGGCGACGTCCACGGTCATGGTGATGTCCGGGTAGCTGTCGCCGGCCGGCAGTGAGTCCGAGCGGTCACAGGTCAGCGTGGCGAGCACGCAGTTCCAGCCGGTTCCGCTGATCGCGGTGGCGGTGAGGCCGGTCGGCAGGGTGTCGGTGACGGTCACGGTGCCGGTCGAGGCATCGGGTCCGTTGTTCTTGACCGAAAGCGTGTACTCGGCGCCGATCTGGCCCTGGGTGAAGTCGCCGGTGTGGGACTTGTCGATGACCAGGTTGACCGACTTGATGTTGGTCGGGTCGTCGTCGGTGTCAGGGGTCGGGTCGCCGCCTCCGGAGACCGTTCCGCTGTTGATCACCGTCGCCGGGGCGTCGTTGGCGACGTCCACGGTCATGGTGATGTCCGGGTAGCTGTCGCCGGCCGGCAGTGAGTCCGAGCGGTCACAGGTCAGCGTGGCGAGCACGCAGTTCCAGCCGGTTCCGCTGATCGCGGTGGCGGTGAGGCCGGTCGGCAGGGTGTCGGTGACGGTCACGGTGCCGGTCGAGGCATCGGGTCCGTTGTTCTTGACCGAAAGCGTGTACTCGGCGCCGATCTGGCCCTGGGTGAAGTCGCCGGTGTGGGACTTGTCGATGACCAGGTTGACCGACTTGATGTTGGTCGGGTCGTCGTCGGTGTCAGGGGTCGGGTCGCCGCCTCCGGAGACCGTTCCGCTGTTGATCACCGTCGCCGGGGCGTCGTTGGCGACGTCCACGGTCATGGTGATGTCCGGGTAGCTGTCGCCGGCCGGCAGTGAGTCCGAGCGGTCACAGGTCAGCGTGGCGAGCACGCAGTTCCAGCCGGTTCCGCTGATCGCGGTGGCGGTGAGGCCGGTCGGCAGGGTGTCGGTGACGGTCACGGTGCCGGTCGAGGCATCGGGTCCGTTGTTCTTGACCGAAAGCGTGTACTCGGCGCCGATCTGGCCCTGGGTGAAGTCGCCGGTGTGGGACTTGTCGATTGACCAGGTTGATTTCGGGGTCAGTCGAGACGACGTTTACCACTGTTGTCTCGAAGTCCGAGTTGTAGTGGAAGCTGGAGCCGGAGTAGTCGTAGATCAGGCTGGACAGGCTGCCGGTGCCTGTGCCGATCACCTCGACCGTGTAGGTGACGACCACGTTTCCTCCGGCTTTGCCGCTTGAGGAAACGAATTCCGGAGGGATGGGACCGGTGCAGCTCATGTAGTCCGGGCTGGCGGGATCGGGATCCCAGCCACAGGCGTCGGCGTATGGGGATTCGACCATTCCGCCAGCCGGTATTTCATACTCGCTGACCACTTTCGTGACCCGGAAGATTGAGCCGGGGAAGGTCAGGTAGGCCTCGAGCTGCTCGTAGGCGGTAGCCGTCTTCGCGTAGAGCTTGTACGTGTAAGTGTTTCCAAGCACCAGATTCGTCGGGGCCGGATCGCAGATGGTGAAGTCCACGTTGCATCCACCCGGACCCGAGATCGCTTCGGTCGTATTGCGATTCTGACGGACGAGCTTCTCGACGTAGAGCTGTCGTCCGGCAGGCGTCTGGCCAGAAGCTCCAGTCGCGGTAGCTTCGATGTGGTAGGCGCGCGACGTATTCCATGCGGACGCATTCTTGGCGACGGTGACCGTGTAGTAGACGGGTGCGCACTCTCCCGGCGCCAAAGCACCGATCGAAACCGTGGCCGGCTGGCCCGCATCGAGGTCGATGTAGGGGTTGGCGCTGTCCCAGACCAGTTTGGCCGAGACGTCAGTCAGGGTGCCGCCTGTCGTATTGCAGACGTCGGCACCGACCGGGAACATGTTCGGGCTGGCCGGGAGACCCGAAGCATTGCCCCTGAGGCCGATCGTATCCCAGGTGTTCGGAGTCACAGAAAGCCCGGCAGCCGAAGCTGTCCCGGCGATGCCGGTGAACGCAACAAGGGTAAAAAGAAGCGTGATCAGACGACGGTTCAAAACGACTTCCCTCCGGGTAGAAATGACTTCCATCCTTGGACTGGAGACTCGGCCATGAAGCAGGAACGACCCCACGACCACAGTATCGACGACAGCGGACTGAACAATCTAGCACTTGCAGAGTCGAAGGTTTCCGTCTGGGCAACCGCCGGGTCGAAAGTTTCGGTCTGGGAAAGCTCGAACGCCGAAATTCGTCGCCTCGAATCAGTTGAAGACGTAGAGGATCAGGAAGGCGGTCATGGCGAAGACCGCACCCGCGATGATCACGCCGCGGTCCTCGGCGACGATCGCCGCTGTCGAGCGGTCATCGGAGCGGTCGTAGATCAGGTAGAGGTAGCGGAAGATCCCGTAGACGACCGGCGGCAGGGTGAGCATCATGCGACTGCCGACCAGCGGCGAGTAGACGGTGTAGATCGCGTAGCTGATCACCGTGCCGGTGGTGACCATGGCGACCATCTGGTCGAGGAAGGGAAGCGAGTAGTGCTCGAGCACCGGCCGGCTGCTGGTGCCTTCGTGGAGCTCGGAGACGGCTTCCTGGCGCCGTTTGGTGAATCCGAGGAAGAGCGCGAGCATGCCGGTACAGAGGATCAGCCATTCGGAGGCACTGGTCTCGACCGCCTCGGCACCGGCCATGACCCTGCAGCACGAACAGCGTCGCCAGGGTCATGACGTCGATGATCACGACCTGCTTGAGACCGAAGCTGTAGGCGACCTGGATCACGCCGTAGCCGGCCACCATCAGGCCGACCTTCCAGTTGACCGCGGCGAAAGCGACGGCGAGGGCGCCGAGCGCGAGGAACGGCCGAGATCACCCAGGCGGAGCCGATCGAAAGCTGGCCGGCGGCGATCGGCCGGAAGCGCTTCTTCGGATGGGCCCGGTCGAGTTCGACGTCGTTGAGGTCGTTGATGAAGTAGCCGGCGCTGGAAATCGCGCAGAAGGCGGCGAAGGTGAGCAGGGCCTGGCCGACCGCCCAGGGATCGTCGACCTGGCCGGAGAAGAGCAGCCCGGCGAAGACCAGGACGTTCTTGACCCACTCATGGGGCCGGGCGGTCTTGATCGCGGCCCGCAGCGGCGAGCGTTCGGGGGCGGTCTGTTCGGAGGCGGGTGTATCCATGGGTGGTTGGGACGAGAGGCCCGGCGCCGCTCGGGCGCACGGCAAAAAGCAGGCCGGGGCAGGCTACCGAGTCCGGCGGCCCCGGGAGCCCGGAGCAGGGCCGATGATCCCGATGATTGCCGCCGGGGCGCTTGACTTCGCATTGTGTCTTGCCACGCTTGCGCGCAGGCGCGGCGCGACGTCGCGCGCTCCGAACCGCGGGCGCGGTGCATCGCGGGCGCACCGAGCCGCAGGCTCAGCCGGATTGTCGCGGGTCGATCAGCACGCCGGGGTTGAGCATGCCGGCCGGATCCAGCTCAGCCTTGGCCGCGGTCAGGGCGGCTGCGAAAGCATCCGGCCGCTGACGGTCGTACCAGGGCCGGTGGTCGCGACCGACCGCGTGGTGGTGGGTGATGGTGCCGCCCGCAATCGATGATCGCCTCGGAGGCGGCCCGCTTGATCTCGTCCCACTGCTCGACCTCACCGCCGCGCACGGCCGGGGCGATGACGGTGAAGTAGGGCGCGGCGCCGTCGGGATAGACATGGGTCAGGCGACAGCTGATCCTTGGCGAGCCCTGACCCTCGGCCGGTGCCCCGCAGACTTCGGCAACCGCGCTGCGGGTCGCCCGGTCGACCTCGGCGTGGAACTCCTCGAAGCGGTCCCAGGTGATCGCGCTCTCGAAGGTCTCCGAAAGCACACCGCAGCTGACGAACGCGTCGCGCAGGTAGGGGGCCATGAGGAATGCGTTTCGCCACAGGTCGGCGCCAGAGCTGCCGACCCCGGCCTCCGGGCCGGCTTCGCCGCCGGAGCCCGGTTCGGTCACCTTGCGCGCAGCGACCGTCCCGCCATGCTCCACGGCGATGGCCACCGCCTGGTCGAGCAGCTCCCCGACCGGCACCTCGGCCGACTCGAATCCGAGCAGCAACAGCGTGGCGCTGCCGTCTCCGGCACCCATCGTGGCCGCTTCGAGCGGGATCGATCAGCCGGCAGTTGCTCGGCCCCAGTCTCGACTGGGCGATCGCCCGGACCGCCCCGAACGCCGCGGTCGCGAAGTGCTCGAACTCGAGCGTCGCACTCGCCTTGAAGACCGGCCGCGGCCGGACCCGCATCCAGGCTTCGGTGATCACACCGAGCGTTCCCTCCGAGCCGATCAGCATCCGGTCCGGCGACGGCCCGGCGCCGGATCCCGGCAGGCGTCGGCTCTGCCACTCGCCCGATGGCGTGATCGCCCGTACCGATTCGACCAGATCGTCGATGTGGGTCTCCCCGGTGGCGAAGTGGCCGCCGGCCCTGGTGGCGATCCAGCCGCCGAGGGTCGAGTACTCGAAGGACTGGGGGTAGTGACGCAGGGTCAGACCTTCGGCCCGGAGCCTGTCTTCCAGGGCGGGGCCTTTCATGCCGGCACCGATCCTCGCCGCCAGCGAATCGCGATCAACCTCGAATACGCGAGTCGAGCCGGCCCAGATCGAGGCTGATCGTCGGACGATCCTCGTCCTCGAGCCTCGGTTCGACTCCACCGACGACGCTGGTCCCGCCACCGAACGGGATCACCGCCGCGCCCCAGTCGGCAGCACGCTCGAATACCTGCTCGACCCCGGCCTCGTCCTCCGGAAAGGCGACCAGGTCCGGAGGAAAGGGGAACTCGCCGCGGTGTCCGCGAACCACGTCGCGGTAGGCCTTGCCGAGACCGTGTACAGCCCGCTCATGCAGGTCGTCCGTGAACAGTCCTCCGGCGGGCGGACTCAGGCGGGCAGCCCTGATACCGGCCTGGTCGAGCGGCACCGCCGGAACCGCCTCACCGCCGAATCCGAACATCTGCCGGATCCCGGCCGCCGCCTGCTCGACCTCGGACTGCGGGCGCTGCTGGTCTTCGTAACCCCAGCCCCAGTGCTTGAGGCGACGCCGCTGTTCAGCCATCGACCGCCGTCGTTCCCCGGCAGCTACCAGTGAACGCCGCGCAGCAGGTGGGCGAAAGCGACCGCCTCGGTCGAAGGCGCCTTGTCGACCTCGCCCTCGCCGGGCTTCTCGCCCTTGGCGGCCTTCGACTCGGGGAACAGCTTGTAGCCGGTGTTGAGCATCGCGTCGCTGGCCTTCGGGGAGATCGTGTAGAGCGCCTCGCCGAAGTTGCCGAGCTTGGTCGCGACCTTCTTCGGCTTGCGGATCATCGCGTCGGTGATCATCTCCGCCGCCTCGTCCGGACTGATCGTCGGGAAGGCGTCGTACATCTTGGTCGGCGCGATCATCGGGGTCCTCACCAGCGGCATGTGGATGGTCGTGATGTTGACCTTGTCGTCGATGATCTCGGAGGCGATGGTCCGGCTGAAGGCATCCAGCGCCGCCTTCGAGGCCACGTAGGCCGAGAAGCGGGGCGAATTCGTCTGGACGCCGATCGAGCTGATGTTGATGATGTGGCCGCTCTTGCGCTCCCTCATCCGCGGTAGCAGGGTCAGGATCAGCTTCAGCGAACCGAAGTAGTTCAGCTGCATGGTGCGCTCGAAGTCGTGGAAGCGGTCGTAGGAGAGCGCCACCGAGCGGCGGATCGAGCGGCCGGCGTTGTTGACCAGGATGTCCACGTGACCATGGGCCAGCAATACGGCGTTGCCCATCCGCTCGACGTCCTCGATGTCGGACAGGTCGCACTGGAAGATCTCCGCAACGCCGCCCATCTCCTCGATCTCGGCCTTGGTCTCCTCGAGCTTGTCGGCCGAGCGGGCGACCAGCAGGACCGTCGCGCCGGCTTCGCCGCACTTGAGCGCCGCCGCCTTGCCGATGCCCGAAGAGGCGCCGGTGATCATCACGACCTTGCCGCCGATCGCGCCGCCCAGCGAGCGGTCCTTGAACAGATCGGGGTCGAGGTTGCGCTCCCAGTAGTCCCACAGCTTGTCCGCGTAGGTGATCAGCGGCGGCACCGCGATGTCGGTGCCTTCGAGCGCGCGCGAGGGTGTTGGAGCAGTCGAACTTGGTCGGGTAGTTGATGTGGACCAGGACGTCCCGGGGGATGCCCAGGTCCTCGAGCACGGTGTCGGCGATGCGTTTGACCGGTGGCAGCATCATCAGACCGCCGCGCACGGCCGGCGGGATCACGTCGAGCATCGCCGGGTCGAGCCGCATCGAGGTCTTCGGCGCATGGGCCGAGTTGGCGAAGATGTTGAGGATCTGGCCGGCCCGAAGCGGGTTCGGGTCGGTCAGGTGGAAGGCCTTGCCGTCGAGTCCCTCTTCGTGGCTGATGTGGTCGATCGCGTCGGCGACGAAGTCAACCGGCACGACGTTGATCTGCTTGCCCTCGATGCCGATCGTCGGAACCCACGGCGGCAGCACGCTGCGCAGCCGCTGGATCACCTTGAAGAAGTAGTACGGACCGTCGACCTTGTCCATCTCGCCGGTGCGGGAGTCACCGACCACGATGCCGGGACGGTAGACCCTCCACGGCCTCTGAGTCTGGTCGCGGACGATTCGCTCGGACTCGTGCTTGGTCCGGAAGTAGGGGTGCTTGTCGAGGTCTTCGGCCTCTTCGAACATGTCTTCGCGCCAGGTGCCCTTGAACAGGCCGGCGGCAGCGATCGAGCTTGCCAGGTGGAAGCAGCCGACCTCGAGCCGGTTGGCGACCTCGACCGCATGCATGGTGCCTTCGATGTTCGCGAGCCGGTGAGCCTCGTCGTCGGCTTCCATGTCGTATACGGCAGCCAGGTGGTAGAAGTGGTCGATTCCGCCCTCGAGATTCTTCAGGTCGGCGTCGGCGATCCCCAGGTTCGGCTGGGTCAGGTCTCCGACCACGGGCTGGACCGTGCCTTCGGTCTCACCCCAGCCGGCGATCAGCTCTTCGAGCCGCCCGCGCGAGCCCTCTCGCACGAGCACATTCACCGTGCCGCCCCGCTTCAGAAGGCGCTCGATCAGGTAACGGCCGATAAAGCCGGTTCCACCAGTTACGAAGTAATCCATCGAACCTCCTCCAGACTCGCGATCCTCGTTTCCCGCGGCTGCAGATAAGCACCCTTGGGACGGAATGAACGGGACCATACATTGCCTGCAGCGACAGCGATGCTGCAGGCCTTTCGGGGCCCGGGCGTCCGAGGCCCCGACATTGCATAGACTGCCTTCAAATGGCCGAGTCCACCATGATCGAAGTGACGATGCCCGAGATGGGCGAGTCGGTCACCGAGGGAACCGTCCTCGAGTGGCACGTGGCAATCGGGGACGTGGTCGAAGAAGGTCAGACGCTGGTCGAGGTCTCGACCGACAAGGTCGACGCGGAGGTCCCGGCTCCGACGGCCGGCAAGGTGACGAAACTCTGCGCCGAACCGGACGACGAAGTCGCGGTCGGTGCGGCCCTCGCCGAACTCGATCCCTCCGACACCGAGGGTGCCTCCGCCGGGGAGGCATCCAACGGCGCTCGGCTGCGAAGGAAGGCGACGGCACCTCAGCGGGGGACGAAGACAAGTCGGATTCCGGCAACGGCGCGGTTGACGTCGGTGAAGGCCGGGCCACTCCGGTCGCCCGACGGGTAGCGGCCGCCGAAGGACTCACCCTCGACCGGATCGCCGGTAGCGGCCCGGGCGGCAAGGTGACCAAGGCCGACGTGCTCGCAGCCTCGGACGGCAGCGCCGCTCCCGCCGCTGAAGAGAAGGTCCTGCGCGGCCCGGCCGGCATGCTCGCCAAGGCGATGGACGAGAGCCGCTCGATCCCGACCGCGACCTCCTTCAGGACGATCGCGGTCGACAACCTCGACGCCAAGCGCAAAGGCCTCAACACCACTCTGGCTGATCGCGGCATGAAGGTCTCTTTCACCCACCTGGTCGCCTGGGCGATCGTGCAGGCTGCCCGCAAGTGGCCGGTGATGACCCGTCACTTCGAGGATCGGGACGGCAAGCTGATCTCGATCGACGACGGCTCGGTCAACCTCGGAATCGCGGTCGACGTCGAACGCAAGGACGGCTCCCGCAGCCTGATGGTCCCCGCGATCAAGAACGCCGGCAACATGGACTTCGCCGAGTTCCACGCCTACTACGAAGAACTGATCACCAAGACCCGCGAGAACCGGCTCTCGCCGGATGACTTCGCGGGCACCAACATCACCCTGACCAATCCCGGTGGAATCGGAACGGTCGCTTCGGTGCCGCGCCTGATGACCGGCCAGGGAACGATCATCGCCGCCGGTTCGATCGCCTACCCGCCCGAGTGGTCCCATGCCGACCCGGCCCGGATCGAGAACCTCGGGGTGTCGAAGGTGATGACGCTGACCTCGACCTACGACCACCGGATCATCCAGGGCGCCGAGTCCGGCAACTTCCTGAAGCAGATCGAAGCGCTGCTGTTCGGCGAAGGTGAGTTCTACGAGAGCGTGGCGACCGACCTCGGCCTCGAGGCCTCGGTCCTGGCCGCGGCGGTACCCAAGGCAGAAAAGGCCCCACCGTTCTCGGCCGGGGCTCCCCCTGCCTCGGCGATCGCGGGGGCGCCGAGCCAGGAGCTGCTCCAGGCGGTTCAGGCGGCGACTTCGCTGCTCAAGGCATTCCGTACCCACGGCCACCTGGCCGCCAACCTCGATCCGCTGGGCAGCCGTCCGAAGGGCGACCCCGCCCTGGACCCCGAGACCGTGGCGCTGACCCCGGAACTGATGGCCCAGATCCCGGCCTCGATCCTGCGTATCGGCGTCCCGGGAGAGACCCTGCTCGAAGCCCTGCCGCGCATGCGCGCCGCTTACACGGGCACCATCGGCTACCAGTTCGAGCACATCTCGTCGCATCAGCAGCGGGTCTGGATGCGCGAAATGATCGAGACCGGAGCGCACCGCAAGCCGTTCACGCCGGATGAGCAGAAGAGCATGCTGAACCGGCTGATCGAGGTCTTCGAATTCGAGCGCTTCATCGAGAAGGCCTACCTCGGCCAGAAGATGTTCTCGATCGAAGGCCTCGACACGATCGTCACCATGATCGACGAACTCTCGACCATCGCCCGCGGCGGTGGCAGCGAAGAGGTCGTGATCGGGATGGCCCATCGAGGCAGGCTCGCCGTCCTGACCCACAACGTCGGCCGCCAGCCAGAGTCGATATTCGCCGAATTCGAGGGCTCCAAACGGATCGAAGACGTCAAGGCCGTTGCCGCGATCCCGCACGGGGGCACCGGCGACGTCAAGTACCACTACGGCCATGAAGGCTCGTTCAAGACGGACGAGGGCGAGACGATCGCGGTCCACCTCTATCCGAACCCGAGCCACCTCGAGTTCGTCGATCCGGTCGTCACCGGCGCGACCCGTTTCTCACAGAGCGAGATTGACGGACCGAAGCTCGACCTGGATACGAACCGCGCCGTGCCGGTGGTGCTCCACGGAGACGCCGCCTTCCCCGGCCAGGGTGTCGTGGCAGAGACCTTCAACCTGCAGAGCCTCGACGGCTACGCCGTCGGTGGCACGATCCACATCATCGAGAACAACCAGATCGGCTTCACAACGGACCCGACCGACGGTCGTTCGACCCCCTATGCGGCTGACATGGCGAAGGGCTTCAACGTGCCGATCATCCACGTCAACGCCGACGACGCCGAGGCCTGCTCGCAGGCCATGCGCCTGGCGATGGCCTACCGGCAGCAGTGGAAGCGCGACATCGTCATCGACGTGGTCGGCTACCGGCGCTTCGGCCACAACGAGACCGACGAACCGGCCTATACGCAGCCGCTGATGACCGCCGCGATCAAGGAGCACGATCCGGTCTCCGAGATCTACACGCAGACCCTGATCGAGCAGAAGGTCGTCACGCGCGAAGAAGTTGACGAGGCGGCCGAAGCCCGCCGGACCGAACTGCGCACGACCCTCGACGGGTTGCGCGAAAAGATGGACTCCGGTGTCTACGAGGATCCCACCGTGACCTCGGTCGGCACCGGCGAACTCGACCGGTCGGCCAGCCCCCCGGTCCAGACGGCGATCAAGGCCGACCGTCTCAAAGCGCTCAACGAAGCATTGCTCGAGGTCCCGGCAAGCTTCACGATCCACCGCAAGCTGCGAAAGCCGCTGAGCAGGCGGACCGAAGCGATGGAGAGCGGCGGCATCGAGTTCGCCCACGCCGAGGCGCTGGCTTTCGCCTCGCTGATCAGCGACGGGGTCCACGTGCGGCTGACCGGTCAGGACAGCGAGCGCGGGACCTTCTCCCAGCGGCATCTGGTCCTTCACGACGAGAAGACCGGCCTCAAGTACGCGCCGATCCAGCACCTCGAGACGGCGAAGGCCCCCTTCGAGCTCCACAACAGCCCGCTTTCGGAAAACGCCTGCCTCGGCTTCGAGTACGGCTACGCCTCTTCGAAGCCGGAGTCGCTGGTCCTCTGGGAAGCCCAGTTCGGAGACTTCGCCAACTCCGGACAGGTGATCATCGACAGCTTCATCGCCTCCGGAGAGTCGAAGTGGGGACTGACCTCGCGAATGACCCTGCTGCTGCCGCACGGCCACGAAGGTTCCGGGCCGGAGCACTCGAGCGCCCGCATGGAGCGCTTCCTGTCACTTGCCGCCGAAGGCAACATGCGCATCGCCAACCCCACGACCGCAGCCCAGTACTTCCACCTCCTTCGCCGGCAGGCGCTGATCAAGAAGCCGCGGCCATTGATCGTCTTCACACCGAAGGGCCTGCTGCGCCAGCCGGCCGCCGCGTCGACGCTGGACCAGTTGACCGACGAGCACTTCCACTTCATCCTCGACGACCCCAGGACGCGACAGGAGCGAGACCAGGTCGAGCGCATGGTGCTCTGCTCGGGACGGGTCTACTACGACCTCGACGCCGCCGAGGCACGCGAATCCAGCGAAAAGGTCGCAGTGGTCAGGGTCGAGCTTCTATACCCCTTCCCCAGGAGCCAGATCGAGGCGCTGATCAAGTCTTACCCGAACCTGCGCGAGGTGGTCTGGGTCCAGGAAGAACCCAGGAACATGGGCGCCTGGAGCGTCATGAGTCGCCGGCTGCCGGAGATCACTCAAGGCCTCGAACTGGGCTACATCGGCCGCCAGGAAAGGGCCAGCCCGAGCGAGGGATACTCGATCGCCCACGGTCGTGAGCAGGAGCGCATCGTGCTCACTGCGCTGACCGTCTGAACGACGCCGGAAGAAGCGACGCCCGGGCGCGGCGGGGATTGACGCGCAACGCCACCGCGGTATAGGATCGGCCTATCCGTAGGCAGTAATGGGAAAACGGACAAGTGGGGAAGGGCAGAGCTGGTCAGAGGTTCCCTCTGGCGACAAGAACACCGGTGAGTAAAACTTTCCAAGCCCGCTTCCGGCGGTTCGATCCCCGGAAGCGCTCGCGTCGGCAACCCTCCCTGGCTACCGACGCGCAGGCGTGGTGAGGGTCGCGCGGACCCCCTGCCTCCCGCGACCCTCGCCCGCCACCTTTTCCATTCGGTAGACCCACCTCGCATCCGTAGAGACTTGAGGATGATCAGGCGGCGGTCACTTCCACCGTGGCTGCGGCCAGCACCCGGCCGTTGACCTGGACTTCGATCAGGTGAGGTCCCGGGTGGATCCGACGGACCGAAACCTCCCGGATCGGGTGCTCGCGGCTGAATTCCACGACCACCCCCGGTTCCAGAACGGTTCGCTTCAGCTTGAATACCTTCGGCCTGCGGGCCCCTTTGGCACCCGCGTGGTGGATCCGGTAGTCGACCATCGCCGGGGTCCGCTCGTCGGCGGTCAGCGAAAAACGGATCGCAACCGCATCGCCGATCTGGATCCGCTGCGGCGTGACCGAGAACCCGGTCAGGGAGAGACGGGCATCCGGATCGAAGCCGAGCAGTTTCAATGCAGCCGGATCGCCGGCCTTCACCATGCTGCGCAGTCCGTGGGATACGACCCATTGCCTGCGAGCCGGCACGGGACCGGCCCCGGTCTGGCGGTCGTCCCCATGGCTGACCACCGACGGGCGATCGACTGTCGCTGCCGCCGCCAGCCAGCCTTCGGCGGTCTCAAGGGCGAGGTCGGGGTGATCCTTGCTGATGTCGTTGAGGTGGTTGGCGACCGACTTGCGTACATAAGCGGAGGGGTCGTCGACCAGGCGGTCGAGCAGGGCGATCGTCGGCCGCGGGTCGGCGATGAACGAGCGCAGTTGCCGGCCCCACGGCAGCCGTGGCCGGGAGCCCTCCGAGACCAGCCGGCGCCGGTGTTCGTCGCCGCTTTCGATCCAGAGGTCGAACTGCTCGAAAGTGCGATCCGGATGGGCTTCGATGAAAGGACGTATCGCGAACTCGGCCGACCAGAGGCCGGTCAGTTCCCCGAGCAGGGGCAAGCGCGGCATCCGGGTACTCGATGCCGGCCCGCGCTACCCATTCGTCGACCGGGAAGACGATCCAGCCGTCGAAGGCAGGCAGGGCGATCGCCGCCCGCACGACTTGGGCGGCCCGCTCGAAATCTCGCGGCATCGTCTGGCAGAGAGCATCAGCGACATGCGAAACCCGGGCCTTCAGCTCCAGCCCTGCCAGTCCGTCCTGGGCCCGCTCTACGAAATCTGCCTCCGGGAAGCCGGGCCACACCTGACTCAGGGTCGAACCGAGCTCCGCCACGGCCCGGGGAGATATCCGGTCCTTGAAATCCCCGGATCCGGATCCGCCCGACGGCGTCACCCTGCTGCCCGGCTCAGGCGGCGTTCAGGTCGCGCAGAACGGTCTGCAGGATGCCACCGTTCTGGAAGTACCGGATCTCGTTCGGGGTATCGAGCCGGACAACGGCTTCGAACTCGACCGGATCGGCGCCGTCACGCACGGCCGTGACCTTGACCGACTTGGCCATGCCCTGATCGAGCTCACCGACCGTGATCATCTCCCTGCCGGTCAGCCCCAGCGACTCGACGTTCTCGCCCTCCGGAAACTGAAGCGGCAGTACGCCCATCCCGATCAGGTTGGATCGGTGGATGCGCTCGTAGCTCTCGGCGATCACCGTGCGTACGCCGAGCAGCTTGGTGCCCTTGGCTGCCCAGTCCCGGGAGGATCCCGAGCCGTACTCCTTGCCTGCCAGGACCACGAGGGGAACGCCTTCCTGCGCGTACTGCATGGCAGCCTCGTAGATGCTGGTTTCCTGCTCCTCGGGGAAATGCAGGGTGAAGCCGCCGGATTTCTCGACCAGCAGGTTGCGCAGCCTGATGTTGGCGAAGGTGCCGCGGACCATGACCTCGTGGTTTCCGCGGCGCGATCCGTAGGAGTTGAAGTCGGCAGGACCGACGCCTTGCTCGATCAGCCACTGGCCGGCCGGGCTGGACTTCTTGATCGCACCGGCCGGGGAGATGTGGTCGGTCGTGATCGAGTCCCCGAGCACCGCCAGCACGCGAGCCGATTCGATCGGCTCGACACCGGGCGGGTCCGGCGGCATCTGTTCGAAGAACGAGGGCCGGCGGACGTAGGTCGAATCGGGCCAGGTGTAGCGGTCGCCCTCGGGGACGGAGACCTTCTGCCAGTTCTCGTCACCGTCGAAGACCTGGCCGTAGTTCCTGGTGAACATCTCGCGGCGGATCGAGGCGCCTACGACCTCCGCCACCTCCTGAGTGTCGGGCCAGATGTCGCTGAGGTAAACCGGATTGCCGTCCGGGTCCTCTCCGAGAGAATCGGTCTGGATGTCGATGTCCATGCGGCCCGCCAGCGCATATGCGACGACCAGCGGCGGGGAAGCGAGGTAGTTCGCCTTGACGTCCTGGCTGATCCGACCCTCGAAGTTGCGGTTACCGGAAAGGACCGAACAGACGACCAGGTCCTTCTCTTCGATCGCCGCCGATATCGCCGGGTCAAGCGGCCCCGAGTTGCCGATGCAGGTGGTGCAGCCATAGCCGACCAGATTGAACTGGAGGCCGTTCAGGTGCTCGGTCAGGCCGGCCCTGTCGAGGTAGTCGGTGACCACGGTCGATCCCGGAGCCAGCGAGGTCTTGACCCACGGTTTGCGGGTGAGCCCCTTGGCCAGGGCGTTCCGGGCCAGCAACCCGGCGGCGATCATCACGTAGGGGTTCGAGGTGTTGGTGCAGGACGTGATCGCGGCGATCACCACACGGCCGTGGTCGAGATCGAAGGCGGTGCCGTCTTCGAGCTTCACCGGAACCGAATCGCCGGAGCTGCGTTCAAGCAGCGCGGTCGGTACCGGCTCCGGTGCCCCGGCCGGGCGGCCGGCCTCCGTGCTGTGATCCTCCGCCGGTGGATCCGAGGCCGGGAAAGACTCCTCCAGCGCTTCGTCGAGGGGGCTCAACTCCTCGGCGGCGTCCTCGTCGAACTCCCGCAGCGCCTGCAGGAATGAAGGCTTGGCGTCGGAGAGCGAAACCCGGTCCTGAGGACGCTTCGGACCGGCTATCGACGGCACGACCGAATCCAGTTCGAGTTCGAGCGTCTCGCTGAAGACCGGCTCCTCGGACTCGGCGGTGTGGAACATGCCCTGTTCACGGGCATAGGCGTCGACCAGCGCGATCGTCTCCGTGGGCCGGCCGGTCAGCTCCAGGTACTTGAGGGTCTCGGCGTCAGGCGGGAAGATGGCGCAGGTCGAACCGAACTCCGGCGACATGTTGCCGAGCGTTGCGCGATCGGCCAGCGGCAGAGTCGGCAGGCCGGGTCCGTAGAACTCGACGAACTTGGAGACCACCCCGCGCTCGCGCAGCATCTCGGTCACCGTCAGGACGAGGTCGGTGGCGGTCGCCCCGTCGGGAAGCTTGCCGGCGAGCCGGAAGCCGACCACCTGGGGCAGCAGCATGGAAATCGGCTGCCCGAGCATCGCCGCCTCTGCTTCGATTCCTCCGACCCCCCAGCCGAGGACTCCGAGTCCGTTGACCATCGTCGTATGGGAGTCGGTTCCGACCAGGGTGTCGGGATAGGCGGAGAGCAGGCCGTCCCGTTCGCGGCTGTAGACAACCTGCGCGATGTACTCGAGATTGACCTGGTGGCATATACCGGTGGCAGGCGGCACGACGCTGAAGTTGTCGAACGACTTCTGGCCCCACTTGAGGAATTCGTAGCGCTCCTGGTTGCGCTCGAACTCGCGCTCCGCGTTGACCTCGAATGCCATTCCGCTGCCGAAGGCATCGACCTGGACCGAGTGGTCGATCACGAGGTCGACGTCGACCAGCGGATTGATCTTGGTCGGATCGCCGCCGATCTCGTCGATCGCATCCCGCATCGCAGCCAGATCGACCACAGCAGGCACACCGGTGAAGTCCTGCATCAGGACCCGGGCGGGCTGGAAGGGGATCTCGACGGAAGGTTCAGCGGCAGCGTCCCACGAAGCGATCGCTTCGACGTCGGCCGCGCTCACCGAGACGCCGTCCTCCAGCCTCAGCACGTTTTCGAGCAGGACCTTTATCGAGTAGGGCAGTCGGGCCACGTCGAACTTCGGCTGGAGTGCCTCGAGGCGGTGGATCTCGTAGGTCTTTCCGCTTACCTCGAGTTCTGCCCTTGCTCCGAATGAATCGCTGCTCATGGTCTCTTCTCTCGTCTCATCGTGGGTTCATGTGCTCGGATTATCGCTTGTCCAACTGGCCCTTGGCGACGATGTCGGCGGTCTTCTGGCCGGCGGAGCCGGACTGTAGACGGTGGGAGAGCGACGGGCTGGCAAGGGCGATGTGAGCGATCGCGCGGCCCTTGAAAGGCGCCACCATGATCTCGATCCTCTCGCCCGCGATCGCTTTCATCACCGCGTCGGCGACCTGCGAAGGCGTGGCGGTGCCGATCATGCCAGGGGCTTTTGCCCCCGAGTCGGCGAACATGCCGGCCTCGCTGACGAACCCCGGCGCGACGACGCTGGCACTGACACCGGTTCCCACCAGATCGCCACCGAGGCCGAAGACGAATCCACGCAGCCCGAACTTGCTCGCGTTGTAGATCGAAGACCTGGGGCTACCCGCCTTGCCGGCCAGCGAGCCGATCACCACAACCTTGCCGCGACCTCGATCGAGCATGCCGGGCAGCAGTGCCTGAGTCAGAAGGATCGGCGACTCCAGGTTCACGCGCAGCATTCGGGCGACCTGCTCTTCGCTCAACTCGGTCAGCCGGCCGGTGGCCGGAAGGGCGGCGTTGGCAACCAGACAGTCAACCGGGCCCAGCGTGGCCGCGAGTCGGGTGGCGGCATCGGGCTGGCCGAGGTCGCAGACCGCTATCGAATGCCCGCTGCCGGGCAGCTCGTCCACCAGCTCCGTCAGGGCATCCTCCTTCCTTCCGGAAGCGATCAGGGTGGCGCCGGCACCGGCAAGACGGTGGGCCATGGCACGCCCCAGACCCCCGGTTGCTCCGGTCAGAAGGACCGTCTTTCCCTCGATCTCCATCGGGTCAAACCTAGCAGCGGCCCCCGGGACGCAAGCCCACCGCCGCACCGGTCGCGGATCGCCGAGACGGAGCAAGCCCGACTCGACGCGGCAATGACGGACCGACAAAAAGCCCTGCTCAGCGAAGGTAATCGGGAAGTGTTAGCGAATTACGAGCAGATCGTCTATTATTCCCGGAGTTCAAAAACCGAGACGCCGAATCCCCCCTCGCAATGCGACCGGGGATCGGGGGAACCAAGTTTCATGGGGCGAATCCGCCAAACGAGGCGGGAGCGCAGGCTCCAAGAGCGCCAGCCCGACAGCTAACCCCGTAGGCCGACAAGGGAGATCGGTATCAACACGTTCCAGACAGTTCGCAGTTCAATTCTTTACGCAGTAGCCGCAGTCGCGATCGCCGCAATGGCCTTCACGCTGGTCATGATGGCTGCCCCGTCGAGTTCATTCGCCGGATGCTCGGTTTCCTCCAGCGGCGGCCTGAACCTGAGCACCGGAAACTGCAAGCCGGTCAAGAAGGCCCGCCTGGTCAACGGCAAGGCGATCGCCCCGGCCTCGGCCCCGGCCCGGGTCAAGCGAGTCATCGCCTGGGGCAACCGGATCCGCAACAAGCCCTACATCTACGGCGGCGGTCACGGAAGCTTCTTCGACAAAGGCTACGACTGCTCCGGCACTGTCAGCTTCGCCCTTCGCGGGGGACGCTTCGTCAAGAGCCCGATGCCTTCCGGCAGCTACATGAAGTGGGGCAAGCGTGGAGCCGGTAAGTGGATCACGACCTACTCCAACCCCGGTCACATGTACCTGGTGGTTGCCGGTCTTCGCCTGGACACCTCGATGACCCCCGGCAACGGTCCGGGCTGGAGCAAGAGCATGCGCTCGACCTCCGGGCGCTTCATCGCGCGCCACCCGCGCGGCTTCTAAGAGGCCCGGCACCCCACAGGCGCAGCAGTCCTCGCCCGCGGCCTATTATCCGCCGGTGAGCGAAAGCGGCAGCACCCAGACTTCGGTCCGAAGCACGCCTCCCTTCACCGGAGAGCACGAAGAGCTTCGCGAGACGGTCCGGCGATTCGTCGAAAACGAGATCGCACCGAACGTCATGGAGTGGGAGGACCGCAGGCAGTTCCCCCGCGAGCTGTACCGCCGCTGCGGCGAACTCGGCTTGCTCGGCCTCAAGTTCCCGCAGGAATACGGCGGGCAGGGCGGAAGCCACCTGCACGACGCAGTCTGGGTCGAGGAGCTCTCCCGCAGGGGTGCTTCGGGCGGGATCGCAGCCGGCCTCAACGCCCACGCCTCGATAGCGATGCCGCCGGTCTTCAAGTTCGGAGACGAGTGGCAGAAGCAGCGCTGGGTCGTACCCGGGATACAGGGCGAGAAGATCGGCGCGCTCGGGATCACCGAACCCGGTGCCGGCTCCGACGTGGCCGGACTTCGGACCCGGGCCCGCAAGACCGAAGGCGGATGGGTGGTCAACGGTTCGAAGACCTTCATCACCAACGGAGTCGTTGCCGACTTCCTCGTCTGCGCGGTCAAGACCACCGAAGAGGGCGGCCACGGGGGCATCTCGTTCCTGGTGATCGAGACCGACTCACCGGGCTATGAAGTCACCTCCAAACTGGAGAAGCACGGCTGGCACTCCTCGGATACAGGTGAGATCTCCTTCACCGACGTCGAGGTTCCTGCCGGGCACCTGCTCGGCGAAGAAAACGGGGGCTTCGCTCTGATCATGGCCAACTTCGCCTGGGAACGGCTGCTGATGGCGATCGGAGCGATCGGAGCGATGGACCGAATGATCGACCTCTCGATCTCCTATTCACAGGAGCGCCAGGCCTTCGGCCGGTCGATCTCCGGATTCCAGGCGATCCGCCACAAGATCGCCGAGATGGCGACGAAGGCAGCTGCCTCCCGCACCCTCACCTACGACACGCTGCGCCGCTTCGAAGAAGGCGAAGAAGTAGTGCGCGAGGTATCGATGGCCAAGCTCTTCACCCAGCGCACGCTGGTAGAGATCGCCGACGAAGCGGTCCAGATCCACGGTGGCTATGGCTACATGAAGGAGTACGAAGTCGAGCGCGCCCTGCGTGACGCCCGGCTCGGCCCGATCGGCGGAGGCACCGACGAGATCATGAAAGAGATCATCGGCAAGACTTTTTCGCTGTAGCGTTGTTTCAGCAGCATCCGGGTCCACCGTCGGTGACCCGGCGCGGCCGAAGGGGAGGGATTTGATGGGGAAGAAGGTTCGGAATCGCATTGCTGACCGGTCTGACGCTGCTGCAGGCCGGCGCGGTGTCTGCGTCTGCGGAACCGATCCCCTCCCTTGCGGTTCCGGCGCCATCGCTCGCTCCGAATCCCGGTGGCGCTGCGAGCGCCAAACCAATCTCCAACGCGAAGAAGCCGCCGCAGCATCCGTTCATGGGCGCCAACCCGTGGAACAACATCCACAACGACGCCTGGATGACCGACGCCTACCATGGTGACGCGCCTTTAGGGCGGAACTCGACTTCTTTCTCGGGGGCAATGCCGGTGGGGATCTGCGCCTCAGTCACCTTCGACAGCCGGGGTCGCATCAATACGATCTGCCCGTCCCGGGACCTCGCGCCGGAGGTGAGGATGATCGACCCCGAATCGCTGGAGATACTCGCCAGCTACACGATGCCCTTCAGCCCGCCACCGCCCGGCACAGAGGCTTACCAGAACTTTGCCGGTGGTGGCTACTTTTACTCAGACCGTCGCGGACGCCTCCTGGTCCCGACCCAGAACAACCGCTTCCAGATCATCGGGCAGACCGATGACGGCAGCGACTTCAGGCTGCTCAGGGATTTCGACCTCTCCGGGATTCGTCGATCTCGAAACCGAGCGGATCAACTCGGCGCTTCCCGACTTCAGCGGGCGAATCTGGTTCGTCGTCAAGCAGACCGGCAAGGTCGGAACGCTCGACCTGAAGACACGACGGGTGAAGATCCTCAAGCTCGGCGAATCGATCGAGAACTCGTTCACGGTCGCCAAGGGAGGCGTCTACGTCGTCACCAGCCGGCGCATGTACCGTCTGCGAGCCGGATCCAAGGGTCGGCCGCGCGTTTCCTGGAGCGCCGGTTATCGAAACAGCGGCAACGGCCAAACCGGGACAGGCAGGTGCCGGCAGCGGAACGACCCCGACCATCCTCCACGGGGGCTTCGTCGCGATCGCCGACAACGCCGATCCGATGAACGTCGTCGTCTACCGGACAGCGGGGCGCCTGAAGAAGGGCCAGAAGCGGCGGGTATGTGAAGTGCCGGTATTCGGCAAAGGAAACGGCGCCACCGAGAACACCCTGGTCGGCGTGCGGCGATCGCTGATCGTCGAGAACAACTACGGATATACCAACCCCCTGCCGCCGGAGGGCTCGATCGCGGTCACCAAACCCGGATTCGCCCGGATCGACGTCAGGCGCGACGGCAAAGGCTGTCGAAAGGTCTGGACCAACCGGACCGAGCGCGGGGCATCGGTCGTGCCCAAGGTCTCGGTCAGGAACGGTCTGATCTACACCTACACGATGCCCGAAGACCCGAGCGGCGCGCGCGGCTACTACTGGACGGCGATCGACTACCGCACCGGTGAAACCGCCTGGTCGAGATTCGCCGGGGCCGGGCTGCTCTTCAACAACAACTACTCCGCGATCAACATCGGCCCCGACGGAACCGCCTACCTGGGAGTCGTCGGTGGCATGACCGCCCTTCGCGACGGTTGACCGCTACGGGCGGCTGCCCTACTCGTTGTTGATCATCACGTGCTTGACCTGGGTGTAGTCCTCGAGCGAGTACATCGACATGTCCTTGCCGTAGCCCGACTCGCCGTAGCCGCCGTGTGGCATCTCCGGGGCCATGATGATGTGGTCGTTGACCCAGACCGCGCCGAATCGGAGCGCGTTGGTGACCCTCATCGCCCGGCCGACGTCACGGGTCCAGACCGACGAAGCGAGGCCATAGCGGGTGCCGTTGGCCCATTTGATCGCTTCTTCTTCGTCGGTGAAGCGCTGAACGGTCATCACCGGTCCGAAGATTTCGTTCTGGACCATCTCGTCGTCCTGCTTCAGGTCGGCGACCACCGTCGGCTCGACGTAGAAACCGGGCCGGTCGGCCCTGCTGCCGCCGGTGGCGAACTGGGCGTGTTCCGGCTTGCGCTCGAGAAAGCCTGCCACATGGTCCTGCTGCCTGGCCGAGTTGACCGGGCCGAGGGCGGTATCGGGATCATCGAGGTCGCCGAGCTTGTACCCGCCTGCCTGCTCGGCAAGCGCTGCGACGAAGTCGTCATAGACCTTCGGGCCGGCCAGAATTCGGCAGGCGGCGGTGCAGTCCTGGCCCGCGTTGAACAGCCCGTAGGCCGAGACCAGCTCGGCGGTCGCCTCGATGTCGACGTCGTCGAAAACGATGACCGGGGCCTTGCCGCCCAGCTCCAGATGGACGCGCTTGAGCGAGTCGGCCGCAGCTTTGGCTATCCACTTGCCGGTGCCGACTGATCCGGTCAGCGAAACCATGTTGATGTCGGGGTGGGTGACCAGAGTCGAGCCGGCTGGATCTCCATGACCGCCGATGAAGTTGGTCACGCCGGCAGGGAAGACTTCAGCGCAGATCCGGGCGAGGGTGTGCAGGGTTGTCACCGGAGTTGATTCGGCCGGCTTCAGAACCAGGGTGTTGCCGGTGGCCAGCGCCGGGCCGAGCTTCCAGATCGCCATCATCAGCGGGTAGTTCCACGGGGTGATCTGGGCAACCGGACCGACCGGCTCGCGACGGATGAAGGAGGTGTGTCCTTCGACGTACTCCATTGCGGCCTTGCCCTCGAGGTTGCGGGCGGCCGAAGCAAAAAAGCGGATGTGGTCCGCAGTCGTGGCGAGTTCCTCGTCGATGAATGCCTGACGCGGCTTTCCGGCGTCGGCCGACTCGAGGTTGGTCAGTTCCTCGCCGTTGTCTTCGATCGCATCGGCCAGGGCCAGGAGCCGGTTGGAACGCTCGGAGGGTGTGGTGGCCGCCCAGCCGTTCTCGAAGGCGGACTTGGCAGCTGCTACGGCACGATTGACGTCTTCGACGCCGGACAGCGGCGACTCGGCGATCACCTCGCCGGTCGATGGATCGATCACCTCTTCGCTGGCGCCGTCGATCGGATCGACGAACTCGCCGTTGATCATGTTCTGCAGTTTCAGCTTTTCACTTACAGCCATCGTCTACCTCTCATCCTCTCGTCCGGTCGCGTCTCGAAAGACAGACCGGGTCTTTGTCTCAGTCAGATACTGCTTCGAACCGCCGGCTCAGCTCCAGCCCAGCGCTTCTTCCGGTTCCACGTAATCGGCACCCACGCCCTCGGCCACGCCGTGGTGCGTCACCTTGCCGTCGGCCACGTTGATCCCCGGCCGTAGACCGGGATCGCGGTGAACAGCCCCGCCGAGGCCGTGGTCAGCCAGGGACAGCGCGTAGGGCAAGGTGGCATTCGTAAGCGAGTGGGTCGCGGTTATCGGCACCGCTCCGGGCATGTTCGCCACGCAGTAGTGGATGATCCCGTCGACTTCGAAGACCGGGTCACGATGGGTGGTCGGCCTCGAAGTCTCGAAGCAGCCGCCCTGGTCGATCGCGACATCGACGAGAACCGCACCCGGCTTCATCAGGGACAGGTGGTCGCGTTCTACGACGAAAGGCGCACGGGCCCCGTGAACCAGCACTGCGCCGATCACCAGGTCCGCCTTGGGCAGGAGCTCTTCGACCGCGAGCGAAGTCGAGTAGACGGTCGACGCCTCACGGGCGTAGTGGAGGTCGAGCTCCCGAAGCCGGTCGATGGAGCGGTCGAGGATGAAGACGTCGGCCGCCATGCCCATCGCGATGAAGGCGGCATTCGTTCCGACGACACCACCTCCGATGACGACGACGTTGGCCGCTGCCACGCCAGGGGTGCCACCGAGCAGGATTCCGCGCCCGCCCATCGGCTTCTCGAGCATGAAGGCTCCCGCCTGGGTCGCGATCCGTCCGGCGATTTCGCTCATCGGTGCCAGCAGCGGCAGCCGCCCGGCGGAGTCTTCGACGGTTTCGTAGGCGACGCAGGTCGCTCCCGACTTCTGCAGCGCGCGGGTCTGCTCAGGATCCGGGGCCAGGTGGAGGTAGGTGAACAGCAGGTGGTGGGGCCGGAGCATCTCGATCTCGGATGCCTGCAGCTCCTTGACGTGGAGGATCATCTCGCCGGCCTCGAATACCGCCGCGGCGTCGGGCACGATCTTCGCGCCCTGGGCCTCGAAGTCAGCGTCGCTGATCGCGCTCCCTTCGCCGGCAGTCGTCTCGACATAGACCTCGTGACCGTGGTCGACCATCTCGCGCACTCCGGCCGGCGTGATCGCCACCCGGTACTCATCCTGCTTGATTTCCTTCGGGACTCCGACCTTCATGACCTCATCTACCTCTCTTGGTAAGCAGCAGTGGCTGTGTGTCGCCTGCGGGAAGGCCTAGAACATGTCCATCCGGTTCGAAGCCTCGGTGAGTACCGGCCTGAGGACGTCGTGCATGAACTCGAACTCCTCGGTGTCGGCGATCAGCGGCGGGCTGAACTGGATCACCGGGTCGCCGCGGTCGTCCGAACGGCAGATGAGTCCGCGCCTGTAGAGCTCGCCCGAGAGGAAGCCGCGAAGCAGGCCCTCGGCCTGCTGCCCGTCGAAGGTCTCCTTGGTCTCCTGGTCCTTGACCAGTTCGATCGCGTGGAAGAAACCCGCGCCGCGCACGTCGCCGACGATCGGGATGTCCTGCAGGCTCTCCAGCATCGCCCTGAACTCGGGCTCCTTCTCCAGAACGTGTTCGCACAGACCCTCGCGCTCGAAGATCTCGATGTTGGCCAGGGCGACCGCCGAGGCGACCGGGTGGCCGGCGAAAGTGAAGCCGTGGGCGAAGGACTCGGTGCCTTCCATGAACGGCTCGGCCAGCTTGTCGGAGCAGATCATCGCTCCCATCGGCACATAGGCCGAGGTGAGAGCCTTGGCCGAAGTGATGATGTCGGGCTGGTAGCCGAAGCGCTCGGCACCGAAGTAGTGGCCGAGGCGGCCCCAGGCGCAGATCACTTCGTCGGAGATCAGCAGAACGTCGTGGCGGTCGCAGATCTCACGGACCCTCTGGAAGTAGCCGTCCGGGGGGACGAAGCAGCCGCCGGCATTCTGCACCGGCTCGAGGATCACCGCGGCGACCGTCTCGGGACCTTCGAAGATGATGCGGTCCTCGATCGCGTCGGCGAGCGCCAACGGGTCGCGATCATCGGGGTAGCGGTACATATTCGTATTCGGCACGTGGCAGCCGCCGGGCGAGAGCGGCTCGAACGGGGCGCGCAGATCGGTGAGTCCGGTCGCCGAGAGCGCTCCGAGAGTGGTGCCGTGGTAGGCGACCTCGCGGGCGATCACCTTGGCCTTCTGGCCGCGGCCGTGCATGCGCCAGTAGTTGCGGGCGAGCTTGAGCGCGGACTCGACCGACTCGGCGCCGCCACTGGTGAAGAAGACGCGGTTGAGGTCCCCGGGGGCGAGCGACGCGATCTTCGTGGCAAGCTCGATCGCCCGAGGGTGGGCGTAGCTCCAGATGATCGAGAACTCGAGCTCTTCCATCTGCTTGGCGGCCGCCTCGGCCAGCTCGGCCCGTCCATGGCCGGCGTTGGAGCAGAACAGCCCAGCAAGTCCGTCGAGGTACTTGTTGCCCTTGTCGTCCCACAGATAGCAGCCTTCGCCGCGGGCGATGATCGGTATCTCGTGCTGCTCGTCGTAGCCACCCATCCGGGAGAAATGCATCCAGAGGTGCCGGCGTGCGTTTGCCTGCATGTCCAGGGCGGCGGCGCTGGGGGTGGGGGTGGCGGTATGCATGTGCTTCTCCTTGTCTGATCCCACCGCATCGGTGGAGATACTGGAATTCCAACTTCAGACTAAAGAGCCGGACCGCACAAGGCAAGTTGTCGAAATGTCAAACACCTTGGCTCGTTTGCGGTGCAACGTAAGAAACCGCCCGGGAGTGAGCCGAGAACGGGTCGGATGGACCTAGCGCACCGCTACCGGGGTCCCGAGGGGAAGCATCCTGGCCGGCGCCACTACCCGGCCGCTTCCGATGCGAACGCAGCCGCTGAGAGCGAGCCGAGCCGAGGGGATCAATCAGTGATGCCGGTCCACGGCCGTGTATCGCCACCCTGCCCGGGCCGGTCGTCCGGCGAAACCGGAACCTTCAAGCCTCCCCGCGAGGTCGCCGATCCCGCGATGCTCGAGCGGCCCGACTTGCATCCGGGCGCTCAATTGCACTAGGTTTCCCTCGTTGGCGCTGAAGGGGACTCCGTCCAGGTTCCGTTTCGGCCCGTCCAATCGTGAGGAGAGACTTGATGGAAAGCTCGGCAGACGTTTCGACCGTCGAAAGCGACGGACCCGCTGAATTCGAAAACGAGGCGGGTTCGACCGGCAGCGTCAAGCTCGAAGGCGTGACGAAGAAGTTCGGCAGCTTCAAGGCGGTCGACGACATCGACCTGGAGATTGCCAACGGAGAGTTCTTCACCATGCTCGGCCCCAGTGGCTGTGGCAAGACGACCACACTGCGCATGATCGCCGGCTTCGAACAGCCGACCGAAGGCAAGGTCAAGATCGATGGCGTCGACGTCGCCGGGGAGCCTCCCTACAAGCGGCCGACCAACACGGTATTCCAGAGCTACGCCCTGTTCCCCCACATGACCCTCGAGGAAAATGTCGGTTTCGGGTTGAAGCGCAAGAAGGTGAGCAAGGCCGACATAAAGAAGCGTGTGGCCGACGAGCTCGAGCGCGTGGGCCTCTCGAAGGAAGCCAAGCGCAAGCCGGCACAGCTCTCCGGCGGCCAGCAGCAGCGGGTCGCGCTGGCTCGGGCGCTGGTCAACCTGCCGAAGGTCCTGCTGCTCGACGAGCCGCTCGGAGCACTCGACCTGAAGCTGCGAAAGGCGCTGCAGGTCGAGCTCAAGAACATTCAGCGCGACGTCGGCATCACCTTCGTCTACGTCACCCATGACCAGGAAGAGGCATTGACGATGTCGGACCGGATCGCGGTCATGAATGAGGGCCGGATCGAGCAGTGCGCCGGCCCCGAGGCGGTTTATGAACACCCGGCGACGACCTTCGTAGCGGGCTTCATCGGGGTCTCCAACCTCATGCCGGCCGTCGCAACCGGCGGCAACGAGGTCAAACTGGACAACGGCCCGACCGTGACCAGCCCGGATGCGGCCAGGTTCTCATCAGGAGAACGCTGCTACGCGGTCGTACGGCCCGAGAAATTTGAAGTCTCAACGGACGCTGCGGCACCGTCAGACAGGCCAAGCATCGAAGGCCTGGTCGAATCCTCGCTCTACCTCGGAACTTCCACCCAGATGGCGATCCGTGTCGCCGACGACGTCAAGATCACGGTTCTAGTCCCCAACGCAAGCGAAGCCGAGCGGCAGTTGCTGCCCGGCGGAGGCTCGAAGGTACATGTCAGCTGGAGGCCGGAGCACATGCACCTCGTTACGGAATCCCCCGACGGGTCAGGACCGTCGGCGGAGACCGGGACGGAGCCATCTGAAAACAATCAAGAAGGAGAAACAGCGTGACCATAGCCCGAACGAACAACTCAATGAAGATCCTGCTGCTGGCAGCACTGGCCCTCGTCGCCTCGATGGCGCTCGTCGCCTGCAGTAGCGACGGCGGCCTCAACGAAGGCAGCAACAACGACGACGTCACGACAGCCACCGGCGGCGACCCGACCGGCAATCTGAACATCTCCAACTGGCCGCTCTACATCGACGGCAAGACGATCTCGGAATTCGACAAGGCGACCGGGACGACGACCAAGTACACCGAAGACGTCAACGACAACAACGAGTTCTTCGGCAAGGTCCAGCCGCTCTTCAGCCAGGGCGATTCGGGAGGACGCAGCCTGATCGTCGTAACCGACTGGATGGCCGAGAAGATGTACGAGCTCGGATACATCCAGAACTTCGACAAGGACATGATGACCACGGCCCAGGACAACCTGATCCCGAGCCTGCAGAGCCCGGCATTCGATCCCGAGCGTGACTTCAGCATGCCGTGGCAGACCGGTATGACCGGACTGGTCGTACGTTCTGACCTGGCACCGGACGTCGAATCGATCAACGACCTGTTCGACCCGAAGTACAAGGGCAAGGTCACGATGCTGACCGAGATGCGGGACACCGTTCCGCTGGTCATGGCGGCCGATGGAGTCGACCCGGTTGAAGCCACGACGGATGACTGGATGGCCGCGATCGACAAGCTCCAGAAGGCCTCGGACGACGGTCAGATCCGTCAGTTCACCGGCAACAACTACATCCAGGACCTCGCCAAGGGCTCGGTCGTAGCTGCCATCGGCTGGTCGGGAGATGCCGTCCAGGCTCAGATCGACAACCCGAACATCGAGTTCCGCATGCCGACCCAGGGCTGCGCGCTGTGGTCGGACAACATGCTGATCCCGGTCGGAGCACCGAACCCGGCGGCGGCCTACGAGTTCATGAACTACGTCTATGAGCCGGAGAACCAGGCTCAGATCGCGGAGTGGGTGAACTACGTCAGCCCGGTCAAGGGAGTGAAGGAGATCCTCGAACAGAAGGATCCGGATCTCGCCAACAACGAGCTGATTTTCCCGTCCGACGAGTTCGTGGAGAACTGCTGGAACCAGACATCACCCCCCGGTGACGACGCTCAGGTGAAGGAAGTCGAAGAGGCTTTCCAGAACGTGATCACGGGCTGATTCAACCGGCGCGACGCTGACGGAGCGATGACAAAGGTGTCACCACCGACATGACAACGCTCCGTCAGCGCCTGCTGCCGTACGGCCTGCTCGCCCCGGGCCTCATATGGCTGATCCTCTTCTTCGTGATCCCCATGTACTTCATGGCGGAGTTGTCGCTGAAGACGGGATCTCTGGCTGACGGTTTCCAACTGACCTGGGCCTTCGAGAACTACACCGACGCGATCTCGGAGTACAGCACCCAGTTCGGGCGGGCCTTCTTCTACGCCGGCACAGCGACCTTCATCTGTCTGCTGATCGGCTATCCACTCGCCTATGCGATCGCATTCAAGGGGGGCCGCTGGAAGAACCTGATGCTGTTCGCGGTGATTGCGCCCTTCTTCACCACCTACCTGATCAGGACGATCGCCTGGAAGACGATCCTCGACGACAGCAGCTTCGTCGTCGGCGTCCTGAAGACACTCCAGATAGTGCCTCAGGACGGAAGGGTCCTGGCGACCAGCGGTGCCGTGATCGCCGGCCTCACCTACAACTTCCTTCCGTTCATGATCCTGCCCCTGTACGCCTCTCTCGAAAGGCTGGACCTGCGCCTGATCGAGGCCAGCAAGGATCTTTACTCCAACGCCCGGGTCACCTTCTTCAAGGTCACCGTGCCTTTGACCATGCCGGGGATCATCGCCGGCATCCTGCTGACCTTCATCCCGGCCGCCGGTGACTACGTCAACTCGACCTTCCTGGGCGGAACCCAACAGGCGATGGTCGGCAACGTCATCCAGTCGAAGTACCTGGTGGTCAACGACTACCCCGTCGCCGCGGCGCTCTCGTTCACGCTGCTGGTGATCATCCTGATCGCGCTGTTGTTCTACATCAAGTTCGCCGGCACCGGGGCGCTCATGGGTGACGACGAAGAGGAGGAGACAGCATGAGAGCCTGGCGCTGGCTTCGCGAGAACTCGGTGATGATCGTCGCGGTCCTGGTGATCTTCTACATGCTCGCCCCGATCGCCGTGATCGCCGTTTTCTCCTTCAACGACCCGACCGGACGCTTCAACTTCGAGTGGGTCGGATTCACCACCAAGTACTGGCAGGACCCGTTCGCGATCAGCGAGCTGACGGATTCGCTGCTGGTCAGCATCCGGCTGGCTTTCTTCACGTCGATCGGCGCGACGATCCTCGGGACCCTGATCGCGATCGCTCTGGTCCGTTACCAGTTCATGGGACGAAAGGCGGCCAACCTGCTGATCGTCATTCCGATGGCCACACCCGAAGTCGTCATCGGTGCCTCGCTGCTTTCGATGTTCCTGGTCTACGGTGTCAACCTCGGCTTCACCACACTTCTGATCGCCCACATAATGTTCTCGATCAGCTTCGTGGTCGTGGTGGTCCGCTCCCGCCTGATCGGCTTCGACCGGCGGCTGGAGGAAGCCTCTGCCGACCTGGGGGCTTCTCCCGTGACCACGTTCCGAAAAGTCACGCTTCCGCTGATCGCGCCCGGCGTCGGTGCTGCGGCGATGCTTTCTTTCGCGCTCTCGATCGACGACTTCGTGATCTCCAACTTCAACTCTGGCGCGGAAGTCACTTTCCCGCTCTACATCTTCGGAGCCAACCAGAGGGGTATCCCGGTTGAGGTGAACGTGATCGCGACGATGCTCTTCGCCGTCACCGTGGCCGCGATGCTCGCCGTGATCATCCAGCAGCGCCGGGCAGAGAAGATGATGGAGAAGCGCGCCGACGACGACAACAAGGCCACCGTCTCAGTCCCGATCTGATCCGCCTCCGTCCGGTCCGGGCGGCGAGCACCCCGTGGCCGGCCTCACCGGAGCTCTGAGGGCGATCCGCATCGATAGCCGGAGTCGACCACCGCCGGAGGGGGTCGAGGTGTGGCTTGATCGGGCCGGTGGCTTCGCTTGCTCTATTTTTCCGGCATGGGATACGAGACGCGGTTGCTGATTGGCGGAGAAATGGTCGAGGGCGAAGGAGCCGGTCTGGAGGTCGAGAACCCGGCTGACGAAAAGATCGTAGCCACGGTCGGATCGGCCTCTGCCGATCAGCTGGACCGGGCAGTCGCCGCCGCACGCTCGGCCTCGCTCGCAGTGGGCCGCGATGCCCGGAGTGGACCGCACCCCGATGCTCAGGGCCGTCGCCGAGGCCCTGCGCAGCCGCTCGGAAGAGCTGGCCGCGATCATGACCACCGAGATCGGGCGCCCGCTCACCGAGTCGGCCGACGAGGTCGAGTGGTGCGCTGCCTGTTTCGACTACTACTCCGAGGTCGCCCGCTCGGAAATCGGGCGCGTCATCCCTCCGATCGAGTCGAGCCAGTTCTCCGTCGTGGTCAAGGAGCCACACGGAGTCGTCGGCTGCATCGTGCCCTGGAACTTCCCCCTGCTGCTGCTCTGCTGGAAGCTGGCCCCGGCCCTGGCCGCCGGCAACACAGCGGTCTGCAAGCCCTCGGAACTGACTCCGCTGTCCACCCTGGCCCTGGCCGATGTATTCGCCGATCTGCCGGCGGGAACGGTCAACCTGGTGGCCGGTGCCGGAGAAACCGGCGCCGCGATCAGCGAGCATCCGGGCATCGACTGCGTGGCTTTCACCGGGTCGGTGGCAACCGGCCGCAAGGTCGGGGTCGCCTGCGCGAGCCGCAATGCGCGGGCCAACCTGGAGATGGGCGGCAAGGATCCCTTCATCGTCTGCGACGACATCGGCGCCGACGGGGTGGAGATCGCGGCCCGCGGTGGAGCCTGGGCGGCCTTCCTCAACGCGGGTCAGGTCTGCACTTCATCAGAGCGCTTCTACGTGATGGAGGACGTCTACGACGACTACGTCGAGGCCTTCGTGGAGCACACCAGGTCGCTGATCGTCGGCGACCCGCTGGATCCCAGAACCGACATCGGCCCGATGGTGTCGGCCGCCCAGCGCGGCAAGGCGATCGCCCAGGTGGTCGCGGCCGAGGCCGCCGGGGCGGAAATCCTTACCGGCGGTGGCAACGCGGGCATGGACACCGGCCACTACCTGGAACCCTGCGTACTGACCGGAGTCCCCGAAGACGCCGCGTTGCTGACCGAAGAAACCTTCGGACCGGTGGCACCGATCGTCAGAGTCGGATCCCTCGATGAAGCGATCACCAAGGCGAACGGACTCAATTTCGGCCTCGGCGCAAACATCTATACACGCGACCTCAGGACTGCGGTGCGCTGCCTGAAGGAGGTCCGCGCAGGCTCGGTCTGGATCAACGACCCCCTTACCGACAACGACGCCGGTCCTTTCGGCGGCTTCAAGGACTCCGGGATCGGCCGCGAACTCGGCACCGAGGGACTCGATGCCTTCCGCGAGGCGAAGCATGTACACATGGACTCGGTGATCGAGGTCAAGGACTGGTGGTACCCGTACGGTTGATGTTGCCCCCGGGCCGGTCCCATAGGGATAGGCTCGTCGGATGAGCGATCAGGACCGGACCCCGTACGTCGACGCGCTGCTCGAGTTCGCTCAGAGCGACCCCGGCCGGTTCAACGTCCCCGGCCACCAGGGGGGCATCGGCGCCGATGAAGCTCTCCACCTGCTGGCCGGCCAGACCGGTCTGATCGACGACATCCCGGCTCTGATCGAAGGCATCGACGTCGGCGACCCCAATCCCTTCCAGGAGGCGCAGCAGCTCGCGGCCGAGGCCTGGGGCGCCCGCCGGACCTGGTTCCTGGTCAACGGCGCCTCGCAGGGCAACCAGGTCATGTGCCTCGCGGTGGCCCATCGCAGTCCGGAGATCGTGGTCCAGCGCAACGTGCACTCCTCGGTCATCGACGGCATGATCATGGCGGGCCTGAAGCCGACCTTCGCCGCACCCGAGGTCGATCCCGAGCTGGGCATCGCGCACTGCCTCACCCCCCACGCTCTCGCCGAAGCGCTCGACCGTTGCCCGAACGCCGGCGCCGCCGTGATCGTCTCACCGACCTACTTCGGCGCAGCGGCCGACGTTGCCGCCCTGGCCCAGGTAGCCCACGATCGTGGAGTGCCGCTCGTCGCCGACGAAGCCTGGGGGGCCCACCTCCACTTCCATCCAGACCTTCCGCGCGACGCGCTCGACTCCGGTGCCGACCTGGTCATCTCTTCGACCCACAAGATCGTCGGCAGCCTGACCCAGTCGGCCATGCTCCACCTCGGATTCGGGAACAGGTTCGAACCCGAAATCATCGACCGTTGCGTCAGCATGACCGAGTCGACCAGCCCGAACTCGCTGCTCTGCGGGTCGCTCGACGCTGCGCGGCGGCAGGCGGCGATCCATGGTGAGCGCATGCTCGGCGAAACCATCGGGGTTCTGCACGATGCCCGGGCCGAGCTTCGTGAAATCGACGGCATCGACGTTCTCGACCACAGCCTGCTCGACAACGAGAGCGTGATCGGCTGGGATCCCCTGAGGCTGACCATCGACGTGCGCGGGACGGGAGCCAGTGGCTACCGGATCGCGCAGCTGGCCCGGCAGATGGCGAACGTCAACTTCGAACTGGCTTCGGACACGGTGGCGGTGGCGGTCTTCGGACTCGGAACGGCGACCCCGGCCCGCTCGCGGCGCCTTATCGACGGCCTGCTGACCGCACTCGAGGAGCTCGAGACCACCCCGCCCTCGAAGAAACCCGAGTTCGCCCTGCCCCCGCCCTGGGGAGAGCCGGCGATGTCGCCGCGGGAGGCCTTCCTGGCGCCGCAGGACACGGTGCCGTTCCGGCAGGCGGAGGGCAGGATCTCGGCCGAACCGCTGGCCACCTACCCCCCGGGGATACCCAACGTGCTGCCGGGCGAAATCCTGACGAAAGAGACGCTCGACTTCATTCTCGACTCGATCGACCACGGGGGCTACGTGCGTGGTGCCGCCGACCGCGAGTTGACAACGCTGCGAGTGGTTTCCGAGTCACCTTGAGGCCCGTCGCTTGACCCGGCCCGGCCACCCAAATAGGTTCAGAGCAGGAAAGCAGGTTCACTGACGACCCGGGCAGGGTTCGGGTCCGAGCGCTTGCGCAACGAGAGGCACCAATGGAGCTACGACGTTTTCTGCCGTCACCCTCGATGGGAGTGGCACTTCTGGCGCTTGCCATCGCGCTGGGTGGGACGGCCTATGCGGCCAACAAGATCGGCAGTAGTCAGATCAAGAAGAACGCGATCACCACTGCCAAGATCAAGAAGAACGCAGTCAAGTCTTCGAAGATCTCGGACTACTCGATCATGAAGAACGGGCTCAGACTCGAGGCCACCGATGGCGCTTCGGTCGGTGCCGCGCGCTCTGCGGCGCCTTCGAAGAGGCTCTATACGAAGGGCCCGCTCAGGGCCTATGCGAAGTGCTTCCGGGATACGGGAACGAACACGCTATACGGAGAGATCTACGCCCGCACGAAACGCGATTTCTCGATCATGGAAGGAAGCGACGACCTGGCGGGCGGCCCGCTGGGCACCGACTACCTGAACTCGGACACGCCCGAGGCGAACCGGCAGCTCGACGTTCAGGAGGTCACCGGCAACGGCGCCACCTACAACGAACAGGAGAACATGATGGCCGCTCCCGGTGGACCGGCGATCTCGATGGTCACCGGGATCGGAGTGAAGAACGGGCCGGTTTTCGCCAACGGCCCGTACGGACCCGGCAACGCCTGCATCTTCCAGGGGGGCGCCTTCGGCTGATCCTCCTCGCCTGACTCAGGCGCTTGAGCCAGGAGCCCGACTCCGGGGCGCGGGCTTTGCCGCCGCGCCCCGAGGCTCGGCCCGCGTTCCCGGACCGGCCTGGCACAGGTGGCGGTCGGTCCGGGCTCAGCCGGCTTCGATCAGCTCGATGCGGTAGCCGTCGGGGTCGCGCACGAAGCAGAGCAGGGAGCCTCCCTCGCGGACCGTGTAGGGCGGGCGCTCCGGCTCTATCCCCATGGTTGCGAGCCTTTCGAGCGCGCCCTCCATGTTCTCGACCGTGATCGCGATGTGGCCGTAACCGGTGCCGATCTCGTAGGGCTCCGTCTGATCGAAGTTGAAGGTGAGCTCCAGCCTCGGGCCGTCGCCCTCGAAGCCCATGAAGACGTTGATCGCCTCCTCGCGGATCGGCATCCTGCGCAATTCCTTCATTCCGAGCTGCTCGTAGAAGGTGACCGATTTTTCGACATCGAAGACGCGGTAACAGGTGTGGATGAGTTCTGGCATGTCTCAAGCCTAGAGCTTCGGTCAGGCCCGACGACGCAGCGCAGTATGGTCATTCCATGTCCACTTATGAACGTGTCGCCGAGCTACCCGTCAAGGTCGATTCGTACGCGCTGGAGGGGCTTTCGATCCAGCCGTCGCCCGAGTTCGAGAGGCTGACAACGGTGATCCAGGTGCTCTGCGACGGGCTCGCCGGAAACGGCGAGGACATCACCTATGAAGGCCTCGACGCGATCGCCCTCCAGGATGCCGGCCCGGTCCACGATCTGAGCGGGCCCCGGACGATCGGCGAGTTCTGCGACCTGATCGGCAGCCTCGACCTCTTTCCCTCCCCGCCGGAGCGGGAGGTGTCCCGCCTCTACCGGCGCTGGGCATTCGAATCGGCCGCGCTGGACCTCGCCCTCAAGCAGTCCGATACGACCCT
Source organism: uncultured Solirubrobacterales bacterium (assembly GCA_963801975.1). Classification (GTDB taxonomy): domain Bacteria; phylum Actinomycetota; class Thermoleophilia; order Solirubrobacterales; family 70-9; genus 67-14. The sequence goes on from CAWDGR010000001.1 coordinate 717,637, forward strand.
GTCGAAGTTCCTCGGCATGGAGCTCAGGCCACTCAGCTTCGTCGCTTCGATGGGACTCAGGGGAGCCGACGGCAGCTCGGACCTCGGCACCCTGAAGGCCAAGCTCGAGGTCTATCCAGACCTGCAGTTCAAGCTCGATCCGGCGCTCGACTGGGACGACGAGCTGATCGCCGGGCTCGCCGCCACCGGGGCCGTGAACACGCTCGACCTCAAAGGCCAGTACAAGGGCACCGTGGTCGATATCGAGACCGACCCCGAGCTGTACCGGAGGCTTGCCGCGGCTTTCCCCGATGCCTGGCTCGAGGACCCGGACATAAACGACGAGACCCGGCAAATACTCGCCCCGCACATGGACCGGGTCACCTGGGACGCCCCGATTCACTCGGTCGGGGAAATCGAAGCGCTCGAGTACAAGCCGAAGGTGATCAACATAAAGCCCTCCCGTATGGGCGGTCTGAAATCGACCTTCGACGCCTACGACTACTGCGAACGCGAAGGTATCGGTGCCTACGGAGGCGGACAGTGGGAACTCGGAGTTGGACGCGAGCAGATCCAGTACCTGGCGGCCCTGTTTCACCCCGACAATCCGAACGACACGGCGCCGCGCGGCTACAACGCGGCGGTTCCCGAAGCGGGGCTGCCGACCAGTCCGATGACCGTCCCCGAGGTCGGTTTCGGCGTCCCCCAATGAGCACGGAGCAGTCAGGCTGCACCTAAGCGATCGGACGGCCGACCGAATCCGTGCACTTCGCTACGGTGACATCACAGCCCGTCCCAACTCGAGACCAGGAGCACCAAAATGGCCAAGAAAAAGAAGAGCTTCGCCGAAGCGCTGAACGCCCAGATCGCGAACGAGTTCGCCGCCTCGCAGAGCTATGTCTCCATGGCCGTCTACTACGACGCTGAGACCCTGCCCAGGCTCGCCGCCTTCTTCTACCGCCAGGCCCTGGAGGAGCGCGAACACGCGATGATGATGACCCAGTTCCTGCTCGACACCGGTGCCTCGGTCCAGATCCCGGGAGTCGATGCCCCGCATACGACTTTCGAGGACGTTTCCTCCCCGGTCCGCCTCGCGCTCGCCCAGGAGCAGAAGGTCAGCGACGACATCTTCGGACTCGTCAAGCTGGCCCGTGAGGTCGGCGACTACGGAGCCGAACAGTTCATGCAGTGGTTCGTCAAGGAGCAGGTCGAAGAGGTGGCGCTGATGGGTGACCTCCTCAAGGCGGTCGAGCGCTCGAAGGACAACCTGCTGCTGGTCGAGGAATACATCAGCCGCGAAGGTCTCGGGCAGGAGGGCGAGGACGCGACCGCCCCGCCCGCGGCCGGCGGCGGCTGATCCGTAGACCGGATCAGACTTCGGCAGGTCGGATCAGGCTTCGCGTCTGACGCGCAGCAGTTCGTCCCATTCGGCGATCGAGTCGAGCATCCGGCCGGCGCCGTCGGCGATCGGCTGGCTCGGCTCGAAGTCGCCGTCGTCGCTGATCATTCCGGCGACGAAGGGGATCGGCACTGCCGAGGGGACGGGCATCAGGTTGAGCTGAAGCAGGGTCGTCTTGATCATCTGCGCGCCGCGCTGTCCGCCCGAGACACCGCCGTAGCTGACCAGACCCACCGCCTTGTGCTTCCACTCGGCGCTGAGGAAGTCGAGTGCGTTCTTGAGAGCCGGTGAGACGCCTGCGTTGTACTCGGGCATGACGAAGATGAACGCATCGGCCGCGTCGATCGTCCGGCTCCAGGACTTGGTGTGCTCGTGCGTGTACTTGCCGAGGTGCGGCATCTCGGGTTCATCCAGGAACGGCAGATTGACCTCGGCGAGATCAACCAGGGTCACATCGAAGCGACCGTCTTCGCGAGCGACCGAGTCGATCCAGTTGCCTACCGGCAGTCCTGCCCGGACCGGCCTGACGCTACCGATGATGATGTGGAGCTTGATCTTCATGGCACGGAGCCTACCTGCCGCCCGACCTCTGTCATAAGGTCACCGACTTCATGGCAGACCAGAGAAACCGCCCGAACGCGGAAGCTTCGAAGCGGATCGACCCGGCGGAACTACAGGCCTGCCTGAAGCTGATTTCCGAACTGGACCGGCTGCCGGTCGACCACCCGGACTCAATCACCGTCCAGCAGGCGACAGCCGGGCTCTACAAGTCGGTCAAGCGGAGGCGGCGGCAACAGAAGCGGCGCGAAGTCGTCGAACACGACGCCGAAGTCACCTCCCGAACCGCCACCGCGGCGCCGGGACGGATCGACGACGAGACCGAAGGATTGCCGCTCGTCTCGTCAGCCAGAGGCGCCACCGCGGGCACCCTGAAGGAAGCCAGGGCCTGCTACATCTGCAAGCGGCGCTACCGCGAAGTCGATGCCTTCTATCACCAGCTCTGCCCCGAATGTGCAGCTTTCAACCACGACCGGCGTGACGCCCGGACCGACCTCGACGGCCGAAGGGCCCTGCTCACCGGTGGCCGGGCCAAGATCGGCATGTACATCGCGCTGCGCCTGCTGCGCGACGGCGCCCACACCACGATCACTACCCGCTTTCCCCACGACGCCGTGCGTCGCTTCAAGGCGATGGAGGACAGCGACGACTGGATCGGCCGCCTCGACATCGTCGGAATCGACCTGCGCGACCCGGGCCAGGTCATAGACCTCGCCGACCGTGTCGCCTCCCGGGGCCCACTCGACATTCTGATCAACAACGCCTGCCAGACGGTGCGGCGCAGCCCCGATGCCTACGGTCCGCTGCTAGCCGCCGAAGGCGGTGAGCTGCCGGCGGGACAACTACCGGAGATCGAGACCTTCACCCGGCCAGACGACCAGGGACACCACCACCTGACTCCCGGGGCGGGCGACCACTGGGCGCCCACCCCCCATGCCCTGACCGCAATGTCGCTGACCGCGGGCTCAGCTGGTTTCGACCTGGTGGCGGAAGAGAAGGCGATCGACGCCGGGGGACTGGTTCCGGACCAGGTATCGAGCAACAGCTGGGTCCAGTCGGTCGACGAAGTCGACCCGGTCGAGCTGCTCGAGGTCCAGCTCTGCAACATGACCGCTCCGTTTCTGCTGATCAGCCGCCTCAGGGAGGCCATGGCAGCCTCGACGGCCCGCCGCACCTATGTAGTCAACGTCTCGGCCATGGAGGGTCAGTTCTCCCGCGGCTACAAGGGGCCCGGCCACCCGCATACGAACATGGCCAAGGCGGCGCTGAACATGCTCACCCGGACCAGCGCCCAGGAAATGTTCGAGAGCGATGGCATCCTGATGACCGCGGTGGACACCGGCTGGATCACCGACGAAAGGCCCCATACGATGAAGAAGCGCCTGGCCGACGACGGCTTTCACGCGCCGCTCGACCTGGTCGATGGCGCAGCGCGCGTTTACGACCCGATCGTGCGCGGCGAACGGGGCGAGGACCTTTTCGCCTGCTTCCTCAAGGATTTCCGGCCTTCACCCTGGTGAAACAGCACGCAGACCTGCCCGATCTCTCGGGCGGGTCCGGTTACGGGAGTGACGGGACTCGAACCCGCGGCCTCTGGCGTGACAGGCCAGCGCTCTAACCAACTGAGCTACACCCCCGTGAGGCAGTCGGACTGAACCGACCGGCGGTGATTATCGCAATGTCTCGCTTTGGGCGTAAGCTGCCGCCCATGCGACTGATCACATTTGACGCCGGAAGCGGCCCCAGGGCCGGAGTACTGAGTAACGAAGGGGTGCTCGATGCGTGGCGGGCGCTCGGCCAACCGGGACGCTCGTCGCTGCGGGAGCTGATCGCGGAAGACCGGATCGGCGAACTCGGCGGCATGCTTGAGGCGGGCCTGCCTGCTGACGCCGGGCCGCCACTGGAACTCGATCGCGTCACCTTGATGCCACCGATCCCGGATCCGGACAAGATCGTCTGCATCGGCCTCAACTACCGCTCACACGCCGAGGAGTTCGACCTCGAACTGCCGAAGGCCCCGACGATCTTCGCCAAGTACCGGAACGCGCTGATCGCCGACGGTCGGACAGTGGCCCTGCCGGCAACCAGCGAAAAGGTCGACTACGAGGCTGAGATCGCATTCGTGATCGGCCGCCGTGCCAGGGACGTGGAGGTGGACGCTAGCCCTGGAACATGTCGCCGGGTACACGCTGCTGAACGACCTCTCCGCCCGGGACCTGCAGTTCCTGACCCCGCAATGGATGCCGGGCAAGGTTTTCGACGGCTCCGCCCCCTGTGGGCCGTTCCTGGTCACCCCGGACGAAGCCGGGCCACACGACTCGATCGGGATCTCGATGATCCTGAACGGGAAGGAGATGCAGAACTCGCACAGCGGCGACCTGATCTTCTCGGTGCCGGAACTGGTCAGCCATCTCTCGAAGTGGATGACGCTCGAGCCGGGCGACATCGTCTCTACCGGAACGCCCTCCGGAGTCGGCAGCGCCCGCAAGCCGAGAGTGTGGCTGGCAGACGGAGACTCGCTCGAGGTGGCCTCACCTCAGCTGGGCCGGCTGCGGACGACCATCGCCGGCTGACCGGCTCAGCGGATGCTGCCGTCCAGTTCGTTGCGCTTCGGCGGCAACGACGCTGACCGGGGAGCCCCGTTCGAGACCGAGACGCCGGCAGCCGCGCGGAGTGAGCGTGAACCCGACCAGCGGACCCTGACCGGCCGGACCTTCAGAAGCCGCTTCCAGGTCCGGTTGCCGACCTTGCCGTCCATGCCGAGGCCGACGCTCTCCTGGAACTGCTTTACCGCGCGCCTGGTCTGCCGGCCGAAGATGCCGGTAATCGGGATCTCGAAGCCTGCGCCGACCAGGTGCTGCTGCATCCATACGACATGGTCGCCGCGCGCCCCACGCTCTGTAGTCGGATGCGTTCTGACCGGGCGGTACTTCGGATAAGGGTCGGCAGACCGCTTGCGCAGAGTTGCCCACTCGGAGGAATTCGTCTCCTGCCATGACCACCAGCTCGGCGCCGATCCGTAGCTCGCCGTGAAGCGCCGGAAGCGGGTCAGGTCCTTGAGACTCGGGCCGAGGTAGGTCTGGCCGACCGGGTAGATGCCGCGCTTGTACATGCGGTTGTAAGTCCAGGTGGTGCCGACCGCCTGCTTGACCGGGTCGCCGATCGTCTTCCAGTAGACCTGCGGCAGGTTGATCGTCGCTGCACCGGGGCCGAGGAAGACTGAATACGGGAAGCCAGGATGGAAATGCGCGTAAGGAAAAGTGCTCAGCGAGAGCCTGAAATTCGGCCCCACCAGATTGCGCAGCTTGCGCACGTAGCGGTCGGCACCAGAGTAGTTGCCTTCGTATTCGGTTTCGGCATCGATCACGAAGCAGTCGGCCCCTCGGCGTTTGGCAACCGCCGAAACCTTGGCTTCACGGACCGGTTCGCGGCCGTAGACGTACTGCCAGCCGCAGACCTTGAGCCCGGCGCGCTGCAGTCGCTTCACCATTGAAGAGCTGAACTGGCTCCAGACATTGGTGCCGTCGCCGGACTTGATGTAGAGGGTTCCGATCTTCGACTTCTTCGCACGTTTGATGATGCGAGTCAGGTTGCCGCCATGAGAGGCGTCCACGTACCAGATCCACATGCCAGGTCGTTTGTAAGGAGATGACGGCTGTGCCGCGGACCCCGGCACCTGCCCGGTGGAGTCCCCGTCGATGGAAACGGCCGAACCGGCCGCAACGGGCGCCGCCAGGCCCGATGACGGCAGCGTCAGACCCGAGAGGGCGAAAGCCGCTACGAGAATCAGGTAAGTGCCGGCAATCCGGGCCGGTTTCAGGCTCATCGCATGTAGAAACACGGCTGGTGGACTTTTGGTGCGGGCGGGCGGCACGACAGGTACTGTCTCAATCACCCATGAGAGGCTGGCAGGCATGAGCGCAAGAGGCAAGCTTTATTTCATTCTCGCCGGACTGGCGGGCACGATTCTGGCGGTGGTCTTCGCCACCCAGGCCCAGCCGGCGGCTCTCAACAGCCCGCTGGCGCTGCGCCAGGGAGAGGTCCGCCAGGTCGATAGGTCGCTCCAGTTCTCGGTCCACACGGCCGCGCCGATCGAGCTCGCCGGGCTCGATCCGCAGCCGGACGTCAATGACGCCCAGGCGCGCTACGTCTGCCTCGAGATGGAACTCGAGTCGCCCGGAGAAGGCGAAGAGGGCTCGGGCGAACGCATCTGCGCGGGTGCCTCGGAGGACGAAGTCGGCGTGACCACCATCGCCGGTGAACCGGCGGCGGTCGCCGAGGACGGGGCACTGGAGGCCTCGATCGATCGACCTGAACCCGACCAGCTGAGCATCACGATTCCGCTCTCCGAACTCGGCCTGCCGACCGAGGCCTACCGCTTCCGCTTCGTTACCAGTGACGGTAGTTGCGACGGCGCGCCCGACGAAAGCTGTGTCGACCGGCTTCCCGAAGGCGGCGAAGGCGACTTCGATATCCGGACACCGGTGATGGCATCCTGCACCGGTACGGACGGTGTGAAGCTTCGCTACGGACCGAGGGACAGGAAGAAGGTCGCGCTTACCTTCGACGACGGTCCCAGCGTCTCGACCCCGGCGATCCTCGAAATCCTCGAGGAGAAGCGGGCGGACGGCACCTTCTTCATGCTCGGCGAGGCGGTCGAGCGAAACCCTGAACTGGCCAGGCAGATAACCCTCCAGGGCAGCGAAGTCGCAAACCATTCGATGAAACACGACTCGCTTCCCACGGCGGCCGACATCAGGGCGACCAACGATGTGGTCGAAGATGCGTCGGGTCTGAGGCCGTGTTCCTTCCGCCCTCCCTACGGGCGGGTTGATGCCCCACTCACCGGGCGGGCATCGGACCAGGGCATGAACACCGTGCTGTGGGATGTCGACACCGAGGACTGGACCGACTGGTCGTCGGTCGAATCGGTGGCGGCCGGGACCATGGCCAATGCCCAGCCCGGTTCGATCATCCTCATGCACGACGGAGGGGATGCGGTGCGCGTGAAGACGATCGAGTCGCTGCCGTTGATCATCGACGGACTGCGGGCGCAGGGCTACTCGTTCGTAACCGTTTCCGAACTGCTCGGCAACAGGATCGAGTGGACGGTGCCTGACGAGTCCGAATCTCCCTGACGGTTCCCTCGCGCAGTAGTCTCCCTCCAGGGCATTCCAAAATTCCAGGGAGGAATCGAATGAGTCTGTTTGCACGCTTGACGATGATGGCCGTCGTTGCTTTCTTGCTGTCGGCCGCAGCCACGGGCGCTGCAAGCGCACAAACCGTCAGCGGGGGTAGCGCGGCTGCCGCCAAGGCGAAGAAGACCAAGAAGGCGAAGCTCACGGTCAAGCTGCAGACGACGGGCCAGAAGGCCCTGGTAAACAGGCGCGCCAGGGTCAAAGTCAAGGGCCGGCCCGGCGCCAAGGTCAGGGTCGAGACGATCGCCGTCTCCTTCGACAGCTCCAGCCGTCTGACCAAAGCAAAGAAGATCACTCTCGGGCGAAAAGGCAAGCGGGTGCTTCGGCTGAGCCTCCTTCCGGCCGCGAGAAGGACCGCCGGCAGCTGCGCGGCCCTGAAGCTGGTCGCGAAGGCGAGCTCCGGCAAGAGAAAGGCTCGGGACAGACGGGACATGGTCCGTCAGAAGGCCGAATGCCGTCTCGACCCGGTTGAGCTCTCGCAGGCGGGCAACTGCGAGTTCATCGCCCAGCCGAAGGAAGGCATGTGCACGATGCCTTTCCCGAGCGACTTCTACACCGCGCCGGACGGGACCTCCCCGACCGGCAAGAGGATCAGCTTCCCCGAAGGCGGCATGCCCGAGAACGGCTCGGGCATCGCGATCGATCCGACTTCCTACCTCGACTCGGACGGCTTCAGCCAGGGCCAGGGAATCGTGCTCAAGGTGCCCGGAATCGATAGCCCGGAGGCGCTCGAGGCGAACGACTTCGTCGGGCTCGACGACCTCGGTCGCTACAGCGACGCCTACCAGAAGGCGGTCGTGATCAATGCGAAGACGGGAAAGCGGTGGCCGATCTGGGTCCAGATCGACTCCAACGCTTCCAGCCCCGAAGGCACCGCCCTGATGATCAGCCCGGCGAAGAACTTCAACCCGAAAGGCCGCTACATCGTCGCTCTTCGCGATCTGGTCGATGCCGACGGCGCGTCGCTCGAAGCACCAAACGCCTTCCGCTACTACCGGGACGCCGTGACCTCGAATCAGGCACCGGTCAACCAGCGTCGCAGCCACTTCGAGGACATCTTCAAGACGCTCAGGAAGTCGAAGATCAAGCGCTCCGACCTCTATCTGGCCTGGGACTTCACGGTTGCCAGCAACGAGAACAACTACCGCCGCGCCCTCCACATGCGCGACGAAGCCTTCAAGGTGCTCGGCGACAGCACCATGGCCGACCAGGCGGTCCAGGGAGATGCGCCGGCCTTCGTGGTCAACCAGGTAAGCGACGTCGACGGCCCGCAGATCAAGCGACGGGTACGCGGCACCTACACCGTGCCCTGCTTCCTGTCACCGGACTGCGAGCCCGGCAGCACGATGGATCTCGACTCGGGCCGTCTGCCCCAGCGAAACGGGGACTACGAGGCCAAGTTCACCTGCATCGTTCCCCAGGTCGGTCTTTCCGGCGTCACCCCGCCGAAGCTGCGTCCATTCGTCTTCGGCCACGGTTTGCTCGGAGCCGCCGACCAGGTCCAGGGAAGCATCAACCCGGACCTCGCACAGGACCACGCGATGATCGCCTGCGCCACCGACGAAATCGGGATGGCGAGCGAAGACGTGGGCGCGGTCGTGGGCGCGCTGAGCGAACTCTCGCAGTTCGACACCGTGCCCGACCGGCTCCAGCAGGGCTTGCTCAACGAGCTCTTCCTGGCGAGGCTGATGTTCCACCCCGACGGCTTCGGAACGGACCCTGCCTTCCAGGACGGCGACGGCGTGACCCCGGGCGGAGATTCGGTGATCCGGACCGACGACGTCTACTACATGGGCGCCAGCCAGGGTGGAATCATGGGCGGGCCGCTGACGGCACTTTCGCCTGATTTCATCCAGTCGGCTCTGGTCGTCGGCGGGATGAACTACTCGACCCTCCTGGTCAGGTCATCGAACTGGCCGGTTTACGGTGCGATCCTCGGATCCGCCTACCCGGACGAGTTGAGTCAACCTCTGCTGCTCGGCCTGATCCAGATGCTCTGGGACCGTGGTGAGCCGAACGGCTATGCGCACGTGATGACGGACGACCCGCCTCCGAACACCCCGGAGCACAACGTCTCGCTCCATGTCGCCCTCGGGGACCACCAGGTGAGCAACTTCGCCAGCGACGTCATGGCACGTACGATCGGTATGAAGACCAACGCCGGCGCGATCGACACCAACCGCTGGCCGGAATACGAAGGGCTGTGGGACGTGCCGCGCATCGGCGCGGGCGAATACCCGTACCGTGGCTCCTCGGTCGTTTACTGGGACGGTGGCCCCTACCGCCTCAACCCGCTCAACCTCCTCGCAGGAAATCGGCACCGAGCCTCCCCCCTACGCCAACGTCCCGCCGAATCCCGACTGGGAGGACCCGCACGGTGCCCCGCGTGGGGCGAGCGGCCCGGTGTCGATGATCGACACGTTCTTCCAGCCGGACGGCTACATCGAGGATCTCTGTGGCGGCCAGCCGTGCCGGTCGGACGACTGGGACGGAGACATGGGCGGCATCATCCCGGTCCCCTGACCGGGCAGGCAGGCGGCCGGACCGAAGCCGACCCGGCGGTACCTAGCGAGGTCGGTAGATGAAGCGGTTGCCGAGAAGCCTGGTGACCGTCACGAAGCGGTAGCCACGGGAGCGCAGGTCGTGGATCCCGCCGGCCAGGGCCGCGACCGTCTGGCTGCGCGATCCGCCACCGTCGTGCATGAGGATGATCGAGCCGGGGCCGGCCCCGCCTGATACGGGACCGGATCGTGCCGGTGCCGGGTCGGCTCCAGTCGGAGGTGTCGACATCCCAGAGCACGCTCTTCATGCCGAGGTTCCTGACGCTGGCGACCACCGATGAGTTGAGGGCACCGTAGGGCGGGCGGAACAGACAGGGCCTGAAGCCGGTGGCCCGCCTGATCGTGCGGCTGGCCCGGCTGATGTCCGCGTAGCCCGGCAGCAGCGGGTGGCTGCTGCTGTGGTTGGCGACCTCATGCCCGGCCGCGAGCACCCGCCGGGCAGTCGAAGGGTCGCGGCTGACCATGTCTCCGAGCATGAAGAAGGTCGCCTTGACCTTCTTGCGACGCAGCACGTCCATGACCTGTGGCGTGTAGACGCTCGGTCCGTCGTCGAAGGTGAGGGCGACCAGCTTCTTTCCACCGGGACCGCTTCTGACGACCTGGCCGTTGCCTCCCGTGCAGCCGACGATCTCGACCGGACGTACCCGGTAGCGGGCGAACCCCTTGCGTGGATAGGAGGACCGACAGTCACCCGGAACTTCATCGCAGGTGCCGGTCGAAAACAGGACGCGCCAGCCGTATTTGCCCGGGACCACGTGGGCCCGCCCCGGCACGAAGGACAACGTGAGACCCGAAGCCGATGTACCGGAGACCTTGACCGGGATCGTCTGCTGCTTCACCGGCTTGCCGGCCGGAGTGATCCGGGCGAACCCCGCAGCGCCACGGGAATCTCGCTTTCCACCGATACAGATCCGCGAAATGCGACTGTCGCCCCTTCGTCTCATCTCGAGACAGAGGAAGCGGGCCCGGGGCCGGGAGAAGTCGGGTTGCCGCTCGAGCTTGCTGATCGCGAACTCGGCGGCCGGGCACAACCTTGACAACCAGCGAACGACCCTTCTGCGTAACGCTCGCCTGACGCAGGTCGGTCCCGGCGGCACCGACTTCCGCCGGGCCCGAAAGCAGAACCAGAGTCGCGAACAGCAGCAGGAAACAGGTCAGCGAAGCGGTCCGCTTCCCTGCCTGATCGATCGAATTCATTTCGATACCCGCCACCATCGACATGTCAGTATAGGTCGGAACCCGGCCATCCCTCCGTGAACCGAACCGTCTTCCTCAAGAGCGTCTTGATCCAGCTGCTGGCCGTGGCCGCAGTCTCGCTCGTCCTGGCCGTACTGCTGCCGAAGTCGTTCTTCGAGTCCTGGGGCTGGCTCTCGGGTCCGACCGCGTGGCTTCTCTGTGCCGCCTTCACGGCCGCAGCCCTGAACCTGGACATCCCGCGAACGGTCTTCGGTGCCGCTCTCGCGGGAATTCCCAGCATCGTCTTCGTGGTGATCGGCCTCCACTGGCTCGGCGCCATATTCGCCGCCCTGCTGTTCGGCGTCTGGTGTGCCCGGATCGCCGGGTCCCGCGCAGTCGGAGCCTGAGCCTCACTCAATCTGAGCGGTCAGTTCGTCGCGCCGGCCGCCCTCGCCTCGACCTCGAGCAGCTTGACCTTGCGCTCGGCGCCCCAGGCGTAGCGGCCGGCCGAGCCATCCGCCCTGACCACCCGGTGACAGGGGATCAGCAGGGAGATCCGGTTGTTCGCGCAGGCCGACGCAGCCGCGCGCACCGCCTTCGGGCTGCCGGCCAGCTCGGCCAGCTCGGAGTAGCTGCGGGTCTGGCCGCGCGGGATCTGCCGCATGGCCCGCCACACCCTCCACTGGAAGTCCGTCGCGACGACCTCGACCGGCAGGTCCAGTCCTTCTTCGCCACGGTCGGCCACTCCGACCAGCCGGTCACAGAGCTCCGACATCGCCTCGCCCGCTGCGGACAGCTCGGCCTCGGGAAACTCCTCGCCCAGCAACGCAAGCAGTCTGTCGGGGTCGTCTCCGAGGGTCAGTGAGCAGATCCCACGGTCTGTGCGGCCGACCATCAGCCAGCCGAGCGAACAGGGCACGGCACGAAACTCGATCTGCGCGCCTCGTCCGCCCGCCCCGTATGTGGCCGGGGTCATACCCAGGTTTCTGACCCCGGAGTCATGGCCGGCACTCAGCGAAGCGAAGCCCGAATCGGTGATCGCCCGCGCCGCGCCGCCCGTCTCCCGCGACCCGTTTCGAAGCTCGTCTTTGAGCCGACTCACCCTCAGTGCCTCGACGTATTCGCGCGGCGAGACGCCCAGACGCCCCCGGAATACCCGCTGAAGATGGGCTGGACTCCAGCCGACTTCGGAGCCGAGTTCCGAGAGGGGCACGTCGCGGTCGAGGTTGCGCTCGAGGAAAGCACAGGCGCGATCGAGAGTCTCGACCTTGACCCGCTCCTGTTCGATCTGTGTCTTCTTGCCGGTCACCGAAGGAAAAATACGCCCCATCGACCCTGCCTGCCACCGGATTCTTGCGCTACCCCTGCAGTTCAGCCCGGAACCGACCGGTCGGCCTCTGCCTATACTTCCCTGCGCCTCCCCGCTCACCCGACGGTGGCCGGGGGCGGTCCAGGGCGGTTAGCTCAGTTGGTAGAGCGCCTGCTTTACACGCAGGATGTCGGCGGTTCGAGCCCGTCACCGCCCATGATCCCGGAGCCAGTCGAATACCGACTCGAGCACGATTTCGAAGCCCGGCTCCTCGGCGAAGGCGTGGCCGACGTCGAACTCCAGGTAGGAGGCATCCAGTTCGCCGGCGAGCCCGGCGACGCTTTCACAGGAGACGATCGAATCCTGGCTGCCTCCGGCGAGCAGAAGCGGCGTTTCCACAGGAGCCGGAGTTCTCCGACTGCCAACCAGTACCTGGGCGAGAAGCCGCCACGATTCACTCTTCCTCCGTGCCGCCGAGGCCTCGATGTCCTCTGTCGGTGTTCCCTCGCTCATCATGCCCCGTGGCGGCCGACCGGGAAGGTGCCGGACGGGCCATGCGCTGACCGACAGGCCGATCATCTTTGCGGCGTCGAGAGGCTGGCGTCGCAGCAGCCTGATCGCGTCCGGCCCGAGACCGCCGGGTGGCACCGGCATCATCAGCATCCCGGCCTCCAGCCGACGCCGGCCGAGCAGTCGCAATACGGCCAGACCTCCGAGCGAGTGGCCGAAGGCAACCAGCGGCTCGCCGATTTCGTCGCAGGCACGGTCCAGAGCGACGTCGACGGCAGCCAGCCCGCCGCGATCGACCTGAGGTACCCGGCTGCTCCTGTGGGGGAAACGGACGGTATGCGTCTCCCGGCCCCGGCTCGAGAACCACTGCGCGACGGATTCGAAGGAGTCAGCGTCGCTGAAGGCGCCGGGCACGATCAGCACCGGCGCGCCGGTCACTTCGCCCCTCGCGGGGCGGTTCACGATTTCCGGTTCCGGACTCGGCATCGAGTGCGGCGCCTTCGTCAGGGAACGATCTGCTGCTCTGCCGGGCGGGCGAGGGTCCCGTCCCGCTTCTTGACCGTGAGGATCCAGCCCAGGCCCACGGCGATCATCGCGAGACTCAGGAACTGCGCCTCTGTCAGGCCGAGCGCGATCCGCTCGTTGGTGCGCAGGAACTCGACCAGGAAACGCTCGGTTCCGGCGTACATCAGGTAAATCGCGAAGAGGATGCCGAAACGGAAGCGGTCTCTCAGGTGCCAGAGGATGAAGGCGCCCAGTCCCATGACCAGGGTTTCGTAGACAGGGGTCGGGTGGACCTCGACGCCCGGAGGGGTGGGCACGACACCATCCTCGTAGCTCATCGCCCAGGGCCCGTCCCAGGGCTTGCCGTAGTCGCCGTCACCGGAAAGCTGGCAACCGATCCGCCCCACCGCGTAGCCGGCAGCCAGCGCCGGAGCAGCCACGTCGGCCAGCTTCAGGTTGAGGTAGTCACGCCACTTGGCCCAGAGGATCACCCCGAGGGCGCCGCCGATCGCGCCGCCGTACCAGGTCAGTCCGGAACCCGAGAAAAGGGTGTCGAAGATGCCGTCGGAAGAGTCGAGGTTCTCGAGCAGCCAGTACAGCCTTGCGCCGACGAGTCCGCCGATCAGGGCGGCGAAGACCGCCTCGTAGGCCCAGTCGCCCGGCTTGCCGAGCTCCTGGAAGCGCTTGTGGGCGAGCACGCCCCCGACGATGAAGGCGAGAGCGAACATCAGTCCGAAGGTCTGCAGGGTGAGCGGGCCGATCGAGATCTCCGGAATCATGGCCCCAGACCCTACCCGTGGGGCGCCGCGTGCCGCCGCGGGACCGTCGCCCGTCTGCCTGCCCGCCGCCTCGCAGAAGTAGCCCCAGCGGGAGTCGAACCCGCCCTTCCAGGTTGAAAACCTGGCGTGCTAACCGATACACAATGGGGCCGCGGCGAGGATTGTTTCAGGAAGGGTCGCCCGCAGTAGTTCGACCGGCGCACCTGCCGGGGCGGCTCAGCCTGACAGCAGGTACTCGAGCAGCGCCTTCTGGGCGTGGAGACGGTTCTCCGCCTGGTCCCAGACCGCCGATCGCTCGCCGTAGAGGACCTCGGCGGTGATCTCTTCGCCGGGATGGGCCGGCAGGCAGTGCATCACGACGGCTTCGGGCTTGGCCGCGGCAAGGAGTTCGCCGTCGATCCGGAAGGGTTCGAGATCGGCCCGCCTCTGCTCGGCAGTGGCCTCGTCACCCATGCTGACCCAGACGTCCCCGTAGATCGCGTCGGCGTGGCGGACGGCCTCATGAGGATCGTGGGTCAGCAGCGCCGGCACCTCGTCTTCGAGCTGATAGCCCGCCGGCGCCGCGACCGCGACTTCGACCCCGGTCAAGGATCCGGCGACGGCGAGGGAACGGGCGACGTTGGTTCCGTCACCGACGTAGGCCACTTTCAGTCCCCCCAGCCCACCGAAGCGCTCCTTCAGGGTCAGCAGGTCGGCGATCGCCTGGCATGGGTGATACCGGGGAGTCAGCGCGTTGATCACCGGCACATCGGCATTCTCGGCCAGCTCTACGACCTGCTCGTGGGATCCCGAGCGGATCACGATCGCAGCCACATAGCGAGAGAGGACTCGAGCCGTATCCCCCGCCGACTCGCCCCGCGAGAGCTGCATTTCCTGCCCGTGGAGGACCAGCGGGGTACCGCCGAGCTCGGCGACGCCCACCTCGAAGGAGATCCTGGTCCGGGTCGACGGCTTCTCGAAGATCAGTGCCACCGACCTGCCCTCCAATGCTGAAGAGCCCTCTGACGGGCGCTGCTGCTTCATCTCTTCGGCCCGATCGAGCAGGTTGACCAGCCGTCCGCCGGCGATCTCGGAGCCGGTGATGTAGTTCCTGGGGGAAGGTTCGTTCAAGAGCGGAATACTACGGCCGCGCTCCGAGTGGGATAGTGGGCGCTCGATGAGTGCAACGGAACCGACACATACCGGAGCGGGCGAGCGCCCGGGCAGACTTCGGCGCGGCGAGGAGTTCGAGGCGAAAATCGAGGACCTCGCCTACGGCGGCAGGGGCATCGCCAGGCGCGAAGGCTACGTCGTCTTCGTCGGCGGAGCGCTTCCCGGCGACCGGGTGAGGGCCCGGGTCGGAAAGTCCAAAAAGGGCTATGCCGAAGCCAGTACGATCGAAATACTCGAGCCGAGTCCGGAGCGGGTCGCCGAGACGGACGTCCACCAGGGAGAAGCCTGCCCCGGGGCTCCCTGGCAGGCACTGCCCTACGAACGCCAACTCGAAATCAAGGAGCAGCAGGTCGGGGAAGCGCTTTCGCGCATCGGCCGCCTGGAGGGATTCGAGCTGGACCCGATAATCCCGGCCCTCGAACAGTGGCGCTACCGCAACAAGGTCGAGTACTCGTTCGGCGAGCAGGAGGATCAGCTGGTGCTCGGCTTCCACCCCCGCGGACGCTGGGACCAGGTCCTCGACATCGAGGACTGCCACCTCTCGTCAGCTGCGACCAACAAGGCCAAGAACGACGTTCTCGAGTGGGCCAAGCAGGAAGGTCTCTCCGCCTACGACCCCCACGATCACCGGGGAGTGCTGCGCAACCTCGTGGTCAGGGAAGGCCGTCGCACCGGTCAGGTCCAGACCCGGCTGGTTACCTCCGTGGCCAACTTTCCCAAGCCGCCCGTGGACCTCCACACGGTTATCGACGGTCCTTCCGGCAGTACTAGCGGCCCGACCGGAGTACTCGGCGAAGAGGTCCTGCGCGAGCGGATCTTCGACCTCAGCATCCAGCTCTCCCACGACTCCTTCTTCCAGACCAATACCGAGATGGCTGAGAAGCTCTACGGCGTCGCCGCCGACTACGCGGGACTGACCGGCAGCGAGAAGCTGTTCGACCTCTACTGCGGCGTCGGCACGATCGGGCTGAGCATGGCCGGACAGGCCGGCAAGGTCTGGGGCCTGGAGATCGTCGCCGACGCGATCGCCAACGCGAAGCGCAACGCACTCAGCAACGGAATCAACAACGCCGAATTCGTGGCCGCCAATACGCGCACCGGGCTGAGACCGCTGATCGAGAAGGCCGGCAAGCCGGATGTGGTCACGATCGACCCGCCGAGGGCGGGTCTGTCGGCCAAGATCGTGCGCCGGGTGATCGAATGTGAAGCAAAGCGCATCGTCTACATCTCCTGCAACCCGACCACGCTGGCACCGAATGCGGCTCAGCTGGTTGAGGCCGGCTATAGACTCGTGCGCGTGAGACCGGTTGACATGTTCCCGCAGACCCCGCACATCGAGTGCGTAGCCCAGTTCGACCTGGCATGAGTCCGCGAAGCCAGAAGAGGGCATTCGGAGTCGCGGCCGGCCTGCCGGCCGAGGTTTGCGGGCCGCTGGCCGAAACCTGCGAAGAGACGGGCTACTCGGCGATCTTCTCCAACGATCACCCCGGGGCCAAAGGCCTGGAGACGCTGGCCGAGTTCGCAAAAGTCACCGACTCGATCGATCTGGGGGTCGGCGTGATCGCGCTGGACCGCCAGGGCCCGGAGACGATCGCTGCCGACATCGACCGCCTCGGTCTCGACCCGTCGCGCCTCTGGATCGGGGTCGGAGCCGGCTTCAGCAAGAAGCCGCTGACCTTCATGAGGGAGATCCTGCCTGAAATCCGCGAGCACCTTGCCGGAATCCGGGTGGTCATGGCCGCCATGGGACCGAAGATGTGCGCGCTGGCCGGCGGTTCCTACGACGGTGCTTTCTTCAACTGGATGACCGCCGATTTTGCCGCCGGGGCGAAGGAGCAGGTGGAGGCCGGTGCAGCCGAAGCCCGGCATTCTGCGCCGCCGGTATTCGGCTACGTGAGAACCGCGATCGGAGACGACGCGGCAAGTCGCCTGGCCAAAGAGGAGTCCTTCTACCGCGATCTTCACAAGGGTTACCGCGACCACTTCGACCGGCTCGGCGAGCCGGAGGGGACGGTCGGCGTCGCCGCGGCCGACAGCGAGGCCGCCCAGGAGGGGCTGGCCGCTTACTCGGCACTCGACGTAATCGTCGTGCGAGGCCTGGCTTCAGCCAGGGTCGAGCCGATGACCGAGCTTGCCCGCGCAGCAGCACCCGCCTGAACTGAGCCCGAAGGCCGCCACGAGAGCCCTGCGCCTAGTAAGGCGGCAGGTCCTCGTACCAGCGGCCAAGGCTGCGAAAGGCGCGCCAGAAACGTCGCTTGGCACCCTCTTCGTCGAGCGCGTCGTCGATGTCCGGCACGAATAGCGCGTCGCATGAAGGAGTGAAGGCCTGGATTTCGCCTTCATGGGCTTCCAGCGGCCTTGCCAGGGGGATGTCGAGCTGGTTGATCGTCTGCGCGGCCTGCTCGCCCATCACGACAATGATCCTCGGCTTGACAATGTTGAACTCGTCCGCGACGCGGCCGATGCATTCACTGTCGGCATCGGCCGGATCCTCGACCGGGCACTTGGCGCAGATCGTCCCGTAGACCACGGTGGGATCGATTCCAAGCCGTTTGAAGCTCTTCATCAGGGCGTTCCCGGGGCGACCGTAGAAGGCAACCCCTTCCTCGATCTCGGCCACGGTCGGTGCGTACTTGACCAGGAAAATGTCGGCCTGGGGGTGGCCTGAGCCGAGCACCGGCATGACCTTGGTGCGGCTGCAGGCCTCACAGGTCTTGAGGTCACGACTCAGCTGATTCAGTTCCCGGATCGCCCTTTCCAGGTACTTCTCTTTGATCTCGTTGTCGGTTGCAGGCATGGGTCGTCTTATCTTTGACGCCTCCTCCGGGCCTCCTTTATCGGAGGCGGCATGCATCAGCTCTTGCTCGGAGTGCGCTTCGATCCGCGCTGCTTCTGCCGTCCTCCGCGGACCGCCCGGGCGTCGCTGACCGAGCGTTTGGCAGCCTTGGGCCGCCCGGTCGTCTGGAGGAACTTGAGCGCCTGGACGTAAACCAGGTTCTTGTGACGGCGGGTGATCTCCGCCTCCCTCATCGCCTCGAGGAATTCCTCGGGGCCGTCGAAATCGGGAAGCGTGACCCGGACCGATCCGAGCCCCTGGGCGACGTGATTGTCGGAGCCCGCGGCCGGGATGATGTTGTACTTGCGGGCGAACCGCTCCGCTTCCTCGTTGAACGAGGTGACCGCGACTCGCGGGTTGAAGACCTCCATGAAGTCGATCTGCTCGACCATCTCGAGCAGATGCTCGTAGTCGGGTACCGAGTGCATGCGGTCGAAAGGATGGGGTACGTAGACCAGCCCGCCCTGGCGACGGATCTCGGCGATCGTCTCTTCCATGCTCATTCCGCGCGGGATCTTTTCCTGAATGAAGAGTCCGATCACCTCGCCCTGCTCGGCGGTCTTGACCTCCTCCCCGACGATGATCTTGAAATCGTCCATTCCCGCCGCGACCTCTGCCGCGGCCAGCGCACCCGAGACCTCGTTGTGATCAGTAACGGCGATCGCACCGAAGCCACGGTCGCGGGCGGTCTCGATCAGCACCTCGACCGGCGTCGCGCAGTCGGAGGAATGGTCGGTATGCATGTGAAGGTCGATGTCGATCAGCGGACGGTCCTTCAACCGCCTGCGAACGGTCGCGTTGCCTGCGGGGTCGTGGCGTCTCGCCGCCAGGCGCAGGTAGATCTGTTCGAAGCCGTCAACGACTTCCTCCCAGCCGGGAGACTGCGGTTCGTTCGTGGCAGCCCCGCGCAGCTGTTCGAGTCTGCCGCGGTTCTCCGCCAGCCGGGCTATCTGGCCGGCCAGCGTGACCGGGTCTCCGGCCGGGAAGAGCAGCCCGCGCTGGCCGTCACCGACAAGTTCTACGTATCGCGGGATGGTTGAGGTCACCGGAACCGCTCCCGAGGCCAGGGCCTGCCGGACAGCCGACGGAACCTGCCGGGGACCGTTCGAAGCCGCACAGAAGACGTGGCTGCGAGCCAGCAGGTCGGCGAGTGAGGCCTGGTCGGGGCCGATCACCTTGATCCGGTCTCTGATCTCCTTCGAAACACGGATGTCGACTTCACCGGGCTCATTCGAGAAGATGCTCGCCGTCCAGTCGAGATCCGCCGGCAGCTTTCGGAGGGCCCGCAGGAAGACCCTCATCGCGCCCTTCTCCTCCTGAGCGGAGTAGGTGATTCGCAGCGGCCCTTCAACCTCCTGGGCCGGGGCAACCGGGTCGACCCCCGCCGGGGTCAGCGCGTAGGAGCCGGGGAAGTAGCGATTGAGCAGCTTGGCCGAGGCTTTCGAAGAAGCGGTCCGCGCGTCAAGGCGGCCAAAGAAGACCTCGAGCAGGGGGCGGGCGACGTGGGTCGCGAACGGACGCTCCTCGGTCTCATGAAAAGTGCCGACGTTCAGCGAGAACGAATGCCTGAGGGCATTCGACGAGAAGCCCGGAACGAAAGGGTCGTGGACGTGAAGCAGGTCAATCCGCCCCGTACCGAGAAGGGCCTCCACCCGGTTGCCGACATCAACCGAAACCGGTGCCGGTCGCTTGCGTGAACCCCGTGGCAGGGGTACGCCGCCCATCGAGATCACCCGTGGCTTCTCGCCGGGCTGGAAGAGCAGGTCGGGATCGTCCGGCAGAGCCGCGGTCAGCTCGCGGGTATCCTGGACAGCCTCCTTGCCTCCGGCCGGGGCGGCGATCAGAACCGAATGACCACGCTCGGCGAGACCGTCCGCAAGGCGCTCGACGTAACCGTTGACCTCACCCGGCTCCCGCCACGGGAACGGCGTGAACTGCGCGATCGAGAGCGGCTTCTTCATCTCAGGACCAAGACGCGCCCGCATGGCGGGCGCGTCCCTGTAGTCCTGGACTTCCGAGAATCAGGCTTCGGACCCGACGTCTTCGGAGGCTTCGGGGGCTTCGGCGACCGGCTTGGTGCCGGCTACCGGGCCTGCTCCGCGGGTATTCGAGCTGATGAACTCCTCGGTCTGCTCACGGGCCTCGTCGTCCGGGCGCTGGGAGTGGGGTGACTTCATCAGGTAGCTGGACGGGCCGTCGAGCTGGCCGGAAATACCGTTGTTGAGCGCCAGCTTGATCATCCGTACCGCGTCGATCACGACGCCGGCCGAGTTCGGCGAGTCCCAGACCTCGAGCTTGAGCTCGACGTTGAGCGGAACGTCACCGAAGGACTTGCCTTCGAGGCGGATGTGGGCCCACTTGCGATCGGTCAGCCACGGCACGTAGTCGGAGGGGCCGACGTGAACGTCTTCTTCGGCGAGCTCCGTGCCCATGATCGAGGTGACCGCGTTGGTCTTCGAGATCTTCTTCGAGTCGAGCCGTTCACGCTCGAGCATGTTGAAGAAGTCCATGTTGCCGCCCACGTTGAGCTGGGAGGTGTGCTGCATCTCGACACCGCGCTCGTGGAAGAGCCGCGCCAGCTGGCGATGGACGATGGTGGCCCCGACCTGGGACTTGATGTCGTCACCGATGATCGGCAGGCCGGCCTCCTCGAAGCGCTCACCCCAGTAGTCCTCACGGGCGATGAACACCGGCAGGCAGTTCACGAAGCCGACGCCGGCCGCGATCGCCTGCTCGACGTACCACTTGACCGCATCCTCGGAACCGACCGGCAGGTAGCAGACCAGAACGTCGGCCTTCGACTCCTGGAGGATGCCGACGATGTCGGCAGTGGGGCCGGGTGCCTTGGTGATCTTCTGCTTCAGGTACTTGCCGAGACCGTCGAGGGTCATGCCGCGTTCGACCTTGACTCCGAGGTTCGGTACGTCGGCGAACTTGATCGTGTCGTTCTGACCCGACCAGATCGCCTCCGAAAGATCCTTGCCGACCTTCTCCTGGTCGATGTCGAAGGCTGCCACGAACTCGATGTCGTTGACGTGGTAGCCGCCGAGGTCGACATGCATGAGGCCCGGGACCTGGTCCGAGGAGTCGGCATCCTTGTAGTACTCGACGCCCTGGATGAAGCTGTTGGCGCAGTTGCCGACACCGACGATCGCCACTCGGACCTTCTCGTCACGGCGATCGGCGCCGTTGCCGCTGTGTCCGTTGCTATTGCTCATAAGTTGGAAATACCTCCTGGTTTCATTGCGAAGCCCAATGACACTGAAACAGGTCGCGGGTTACATCGCAAGCACATTTGTCGCGGTCAGCCCTCGACAATCAGCGCCTGGCGTACGTGCCAGACGCGCTGAATGACCGTGACCGTGGTCAGAGCGGCCATGACATAGATGGCCGGGGCGAGGAGTTCGAAGTTGCCTGAACCGAACCCTCCGGCGAACAGAATTCCGATCGAAAGTATCACCACGCGAACCGGCCTGGTGGCCAGGCCGACCTTGCATTCGACGCCCAGTGCCTCGGCCCGGGCCCGCGTATAGGAGACCATCAGCGAGCCGAGCACCACGTATACGCAGGCGGCGGCCGCGAGTGAATCTCCCTGCTCGGCGAAATACCAGGCGATGGCGGTGATCACCACCCCCTCCTCGATCCGGTCGAGGGTCGAGTCGAGGAAAGCTCCGAACAGGGTTCCCTTGCCCGACATCCTCGAGTAGCGCCCGTCGAGCGTATCCATGATCGAACCGATGATGAAAGCGAGGCCACCGGCGACGAACATCTCCTGAGTGATCAGTACGGCGGCGATCAGATTGCCGACGAGTCCGGCCATCGAAATCGCGTTCGGAGTGAGTCTCGACTGGATCAGGCGGTCGCGGGCCTGGCTTCGGAATTCCTGGGCCGGTCCGCTGCGGGGACCGTTGCTTCCACCGGGGGGCGGACTCGACGAAGAGGACTCCATCCGCGGAGCTTAGAAGAGATCGACGCAGCGGGCCGCTACGGGCTGCAGTGTGGGCCGTCGCCGAAACGCGCTCCCGGACTGAACCGGGCCCTGATCTCGATCTCACCCGGCCGCCTGGTGCTGACCTCGGTCCAACCGTCCGCCGTCCTGCCGACGCATCCGCTTCCCTCGACCACCTTCCAGTACGGCGTGGCGCGGACCCGGACCAGGTAGGAGCCTGCCCGCGGAATGTCGAGGCTGAAACCGTCAACCTCCAGGGAGGTCATCCGGGCCGGTCGTTCGACCATGGGTGTGGCACCCAGGACCCGGTAGAGCTTCCAGTCGCTGCCGGAGGGGATCTCCCTGAGGAAGTCGACTCCGCGCTCGATCAGTTCCGCTTCGGACTCGGCGGCGTAATCAAGCTCGGTCCGGGGAACGGCGACGTAGCCGACCGCGAGCTCTCCAAGCCAGCGCCGGTAGCGATCGGGGTCGAGCCGTTCGCGGTAGAAGAGACGGTTGAAGCGCCGGTCCGTCTGCCGCTCCCAGCCGCGGGCCAGCGGTATCTCCGGTGGAACCCGTGCAGATTCCCAGTGGCTGGCCACCGGCAGGACCTCGACCCGGGCCGGGTCGCGCTCGAGCCTTGGACCGAGCGTCCGTTCGATCGACTCGTAGTACCCGGCGGCGACCGCCGGCTCGCCGCGCACCAGTTCGAGGTCACGGATCATCGGGTAGAACTGCCAGATGGCCAGCAGCGGCAGCAAGGCAATTGCCGCGACCCTGCGGGGGGCCGGCCATCTCGCGCCGCTCCAGGCGGTACAGAGAAACAGCGCGCCGACCAGCAGGACCCCGAGCCGGTTCGCGTTTCCGCCCATCGGAGTGGCCAGGACGAACGCGGCCAGCAACGCTCCTGCGTAGACGAGGAATCCGGTCCTCACGAGCCTTTCGGATGAAGGTACGAGAGCTGCGGCGACCAGGGTCAGGCCGATCGCCGGCAGGAAGCTCGAGACCACATACGGCTCGTCACCGCCGCCCGGGAAGAACAGCGCGATCAGTGCCGCGCTTGCGAAGGCCGCGGCGGCCAGTTCGAGTCCGCGCAGGTCGCGCTCGCCGGAAGTCAATCCGTTGACCCAGTGGGCGAAGCCGCAACAGGCAAGGAAAAGCGCCGCCACCGGGCTGGCCAGCGAAACCGAGGCGGCAATCAGCAGCGAAGCGGTCCGCCGGCCCCGCTGGGCTGCGAATACGGCGGCCATTGCAAGCATCACGCCGAGGGCGAAGGTCAGCCGGCCGGAGTAGAGGCTTACCGTCGCGGCCGCCGCGAACCAGATCGCCCCGGCCCGCGCCTGCTCTCCCCATTGACGGTCGACGATCAGGGTGAACAGGGCGACCGTAGCCAGCACTGCGGCAACCCCCATGACCCTCATCCCGATCCAGGAGCCGAGCGCCGGAGCGAGCAGGCTGTAGGTGGGCAGGTAGTGGCCGCCGAACCAGTAGTTGTTCCACAGGGCCGGGCCCGAGTCTTCGAAGAGTTCAGTGCGGAAGAGCTGAGCAGCGTGGTCGGCGCTGAGTGGCTCGGTGACCAGGTAGACGCACCGAGAGAAGCCCCGTCAGGGCCAGGGGCAAGAGCAACGGATGCCACCGGGAGTCCCGGGAGATCACGCTGCTACCTCAGGCTCGGGCGCGCTGGTGATCCGCGACCTGGCTCCAGGCCCAGGTCTCGGGTTTGAAATGGGCGATCACCCTCGCCGCGATCAGGAAGGAAGCCCCTGCAACCGCCCAGCCGGCGACTACATCGAACCAGTAGTGGTTTGCCGTCACCACGGTCACCCAGGCCACGAGCAGGGGCCAGCCGGCCCAGAAAGCCCTCGCAAACCGGTTCCGGCAGACCATGAAGCCGGTACCACCGATCATCAGCGAGACCGCGCAATGCATCGAGGGAACGGCGGCGAACGGGTTGATGAACATCTTGGCGAGTTCGGAGTCGTGGTTGACGCTGGAATAGGAGTTGATCGTGTCGACGAAGCCGTATTCGGGAAACATTCTTGGCGGTGCCGTCGGGAAGCCGATGTAGCCGATCAGGGCGAGGCCCATCGAGACGAAAAGCATGTTTCGCATGAAGTAGTAGGCGTCGTTGCGGAACAGGTAGAGCCAGATCAGGAAACCGGACGCGATCGTGAACTGGCTGTTGAGGTAGATCTGGTTGGCGAAATCGATCACCCACTGCTCACTCATGGCCCAGGCCTGAACGGTCGGCTCGAAGAAGGTACCGGTGGTCTGCTGGAAGTCGATGATGCGCTCGCCGTTGGCGAAGGCGAGGGTCGCCCGGCCCTCGGCCATTCCGCGCGCCAGCTCGTAGGCGGTGTCGGCGAAAACGTAGAGCGCAAGCTGAAGGAACATGTCGCTCCAGCCTCTGGGGAGCCAGGCTCCGATCCGGGCGATAATTGCGGGCACAACCGGATTATTGTAAACGCGGAGTTAATCTTCTCTACGCTGCTTTTCCCTTGAGCGAACCGTCCCGGTCAATCATCTGTCTCGGCGAAGCGATCGTCGACCTGATCTGTGAACGCAGGCTGGGGCCGGACGAGCAGCCGGACCAGCTCACTCCCCACCATGGCGGTGCCCTGCCGAACGTGGCCGCAGCCGCAGCCCGCCGCGGCGCCCCGGTCGCCCTGGTCGGCGGCGTCGGCTCGGACCATTGGGGCCGGCGCCTGATCGAGGGCCTGGCCGGCGAAGGAGTCGGGACCAGATGGATCGCCACCGTCGACGGAGCCAGGACCCCGCTCGCGATCGCCATCTTCGACCGCGACGGGGAGCCCTCCTTCCAGATCTACGGCGAGCACATCGGTCCGACGATGGAGGCGGCGGCGGTTTTCCTCGATGACGCGATCGGCTCAGCCCAGGCACTCGTGGTCGGTGCGAACACGATGGTCGGAGAGGCCGAAAGGTCCGTCACCCGCAGGGCCGTTTCGATGGCCCGCGAACTGGGCCTGCCGGTCCTGCTGGATCCCAACCACCGGCCGATGCGCTGGAGGGAGGAAGACGCAGCCCTCGCTTTCGGACGGGAACTGATCGAAGCGGCGACCGTGCTCAAGTGCAATCTCGAAGAGGCCCGGATGTTCAGCGGACAGAAAGATCCCGGGCGGGCGATCGAAGCGCTGGTCGCGATGGGTCCGGACCTGGTCGTGGTAACCGACCGCGGCAACCGGATCCGGGCCGGCGGGGCGGCCTTCGCGAGCTGTTCGCCGCAGAAGATCGAAGTGGTCAGTCCGCTGGGGGCCGGAGACGCCTTCATGGGCAGTCTCGCCGCGGGCCTGGCCGAGCTGGGCTGGGATCTCGGCCGGGTCGGGGAGGTTCTGCCTCTGGCCGCCGCAGACGCGACGAGGGTCTGCGGCCACTGGGGCGCCCGCTCGTGACGTCGCGGCAGCATCCTGCCGCGACTTCGAAAATTGCCCGCGACCAGTGGCGCCGGCCGTCCAGGGCAAGGGTCCGGAGGATCCGCGACCGGCTGCGTGAGATGTACGGGCGGCCGGTCAACCTTCCTCATCGCGAGCCGGTCGACGAACTGGTCCGGACCGTGCTCTCCCAGGCGACCAGCGACCTGAACCGCGACCGGGCCTTCGAGCGGCTGCGAGAGAGGTTCCACGACTGGGAGGAGGTCAGGGACGCTCCGGTGAGCGAGGTCGAAGAGGCGATCCGGCCGGGCGGCCTTTCCCGGCAGAAGGCCCCGCGAATCCAGGCGGTGCTGCGCGAGCTCGGGCCGGACATGGACCTCGGCTGGCTGGAGAATGCGCCGCGGGAGCAGGCGATGGCTTTCCTCACAGGCCTTCCCGGGGTCGGTCGCAAGACCGCCGCCTGCGTTCAGGTGTTCACCTGGAACCTGCCCGAGATCCCGGTCGACGTGCATGTCCACCGGATCGGAGGACGCCTCGGCCTGTTCAGGCCCAACGCCTCCTTCGAGGAGGCGCACGACGAGCTGCTGGCTCTCGTCGACCCTGAAGACGCCTACGAATTCCACATGAACCTGATCCGGCACGGTCGCACGCTCTGCCGGCCGAAGCCGGACTGCGGCGACTGCGGACTGCGGCGCATGTGTGCCTACGGTCGCAGCGCCCCATCCCGCTGAACGGTCCGGCGACTGTCCGGCGCAAAGGACAGGTAATATTCGCAGGGAGTCTCGAAAGGGACCCAGTCATATGAGCAAGAAACCCTTCGTAATCTTCGGCCTCGTCATTGCCTTCCTCGCGATTGCCGTCCCGGCATGGGCCTTCATCCGCGACGGCGACCCCGACCGCGCCCAGACCGAAGTGCCCGCGAACCTCGAGTCGGGTCAGAGCCTCTTCGTCGACAACTGCGGCAACTGTCACAAGCTTTACTCGGCCGGCACCTACGGCACCTTCGGCCCGGACCTCGACCAGAAACTGGCACCGGCCGGTACTCCCGAGGGTCCCGACGCCGCCGACCAGATCGAAGGGACCAAGGCACAGGTCCTGAGCGCGATCGAGAACGGCGCCAACGATCCGACCCTGAGGGGAAACATGCCCGCTGGAATCGTCTCCGGACCGGTCGCTGAAGAGATCGCCGAGTTCGTCGCACAGACCGCCGGCCGCGGCTGAGCACCCCGGGCCTCAGGCCCACACAACGGTCGGATCCCGCTACTTTGTGGGTGGACGAGGGTTCTATCGGCAGCAGCCGGCCTTCGCCGCACCCTGTCGCAATGACCAGAACCCAGGAGAGATGATGTCTGCCCTTCCCGCCAGTACCGGCCTCAAGCGTCCCCGGATCGTCCTGACCGCGATCGCCATGGCCCTCGCCCTGTTCGGCTTCACCCTCGCCTCGGCGCTCAACGCCCCGGTCGCACAGGCGGGCCAGAACTTCAAGGCCCAGGCCAAGAAGAAGTGCAAGAAGAAGAACAAGAAAGGCGCGGCGAAGAAGAAGTGCGTCAAGAAGACGACCAAGAAGCTGAAGAAGCGGCCAAGCGGGAAAAGGGCAAGGTCGGGGTGATGACCCGCAACCTCTACCTCGGAGCAGACCTCGGTCCGGCGATCAGCTCGACCGGCTTCGAGGAATTCATCGATGCGAACGGCCAGATCCTGCGCGACGTCGATACCAACAACTTCCCGGTCCGGGCCAAGGGCCTGGCCAAGGAGATCAAGTCCAAGTCACCCGACCTTGTCGGCCTCCAGGAGGTTTCGATGTGGCGGACCGGCGAGCCCGGCCTGCCCAAGAACAAGCCCGCCGACCCGCCTGAGTCATTCACCAGCACCGAAGTCAGGTACGACTACCTCAACCTGCTGATGAACCAGCTCAACAAGGGCAAGAAGCGCTACCGCGTGGTCCACGTGACCACCGAGTTCGACTTCGAAGCCCCGGCCAACTTCGACGACGACCCGGCAACGGGTCTGATCGGTGGCGAGATCAACGGTCGCCTGACCATGCGGGATGTGATCCTCAAGAGGACCGGGGCGGGCGTCAAGACCCGCAAGGCCAAGGGGGCGAATTACGACACGTTCTACAACCCGCTGGTCAGCGGACTGCCCATCACCGTCGACCGAGGCTGGGGAAGCGTTGAGGCCAAGGTTCGAAAGAGCCCCTGGTTCAAGTTCGTCAATACCCACCTCGAGGCATTCGGCGACGACAAGAACAGGGTCGTGGACTGCATGAGCGACCCGGCGCCGGAGTTCGCCTCGAACCCGGTTTCGATCCGCTGCTCCCAGGCCAAGGAACTGTTCGAGAAGGCGGTCGGGCCCGGCAAGCTGCCGGTAGTGGCAACCGGTGACTTCAACTCCGACGACGACTCGGTCGTCGACGAGAACTGCCCCAGCGCTGCGAATACGAACGGTTCGCTGGTCGGCAACAACGGCGGACAGTGCGGCGATACCTTCGCTTACAACGCGCTGAAGACCCTGGGGATGAAGAACGTCAGCACCAGCAACCCGATGAGCTGCTGCACGAAGACCGACATCCTCACAGCCGACAGGGGCAACCGGTCGGACTTCGACCACCACATCGACCACATCCTGTCCGACAGCAAGAAGGTCAAGAAGCTGAAGTCGTCGGTCAGCGGACTGGCTCCTGTCAACGGCTACTGGAACTCCGACCACGCGGGCGTCTACAGCCTGCTCAGGGTGAACCGCTAGCCCGAAGCTCCGACCGGCCCTGCGGGCCGGCACAAACTGAAGCGCCCAGAGAGCCCGTCCCCGCCGGGGGCGGGCTCTCTCTTTGCAGCGGAAAGCCCGTTTCAGGCCGATTTGCAGGGACTTGTCGTCGGCTTGACTGCGCTCCAAATATCTGACATACTGCCACTTAGATTTTCGAAATCTTCCAATAACACATCAGGAAACGAAACAGGAGAACTCAAGTGGGAAAAACGATAGGAATCGACCTCGGCACGACGAATTCGTGCGTGGCAGTACTCGAAGGCGGAGAGCCTTCGGTTCTCGAAAACTCGGAAGGCGGGCGCACCACCCCCTCCGTAGTCGCATTCAACGACAAGGATGAACGGCTGGTCGGCACGGTAGCCAAGCGCCAGGCCGTGATGAACCCGGAGAACACGATCTTCTCGATCAAGCGCTTCATGGGCCGCAAAGAGGCCGAAGTGAAGGAAGAGGAGACGATGATCCCCTACAAGGTCGAAGCCGGCCCGAACGGCGACGTCCGTGTAGATGCCCGTGGCAAGCAGTACTCGCCGCCGGAGATCAGCGCGATGATCCTGCAGAAGCTGAAGACCGACGCCGAATCCAAACTCGGTGAAACGGTCGACTCGGCCGTGATCACGGTCCCCGCCTACTTCAACGACGACCAGCGCCAGGCGACCAAGGACGCCGGCAAGATCGCCGGTCTCGAAGTCAAGCGCATCATCAACGAGCCGACCGCGGCTTCGCTGGCCTACGGGCTGGACAAAGAGAACACCGACCAGACGATCCTGGTCTTCGACCTCGGCGGCGGCACCTTTGACGTCTCCGTGCTCGAAATAGGCGACGGCGTATTCGAGGTCAAGTCGACGGCCGGTGACAACCACCTCGGCGGCGACAACTTCGACAAGGTCATCGTCGAGTGGCTGGTCGCGGAGTTCAAGAAAGACCAGGGCGTGGATCTCGCTCAGGACAAGAACTCGCTGCAGCGGCTCTACGAAGCCGCCGAGAAGGCGAAGATCGAACTCTCCTCGACCCAGGAGACCCAGATCAACATTCCCTTCATCACCGCGGTGGAAGGACAGCCGAAACACCTCGACGTGAAGCTGACCCGGGCAGGACTGAACGAGCTGACCTCGGAGCTGATCGACCGCGTTGTCGGCCCGGTCAAGCAGGCACTCAAGGACGCCGGCGACTCGACGATCGACCACGTCGTACTGGTCGGCGGCATGACCCGCATGCCTGCCGTGCGCGAAAAGGTCACCGAGCTGACCGGCAAGGAGCCTCACCAGGGCGTCAACCCGGATGAGGTGGTCGCAGTCGGCGCCGCCATTCAGGCCGGGGTCCTGGCAGGCGACGTCAAGGACGTGCTGCTGCTCGACGTCACCCCGCTGACCCTCGGCATCGAGACCAAGGGTGGCGTGATGACCAGACTGATCGAGCGCAATACGACCATCCCGACCCGCAAGTCGGAGGTCTTCTCGACCGCCGAGGACAATCAGCCCTCGGTCGAGATCCACGTGCTCCAGGGCGAGCGTGAAATGGCCGGCTACAACAAGAGCCTCGGCAAGTTCCAGCTGACCGGTATCCCGCCGGCACCCCGAGGCATGCCGCAGGTCGAGGTCACCTTCGACATCGACGCCAACGGCATCCTCAACGTCGGGGCCAAGGATCTCGGCACCGGCAAGGAGCAGAAGATCGAAATCAAGTCCGGCTCGGGACTCTCGGACGAGGAGATCAAGAACATGGTCGACGACGCCGAGTCGCATGCTGACGAGGACCGCAAGCAGCGTGAGCTGGCCGAAGCCCGGAACGTGGCCGAGAACGCCGCCTACAACTCGGAGAAGCAGCTCACCGAGCTCGGTGACAAGGTCGACGAGAGCGACCGGGGCGAGATCGAAGGCGCGATCAAGGAAGTCCGCGAATCACTCGAGTCCGACGATGCCGAAGCGATTCAGGCAAAGACGGATGCCCTTCAGGCCGCCTTCCACAAGGTCTCCGAGAAGGTCTATGAGGCTGCCCAGTCCGAAGCTGCCCAGGCGGCCGACGGTGCCGGACCCGACGGAGCATCTTCCGACGAGGAAGAGGTAATCGACGCCGAGGTCGTGGACGAGGAAGAAGCATCCAAGTGAGCGACGAGCGCGAACGGCGTGAAGACGAGCTGACCGAGGACCAGATGGCCGAAGCCGGGGCGGGAGCCCCGGCCGAGGCCGGCCCCGGCGGGGACGTCGGCGAAGAAGCGGTCGAACACGACATCGAGGACCTGGTCGCGCAGGCACGGGCCGAGCGCGACGAGTACCTCAACCTGGCCCAGCGCACCAAGGCCGACTTCGAGAACTACCGCCGCCGCATGACCGCCGAGACCGCCGCCGCGAGCAGTCGCGGACGACTCGAGGTGGTGCCCGGCCTGATCGAGACTCTCGACAACCTCGAGCGGGTACTCGGCAGCGAAGGTGTGGCGGCGTCCGACGCGCTCGACGGCGGCCTTCCTGACGACGCTCCGATCAGCCTCCAGGGAGTGATCGTGGCCTATCGGGACATCCATTCGACGCTCCGACAGATCGAAGTCGAGGCCTACGACCCGGCCGGTGAGAGCTTCGATCCCAACCTCCACGAGGCGCTTCAGGCGATCCCGGCCGAAGACGGCCGTTCCGGAGTCGTACTCGAAGTGATGCAGCGCGGCTATCGCTCGGGAGACCGCGTGATCCGCCCCGCCCGTGTCGTCGTGAGCCAGTAGGCAGGGGGCGCTTGGCAATGGCAACCGACTTCTACGAAGCACTGGGCGTCTCGAAGAAGGCGTCGGCCGAGGAGATCAAGAAGGCTCACCGAAAGCTGGTGCGCGAGTACCACCCCGATCGCAACCCCGGAGACAAGAAGGCCGAGGAGCGCTTCAAGGAGATCCAGCAGGCCTACGACGTGCTCTCCGACCCTGAGAAGCGCAAGACCTATGACAGTGGCGGTGGACTCTTCGGAGCCGGCGGTCCCCAGGGCGGTGCCGGACCATTCGGCGCCCAGGGCGGTGGCTTCACCGGCGACATCGGCGACATCTTCTCGACCATCTTCAACCGGTCGGGTGGTGGTCAGCCGGAAAACCCGATGAAGGGCCGCGACCTCGAAACCGACGTCCGGATCTCCTTCGACGATGCGATGTCCGGCAGCCAGATAACGGTCACGATCCCGAAGTCCGAGACCTGCCCGACCTGCTCCGGATCGGGTGCCGAACCCGGGACGGCGACCGAGACCTGCCCGCGCTGCCAGGGCCGCGGCATCGACTCACAGGGTCAGGGCTTCTTCTCGATCAGCCAGCCCTGTCCCGAATGCGGTGGCACCGGCCAGCACGTTCCGAATCCCTGCCACACCTGCCGCGGCTCCGGAGTGACTCACCAGACCAAGCGCTACAAGGTCAACGTCCCGGCGGGGGTCAGTGACGGCACCCGGATCCGGGTAGCCGGAAAAGGCGAAGCCGGACAGCGTGGCGCCCCCGCGGGAGACCTGTTCGTGACGATCCAGGTCGCGCCTTCGCCGATCTTCAAACGCCTCGACGACGGCAACCTCGAAGTGAACGTGCCGATCACGGTGACCGAGGCGCTGCGCGGCGGCACGGTGGAAGTACCGACCTTGACCGGCACCAAGCGGATCCGCGTCAAGCCCGGCACGCAGCACGGGTCGATCCAGCGACTGAAGGGTGAAGGGCCGCCACGCAGGAGCTCGAAGACCCGTGGGGACATCCGCTACCGGCTCGAAATCGTCGTACCGACCAGCCTCACCGACGACCAGCGTCGCGCCGTGGACCAGCTCGCGGAAACGATGAACGGAGCAGACCCGCGGGCAGAACTCCTGCGTCGGGCGAAGGCCACGAACCGAGCGGGAGGAGGATCCTGATGGCGGCCAGAAGGAACCGACGGGTAGAGGTGAGGATCGATGACGAGCGCGGGGTCTTCATGATCTCGGTCGCCGCCGAGCTGGCCGACATGCATCCCCAGACCCTCCGCATCTATGAGGCAAAAGGCCTGATCGAGCCGAAGCGCTCGCCCAAGAACACCCGCCTCTACTCGCAGAAGGATGTCGAGCGGCTGAGGCGGATACAGCGGATGACCAACGAAGAGGGCCTGAACCTCGCCGGGGTGGAACTCGTTCTGGAAATGGAACGTGAAGTAGCCGACGATGCGATCCGAGCTGAAGCGGATGCGCTCGAGGGCACGCGAACTGGAGCGCAGGCTGGTCGCCGAAATGGCCCGTAGCGGCAGTCGGGAGAACGTCGAGATCGTCCCTTATGGCGCCTATGAAAGTTCGATTCCGCCCACCCGCCGCACCGTACGGATTCACGTTGAGCGTCCCTCCGGGGGGCGCAGGAAGGATTCCCTCTGACCATGCAGCCCGATCGATTCACAGTCAAGTCGCAGGAAGCGATAGCCGGTGCGCAGAAGCTGGCCGCCGCCAACTCGAACACCGAGGTCGCGCCGGCCCACCTGCTTGTAGTCCTGCTCGAGCAGGAGGACGGGCTCGTCCCGGCCGTCCTGGGCAAACTGGGTGCCGACCTCGAGTCGATCCGCAGCCGGGCGCGCGCAGCGATGTCGGACCTGCCCCGGCTCAGCGGGGGAGCGGCGGCCGAACCACGACCCTCTTCTGCATTCGTGGACGTACTCCAGCGGGCCGAGGGCGAGATGGCCGGAATGGGAGACGAGTACGTCTCGACCGAGCACATCCTGCTGGCGATCGCCGATACGAAGACCGGCCTCGCAGAGGTTCTGCCCGACCGCGATTCGCTTGCCGGGGCGATCGCCGAGGTACGCGGTCCGCACAAGGTTGACAGCCCCAATCCCGAGGATCAGGTCCAGGCGCTGGAGAAGTACGGCCGCGACCTGACCGCCGACGCCGAGGCAGGCAAGCTCGACCCGGTGATCGGCCGCGACGAAGAGGTCCGGCGGGTCATCCAGGTGCTCTCACGGCGGACCAAGAACAACCCGGTCCTGATCGGCGAACCGGGGGTCGGCAAGACCGCGATCGTAGAAGGGCTCGCCCAGCGGATCGTCTCCGGTGACGTGCCGGAAAGCCTGCGGGACCGACGGGTCATCGCGCTTGACATCGGAGCGCTGCTGGCCGGCTCCAAGTACCGCGGTGAGTTCGAGGAAAGGCTCAAGGCAGTACTGAGCGAGGTCCAGGACGCGCAGGGTCAGATAGTGCTCTTTCTCGACGAGCTCCATACGATCGTCGGCGCCGGCGCGGCCGAGGGTGCGGTCGATGCAGCCAACCTGCTCAAGCCGATGCTGGCCAGAGGGGAACTGCGAGCGCTCGGGGCGACCACGCTCGACGAGTACCGCAAGCACATCGAGAAGGACGCGGCACTGGAGCGGCGCTTCCAGCCGGTCACGGTGGGCGAGCCAGACGTGCCCGATACGATCGCGATCCTTCGTGGGCTGAAGGAGCGCTACGAAGTCCACCACGGGGTGCGCATCTCGGACTCGGCGATCATCGCCGCGGCGACGCTCTCCGAGCGCTACATCGCCGACCGCTTCCTGCCGGACAAGGCGATCGACCTGATCGACGAATCGGCCTCGAGGCTGAAGATCGAGATCGACTCGATGCCGACCGAGATCGACGAAGTCGAGCGGCGGATCCAGCAGCTCGAGATCGAGCGGGAGGCGCTAAAGGCTGAAACCGACGAGGCGTCGAAGGGCAGGCTTGACACGCTCGAGGCGGAACTGGCCGAGCTGGTCGAGACCTCCAGCGGCATGAAGGCACGCTGGCAGTCCGAGAAGGCTCTGATCGAGGCGATCAAGGAGTCCAAGGCCAAGCTGGAAGAGGCCAACCGCGAGGCCGGGAGGGCCGAGCGCGACGCCGACCTCGAGCGGGCCGCGAGGCTGCGCTACAGCGAGATCCCCGAACTGGAGAAGGCCGCGGCCGAAGCCGAGGCCGCACTGGGCGAACTCCATGCGGAAGGCTCGACCATGCTGACCGAGGAGGTCACCGAACAGGATGTGGCCGAAGTCGTCGCCAAGTGGACCGGCATCCCGGTGACCCGCCTGATGGAAGGCGAGGTCGAAAAGCTGATCCAGATGGAGGGCCGGCTGCATGAGCGTGTGGTCGGCCAGGACGAGGCCGTCAGCGCCGTCGCCAACGCCCTGCGCCGTTCACGGGCCGGTCTGTCCGATCCCGACCGGCCGATCGGCTCCTTCCTCTTCCTCGGTCCGACCGGCGTCGGCAAAACCGAGTTGGCGAAGGCTCTGGCCGAGTTCATGTTCGACTCGGAGCAGGCGATCGTGCGCCTCGACATGTCCGAGTACATGGAGAAGCACACCGTTTCGCGCCTGGTCGGGGCCCCTCCCGGCTACGTCGGCTACGAGGAAGGCGGCCAGTTGACCGAGGCCGTGCGCCGCCGCCCCTACGCGGTCGTACTGCTCGACGAGATCGAAAAGGCCCACCCCGACGTTTTCAACACACTGCTGCAGCTGATGGACGACGGCCGGCTGACCGACGGACAGGGCCGCACCGTGAGCTTCACCAACACGGTGCTGATCATGACCTCCAACGTGGGCAGCCAGGAGATAGCCGGCGAGACGGTGGACGAGCGCATCCGCGAACGCGTCGAAGAGGTTCTGGCGACGACCTTCAAGCCGGAATTCCTCAACCGGATCGACGACACCGTGATCTTCCACCGCCTTTCGAAGGATGACATCGGGAGGATCGTCGACCTCCAGGTGGACGGGCTCATCGGCCGGGTTCAGGAACGCGGCATAGAGGTCGAGATGTCGACCGATGCCCGCAGCCTGCTCGGCAACCTCGGCTACGACCCCACCTACGGCGCCCGCCCGCTCAAGCGGGTGATCCAGAAACAGCTTGTCGATACTCTGGCGCTGAAGCTCCTCGAGGGCGAGTTCAGCGAAGGCGACCGGGTCCTGATCGGGGCAGATGACGGGGCCCTGACCTTCGATCGGGCCTGACGCGGGCCCTTCGGCGGCGGCGGCCCGACCCCTCCCGGTGCAGAAATGTTCCCGCGGGACCGGATCTTTACAAGCCTTTTGGGGTTGAAGGACTACTCTTTGGCTTCTCGGGCCATCGAGTCCGAGGCGACTACAGATGAACGAAGACCGAATGGCAGACCCGACGAGCGGAGAGCAGCCTGAACAGCAGGAGCAGACCCCTGCTCCCAGCGGACTGCTCTGGCCCTTCAAGCGGGCCTGGTGGGCGCTCGAAAAGCACGTTCTCTGGCCGATCGGCGATTTCTTCAGGCGAATGGCAGAGGGTGTGCGCTACCGCAGTCCTCTCGCCTACATCGGAGCCACGGTTCTGGTCTGCCTGACCGCAGGTGCCGTGGCGACCGCGGTCTACTTCTACAACGAGGCCGACCGTTCCGATCCTGGTCCGGTCGTGGCCGAAGCCCCGCTCGGTGCCGACACCGTCGTCGCGCCGGTCCAGCCCCCGCCGACGGTCGGCGCTCCCGCAGGAGAAGGGCGAAGCGACGACGAGACCCTCCAGGGTGTGGTTCCCGATTTCGACAAGTCCGCCGGCAACTCCGGTGGCAACGGATCCGGCGGCAAGGGCAACTCCGGCGGCCAGGGCGAAGGAAAGAAGTTGCCGAAGACCGTGGTTCGCCCGGCTGATCTTCCGGAATCGCCCCCGCTCAGGGTGGCTCACCGCTTCGCCAACACGTTCGTCGGCTACGAGGTCGGCGAGAAGAAGGCGACCAGAACCCTCCGTCGAACCGCCACCGGCAAGCTGGCCGGGGAGCTGGCCGACCGTCCGCCGAGGCTTCCGGCCAACGGGAGGGTGCCGAAGGCATCTGTCCTCAACGTCGTATCCGGCAAGAAGAAGGGCCGCCGGATGGAAGTGAGCGTATCCCTGATGCGCTCCGGTGCGACCAGCGAACTCAGGCTCGCGCTGACCCGTCAGAACAAGAAGGGCTGGCTCGTCAGTGAGGTGAGGGGCTAGACATGGGGCGCGTAAGGACCGCACTGGCGACGATTTCGGTCGGTGCCCTGCTGGCCACCGGGCACGTTTCCCAATCCCAGGGCAGCACGCCGGGCAGCGACGCCCCTGCGGCCACGGCCCCGCAACCCGGGACCGGAGGTACAGGTCCGACCGGGCCGGTCAAACCGGTCACCCAGTCGCCTGAAAAGCCCGAGACCCCCGGGACGAAGCCGGGCAACGGCGGAGGAGCGACGCCGGAGCAGACCGGATCGGGCAAGAAGAACGACGAATCGCAGCAGCGACCGGCCAAGCAGCCCAAGCCGCAGTCGAAGCCCGCGCGCAACCCGGAGAGCGCGATCGAAGTCATCCCCGACGGACCCCCGCAAAGCATCACCGTCGATCCCAATCTCGGGCTCTTCGGCAGCTCGACCGCCCCTGCCTGCGACGGCAGTACCGGCCCGCCGCGCAACCTGATCCCGCTCTATATCGAGGCCTCGCGCAAGTACAGCCTCGGTGAGCGCGGACCGCAGATCCTCGCCGCCATCAACCGGGTCGAGACCGACTTCGGCCGCCTCAACGAGGTCACCTCCTCGGCCGGGGCGATCGGCTGGATGCAGTTCATGCCCGCGACCTGGGAGGCATACGGCGTCGACGGGGACGGCGACGGGGAGGCCGACCCCTACAACGCACGTGACGCGATCCACTCGGCCGCCAACTACCTCAGTGCCTCGGGCGCACCGACGCAGTGGTACGACGCGATCTTCGCCTACAACCGGGCCGACTGGTACGTCCGGGACGTGCTCGACAGGGCCACCTGTTACGGCGCCCTCCAGGATACGACCGAGGTCGACGAGGGCCTGAAGAAATTCGTCTGCGAGCCCTCCGACCGCCGCGTGCTCCAGATCCCCGAGTACTACCTGAGTGCCTTCGAGAGCGCCGCCTCCCGCTACGAACTCGGGCAGCAGGGAATCTGGACGCTCGCCGCGGTGGCCCGGATGGAGTCGGACTACGGTCGCGGCATGGACCGCCGCCAGATGAAGGAGATGGGTCCGATGGGTCTGTCGAAGGAGGAATGGAACCGGTACGGCGTTGACGGCAACGGCGACGGCTTCGTACTTCGCAACGAACCCTGGGACGGCGTCGCCACCTTCGCCCGCATGCTCTGGGCCAACGGCGGACTCCAGGCCGGACTGTTCGACCACAGCCACGCCGCCTGGTACGTCGAGGCGGCGACCCGGGAGGCCGACCTGATCGCCGGCAACTGCGACACCGTGAAGACGAACTGGGACCTGGCCTACCCGCAGCCGACGACCAACGCGACCGACATCAACTGGGACAACCTCCAGATCCTCAACCCGACCGCCGCGAACGACCTGCAGTCCGGTCAGATCGACCGCCGCGTGATCAACCTTCTGGCCCTGCTGACCCAGCGCTACAGCCTGCTCGTATCTTCACTGCGCTCCGACCACGGAATGCGCACGACGAGCGGCAATGTGTCCAACCACTTCTACGGCCGGGCGGTGGACATCGCCGCCGTCAACGGCGTGTCATGCACCGACATGTCGACGACCAGTCCGTGCTCGGAAGTCGGCCGGATCCTCGCCAGCCTGCCGGACGGCGCCAAGCCGACCGAGCTGATCTACGGATACGACCTCGACGGCCCCGGTCCCGCCTTCGCGATGGCCGACCACAGCGGCCACATCCACGCCGGATTCGGCTACTGATCTTCAGGCGTTCGCCGCACGCCGGCGGGCCGACTTGTCCTGCAGGCGACGGCAGGCCTCCAGTGCATCCCAGCCTTCGCCGCCGGCCGTAAGGGCAGCGGGGTCGCCGAAGACTTCGCCTTTGGCGATCTCGGCCCGAAGGTTCTTGCCGAGTACAGCTGAAGCGGAAGCGACACCGCCGGTCATCGAGCCGACGATTCCGTGACCGCTACGCGTGCTGACTCCGCCGAGGTAGAAGCCGTCGATCCCGGTCCGGCAGTCGGGCCTGAGTGGTCCGAACTGGTCGGTGGCCAACTCGATGCCGTAGCTCGAACCGTCGGTCGAATGCGTGTACCTGGTCTGGGTCATTGGAGTCGCCGCTTCCTTCCACAGGATGTGGGACCTGAGTTCGCCCAGTTCGGCCTCGGCGCCGTCGATCAGCTGTTCGGTGATGCGCTCCTTGGCGGCCCGGTAGCTGTCCTGCCGGCTGTAGCGTCCCGCCTCGTCGCTTCCGTCAACCCCCCAGGCCTCCAGTGACGGCGTCGCCCAGGTCATCAGCTCGACCGTCGAACAGCCCGGTGGGGTGTGGCCCGTCCACTCCGGATCCTTGACGGTGGCCGAAGTTATGTAAACCGGCGGCTCCGGATCGAACTCACCGTCGGTTACGAATTCGTAGGACTTCTCGGCGTCGTAGCGGGTGTGGCGCCAGATGTTCGTACTGCCCATGCGCTCGTTCAGGTCGAAGTCGAGGCCGAGATAGACGCAGACCAGCGGCGCAGCCATCCGGTACTGCTCCACCTGTTCCGCGATTCCGTCCGGAACGGCCGAGGGCTCGATCATCTCGAGCCAGGTCCGCTTGAGATCCGCCGTCGAAACCACGGAGCGCGAGTGGATGACCTCACCATCGGCCAGGGTCACGCCGGTGACCGCACCGTCTTCGACGTCGATCGAGGTCACCTCGGCGTGAGTGCGGACACGACTGCCGTTGGTGTGGATCACGTCGATCAGGTGGGCGGCGAGGACCTGTCCTCCACCCCGAACATAGAAGGCACCCTCCTGGAGGTAGTGGTCGATCAGGCCGGCGTGCAGGATGACCGGAGTCCTCGAGGGCGGGGTCGCGTAGTCGCCCGACTGACCGGTCAGCACCGCGCGAGGACGCTCCGAGAGCTCACAGTCGTCGAACAGGTCGTCCAGCGAGCGCATCCCCCAGTTGACCACGTTAGGAGCCATCTTCATGTACTGCTCGAAGTCGGTCTTGCTGTCAGGGACGCCGACCAGACGCAGTTCGGACATCACGTCCTGAAAGACCGCGGTGCACTTGCGCAGCCCGGTCTCCTCCTCGGGAAAAGTCTCGACCAGACGTTGCGTGTAGTTGTCCCAGCCCTTGGGAACACGAAAGGTGAAGTCAGGGAAGACAAGCGTGTCGAAGCCGTCGGGATCCATCTCGACGAACTCGATCCGGTCGAGCAGCCCG
The DNA here is from genome assembly GCA_963801975.1 of uncultured Solirubrobacterales bacterium. GTDB lineage: Bacteria > Actinomycetota > Thermoleophilia > Solirubrobacterales > 70-9 > 67-14. The sequence continues at coordinate 756,739 of CAWDGR010000001.1, forward strand.
AGGCCCCGGAGGACTCCCGCGATGCCGCCGTGCCGAACCCCGCCGATGTAATGAAGGCCGACGTCGAACTGCCACTCCTTCTTGCGGCGGAAGGTCTGGCTGCAGCCGCCGGCCACGTCGTACTGCTCGAGCACGAGGACCTTCTGGCCGTTGGTCGCCAGGTATGCCGCGGTGGTCAGTCCGGCCAGGCCGGACCCGATCACGATCGAATCCCAGGGACCACTTGATTCGAGACCCGTACCAGCGACGTCAGCTCTGTTTTCTATACTCATAGATGTGACTATACAACTTATTGACTATAGATTCGAAAGATTCACTTGGCACTGAAGCACGCCATCCTTGCGGCGCTGCGCGAAGAGCGAGCTTCGGGCTACGAGTTGTCGAAGCGATTCGACATCTCCGTGGCGAACTTCTGGGCCGCCACACCCCAGCAGATCTACCGTGAACTGGAGCGCCTGGAACGGGCCGGAATGGTCGAAGCCGAACTGGTCGAGCAGTCGAGCCGTCCCAACAAGCGGATCTTCAGCGTCGCCCCGGCGGGCCTGGAAGAGCTGGACGATTTCGTCGCCGCCGCCCCGAAGCCGACCGCGATCCGCGACGACCTGCTGGTCAAGGTCGCGGCGCTGGATGAGAACAACGCGGGCGCGGTCGCCGGTGCGGTCAGCGAGCGCCTGGCCCAGTCCGAGGCGAAGCTGACCCTCTACGAACGGCTGCGCTCGGCAATGCTCGGCGATCTGGAGCAAGGTGAATTCATGGCCTCGGGCGGATCGGTCGGCAGCTACCTGACCCTGCTTCGCGGGATCTCCTTCGAAGAAGGGAACCGTGACTGGTGCAGGTCGGTCCTGGAGATCCTCGACGCCACCAGATCCGGCACCACCTGACCCCGTTTGCTGGCGTATGCTGGAACGGACTTTGAAAACGAGGAGAGGACCTCAATGCCTACCTATGTGATGCTGACCAACCTGACCGCAGACGGAGTGAAGACGCTCAAGGCCAATCCGGGCCGGGTGTCGGAGGTAAACCACGAGGTCGAAGCCCTCGGCGCCAAGGTCGTCGCCCAGTACACGACCCTTGGTCAGTTCGATTTCGTGACCGTGATCGAAGCACCGTCGGAGGAAGTCATGGCGAAGGTCTCGATCGAAATGGGTTCGCGCGGCACCATGACCAGCCAGACCCTGTCCGCGCTTTCGGCAGAGCGCCTGGCCGAAGTCCTCTGACCGGAAAGCCGATCAGTTGAGAATCCTCGTCCTGGGTGGGGGCGGTCGCGAGCATGCGATCGTCAAGGCTCTGGCCCGGTCCCCCCGCTCGCCGGAGCTTTTCTGCGCTCCCGGCAATCCCGGCATCGCGGCCGATGCGACCTGTCTGCCGGACCTCGACCCCTGCGACGTGCCGGCAGTGGTCGAGGCGGCCCGCGAGCACAGGATCGACCTGGTCGCGGTCGGCCCCGAGGCGCCACTGGTGGCCGGAGTGGTCGATGGTCTGACCGAAGCCGGGATTTCCGCCTTCGGCCCATCCCGGGGTGCCGCGCAACTGGAAGGCTCGAAGGCTTTCGCCAAGAAGGCGATGGAGGACGCCGGCATCCCGACCGCGGCCTACACCGTGCTCAGGGATCGCGACGAGGCGCTCGAGGCGGTTGCCGCCGCCGATTACCCGACCGTGCTGAAGGCCGACGGCCTTGCTGCCGGCAAAGGCGTGCTGATCTGCCAGAGCGGAGCCGAGGCGAGGGACGCGGTGGAGGTCTTCTTCACCGAGCAGAGGTTCGGCCGGACCGAGGTCGTGCTGGAAGAATTCCTCGAAGGTGAAGAACTCTCGCTTCTGGCGATCTGTGACGGCGAGCGGGCCATACCGCTGGCCCCTGCTCAGGACTACAAGCGGATCGGCGACGGCGACACCGGCCCCAACACCGGCGGCATGGGCAGCTACTCACCCGTCGCGACAGTTTCAGACGACCGGCTGGCCGAGCTCAGTGAACTGGTCCACCAGCCGATCGTAGACCTGATGAAGGAGCGCGGCACGCCCTTCCACGGGGTCCTCTACGCCGGGCTGATGATGACCGGCGACGGGCCGAAGGTGCTCGAATACAACACGCGCTTCGGAGACCCAGAAACCCAGGCCGTACTGCCCCGGCTCGAGTCCGACCTGGTCGGGCTGTTCCTCGACGCCTGTGTGCCGGGCGGGCTGCTCGACCGCGAGGTCGAGTTCAGTCGAGAGCTGGGCGGTCACGGTGGTGCTGGCCTCGGCCGGCTACCCGGCCTCTTCCTCGAAGGGAGACGAAATCACCGGTCTGGAACAGGCGGCGGAGAGCGCCGAAGTCGTGCACGCCGGAACCGCCGAGGTGGACGGCCGGATCGTCACCGCCGGCGGGAGGGTGATCAACCTGACCGGGCAGGGGCGCGATCCTGCGAGCGCACGCCGACGCGCTTACGATGCCGCCGAAGCGGTTAGTTTCGAAGGACGCCAGATGCGCACCGACATCGCCGACCGGGCGGTGGAGCGCGCCGGATAGGAGCTCTTTGCCAGTCAGGACCACAGAGCCGTGAGTGACCCTTCGAGATCCCCGGACACCGAGATCCTGGCTTCGGTCGAGGAGCTCTTCCGGGAAGTCGAAGTCGAAAGACCGCAGGTCGGGATCCTGATGGGCTCGGAGTCCGACAAGGCCGTGATGCAGCCCGCTGGTGAGGTTCTCGAGGAATGCGGGATCAGGTTCGAGGTGCGGGTGATGTCGGCCCACCGCGAACCGGAGCTGGTCAGCGACTACTGCGGCGGGGCTCGAATGCGGGGCCTGCGGGTGATCATCGCCGGTGCCGGCATGTCGGCGGCACTGCCCGGCATCGCCGCCGCCCATACAGACCTTCCCGTCATCGGCGTGCCACTGCTGGGAGAATCGCTGGGCGGCCTCGACTCGCTGCTCGCCACGGTCCAGATGCCACCGGGAGTACCGGTCGCCTGCGTCGCCGTGAACGGCGCCCGCAACGCGGGAATCCTGGCCGCCCGCATGATCAACAATTGAAAACGGCCACCGACCCGGGCCGGCAACTGAAAGACGGAAGATGATCGAGAGATATACGCGCGACGAAATCGGCTCAGTCTGGACGCCGCAGGCAAAGATGGAGGCCTGGCTGAAGGTCGAACTCGCCGCAACCGAGGCCTGGGCGGCCGAGGGAGTGGTACCGGCCGAGGCCGCGACGGCCTGCCGCGAGCGCGCGGCTTTCACGGTCGAAGCGGTAAACGAGCGCGAGCGCATCACCAACCACGACGTCGCAGCCTTCATCGACGAAGTCGCCGAGTCGGTCGGTGAAGAAGGGCGGTGGATCCATTACGGACTGACCTCCTCTGACGTGCTCGACACCGCGCTCGCCACGCAGGTCACGGAAGCGGGCCGGATCCTGGTCGAAGGGGCGCGCGCCTACCGGGACGCCCTGATCAACCGGGCCTTCGACTACCGCGACACGCTCTGCGTCGGGCGCACTCACGGCGTGCACGCCGAACCGACCACCTTCGGCCTTCGCCTGGCCGGCTTCGCCCTCGAGGCGGACCGAAACCTGAGCCGCCTCGAACGAGCAGTCGAACAGTGCGCGGTGGGCAAGCTTTCCGGCGCGGTCGGGACCTACGCTTCGGTCCCCCCGGGAATCGAGGCGCGGGTCATGGATTCGCTCGGACTCCAGCGGGAGGAGATCGCGACCCAGGTTGTGCCGCGCGACCGCCACGCCGAACTGCTCGCCGCCATCGCGATCGCCGGCGCCGGTATCGAGCGCTTCGCGACCGAGGTAAGGCACCTCCAGCGAACCGAAGTGAGAGAGGCCGAAGAGCCTTTCGCCACCGGACAGCAGAAGGGTTCGTCCGCGATGCCGCACAAGCGCAACCCGATCCGCTGCGAGCGGCTGACCGGACTGGCCCGGCTGCTGCGCGGCTACAACCAGACCGCCCTCGAGAACGTCGCCCTCTGGCACGAACGCGACATCTCACATTCCGGTGCCGAGCGGGTCATCCTGCCCGACGCAACGATCACGCTCGACTACATGCAGCACCTCGCCACAGAGGTGGCATCCGGACTCGTCGTCCACATCGACAGGCTCCGCTCGAATCTCGAGCAGACCCACGGCGCGCTGTTCAGCCAGCGGGCCCTGACCGCTCTGGTCGAGTCCGGCATGACCCGGGACGACGCCTACCGCACGGTTCAGTCGGCCGCCCAGGAAGCTTTCGACACCGGCACGCATTTCCGGGAGCTGATCGCGGTCTCGGCACCCCGGCTCGACCTCGACGAGGTCTTCGACTACGACGCCTACCTGACCCACCTGCCGGAGATCTTCGAGCGGCTGGAGGCCATCCGGTGATCCTCTACACCTGTGGCCAGAAGACCAGCACGCCGGCGCTGCATCCCTGCGGAAAGGCGGCGAAGGCGCTCTCGGACGCCGGTTATGAATTTGAAATCAGGACGGTCGGCGGCTACCGGCTGATGCCCTGGACCTGGCGGACCCGCTCGCGTGACCGGGCCGAGATCAAGAAGCTCAGTGGAACCAACGAAGTTCCGGTGGCGGTCCTTGACGACGGCGAGGTCGTATCGGGCTCGGCGGCCATCGCGGGCTGGGCGAAAGACAACCCGGCAGGCGGGAACTGACCGGGGCCACCTGCGCTTGCGTGGCGACCCTCAGCTGTCGGGATGGCTCGCTGCCCGGGCTCCCTTGATCCCGGTCAGTTCGCCATTGAATCCGACGGTGTAGAGCCTGCCGGAGGCAAAGCCCTTCTTTCCCTTGCCGAATGCGAGTGCGGAGGGCTGCACGAGTCCGGTGGCGAGGACGCAGAAGCGCCGCTCGCTGTCGATCTTCCAGACCTCGCCCGTCGCGAAGGCCGCAACGTACAGATTGCCCTTGTTGTCGCGGGCGAGACCGTCGAAAATCGGGTTTCCGGTGAAGACGCCTTCCGTGCTCGCCCAGGTCCTGACCTTCGGCGGGTTCGAAATCCTGATCCGTGAGATCGCCGGCGGGTCCGAGAAAGTCTGGGCGGCAAAGAGGTACTTCTCATTCTTGCTCAGCACCAATCCGTTGGCGCTGTCCAGAGTGGTCCAGCCGTTGACCGTGCGCCCGGATGGAGTTATCCGGTCGAGCTTCATGCCGAAGTCATTCGATGCGTATATCGAGCCCCTCCTGGCCCGGGCGACTCCGTTGGCCATGCCGAGACGATCCGAGACCAGCGAGCGCTTGCCCTTCTTGAGATTCACCCGGTAGAGACCGGATACTGGATTCTCGTCCCCCGTCACCCCGTTCGCCGCGCTGTTTCCGTAGCCCCAGAGCAGGCGCTTCTTCTGCCAGGCGAGGCCGCCGGGTCCACCCGGGCCGTCGAGCACGGTCTGCGGAGAGCCGCCCGGCCTGCGGATCGAGATCAGGCGACTCGTGGTCGCGCCGGTCGGGGTCAGAGAGATATAGAGCCTGCCGCCGTTGCCGACGATCACGGACTCGAGTCGGCCGAGGTCCGAATACAGGGTGGATTTCGAGACAGGGCCGGAGCAGGGCGGCACTTCGGCCGAGGCCGGGGCGGCAGCCGCCGTGAGCCCCGTGATCATCATCAGAGCCGTTCCGCAGATTCCGATAAACCCCCGCATAGGAGAACAACATATCCCGATTGCAGGATGACGGTGTGCGGCGGCACGAAAAGGCGCATGCGATCCGGGCGATTCGCGCGGTAGCATCGCGACAGCATGTCCTACTCACTCGACGAACTCAGGCTGCACTCCTCCGGCAAGGTGCGGGAGATGTACGAGCTCGATGAGGATCTCCTGCTGGTCGCGTCAGACCGGATTTCGATCTACGACGTGATCATGGGCAATGAAATTCCGGACAAAGGACGGGTTCTCACCGGCATGTCGGTGTTCTGGTTCGGCCGCACCGGGCACATCGTGCCCAACCACCTGATTTCGACCGAGGTTCCCGATGAAGTCGCCGGCCGCGCGATCCGGGTCCGCCGGCTCGAGATGTACCCGGTCGAATGCGTGGTCCGCGGTTACCTTTCCGGCTCGGGCTGGCGCGAGTACCAGGAGACCGGAGCCGTCTGCGGAGTAGGCCTGCCGCCGGGACTCAGGGAATCGGACCGCCTGCCGCGGCCGATATTCACACCGGCGAGCAAAGCCGAGTTCGGCGAGCACGACGAGAACATCGACTTCGAACAGGCCACCGAGCTGATCGGCAGCCGCCCGCTGATGGAAGAACTGAGGCGGGTCTCTATCGAGCTCTACGAAACGGGTGCCGGCCACGCAGCGGAGCAGGGCATCATCCTCGCCGACACGAAGTTCGAGTTCGGGAGCCACGCCGGGGCCGAAGTCGTGCTCGGCGACGAAGTGATGACCCCCGACTCCTCCCGCTACTGGCCGGCCGACGAGTACGAGCCCGGCCGCTCGCAGGCATCCTTCGACAAGCAGTTCGTCCGTGACTGGGCCGATGCCACCGGATGGGACCACAGCCCGCCCGCGCCGGTGCTTCCGGAGGAAGTGATCGGGCAGACTCGAGACAAGTACCTGGAGGCATTCGAACGAATCACAGGAGAGGCACTTTGATTTCAGCACGCGTACTGATCAGACCCAAAGAGGGCATTCTCGACGCCCAGGGCAAAGCGGTCGAAGGAGCCCTGCCGGCGCTCGGCTTCGAGGGCATCGAGCACGTGAGGGTCGGGCGCATCGTCGAACTCCGTGCGGAGGACGACCGGCGGCTCGAGGAGCTCTGCGAAAAGCTGCTCGCCAACCCGCTGATCGAGGACTACGAGATCGAGATCCTGTGATCTGGGGGGTTCTTCAGTTTCCAGGCTCCTGCGACGAGCGGGACGCCCTCCACGCCTGCGACGTTTCAACCCGTGGCCTCGTCGGCGGCGTGGTCGGGGACGCCTTCGAAGGCGACAGGGAAGATTCGGCAGCCGATCGGGCGCGACTGGTGTGGCATGAGCAGACCGACCTTTCGGGGCTGGACGGGATCGTGGTTCCCGGTGGGTTTTCCTACGGGGACTACCTGCGGGCGGGGGCGATCGCGCGCTTCTCGCCAGCGATGACGGCGGTGGCGGAATTCGCGGCCGGAGGTGGCCCGGTGCTTGGAATCTGCAACGGGTTTCAGGTTCTGTGTGAGTCAGGACTCCTGCCCGGCGCCCTGCTCACCAACGAAAGCACCCGTTTCATCTGTCGACCGGGTGAGCTCGTCGTGGGTGAGTCCGATTCGCCCTGGCTGAGCGGGCTCGAGCCGGATGAGCGAATCTCGATCCCGTTCAAGCACCAGAGCGGACGGTTCTTCGCACCCGCCGGGATGCTCGAACAGATCGAGGCCAACAAGCAGGTCGCGTTCCGCTACGCCGAAGGTCAGAACCCGAACGGATCACTGAATGACATCGCCGGGGTGACCAACGAGGCGGGCAACGTGCTGGGCCTTATGCCGCATCCAGAGCATGCGGTCGATCCTCTGGCCGGCGGCACCGACGGCGTGAAGATCTTCCGTGGCCCCGCGATGGCCGCCGGAGCAGCCCGTGCCTGATTCCGTCGCCAAGCACCGTGAACTCGGTCTGACCGACGCAGAGTTCGACCTGATCGTCGGCAAGATGGGTCGCGAGCCCAACGACGTCGAGCTGGCCATGTTCTCGCTGCTGTGGTCGGAGCACTGCGCCTACAAGCACTCGAAGAAGCTGCTCGCTTCTCTGCCGACCGAAGGCCCGCGGGTGGTCATGGGTCCGGGCGAGAACGCCGGCGCGGTGGACATCGGCAACGGCCACTCGATCGCCTTCAAGGTCGAATCCCACAACCACCCCAGCGCGGTCGAGCCGTTCCAGGGTGCGGCGACCGGGGTAGGCGGCATCCTGCGGGACGTGATCGCATTGGGAGCCCGTCCGATCGCGATGCTGGATTCACTGCGCTTCGGCGAACTCGACACCGAACGCACGCGTTACCTGGTCGACGGCGTGGTCCGTGGAATCGGCCACTACGGAAACTCGATGGGCATCCCGACGGTCGGCGGGGAGATCTACTTCGAACCTCCCTACGAGTTGAACCCGCTGGTCAACGCGATGTGCGTCGGCATCGCCAGGACCGACGAGATGGTTCGCGCCGCGGCATCCGGAACCGGCAACAAGGTTGTGCTGATCGGCTCGCTGACCGGCCGGGACGGCATCGGCGGAGCTTCGGTGCTCGCCTCGGCCGAATTCGGCGAGGGGGACTCCGACAAACGGCCGACGGTGCAGATCGGCGATCCCTTCGAAGAGTCGAAAGTGCTCGAGTGCTGTCAGGAGCTGCTCGGCGAAGACCTGCTGGTCTCGCTCCAGGACCTCGGCGCCGCCGGACTGACTTCTTCGGCCGGCGAGATGGCCTCCGCCGGATCGACCGGCATCGACATCGACGTCGGTCTGGTTCCGCTTCGCGAGGCCGACATGGAGCCGTTCGAAATCATGGTCTCGGAATCGCAGGAGCGCATGCTGGCCGTGGTCGAGCCGGACCGCGTCGAATCCGTGCTGACGATCTGCGACAAGTGGCAGACCGCTTCGGCGGTGATCGGCGAGGTCACCGATACCGGCACCTTCCGGATCCTCAAGAACGGCGACACGGTCGGCGAGATAGCGGTCGGCGACCTGGTCGACGGCTGCCCGCTCTACGACCTCGATCCGGCCCCACCGGCCGAGTGGATCTACGGCAACAGCATCGGCCTTCGCCGGGACGCCGACGCCAGCGAGACGCTGCTCGCCCTGCTCGGCTCTCCTTCGATCGCCTCCAAGAGCTGGGCCTATGAGCAGTACGACTCGCTGGTCGGCTCACGAACCGTCAGGCCTTCAGGTACAGCCGACGCCGCGGTGCTGAACATCCCCGAGGCGGCCCGCGCGATAGCGGTGGCGATCGACGGCAACGGCCGCCGCGTCGCCTGCGACCCGCTGCTCGGCACGATCGAGAATACGCTCGAATGCGCAGCCAACCTGGCCTGCGTCGGCGCCGAGCCCCTCGGCGTGACCAACTGCCTCAACTTCGGGAATCCGGAAAAGCCGACCGTCGCCTGGCAGCTGACCGAATCGGTGCGCGGCCTCGGTGAGGCCTGCCGTGCCCTCGACCTGCCGGTGGTCGGCGGCAATGTGTCGCTCTACAACGAGACTCCTTCCGGTCCGATCTACCCCACCCCGGTAGTCGGCATGGTCGGCGAGCTTCCCGACCCCGCGAACTGCGGCGGCGAGCCCTGGAGTGAGGGTGACTCGATCGCCCTGATCGGTCCGCTCAACCCGTCGCCGGCCGGCTCGGAACTCGAGCGTCTTCGCGGCGAACTCGGGCAGGGCCTGCCCCCCTTCGAAATCGGAGCGGTGCGCGAGGCGATCGAACTGATCCGGGGTGCGATCCGCTCGGGCGCGATCCGCACCGCCCACGATGTCTCGGATGGGGGGATCGCCACGGCGATCGCCGAACTCGCCCTCGGAGCCGGCATCGGCTGCAACGCCAACCTCCAGCCGGTGATCGCGCTGCACGACTGCAGCGGTGAAGACGCGCTCTTCGGCGAAGGTCCCGGAGGCTTCATCGTGGCCGGTGACGAAGCCCGGATCGAGCATCTGGGGGGCCACGGCGTCCAGGTGGAGATTCTCGGAGAAGTCGGTGGGGACCTGATCGAGATCCACGTCCCCGACCAGCGGGTCAAGGTCCTGCTCGCGGAGGCGAAGGCATCCTTCGAATCGCTCGCCTCCCGCCTCGAACCCTGAGTCAACCTGAAGATGACACCTCGGAGAGCCGCCGCGACCTGATCGCCCAGGTCGCCCGGCCGCTTCGCCGGTTCATGGCGGCCGAGACCAGCAGCGCCGGGCTGCTGCTCGGGGCCGCGGTGATCGCGATGGTCTGGGCCAACTCCCCGGCCGCCTCGGCCTACGAATCGGTATTCGCAACGGAATTCAGCATCAACCTCGGCGAGTGGTCGTTGAGCGACGACCTGCGCCACTGGATCGACGAAGGCCTGATGGCGATCTTCTTCTTCGTGATCGGACTCGAGGTCCGCCACGAACTGTCGGTCGGTGAGCTCACCGACCGACGAAGGGTGACGGTTCCGCTGATCGCCGGAGTCGGCGGCATGGTGATCCCCGCCGCGATCTTCCTGCTGATCAATCCCAGCGGAGATGCCGCTTCCGGTTGGGGGGTCGTAATTGCGACCGACACCGCATTCGTGCTCGGAGCCCTGGCCCTGGTCGGACCGAGGGCGCCGACCCAGCTCCGCATCTTCCTGCTGACCCTGGCGATAGTGGATGACATCGTCGCCATAACGATCATCGGGCTCTTCTACTCTGAAGCCCTCGATCCCGTCGCACTTGCGGTGGCCGCGCTTTGTCTGGTCCTGATCGCGATGCTGCCGAGGTTGCGGATCTGGCAGACCTGGGCCTATCTCGCCGTCGGCCTGGTGCTCTGGGTAGCCGCCTTCGAGTCGGGCCTCCATCCGACGCTGGCGGGAATGCTGGCCGGTCTGCTGGTCGTATCCCGCCCGCCCGAGAAAGACGAGGTCGAAAGACGCCGCACGTACGGCCCGGGCCTTCCGGCAGTCGCCGCTGCCCGAGGTCGGCAGAGACGCCCGCAGGAGCGTCGAGCGGGCGGTCTCCCCGAACGAGCGCCTCCAGGGGATGCTGCTGCCGCTGGCCGGTTTCGTGATCGTGCCGCTTTTCGCCCTGGCCAACGCCGGGGTCGACCTCCGTGGCGGAGCGATCGGGGAGGCGCTTTCGTCACCGCTCACCTGGGGCGTCATCGCCGGCCTCGTGGTCGGCAAGCTGCTCGGGATATCGGCTGGAGCACTCGCTGCCGTGCGTTCCGGCCTCGGTCGGCTTCCACGGGGCGTCGGCCAGGGCCAGGTGGTCGGCGGAGCGGCGCTGTCGGGAATCGGCTTCACCGTCTCGCTGCTGATCGTCGAACTCGCCTTCGACGACCAGACGCTCAAGGACCAGGCCAAGGTCGGAGTGCTGGCGGCCGCAATACTCGCGGTGGCAGCCAGCTGGCTGCTGTTCAGGGCGGCAGCTGTATTCAGGGGTGAAACCAGCGCCGGCCTGCCGCGTCGGCTCGACATGCCGGTCGACGTCTACCGCGACCACATACGGGGACCGCTCGACGCCCCACTCACTCTGGTCGAGTACGGAGACTTCGAATGTCCCTTCTGCGGCAGGAGCACCGGCATGATCAACGAGTTGAGGGAGGAGCTGGGGAACGAACTGCGATACGTATTCCGACACCTGCCGCTGCCCGACGTGCACCCTCACGCCGAGCTGGCAGCCGAGGCGTCGGAGGCGGCCGCGTCACAGAACCGCTTCTGGCAGATGCACGATCTGCTCTACGCCCACCAGGGCGAGCTCGACATCGAAGACCTGATCGGGTACGCGGCCCAGCTCGACATGGACGTCGACGGATTCGTCGCCGAGATCCGCGAAGGTCGAAATTCCGCCCGGATCAGAGAGGACGCGGCCGCGGCCGACGCGAGCGGTGCCCAGAGCACGCCGACCTTCTTCATCGGCGACTGGCGTCACACCGGCCCCTATGACGCCGTGACGCTGGCGGCGGAGCTCAGGGACCGCGCGAAACGGGGCACCCGGGCATCCTGACCGGCGAATCGGGCTTTTCGCAGCAACCCTGTCGGAACCCGGCCCGGTTGCTACTCTGCCCCTGTAGGTAGACCGCCTACGGATTTTCCCTTCGATTACAGGTGGCTTTCCGACTTTGGTCGATCAGAGCATCCCGGAGCGTGAAGGACCTCGAGACGAATGTGGCGTCTTCGGAGTCTTCGCACCCGGACACGACGTATCGCGTCTGGCCTACTTCGGGCTCTATGCGCTCCAGCACCGCGGCCAGGAGTCGGCCGGCATCGCCACCTGCGAAGGCGGCCACATCACGACCATGCGCGACGGCGGTCTCGTCTCCCAGGTCTTCGACGAAGACAAGCTGCGAGCGCTGACCGGCGACATGGCGATCGGCCACGTCCGCTACTCGACGACCGGCGGCGGTTCCTGGGAGAACGCGCAGCCGATCTGGCGCGACGACGGCCGCGAGTTGGCCCTCGCCCACAACGGCAACCTGACCAACGCGGTCGACATCTACAACCGGCTGAAGAGAAAGGGCCTCAACTTCCGCGGCACGACCGACTCGGAGATCATCGCGGCGCTGATCTCGGTCGACTACGGGCGCTACATCGAAGACGCGGTCGCCAACGTCATGCCACAGCTGGAAGGGGCCTACTCGACCGTTGTGATGACCAAGCACGCGATCGTCGCCTTCCGCGATCCCTATGGGATCCGCCCGCTGTCACTCGGCAAGCTGAACGGCAACTGGGTGATCGCCTCCGAGAGCTGCGCCTTCGACATCATCGGGGCCGAGCTGGTGCGCGAGGTCAGCCCGGGGGAAATGGTTTCGCTCAGCGAGCGTGGTCTCGAATCCCGGCAGGTTGTCAAGTCCGACCGGACCGCGATGTGCGTCTTCGAGCACATCTACTTCTCCCGGCCAGACACCAAGCTCGAAGGCAAGCGCCTCCAGGAGGTCCGCGGCAGGATGGGCGAGATCCTGTTCCACGAGGCTCCGGCCGACGCCGACCTCGTGATCGCAGTGCCCGACTCAGGTACCCCGGCCGCCCGTGGCTATGCGCGAGCCTCGGGACTGCCCCAGGACGACGGGCTGATCAAGAACCGTTACGTCGCCCGGACTTTCATTCAACCCGGCCAGGAGCTCAGAAAGCACGGCCTGCGGATGAAGTTCAACCCGCTGCCGGAGATCGTCTCCGGAAAACGGGTGGTCGTCGTCGACGACTCGATCGTGCGCGGCAATACGACCCGCCAGATCGTCAAGATGCTGCGCGACGCAGGGGCGAAAGAGGTTCACCTGCGGATCTCCGCTCCGCCGATCCGTTTCGGCTGCAACTACGGCGTCGACATGTCTGCCCGCGAGGAGATGGTCGCCCATCAGCGCACCGTTCCGGAAATCGCAAAGGAGGTCGGCGCCGACTCACTCGCCTACCTGTCGATGGAAGGCGTCTACGAAGCGATCGGAACGCCGGCGGACATCCACTGTGACGCCTGCTTCACCGGCAACTACCCGCTCGGCGACGATCCCGACGACGCCGACGACAAGTTCGCCCTCGAAGATATCGCCGTCCTGCCAGTCAGCCGCTAGTTTCAGCGGCCCCCGGAAACCCAGCAGAGGAGAACATGAGCATGAGAGTCACCGGAGTGGATTTCACGATCATGCCGATCACCGATTTCGAGAGGTCGAAGAAGTTCTACGGGGAGACGCTCGGCCTCGAGCAGTCGAAGCAGTGGGGGGACATGCCGGCCCAGGAGTTCGAGACCGGCAGCCTGACGATCGCGATATGCGAGCCGCAGGCCATCGGCCAGGAGTTCGATGCCCAGAAGTTCCCGATCGCCCTCCACGTCGACGACGTCGAGGCAGCCCGGACCGAACTGGAGGGCAAAGGGATCACTTTCTTCGGCGACACCATCGATTCCGGGGTCTGCCACATGTGCTTCTTCACCGATCCCGACGGCAACGCCCTGATGCTTCACAACCGCTACGCCGACTGAACACCGGAGAGCAGATCGGCCCGGCGGTCGCGGTGAGCGGGGATCAGGGAAGATTGCCCGGTGAGTTCGGCTGATTCCCCCTTCCGCATCGCCGTGCTGGCTTCGGGCAGTGGCACGAACCTCCAGGCCATAATCGACCGGCTTCATGGCCGGGACGGAATCGAGGTGGTCGGGGTCGGCTCCGACAAGCCGGGTGCCTTCGCGATCGAACGGGCCCGGTCAGCGAAGATCGAGACCGCGACCTTCCGGCGCGCCGATTTCGGGGACCGTGAGGCGCGAGACCTGGCGATGGCCGACTGGATCGATTCGATCGCGGCCGATCTGGTGGTGCTGGCCGGCTACATGCAGCTGGTCTCGGCTGGATTCGTAGCCCGCTTCCGCAACCGGATCGTCAACGTACACCCCGCCCTGTTGCCGTCTTTCCCCGGGCTTGACGCGATAGGTCAGGCGATCGAGCACGGCGTGAGGGTGACCGGGGTGACCGTTCACTACGTCGACGAAGGAACCGATACCGGTCCGGTGATCATGCAGCGGGCGGTCGAAGTGCCCGTCGACGGCAACCGTGAGCGGCTGGAACAGGCGATTCACGCCGTTGAGCACGAGGTCTACCCGGAGGCGATCGGCATGATCGCGCGGGGCCGGGTTAGGATCGCCGCGGACAACCCGAGACGAGTGATCGTTGACGGGCCGATAGAAGCAACCGACTGACAAAGGTGGAGATGGACAACATTGACCCGACCAACGGGCCGATCAAGGTGAAGCGTGCGCTGATCTCGGTCTCGGACAAGACCGGCGTGGTCGACTTCGCCAGAGGCCTGGCAAAGGACGGTGTCGAGATTCTCTCGACCGGAGGCACGGCTACGGCACTGCGCGAAGCCGGCCTCGAGGTCACCGACGTGTCCGAATTCACGGGCCAGCCGGAGATCCTCGACGGCCGGGTCAAGACCCTCCACCCCCGCCTTCACGCCGCGATCCTGGCCCGCCGCTCCGACCCCTCCCATGTCGAGGTGCTCGAAGCTGAGGGAATCCCGGCACTCGACCTGGTCTGCGTGAACCTGTATCCGTTCGAGAAGACGATCGCCAAGGAGGGCGTCTCGCCCCGGGATGCGATCGAGAACATCGACATCGGCGGCCCGACGATGATCCGCGCTGCTGCCAAGAACCACGAAGACGTGGTCGTCGTGGTCAAGCCGGAGAGCTACGACGCGGTGCTGGCCGAACTCGACGAAGAAAGCGGCGAGATCTCGGCCTCGACCCGGCACTGGCTGGCGAACGAGGCCTTTGCCCAGATCGCCCGTTACGACGCCGCGATCTCGCGCTGGTTCTCCGAGTCCTACGAAGCCTTTCCGGAACACCAGGTCTTCGCCTTCGAGAAGCAGATGGACCTCGCCTATGGCGAAAACCCGCACCAGCGGGCGGCCCTCTACTCCGAAGTCGGCCTCGACTCGAACGTGCTCACCGGGATGTCGAAGCTGCATGGGCGCGCACTTTCGTTCAACAACGTGCTCGATCTCGATGCCGCTCGCAAGCTGCTGGCCGATCTCGAAGGCCCGGCCTGCGTGATCGTCAAGCACAACAACCCCTGCGGCGTGGCACTCGGAGACAGCGGACTCGACGCCTACGAGCAGGCGCGGGACTGTGATCCGATATCCGCCTTCGGCGGCGTGATCGCGATCAACCGCACGGTCGACGTGCCGCTGGCCGAGTCGCTTCACAAGAACTTCGTGGAGGTGCTGGTCGCGCCCGGCTACGAGCCCGATGCGCTGAGGATCCTCCAGCAGAAGGAGGCGATCCGGATCTTCGCCGACGAATCCCCGCGCCAGCCCGACCCGCGCGAGAAAGACATCAAGCGGGTTCGCGGCGGCATCCTCGTCCAGGACCGCGACGGCGAGCCGGAGCAGCGCCAGATGATGGAGGTAGTGACCGAGAGCAAGCCGTCGGAGGACAACTGGACCGACCTGCTTTTCGCATGGACCGTCTGCCGTCACGTGCGCTCGAATGCGATCGTGCTGGTCAAGGACGGCGTCACCCTCGGCATCGGCGCCGGCCAGATGAGCCGGGTCGACTCGGTCAGGCTTGCAATCGAGAAATGCCGTGAATCCCTCGGTGACTCGGCCGGCGACCGGCTGGCCGGCTGCGCACTCGCCTCCGACGCCTTCTTCCCTTTCGCGGACGGTCCGTCAGCGGCGATCGAGGCCGGTGCGACCTCGGTGATCCAGCCGGGAGGCTCCAAGCGAGACGCCGAGGTGATCGAGGCCTGCGAGGAAAGCGAGACCGCGATGGTCTTCACCCGCCACCGCCACTTCCGCCACTAGCATAGGAACTGGGCTTCCTGGGAGTTCAGGGTGCCCTCTCGCCCCCAGACACCCGGCAAGGACACGCTGTGCCAGATCCGCTCCCAGTAGACGACCGTGGTACGGCAGTTGCTGGTGGCGGCCGCGCTGATCGGGCTGGTGGTCGGTCTGCTCGGGCTGGCTACCTCGGTTTCACCGGGAAACTGGCCGACATGGTCTTCGGCGATCGGGTCGACGCCTGGTCCGGAACTGGTGGTGGATTCGTTCACCGCGGCCGGAGGACTTCTGGCGACGGGCTGCGTGACTGGTGGAAGATCCCGAGAAGGTACCGGGGGCGTCGCGGTGATCGAGTCAGGCGTGGTGACACCGGGTCGCCGCGTCGTGGGTGGGTCTGGCTGCAGTGTCGGCGATCGCGGGGGCCAGCCTGGGCCCGCGTTCGCCCTGGTCATGATCGGGGGAGGTCTGGGTTCCTGGATCGCCTCGCGGCGCTGGCCGGGAGACGACAATGCCCGCCTCGACGCAACGATGGCGGGGATCTCGGGTGGTTTCGGCGGAGCATTCACCTCGCCCGGCCTCGGCACCTGATCGTCAGCGAGCTGGCGCCGATCCGCAAGGATCACTACATGGAAGGAATCCTGCCGCAGCTGATCGCGGCGACAGTGGCCTTCGCCGTGTTCTTCGGGGTAGTGGGAACGACATTCCTCAACAGCTTTGCGGTCCCAGTCGAAGACTTCAGCAGCTGGCAGCTCCTGATCGGCGCCGGTCTCGGCATCATCGCCAGCTTCCTGATGATCCTGTTCGTGGTCATCGTCAAGGCAGTCGAAGTAGTGTCAGCCAAGGTGCCGAATCGATACGTGCGTGGGGGCGTCGGTGGCGCGACGGTCGGGCTCATCGCCGTGGCCCTCCCGCTGACGGTCGGGGCCGGCAACGACCAGCTCTCCACCGTGATCGACCAGTTGGCATCAATCAGCGCCTGGCTGCTGGTCGCGGTGCTCCTCGGCAAGATGGTTGCGATGGCGGTCAGCCTCGCAGCAGGTTTCATCGGCGGCAACGTTCTGCCGATGCTGTTCGTCGGAGGGACAGCGGGTGTGATCATCCACCTGCTGATTCCAGACATCCCGTACGCAATAGCCGTCGGATCCATGCTTGCTGCGGTGCCCGGAGCGACGATCAAGGCTCCGATCGGCCTCACGTTCATCGCCGTTCTCGCGGTCGGCCTGGGTCCGCTGACCGCCGCCCCGGTCGCCATCGCCGTTGCCACGGCTTATCTGTTGACCGCCGTGGTTGTCTCGCAGATCCGCTCACGCCGGGTCGCAGTTCCCCAGCCGCACGCCTGATAGTCCGGGCTTCGGCGAAGCCGCCCGGGTCAGCTGTCCGGTCGGTCGGGGTGCCGCGCCAGATGCATCTCGATCGCGGCCGCGATGTTGTCGTGGACATGGTCGCGGTCGACGAGGTCGAAGAAGCCGTCGCGTTCCAGCACTTCCACCACCTGCGGCTTGACCCGGGCGAGGTGCAGGTCTATGCCTCGGTCGGCGCCGGCCCTGGCGATCGCATTCAGGACGTCGGCTCCTTCGGCGTCGATGAAGTTGACCCCTTCCATGCTCAGGACCACGGCATCGAGTCCGTCTGTCGAGTCGATCCGGATCTGGCGCAGACGGTCTGAAAGCGCCTCGGCGTTTACGAAGAAGAGGCCTCCGTCGAAGCGCACGACCTTGACTCCGGGAATCATCTCGGAGTCGGCGTGCTGATCAACGTCGAAAAACGCATCCGTGCCGGGCTTGCGCCCCAGTTCCGGAACGTAGGGCAGCGCCGAGACTGCGACCAGCCAGATAATCGAGATTCCGACCCCGATGAATACGCCCGGCAGTATTCCGAAGGTCATGACCCCGAGCAGGGCCGCAAGCGCGGCTCCGAACTCGTAGCGCTTGACCAGGGCGAGCCTCTTCATCTCCCCTACGTCCATCATGCCCATCGTCACGGCTTCGATGATGACCGCCCCGAGAACCGCTTCGGGCAGCTTGGAGAAGAGCGGGGCCAGCACCAGCAGGGTCAGGATGATGAAGCCGGCCTGTGCGAGGCTCGACATCTGGGTCTTCGCCCCAGCGTCATCGTTGACCGGGCTCTTCGACAGGCTGCCGTTGTTGAACATGCCCTGAAACAGGCTCGACGACGCATTCGACATGCCCTGGGCCATGAGTTCCTGGTTGACGTCGATCCGGTAGTTGTGTCTTGTGGCGTACTGGCGCACCCCGGCGGTCGTCACAGAAAATCCGATCAGCACAAGGCCGACCGCGGACGAGAAGACCAGCGCCGCGTTGTCGAGGACGAGATGGATGTCGGGAATCGCCAGGGTGGGCAGCCCCCTCGGCACGTCGGCTATGAGTTCCACACCTTGGTCCCCCAGAGAGAAGGCGACGGTCGCGACGATCCCGAGTACAACCGCAACCAGCGCGGCCGGCACCCTCGGAGCCAGGAACGGAGGCCGAAGAGCAGTGGAGCGCCGCGACGCCGGCCAGGACCGTCGTCTGGCTCGCGTCCGGCAGGCTCCCGAACCAGTTCCACAGCTTCTCCCAGGTATTCGAACGGAACTCTCGGTTCCGGTGATCTTGAAGAGCTCGCCGATACGACGTTGATGGCGACGCC
Organism: uncultured Solirubrobacterales bacterium; assembly: GCA_963801975.1. GTDB lineage: Bacteria > Actinomycetota > Thermoleophilia > Solirubrobacterales > 70-9 > 67-14. Next base: position 775,203 of record CAWDGR010000001.1, read on the forward strand.
GAATACGAACCCCGTGAGCACCGCGCCGACAGGAACTGGGATATCCAACCCATCTTGAGCACGGCCATCACGATGAAGATCACTCCAGCGACCAGCGTGATCGCGGTGGCCATCTCGACGGCATCCGCGGAACTGGCCGCCGCATAGGCCACCACGGCGGCGCCCAGCACCGGGGCAGTGGACGAGCCGGGTCCTGCACCAGCTGTTTCGACGTCGTGAAAAGTGCGAAGGCGATCATTCCGGCTGCCGCCGCGTACAGGCCGTTCTGAACCGGAAGTCCGGCAGCGTGGCGTAGCCCAGCGAGGTCGGCACCATGAGCGCCCAGACAGACAGCCCCGCGATCACGTCCTTCCTGAGCCATGACCGCTGGTACTTCGGCAACCAGACCAGGGCCGGCATGAATCGCTTGATTCGACTCACGGGTGCCTCCGCCGGTGCATCGTCGCCTCCCTCGTCGGAGATCATGGACTGTCAGTACGGGATGGAATCATCTGTTTGGATCGTCTGCCGAGAGGCGCGGGGGTCCGCCGGAAACGCGCGAAGTACTACCTCGCGGCGGAAAAACACAGGTATTCATTGGCCATTGGTTTCTCCGATCGGGATACTTGCTTGTATTGGAGAGTCCATATGCGTCTACCGGATGAGGGCCCAGCCCGTCGCGCCCCGTTCGAGCTGCGGCCAAGCACAGTCAGAGATACTATCAACACAGTGTCAACAAGGTCAGCACGTAAACGCCGCACCCTCGAGTCTGCTGAAGCTGAGATCCTGGATGCCGCCCGTGAACTTCTCGCCAAGCGCGGGTTCGGGGCTTTTTCGGTAAGCGCAGTGATGGAGGGTACGAGTATGCGGCGGCCGGCCTTCTACCACTACTTTGCAGCCGCAACGATCTGGTCAGACGTCTGCTCGGGCACATCGAAATCGAGATCATGGAGGGGGCAGATGCCTGGCTCGCGGATGAGGAGGGTGGGCCTCTTCTCCTTGAGAAAGCGCTCGATTCTGTCGTACGGGCCTATCTCCTGAACGGGCACGTGCTCAGAGCCGCTCACATTGCTTCTTTTGAAGACGAAGAAACCGAGCGCTTCTACCGGGACACCATGGTTCAGGACTTCATCGATGCCGTTGCCTTCCGCATCAGTGCAGAAAACCGGCTGGAAAGGCCTCGGTAGCGAATCCCGAAACGGTTGCCCGGGCGCTCGTGCTCATGAACATCAGCATGATGCTGGACCTGGTTGGAGGGGAGATCGAAGGAAGCCTGGAATCCGTGAGCGAGACGATCCGTCTGGTTTGGACACGGGCGATCTACGGAGGAGAGATCTGGAGCGGAGCGCATGGACACGCGGAGCGCTACGGTGTCGCAGTGGCCTACGAAGAAACAGTGGGCGACGTCGCCAAGGTAGTCGAGGCGGTCGGGGTCGCAATCCTGGTCGTCGGGCCGATCGGCGCCTTCGCTCTCTACGCCCGCGATCTGCTCGGTCACGTGTCGGATGCCTACTCCCCTTGCGCCGCAACCTCGGCCGGGTGATCCTGCTCGGACTCGAGGTGCTGATAATCGGCGACATCATCCGCACGATCGTGGTCGAGCCGACGCTGGAGAGCGTCGCCGTCCTCGGATCCATCGTGCTGATCCGGATCGTGCTCAGCTTCTCCCTCGAAGTCGAGATCGACGGAACCTGGCCCTGGAACCGCTGGCGCAAGCGCCCGCGGTGAAACCGGCGAGGCCCCGGAGCGATGACCGCGGAGCGAGGCCGCCGCGAAGGTTCGAACCGCGAGGCGGGCGAGCGGCAATGACCGCCCCGACCCGATCTGCATCCGGACCGGGACCGAAGCGCCTTCGTTCGTATCCGAATCCCTGAGCCTTTCCCTTGCTTTCTCGGCGGCGCGAAGGGCGCACGCCGACCACACCCGGGGCGGACACGGCAGGCCATACTTCGAGCATCCGATTCAGGTCGCGCAGCTGCTGCGGGACGCTGGCTACGACGAAGAGATTTGTGCTGCGGGCCTGCTCCACGACACGGTCGAGGATTCGAGTTTCACGGTTGAAGACGTCGTCGGGAGCTTCGGGCAACGGGTCGGAGGCCTTGTCGAGGCCCTGACCGAGGACCCGTCGATAGAAAACTGGGAGGAACGAAAGAGGGCGCTCCGCGAGTCAGTCGCGCGGTCCGGTCCCGACGCCGCAGCGATCTACACCGCCGACAAGGTCGCAAATCTTCACGACTGGCGGCAGGTCTACTCCGAAGTCGGAGAATCCTCGGTCGAGTTCTTCAAAGCACCGACGCTCGACATCAGGGTCCGGGCCTGGCGAGCGGACCTCGAGATGTCCGAATCGGTTGCGCCGGACATCGGCCTCAACTCGATACTGCGCGCGGAACTCGACCAGTTCGAGCGCGAGCGGGACGACCGGGCCGAACCGGTCCGGCGCTGAGAGCACGGCCGACCGGCGGCCTGCGAAATCAGCTCAGCTTGACCGGCATCGAGTACCACTGGTTGAGAAAGGTCGAGCTGAGGCGCTCTGACTCGCCGTCCATTTCGAATGTGTCGAATCGCCTCAGGGTCTCCTCGATCCAGAGTTTCAGCTCCAGCCGGGCGAGGCCGGCTCCGAGGCAGAAGTGGCGCCCGCCGCCACCGAAGCCCTGGTGGGGATTCGGGTCGCGGCGCACGTCGAAGTAGTCAGGGTTGTCGAAGGCCTTCTCGTCCCGGTTGCCGGAGACGTACCAGAGCGCCAGCTTGTCGCCGGCCTTGACCTCAGCCCCTGAGAGTTCGACGTCACGGGTGGCGGTGCGCCGCATGTAGGCGAATGCCGGGTGGAAGCGCACGAACTCCTCGACCACCTGCTCAAGCGGAACCGCACCGGAGCGGACGAGGTCCATCTGCTCGGGGTCATCCATCAGGCTCTTCATCCCCGAGGTGAAGACGGCCCGGGTCGAGTCGTTGCCGGCGACCATGAGCAGGAAGAAGAACATCAGGACCTCTTCGTGGGAGAGCTTCTCGCCATCGACCTCGGCCTGGATGAAGGCGGTCGTCAGGTCGTCGGTCGGGTTCTTTTCCCGCTCGCTGACCATGCTGTCCACGTACGGGAAGAACTCTTCGAAGGCGGTCCAGAGCTCCGCCAGATCGGGTACCAGTCGCGGATCCTCGAATGCCGATGTGCGGTTGGTCCAGTCCACCAGCTGCTCGGCATCTTCACGCGGAACGCCGAGCATGTCGCCGATCACCATCGAGGGGACGAAGACTCCGACGTCCTTGACCAGGTCGATCCGGCCGTCGGGATGCTTGTCGAGCGCGTTGTCGTAGACCAGGTTGATGATCTCGCGGATGCGATCGGCGTGGTCGAGAGACGTCTTCGGGGTGAATGCACGCTGGACGAGCGCCTTGAGCCGGTCGTGGCGCGGAGGGTCCTGGGTGATCAGCATGTGGGCCCCGATATCGAGCGGATCCGGCTCACCCGGCTCGGTGGCGAGGCTGTCGACCACGAGGATGCTGCGCTCGGAAGAGAAAGTCTCGTGGTCGCGGCCGACAGCCGCGATGTCGTCGAAGGTGACCACCGACCAGAAGCCCTCTTCGTTCGGGAAGTCTCCGAGACGGCTGAAGTGGAGATCCTGTCCGCGAAGCTCACGGAAGATTTCGTGCGGAGGTCCGTCATTCCAGAGCGAGAGGTCGCTGATGTCGAGATCGGCTGCGTCTGCGGTCAGATTCGGGTTCATTTCCTTGCTTTCATCGAAGGCTTCGTTCGGGCTCGGATGCCTGTTGTCGGCCACCTTTCGGCGAAGATAGCAGTAGTGGAACATTCTTGTCAAGTGTTTCGGATGGAACTTCTATGAATGCTGTCCCAATTGCTCTAGACTCCCGTCCACGATGGCCGGCAGCGAACTCGAAAAGACCTATCCGACCGACGCGGAGGCAGAAACCGCCGGTCGGCAGAGCCCGGGCTTCAGGCGCCCGGTCCGGGAAGACGCGATCCTCCTGGCCAAAGGCCAGTTCGTTTCGGGCGAGAGGGTCGAGATGCAGACCGTCGCTTCGGGGCTCGGCATCGGACGCACGACCCTCTACCGCTGGGTCGGGGAACGCGAGGATCTGCTCGAGGAGGTCTTCGCCGGCCTCGTCGATGAATGGTTTGCCGAGGTCGTCCCGGTTGCCGACGGTAAGGGCACGGACCGGCTGCTCGATGTCATGCGGCGTTTTCTCGAGCTGGCGGCTGCGTTCACCCCGCTCAGTGACTTCGCCGCCCGGGAGCCGGCCCTGACGATGCGGCTGCTGCTGGACCGCGAAGGTATGGTCGCTCAGCGATCGAAATTCGCGATCAGAAACCTCCTCGATCAGGAGGCCCCGCGGCTGGTGGTCCCGGAAAACATCATCGACGCGATCGAGATGACGGCGGCAGCGCTGGTCTGGGCCAATATCGCTATCGGTCGTGAGCCGGACATCGCCGGGGCGATCGAACTGTCCGAGACCCTGCTGGGCGTATGCGAAGAGCAACCCTGAGTCGCCTTCGACGGGGCCCCGGGAGCGACCCTCGGCAACGGGGCCGACAAGTCGCCAGGCGGGCACGGCTGGCAGTATTGCCGGGCCCCCGTAGCTCAGCTGGTTAGAGCTGCAGGCTTTAACCTGTGAGTCGTCGGTTCGAATCCGACCGGGGGCATTTCTCCGGCCCGCGACTCGGCGGTGCCCCTACGTGCCGAACCGGGATCAGCCGAGGCCGGGCAAGCCCTCGTCGGGTGTGGAAGCCTCGGCGTGGAGGCGGCGGGGGATGCGGCCGGCGTGGCGGGCGCAGTGGCCCGCATCGACAGCCTGTCGCATCGCCCTGGCCATCAGGGCGGGTTCTTCGGCCCGGGAGATGGCCGAAGCGAGCAGAACGGCGTCACAGCCGAGTTCCATCGCGATGGTGGCATCGGAGGCGGTACCGATACCGGCATCGAGGATTACCGGCACGCCGGCGTTCTCGACGATGATCGAGATGTTGTACGGGTTGCGGATCCCGGCCCCCGAACCGATCGGCGAGCCCAGCGGCATGACCGCGGCACAACCAACGGCTTCGAGCCTCGTGGCAAGAACGGGGTCATCGGTGGTGTACGGGAGCACGGTGAAGCCGTCGCCGGTCAGCTGTTCGGCGGCGGCGAGCAACTCCGGCGCGTCGGGCAGCAGGGTGCGGTCGTCGCCGATCACCTCGAGCTTGACCCAGTCGGTTTCGAAGGCCTCTCGGGCAAGCTTCGCCGTCTTGACTGCATCCCGGGCGGTGTAGCAGCCGGCGGTGTTCGGGAGAACGAAGAGCCCCAGTCTCGAGATCACGTCCATGACCGAGCCGCGGGCAGAGGGGTCCAGGCGGCGCAGGGCAACCGTGATGATCTCAGTGCCGGAAGCTTCGAGCGCAGTCGACATCTGCTCGAGTGAGCGGAAGCCTCCGCTGCCGGCGATCAGGCGTGAACTCCAGCTACGACCGCCGAGTTGCCACTCGCCGGAACCGCCCTGGATCGCCGCGACGACTTCGATCCGGGCCCCCTCCCTGACCTCGGTCGTGGCCCACTGCGACCTGGGGACGACTTCGCCGTCGAGGGCTGCCGCCAGGCCGGGTCGGTCGCTGTCGCCTCCGGCCAGCCTCACGACCTGCTCGAGGTCCGCCTGGCCGTCGATCTGCCGCTGTTCTCCGTTGAGGATGATCCTCATGTCGTCGCTCCCGCGAAGCGGCAAGGGGCGGCGGGGGCCATCGGGCCTTCCGGTGTGTCGCCCGGTTCGGCACCGGCTTCGACCATGTCAGCCACGGCGGCGGCCGTGATCGGAGCCAGCAGGATGCCGTTCCGGTAGTGGCCGCTCGCCATCAGTAGACCGGCAGTATCGGTCGCACCTACAACCGGCAGGTTGTCCGGGGTACCGGGCCTGAGGCCGGCAGTAGCACCGAGAAACTCGAGTTCGGCCAGGTCGGGCAGCACTCGATAGGACTCTCGCAGCAGTTCGTGGATTCCGCCCGCAGTCACCGAGGTGTCGTAGCCCATCTCTTCCACTGTCGCACCGATAACCAGGCGACCGTCTGCCCGGGGAACGATGTAGGACCTCTCCGAAGCGAGCATGCGCTCGCAGACCGGGTCAGCAGCATCGCCGCGAAGCTCGAGCACCTGCCCCTTGACCGGGCGGACCGGCGGCCGGTCGGATTCGGGCAGCCATCCCGCCCTGCCGGTCTCGGCACCGCCAGCGGCGATGACGACACCCGTCGCCAGGCGCGAACCATCCGCAAGCCTCACACCGGCGACACGGTCGCCGGTGATCTCGAGCGCCGTGACTTCAGTCGAGGTCAGGACCGGCACACCGCGATGCTCCAGGGCCAGGGCCAGGGCCGTAGTCAGGGCCCGCGGATCGACCATGCCGTCACCTTCGGCCATGATCGCTCCGTTCAGGCCGGGAGAAAGGCCGGGTTCGATCTTCCTGCAGGCCGACGGGCCGAGCCACTCCGACTGGAGGCCAAGCCTGACCTGGAGTTCGAGAAGGCGCTTCAAGGCCTCGGACTCGTCCCGGTCGAGGGCTACGTGGAGGCCGCCGCGCCGGCTGTAGTCGACCCCCGTTCCGGATTCGGCCTCGACCGAAGCGACGAAGTCGGGGTACAGGTCAGCCGAAGCCAGGTTGATCTCCAGCAGCGCCGGTTCACCGAAGTCGAGCTCACCGACCGGAGCCAGCATGCCCGCCGCCACCCACGAGGCTGAACGCCCGACCTGCGGCCCGGCTTCGATTACGGCGGTACTGGCCCCCCGGCGGTCGAGATCGAAGGCGATCGACAGGCCGATCAGGCCGCCGCCGACCACGATCGCGTCAAAGCTGCGCTCTCGGGTGTTTTCGATATCGACGGCGTTCAGTTCAATCCTCTCCGCGAGATACGCCGCCCGCTCCCTGGCGCCGGCATTACCCGGATCAGGTTCAGGCGGTCGGCGGCCGTGAGCCACCCTCTCAGCCCCTCTCCGGGACTCCCGCAGGTCTACGCCGATCCTACCGGGCCGCGGCGCTATGACCCGGCGGCCGGGCAGCCAGCCGCCGCAGCGACCGGACCCGGGCGCTGGGATACTTAGGTCATGGCTTACGCGACGCCGGACGGCATCGGAAATCTCAGGCGAGAGCGGCTGCGCAACGCGCGGCTCTACTTCGTCTGTGACGCGCGTCCCGGCGGGGAAGACCCCGAGCCGCTGCTGCGAGCCGCGCTGGACGGCGGCGTGGACGTGATCCAACTCCGGGAGAAATCCGGTGACGGCAGACTGATCGACCGGGCCACCCAGACCTTCCGCAGGCTGGCCGATACCTACGGGGTCCCGTTCTTCGTCAACGACGACCCTGAACTGGCCGTCCACTGTCGGGCCGACGGGGTCCATATCGGCCAGGACGACATGTCGGTGGAAGAAGCTCGGCGCATCGTCGGCAACGACGCCCTGATCGGCCTTTCGACCCACTCGACCGAGCAGATCGATGCCGCGGCCGGAGTCGACCACATCAGCGTCGGCCCGGTCTGGGAGACGCCGACCAAAGAGGGTCGCCCGGCGGTCGGACTCGACCTCGTCACCTACGCCGCCCGCAATACGACCCTGCCCTTCTTCGCGATCGGCAGCATCGACACTGGCAACGTGAAGGAAGTCCTGAACGCCGGCGCCCGCAGGATCTGCGTGGTCCGGGCGATCCGCGACGCAGCTGATCCCGCCGGCGTGGCGGAGGACCTGCGTCGTTCCTTCGCTTCGATCGGAGGCGAGGTGGCCCCCGGTGGCTGAACCTCAGGAAGACCCGACCCCCGGGGGTAAGGCGCGTCGCGGCGAACCCGATGCGATGAAGGCCGGCTACGCCAAGGCCGAGCTGAAGAACCAGGCGGCGAGAGAATCCCTCGATCCCCTGGAAGACGGAGAGCGCCCGACCGTGGTCACGGTGGGCGCGATGTTCGCCGCCGTGGTCGCCGCGATCTTCTGGGTCTCGACTGCGATCGCCGCCTTCACCGGAGCCGAGGTCAACGGCAGCCAGCCCAACATCGCCCAGCTGGTCCTGACCGCGATGATCATGAGCGTGATGTTCGTCGGCATGTGGCAGGCCCGCTACTGGGCCGTACTGGGCTTCCAGATGCTGCTCGTCCTGCTGATCATCGCCGCGATCGCCGGCCTCGTCGTGGCTGGAACGCTGCTCCAGTTCATCAGCACCCTCGTCCTTTCGATCGGACTCAGCATTCTGTTCTGGTACATGGTCAAAGCGATGGCCCGGATCCAGATGCCGAAGCATCCTTCGGCCCGCTCGAACGGTGAGTAGGGCTGCGACGGACGGTCGTATAGTCTCGCCGGACTATGGCTGAAAACTCCTTCGACGTAATCGTTATCGGTGGCGGACCAGGCGGCTACGTTGCCGCGATCAGGGCCGCCCAACTCGGCAAGAGCACCGCGGTCGTGGAGCGCGACAAGGCCGGCGGTCGCTGTCTGAACTACGCCTGCATCCCGGCCAAGACGATGCTGCATACGGCTGAGGTCCTGGACGACGCCAGGAACAGTGCGGAGATCGGAGTCAAGACCGAGGGTGCAGAACTCGACTGGGACGCCCTCGGCAAGCGCCGGACCGATGTGTCGGCCAGCCTCGAAGGCGGAGTCGAAGGGCTCTTCAAGAAGAACGGGATCGAGTTGATCGATGGTGAAGGGGAGCTCACGGCCGACGGCGACGTCAAGGTCGGCGATACGACCTATGAAGCCGGCAAGGTGATTCTGGCCACCGGTTCGATCGCGCAGCCGATTCCGGGGGTCGAATTCTCGGACCGAGTGGTCGATACCTGGGGCGCCTGGTCGCTGCCCGAGCAGCCCCGGAGTATCGCCGTGGTCGGCGCCGGAGCCTCGGGAAGTGAGATCGCCTCGGCCTACATCCGCTTCGGCACCGAGGTCAAACTGATCGAGATGCTGGACCAGATCCTTCCGGCAGAAGACAAGGATGCGGCCCGCGTGGTCGAGCGGACTTTCAAGAAGCAGGGAATCGAAATCTCGACGGGCACCCCGGTCGAGAACGTTGAGGCCGGAGCCGACTCGGTGAAGTTCACCTACGGCGACAACGCCGCCGAGGTCGACTACCTGGTGATCGCCGGTGGGCGTCGTCCCGACACCGACCCGCTCGGTCTCGATGCCGCCGGGATCAAGATGGACGAGGCCGGCAAGGTGGAGGTCGACGAGAATCAGGTCACCTCGAACGACAAGGTCTACGCGATCGGGGACCTGACCCGCGGACCCGCGCTGGCCCACAAGGCGCAGGAAGAAGGTGTGGTCGCAGCCGAGCACGCAGCCGGCGAGAAGACCCATCCGTTGAACCTGGACCTGATTCCCGGCGCGACCTTCTGCCACCCCCAGGTTGCCAGCGTAGGCATGACCGAGGCCGAGGCCAAGGAGGCCGGACACGAGATCAAGACCGGCAAGTTCAAGCTCGGTGGAGTCGGGGCGGGCACCGTCTATGACGACCGTGACGGCATGGTCAAGCTGGTCATCGATACCGAGTACGGCGAGATCCTCGGCGCCCATGTCGTCGGCAACCGAGCCTGCGACATGATTGCCGAGCTGGTCAACACCATCGCCCTCGAAGGCGGCTACCAGGAGCTGGCCCGGATCATCCACCCGCACCCGACGATCTCCGAGGCGATCCCCGAAGCCGCCCGGGCAGTCGACGGCTGGGCCACCCACGCCTGAGCAAGCCCCGGCCCGTCGGACCGGTTGACTGAACCGCAAGGTTCGTCCTTCAGGCTCAGCGCTTGGGCGCGTAGATGTCGGTCGCGACGCCTTCGGCCGCTTCGGCAGCAATCCTGACCGTCTCCGAAAGCGTCGGGTGGGGGTGCATCGTCAGAGCGATATCGCGCGCGGTCGAACCCATCTCGATCGCGTGCACGACTTCGGCAATCAACTCGCCGGCGTTCGGACCGACCATGCCGGCACCGAGGATGCGTCCGGTTGCGGGCACGGTCAGAACCTTGGTCAGTCCTTCGGGGCGCTCGATCGCCAGGGCACGGCCCGAAGCCGCCCAGGGGACCCTGCCGACTTCGTATTCGACGCCCTGCTGCCTGGCCTCATTCTCGGTCAGTCCGGCCCAGGCGATCTCGGGGTCCGTATAGGCAACCGCCGGTACGGCCCTTGCGTCGTAGGTCACGTCTTCCCCGGCTGCATTCTCGGCCGCGACGATTCCCTGGAAGCTGCCGCGGTGGGCCAGCATCGGGTCACCGGTGATGTCGCCGATCGCGTAGATGCCGGGGGCCCCGGTCCGCTGGCGCTCGTCGACGGCGATCACACCACGGCCGTCAACCTGTACGCCGGCTTTCTCCAGCCCTAGCCGATCGCCGTTTGCCCGGCGTCCGACCGCGACCAGAACCCTGTCGAAACACTCGGACCCCGGTGCATCGTCGCCGCTGAAACTGACCTCTATGCCGGTCTCCCGGGCTTCCATGCCGGTCACTCCGGTGCCAGTCATGATCGATTCGTAGCGTCCCTCGATGCGTTTCTGAAGCGGCTTGACCAGGTCACGGTCACATTCGGGGATCAGAGTGTCGGTGAGCTCGACCACGCTGACCCTGGTACCCAGCGCGTCATAGACACAGGCCATCTCCAGACCGATGATGCCGCCGCCGACCACGAGCATGCGCTTCGGCGGGCCTTGGAGCCGGAGGGCTCCGGTGGAGTCGACGATGCGCTCATCCGACGGAATCCCCGGAAGCTCGACGGGCCGCGATCCCGCGGCGATGATGCAGGTCTCAAAGGCGATCGACTCGCCTCCCACCTCGATTTCGTCCGGCGAGGTGAAGCGGGCTTCGCCGGTAACGACCTCGACCTTTCGACGCTTGGCCAGCCCGGCCAGGCCGCCGGTCAGCTTGCCTACGACCTCACCCTTCCACTCGTTCAGACGCTCGATATCGAGTTTCGGTCGTCCGTAGGAGATGCCGAAGCCCTCAGCCTCCTCGACCTCTGCCACGACCCGGGCAGCGTGGAGCAGGGCTTTCGAAGGGATGCAGCCGACGTTGAGGCAGACACCACCCAGAGTCTCGTAGCGCTCGATGAGGGTCACCTCGAGACCGAGGTCTGCTGCGCGGAAGGCGGCGGCATATCCAGCCGGGCCGGAGCCGATCACGACCAGCTGGCCGAGCTGCCATCAGAGCACAACCCTGATGAAATCCCCCAGCACCTTCGCGAGCGACGCACTGAAGCGCGCGGCGGCGGCGCCATCGACCACGCGGTGGTCGTAGGAGAGCGACAAAGGCACCATCAGCCGGGGTACGAACTGCTCGGCACCGTCATCCCAGACCGGCTTTATGGCAGCACGGGTCACCCCAAGGATCGCCACCTGCGGAGCGTTGACGATCGGAGTGAAGCCGGTGCCGCCGATTCCGCCGAGCGAGGAGATGGTGAAGGTGGCGCCGGCCATCTCGGCAGGCGCCAGTCTGCCTTCCCGCGCCTTGCCTGACAGTTCGACCAGTTCCTCGGCAACCTCCAGAAGGCCCTTCTGGTCGACGTCCCGAATCACCGGCACGAGCAGTCCCTGAGGGGTATCGGCGGCGAATCCGAGGTGGTAGTAGCGCTTGAGGACGAGGCTGTCGCCGTCGAGAGACGAGTTGAATTCGGGGTACTGCCTGAGGACCGGCACACAGGCCTTGAGCAGGAGGGCGACCATGGTCACCTTGACGTCCTGTTCGGAGTTGATCCGCTTGCGGAAGGCCTCGAGGTCGGTGATGTCAGCTTCGTCGTGATGGGTGACATGCGGTATGTGCACCCAGTTGCGAGTCAGGTTCGGGCCGGATATCTGCTTGATGCGGGAGAGTTCCACCCGCTCGACCTCACCGTGCTTCGAATGGTCGACCGTTGGCCACGGGGCCATTTCCAGCCCTTCGATACCGCCGCCGGAGGCGACGCTTTCGCCCCTACCCCTTTCAGATCCCCTGCTCTCCGAGGCTTCCACGTCCTCGACGGTGATCCGGCCTTTGCGACCTGTGCCTTCGACCCGACTCAGGTCGATGCCGCGCTGACGGGCGATCCGGCGCACCGACGGGCTGGCATAAACCTCGTCGTTTCCACCCTGCTCCTCTTCCGGCTGCCCCTCCTCTCTGGAGACCGCCCCTTCGCCGAGCGGCATCTGCGCTCCTTGGCCCGGGTCTCCGGCGACGCCGGTGTCGTCTCCTGGTGCCGCCTCGCCGCTTCGGTCGGCGTCGCCACCCGAGATCACGGCGACCGGTGATCCCTCGCTGACTTCGTCGCCTTCTTCCACCAGCAACTCTTCGACGACTCCGGCGTGAGGAGCCGGGACCTCCATCGTTGCCTTGTCGGACTCCAGCGTGACCAGGCCCTGTTCGGCTTCGACCTCATCGCCGACCGCGACCAGTACCTCGATCACGGGTACGTCGGTGAAGTCGCCTATGTCAGGGACCTTGACCTGGCTCACAGGCTGGCGGGGTCGGGACGGTCGGTGTCGATTCCGTAAGTGTCGATGGCCTCTTCTACGACGGATCTCGCGATCTCGCCTGATTCGGCCAACCCGTGCAGGGCGGCGACCGCGATGTGGCGACCGTCTACCTCGAAGAAGTCCCGCAGGTCGGCCCGGAAGTCGCTGCGACCGAAGCCGTCCGTTCCGAGGACTTCGAGGCGGCCCGGCACCCAGGCGCGAATCCCGTCGGGCAGGGCTTTCATGTAGTCGCTGACGGCCACGGTCGGCGGACCCGGCTCCGAGCCGAGGCACTCGGTGACCCACGGCTTGCCGGTGGACTCGCCGGTCAGCCTGGCTTCGCGATCGGCTCTGAGGGCTTCGCGACGCAGTTCGGTGTAGCTGGTCACACTCCACACCTCGGCTTGGAGATCGTGGTTCTCGGCCAGCAGGTCGGCAGCCTCCAGCGCCTGGCGCAGGATTGCTCCGGAGCCGAGCAGCCTCACGGCGGGCTCACCGCCCTCGATCTCACGGACCCTGTGCATGCCCTTGAGAATCCCCTGCTCGGCCCCCTCGGCCATCGCCGGGTGGTGGTAGTTCTCGTTCTCGATGGTCAGGTAGTAGAAGACGTCCTCCTGCTCAGTGATCATGCGCCGCAGGCCATCCTGGACGATCACCGCGATCTCGTAACCGTAGGCCGGGTCGTAGGAAAGACAGTTCGGCACGGTCTGGGAGAGAACGTGGCTGTGGCCGTCCTCGTGCTGAAGGCCTTCGCCGTTCAACGTCGTCCGGCCGGCCGTCGCGCCGACCAGGAACCCCCGGGCGCGGGAATCGCCGGCGGCCCAGATCAGGTCACCGACCCGCTGAAAGCCGAACATCGAGTAGAAGGCGTAGAAGGGGACCATCTGGGTGTCGTGGTTGGAATAGGAGGTCGCGGCGGCGATCCAGGACGACATCGCACCCGCCTCGTTGATGCCTTCCTGAAGGATCTGACCCTCCCTGTCCTCTTTGTAGAACATCATCGAGCCGGCGTCCTCCGGCTCGTAGAGCTGACCGACGTGGGAGTAGATGCCGATCTGGCGAAACATCCCCTCCATGCCGAAAGTGCGCGACTCGTCCGGCACGATCGGCACCACACGGTCGCCGAGTTGCTTGTCGCGCAGCAGTGCCGCCAGCACCCGGACGAAAGCCATCGTGGTGGAGATCTCGCGTTCGCCCGAGCCCTTCAGCTGACTGGAGAACGCGTCGAGACCGGGTATTTCGATCGGGTCATCGATCCGCTCGCGGCGCTGTGGCAGGTAGCCGCCGAGCGCTTCGCGGCGCTCTCTGAGGTACTTCATCTCCGGCGTATCTTCATCGGGCCGGTAGAAGGAGATCTGCTCGACCGCCTCGTCCGGGATATCCAGCCCGAACCGGTCGCGGAACGAACGCAGCACTTCGACGTTCATCTTCTTCTGCTGGTGGGTGATGTTCTGGCCCTCGCCGGCCTCTCCCATCCCGTAGCCCTTGATCGTCTTGGCGAGGATCACCGTCGGCTGACCCGTGTGCCTGGACGCGGCTTCATAGGCGGCGTAGACCTTGCGCGCGTCGTGACCGCCGCGGTTGAGGTTCCAGATCTCCTCGTCGCTCATCCCCTCGACCCGCCTGGCGAGTTCGGGATAAGCCCCGAAGAAGTGTTCGCGCACGTAAGCGCCGTCGCGGGACTTGTAGACCTGATACTCGCCGTCGATGGCCTCGTTCATGCGCCGGACCAGCAGGCCGTCGTGATCCTCGGACAGGAGCGGGTCCCAACGCCGGCCCCAGATCACCTTGATCACGTTCCACCCGGCCCCACGGAAGACCGTCTCCAGCTGCTGGATGATCTTTCCGTTGCCGTAGACCGGCCCGTCGAGCCGTTGGAGATTGCAGTTGACGACGAACACCAGGTTGTCCAGCTGCTCTCGGCCGGCCAGGGCGATCTCGCCGAGGGTCTCGGGTTCGTCGGTCTCTCCGTCGCCGAGGAAGGCCCAGACTTTGCGGCCACCGGTATCCCTCAGACCGCGGTCGTCGAGGTATCGCATGAAGTAGGCCTGGTGGATCGCCATGATCGGGCCCAGACCCATCGATACGGTCGGATACTGCCAGTAGCCGGGCATCAGCCACGGATGCGGATAGGAGCTCAAGCCTCCGCGCGAGACCTCCTGCCGGAAGCCGAGCATCTGCTCTTCGCTGATTCGTCCTTCGAGGAACGAGCGGGCGTAGATGCCGGGCGAACTGTGGCCCTGGACATAGACCATGTCGCCGTCGTGATCGGCACTCGGCGCGTGCCAGAAGTGGTTGAAACCGATCTCGTAGAGCATCGCCGCCGACTGGTAGGAAGCAATGTGGCCGCCGAGCTCGGAGGACTCTGCGTTGGCCCGAAGCACGGCGGCGATCGCGTTCCAGCGCACCATCGAGCGCACGCGTTTCTCCAGTTCCGGGTTGCCGGGAAGCTCCGGCTCCCGGTCGGCAGGAATCGTGTTCACATACGGCGTCGGCCCACTGGTGTGGATCGCCGCACCCAGGCCTCTGGCCCGGTCAACCGCCTTGCCCAGCAGCTGTTCGGCCCGCTCGGGACCGTCGTGCTCGACGACGTCCTCGACCGCATCCAGCCACTCCGCCGCCTCGGTCGGATCGAGTTCCGGATTTTCGGGTGACATGAGACCTCTCTCCTCTGCAGGGGTGACGGGTTGGATGCCTGTCGTCTGGAGCGTCGCTCTGAATGACACTACCCAACCCCGCCATCCGCCAAGACCGGTCCGGCCACCGGGCGGGGCCTGCCGGTCTGCGGTCAGGCGGCGGTAGGGTGAGCCCATGAGTCAGGCCGATACGACGAGAGCCTCCGCAAGCGCCAAGGGCGACACCGAGCGCGTCGAGCTCGGCCGGACAGCGCAAACGGTAGCCCGTCGCATGGCTGAGGCGAAGGCGACCGTGCCGCATGTCTACTACCGGGCCGACATCGACATGTCCCGTTCGGTCGAGGTACGCGCAGCCTTCAGCGCGGCAGCCGCCGGGGGCGAGCCGGTGCCTTCTCTCGGCGACATGGTGGTCAAAGCCGTGGCGCTCGCCCTGCGTGATCACCCACGGGCCAACGGCAGCTACAGGGACGGCGGGCTCGAGCTCTACTCACGGGTGAATATCGGCTTCGCGATCTCCGCCGAGGGCACACATGTCGTGCCGACGATCAGCGACGCCGACCGGCTCAGTCTGGCCGAGATCTCGGCTGAGCGCAGCCGTCTCACCGACAAGGCAGCGAGCGGCCAGATCACCGCGGCCGGGCTTTCCGGTGGCACTTTCACCATCTTCGACCTGGGCGGCTTCGGACTGCGGGACTTCGATCCGGTGATCCACGGCGGCCAGGCCGCGACGCTGGCGGTGGGCGAGGTGGCCGAGCGCCCCGTGGTGCGCGAGGGGGCCATCGTCGGCGCCCACGTGATGGAGGTCAGCCTCGCCTGCGACCACCGCATCCTCCACGGCGCCGAAGCCGCCGCCTTCCTGGGCGAGGTCCGTTCGAACCTGGAGGAGCCGGACAGAATCGCGTGACCGATGCCCGCGCCGAACCGCCTGCGACACCGTGCCCGAGGCGCGAAGGGTGAGCGATGGACTCTGACATCTCGATTTCGACGCTCGGGATCCGCGAGTACGGGGAGATGTCGGCCGTGCAGGAGGACCTGGTCTCCCGTCGCCAGGCCGGCGAGATCGGCGACCTGCTCCTGCTGCTCGAACACCCGCCGACCTATACGCGCGGACGGCGCACCGAACCGCAGGACCTCCATCACGAGACCGACTGGTACCGCGAGCGCGGGATCGAGGTATTCGACAGCCCGCGTGGCGGTCGGGTGACCTACCACGGGCCGGGACAGCTGGTCGCCTACCCGATCATCGACCTGCGCCGGATCGGCCGGCAGCCAGGCGGCCTCGACCGGGCCGATGTGGCCGGATTCGTCGCCACACTCGAGGCGGCCATGATCAGCACCGCGGCGCGCTGGCAGGTATCGGCGGGGACGATTGACGGCCTCACTGGAATCTGGACCGGCGAAGCGATTCCCCCGGACGCCACCGCCGAGACGATGTCGGTCCCGGTCGCCAAGGGAGAGGTTCGAAAGATCGGTTCGATCGGACTCAGGATCAGCCGCGGGGTCAGCAGCCATGGTGTCTCCCTCAACCTCGACTGTGATCTGGAGCCGTTCTCGGCAATCACCTCCTGTGGGATCGACCAGTGCCGGGTCACCTCGATCCTCGAGGAGACCGGTTCCGCCCCCACGGTGACAACGGCCGGTCTGGCATTCGGTGAGGAGCTCGCGGCACTGGTCGGTCGCGACATCACGATCGTGCCGCCCGCGGAAGTCGCCATCAGTCCGGCCGCCACCGCGAAGTCGTAATCTGGCAGTGCACAGATGAACCCGCCCTCCGACGCGACAGCCGAACGCATCCATGTCACCCGTTCGCGGTCGAACCCGGGCGGCGCCAGCGCAGACGTCGAAGGCGCGATCCCGTTTCGCTCACGCAAGCCCTCCTGGCTGAAGGTTCCACCGCCAGGTGGTCCGACCTATCGCAAACTCAAGTCGACGATCGGCGATGAAGGCCTGAGTACCGTCTGCGAAGAGGCGGCCTGCCCCAACATCGGCGAATGCTGGGAACGCGGCACCGCGACCTTCATGATCCTCGGCGACGTCTGCACCCGCCGCTGCGGCTTCTGCAACGTGCAGACCGGCAAGCCGACCTTCGACGACCCTCTCGAGCCGCTCAAGGTCGCCAATCAGGTCAGCAAGCTCGGTCTGAGGCACGCGGTGATCACCTCGGTCGACCGCGACGACCTGCCCGACTACGGCGCCAGCGCTTTCGTCGGCGTGATTCGCTCGATCCGCCGACAGGCCCCCGACTGCAAGGTCGAGATCCTCACCCCCGACTTCCGTGGTCAGGAAATGCCGCTGGCACGCGTCGTTCACGAGCGGCCCGATGTCTTCAACCACAACGTCGAAACGGTGCCGCGGCTCTACCCCAAGGCCCGTCGCGGCTCGCTTTTCCTTCGGTCCGCGCGCGTGCTGCGGATGGCGAAGGAGATGGGTGAAGGTGAAGTGATCACCAAGTCCGGCCTGATGGTCGGGCTGGGCGAGGAGTTCGACGAGATGGTCGAGACCTTCGGCATCCTGCGCGAGCACGGCGTGCAGATCCTGACCGTCGGCCAGTACCTGAGGCCGACCGAGAACCACCTGCCAGTGGTGCGCTACTGGCACCCGGAAGAGTTCGAGGCGCTCGAGAAGGCCGCTCGCGAGATCGGCTTCGAGTCGGTCGCCGCGGGGCCGCTGGTGCGAAGCTCCTACCACGCGGACGAGAGCGCCCGCGAGGCATCCGGACGCAGCATCGCAGCCTGATCCGTTGATCCCGTTCCGAGATACGATGGAGACCAGGGGGCCGGTCCGGGCGACGGCCCTGCTGGTGCTGGCGAACGTGATCCTCTACGCCTTCGGCGAGATCCCTCACCTCAACTTCTGGCAGATGCTGATCGGTGTTGCCGGACTATGGATCTTCGGCGCCTACATCGAGCGTCGACTCGGCTCGCCGGCGTTCATCGCGATCTACCTGCTGCTGGCCGCCGCAACGGGATTCCTGATCGGTGCCGTTGACGAGCAGGCCGGATCTTTCGCGATCAGCCTGTTCATGCCGGTACTGCTGCTCGGCGGGCTGCACCTCATCCTGGCCCCGAAGTCGCGCATAGTGGTGCTCGTACCGGTTCCTTTCGCGATGACCTTCTTCGAGGTCCCGACCGTCGCCATGCTGGTCGGCTGGGTCGCCCTCGAGATGCTGCTCACCGCCGTCTAGAGCGGGCAGCGAAGCGCTAGACGGAGATCAGGCCGGCGGCGGTGAGGATGAGCACGCCGGTACCGAGAAGGAGGCGGTACCCGACGAAGATCGCGAAAGAGTTGTTGGAGAGGTAGCGCAGGAACCAGGCGATGACCGCGTAGCCGGTCACGAAAGCGACCACTGTCGCGACCGCGACGTTGACCAGCGGTTCGCCGACCGCCTCCTCGCCGGAGAGGATCTTGTAGAGCTGGAAGAAGCCGCTGAGCACCACTGCGGGGATCGCGAGCAGGAACGAGAACCGCGCGGCGGCAGCGCGCTCGAGGCCGAGGAACAGGCCGGCGCTGATCGTCGCCCCCGAGCGGGAGACTCCGGGGATCAGGGCGATGCTCTGCGCGAAGCCGATCAGCACACCGTCCCGGAAAGAGAGGTCGCCGACCGATCGCTTGCGCGAACCGACGTTGTCGGCCACGCCGAGGATGACTCCGAAGACGATCAGCATTGAACCGACCAGCCAGAGGTTGCGAGCCGCGTCCTCGATCTGGTTCTGGAAGGCGAATCCCAGGATGGCGATCGGGATCGTCGCGGCGATCAGGTACCAGCCCATCCTCGCGTTCAACTCCCGGCGCAACTCGGGTCGCGTCAGCGAAGCCGTCCAGGTGGTGCCGATCTGCCAGAGATCCTTGCGGAAGTAGATGAGTACGGCGGCTTCGGTGCCGAGTTGGATCACCGCGGTAAAAGCCGCTCCCGGGTCCTCCCAGCCGAGGATCGCGGGAACCACGAGGATGTGCCCGCTCGAGGAGATCGGCAGGAACTCGGTCAGCCCCTGGAGAAATCCGAGGAAGATGCTCTGAAGGAGGTCCACAGGGACGGCAGCCTATCCGTGCCGCCCCCGGAAGCCCCCGTTGCCGCCCTCTACTTGGGAGCCATCCTCAGAGCGCCGTCGAGGCGGATCACCTCGCCGTTGAGCATCTGGTTCTCGACGATATGCACGGCAAGCGCTCCGAATTCCTCGGGCTGGCCGAGACGGGCCGGGTACGGAACACCTTCGCCGAGAGCCTTGCGGGCCTCTTCGGGCAGCAGCGCCAGCAGCGGCGTATCGAACAGGCCGGGCGCGATCGTCATCACCCGGATTGCGTCGCGGGAGAGGTCCCTGGCAGCCGGGAGGGTGAGTCCGACGACCCCGCCCTTGGAGGCGGCATAGGCGGTCTGGCCGATCTGGCCGTCGTAGGCGGCGATCGAGGCGGTGTTGATGCAGATACCACGCTCGCCGCGCTCGTCCGGCTGGTTGCCGATCATCGACTCGGCAGCGAGACGAAGCACGTTGATCGTGCCCATCAGGTTGATGTTGATCGCCCACTCGTAGCCGGCCAGCGGCGCTGCCCCGTGCTTGGCGCTCGCGATCCGGCCCGCAGCCCCGACCCCGGCGCAGTTGACGCAGATCCGCAGTCCTCCGTCGGCCCCCGCAGCAGCTTCGATAGCCGCCTTGACCGAATCCTCACTTGTCACGTCCGCCTGGATGAAGTCGACGCCGATTTCCCCGGCGAGTGCCGCGCCCTTTTCTTCGTTGAGGTCGGCGATGGTGACCTTGTGGCCGGCCGAGACGAGTTCGCGGGCGGCGGCTTCGCCGAGTCCCGATGCGCCTCCGAAGACGATTGCTGAGCTTGACTTCATTTCGTTGAAACTCCTCTTCAAATAGAGTTCGGTCCATGGACCGAGATATTTTTGAACCTGAACACGACGATTTCCGCGACAGCGTACGACGCTTCATAGCTGACGAGATCTCTCCCAACTTCGAACAGTGGGAGGAAGACGGAACTGTACCCCGCGAGCTCTTCGCGAAGGCCGGCGAGAAGAACATGCTGGCGATCGCCGCCCCGGAGGAATACGGCGGCATGGGGATCGACGATTTCCGCTTCAACCAGGTGATCGTCGAGGAGGGTTCATACGCCGGAGTGATCGGGTCGATCCTCGGGATCACTCTGCATAACGACATCTGCCTGCCTTACTTCCTCGAGTACTGCAACGAGGAACAGCGCGAGCGGTGGATCCCCGGAATCGTTGACGGCAGCCTGATCACGGCGATCGCGATGACCGAACCGGGCATCGGCTCGGACCTCGCTTCGATGTCGACCAAAGCGATCAAGGACGGCGACCACTACGTGGTCGACGGCTCCAAGACCTTCATCACCAACGGCATCAACGCCGACCTGATCATCACTGCCGTCAAGACGGACCCCAAGGAGAAGCACCGGGGCATGTCGATCATGATCCTCGAGCGCGGGATGGACGGCTTCGAGCGCGGCCGCAACCTCGACAAGGTCGGCATGCACTCACAGGACACGGCGGAGCTCTTCTTCAACGAAGTGCCGGTTCCCGAGGCGAACCTGCTCGGCAACGAAGGCGAGGGCTTCAACTACCTGGTCTTCAACCTCGCCCAGGAGAGGCTCTCGATCGCGATGGCCGCCGTCGCCTCAGCCCAGGCGGCGCTGGACTGGACGCTGGAATACGTCAAGGAGCGAAACGCCTTCGGCAAGCCGGTCGGTTCGTTCCAGAACTCGCGTTTCAAGCTGGCCGAGATGAAGACCGAGATCGATATCGCCACCGTCTACCAGGACCGCTGCGTCATGGCCCTGAATGCCGGCAAGCTCTCGGTCGAGGATGCCGCCGCCTGCAAGTGGTGGACGACCGAGCTCTGCGGAAAAGTGATCGACGAATGCGTCCAGCTCCACGGCGGCTACGGCTACATGCTCGAGTACCCGATCGCGCGAGCCTGGGCCGACAACCGGGTCACCCGGATATACGGCGGTACCACCGAGATCATGAAAGAGATCGTCGGCCGCTCCCTCGGCGTCTGACCGCGGGCGGCCTCGGGCCGGCTGGGACCGGGCAGAACCGGGCGCCGGCGGCTCCTGCGACTGCCGCGTCCGCACTCAGGGTCGCAGCGGGATTGCGAGCTTCGACGCCCTACTGGGCGGTCATCTTGGCGCGGTGCTTCGGCTTCTGGGCCGCCACACCCTTGCGGTACTCACGGTTGAGCATGCCGATCACGTCGAGTGAGATCTCCTGGGGGCAGACCCTGGAGCACTCGCCGTAGTTGGTGCAGCCGCCAAAGCCTTCGGCATCCATCTGATTGACCATGTTGAAGGCGCGATCGGCCCGCTCGGGCTGGCCCTGGGGAAGAACGTTGAGGTGGGTCACCTTGGCGCCGGTGAAGAGCATGGCCGATCCGTTGGGGCAGGCCGCGACGCAGGCGCCGCAGCCGATGCAGACCGCCGCATCCATCGCCCGCTCCTGGACCTCGGGCGCGATGGGCATCGCGTTCGGGTCGGGTTGGGGGCCGGTAGTCGTGGAGATGTAGCCGCCGGCCTGGATCACGCGATCGAGAGCCGAGCGGTCGGCGACGAGATCGCGGATCACCGGCATCGCGTTGGCCCGGTAGGGCTCGACCTTGATCGTCGCGCCGTCGGCGAAGTCACGCATGTAGGTCTGGCAGGAGGTCACCTGGTGCGGGCCTTGGGGGGTGCCGTCGATGACCAGCGCGCATGAGCCGCAGATGCCTTCGCGGCAGTCGCTGTCGAAAGCGATCGTGTGCTTCTTCTCGCGACCCAGCCGGGCGTTGAGTTGATCGAGCATTTCGAGGAAGGACGCCTCGGGGTCGATGTCGGTGACCTCGTGGGTCTCGAATCCACCCTGCTCATCAGGTCCGTGCTGTCTCCAGATGACGAGCTTGAAATTCACTTGTAGCTCCTTGTTGCCAGCTTGACGTCTTCGAAGGTGAGTTGTTCGTCGTGAGGAATCGGGTCGCCTTCGTCTCCGCGATACTGCCAGGCCGTGACCTTGGCGTAGTGGTCGTCGTCGCGCAGAGCTTCGCCGTCGGGGGTCTGGTGTTCTTCGCGGAAGTGGCCGCCGCACGATTCTTCGCGCCTCAGTGCATCGTGGCACATCAGCTCTCCCAGCTCGAGGAAATCGGAGACGCGATTCGCGTACTCGAGGCTCTGGTTGAGCTCCTCGACCCCGGGGTCGACCCGCAGGTCCGACCAGAACTCGCCCTTGATCCGGCGGACCTCGGCGAGGGCTTCCCTCAGGCCTTCGGCGGTGCGCGACATGCCGCACTTGTCGAGCATCACGTTGCCCATCTCCCGGTGGAAGTCCTGGGCAACTGTGCTGCCGCCGACGTCGACCAGTGCCGCGATGTGGCTCTCGACCCGGTCCTGGGTGGCGTCGAAGGCGGAGTCGTCGGTGCCTACCGCGTCGCCCGACCTGGTCATGTAGTCGGTGACCGTATGCGGGGCGACGAAATAGCCGTCGGCCAGGGTCTGCATCAGCGCGCTGGCTCCGAGACGGTTGGCTCCGTGGTCGGAGAAGTTCGCCTCGCCGATCGCGAAGAGGCCCTCGATCGTCGTCTGGAGTTCGTAGTCGACCCAGAGGCCGCCCATCGCGTAGTGAGGGGCCGGGTAGATCATCATCGGCGTTTCGTACGGATTGTCGCCGGTGATCTTCTGGTACATGTCGAAGAGGTTTCCGTACTTGCGCTCGATCGTCTCGCGGCCGTGTTCGTCGATCGCATCGCGGAAGTCGAGGTAGACGCCACGGCCCGTGCCGCCTACACCCAGGCCGTCGTCGCAGACCGCCTTGGCGGCGCGGGAGGCGATGTCGCGCGGGGCGAGGTTGCCGAAAGCGGGATAGCGCTCTTCGAGGAAGTACAGCCGCTCCGCATCGGGGATATCGCCGGGCGCACGGTCCTCGTTGGGCTTGCGCGGGACCCAGACGCGGCCGTCGTTTCTCAGCGACTCGCTCATCAGGGTGAGCTTCGACTGGTACTCGCCGGACTGCGGGATGCAGGTCGGGTGGATCTGGGTGAAACAGGGGTTGGCCATCAGGGCGCCCTGCCGGTGGGCCCTCCAGGTGGCGGTCACGTTGGAGCCCATCGCGTTGGTCGAGAGGTAGTAGACGTTCGTATAGCCGCCGGAGGCCAGGATCACCGCGTCGCCGGCATGGCGTTCGATCTCGCCGGTGACCAGGTTGCGCACGATCACACCCTTCGCGACCCCGTCGACGAGAACCACGTCGAGCATCTCGTGCCGGCTGAAGACCTGGGCGTTGCCGGCTGCGACCTGGTGCTCGAGCGCGCTGTAGGCGCCCAGCATCAGTTGCTGGCCGGTCTGGCCGCGGGAGTAGAAGGTCCGCTGGACCAGCACGCCACCGAAGGAGCGGGTCGCCAGTGAGCCGCCGTACTCGCGGTTGAACGGCACGCCCTGGGCCACGGCCTGGTCGATGATGTTCTCGGAAAGCTGGGCAAGCCGCCACACGTTGGCCTCGCGCGAGCGGAAATCGCCGCCTTTCATCGTGTCGACGAAGAGCCGGCGCACCGAGTCGCCCTCGTTGGCGAAATCCTTGGCCGCGTTTATTCCGCCCTGGGCGGCGATGCTGTGCGCCCGACGGGGCGAGTCCTGGTAACAGAAGCTCTTGACCTTGAATCCCTGGGCGGCGAGGCTGGCGGCCGCCGAGGACCCGGCCAGCCCGGTGCCGATGACGATCACGTTCTTGCCGGCCCGGTTGCGTGGTCCGACCAGCCCGTGCTGGTCGAGCCAGTTCTGCCACTTGTGCTCGATCGGTCCCTCGGGGATCTTCGGGTCGAGTGAAATCGTGGCCATCAGGTGTTGCCTCCGAAGGTCGTCAGGGATGCCGAGAGCTCATCGGCCGGCGGCTCGCCGAGGGCACCGGTGAAGAACAGGACCGGGATCAGGGCGAAGCCGAAGACGATGACCAGGGTCAGTCCGTTGGCGCCCATCCGGATACCGAAGTTGCGCTCCGGGTTGTCGAGGCCCATCGTCTGGCAGAGGCTCCAGATCGCATGACGCAGATGCATGCCGAGAAAGACCAGGGCTGCCAGGTAGATGGCGACGAAGTACCACTCCTGGAAAGCGTTGTAGAGGTTGGCGTAGAGAGCGCCCTTCTCGAGCGGTGTGACATCGATGGTCAGGGTTGTGAACTGCAGGATGTGGAAGATGATGAAGGCGAGCAGCAGGAGTCCGCTGACCATCATCAGGCGCGATTCCCAGGAGCGTCCGATGCGCTTGGCCGGGAAGGCGGCGGGCCGGGCCGCCTTGTTGCGGGAGTTGAGTTGCACGACGCCGACGATGTGGACGACCACGAGCCCAGCAGAATCGCCCGGACCGCCCAGACGATGCCCTCGTAGGGGATCAGCGGCTCGCCGAAGGTGCGCAGCCACTCGGCGTACTCGTCGATCCGCGGCTCGGCGCCCCCGGGCCCGAACAGCGAGTTCAGGTTGCCGATCATGTGGAGCACCAGATAAGCGACGAGGATCGTGCCGGTCACGGCGACGATCGTCTTCTTGCCGATGGTTGAGCGCCACATCTCAGCCACGGGGATCACTGCTCCGGGGAGTCAGGCTGATGGGTGACTGGACTGAAGACGACACAGCGTCAATGTTATGGACTCGGGACTCTCGGCGACTGATGCCTTTTGGCTTGGGCTAGCCCAATTCAGGGTGATTCGATCGGAATAAGGCGGGGTTTCAGTCCCTGGCGGTGATGCGATCGAGCTCGACTTCGCCGCCCTCTTTGGTGTCTTCCATCACCACGTAGCACTGGGGCGGCCCGCCGAAGAAGGTCGCGTTCTCACCGTCGCCCACGAAGATGGCCGGACGCTGCGTTCCGCCTTCCCCGTGGATCCAGATCTTCTGACCCTTTTCGAATCCCTCTATAGCCATGGACGCAATCTATCGCGACCACAGTGGTGCCCGCCGGGTACCGACGTCAGCGCTGCGGCTACGATCAGCCACGATGAGTGACTTCGAGCACGTCCATGTCCCCGGAGAAGGAACTGCGACTCTGCTGCTCCTCCACGGGACCGGGGGCGACGAAAACGACCTGGTCCCGCTCGGCCGCCGGCTCGCTCCGCAGTGCGGACTGCTGAGCCCGCGGGGAAAAGTGCTCGAAGGAGGTGTCTCGAGGCGATTCTTCCGGCGCCACGCCGAAGGCCGCCTGGACATACCCGATCTGCTCGAACGGACCGATGAGTTGGCGGCCTTCGTCACCGGATCTGCGGGGCAATACGGCTTCGACCCCTCGGGCGTCGTCGCCATCGGCTTCTCCAACGGGGCCAACATCGCCGCCAGCCTGCTCTTCCGCCACCCGGGGCTGCTGCGAGGCGCAGCCCTGCTCAGGCCGATGCTGCCCTATGAGCCGGATCCTGATCTCGACCTGAGCTCTACCTCGGTTCTCGTCGCAGCCGGCGGGCGGGATCCGCTGGTGCCGCCCGACCAGAGTCGCGAACTGGGGCAACGCCTCGAGCGGTCTGGTGCCTCGGTCGCATTCAGCATGAACGAAGCGGCCGGTCACGGGCTGGTGCAGGACGACTTGACCGCGCTCGGCACCTGGCTCGAAGAACTGGTCTGAAACCGCCGCGAAGCCGATACGGCATCAGCGGCGCGGATCTATACTCGAGACGCGGCCCGTGAAGCCGGGGCGAGCGAAGCAACCAAGCAAGAACGGGAGCATCCGTTGAACTCGAAACGTCTCGTCCTGATCGGTGCCGTGCTGTCGGCCTCCCTGCTGATCGCCGGCTGTGAGTTCTCCTGCAGCATCGGCAACAACGTGTCCGCAGACGAGCTGGACAAGCAGGTGAGGATCGCCTACGAAGACGAGACCGGGATCCTGCTGACCTCGATCGACTGCGAGCAGGCCGACTCCGACGTCGGATCACCGATCAACTGCGTGGCGACCAACGAGCGCGATCTCGAATTGACGATCGAGGGTGAGGTGACCGATCTCGACTCGGAAAGCGACATGATCAGGTTCGACTGGCAGGTCGTCTCGGCCTCGGCCCCGGGCGCAGCTTTCGAGGTGGCCGCGGCGAGATCGCTCAGGAACCAGACCGGCGCGGTCATCGGCGATGTGACCTGTCCGCAGAAGATCAAACTCGAAGCCGGCACCGTCGTCGACTGCACCGGGGTCGATTCACAGGGAAACGAGAGGGAACTCGTGCTCACACTCACCGATCGCAAGGGGGCTTTCGACGTCGACCTCAAGGCACTCGACGCCACCCCGCAGGACTCGACCAGCTGAGCCGGAATCGGGCATGGATCGCGCATATACTCAGCGCAGTGCGCCCGGCCACGGGCAATCCTCGTCCAGATTTCGTCCGATCGGAGATCCTGAATGACCCTCAAGAGCCTCACTCTCGCCGGTGCAGCCGTTGTCGCCGCCCTTTCCCTGGCCGCCTGCAGCGAAAGCACCGTCTCCTCGGACGAGCTCTCGGCCCAGGTCAAGTCATCGCTCGAGGAATCGGTCGGCGCCCCGCTGGAAACGGTGGACTGCCCGGAAGTAAAGGCCGAGGTAGGCGAGACTTTCACCTGCGACGCAGCCGAGCCGAACGGCAACGAGATCAAGATCGACGGCGAGATCACCGAGGTCGACACGGATACGGACCAGGTGAACTTCAACGTAGAAGTCGTTTCGTCCTAGCCGCTCGAGCCACCCGGCCGGCGACGACGGGCCGGGCCGATTTCCTGAGCGACGTGGTCGGATATAGAGTGCCGGGCACCCCTTCACTGAGCCAACCAGGAGAGAGATGAGCGAAGAAGAGAAGAACTTCAGCCCAGAAACGATTGCCCTTCATACCGGGCAGGAGCCGGACCCGACCACGAATGCGCGGGCGGTACCGATCTACCAGACGGTCTCCTACAACTTCAACGACGCCCAGCATGCCCAGGACCTGTTCGCGCTGGCCGAGCCGGGAAACATCTACAGCCGGATCATGAACCCCACCTGGAACGTACTCGAGGAACGCATGACCGCCCTCGAAGGCGGAGTCGCGGCACTCGCAGTCGCCTCGGGACAGGCCGCCGTCACCTACTCGGTGCTGAACGTCTGCCGCAGCGGTGACAACATCGTCGCCTCGTCGAAGCTCTACGGCGGTACCTACAACCTGTTCGCGCATACGCTGCCGCAGTACGGGATCGAGGTCCGCTTCGTCGACCCCGACAAGCCGGAAGAGCTCGCATCACATGTCGACGAGCACACCAGGCTGGTCTTCGCCGAGACGATCGGCAACCCGCGCCTGAACGTCGTGGACCTCGACGCATGGGCCGACGCGGCCCATGCAGAGGGCCTGCCGCTGGTGGTCGACAACACGGTTCCGACCCCGATCCTGACCAGGGTCTTCGACCATGGCGCCGACATCGTGGTTCATTCGGCGACCAAGTTCATCGGTGGCCACGGCACCTCGATCGGCGGAATCATCGTCGACTCCGGCAACTTCGACTGGGCCGCCCAGCCCGACCGCTACCCCGGTCTCACCAAGCCTGATCCTTCCTACCACGGTGTGGTCTGGACCGACGCCATGGGCCCGGCGGCCTACGTCGGACGGGTCAGGACCGTGCTGCTCAGGAATACCGGCGCCGCGCTCTCGCCGTTCAACGCCTTCCTGCTGCTCCAGGGGATCGAAACCCTGCCGCTGCGGATGGAACGCCACAGCGAGAACGCACTCGCGGTGGCCGAGCACCTGAAGGGGCTCGACGGCGTCACCTGGGTCGAGTACCCGGGCCTGCCGGATTCCAGTCACGCCGAGATCGCTTCGCGGATCCTCAAGGGTGGCAGCGGTGCGCTGGTCGCCTTCGGAATCGAGGGCGGACGGGACGCAGGGCGGAAATTCATCGACTCGCTCGAGTTGTTCAGCCACCTGGCCAACATCGGCGACGCGAAGTCGCTGGCGATCCACCCGGCCACGACGACCCACTCACAGCTCGACGAGGGCGAACTGGCCAGCGCCGGCGTGACCGACGACATGGTCCGGCTCTCGGTCGGCATCGAGAACATCAGCGACATCGTGGCCGACATCGACCAGGCCCTGGCCAAGGCCAAGTAGCGAGGCAGCTTGCCTTCGGGCGTCGGCGTCGTACATACGCAGCGGGCGGTCGTCTTCGACGGCGATCGTCCGCTGACGCTCGAGTCCGGCGCCGGGATCGACCGGGTCGAGGTCGCCTACGAGACCTACGGTGAACTGAACGCAGAGCGCTCGAACGCGGTTTTCATCTGCCACGCCCTCTCCGGCGATGCCCATGCCGCCGGCATACACGAAGGCGACAACCCCGATCGCCCGGGCTGGTGGGACAACATCATCGGGCCGGGCAGGCCGCTCGACACCGACCGGCTGTTCGTGATCTGCGCCAACGTGCTCGGCGGCTGCAGTGGCACGACCGGGCCCTCTTCGACCGACCCGGCGACCGGCGAGCCCTACGGGCTGAGCTTTCCGCTGATTCAGGTCCGGGACCTGGTCACCGTCCACCGGGCGCTGCTGGCCGAGCTCGGCATCGGAAAACTGCTGGCGGCCCTGGGCGGCTCACTCGGGGGCATGCAGGTCCTTCAATGGACGATCGACCACCCCGGAGAGATTGACGGCGCCCTGGTCGTTGCCGCCTCGGCCCGACTCTCCGCCCAGAACATCGCCTTCTCGGCCGTCGCACGCGAGGCGATCATGCGCGACCCCGACTTCAGCAACGGCGACTACTACGAGACCGGTGACCGGCCCGACCGCGGGCTGGGGCTGGCCAGGATGATCGGCCACATCACCTACCTCTCGGAGGAGTCGATGCGGGAGAAGTTCGGCCGCCGGATCCAGGACGCCGAGATGCCGCGCTTCGGCTTCGACGTCGACTTCCAGGTCGAGAGCTACCTCCACTACCAGGGCCAGTCCTTCGTCGAACGCTTCGACGCCAATACCTACCTGTACCTCGGGCGGGTGATGGACTACTTCGACCCCTTCCGGGACCCGGTCAAGGTCCAGCGTCAGATCGAGGCCGGCGATACCTCCTATCTGGTGTTGTCTTTCGACTCCGACTGGCGGTTCTCGACCTCCCACTCGAAGGAGATCGCCGCCGAGCTGCGCCTGGCCGGGGCGCCGGTCACCTTCCGCGAAATCGCCTCGACTCACGGTCACGACTCCTTCCTCTTCGCGATCCCCGACTACCACGAGACGGTCGCGGGATTCATCAACAGGCTGGCCGCCCAGCGGGGCATCGGGGAAGCGGCCCGGTGAGACCCGACCTCGACATCGTCGCGGCGATGGTCGATCCGGGCAGCAGGGTTCTGGACCTCGGCTGCGGGGACGGAGCCCTGCTGGAGACGCTGATGAACGAAAAGCAGTGCCGGGTGCTCGGCATCGAGAACGACCCCGACGGATTCCACGAATGCATCGCCCGCGGCGTCCCGGTGACCCAGGGCGATCTCGAGGCGGAACTCCCGGAGATCGAGACCGGCTCCTTCGACTGGGCGGTTCTTTCGCTGACCCTTCAGGCGGTCCGCCGCCCCGACCGCGTCCTCGGTGAAATGAAGAGAGTGGCCCCGCGCCAGATCGTCTCCCTGCCGAACTTCGGCCAGTGGAGGCTGCGTGCCGGACTTGCCCTCAAGGGGCGGATGCCGGTCACTCCGATCCTGCCTTACCAGTGGTTCGACACCCCGAACATCCATCTCTGCACGATCCGCGACTTCGAGTCGCTGGCGGCGGACACCGGACTGGCTGTCGAGCGAAGGATCGTCGTCGGGCCCGGAGGAAAAGCCGAGAGCGGGCTGCCGCGCATCGCTCCGAACCTGTTCGCCACCGGCGCGGTCTACTCGCTCGAAGGCTAGGTCTCCCGAATGGTGATCGTCGATCTCGGTCTGGCCGTGCTTTCACTTGTCGTGCTCTCGGTGGCCGCTTCCCAGTTCATCACCGGTGCGGCCAGGATCGCGACCCTGCTCGGAGCCAGCCCGCTCTTCGTCGGAGCGGTGCTGCTCGGAGTCGGCACCAGCCTGCCCGACGGCCTGGTGTCGGCTTTCGCAGCAGCCGGCGGCGAAGGCGGCCTGGCCATGGGCAACGTGATCGGCTCCAATACCTTCAACGTCTCCGTCGTCCTGGGAGCCGGCGCGCTGATCCTGCCGGTGGCGATCGCCGTTGGCACGTTGAAACGTGAAGCCCTGCTCTCGGGCGCGGCCGTGGCCCTGTTCCTGGTATTCGCCTTCGTCGGTCTCGGCACGGTGACCGGGCTGATTCTGCTCGCGCTGGTTCCGGTCGCTTTCTGGATGATCCGGGGCAACCCCCCTGACCCGTCCGAGGCGACACCCGAATCCAGAGAGGGCCTCTCGACCGGCCGCGAGGCCCTGCGGGCGGTGGTCGGCCTGGTCTTCACGGTCGTGGCCTCGCGTGTGCTTGTGGACTCCGCAGGCAGCCTGGCGATCGAAGCCGGGGTTTCCCAGGCGATCATCGGCCTCACTCTGGTCGCAATAGGCACCTCACTGCCCGAGCTGGCCGTCTCGATCCAGGCCGCACGCAAGGACGAACTCGACCTGATGATCGGCAACGTACTCGGCAGCAACCTGATCAACAGCCTCCTGATCGGCGGAGTCATCGCGCTGATCTCGCCGACCACGATAGAGATCGGCACCCTGGCCGCCGCCGGATGGCTGATGCTCGGGCTCACTGTCATCGCAACCTGGTTCCTGGCCACCGGCCGCAAGCTGGTCCGCTGGGAAGGCGCTGTGCTGATCGGCGCCTATGTGGTCGGCACAGCCCTGGTTTCAATCAGCTGAGCCGACCCGCCTTGCGCAGTAGATTGAGAACCAGTCCTTCGCCCGGCCGGTAGATTGGGGTCATGAAGACCCTCAAGAAGTCGGTCGTCCTGCTGGTTCTCGCCCTGGTCGCAGCCGCATTCTGGTGGCGCAAGAACCCTTCGGCCTGCCCCTACGGCCAGCGCTTCTGGGTTGAAGCGCCACATCCCTTCATCACGCGGGAGAGACTGCGCGAGGCACTCGATCTGAATCCTGGAGACCGCATCCTCGAGGTCGGTCCGGGAACCGGCTACTACACACTTGAGGTAGCTGAATGGTTGGGCCCCGAGGGCAGCCTTGAAATCTTCGACATCCAGCAGGAAATGCTCGACCACACCGTCGGGCGCGCAGGCGAGCGGGGAATCGGCAACATCAAGGCAACCCAGGGTGACGCACAGGTGCTGCCCTACGAAGACGCTTCATTCGACGCAGCCTTCCTGGTCACCACACTTGGTGAGATCCCCGACCAGCAGGCGGCCGTCTCGGAGTTCTCCCGGGTGCTGAAGCCGGGGGGGAAATTGATCGTCGGCGAACTCATGGGCGACCCTCACTGGGTATCCCCGAAGGCCATCGAGAAGCTGGCTGCCGACAACGGCTTCCGCTACGAGCGCCGGATCGGAAGCCTGATCGGCAGCTTCTCGGTGCTCTCCCGCTACTGAGTCAGATCGAGTTCGGCCGCTCTGATTCACCGGGGCGGCAGCTGCTTCGATCAGATTCCTGGTCGTATCGGCCCTTGGGTGGTAATGGAGCCAGCCGGGATCGAACCGGCGACCTCCTGCTTGCAAAGCAGGCGCTCTGCCAACTGAGCTATGGCCCCTCGCGGCCGTGAAGCCGTCGGGGGATTGTATGGGCTGAACCCTTAGGCTGCGAGGCGCCGATGCCCGTGACCGAACTCAGCGATCCCCTCACCCTGCCCTGTGGCCTGACGCTGCCGAACCGCCTCGGGCGGGCTGCCATGACAGAGGGGCTGGCTGACCGGCGCAACGACCCGACCGAAAGTCACTTCCGACTTTACGAAGCCAATGCCGCGGGAGGAGCGGGCCTGATCCTGACCGGCAACGCGATGGTCGACCGCAGGCACCTCGAGCGTGCGCGCAACGTGGTCATCGACCCGATCACGGACCGCGAGGCGATGCGACGCTGGGCCCGCGCGGCAGGCCCCCATGCGCTGGTCCAGATCTCGCATCCCGGCCGCCAGACCACGCGCTTCGTCAACTCCCATCCGGTCTCACCTTCCGGCGGACCGGCCGTGGCGCTGGCCGGCCTCTTTGCCAGACCCCGGTCGCTTTCCACCGGAGAGATCATCGAGATCCGGACGCGATTCATCACGGCAGCGCAGATCGCGATCGAGGCCGGCTTCGCCGGGGTGCAGGTCCATGCAGCCCACGGCTACCTGCTGAGCAGCTTTCTCGACCCCGACAGGAATCTGCGAGACGACGAATACGGCGGCGGCATCGAAGGACGCTCGCGGCTGCTGCTGGAAACGATCGAGGGACTGAGGCGGAAGCTCCCGGACGAATCAGCGGTAGCGGTCAAACTCGACTTCCGTGACGGCGGCGAATCGGACCTCGCCTGGCTCAGCCGCCAACTGGAGGAGCGGGGTGCTGACCTGCTCGAGGTCTCGGGAGGCAACTACGAAACTCCGGCCATGCTGGGCATGGAGGCAGACGGCTCGCAGATCGATTCGACTCATGAGTCCCCCTTCTGGCAGGGCGCCGCGACGGTGGCCGAAGCCACCGATGTGCCGGTGATGCTGACCGGCGGCCTGAGAACGAGAGCGGGCGTGGACGAAGCTTTGCGGGCCGGGATCGCGATGGTCGGAGTCGGTCGCCCGCTGGCGATCCGCCCTGCCCTGGCCGGTGAGTTCGTGAGTGGCCGGACCTTGAATCTCGACCGGCCCGCTCCGCGAATCGGCGGACCCGCGATTGCAAAGCAGCTGGGTGGGGCTGCCGCAAATTCCGGATGGCACCGTCTTCAGATGAAGCGGACTGCCGAAGAGCGCGAAGCCGACCTTGGACTCGGCGCCTGGGCGGCAGCGATCGACTACACGGCTCTCGACGCGTTGCTGGCAATCCGTTCGAAACGTTCCCGCCTTGATGCCGCCTCCGGAGTCCGGCCGACGGTCTGATCAGTCGCCGAAGTCGAAGTCCTTCGGTTCCTTTTGCTCGAACCAGAGCCGGTCGTGCTCGGGAGTCTCTTCGAGGAAGTCCGGCGTACCTTCAAGCGGATCTTCCTGATCGAAGAAGTCCGCGTCTTCCGGATCGGCTTGCTGGTCCGTGGCCTCTTCACCAGCGGTATCTTCACCAGTGGCCTCTTTGTCGGCAGCCCCTTCGTCGAGGGCAACCTCGGGGCCGGCGGCTGGTTCAGTTTCGGGCTGTTCCGGCTCGATCTCCGGCTCTGGCTCGGCCGGCTGGGCCTCCCGCTCCGGTTCGCCCGGACCGTCGAGGGCCCGATCGAGTTCATCGGAGAGCGAGCTTTCACTCAGCAGGTCAATCTCGTCTTCTTCGGCGATCGCCGCGTCGACATCGTAGTGCTCGGTCGGCTGGCCGGCCAGGTGCTGGCGCTCCAGTTCGAGCGCGTCGCCCGCGTCGCCACCGCCGTCATCCGTCTCGCTCTCGCTGGTATCGGCCGCATCTCCGGCAACGTCAACCGCGGGGTCGACTTCAGCCTGCGCTTCGGAAGCGGTCGGATCCTGCTCTTCGGCTTGCGATGGCTCGGACTGCTGCGATCCGGTTGTCGAATCGCCGCCGGGCGGCAACTCATGTTCCTCGAACGAAGGCTCTTCGGACTGCTCCTGATCCGGTGATTGATCCTCTCCGCGGCTGCTCTCGAAGACCTTGTCGAGCTGGTCGCCCTCACCCGCTGGAGCGGTGAGCGAGGACCCGGGGCTGATCACCTGCGTCAGTGCTTCGGCATCGCCGGAGGAAGCCGGGTCCGCAGGCGGAGCATCTGTGGCCTCCGGTCGGTCGGCCGGTCCGAAGGCTTCCGCCTCCAGGCCTTCCACCTCGGATTCATCAGCCCCGTGCTGGCGCTTCAGGTCCAGGTGTTCTCGGATTGCATCGTCGAGGATTCCCATGTTGCCTCAGTAGCGAACGCTTGCGGTGAAGACTATGCGGTTTATACCGACGTATGGCATGACCTCCCACCTTTTGCACACGAATAGTCCGTATCCTTTGCCGCCGCGGGGCTATAGCTCAGTTGGCAGAGCGCTTGGATCGCACCCAAGAGGTCGCCGGTTCGACTCCGGCTAGCTCCATCCGTCCCTTGCGACGTCGCCCTATATCTCGCTGACTTCGTAGGTGTGGCCCGCCGCGCGCAGCCGCTCGGTCAGAACCGCGCCCATCGCCGTCGCGGGAGTCAGAACCCCGGAAACATCGGGTGTCTGGTCCCGATCCAGCGCCAGGCAGAGACCGGCCTGCCCCAGCATCACCGCGGTGGCTTTGTAGCCAGGGTCACCCTGGGCCTCCACCCGACAGCGGAACTTGCGGCCGGAGCTGGTGGTTGTCGTGATCCGGATCTTGAAGAAGCCTTTGTCCCGGCTCTCTTCATCCGGACCCTCGCCCGGGTCGGGCAACAGCCGGTCCAGCACGATTCTGGTCGGCCGAAAGGCCAGGCCGCCGACCAGGCCGCCCAGTCCGCCGACGACCATTCCGGCCTTGACTGCACCGAGCGGACCGTTGCCGGCCTTCATTACTTCGCGGTAGCGCAGACTGTTGCCGTAAGCCCATTCCATCAACGCATTGCTGCGCCTCACCACGCGCGTATTGACACCCGCCATGATGAAGGGGGCGACGAAGTCGCCGGTATCGGGATCGCGGCCGACCCCCATCGAGTCACGCTCCGACCCGGGGTCGGGTTCGGCATCGCGATTCGGAGACAGGGCGTAAGGATCAGCGGCCAGACGGCGTGCAGCGGGATCGGCCTTGCTCGTATCTATCTGGCCTTTCATCGAATCGATCGTGCCGCCGCTGAAGCCGCCCTTCATCGCCTCTACTACGAGCGTCGTTTCGCCGAGTCCCCCTGCCTCGGCCGCCTCGGCAGCTTCGTGCAGAGCCAGCACCCCGAGGTCGGAGGGGATCGAATCGAAGCCACAGGTGTGCACGATCCGGGCACCGGACTTCTTCGCGATCTCGTCGGCACCGTCGATCGAGTTACGCATGAAAAGCGGTTCCCCGGTCAGGTCGGCGTAGTCGGTTCCGGCCTCCGCGCATGCGAGCACCACAGGCAGGCCGTACTTCGCGTAGGGGCCTACCGTCGTCACGAGAACGCGGGTCGACTTCGCCATCGCGGCGAGCGACTCCTCGTCGCGACTGTCAGCCAGCATGATCGGCCATTCAGACGCCTCGCCCGGGAGGGCTGAACGGGTCTTCTCCAGCTTCTCCCGGGATCGTCCGGCGAGGGCGATTCTGAAATCGTCCGGCACGTTCTCGGCCAGGTAGGCCGCGGTCAGTTCTCCGACAAAACTTGAAGCTCCGAAAAGAACGAGGTCGAAATCGCGGGCGGACTTTGAGGCAGATTCGGTTTCAGGCATCTGCCGACCCTAGCGCGAAGAGCGCTGCCATTTCGACTGGCTACCGCTTCAGCTTCGCGGTCCACTTTCCGCTGCCGGAGCAGAGCTCGGAATCGAAGGGAACGAAGGGGTTGAAGACGGAGCGGAAGAGGCTTGCTTCGAAAACTGCCCTTCGCTTTCTTCTTGCTGACGAAGCGGCCGCTGACCTTCCAGGAGACACCCTTCTTGGTCTGCCCTTTTCCGGAGAACTTGCCGTTCGACTTGATCTTCAGCCTGGTTGAAGCCCTCATCGCGACGAGTACCGGGCCGTTCAGGTTGCCGTCGGAGGCGCGTTGACAGAGCGCCGAGACCCCGGCATCCAGTTTCTTGACCTTTCGCCGGTCCGTCTTGAGGATGATCCTGGCGAAAGTCCCGACTTTGCCTGCGTAGCGACCCGCCTTGTTCACACCGCTGGTCGCCGCAGACGAAACTGTCGACTTGCCGGCCGACGCCGTTCCGAAGCCCACGCCGGCGATACCGGCCGAAACCAGCACTGCCATCACGACTGTGAAGAGTCTCCTGTCCTTCATCCACTTTCCCCCAAAGATCGCTATCGCTGCCTTCCTGGCCGGTTCTCCTGTTGTCACCGTATACCGGATCGGCGAGGCCGGCAGGAATCAGCGCTTCGGGTCCGCTCAGCGCTTGAAGGTGACCCGAAGCTTCTTCGTAGAAGCTGAGCCCGACTTCGGCTTGAAGGTCACCCTGACCTTGACCTTGACGCGGCCACGACGCTTGAGAACCCGCTTGCCCCGGGCATTCAGACTGGCCTTCACGCCGACAGTGCCGGCCTTCTTCGCTTTCGACGAAGTGCTGCGGAGCAGGCTCTTGCCCCTGCCGGCCTGACCGACCCTCACCGCGCCCGCCGAAGGAACCCTGGCCTTGAGCCGGACAGCGCTGCCGTCTCCGAGCGAACGAACCTTCGAAGAGACCGAAAAGCGCAGGGGGGCGCAGGGGCTGGCCGAAGTCGATGCGCCGGATGAGGACCGACTGCAGGCCTGGAACTGGGCGTTGATCATCGGCGTCAACCCCGGCAGTGCTCCCCCGAGCTGGGTTGCACCGGTGGTAAAGGCCCGGTCGAAGAAGGAGCTTCCGAACTGTGCCGGGGCGAAGGCGATCGATGCCGACTGGTTGAGCAGCGAGATACCCAGGTAGTCGACGACTTCGATCTGCTCACGGTCGACGATTTCGGTCGTATTCACTGCCGGCAGGTTCAGGTTGACGCGGGTGGTCGAGTTGGCCGGAGGAGTGAAGACCGGACCCTGTGAAGAGGCTGTACAGCAGATGATTCCCCCGGCGCCGGACTTCGACCGCAGCGCCTGGATCATCGTGAAGCGCATCGGTCCGCTACGCGGCCCTGTCCTTACCCGCGCAGAGGTGACGCGCCACTGTCCACGAGGGGTCTGAGCCGTCAAACCGTCGAAGATCGAGCAGCTCGGGGGAGGGATCAGGGCCACTTCGCATCCGGCTCCACCTGCGGGAGTCTGGTTGAGGTTGGTCCCGACCGTGACCGCGCCGGCCGGGGCGGCGGCTGTCAGCGCGCCCACCATCGCCACTGCGATGGCGAATCCGCAGGCGAGTGCGCTGCTCCCTCGACGATGGATTGTCGTCTTCATGCTGGTTAAGGTAACAGCCGATTCAGTGGGTTGTTGCGGTTCGACTGGCGCCCAGAAGACGCTCGAGCCGATCAAAGAACTCGCCCTGAGCCTGTATCACGAGGTCTCGCGCAACCGTTGGCGCAACCCACTCGACCCGGTCGACTTCGGGGAACCTCAGCCGCTTGCCCGACTTCGGCGGCCACTCGATATCGAGCATGTTGCTGCTCGCCCGGCCGGGGTCGAGGTCTCCCTGAATCGCCCAGGCGAGCACCCGCTTGCCGCTTCCCTGGACGACTTCCCCGAGTTCGATCGGCTCACGCTCGGGAGGATCGAATCCGGTCTCCTCGCGGAACTCCCGGCAGGCGGCGTCGAACGGCTGCTCATCGTCGCCGTATTCGCCCTTCGGAATGGACCAGCCTCGCTTGCCGCGCGCCACTTTGCCGCTCCACAGGGGGCCACCCATATGGGCGATCAGAACTTCGAGCCGATCCTCGCGAAACCTGTAGAGGATCAGCCCCGCGCTTCTCTTCTTCCTGGCCACGGCCGGGAGGCTAATGCCCCGCGGCCGGATTGGCAGGTTCAGCCTGCGAGCTTGTCCAGGGCCTGGACCAGTTCGTTGGCCTTGACCACTCCTGGTGCCATGCCGAGCAGCTCCCCGTCCCGGATCACCGCGAGCGTCGGAATCGAGCTGACCTGGTAGCGGCCTGCGAGTTCCGGTTGCTCATCGACGTTGACCTTGGCGAAGTTGTAATCGGGTCGCATCTGCGCGGCCTTCTCGAACTGCGGCGCCATCTGGACGCAGGGCCCACACCACGAAGCCCAGAAGTCGACCACGGTCAGACCGTCCTGGCCGATGTACTCGTCAAAGGCGGCGGTGGTCAGATCGGTAACTTCGGCTTGCTTGGTATCGCTCATTTTCGTCCTCCGGTTCTCGAATTTGAGGTTATACTACTACACAACTGTATATTTGTAAAGGACAAGTCTCAGCCGGGTCGTCCGATGCGGGCCATCTGCTGATTCGAGTACCGGACATCGCCGGTCACCTCCCTGCCGAACCAGGCGGGCGGCCTGAAGTCTCGGCTCGCTGATTCGGACCCGAACTCGACTTCGACGGTGAGCAGTCCCTCGAGGTCGTCGCCGTAGATGTCCATCTCGGCAGTCAGACCGCCTCCGAGCGCAACGAAGTGCCGGCGCTTCTGCACGCGCCAGCCTTCGGTGTGTTTCCAGAGTCGATCGAACTGACCGGCGGTTATCTCGACCTCGGTCTCATCCCTGACCTCGCCGTGACCCTTCTTCACCGTGATGTAATGGACCCCGGCCTTGCGCCTCAACCGGATCTCGGTCTCGCCGTCGGAGACCAGGTACCCCTGATCGATCAGATCGCAGTCGGTGTCGGCCGCTCCGGGGGGGATCTCGTCAAGCAGGAATTTGCGCTCTATCTCGGCCGCCATGGGGCTGATCATGGCA
Organism: uncultured Solirubrobacterales bacterium; assembly: GCA_963801975.1. GTDB lineage: Bacteria > Actinomycetota > Thermoleophilia > Solirubrobacterales > 70-9 > 67-14. Next base: position 813,617 of record CAWDGR010000001.1, read on the forward strand.
CTTCGCACCTCTCCTTCCGGTGCTCAGGACCGGTCGGTCAGTCTCTCGAGTGAGAATCCGTCGAGCAACGCCGCGGCGGTGGTCTCGACCTGTCCACGCCTCAGGCCGACCGACGCCGCAAGCTCTCCGACCACCTCGTCCCTGCCCTGCCCGGACTCGAGCCGTTCTTCGAGCGTGACCGAGCCATGGCGCTTCGCCAGCCGGTCTCCGTCAGGACCGAGCATCAACGGCACGTGAACCCACCTGTCGGGTGCCTGCAGCCCGAGCTTTTCGTAGAGCCAGAGTTGTCGGCCGGTTGTTTCGAGGAGGTCAGCCCCGCGAACGACCTCGGTGATCCCCTGGTCGGCGTCGTCGACCGTGACCGCGAGGTTGTAAGCGAAGTCGCCGTCGTTGCGCCTCACCACGAAGTCGTCGACCCGGCCGGCGACCCTTCCACAGAGCGCATCTTCGAATTCGAAGGCGGTGGAGCCGGCCCGGACCCGCAGCGCCGGCGGCCGGTCTCCGGCTCGAAGCTCGGCCAGCCGGTCCGCGGTGAGATCGCGGCAGGTGCCCGGATAGGACCCTTCCGGCAACTCGCCGTGTGGCGCCGAAGACGCCTCCCGGATCTCGGCCCGGGTGCAGAAGCATTCGTAGAGCAGACCCTGCTCCCGGAGCCTGCCGACGGCCTGGGCATACAGGTCGCCGCGAAGACTCTGGCGAACCGGGTCCGCCGTCCCAATCGATGCCGACCCCGCGGAGTTCCTCCAGCTGCACCTCGATCCACTTCTGCCGTGAGCGCCCGGAGTCGAGATCTTCGATCCGCAGCAGAAACTCGCCACCCGCCGATCTGGCCGAGAGCCAGGCGATCAACGCAGTGCGGAGGTTGCCGAGGTGCAGCTCGCCGGTCGGCGATGGCGCGTACCTGCCCCGGGTAGGTCTGTCGGCACTCATCCGATGGCCCCTGCCAATGCCTTCGCCAGGTCGCCATTGTCCGAGACCTCGATCGCGTCGAGGCCGAGCCAGCCGGCCAGCGACTCGAGTTCGGCGGCCAGTTCGGCCGCCGTCTCGGGCGGTGCACCCGCTTCGGCGAAAGCGCCCTGGACTTGGAGCGAGCTTCCGACACGGTCGGCCTTGAGATCGACTCTTGCCACCAATGCCTCGTTGAGGAGGAAAGGCAGCACGTAGTAGCCGTAGATCCGCTTGTGCTTCGGCACATAGATCTCGATCCGATAGCGGAAGCCGAACAGGCTCTCGATACGGGCCCGCTCGAAAACGAGCGGGTCGAACGGCGAAAGCAGCGCGCGGCCTTCGATCCGTCGCGGTCGTCTGGCCTCGGGATGCAGGTATGCGGGAGCGCCGAAGGCTTCGGATTCGACTTCGATGAGGCGACCCGCTGCGACCAGCGAGGCGAGCGCCGGGCCGGCGTCGGCCGCTGGTATCCGGAAGTAGTCACGAAGGCAGACCGCGGTACCGATGCCGTGGGCACGGGCTGCGATTTCGATCAGGTCCTCGAAAGACTCGGTCTGATCCCGCTCGGGCAGGTCGCGCACCGCTCGGGGAATAACCCGTTCGGCAAGGTCGTAGCGCCGCTCGAACTGGGAGTTTCGCGACGCGGCGGTGATCCGGCCGGACCAGAACAGGTACTCGAGCGCACTCTTGACCGGCGGCCAGTTCCAGCCCCAGTCACCACGCTCGGGTATGTACTCGGGGTCCACCGCGGCTGCGACCTCCCTGGCGGTCACCGGGCCTTCCCGGTCGATCTCCGCGACGACCGCCTCAAGCAGATCGGCCTGCGTTGCTGCCGCGCGCACGCTCCGCCATCCGTCGAGGTGGACACGCTCCATCCGCCAACCGAGCAGTCGCCGGGTCCCTGGCGGTATCAGCGAGGCCTCGTGTGCCCAGTACTCCACCAGTCTCCGGGGATCCTCCGAAGAAGCTCGTTTCGAGCAGGGCTGGATCGTAGGGACCGGATCTCGAGTACAAGGGCATCAGGTGGGCCCTGGCCAGCACGTTGACCGAGTCGATCTGAATCAGCCCGGTGTGCCGGATCATCCGGTCAAGATGGCGCATGGTGACCCGGCCGGCAGGCCGCTGCGCGCCGAAGCCCTGGGCCGCGAGGGCGATTCGCCGGGCCTGTCCGGTGCTTACTTTCCCGGTCCGGGTGGCCGTCTTCACCGCAACATCATTACCGGGCCCGGCAGGGCGCCGTCAACGGATTCGAATGGCATCCGCGGATCGTGAGAGAATCTAGACGTGAGTGGGAGCGAGGTCAGCGCCGCCAAAGCAAAGCGCAACGTAACGATCACCGCTGCCATCGCCGGACTTTCAGGGCTGCTCTTCGGCTACGACACGGGAATCATCGCCGGCGCGCTGTTGACGATCACGCCGGAGTTCGGTCTCGATCAGCTTCCAGGCGGGCATGGTGGTCGGAGCGGTACCCATCGGAGCGGTCGCCGGCGCCTGGTTTGCCAGTTTCGGCGCCGACAGGTACGGGCGCCGCAGCCTTATCCTGGTCTCTGCCGCGGTCTTCATCGTCGGGGCAATCGTCTCCGCCTTCGCGCCCGACACTTTCGTCCTGATCGCGTCGAGGGTGGTCATCGGTGTCGGTATCGGTGTCGCCTCCGCGGTCGCGCCGGTCTACATCAGCGAGGTCGCCCCGGCCGACATGCGCGGCAGTCTGGTGACCTTCTTCCAGCTTGCGGTGACGGTCGGGATCCTGGTCGCCTACCTGGTGGGATTCGCCTTCACGGATGTCGACGAGGGCTGGCGCTGGATGCTCGGCCTCGGCGCAGTACCTGCCCTGATACTGGCGATCGGCATCACCCGTCTGCCGCGCAGTCCGCGCTGGCTGATGATGCAGGGCGACACCGCGGGAGCCGAAGCCGCCCTGCTGAGGGTCCGCCCGGCCGGCAAAGAGGCGATCGACTACGAGATCGACGAGATCTCCAGGAGCACCGCTCCCGATACGAGCCGGTGGAGCGACCTCAAGGCCCCGGCCGTGAAGGCGGCGCTGCTGGTCGGCATCGGCCTGGCGATCCTGCAGCAGATAACCGGGATCAACACCGTCATCTACTACGCCCCGACGATCATCCAGAGCACCGGCATCGACTCGGCCGGTTCGGCGATCCTCGCATCCCTCGGGCGTTGGCATCATCAACGTCCTGATGACCGTGGTCGCTCTGCGTCTGCTCGACCGTGCCGGTCGGCGCACCCTGCTTTTCATCGGCGTGTCCGGCATGTCGATCTCCCTGTTCGTACTGGGACTGGCCTTCGTCAACCACGTGCCCGAGACCCTCTCGACCGTGCTGGCGATCGGGAGCCTGATGCTGTTCGTCTCCTCGTTTGCGATCAGCCTGGGACCGATCTTCTGGCTGCTGAACGCCGAGATCTACCCGCTCAAGGTTCGAGGCAAGGCTGCCGCCGCCGGCACCATGACCAACTGGTTCTTCAACTTCCTGGTTTCGCTCACTTTCCTCGCGCTGATCGACCTGCTGACCGAGACCGGCGCCTTCTGGTTCTACGGCCTGATCGGCCTGGTCACGCTCTGGTTCTGCTGGAAGTTCGTGCCGGAGACGAAGGGCAGGTCGCTCGAACAGGTCGATGCGATCTTCGAGCGCCGCGCGCGAAACCGGGCGGACTGACAGGCGGACCGGGCTACCCGGCGGGGTCTGCTCCTAGACTGCGGGCATGTCAGATTCCGATGATCAGGACCGGGAGCCGCCGGTCTCCATCAGGGAGTTCCGCCCCGAAGACGCCGAGGCGGTGCACCGCTGGTTCAACAACCCCGAAGCAACCAAGACCCTGATGGAGGAGCGTGAGAGCTTTTCCATGGAGCAGGCCGAAGGCTGGACTGCTGCCGCCGTCCGCAACGAGGGTGAAGACCGCAAGTACGCCATCGTCGTTCCAGGAATCGAGCAGCCGGTCGGCTTCACCGCGCTCTACGGCCTGTTCCGCCAGACCGCTCCCGAACTCGGCTGCCTGATCGGGGACGAGGTCCGGGGGCGCGGTGTGGGGCGGTGGGCAGAGCGACTTACCGTGACAAAAGCCTTCGAAGAATTCGGAGCCCACCGAATCTACGGTCGTATACCCGCCTTCAATGCCGCCGCGAAAAAGGTCGTGGCGGCTCAGGGCTGGCAGTACGAAGGCATCATGCCCGGCCACATCAAGCGCGGCGGCCAGCTGATCGACTGCGAAGTCTGGGGCGCGTCCCCGGAGCAGTTCTTCGCCGCCATCTCGAAATGGTGAACCGGTTGTCGTGAGTCACCGTGCCGAGCTGATCGAAGACCGCGGCGCCGCAGCCTCGGACGAGGCTGAATTCTTCCGCTGCCCGGACTTCCTCGAAGCCGAAGGTGTCACCCACTCCCTGAGGATCGAGGCCGGGAACGACGCCATCCTGGCTGCCCCGCTGATCGTGCGGGAGGTGCCCGGCGGCGGAATCGACGCCCTCTCACCGTACGGCTACCCGGGCATCGGGCTCGACGGCGGCCCGCCGGTGCCGATCGACCCCGAGGAGATCGACTTCGCCCCGACCGGGCTGGTCTCGGCGTTCATCCGCCACACACTCGCCGGAACACCGCCACTCACCGGAGCACAGCCGCGCAACCTCTGCCTGCTGGCCGACCCGGCTCTGGATCCGAAGAGCCGAATGAGCGACCGACAGCAGATCCGCAAGAACCTCAAGCGTGGCTACCGGATCGAGACGACCCCCGGACCGGAGACCGGTGACAGACTGCGACAGGACTTCCTGCCGCTCTTACACACAGACGATGGATCGCACGGGCGCCGCCGATCGCTACTACTTTCCAGCCGAATACTTCGACCGGATACTGAGTTCGCCACGCACCTGGCTGCTCGTCGCCCGGGAGCCGGATGGCGCGGTGGCCGCCGCCTCGATCGCCGCCGCCTCCGACGGACTGCTCCACTACTACCTGTCGGGTACAGCGGATGAATTCCTGCGCGACTCACCGATGAAGAACCTGCTGGCGGGAATGATCGAGTTCGCAGGCGGGATGGATCTGCCGCTGAACCTCGGCGGCGGCATCACCCCGGGCGACCGGCTGGAAGAGTTCAAGCGCGGTTTTTCCAACCGCGAGCAGCAGTGGTTCACCTCGGAGCTGATCTGCGATCCCAGCGCCTACGAGAGCTCAGCGCAGGCAGGCGTCGATAAGCCGCAAGTTCTTCCCCGCCTACCGCGCCTGATCCGGGCCTCGCCCTCGATAGCGAGTCTGCATGATCTGTCTCGGGTCCGTTCGCAACCAAGCCTGCCTCGACCCTAGCCGCGGACGACGGACCCCTTGCCCGGTTTGATTTCCACGCCAATGTGATCTCCGACGTTCACGGGACTATCAACTTCCGCGTTAACCGTGATGGGGGTCTCCGCCCCGACCTTGATTTCCAGTCTCGTGTGGGTGCCGACGAACAGTTTCTGGGTGATCACTCCAGAGAATTGGCAAATGTCAGGATCGCCGAAACCCACATGTTGGGGGCGGAGAACGGCCAACGCCGCTTCGCCGGACTTGAACGAATCGATACCGTGGTGATCCAGAGCGACCGGCGCACTATCTCCGAACCGGACCTCCACCCCGGCCTTCGACTCCCCGACTACCTCGCATTCGATCAGGTTCGTATCCCCCACGAAATCTGCGACGAACCTGGTAGCGGGCCTCTCGTAGATTTCACGAGGATCACCGATCTGAACGACCCGGCCGGACTCCATGACGGCGACACGGTGAGACATAGTCAAGGCCTCTTCCTGGTCGTGGGTCACATAGACGAATGTAGTGCCGAGCCGCCGCTGTATGGAGCGAAGCTCGTCCTGAAGGCTCTTTCGCAGCTGAAGGTCAAGCGCGCCCAACGGCTCATCCAGCAAAAGGACTTCGGGTTCGTTCACGAGGGCCCGGGCGAGGGCAACCCGCTGCTGCTGTCCTCCGGAGAGCTCTCGAACGGAACGCCCGGCGAAATCGCCGAGGTGAACGAGCTCGAGCGTGTCGGCGACGCGTTTCTCAACAGTCCCGGTCGCCTCGCCGATGGTGTTCGGCCCGTAGGCCACGTTCTCGGCCACTGACATGTGTGGGAAGAGCGCATAACTCTGAAACACCATGTTGAAGGGCCGCCGCTCTGGCGGTGCCATGGTCAGATCGGCACCACGAAGACTGACGCGCCCGCTGCTCGGTTTCTCGAAGCCGCCGATCATCCGGAGCAACGTGCTCTTGCCGCAACCCGAGGGCCCCAGCAGGGTCAGGAACTCCCCTTCGTCGATCTCCAGGCTGATACCCCGGACGGCTTCGAAGCCGCCGAAGCTCTTGCTTATCGTGTCGATCTCGAGGAAGTCTCCGACTTGGAAGCTCTCGGGACTCGGATCCTTTCGGTTCATGCGAATGCCTACTTTCCAAGCACTGATCGTTTGCCGATGGATATAGCGAGAGCGAACGAGACAAGGGTGCCGACCAGAAGCATCACGCCGACCGCGTTTATCCCCGGAGTAAAGCCTCGCCTGGCCTGCCCGAACAGCCAGATCGGAAGCGTATTGTCCGGGCCGAGCGTGAACGTCGTCACGAAGATCTCATCCAGCGAGAATGCCGCGCCCAGCAGCGCCGCACCAACAATGGCCGGAAGTAGCAGTGGCAAGGTGATGCTGCGAAGTGCGCCGACCGCTGAAGCCCCGAGGTCCCGCGCGGCTTCAACAAGCCGTGCGTCCAGTCCGCTCAACCGTGCGTAGACGATGAGGGTGATTTCAGAAACAAGGAGGACCACGTGAACCACGGCGGTGGCAGCCAGGCCAAGCGGCAGCCCAGTCTCGTCCGAAGCTACTAGCAGTGAGGACCCCAGGAGAACGCCCGGTACAACGAAGGGCAGAAAGATCAACATCCAGAGCGCCCGGCTGAATTTGCCGTGTGCCGATCTGAGCGCGAATGCAACGGGCACGGCGACCAGGGTCGCCACCAGCACGGCGAAGCTGGTCACGAGCAGACTGCCCCGCAACGAATCAACGAAACCGGAGCGGTTGACGATCTCCGGATACCAGACCGTGGTCGGGGCGGTTATAGGCAGCCCAGGCGACGAGTGCGGCGTTGAGCGAGAAGATGATCACGAGGATCGTCGGGACTGTCAGGTAGACGAGTAGTAGCCCGGTAGCCGGGACCGAGAACGAGGTCCTCCCGAACCACAGCGGCATCAGACGTCCGAGCCGGGTTGCCCGCGGTTGAAGGGGCGGCTTGCTGTGACGAACAGGGGGCGAAGGAGTCGTCCGAAGAGGTAGAGAAGGGCGAGTGAGGCAGCGAACAGGGTCAGGAAGCTGAGTGCGAGAGCGGACGCGGCGGGCAAGTCACCCGCCGTCAATGCGAGATCCTGAACCACAGACCCGATCATCAACCCGCGGGGTCCACCAACCAGTCTCGGGGTCACAAAGTCAGCCGAAGCGAGTATCGCCGTTAGTCCAAAGGCTCCGAGCAGCCCGACTTTGGCCTGGGGCGCGACGACCCTGAACAAGGTCCGCCAGCGGCCAGAGCCCATATCGCGTGAGGCTTCAGCGTCGAAGCGGTCGATGCCCTGCATCGAGCTGAATACGATCAGGGTCGCTATCGGTACATAGAGGTAGGTCATGGTGACCCCGATGGCGAAGTAGCTGAAGAAGAGGAAACCAATCGGTTGCGCAACCGCCCCGACGGCGGTCAGCCCTTCGTTGATCAGTCCGTTGGTCGCAAGAATCGAGCCCCAGGCGAATATTCGGACAAGCAGGGACGCCACTCCGGAGGCGACGACGATCCCAAGCACGAGCAGGCCGACCTTGCCTCTTAGCCTGAATGTAAGCGCGTAGGCGATCGTGAATGCCAAGGCAGTCACCGTTGTCGCCACGCCGAGTGCGACGAGCGCGGTTCGCAACATCACTTTGATGGTCGATCCGCTCTCGAACACGAGGCGGTACTGCTCCAGGGTCGGACCGCCACTCACACCCAGGAACGACGACTCGCGAAACGAATAGCTGGCCAGCAGGAGGAGGGGGATCCCGACCAGCAGCAATACGAGGAGCGCGAAAGGACCAACCTGCGCCGCCGTCACCAGGCGTTGTCGCATCCGACCGTTCCTTTCGCTCTGGTTCCGGGGCGAACCACGAACGCCTTCCACGGTTCGCCCCCTTCTCTTCCTTCTCGCCTAGAACGAGCCTTTGTAGTCGTTCCAGGCTCTGGTGGCTTGGTCGATCGTGACGATGTCACCGTCCGCTTCCGGAGCAAAGCCCCGAGCGGGAGGCGCCTCTTCGAGGATTTCGTCAAAGGTCATCTCACCCAGCTGGACGGATACGGGATCGCCGAATCCGGTCAGCGCCGGGATCGCCGCCGGCACCGCCGGGTAAGAGCCTGACGCCTCAACTATGGCCTCCTGGCCCTCGGTTGTAAGGGTTCGGTCGATCCAGTTGAGCGACTCAGCCTCAGCGCCCTCTCCAGTGAGAGACCAGGCATCGATGAAGGTCGATTCGGCGACGAGGTTCCATTCGATTGCCGGATTCCGCTCGACTGCCCTCGACAAGACCGAGCCGAAGCTGGAGATGCTGAGATTGATGTCGCCGCGATTGAAGAGCTGGACATCTTCACCGAACTGGAAGAAGGCCTTGACATTCGGCCTCATCTGCTCGAGGAAGTCCATCGCCCGGTCAAATTCCTCCTGCGTGATCTTGGTGGTGTCCTCGACGCCCTGTGCGGTGGCGATCTGTGCGATCACGTCCGGCGCGTCAAATACGCCCATGGCGTTTTCGTACTCAGGATCAAGCAGGTCGTCGAGCGTCTCCGGTTCCGAAACCTGGCTCGTGTCGTAAGCGGTCACGGCTACCGAGGCGGCGTACGGAATTCCCACCGTCTCGCCGTCCGAGTTTTGCCATACGGGGTCATCCCTGAGAGAGGACGGGATCGACTCATAGTTCGCGAGAGCGGACGTATCGATCGGCCTGAGTGCCCCCAACGCTTCAAGTGGTTGCATCGTCGAGCTGGAACTGCTCAGCACGTCAGCCTGCCCGTTCTTTGCCCTGGATCAGGATGTCGGGATCAGTGTTGTAGTAAGTCCACTGGGACTCAACCGAACCGGCATCCTGATGGTTGGTCTCGTAGAACTGCCAGCCGGCGACATCGATCGTGCCGGTGGCTGCCTCAATGTCGGCTTCCGAGACCGAAACCGCGGAATCGCTACCGCTGTCGCCGTCGCTGCCGCATGCCGAAATCGCGAAGACCAGGCCGAGCGCGGCCACCACGGCCGCCAATCGCGTCCACAGTCGGGAATTTGGGGCAATCGTTTTCATGATGATTTCCTTTCTGGTCGGAGGGTCGTCGCTGTCATGCTTGAACTTCCCCCTTCTTGGGTATTGCGTTCCATTCGTCCCACGAGATCTCTCGGCCGGGCCAACCGACCGTTCGGCCTTCGAAAGGCCAGACGTCTTCCACCCATGCTCTGAACCATTCGTAGAACTTGGGGTCCATTTCGCGTTCGAATTCATCGACCCGGACCCAGGTCTGGCATTCGATGTCGAATCCCTGCTTCTGCGAAGGGAATATGTAGCCACAACCGAGTTGACGGGATTCCGTCTTGCTTATTGCTGTGTAAGTGAAGGACGTGCGCAGGTACTTCCACTCGAAGTGGCACCAAGCCGCGTCAAGGAATGCGAACTCCATGTCGGAATTGGCTGGCCAGCGGTCTCCGCTGAGCTTCAGGGGCTCATCGTCGAGATCGAAAGTGTCTGGAGGTGCTTCACGCTCGACATGTAGCTCTCGAAGTCGAGGTTGAAGCCCTCCCAGGTGAGCGGTCGAAGGAGGAAGGAGTCCGTCTCAACGAGCTCGGGAATCTCGAATGAATCGGGGACTAGCGGACCATTGCTGCCAAGCATGTTTTCTCCTCGGAATTGGACGGATGCCACGGTGCTTATGAGTCACAGTAGTGCAGACTGAGTTTTCAGTCAAGTATTATTGACGCTAATACTCAGCCTACTGGCACGAGCGACTACGTGGCTGACGTCTTCTCTAGAGGCCGCGCCCTGCCTACCGTGGCGGGTGCACGGCCTGCTCACGCCACAGCTCCTGGGTTGAACAGTGGACTCCGCCGCCGTTCTTTTCGATCTCGTCATAGGGGAGGCAGAACTAACGTCCATGCCTTCGCCTTCCAGGAGTTCAGCGGCTCTCGGGGTTGACTCGCTCATGATCACGCGTCCTGGAGCGACGGTCAGCAGATTCACGCCCCAGGGCTCCTCCGGTGGGCAGTGGATCAACTTGTAGCCGAGCGCTTCAAGCTCTTCCAGAAACCAGAAAGGGAGGTGGTCCGCCCGTACCAACGCTTGTCGACGTCGACCAACCCCATGTAGATGTCGAGGTGGATTACGAATCCGGAAATCGGCACTACGACCAGATCCACACCTGCGGGAGCAAGAGTCTCCCGAAGCTGCCTCGCTCCTTCGTCGTTGCAGCGAATCGACTGGCCGTAGGCGACCAAGTCCGGTCTCAATCGGAGCACTGACCCACCCTCGGCGGTACCACTTCCGTTGATCGTCCTCAGGATCGGGATCGCCAGCCTTCCGAGGATTCCTGTCACGTCGCGCTCTTCACCACGGCGCATGGAGGGACCCATTCGGCCGACAACCATTCCGCCGGGAGCGGCAATCAGAGGATCTCGTGTGTAGACGCTCTTGACGAAACTCTTGGCCATTGGGCTCGCCCGGTGAACCTTGACGCCCTCGGCCTCGAGCGCGGCAGTCAATCCGTCGTGCTGTTGTTTGGCCAACTCGATGTTGGGCGGCTACACTTCCCTGCCAGTACCAGTTCACCGCTCGGATCTACCAGCCCGTCGAGATCGGGGTCCCAGGCTGCCGCATCTATCTGGTCCAGTTCTTCGCCGATCGGCCTGACCAGGACCTCGCGCAACTGGCCTACTTCATCCCAGGCGCCCCATTGCCGACCCCAGGTGCGATCGAGTTCCGCCGGGTCCTCGAAAGGCTCCGGATCTACCTTCATGTGGCGCTGATGCAGACTCACGGCGACACCAGGAACAACCGATGGGAAATCATGGAACATCAGCCTAGCATGATAGACTGATAATTCAGTCAGTCAAAGATCGATCCAGCCTTCCGCGGGCGAAATGGTCAGTTAGATCGAGATCAACCCGCCCACCCGGGCCAACGAGGAGGAGGTTGAGATGGACATTGAACAGGTGCTCCAGGTCGTCGGAGCGCTCTTGATAGTCGGAGCCTTTATCGCCGCGCAGAGGGGTGTGCTCCATACACGATTCTCCGGAGATATCTGTGGATGAACCTGGTCGGAGCGTCGACGCTCGCCTTCCTCGCGTGGCGAGGGGGAGACGCGGGCTTCCTTCTGCTCGAGAGCGTTTGGGCAGGCCGTATCGCTTTGGTCTCTGATCAGCCGCAGGTTCAAGACCAGAGCGAGCGCAGCCTGACCGGCGAGGGATCCCACCTCTCTCTGAACGAAACGTCAGGCGAGCACGCGCTCAGCGGCAGTGCGCAGGCTTGCCCTCGCCTGTTCCGTCTTGAGGAAACCGGCTAGCCACCGCGACAGCAAGTCCGTCAGCGAGGGCGGTCAACTGCTGAGCCGCCGACTCCGCGTCCACGGTCTTCGCGATCGATCCGTCGAGCTGGCCGATCCTGACGATCTCCGCAATCCGATCGATCCAAGCCTGCGTGAACTGCGAAGAGCGCGGGTCTCAGGTCTTCGTCGAAAACCGCTGCGTTGATGAGTTCACCCCAAGCAGTACTGTTCTCGCGTATCTCCTGCTCGATCCTGAATCTCAGCGAGCAGAGTCGCGATCAGCCGGTCGCGGCCATTCAGGTCCTCGCCGACCTGGGTATAGGTATCCGCCTGCTGTCCGGCGTATTCCAGCGCAGCCCTGAGCAGAGTCGCGCGAGACTTGAAGTGGTGGTAAATCAGGGATTCAGCCACCCCGGCATCGGCAGCCACTTCGTTGATGCGCAATCCGCGGAGGCCTTGCGGGCGATCGCGCGACAGGCCGCATCGAGAAGTGCCGTTCGGCCATTCTTCGTCTTTCCGGCTCTCTCCTGGCCGGCCGGACTGTGGCGCTTCACGAGCGGAAACCGGTTCCTCCAAATGCACGTCACGCCTCCTGGATTTGGTCTTAGGACCCTGTCTTGAGTCTGACTGATTCTGGTGACTGAAAACTCAGTCTATGGTAGCTTCTGTCAGCATGGTGTCCACCCACCCCCCCCTGAAGTACCTCAACAACGCACTCTTGAAGGCTACTCCAGATGAGTGACGGACTGGACCCCGCGGCCGTCATTTCTGACCTGCGTCGACTGGCTGAAATGAGCAGCGACGAGAACGGCGCCCAGAGGCTCGCCTGGACACCAACCTGGGAGCGATCGCGGGACTTCTACCGTGAATGCCTGGCCGAAATCGACCTGGCCCCGGAGCGCGATCAGGCTGGCAACCTCTGGACTTTCCTTCCCGGGCGCAAGGCTCCTACGTTGCGGTCGGCTCGCACCTCGACTCGGTGCCCAACGGCGGCTGGCTTGACGGTGCCCTTGGCGTTCTAACGGGAGTCGAAATCGCGAGGAGCCTGCGCCGGCGTGATGTCACGCCGGACCACGGCCTCGTTCTGGTCGACTTCGCCGACGAGGAGGGGGCACGTTTCGGTCGGAGCCTTCTTGGCAGTTCAGCTGTTTCAGGGTCGCTCGAACCTCGTGAGTTCGACAAGCTCAAGGACGGCGAGGGAGTGATGGCCAAGGACGTGCTGCCAGAGTTCGGGGTCGATCCGGAACGTATGAAGGAGGCCGGCGACTCGATTCCGGAGCTCACTGCCTACCTCGAACTGCACATTGAACAGGGTCCGGTGCTCGAACGGGCTGGGCGGGCAATTGGAGTCGTTCCGGGGGCGCTCGGGATCGAGCGGATTCGCTGCCGGATCTCCGGTGAAGAGGCCACGCAGGCTCGACCCCGATGGCCGAACGCCACGATGCCTGCTCGCGTTCGTCGCTGGAGCAGCGGCGATGAAGAGGCTCGTGGTCGATGCCGGTGGCCTTGCGACAGTGGGTTGCCTCGAAGTCGATCCCGGCATCGCGACCGTAGTCCCCGACGGAGTGGATATGACGGTCGACCTTCGCCACGAGAATGCCAGGGATCTTGGGGAACTTCTCGAAAGTGCGATCAAAGCCATGACTTCGGCCGCCAACAACTCTGGCTGTGAACTTGCCGTCGAACCATTGTTCTCGACGCCACCTACGCAGTTCGACACGGATCTGGTCGCCCGCGCCGAGCAGGTCAGCAGGGAGCGAACCGGAGACAGCATGAGGGTAGTGAGCGGTCCGGGGCACGACGCCGTCGAAATGGCTCGAATCGTTCCTTCGGTGATGATGTTCGCTCCATCACGGGGAGGGGTAAGCCATGCAGCCCACGAGGACACCAGTGAGGACGACCTCGCGATCGCGATCGACACCTTTGGCCGACTCGCCCTCAGTTTGACTTCGGACTGAGCCCGCCTCAGCCGCCCTGAAGGACTTCAGCCGGCTACTTGACTGCCGGTGCGATGCGTCGGGTGCTGTCGCGCCAGGGACGGGCGGCGCGCAGGGCCCCCAGCACGGCACGAGTAGCCGGCGCCTTGTTCAGCGCGTAGAAGTGGATTCCGGGAGCTCCGGCTGCGAGCAGTTCGGCACTCTGCTGAGCCGCATAGGCCACACCGAGGTTGAACTCGGCTTCCGGATCCCCCTCGGTGGCCAGCATGGCTGCTTCCAGTTCGGGAGGGATCGAGGAGTCGCAGAGCGCGCAGATCCGTTTGGTGTGGGCAAAGCCGGTAACCGGGATGATCCCGGGGATGATCGGCACCTCGATGCCTTTGGCCCTTGCCGCCTCGACGAAATCGAAATAGACCCGGTTGTCGAAGAAGAGCTGGGTGATCAGGAACTCGGCCCCGGCGTCGACCTTGCTCTTGAGGTAGGTGAGATCGGTGTCGAGGTCCGGTGCCTCTGGATGGACTTCGGGGAAGCAGGCTCCGCCGATCTGGAAGTCGTAGTTGTCCGAGATGAAGGCGGCGAGTTCGGCGGCGCTGCCGAGGCCGCCCTCGGCCCGGACGAAGGCGGTCTCCCCCTTTGGCGGATCACCGCGCAGGGCGAAAATGTTCTCGATCCCGAGGTCTTCGAGGCGATCGAGGGTCTGCGACAACCCGTCGCTGCTCTCCCCCACACAGCTGAGATGTGCCATCACCTCCAGACCCACCTCCTCTTTGAGGGCACGGGTTATGTCAACCGTACCGTCACGGGTCGAGCCGCCTGCGCCGTAGGTGACCGAGACGTAGTCGAGGCCGAGTCCGGCCAGTTCACGGGCGGTCTCGAGCAGGCCGATCCGGCCCTCATCAGTCTTCGAAGGGAAGAACTCGACCGAGAAGACCGGTCGCCGGGACTGGAACATTTCACCGATGCGCATGAAGCGGAATCCTAGAGAAGCCGGCGACTTCAGTCAGGGGCTAGTCCGTGGCCGGTTACGGTCAGCCAGATCGTCTTCCAGAGAATGCGCAGGTCCAGCAGCATGGAGCGGCGATCGACGTACTCGATATCGAGTTCGATCCGCTCTTCCCAGGGGATTCCGGCCCGCCCCTGGACCTGGGCCCACCCGGTTATTCCCGGCTTGACTTCGTGCCGGCGTTTCTGGCGGTCGCTGTAGTCATCGACCTGGGCAGGGATGGTCGGCCTCGGCCCGACCAGGGCCATCTCACCACGAAGCACGTTGATCAGGTTCGGCAGTTCATCGAGCGAGGTCCGGCGGAGAAACCGCCCGATCCTGGTTACGCGCGGGTCATCGCGGGCGACGATGGTGCCGACACCGACCGGGTCGGAGCCGTGAACCATGGTCCGGAGTTTCATCATCTGGAACTCGGTGCCTCCGAGACCGACCCGGGTCTGGCGGTAGATGGCCCTGCCGCCTCCCTCGAGGTGGATCAGGATCACCGAAACCAGCATCAGGGGTGCGGCGAGAACCATCAGGATGCCGGCTCCCAGGACGTCGAGCGGCCGGCTCATCTGGTCCCCTCGGCTTTCTCCCAGTACCCGGGCGGACCGTTGCGCCAGCGATCCCAGAAACCGAGTGCGATCGAAAGAGTGGCCAGCGTGTAGTAGCGGCAGACCCGGAAAGGCAGCAGGGGGATCCAGCGTCCGAGCACGGCGGCAAGCAGGACGATCAGCTGGACCGCGAGGGTGAAGCGATAAACCGGGCCTTGACCGAGCAGAGCGATGTTGGTTCCGAGAGCAGCCAGGTGGATGAACGGACTCAGGTAGCGCAGGAAGCGGTGGCTGACGATTTCGAACAGGTAGGCGAAGCTGTAGCCACGGATGTCGCTCATGCCCTCGCCGAACACGATGTCCCACAATCCGATCATCATCCGGCGCTTCCGGGCCAGCTCGCCTTCGAGACTCGGCACCACCTTCTCCTCTGCCTCGGCCTTCGGCCGGTAGAGCGAGTAGGACCCCTGTTTGGCCAGAGCGAACGGAAACGAGAGGTCGTGACTGCCCGACGGCGCAAGTTCGATGTAACGCTCGGCCCTCACGGCGTAGATCGCGCCGTTGCCCGCGGTGACCCCGGCCAGGCCTGATTCGAGTTCACGGACCTTCATCTCGTAGCGCCAGTAGACACCCTCGAGGTTGCCGCCATCGGGCCCGACGAACCGGACCTGGCCGCAGACGTAGCCGACCCGCGGGTCGCGGAAGGGTTCGAGCAACTCGGTGAGGGCGTTCGGCTTCCAGATCGAGTTCGCGTCAGAGAAGGCGAGCAGGCTGCCCGATGCCGCTTCAGCCGCGGCGTTCTGGGCCGGGATCTTGCCGCCGCGCGGCAGGTCGAGGACCAGATCCGCACCCGCCTTCCGCGCAAGCTCGACGGTGGCGTCCTTCGAGCCATCGGAGGCGACGATTATCTCGAGACGCTCGCGCGGGTACTCGAGTTCGAGCGCATTCTTCACCTTCGCTTCGATTACCTCCTCCTCGTTGTAGGAGGCGATGACCAGGGAGACCATCGGCAGCAGGTTCTCGTCCGTATCCGGTTCGTCTGCGGTGAGCGACGGAAAGCTTCCGACCCGGTTGCCGCGGATCTGGCCGGCCTTGTTGCCGACGCCGAGTGCCTCGAGGATCCAGAGCACGATCGGGTAGCCGGCGTGGGTGAAGAGGAGCAGGAAGACCGACAGCCAGAAAATGAAGGTGAGCCAGATCGTCATGCGCCCACCTCACGGTAGAGGCGGATCGTGCTCCTGGCTATGTCGCCCCATGAGTAGGGCCCCGCGGCCGCGGCCGCGGCCCGGTCTTCGAGCGCTGTCCGGGCATCGGCATCGGAAACGAGGTGGCCCAGCGCATCCGCAAGCGCGGCGGGGTCCTCAGGAGGCACCAGCATCGCGGCGTCGTGCTTGCCTGCCACCTCTCCGAATCCGCCAACATCGCTGAGTACCATCGCCTTGCCGAAGGCCAGGCCGGTGTAGAGCACCCCCGACTGCTCGATGTCGCGATAGGGAAGTGTCAGGACATCGGCCGCCCGCATGATCGCCGGAATCTCGCGGTCCTCGATGAACCGGGGAAGCCAACGGACCTTTCCCGGCAGCCTGCGGCTGCGCTCGACCAGATCGCTCAAATCCATTCGCGGGTTGCCGACGATCCAGAGTTCGGCACCCTCGACCTCGGCGAAAGCCTCAAGCAGGGTGTCTATCCCCTTGTAGGGGCGCATCAGGCCGAAGAACAGGATCACCGGATCTTTCGCACCCTCGAGCTCGATCGGCAGCAGCTCTTCGTTCGGGAGCCGGGTCAGGTAGTCGAAGGCACCGTGGGGTATCACCCGGACCCGCTCCGGCGGCAGGCCGATCAGTTCCTGAAGCCTGCGGGCACCGTTCTCGGAATGGGCGATGACCGCGTCCATCGAGTCGAAGGTGCGCTGGGCGGTCGTCAATTCCCACCACTTCGGCTGCGGTGATGCGATGTAGTGGGCAGTCATCACCTTCGGGCCCCGGCTCGGGATCAGAAGGTGGTCCAGAGCCGGCACAGTCAGCCACTGGTAGTGGGTGACGTCGCCGTCGAGCCTCCCGCGCAGCCGCCACATGTCCGGAAGGTGCTCGGCAAGCTTCAGCGCAAGCCGACCGCGGGCCTCCAGACCGCGCTCAGCCGTCCGGCGGTAGAAGCAGTCGTTCACCTCGTAACCCTCGGCCTCGGGCACCGGCCCGTAGAGGAACTCCGAGGTGATCAGCTCGACCTCGGCGCCGGCAGCAGCCAGCGCCCCGGCCAGAGCCCGGTCGTAGGGAGGCGTGAACGCCGAGGGGTCGACAAGCTTCACCCGCATCCCGTGATTATCGTTGGCGACCGTGGACATCGACCTCACCTACTGCGTGGTCAACAACGACGGCCGCGATTACCTGCTCGCCTGTCTCGCCGCGATCGAAGCAAACCACCCAGCCAAGCTGAATTCCGAGGTGCTGGTGCTCGACAACCACTCCAGCGACGGATCGGTAGAAGCCGTGCAGGAACGCCATCCCGAGGTCGAGGTGATCGCCCTGAAGGCCAAGACCGGAAAGGCGGCCAATGATTCAACGCTGCTGAAGCGGGCCCGGGGACGCTACTGCCTGCTTCTCAACGAAGACTCCGAAGTCGGGGCCGGGACCGTCGCGGCACTGGTCGAAGCGCTCGAAGCCGACCCCGGAGCAGGGGCCGCCGGGGCGCAGCTGTTCGACGGAGAAGGCCACGCCTACGCCTGTGCCTGGAAGTTCCCGGGCGTGAAGACGGCCGCGATCGGCGCGCTGTTCCTGCACTCGCGCCTGACCGTCCAGAGCGGCGGCAGCGATACCCGCAGGGTCGACTGGGTCCAGTCGAGCGCGATGATGGTCCGTCGCGAAGCGGCCGAGCAGGCCGGCTGGCTGGACGAACAGTTCTTCGTCTACTACGACGAATGCGACTTCTGCCGCCGCCTCGCGGGGGAAGGCTGGTCCACTCTCTACGTTCCTGGAGCCGAGGCGACCCACCACAACCAGCTCTCCAGCGACCTCTCCTCCGGTCTGCCGCGAATCGTCGAATTCCACCGCAACCGCGACCTGTACATGCGCAAACACCACTCCCGGCCGGCCGCCTTCGCGGTCCGGCTGCTCACCGCCTGGGCCTACTTCTGGAGGACTGTCGCATCGACGGTCATCCCGAATGCCCCCACTCACGTCTACCGGGCCCACACCCGCCAGGCCCTCTTCCCCTACCGGGGGGAAAGTATCCGCGACCGGGCGGAAGCCTGAGCCCCGGGCCTACGACCGGGCAGCGTGGCGATGAGCGGCCCGGCAGGGGTCGCTATACGGGTCGGCCGAGCCGCGGGCGCCGGTCGGCGATGGGGCGACCGGGGGAGGTTCGCCCGGGACGGCGGGTTGTGGCAGGCGGGCCTCCCCCGGTTGCCCGATGACCGATGCGTCAGCTGCGCATGTCCTCGTTCATCTGCTCAACCTCATAGACCTCCGACAGACCCTGCTTCGATTCGGCTTCGGCCTCTTCGGCCCTGGCCGCCTTGATCCGCGAGGCGAGTTCGCGCGGCCTGGCGACCAGCTTCACGTACTGCCATTCGGTCGTGCTGAAGAAACCGGTGGCGATCATCACGACCGGGACCGCGGCGATCAGCAGGATCCGGATCGCCAGCGCAACGAGGCCGTCGTCCGGCACGAAGAGCAACCCGATCGCGATCATCGCCGCGGCAGACCCGATCACCTTGAGCAGTCGTATCCATTCGTAGGGGACCGGGAAGAGCCGCTGTGTGAAGGCATACATCAGGACGAGCACGACCGCGTAGGAGGCGATCAGCGAGACGCCGGCGCCGACGATTCCCCAGATCGGGACCAACAGCAGGTTGAGTCCGATGTTGACGCCGACCCCCGCGAGTGTCGCGGGAAAGTTGAACTCGGTTCGGCCGGTCCGGCCGAGCACGACGAGCAGCACCATGTAGAGGGCGTAGAGGGCGGTACCGGCGGCGACCGGACCGACCGCTTCCTGAGCGTCGAAGAACTCGGGCGCGGCGAAGATGCGCACGACCCAGGGGGCGGTCAGCCAGATCGTCGTCACCACCCCGGCCATGATCACGACGAACCAGGTGACCACTGCCGAATAGGCACGCCGCGCCTCGTCGTCGTCAGTGATCGAGTAGGCGAGCGGCGGGAAGGCCAGCTGGAAGCCGCGGACCAGCACGTTCACCGCCTGCGAGACCTTGACCGCCAGCGCGTACAGCCCGGCCTCGGCCAGCCCCAGCGAGCGGGCGATGATGATCCGGTCGATGAAGCTCATCGAGTAGAGCGAGAGTTCGGCCGGCATGGTCGGCAGACCGAAGCGCATCATGCGACGGAACAGCGGAACGTCTACCAGCAACGAAAGCCGCCGATGGTGGTAGGCGATCAGGCCGAGGACGATGACCGCACCGGTCCCGTAGCTGCCCAGCAGCAGCCCGATCGCTCCGAGATCCAGCGGGACCACGAGAACGATCGTGACCGGGATGGTGAGGGCCACCGAGAGCATGGTGACGACGAAGAAGGCCCGGGCACGCTCGTCGAGGCGGAACAGGGTCAGCAGGTACTCGGAGAGGGTGAGCACCCAGAGGCCGGCGATCGCAACCCGGGCCAGTTCGGCATCCCGGGTACCCAGCAGCAGTTCCGAGAGCGGCCCGGCGAAAGGCATCAGGACGATCGCGGCGGCGGTTCCTGCCCAGAACAGGGATGCGAACGAGGTCGAGACGACCCGTTCGGGAACCTCGTCGGTCTTGTAGTAGAAGCGCAACAACGCTTCGATCACGCCGAGCCGGATCACGATGCTGATCGCGACGACCGCGGCGAACATGACCTCGGCCGCGCCGTAATCGGCCGGGCTGAGGAAACGCGTGTAGAGCGGAAGCAGCGCAACCGCGATCAGCTTCGAGATGATGCTTGCCGCCGTGTAGGCGGCGCCGGTGCTCGCTAAGCGGCGGAGGTAACCCGACATGGAAAAGCAAGGCTGTACCCGACGGCGATCAGGACCCAGGTGAGCGGGTCGTCGAGGAAGCCTGCATAGGTGAGGGTGTGGACGAGGACCGCGATGTAGGCGGCAAGAACGGCAGCGCGGGCGGCAAGGGGCGGGCCCCGGTCGGGATCGCCGGCAACCGGTGCCGACTCACCCCCCGGGGCGGGTCCGCCAAAGCCCGGCATGACCTTCCGCATGCCGGATGAGAGGGCAAAGAGCGACGAGGCGACCAGCGCCAGGTAGACCGCGAGGCCGATCAGACCCTGCTCGGCGGCGACCGTGATCGGCTCGGTGTGAGATTCGGTCACCGGCGCATCCGGGCCGGTGACCTGCTCACGGAACGAGAGGGAAAAGGAACCCGAGCCGTAGCCGGCGACCGGCCGATCGCCGAACAGCTCGATACCGCCTGAGACGAGGTCCGCCCGCCCGCCGGTCTGCGGGTTGAGCCGGTCGAGGTCGAGCTTGACCAGGCCACCCGCAAATGTGGCGAAGAGCAGAGTCAGCAGGGCGAGCCCCGCGACCCCGCCGAGGACCAGCTTCAGGCTCCAGCGCAGCGCCACCAGGGTCGCGAGTCCGGCCAGCAGGGCTACGAAGCTCGACTGGGAGAAAGTCGTGATCAGGGCCAGCCAGAGCACCCCTGCAACCACGGCGAGGGCGATCGCCTCCCTGCTCTGACGGGTCCAGATCAGGACCGCGGCGACGATCGTGATCACGATTGCCAGATAGCGGCCGTATACGTTCGGGTCCCAGAAAAGCGAGTTGACCCGGAAGTAGACGTGGAACTCGTTCGAGCGGATCACCACCTCGTTCCAGAGCAGTTCGCGAAGCTGATACTCGACGAAGCCGACCAGGGCCCAGACCAGGGCGAGGCCGACCACCGTGTAGAGCACGGCCCTGAGCGTGCGGCGGCTCCATTCGACCTCGAGCATGAGCACGAAGACGAGGGCGAACGGGATCAGGAAGAAGCAGAAGTTGAGCAGTCCCTGGGACTGATCATCGGAGTAGAAGAGACCGACCGCATAGAGCAGTACGGAGGCGGCCAGCAGCGGCTTCAGCCAGGCCGCGATGCCGGAAGGCCCGGTGCTGCCGTCGGAGCCGGCGGGAGCCGGCTCTTCGGCAGACTTCTGCTCCCGCGACGACCACTGTCTGAATGCCAGCGCCAGTACCCCGGCAGCCATGACCAGATAGAGGGGCAGCAGCAGATTGGCATCCTCTCCCCCGACGGCGAGCGGCACCCGGAATGGAAGGGCGACCAGGATCAGTACCGGCAACGAAACCGGTCGACGGTCGATCAATAGAGCCAGCGCCAGCACGACCAGTCCGGTACCGGTCAGTGCCACGAACAGAAGAGCGGGTGAATCCCTGAGTTCAGCAACCTGCGTGGCTTCCCACTGGTCGGCGGCGATCAACGCCGGGGCCAGAACGAGGGCCAGCAGCATCGCGGCTGAACGGCGACGGCCGGGCCGGTCGAGAATGGCTATCCCGGCACAGACCGCGGCGACGAGAGCCAGGAGGGACTCGATCACGGTGCCGCTCCCGCCTGGCCGGTCGAACCCGCTGAGCCGGCCGGTCCGTTCTTACTGGTCCCCGACTCGACCGGAGTGAGACCGCCTGACGGCGCGCCGCAGTTGGACTCCCGTGCCGGGAAATTGTGGAGCCGGATGCGCCCGGGCAGGAGGAGCACCCGGTCCAGTCCCTTCATGGTGACCCTGACTCTGAAGACGCCGGACTGAGGGACGTTGCCGTTGTCCTCGCGCCCGTCCCAGACCAGCCTGTGTTCCCGGTAACGCTTGAAGAACCGGTCCTCGGCAAGTCTGCGGACCAGAACCTCCCCGGGGCCGATGATGTCGACGTCGGCCGTATCGGACTTGGTGGTCCTGAAGCCGATCACCATGCGGTCACGCCTGCAGTCGCCGTTGGGAGAGAAAACCGTTCGCCTGGGGTCATCCTCGCCGGCACCCAGTGCCCTGTAGGTGACTCGGTCGATCACCAGTGGCTCACGCTTCAGCCTCTGCGAAAGACCGAAGGCGCCGACCGTCAGGACCAGCAGCAGCCCGATCGTGATCGGGGCCAGCCATCGAACATGCCCGGGGAGGTCCGGACCGGGCACTAGCCGCCCGAAGGCAGCTCGGAGTGGTTGACTCCGATTACGGCTGTGACCATCGACCCGGAGGTCAGGTCGGCTACCTCGTTTGTGATCAATCCGGTTTCGTCGATGTCGACCGCCCGCGCAACCTTCCTGGCGGCGGCCTCGTTGCCCTGGGTGTACATCACGACGCTTTCTTCGAATGTAGCCGGGGCATCACCGGTCGTACCGATCTTGAAACCGTCCTGCTCGAGCGCCGCGGCATACTCGGCCGCCAGTCCGACCTCTGCCCCTCCGGTGCCGTTCAGAACATCGGCCCGGATGTCGGCCGGCCGCAGTGCGTTGCCGCCTCCACCTCCGCCTCCGCCGTTGTTGTTGCCGGCCTGTGTATTCGCATCGTCACCGCCGAGCAGGGTCGTACCCGCGTAGGCGGCACCGGCGCCGACCACCAGCACCGCGGCGATGATCGCCATCACCCGGCCGGGGCGGCCGAGCCTCTGCCAGAAGCCGTCGTTGCCGTATCCCTCACGTTCGAGGCGACGTTCCTCCCGCTCGGCCAGCACCTTGAGTTCCTGCGAGCGTTCCTCGGCGACGATCTCGCTGACTTCCCGGATCTCCGAATCCCGTTCCGGTGCGCCGCCGGCCCACTCTCGAAGTCGACGCAGGTCCCGGGCCTGCGAGAAGAGCAGCACGGTGACGACCAGAAAGCCGACCATGGCCAGCATGCCCGCATAGGGGCCGACGGTTTCGATCGCGGTTTTCAAGGTCGTTTCACCAAGGTCTCAGGTCTCCCGCGGCAAAGGGCGGATCCTTCAATGCCGATCGCAGCATGTTAGAGACAGTCGGCGACAGGCCGCGCAAAGACCGGAGCCCCCTCAGGGTATCCGGGCGGTCTCGGCCCCCGGTGAGTTGACTATGCCGACCACTGTCTCGGCAAGGTGGGACTCGTCTCCAGTCCGCACGACCTGCTCGAGCCGGTCGAGCGTATCTTCAACCCAGGCCGAATCGATCGGCTCACTGCGGACTGCGCGCATGATGCGCTTCGAGGCCGTGGGCTGCGATCTCTCCTCCGGCCCGAACAGCTCTTCGTGGAGCTTTTCACCGGCCCGCGGCCCGGTGAATTCGATCGCGATGTCCTGCTCCGGTTCGAAGCCGGCAAGCTTGATCATGTTCTCCGCCAGGTCGACGATTCTGATCGGATCCCCCATGTCGAGCACGAAGACGTCACCTCGGCTGTTGCCGGTATCGCCGGCCCGGATGACCAGCTGCACGGCCTCGGGGATAGTCATGAAGAAGCGGGTCATCTCGGGATGGGTGACGGTCACCGGGCCGCCGTTCTCGATCTGGCGGCGGAAAATGGGTACGACGCTGCCGGAAGAGCCGAGCACGTTGCCGAAGCGGACGCTCACGTAACGCGTATCGGAATTGCGCTCACCGGCAGCGGTCACCGCCCATTCGGCGAGGGCCTTCGAGGCTCCCATCACGGTCTTCGGCGCAACCGCCTTGTCGGTCGAGATCAGTACGAACCTGCCCGCTCCGGCAGCGGCCGCCGTCTCGGCGGTTATCCGGGTGGCTATGGCGTTGTTGCGGACCGCCTCCAGCGGGTTGCTCTCCATCAAGGGCACGTGCTTGTAGGCGGCTGCGTGGAATACGACCGAGGGTCTGAATCGCTGCATGACCTCGAACATGCGATCGACTTCCTTGCAGTCCGCCAGCACCGCTTCGACACGGGTGAAGTGGCGCTCGGCGACCATCTCGCGTTCGATCTGGAAGAGGTTGTCCTCCGCATGGTCGAGCATGACCAGCAGCCGCGGGTTGACCTGGGCGATCTGGCGGCACAGCTCGGAGCCGATTGACCCGCCGGCCCCGGTGACCAGAACCACCTGGTCCTCGAGGTACGCTCCGACCCGTTCG
Source organism: uncultured Solirubrobacterales bacterium (assembly GCA_963801975.1). GTDB lineage: Bacteria > Actinomycetota > Thermoleophilia > Solirubrobacterales > 70-9 > 67-14. The sequence continues at coordinate 837,568 of CAWDGR010000001.1, forward strand.
AGTTCGACCACGACCGGGTCCCTGCCGAGCACGTCCTCGACCTGCACCTCACGAAGCTGCTGGCTTAGCTGGACGCCACCGCGAAGCAGTTCGAAAACGGTGGGCAGGGTGCGAACCGGGATCTGGCGTTCACGGCATGCAGCGACGACCTTCCCCCGCAGGGTGCCGGGAGCCGACGGGATCGCGATCACGACCTGGTCGGGTTCGGTCTCGTCGAGGATCGTGCCGATCTCGGCGGTGGTCCCGAGCACAGTGATTCCCTGGATGCGCATGCCACGCATGGCCGTGTTGTCATCGACGAAGCCGATCGCCGTCTCGCCGAGATTCGGGTTGAGGCGAAGCTCCCGGACCACCATCTGACCACCAGAGCCGGCACCGACCACGAGTACCTCGCGTCCTCTGGCGATACGGCTTCCTCTCTCGGGCCGCTCCTTGAACAGGCGTGTGGCCAGCCTGACCCCGGCGATCAGCATCATCGTCAACAGGAAGTCGGTCATCGCCACCGAGCGCGGAAGGGTGTCGGTGAAAGGCTGGGCCACGGTGAAAACGACAACCAGCAGCAGGCTCGAAATGGTAACCGCCTGAACGATGCGGATCACATCGCGACTGCCGATGAACCTCCACCACTTCTGGTAGAGCCCGAACAGGTAGAAAATCGCGAGCTTGCCGACCACCACGAAAGCGACCGATCCGAAAAACAGGTCGAGGTATCGATCCGGGATCGTGCCGGGATCATCAAGGAAGCGCAGTTGGAAAGCCAGGAAGTAGGCCAGGGCGATCAGGAGACCGTCACCGGCCATCTGCCAGAGCTGGTACCGGCGCAGATGGAAGTCAGGGCGGCGCATTGAGCCCCTCAAGTCTAGTCGGGAATAGGATCGCCGTTCTGAATTCGGGAGAGAGTGACATCCAGCGCGCAGTCATCCTTGGGCTCGTCCAGGGACCGACCGAACTGCTGCCGGTCTCGAGCTCGGCCCATCTGACCATGATCCCCCGCCTCGCGGGCTGGGACTGGGACTCGCTCGACCCGGAGCTCAGAAAGAGCTTCGAGGTGGCTCTTCACGCGGGCGCGGCGATGGCACTCCTGGTGACCCGGAGAACCGAGATCGCCGAAGAGGTGAAGGCCTTCGACCGACGTCGGGCGGCGGTACTGGCGCTCTCTTTCCTGCCTGCGGCATTCGTCGGTTTTCGGTTCGAGCGGCTCATCGAGTCCCGGCTGGGGGGCCCGCGCTCGACCGCGGCGGGGCTGATAGCCGGCGGGCTGATGATGGCTCTCGCCGATCGACGACCTCAGAAGCGGGGGCACGGCGACGCCCATGCCGGGGACGGACTCGCACTCGGACTCGCTCAGGCCGCTGCCCTGATCCCGGGAGTTTCGCGAAACGGCGCGACGCTGACGGCGGCGCGACTGCGCGGCTTCACCCGGGATCAGGCCAACCTCCTCTCCCGTACCGTCGCTCTGCCGGTCATCCTCGGCGCGGTGGCACTCAAGGGTTCGAGACTGTTCGGTCGAGGCATCGATCGCCGCCAGAAGAAGTGGCTGGCGGTTGGTGTCGCGACTTCGTTTGCGTCGACACTGGCCTCGAACGGCCTGATCGGATTGGTCGAGCGGGACCGGGCCCTGATGCCGTACTCGGCGTACCGAATCGCCTTCGGCCTGCTGATCCTGGCCCGGCTCGGAGCTGCCCAGGGTGCTGCTGCCAGCTCAACTGTTGTTGAATCGCAGTCCATGGGCAATGGACCGACGGAATCCGGGCAGGGAGTTCAGGCGTGAGTTCCGCCGGCCAGGACTCCTACGCGGAGGCGGGCGTGAGCCAGTCCGACGCCGATCTGGCGGTCAGTCGGCTGGTCGCGGCGCTTGCGACCGCTGATATCGGCCGGCCGTCCCGTCAGGTCGACCTGAGCGGCCACTACGCAGCGGTGATGAAGCTCGACGAAACGACGGGCATCGCCCTGTCCACCGACGGCGTCGGAACCAAGCTTCTGGTTGCCGAACAACTCGGCCGCTACGACACCGTCGGCATCGACTGCATCGCGATGAACGTCAACGACATCATCTGTGTCGGCGCGCAGCCGCTAGCGATGCTGGATTACCTCGCCGTCGAAAAGGCAGACCCGGTTCAGTGCGAACAGATCGGCATCGGCCTGGCCCGCGGAGCCGAGCTGGCCGGAATCGAGATTCCCGGAGGTGAGCTGGCTCAGATCGGGGACCTGGTGAAGGGTTTCGACATAGCCGGGGCCTGCTTCGGCACGGTCAGGCTGGACTCGATCATCGACGGCTCGGCCGTATCTCCCGGGGACGTGATCATCGGTCTGCCGTCGTCCGGAATCCATTCGAACGGCTACACACTTGCCCGGCGCGCACTCGAGGGAATTTCCATGGACGACGACCGCCTCGGGCACTCACTCGGTGACATCCTGATCGAGCCGACCGAGATCTACGTGCGGGCCGTCATGGATCTGATCAACTCGCCGGTCGAGGTCCGGGGCCTGGCCCACATCACCTCCGGCGGCCTCGACAACCTTCTGCGACTCAAGGCGGACGTCTCTTACCAGGTGAGCGACCCGCTGCCACCACAGCCGGTCTTCGGACTCATCTCGGAACTTGCTTCGGTGCCCGAAGACGAGATGTACGAGGTTTTCAACATGGGCTGCGGCTTCTGCTGCGTGGTCCCGGAAGCCGGCGAAGGCGCCGCGCTCGAACTGCTGCGCGGTCACTACCCGGCTGCAGCACGAATCGGCACCGTCGGCCAGGGGCCGAAGGGCGTCGTTCGCGGCTGACGGCCGCTGGCCGTTTTTTCCCGATTTGCGGGATGAAACCGCGCCCGACTGCGGTGCAGGGTAGTCTCGTTTCTCCATGAGTTTTTGCAGCCCGGATCGGTGAATCGGTGAAGCTCGACTGTCAGAATTCGTCGAGAATTCGCACCTGTCCATGAATCACCCTCCGGCAAGCTCGCAGATGATCGGCACGGTCCTCTCGGACCGCTACCGTCTTGAGGCCAAGCTTGGCTCCGGGGGGATGTCGACCGTCTACCTTGCGCGGGACGAAGTCCTCGACCGCCCCGTCGCGGTGAAGCTGATGCATCAGGAGATGACTCAGCACGAGGATCAGCTCGAGAGGTTCAACCAGGAGGCACGGGCCGTTGCCAAACTGTCGAACCCCAATGTAGTTGCCGTGATCGACGCCGGCGAGGACGCCGGCCGCCCCTACATCGTGCTCGAGTACGTGCAGGGCGAGACCCTGAAGCAGCGGATCAGCCGGGTCGGAGCGCTGGAGGTGACCGAAGCCCTCGCATACGGGGTCGAAGTCGCGCAGGGGCTTTCGGTTGCCCATGAGCGGGAGATGGTCCATCGGGACGTCAAGCCCCAGAACGTGCTGATCGACGCGACCGGCAGGGCCAAGCTGACCGACTTCGGGATTTCCAGGCAGCTCAACGACGAAGGAGTGACCGCCACCGGCAAGGTGATCGGCACCACCGACTACGTCGCACCGGAGCAGGCCATGGGCAAGGACGTGGATCCACGCTCGGACATTTACTCGCTGGGAATCGTGCTCTACGAGATGCTGACCGGTGACGTGCCTTTCGAGGCCGACAACCAGATCGGCGTTGCCATGAAGCACGTCAACGAGGAGTTGCCGGATGTGCAGATGAAGCGTCCTGACATCTCGGCGGCCTCCGCACGGGTGGTTGACATGGCCACAGCCAAGAACCCCGAAGACCGCTACGAAACGATCGACGACATGGCAGCCGACCTCCAGGCGGCGCTCGAGGTCGAGGCGATCCGGGCCGGTGGCACGACCGGCGAGGCGACCTCCGTGCTCGACGCGGTACCGGGGCCGAACAGGCAGCTTGCGACGAAGAAGAACTCATCCTGGCCGGCCGTGCTGATGCTCGTCGTGGCGCTCGTGATCACCGCCGGAACCGCGTACCTGATTTCGCGCGGGGACACCGGAGGTGGCGGTGGAGCCGGAGCGGTTGACGGCGGAGCCGGGGCCGGTGGTAACCAGATCGAACTGGTCGCATCGAGTGACTACGACCCGGAGGGTGACGACGTCGAGCACCCTGAAGAAGCGCCCCTGGCGATCGACTCCGATTCGAGCTCGTCTTCATGGACCTCCGAGACGTACCGGACCCAGACCTTCGAACCGAAGTCGGGTGTCGGGCTGTGGGTGGATGCCGGGCAGCCGGTCGCGGGCAGCGCCATGGAGGTGCTGACTCCCACGCCCGGCTGGACACTCGAGGTGTACGGGACCAACGACCCGATCCCTGACGACGTCGCCGAGTGGACCAGCCTGGCGCTGGTCCCCGAGATGAGCGCCCGGCAGCGGGTCGAGCTGATCACCGCGGATGAGAAGTACCAGTACTACCTGCTCTGGGCGACCACTCCGAGCGAAACCGAAGACGGCTTCGGAGTCGCGATCTCCGACGTGAAGCTCTTCGACTAGGAGTCGCCGGCGAGCCCCGGGTTCGCGGGTCCGCCTAGAAGCTGTGCTTCGCTTCGCGCCGGTGACGCTCGACCGCGAGTTCGACCAGCCTCGAGCACAGTTCAGGGTACGCGAGTCCCGATGACTCCCAGAGCTTGGCGTAGACCGAGGTCTCGGTGAAACCGGGCATGGTGTTGATCTCGTTCAGCAGCACCCGTCCGTCCTCTTCGACGAAGAAGTCACAGCGGGCCAGTCCCGAACAGTCGGCCAGGCGAAAGGCCGCGGAGGCGGTGCGGCGGAGTTCCGCGGTGGCTGCATCGCCGATCCCGGCCGGAACCGCCAGGTTCATGCGGCCCTCCGTGTACTTCGCCTCGTAGTCGTACCACTGCGCGTCGGCGAGGATCTCGCCCGGCAACGAAGTTTCCGGCTCCAGGTTTCCGAGCACCGAGCACTCGACCTCACGGCCGGCGCAGTTCGCTTCGATGATCACCCGCGGGTCGTGCCGGGCTGCCAGCGTAACCGCCGCATCGAGGTCCTCGGGTCGCTCGACCCGGGTTATGCCGACGCTCGATCCGAGCCGCGCGGGCTTCACCCAGAGCGGCCACTCCATTGCCGTCGTCTCCTGCCTCCAGTCGCCGGCAGCATCCGCCTGACCGGGATCGGGGGCCTGGACGAAATCAACCTGGGCGATCCCGTTGTCGGCACAGAGGCGCTTCAGGGTCAACTTGTCCATGCAGACAGCGGATCCGAGCACCGAAGAACCGACGTACGGAAGCCCCGCGGTCTCCAGTACGCCCTGGGTGACGCCGTCCTCGCCGAAAGGACCGTGCAGAGCCGGGAATACGACCTCGACCGACCTCAGGTCGGCTGCCTGCGGCCCTTCGCCCCGCAGGCCGCTCGCAGGCATGATCGCGACCTCGGTATCGCCGCAACTCCATCCGCCGTCGCGGCCGATCAGCACCGGAAGTACTTCGTGTCCGGCCCGCCTCAGTCCGTCGGCGACCGCCTCCCCGGACAGCAGCGAGATCTCGTGCTCGCTGGACCGCCCTCCACTCAGTACCGCGACCTTCATCAGGGAGTCGGGGATCCGCCGGAGCTCTGGAATATGCCGACCGTGATCACGACGGTGGAACCCTCCTCGACCGTGGTACCGCCGCCCGGACTCTGATCGATCACCCGACCGCCCTGGGGCTGGATGTCGGTCGTCTCCTCCTCGACGGAGGGAGAGAGGCCGAGACTGCGCAGGTTCGAGACCGCGTCGGAGCGGGTCAGGCCGACGACGTTCGGCACATCTACCTCGGTCACCGGTTCCGGGCCCGAAGAGACGACCAGGGCGACGGTCGAGCCGGGATCGACCTTGGTGCCCGCATTGGGGGACTGGGAAATCACCTCCCCGGCAGGACGGTCGCTCGATTCCTGGCTGGATGAGGACTGGAGGCCGACGGCCGAGAGCTGCTGTTCAGCCGCGTTCCTGGTCTGTCCGACCACGGGCGGGACGGACACCCTTCCGGGACCACTGGAGACGATCAATGTCACCTGGGACCCGCGCTTGACGGCTTCACCGGCCGGCGGGCTGGTTTCGATCACCGAGTCCGAAGGGACGTTGGAGGAGTTCCTGGTCTCGACCGCGACTCCGAGCCCGGCATCGCCGAGGGTCTGCTCCGCCTCCACGCGGGTCTGCCCGGCCACATCGGGGACCTCGACCTGGCCCGGACCGCCGCTGACCGTCAGGTTCACGTCGGGGTCCGAGCAGAACCAGCCGAAAACCCTGCAGTCGCGATCGGCCTTGCCGACCGGATCCTGGCTGATCACCTGGTTCGTCGGTACGTCCCGCTGAACCCGTTCCACGTCCCCCACCGTGAAGCCGTCGGTTCCGAGAGTCGTGATCGCACTGTCGAGGTCCGAGCCGACGACACGCGGGACTTCCACGGTGTTGTCCCTCAGCATCCCCCACAGGATCAGGGCGATCAGAACGGCCGCGACCACCCCGACCACCCATGGCCATTTGCTTTCGGGCTCTTCGTAGATCTCTTCCGGCCTGGCCTCGGCGGCGTCGAGAGCCGCGATGAAAGACTCGGCATCCTGGTAGCGCTCGTAGGGCTCGCGGCGCAGGGCCGTCATCACCACGGCGTCGAGGGCGGGCGAGACGTCGGGGTTCCAGGCACTGGGCGCCGGAGGTTGCTCGGAGAGCTGCTTGAGCGCGACGGCGACCGCGGTATCTCCCTCGAACGGGACCCTGCCGGTCAGGCACTCGTAGAGGATCACGCCGATCGAGTAGAGGTCCGACGTCGGGCCGACCTCGAAGCCCTCGGCCTGTTCGGGCGACAGATAGTTGACGGTGCCGAGGATGGATCCGGCCTCGGTGATCTCCGAGAGGCCCGCCCGGGCGATTCCGAAGTCGGTGACCGTGGCGAGTCCTGTCGAATCGACGATCACGTTCATCGGCTTCAGGTCCCGGTGGATCACACCGTGCCGGTGGGCGAAACCCGCCGCCTCGAGAATCTGACGCACGATTGCCACCGACTCGGTGGGGGTCAGGCCGTAGTTGATCAGGTCACGCAGGGTGCGGCCGTCGAGGTAGGCCATCGCGATGTAGTAGGTGTGGTCTACCTGGCCCCGATCGAAGATCGAGACGATGTTCACCTGCTGGAGTCCGGCGGCAGCCTCAGCCTCGCGACGGAAGCGCTCAATGAATTCGGTGTCTTGAGCGAACTGGTCGTGAAGCACCTTCAAGGCCACTCGTCGCGGCAGATGCAGGTCGTCGGCCAGCCAGACATCGGCCATCCCTCCGGAACCGATCCGGGAAACGACCCGGTACCGGCCGTCTACCACTGCTCCCTCTGTCAATCGGGCCATCTGCTATCCGCCAATCAGTGTCTGCATAACGCCTGCTGCAATCGGAGCGGCAACCGTACCGCCTTGGCCGTCGGTGCACTCGACGGTGGCCGCAACGGCAATCTTCGGGTCATCCGCCGGGGCGAAACCGACGAACCAGGCCTGGTTCGGCAGCCCTGCACACTCCGCCCGGCCGGGGACCTCGGCGGTACCGGTCTTGCCGGCCACATCGATACCGCTCAGGGCGGCCGCGGTGCCGGTGCCCTCGTTGACCACCGCCCTCATCGCCTCGGTCAGCTGGGCGGCCGTCTCCTCGGACATCACCTCCGACTGGCGCGAGGGATCCATCGTGTCAACCGTGCGTCCGTCGACGTCAGTGACGCGGTCCCAGATCCTCGGCTTCATCAGGTCACCGTCGTTTGCGATCGTCGCTGCCACCTCGGCCATCTGGATCGGCGTGGCGAGAAGCCGCTCCTGCCCGATGGCGATTCTCGAAATGTCGACGCCCTCATTCGGCCGCAGCAACTCGCCCTCGGGACCAAAGACTCCACTGACCGAGAGCTGGTCCGCGGGGAGGTCTATGTCGGGGCGCGAATTGAAGCCGAACCGGTCCATGTACTCGTAGAGCGTGTCTTCGCCGACCCGCCGGCCGAGCTTGGCGAAGAAGGTGTTGACCGAACTGGTCAACGCCGTGGTCACGTTGATCTCGCCGAATGCCGCGCCACCGAAATTGGCCAGCGGCTGACCCTGGACGTTCAGTGAAGCCGGTGCGTCGATCAACGTCGCGAGGTCGATGTCACCACTGTCGAGCGCAGCTGTCGCAGTGACCAGCTTGAAGGTCGAGCCTGGCGGATACTGGCCCTGTGTGGAGCGGTTGAAGAGTGGTGAGCCAGGGTCAGCGTTTAGCTCGCTGAGCTGATCCGGAACCAGGTTCGGGTCATAGGAAGGTTGACTGACCATCGCCCGGACCCGACCTGAATCAGGTTCGATCGCAACCACTGCGCCGGGCCTGCCGGCCAGCAGGTCGAATGCGGTCTGCTGGGCGACCGGGTCGAGGCTGGTGGATACGTTGTTGCCGGTCTGTTCACGGCCCCTGAGCTCGTCCAGAAGGCTCGTGAACTCCGAATTCTCACCGGTGAGTTCATCGTTGTGGAAACGCTCGAACTCGACGCTTCCCTGTTCGATGAAGCTGTAGCCGATCGGATGCGCGAACAGCGGTCCGGTCGGGTACCTGCGGACGAACTGGCGTGAAGCTCCCTGCCCCGTCGGCACCGAGCGGGCGATCACGGTTCCATCGGCGGTGGTTATGCGACCTCGTTCGATCTGCTGGGCTTTGAACAGCGGCCGCTTGTTTACCCGCTCCTGCTTCAGGTCTTCAGCTCCGAATACCGCCCACTGCGAAGTGAAGCCGATCAGCACGGCGAAGCTGATCGTGATGAATGCGAACAGCCTGATTATCCGCGCGTTCAAGACCACACCCCGGTCGGAGGCGGTGAGTCACCGCGGCGGGATTCCCTGCGGGCCCGGTCCGAGACCAGCAGAAGCAGGGCGAGAAGGATGAAGTTGGCGACGATCGAGCTGCCACCGTAGGAAACCAGCGGCAAGGTGACGCCGGTCAGCGGGATCACCCGGGTCACCCCGCCGATGATCACAAAGGCCTGGAATGCGAATACGGCCGTCAGTCCGGTCGCCAGCAGCTTCGAAAAGCCGTCGTTCGCCATGAGCGCGATCTTGAAGCCGCGAGCTGCGACCAGAAGGTAGACGCATACAACGGCCGCACCACCGAAGAGCCCCAGTTCGGAAACGATCAGGCTGTAGATCAGGTCGGTATGGGCCGCCGGCAGCAGGGCGTCACCCGCCCCTCCGGGTATGACCACGAGCGATCTGGCGAAGCCCTCCCCGAACAGACCGCCGTCAGCCTGGGCGAACATCGACTGCAGCACCTGGTAGCCGGTATCCGAGGGGTCCTGGTACGGGTCCAGCCAGATGTTGACCCGGTCTGCCACGTGGGAGACCGTCGAATAGATGAACCAGGCCCCGGCCATGAACATCGACATGCCGATGACCACGAAGGAGAGCCTGCCTGTGGCGACGTAGAGCAGCGCCAGAAACGCGGCGAAGAACATCAGTGAACTTCCGAGGTCGCGGATGAAGATCAACATGAACATCGAGGCTCCCCAGACCACCAGCAGGGGGCCGAAATGCTTCAGCGGCGGCAGGGTCACGCCGAGCACGCGTCTGGCTCCCACCACCAGGAGTTCGCGATGCTCGCGGAGGTAGCTGGCCAGGAAGACGACGATGCAGATCTTCGCCAGCTCGACCGGCTGGAAGCCGATCGGGCCGATTCGCACCCCCAGGTACGCGCCGTTCACCTGCTCCCCCAACAGCGGTAGTCGCGGGGCGAGCAGAAGGGCGATGCCGGCCAGGGCGATCGTATAGCGGTAGCGCTCGAGTACCGAATAGTCGCGCAGGAAGTGGACCACGAGCGCGAAGACGATCAGGCCCAGGACGAACCAGTTCGCCTGGTCCCGGGCCAGTTCGCGCGCCAGTTCGGCGTCGAGCCGGTAGATCATCACCAGCCCGATCGCGGTCAGCAGGGCCATCAGGGGGAAAAGGTAGGGATCGGCCTCGGGGAGCCGGATCCGGATGTAGATATGGGTGGCCAGGCAGACGGCGAGGAAGTACAGGCCGTAAGAGAGACTGAGGTTGCCGAGCTGGCTGTCGTTCTGAGCGAAGACCGCAGCGAAGCCGACGGTCAGCAGCAGGGCTACCGGAATCAGGGCGAGCAGTTCGCGGTTGCGGGCGGAACTCCGTCGTGGGCCAGAACCGCCCGCCGAGCGGGCTTCCACCTAGCTGCCCTCGTTGTTCTCGATGTCTTCGATCAGCGAGGTGGCGTCGTCGCGGGAACGGAAGGAGTGTCCGGTCACCGCCTCCTGGCGCTGAGTCCCGAGGTCCGATGTCTGGACCGCAGCCGAGTACTGGCGCTGATAGAGAGAAACGCCGAGCGGCAGCTCGTACGGCAGTCCCTGGTAGAGCGCGACGCGTCCGGCTTCGTCGGTGCCGAGGAACCAGACCTGACGGCTCGCGACAAAGGCTCCGCCCGCCAGCACCAGGACCACCAGCAGTCCCGCCGCGGCCTTGACGAGGACTCCTCCGATGCCGGACCGTTGGCCCTGGCCCGCGGCCTGAGCCGATTCGTCTCCGTTGCGATTACGGCGCGACCGGGCGCGCGAGATCAGGGTCGGGCCGTCAGTCCGGGCGATCGGATCAGCGGGGTCCTCGACCTGGAAGAGCAGCACGGTGATGTTGTCGCGACCGCCGGCGATGTTCGCCTCTTCGACCAGGGCGCGCGTCGCAGCCTCGAGGCTGACCGCCTCCTCGATGATGACCCTTATGCGTTCGTCGGCCAGCATCGTGGTCAGACCGTCAGAGCAGAGCATGAAGATGTCGCCCGGCTCGGCCGGCACGCTCTGCACATCGACCTCGACCTCGGGTTCCGGACCGAGCGCGCGGGTGATGATCGATCGCTGAGGGTGGTCTTCGGCCTGCTCTTCCGTGATCTGGCCGCGGCGGCGCATTTCCTCGACCAGAGAGTGGTCACGTGTCAGGCGCTGAATGATGCCGTCGCGAAGACGGTAGGCCCGCGAATCGCCGACGTGACCGATCACCACCTCTTCCCGTTGCGAGTCAACTGCCGCCGCGGTAATCGTCGTGCCCATGCCTGAAAGTGCCGAGTCGGAATGTGCCTGGTCGTGGATCGTGCGGTTGGCGAGTCCGATCGAATCCTGCAGCGCTTCCTCGGGCTGTCCGTCGGGCAGTCCCTCCTTGAAGGCCTGGATCGCGGTCATCGAGGCGACCTCACCGGCCTGGGCGCCGCCCATGCCGTCGGCAACCACGAACAGCGGTGCCCGGGCGAGCATCGAATCCTCGTTCGCCTGGCGCTGCCGGCCGGTGTCTGTCCTCTCGGAGTGTTGTGAAACGCGGATCATCTATCTGTCCAGTTCGAATCGGAATGCAGTGTCGCCGATCGCAATCGTCGCGCCGTCCGGAACTTCCACCTCACCGATCACCGGTGCGCCGTTCATCAAGGTGCCGTTGGTCGAATTCATGTCTTCAACGAAGTACCGGTCGGCCCGAGGGTAGACCCTTGCATGCACACCCGACGCGTAGCGATCCGAAAACGCGATATCCGCATCACCCGAGCGACCCAGGGTCGCGCCACCGAACAGGTCGAAGCGGCTTCCGGTGTCCAGGTTGTCGCTGGCTTCGACGACCAGCCAGGCGTCGGGCGCGCTGCCGCCTCCGCTCAGTCCCGTCTCCCGTGCGGCTGCGGCTCCGGAGTTGCGTCTGAGGTCCTTGCGCGCACTGGTGGCGATCCAGAAAAGGAACAGGTAGAGAACCCCCAGGAAAGCGAACTTCAGTGCAATTGAAACCGGCTCGAAATCCAATTTCCCGCTGCGCTTACCCTTCGAGTCCGAAACGGAAGGTGGTGGTACCGAGCGTGACCTGATCGCCGTCGCGAAGGCGGGACGAAGGCATCCGGCGCCCATTGACCTTGACCCCGTTGGTCGAGTCGAGGTCGAAGATCTGCCAGCTTCCGTCCTCCCCCTGGCGAAGCTCCGCGTGGCGGCGTGAAATGTTCGGGTCGGGAAGCACGCAGTCGGCGTCGTCCGAGCGACCGATCACCGCCCGGGATCCGGGCACCGCGATCCGCCGACCGTTGGCCTCGATCACGGCCTGCTGCAGCGGGCGGGTGGGCTCCGGTGGAGGTGACGGCTGCTTGGGAGGGGTCGTATAGACCATGGTCTTGCCTTCTTCAGCCTGACTGGGGCGCTCCCCCTCCCGGGCCGGTGCCTTGACCAGCCTGGTCTGGATCCCGAATTCACCCAGGCGAAGGCGGTCGTCGGTATTGAACTTGACCTCCGGCCGGGTCAGCAGGTCATAACCACGGGATCTGGCGTGCTCCAGCAGGTAGCCCGCCAGCTCCTGCTCAAGCGAGCGCTCGTAGCCCTCGAGCTTTTCGCGATCCTGTGGCGAGAGGTGGACCGTGTACTCGTTCGGTACGTAGACCCTCGACACCGAGGCGGTTTTGTGCGAGTCCATTTCCTTGGCCAGCTTGCGGGCAAGCTCCACCGGCTGGACCTCGGAACTGAAGGCACGGCTGAAGACACCCTCGACCAGCCCTTCGATGCGAGATTCGAAGTTTCGGAAAAGACTCACAGCCGCACCCCTCGGCTGCCCGTCTTCGGGTCATTGGGCATTCGGGACACGTTCGGATTCTACGCCAGCAAGCCCGATCACCCGTGGCCGTGGTGACCCGCGACGATCCCGGACCCTGGTCACGACCGCGCCGAGCAACACCGCGATCGCCAGCCAGACCGCAAGTGCAACCAGATAGGTCGATGAGGTGACAACGGGGATGAACAGGTCCGACATGAACGCGGGCACCGACTTTTCCCAGCCCGAAGGCGCCTCGGCGAAGCGGGCAAACAGCAACCCCCTGCCGGTGGCAGCCTCGGCCAGTGCGGTGAGCGTCAGGCCCGCTACAGCGACCGTAACCCGATCGCGTCGGTTGATCGCCAGAGCCGCGGCCGCCGGCACAGCCGGGGCGAGGCCCACCGTCCCCATCAACTGGAGCGACCGGGATTATCGCCAGGATGCGCCCGGAACCCCGGACCAGAGCGGAAGGGACGGCGATCAGGAGAATCGCGGCGAAAGCGGCGCCGGCAAGGTCGGCGGAGAAGTTCAACCACGCCGCGAGACCGAGGCCTGCGGCGAGGAAGCCGAGCCGGGGGCTCAGCAGCGCGAGCATCGCGACCAGAAGTGACAACAGGCCGACCGAGCCGGCGTCCGCCTTGCCGGTGAGGATCATCGCGGTGGCGGTCATGCCACCGGCCACCGCTGAGACGAGAATCCTGAGCAGATCGAGGTCGCCCCCGATATTCAGGGCCGAGCGACCGGTCGCCGGGTCCGCGGCAGTCCCGCGAACCGAATCGTCCAGATAGCCGAGGTTCTGCTCCAGCGCTGTTCCGAGGTCCTCCACACCCGGCCGCAGTCCCGGTTCGAAGTCAAGACAGGCGTCGATCACGTCGGTCAGTGCGGCGGGCAGGTCCGGACGGCGGTCGGCCAGCAGGGGCACCTCTTCGCCCAGCGCCCTGGCGGTTGCCCCCGGGGTGGCTCTGCGGCGCGGGTTTTCGTCGGTCCAGGCCTCGTAGAGCGTGAGGGCCAGCGAGAAGACGTCGCCCGCCGGTCCGACCTCGAGTCCTTCAGCCTGCTCGGGCGACATGTAGGAGAGCGTCCCGAGAACGTCCCCGGTTGCGGTCAGGTCCTCACCGTCGGTGAGCCTGGCGATGCCGAAGTCCATCAGACGGGCACCACCGTCCCGGTGGGGCAGCATCAGGTTGGCCGGCTTGATGTCGCGGTGCACGACGCCCCGGGCATGAGCGTGGTCGAGAGCCTCACATACGTCGGCTCCGATTTCGGCGACCTCACGATCGCTCAGGAGTCGTCGATCGATCAGGTTGCGGACCGTGTCGCCCTCGATCAACTCGCTGACCAGAAACGCCCGACCGCCCTCGGCACCGAATTCATGGTGCGTGAACTCGAAGAGGGTCACGATGCCCGGATGGTTCAGTCTCGCGGCAGCCTTGGCCTCGCGGCCGATCCTGGGACCGCTTCCCTGGTCGGTTTCTATGACCTTGACGGCCACGTCGCGTTCGAGGCGGCGGTCCCAGGCTCGATAGACCGTGCCGAAGCCTCCACTGCCGAGGCGGTCTTCAATCTCGAACCTGCTGAGTACCGTGGTGCCGATCATCCGTACCCCGGGAATTCGCCGTAGAAGGCGCCGACCCTGCGCGTGGGCGGTGATTCGCAGCGCAGGGGCTGGGGCGACCCTGGCCGTCGGAAGGGGATAGATTGGCCCCGCCGAATGTGTTTCGGCAAGCCGAACTATGGATTTTCCAGATCCCCAAGACGATTTCGACCCCCCGCGTGACACCGGGGAGGACGACGGTGTGACCAGATCCCCGCGCACGCAGCGATCCGGTGGGGGCGGTCGTGGAGGCGGACGTCCGTCTGCAAACGAGCGAAAGCAGCTGATGGTCAGGCGTGGCATCGCTCTGGGCGCCGGCCTTCTCGTGCTGGTATTGCTCGTACTTGGCGTGAGGGGATGCCTCGACGCCCGCCAGAACCGCGCGCTCGAAGATTACGCCTCGAACGTGACCCAGATCGTCGATGAGACGAACACCCTCAGCGAATCCTTCTTCGGGTTGCTCGACGAACCGGGCGAACTCTCGGTGACCGAGTTCACGAGCGAGGTCGAGTCAGATCGCAGCGCCATGGACGGATTCCTGAGTCGGGTCGAGAAATTGAGCACTCCGGGCGACATGCAGTCGGCTCAGGACACGCTTCTGCTGGTCTACCAACTCCGCGCCGGCGCGATGGATACGATCGCCACGCGGATGCCTACTGCCCTCGGTGACGAGGGGCGGGACAAGGCCATCCAGGGGATTGCGGGGCAGATGGAGGTCCTGGCAGCCTCCGACGTTCTCTACAACCAGGTGACCCGTCATTCGATTGATAACGCGATCGCCAACAACGGAGCCTCGGCGCCCGAGATGCCTCGCAGCGAGTTCGTTCCCGATGCGGTCTTCTGGGCGAATCCGGACAACGTCGACTCAGCCCTGAGCTCGGTCGGCGGCGGTCCACGCCCCGCTTCTGACGGTGGCGTCCACGGGACCGGGCTCAGCACGGTCTCGATCGGCGGGGTCACGCTCGACCCGTCGGTGTCGACTGTGATCCCGGCCGATACTGAACCCGTCGTCGACGTCCAGGTCCAGAACCAGGGTGAGTCCGACGAGGCCGATGTGACCGTCACCGCTTCGGTCGACGGGGGCAGCGGACTCGACCAGTCGATTCCGACCCTCGCGGTCGGCGAGACAGGCACCGCCTCCATCCTGCTGACCCCGGCCCCCACCGGTGAAGTCCAGCTCGCGATCACGGTCGCAGCGGTGCCGGGCGAACAGGTGCTCGACAATAACGAGGCGACCTACACCGTTTCCTTCGAGTAGGCAGCAGTGAGAGTCGCCTACCTCGGCCCGGCCGGAACCTTCAGCGAGGATGCGGTCCGCTCCAGCGGTTTTGCCGGCGAAGAGTTCGAACCATTGCCCTGCAGCACCGTCGCCGCGGTCATCGAAGCGATCGGTTCGGGCGCGGCCGACCGGGCGATGGCGCCGATCGACAACTCGATCGAAGGTTCGGTCCGACACACCGTCGATGGACTGATCGAAAGGGCTGATTCGGTGAGGATCGTCGGTGAGTACGTTCACGAGATCCGGTCGGCCCTGATTGCGGCCGAGCCGGTGGCGCTGAGCGACATCAAGGCAGTCACCTCACACCCACAGCCACTCGCCCAGTGTTCCCGCTTCCTGCGCGAAGAGCTTCCGGGGGCCGAGCTGCGCTTCGCAGACAGCACCAGCTCAGCGGTGAGGGAAGTGAGCGACGGAGAGACCGGCCTGGCCGCCCTGGGGCCGGCCGCGGCGGCGGAACTCTACGGCTGCACGATCCTGCGCGAAGGCATTGAAGACGAGCCCGGCAACCTGACGCGATTTGTCTGGCTGGCCCCGGTCGGCACTGAACCGGTCGGGGAGACCGACGCTGCTGGGGCTGACGGGTCGTGGGGGCGCAGGATGGAAGACCACGGTCGTTTTCTCCGAGCTCGGCGAGGACCACCCCGGCTCTCTGGTCGAAGCGCTTCTCGAATTCTCCAGACGGCACATCAACCTCGCCAGGATCGAATCCAGACCCCAACGGCGTCGACTTGGTCAATACCTGTTCTTCGTCGACATCGAAGGCCGGGATGAGGATCCCGGAGTCGCCGAGGCGCTGGACGGCCTGCGTGCCAAGGCCGGCTCCGTTGACGTACTCGGCTCCTACCCGGTCGCCCGCTAGCGCCGGGCGTACGAGCAGCCTGCGGTCAACCGCAGGCTGCCGTCACTCGCCGTCGGGATTCTCCACAGCCGGGGCATCGCCATCCGGTGCCTCTTCCAGCGCGGTTCCACCTTCCGGCACCTCGCCCTCCGGCAGCTCCGGCTGATCGGCTGCTTCAGCCAGGTCACCGGTCGGCACGGCAGCATCGGACTCGACGACCAGCGCGACGGCGCTGATGTGGTCACCTTCGCGCACGTTCATGACCTTGACCCCCTGGGTCGGGCGGCCGGTCTTGCGGATGCCTTCGACCGAGGTCCGCTGGACCATGCCGTTCTGAGTGATGAAAAGCAGGTCCTGGTGTTCGCGGACGATCAGCGCGCCGGCGAGTCCGCCCTTGGTCTCGGTCAGCTTCGCGGTCAGCACACCCTTGGTGCCGCGGTTCTTGATCGGGTATTCGGAGAGCGCGGTGCGCTTTCCGTAGCCGTTCTCGGTGACCACCAGCAGCTCGGAGTCGTCGCGGGCGACGTTCAGCGCCAGTACCCGGTTGTCCTTCTGACTCACGTTCATGCCCTTCACACCGCTGGTCCCGCGCCCCATCGGCCGGGCCTGATCCTCATGGAACCGGCTCGCATGCCCGGACTTGGAAACCAGCAGCAGGTCGTCTTCACCCGAAGTCAGCTGCACGCCGACCAGTTCGTCGTCGTCGCGGATCTTGATCGCGATGATGCCGTCGGCTTCGATCCGAGTGTTGTAATCGGTGAACTCGGTCTTCTTGACCTGCCCGTGGGCCGTCGCGAAGGCCAGGTAACGGTTCTCCTTGAACTCGCGGGTCGGGATGACCGCCATGACCCGCTCACCCTCACGCAGAGGCAGCAGGTTGACGAGAGCGCTTCCCCTGGCTGTGCGCTGGCCCTCCGGCAGTTCGTAGACCTTCTTGCGGTAGACCTTGCCGGTGTTCGTGAAGAACAGCAGGTAGTCGTGGGTGGAGCAGATGTGGAGGTGCTCGATGTAGTCGCCCTCCTTCAGATTCATCCCGGTCACGCCGACCCCGCCGCGATGCTGCTGGCGATAGGAATCGACTCCGATCCGTTTCACGTAGCCGGACTTGGTCAGCGATATGACCATCTGCTGTTCGGCGATCGTGTCCTCGATGTTGATATCACCGCCGAAAGGCTCGATCGAGGTACGACGTTCATCACCGTGGGTCTCGGTCAGCTCGAGCAGCTCCTCACGCACGATCGCGTAGACCCGGCTCTCGTCCCCGAGGATGGCTCGCAGTTCGGTGATCAGTTCCATCAGCTCGGCGTGCTCGGCCCGGATCTTGTCCGACTCGAGCGCGGTCAGGCGCTGCAGGCGCATGTCCAGAATCGCCTGGGCCTGGGCGCGGGAGAGCTCGAACTCGTCGATCAACCCGTCACGGGCAGTGTCAGGGTCGGGAGAGGACCGGATCAGCTTGATCACGGCATCGAGGTTGTCGAGGGCGATCAGCAGGCCTTCGAGGATGTGGGCTCTGGCCTCGGCGCGCCGCAGCCTGAACTGGGTCCTCCGCGTCACCACCTCGCGCTGATGCTCGACGTAGTGGCGGATCATGTCCCGCAGGCCCAGCGTGCGGGGCACGCCGTCGACCAGAGAAACCATGTTCATGCCGAAAGAGGTCTGGAGCTGGGTCTTCTGGAACAGGTTCTCGAGAACCACGTTCGGTACCGCGCCGCGCTTCAGCTCGATCACCACGCGCATGCCGGTCCGGTCCGTCTCGTCGCGCAGGTCGGAGATGCCGTCGAGCTTCTTGTCCCGGACCAGGGTTGCGATCTTGACGATGAAGCCGGCGTCTCCACCCTTCTTGACGGTGAACGGAAGCTCGGTGACGATCAGCGCTTCCTTGCCCCCCTTGAGTGGTTCCTGATGAACCCGCCCACGGACGCGAACGCTGCCGCGGCCGGTCTCGTAGGCGTCGCGGATATTGCTCGGATCCATGATCCCGCCGCCGGGGAAGTCCGGGCCCTTGACGTGCTCCATGAGCCCCTCGAGGTTGATTTCCGGGTCGTCGATGAAAGCGGCCACCGCTCCGGAAACCTCGCGCAGGTTGTGTGGCGGGATGTTGGTCGCCATGCCCACTGCGATGCCCGATGACCCGTTGACCAGCAGGTTGGGAAAACGCGAAGGCAGAACCAGCGGCTCCCGCTGTGATTCGTCGTAGTTGGGGCCGAACTCGACCGTGTCCGAGTCGATGTCGCGCAGCATCTCCGTCGCCAGGCGGGTGAGCCTGGCCTCGGTGTAGCGCATGGCGGCCGCGGAATCGTCATCGATCGAGCCGAAGTTGCCCTGGCCGTCTGCGAGCGGGTAGCGCAGGGAGAAGTCCTGCGCCATCCGGACCAGCGTGTCGTAGATCGAAGCGTCGCCATGAGGGTGGTACTTGCCCATCACCTCGCCGACGATGGTGGCGCTCTTCCTGTAGGGCCTGTTCGGCTGAAGGCCGAGGTCGTGCATCGCGTAGAGCACCCGGCGGTGTACCGGCTTGAGGCCGTCCCGGACATCGGGAAGGGCCCGGCCGACGATCACGCTCATCGCGTAATCGATGTAGGAGGAGCGCATCTCGAGTTCGAGTTCGCGCTCTTCTATGTGCCCGGTCAGGGCTTCAAGTGCCATCAGGCTTCAGTCCGGTTCTCAGACGTCAATGTTGCTCGCCTCCTTGGCGTATGTCTCGATGAAATCGCGTCGCGGGGAGACCTGGTCGCCCATCAGCATCGAGAAGATCTGGTCGGCAGCGGTGGCATCCTCGAGCGTGACCCTCTGGAGGGTGCGGCTGGCCGGATCCATCGTGGTCTCGCGAAGCTGGTCGGCGTTCATCTCGCCCAGCCCCTTGAACCTGGTCAGCTGTACTCCGTGTTTGGCCAGATCGAGAACCGCGCGATGCAGGTCGGTGAAAGTCTCGGCCTCTTCGACCCGGTCTTTCAGCGTGACCCGGAATGGCGGCCTGCCCAGCGAGGAAAGCAGTTGCGCGTGGACGTTCGCGAAGCGGCGGTACTCGTCGCCTTCAAAGAGCCGCGCCGGTAGTACATGGTTACGTGCGAGGCCGGACTTGTTGTGAACCGCCTTGACGACGGTGTCCTCGCCTTTGCTCTCGAGGATCTCGGTGCGGAAGATGTCGTCTTCGTGATCAACGTCGCTGAGGACCTTGCGAACCTCGTCGATCGTGACCACCGCTTCGTCCAGGATCCGGGACTCGGCGACGAAGCGGACGACCTCGTTGCCGAACTCCGCCTGCAGGGCCGATGACCAGCCTTCGTATTCCTTCGACTGCCGTACGTAGCGCTGCCAGCGGTCCCTGGTGAGGTTCGTCACCCGGTCGTCGGAGTCGGTGATCTCGAACTGGTCGAAGCGGTCACGCAGCAGCAGTTCCTCCAGCTCGGACTCCTTGTCCAGGTAGGTCTCCTGGTTGCCACGCTTGACTTTGTAGAGCGGCGGCTTCGCGATGTATACGAACCCTGCGTCGATCAGTGGCTGCATCTGTCGATAGAGGAAGGTCAGGATCAGGGTCCGGATGTGAGCGCCGTCGACATCAGCATCGGTGGCCATGATGATCTTGTGGTACCTGGCCTCTTCGAGGTCGAACTCGTCGTGGATTCCGGTGCCGATCGCAGTGATCATCGCCTGGATCTCGTTGTTGGCCAGTACCTTGTCGATCCTGCTCTTCTCGACGTTGAGGATCTTGCCGCGAAGCGGAAGTACCGCCTGGGTGGAGCGGTCGCGGGCCTGCTTGGCAGATCCGCCGGCCGAATCTCCCTCCACCACGAACATCTCGGCGTGCTGGGGGTCTCGCACGGTGCAGTCGGCCAGCTTGCCGGGAAGTGTCGAGTTCTCGAGGGCCGACTTGCGGCGGGTCAGATCCCTCGCCTTGCGAGCAGCCATTCGAGCTCGCGATGCCTCGACGGCCTTGGTGATTATCCGACGCGCTTCTCCCGGATTCTCCTCGAGGAATTCGGCCAGTTTGCGGTTGACCGTCTCCTCCACCAGGCCACGGATCTCCTGGTTTCCGAGCTTGGTCTTGGTCTGGCCTTCGAACTGCGGATCGTGGAGCTTGACCGAAATCACGGCGGTCAGACCCTCGCGAACGTCTTCCCCGGCCAGATTGTCGTCCTTCTCCTTGAGAATGCCCTTGCCGCGGGCGTAGGAATTGAGGGTCCGGGTCAGCGCCGAGCGGAAACCCGACATGTGCGTTCCGCCCTCATGAGTATTGATGTTGTTGGCGAAGCTGAAGATCGACTCCTGGTAGGAGCTGTTCCACTGCATGGCGACCTCGACCGCGCCTTCATCCTCATCGCCCTCGAAGTAGACGACCTTTTCGTGCATCGCATCTTTGTTCTGGTTGAGGTAACGGACGAAGTCTTCGATGCCGCCTTCGTACTGGAAGGAGATGCTGTCGCCGTCCGCGCGCCTGTCGTCGATGCTTATCTTGAGTCCTCTGGTCAAGAATGCGGTCTCGCGCAGTCTGTCCACAAGGGTGCTGAAGTCGTAATCCACGACCTCGAAGATCTCGTCGTCGGGCAGGAAAGTGATCTCGGTCCCGGTCTCCCCGGTCTTCTCACCCTTGGTCAGAGCCCCCTGGGGGTGACCCCGCTCATAGTCCTGGTCCCAGACGAATCCGTCACGCCTGATCCTGAGATGCCAGTTTCTCCGAAAGGGCGTTGACTACCGAAACGCCGACCCCGTGTAGTCCGCCGGAGACCTTGTATCCACCGCCGTCTCCGAACTTGCCGCCGGCATGAAGGACCGTCAGCACCACCTCGGCAGCCGGGCGGTTTTCCTTTTCCATCGTGTCTACCGGGATGCCTCGGCCGTCGTCGCGCACGGTGCAGCTGTTGTCGGGGAGGATCGTGATCGATACCTCGTCGCAGTGACCAGCCAGGGCTTCGTCCACCGAGTTGTCGACCACCTCGTAGACCAGGTGGTGAAGGCCGCGCGGGCCGGTTGATCCGATGTACATTCCGGGGCGCTTGCGCACCGCCTCGAGGCCCTCGAGGACCGTGATGTCCTTGGCGCCATAAGACGCATCACTGCTGCTCGTATTGTCAGCCAACTATGCCTTTCGAATACCGGTAGATGGCCCCGAGCAGCTCAGATCTCGCCATCAGGAGAGAGCCCTGGAAAACCATTTCTCAAGTTCCCATAATACCATTATCGCTCGGACCGAAACCTCTGCCCCGCACAGAAAATCCCTGCAAAACAGACACTTTTGTGATTCAGTTCACGGAATTGTTGCGGTGTCGGTCAGGAAACCGTCCGAAATCTGATTTCCCGCGGTCCCGGCGAGGACATCGCAGAGTCCAGAATCTCCCTCAGGCGGGGCTCCATCAAGGCGAGTTCCTGACTCCAGACCGCACCCCGGCAATCTACGAACAGCACGCCGTCGACCTCTTCAACGACCTCCGTCACCGAGGCGATTCGCTCTCCTGCGACGGCCGGCCATGCAGCCTGGGCTTCGGCCAGCGGGGTCTCCGGTGCGATGCGCTGTTTGAAGTCGTCCAGCGCCCGCCCGAGCGGTTCAGGATTGGGACTGCGACCCCGTTCATCCCTCATCTCTGTTTTTCCTTCCCGCTGCTGTCAGGTCCAGGATCCGAATCTCGCTCAACTCTTCACGCTCCGGTATGAGGTCGCTTTCGGCGGCAGTGATCACGGCCTGCCCTCCTTCGAGAAGCCGATCTACCAGCAGACCTCGTCTTTCTCCATCGAGTTCGCTCATTACGTCGTCGAGCAGCATCAGGGGAGGGGTCGAACCGGAACTGAGCAGGGCATCACGTTCGGCGAAGAAGAGCGAGAGCAGCCCTATCCTCTGTTGTCCCTGGGAGCCGAACCGCCGCAGTTGTCGACCATTGAATTCGAGTCTCAGTTCATCGTGGTGGGGGCCCCATGTGGTCCGGCCCATTCTGAGGTCGGCTTCCAGGCGATGCTCGAGTCCGGCTTCGAACTCGACCGGGTCATCGGTCGATGCAGCCCGGTATGAGAGCTCATTCTCCCCACTCAGGCCGAGCTCCCTGCTCGCTCGCAGGTACGGCTCTACGAGTTCTCTCACCGCCTCCTGGCGGGATCTGGTCAGCTCCGCTCCGGCCGCTGCTACCTGGTGGTTCCAGGTGGGCAGCTGGGATCGGTCGGCGGCACCTGAAGCGATTCTTGATACGAGCGCGTTTCTCTGAGCCAGTGCCCGTCCGAATGCGCTGCGGACGTTCGCCCTGCTTGGCCACCTGGCGGCGATCCACGAGTCGAGGTGGGCTCGACGTGTGGCCGGTGGGCCTTTGACGATGTCGAGCCTGTCGGGTGAGAAGACTGTGACCATCGGACGGTTTTCAGCGGCAGCCGCCCGTTCTATCGGAGCCCCGTCCATGTTGAAACGATGCCCCTCTTCGCGGCTGACGGAGGACATGAATTCGTGGACGACACCATCGTCCGAAATAACCCGGGCCCTCGAGCGTGCCCAGGGATTGTCGAAGGGAATCAGGTCACGGCGATCTCCTGTACGGAATGAGCGTCCGGTGAGAGCGAAGTAGGTTGCCTCGACCAGATTTGTCTTGCCGGCACCGTTCGGGCCGACTATCGCCGTCAGTCTGGGGTCGAGGTCCAGTTCTACCCCGTCCAGTGAACGGATTCGGTCAGCCGCGACCGAGCTGATGAGCACAGGGCTACTCGTTGAGGCGGATCGGCATTACGAGGTAGCGGAAGTCGTCACCCTCTACGGGCTGCAGCAGGCCGGGCCTGAGTGGGGAAATCAGCCTCAGCATTATTTCATCGCCTTGTATCGCTTCGATGCCGTCGCGGAAGAATTCGTGGTTGAAGCCGATGCTCAGTTCTTCACCGTCGAATGCGGCCGGCAGTTTCTCTTCGGCGTCTCCGAGGTCCGGTGTCTCGGCTGAGATCGTTATCTCGCCCGGTGTCAGAGAGACTTTCAGCGGGCGATTCTTCTGCGCCATCTGGCTTACGCGCTTAACCGACTCGAGCAGTTCGTTTCGTGGAAGTCTCACGTCATGCTCGTAGGTCTCCGGGAAAAGCTGCTGGTAGCTGGGGAACTGGCCGTCAACCGTTGTTGTGGAGAGCACTGCTCCATCGACCACGAAGATCACTTCGCGGTCGGTGATGGTGAGGTTGACGGAATCTGAGTCGCCGGAAGAGAGCAGCCGCGAGAGTTCCTTCAGGGCCTGGGCCGGGATGTTCTTGTCGATGTCTACCGGGACCGGTTCTTTGAGCGAGGTCTCTTTGACCGCCAGGCGATAGGAATCCGTGGCAACCATGGTCAGGCGATCGGCGGAGGCGAGTACCTGGACGCTCGTCAGAACGGGCCTCATGTCCTCCTTCGAGGCGGCCCGAGCGACCAGGTCGATCGTTTCGATCAGGGACTCACGGGAAAGCCGGATTGAGTCACCGGATACTTTGGGCAATGGCGGAAAGTCTTCGCTGCTCAGTGTTCGGATGTGGAAGTTGGAGCTTCCGGAATGAATCGCGACATCCCGTTCACTGACCCGATACTCAACATCCGACTTGCCGGAGCCCAGAAGCCTCGAGATATCCGAGAAGAGACGGCCGGGCAGGAGAACCTTGCCGTCACCCTCGATCGAGCCCTCGACGTGGACGGGGACCTTGAGGCTCATATTGCCGTCCGTGGAGCTGAACGAAAGGCGGCCATCTTCTGCCTCGACCAGGATCCCGCCCAGAGCCGGGTTTACGCCACCGGTGGAGACGGTTCTGGCCGTCAGAGCGAGCTTGCCGGCAAGCTCCTGGTTGTTGATTGAGAATTTCATTCAGTTACAAGTATTGATGAAGTAAGCCTGTGGATATCCTGTGGTTTACGGTTTTTTGGCTCTGAATAGCGGTTCTTTAACTCGAGCGCTGTGGATACAGGTTGATTGTCGCAACCCTTCCGGCGCCTCAACCGGGCTCACCGGCCGGAGAGTGGAGACTAGCGCGCAATGAGTCCACAGCCGTTGTGATCTCCGGATCAACTGAGATCTGGGACGAGATCCTCTCGATCGCACTGATCACGGTGGAGTGATCCCGACCACCGTACAACTGAGCTATCTGGGAGTAGGACAGGGCGGTTATCTCCCTGGTCAGGAACATCGACACGCTGCGTGCCGTTGAGGATCGGCGGTCCCTCTTCCGGGACTGGAGGACCTCGACATCAAGGCCGTAGTGGCCGGCGGTCCTCTCGCGGATCAGCTCCGGGGTGATGTGAAGTGCTTCGACGCGGGGTTCAGGGAAAACACGGGCTACCAGGTCACTGTCCACCGGCGCGGCCTTGAGCGACGCTTCGGCAACGGTTCGGGTCAGGGCACCATGAAGTTGGCGCAGGTTCGTTTCCACCCGGCTGGCCAGCAGGGTCAATGCTTCCTGGTCTGCCACCTCGAGCCCCGCTTCAGTGACCAGGTGGCGAAGCACAGTAAGCCTGGTGGCCAGATTAGGGGCGGATATCTCCGCGGTGAGCCCCCATTCGAAGCGGTCGCTGAGTCGCTCGGTAAGGGTCGTTATGTCGTTGGCCCTTCGATCTGCTGAAAGCACAATCTGGCTGCCCGACTCGTAGAGCGCGTTGAAGGTGTGGAAGAACTCTTCTTCGGTATGCGGCTTGCCGGCGATGAACTGGATGTCGTCGATCAGCAACACGTCAATGTCCCTGTAGCGCCTCTTGAATTCCGCGGTCCCGTTCTCTCTCAGAGCTGTCACGAATTCTGCGGTGAACGCTTCCGCGTTCGTATAACGAACATCGAGCTCAGGGACATTCGACCGAAGGTAGTTGGCGATCGAGCCGAGGAGATGTGTCTTACCCAGCCCGGGGGCACCGTGGAGGAAAAGGGGGTTGTAAGCCTCGGACGGAGCTTCAGCCACAGCCAGGGCGGCAGCGTGGGCGAGGTGGTTTCCGGGGCCGATCACGAAGCGTTCGAATAGATGGGTCGGATTGGCAAGGGTGCCGGTGCCACGACCCTCCGTCTCGGCGGCGCTGCCCGAGAGGTCGAAGCTGATTGCAGTGATAGAGGATTCAACTTTGGAAACGGAGTGCAGGATCAATCCCGAGTAGCGCTTCTCAACCCAGGCTCTGACTGACTCGGGTGCCTCCAGGAAAAGGGTATTTCCACGACGCGCCGCCGGCTTGAGCGGAGCCAGCCACATCCGGTAGGTGGAATCGGGAAGGCTGGCGCTCAGGTGGGGACGAACGGAGCTCCACAGACGGGAAACCCCATCCTGACTGGAGAAATCGCTGGCGCTGCTTGTTTCAGAAACTTGATCGTGTGGGGCCGCCACGGCTTCTCCGGCAGTCGGGATGGACGAAGGGCCGACCATACATCCGCACCGGCAGCAGACAGCGGGGCCCGCCGCAAATCGCGGAGAAAAGTTCTGCGGGTTACGGAAAGGCGCCTCGCCCCCTATACTTCCCGGCTCCCATGAAGCGCACTTACCAGCCAAAGAAACGCAAGCGGGCAAAGACCCACGGCTTCCGTGCCCGGATGAGCACCAAGGGCGGCCGAGATGTGATCCGTCGCCGTCGCCGTAAAGGCCGCAAGCGCCTCGCAGTCTGAGCATGCCGCGTTCCGGCTCTGGTTCCCCCAGACGCCGCCGGCTTACACGCAGCGGTGACTTCAAGCGCGTCTATCGCGACGGCTCGTCGAAGGCGACCCGCTACCTGGTCCTTTACCGGTTCGATCGCGGTGAGGACGATCCCGGTCAACCGCGACTCGGAGTCTCGGTCTCGAAGAAGCTCGGTGACTCGGTGACGAGAAATCGCATCAAGCGGGTCCTGAAGGAAGCTTTCTGGTCGAGCGTGGACCGCGATGAAGCGGACCAGGATTTCGTCCTTGTCGCCAGGCCCTCGGTCGGCCAGGTGATTGAGGATCGCGGCCTGGAAGGGGCGGTTCAGTGTGTCGCGGAGCTGACCGGAAGCTCCGGCAGGGGCGAAAACGGGCGTTCCACGTGAAACGGATGGTGCTTGCGCCAGTAAGCCTCTACCAGAGGTGGATCTCCCCGATGCTGCCGCGGCGCTGCAAGTACGAGCCGACCTGCTCGACCTACGCGGCCGAGGCGATCGGGCGTTTCGGAGTCATACGGGGTACAGTTCTCGCCTGTTGGCGAATCTTGCGCTGCAACCCCTTCAGTCACGGTGGTTTCGATCCCGTGCGTGAAGAGTTCACATTCAGGGTCGGGCCTATGGACCCGGCTGAATACCACGGAGAATCGAAACCGCGTTGATCCCAATCGGCCTGACAGTTATCGCCAACATCCTCCAGCCTCTGATCGACATCGCCAATGCGGTGCTTCAGGCATTTCACGGATGGGGACTGAGCTGGGGAGCCGCGATCATTCTCCTCACGGTCGCGACCAGGACGCTTCTGATCCCACTGACCTACAAGCAGCTGAAGAGCATGCGGGCGCTGCAGGCCTTCCAGCCACAGATCAAGGAGCTGCAGGAGAAGTACAAGAACGACCGCCAGCGCCTCTCCCAGGAGATGATGAAGTTCTACCAGGAGAACAAGATCAATCCCCTGGCATCCTGCATCCCCCTGCTGGCGCAGATGCCGATCTTCATCACGCTCTTCTACACGCTCAGGGGCCCCTTGAGAGAGGACATGTGCGGTCAGACCAGCATGACCTGCGGCGACGTGCCCTTCAACATCGTCCAGAGCTCGGCCACCTCGGGTGCGGCCGAGGAGAAGATGGTTGCCGCGGGGAGTCTCAGCGCAGACCAGATAGACAACGTGGTCACCAACTTCGCCACGATCAAGCCGTTGACCGATGGCGTGACTTCCTTCGGGGAATCCTTCTTCTTCATTCCGGACCTGACCGCCGAAGCGGTCGGCGGGGTCCTGATCGCACTGATCATCCTCTACGTCGCCACCCAGCTCGTATCGGGGTTGATCATGGCCACCACCGCCGATCGAAACCAGCGACTGTTGATGATGGCCCTTCCTTTCGTATTCATCCCGTTCATCATCAACTTCCCGGCGGGCCTGATCCTCTACTGGATCACGACCAACTTCTGGACGATCGGTCAGCAGGCCGTGGTCAACAAGGTGATCCCGCCCCCGGCGAAACTCGACCCGGAGGTTGCAGCCGCGACCAAAGCGCCGCCCCCACCCCCACCACGCAAGAAGAAACGCCGGCGCTAGCGCCGTAGACTGGCACCATGGAATCGAATCAGTGGCCGGAAGAGCCGGCAGACAGGGTCAGAGCGGTCGTCGAGCGCGTGCTCGATCAACTCGAGCTTGACGGATCGATATCTATCGAGGAAGACGAGCAGGCGATCGTAGCCACCGTCGAAGGCGAAGATGACTACGGATTGCTGATCGGACGGCGCGGACAGACGATCGACGCGCTTCAGTTGATCTGCTTCCAGGCGGCTTTTCAGGGCGTCCGCGAACGCAAGCGCGTCGTGCTCGATGCCGCCGGGTACCGGGAGAAGCGCGAAGCCGTCATCACCGAGCGGGCCGAAAGGGCGGCCGAGAAGGCTATCGCCGGGGGCGAGGAGGTCGAACTCGACCCGATGCCGGCAAGGGAACGCCGCGTAGTTCACGAATACCTGAAGGAACGCACCGAAGTCGAGACCTACAGCGCCGGCGACGAGCCTCAGCGGCGGGTCGTCGTGGCGCCCCTGCTCGCCGATTGAGCGAGCCGACCCCGTTTACGGCCGACCCGGACCAGGTCAAGACCCTCCTGCCGCTGCTGGCGATGCTCGAAAGCGACCCGGCCTCGCTGAGTTCGGTTACCGATCGCCAGAAGGCGATGGAAGTCCACCTCCTCGACAGCCTTTCAGGCACCCTTGCAGAAGAGTTGGAAGATGCTGATCGAGTCGTTGATATCGGCTCCGGAGCTGGGTTTCCGGGGATTCCACTCGCCGTGGCCAGGCCAGGAACCAACTTTGACCTGATCGATTCGGTAGGCCGCAAGGTGGACTTCATCCAGAGGGCCATCGATTCCCTGGGGCTCGAAAACACCCGGGCGGTCAAGGCCCGCTCGGAGGAACTCGCCCGCACCGGGGGTCGGGAGACCTACTCCGTGGCCACGGCAAGGGCCGTGGCTCCGCTTGCCGCACTTGCAGAGCTCGCGTCTCCGCTGCTGCGGGAGGGTGGATCGCTGGTCGCCTGGAAAGGATCGCGCGACGCGCAGGAGGAGTCCGACCTGTCCACACTCTCAGCCAGGGTCGCGATGGAGGTGGACCGTGTCCTGCCGGTCAGACCTTTCCCGTCCAGCCGGACACGGCACCTCTACATAGTGAAAAAGACCGGCCGGACCCCGACCGACCTGCCGCGACGGCCGGGCATGGCCCGCAAGCGGCCGCTCACGGGTTAAGCTGGCTCGTCGATGCCTTCCAGCCGCTCAATCAAATGGGTCTGATCTACGCCGTCGCCAACCAGAAGGGTGGCGTCGGCAAGACGACAACCACGATCAATCTGGCGGCAGCACTCGCATCGATGGGTCAGAAGACGCTGGTCGTAGACCTCGATCAACAGTGCAACGCGACGGTCGGCCTGGGGCTGGACAGGGGCATCCTTCCTTCGGCTTATGAGGTGCTCTCCGGCGAAGTGACACTGTCTGAAGCGGCGCGCCCGACCCCACACCAGAACCTGTGGATCGTCCCGGCCAGCCGCGATCTGGCCGGCGCGGCGGTCGAGCTGCCTGGCCTGGAGCGACCGAATTTCAGACTCAAGGAACAGCTCGGCCGGGTCGGCGACGAGTTTGATGCCGTGCTGATGGACTGCCCGCCGGCGCTGGGACCGGTGACCGTCAACGCCCTGGTTGCCTCAGACCGGGTGGTGGTGCCGGTTCAGGCGGAATACCTGGCACTCGAGGGGCTGGCGGAGTTCAGGTCGACGATGGCGGCAGTGCAGCGTGAGCTGAATCCCGACCTGAGGCTGTCCGGCATAGTCGTGACAATGCATGATGAAAGGACTCGTTTGGCACAGGACGTAGAGAGAGACCTGCGAGAGCACTTCGGGAACGACGTCTACCGCAACGTGATCCCGAGGACTGTGCGTCTGGCCGAGGCGCCAAGCTACGGCATTCCGGTAACCGACTACGCACCCTCCTCACGCGGCGCCGGCGCCTACATAGCTCTGGCAAACGAGGTACAGACCCGTGGCTGAACGACGCGGGATGGGCCGCGGTCTCGGGGCAATCCTTCCGGATGGCCCGGCTGACCCGGATGTGAACGAGTTGCCCGTCGCCGAGATCGAGCCGAACCCGAACCAGCCCCGGCGCCGCTTCGACGACGTCGCGCTCGAAGCACTCTCCGGCTCGATCCAGGCGAGCGGCGTCGTTCAGCCGTTGATCGTCAGAAAAGTTAGTAGCAATAGATACGAACTGATCGCCGGGGAACGCCGCTGGCGGGCGGCACAGATGGCGGGACTGGAGACGGTCCCGGTAGTGATCCGTGATTCCGACGAGGCCGATCGCCTCGAGGTGGCGCTGATCGAAAACATGGTGCGCGAAGACCTGAACCCGGTCGAAGAAGCCCGGGCCTGTGCGGCGCTGGTCGAAGACCTGGGTCTGACGAAAGAAGATCTGGGAAGGCGGGTCGGGCGTAGCCGTCCCCAGATCTCCAATCTGATCCGGCTGCTCGATCTGCCAGACGACGTGCTCGGGATGCTCGAGACCGGAGAGTTGAGCGAGGGTCACGGCCGGGCCGTTCTGCAGGTCACCGACAACGATGGCCGACGAATGCTCGCCAGGCAGGCCCGGGACCGCGGCTGGTCGGTCAGGAAGACCGAGCAGGAGGCGCGGGAGGCCGGCTCACAGAAGCCCGCCAGGACCACCGGCCGCCCGTCGCTCTCAGCCGAAGAGAAAGAGGCGGTCGCCGGATTGACCGAGAAGCTCGAGGTAGGCCTTGACCTGCCGGTCAGGATCAGGCCACGAGCCGACGGCCTGACGGTCGAGATCCTGGTCGAGGACTTCGAGCAGGCTGCGGGGCTGGCCGACAAGCTCGGCTGACCACGGTAGAATCCACGATCTTTGCCCGGGCGATTAGCTCAGTTGGTTAGAGCGCGTCTCTGATAAGGACGAGGTCCCTGGTTCGAATCCAGGATCGCCCACTGCCGCGGGCCTTCACCGGTGCTTGCCTTCCGACGGCCCATCGCACCCGATCGGGGGGCCCCCGCTGCTCTCCATATAATCGGCACCTATGCGCGAGATGCAGATCTACGGGGTCAGCTTCGACATGGTCGGCAAGCAGCCGATCGTCCTGCTCAAGACTGTCGACGACAACCGGTTCCTGCCGATATGGATCGGCCATCCGGAAGCTGCCGCCATCCTGATGAAGCTCCAGGGGGCAGACACACCGCGACCCATGACTCATGACCTCATTGTCGAGATTCTCGACCAGGTCGAGAGCAAGTGCGAACGCATATCGATCACCGAACTCCGGGACAACACCTTCTACGCGAGCATCACGCTCTCGACCAACGGCAGCGAGGTCGAGATCGACTCCCGCCCGTCAGATGCTCTGGCGATGGCGGTCCGGCTCGGAGTGCCGATCTTCGTCGCCGAAGAGGTGATCGACGAGTCCTCGATCGAGTTCGATCAGGGTGAAGAGGACAACGAGCAGGTGGTCGAGAAGTTCAAGGACTTCCTCGACGACATCTCGCCGGAGGACTTCCTCCAGGGTTCCTGAACCGGCCGGCTAGAGGGCCAGCTGAAGGATTTTCTCGACCATCTCATCGAAGCCGACGCCCGCGGCCTCGGCCGCCTGGGGCAGGAGCGAGGTTTCGGTCAGACCGGGTATCGCGTTGACTTCGAGTACCTGAGGTCCATGTTCGCCGAGGATCAGGTCAACTCTCGAGAAGCCGGAGCAGCCGAGCGATTCATAGGCCCGCAGCGCAATCCGCCGGACCTCCTCACCGGCCTGCTCAGGCAGGTCTGCCGGACAGACGAACTCAGCTCCGCCGATTTCGTAGCGCGCCTCGAAGTCGTAGGCGTTGCTGCCGGTGGGGATAGCCTCGACGATCGGCAGCACCTCGTCGCCGAGAACCGACACGGCCAGCTCCCGGCCGCTTACCCAGGCTTCCAGGAGGGCCCGGTCGTCGTAGCTGAGCGCGCTCATCAGCGCGGCAGGCAGATCACCCTCGGACGTCACGACCTTCACCCCGAGAGAAGAGCCCTGTGAGGCCGGCTTGGCGACCAGCGGCAGGCCGACAGTCGCAACGGCTCGAGAGAAGGTCGAGGCCGCGCCGAAGTCCCGGATCGACGCCTCGCTGTAGGTGACCCAGTCGGGCGTTGGTATTCCCTGCTCGCGGAAGATGTACTTGGCCAGGCTCTTGTCCATGCAGCGCTGGCAGGCAGCGACCCCCGGACCGGTGTGGGGGATGCCGAGCAGTTCGAGCAGTGCCTGGACCGTTCCGTCCTCGCCTTCGGTTCCGTGGAGGGCTATGAAGGCGACGTCCGGCTCAAACGCACGGAGCCGTGAAACGAGATCCGAACCGAGGTCCATCGCTTCGACCTCGTGGTCGAGGTCGAGCAGGGCCTCGGTGACCCGCGCCCCTGACCTCAGTGAGACGCCGCGCTCGAGGGAGCGCCCGCCCTGGAGCAGGGCCACCCTCATCGTGGCCCCCCGGATGGATCATCTGCGTCCTCTATTCGCGGCAGGGGCATCTCCCCGGTCATGGTCTCGTAGAGGAACATCTGCTCGCGCGCGGCCTCGCCGATCCTGCGGATGCCCTCGACGATGCGTTCCTCGGTTACACCACTGAAGTTCAGTCGCATCGAGTTCGTGCCGCGGCCGTCCACGTAGGCGGCAGTGCCCGGGACGAAGGCAACCGATTTGGTCAGGGCTTTGGCCAGCAGGTCTTCAGTGTTGATCTCCTCGGGCATGGTCGCCCAGACGAAAAGACCACCCTCAGGCCGTGTCCAGGTCGCCCCGTGGGGGAAATACTCGGCCAGCGCACCGGTCATCGCGTCGCGTCGGGAACGGTAGATGCCGATCAGGTCGTCGACGTACTCCCGCCATCGCCCACCGCGGAAGTACTCGGCGGCGAAGTCCTGCGTCAGCGTCGACGTACAGAGGTCGGCTGCCTGCTTGCCGAGCACGATCTTCTCCCGGATCGGGGTCGGCGAGACCACCCAGCCGATGCGCAGGCCGGCCGAGAGGATCTTCGAAAAGGTCCCGAGATAGACGACATAGGCCCCTCCGTCGAGGCTGTAGAGGGTGGGCAGGCTTTCGCCCTCGTAGCGAAGCAGGCCGTAAGGGTTGTCTTCGACCACGAGGATCTCGTTTTCGCGTGCGATCTCCACCAGGCGACGGCGACGCTCAAGCGAAAGAGTCACCCCGCCGGGGTTCTGAAAGGTCGGCACCGAGTAGATGAACTTCGGCCGGCGACCCCGGGAGGCCAGCTCGGCCAGGGTCTGCTCGAGCAGGTCGATCCTCATGCCGTCGTCGTCGCATTCGATCTGAATCACGTCGGCTTCGTAGGAACAGAAAGTCGGGATCGCGCCGGGGTAGGTCGGCGCGTCGCAGATCAGGATGTCCCCCGGGTCGATCAGCACCTTGGTGACCAGATCGATCGCCTGCTGACCTCCGGTGGTGACGGTGACGTCCATCGCGTCTATGCGCATGCCTTCTGCCGCCATGACGCCGACGATCTGTTCGCGTATCGATTCGAGCCCTTCGGTGGGCCCGTACTGGAGTACTTCGGCGACCGAGTCCCGGGCGATCCGGTCCATCTCCGCGGCGAAGGTCTCCGGTGGGAAGGTCGACGTGTCCGGAAGGCCGCCGGCCAGCGATATGACCTCGGGCCTGGCGGTGATCGCCATCATGTCGCGCATCGCCGAGGACCTCATCACCCTGGTCCGCCGGGCGAACAGTCCGGCGTAGCGTTCGAGGTCTCGGGCCCGGGTTTGAGGGCGGCGGGGAGGTGGTGGCGCGGCCATCCTTCTATTCTGCCGGTATCGGTTCATTCGAAACAATCTGCCTCGCCGCCGGAATAGGCATTGCGGTCGGCATGTTCTCCGGGACGACCGGTCTCGAGGGATCGGCCCGCGGTCGCATGACCGTTCTTACGGCAGTGATCGGCCTCGTTGTCGGCTACTTCGCCGCCCTGATCTTCGACGGCGCCACTCTGGCCTCAATGCTGTTCTGCGCGATCTTCGCCGGCCTGTCCTGTGCAGTCGTCAGTGGTGTGATCGCCGGTGCCACCCGCCGCGGCGGGACCGCCGCGCTCGGCTTCATCACGATTCTGGTCGCATTCGTGATCGCAGTGGCCAGCATCATCGTCCCGCCGATCGCGATCGTCCCGGCCATCGTCCTGATCTGGCTCGCGATTGCCAGAGGCCGCCGTTCCGACCGCAAGCATGCCGGCCTGCGCGTCCTGCGCTAGATGAATAAGAAGCTGGTTCTCGCCTACGTCGATTCGCTCAGGACCGACATGCTGCTCCAGGCGATCTCGGAGGGACGGGCGCCGACCTTCGGCCGACTCGTGAGACGCGGCGTTCTGGTCGAAGACTGCGTTTCGTCTTTCCCGTCGGTGACTCCGGTGGCCTCTGCAGAGATGGTGACCGGGGTTGCCGCCGACCGGCACTGGATAAGCGGCATGAACTGGTACCACCGGGTCGAACGGCGCTACGTCGAGTACGGCTCCTCGCTCGAGGCCTCACGGGCCTTCGGCATCTTTCGCTCGCTGCACGACCTGGTCTACAACATGAATCTGTCCCACCTCAACCCGGGCATCGAGACCGTCTTCGAGTCGCTCGACGATCTGGACCTGCGAACCGCCGCGACGCCGTTCCTGATCTATCGGGGCCGCCATCGCCACCAGGTGACACTCCAGGGACTCACCGGCAAGGTGGTCGAATCGGGCCTGGTCAACCTCGAGTACGGAACCTGGGGACCGAAGGAACTCTTCTACGGCGACCTCTATGCATCGATGCCCGTCCCCTGCAAGCCGAGTTCGGTCCCCGGACGGCGGGACCAGTACTCGGCCTGTTGCGCCTCCGAGATGGTTTCCCGCAACCGCTTCGACTTCATGCTGCTGTCCTTTCCCGACAACGACAACTACTCGCACCGGCACGGGCCGGCCGCCTCCCTGACTTCGATCGAGCGGGCCGACGTCTGCATGGCCGACGTGATCCGGGCAGCCGGCGGCATGGACGGCTTCCTCACCGACCACGCGCTGATACTGCTGGCCGACCACGCCCACAGCGATGTGTCCAAACCTCTGGAGATCATCGAGGGAATGGCACGCAAGTTCGACGTGCTGCGAGCCTCCGAGGACCGGCCGGGTGTTGCCGAGCTTGCGGTCAGCCCGACCTCGCGAGCAGCACACATCTACATCCTCGAGGAGCGGGACAACCCGGTCCGCCACCGCAGGGTCCGCGAGCAGGCGGCCTCGATCGAAGGGGTCGAGCTGGTCTCCTGGCTCGAGCGCCCGGACGGCACCCCGCTGGTTCGAAAGGGCCCGGGCCATGACGGAGTCGAGGGACTCGTCGTCACGGTAGAGCGCGACGGTCGCCGGCTCTCCTTCACCCCGGCGGATTCGGCCGGGAACGACCCGGCCGGCAGTGCGAGTTGGGAGCGGGTCGATGACCGGCGCGGTCGCAGCTGGATCATCCGCGGCAACATCGAGGCTCTCGAGGGCTCGGTGGAAGGCGGCCGGATCGAGACGCCGGTCTACCCCGACGCGCTGGGTCGGCTCTACTCGGCGATGTGCGCGCCGCACTCAGGGGATCTGATGATCTCCGCTGCGCTGGGCTATGAATGTCTCGACTGGGGAGGCGCAGCCCATATCGGGGGCGGCAGCCACGGTTCGCTGCGTCGCGAGGATTCGGAGGGCCCGCTGCTCTTCGTCGGCTGCGGGCCGGAGTCGGCTGACGAGCGTGACCAGTGGGGTCTTCAGGACGTGGCTCCGGTGATCAGGGAACACTTCGCGGCCTGAGGTCGTATGCCGCGCGCCGACGCCGCCCTCAGGGCGCCGGGACCATGAATGGCTCGATCGAGTCGGCGAGACCGTTGCCGTTCACCTCAACCGCCGCCCCCATGACCCAGATGTCCTCGGTCGCGGTCTCGAAACGAACCGGCATGTCCGTACGCATGCGCTCGACCGCCTGCTCGATCCGCACTCCGAGCACGCTTTGGCGGGAGCCGGTCATTCCGACGTCGCTGATGAAGGCGGTGCCGCCCGGCAGGACCCGGCCGTCGGCCGTCGGCACGTGGGTGTGGGTCCCGAGCACTGCGGCCACGCGACTGTCGAGGTACCACCCCAGCGCCACCTTCTCACTGGTCACTTCGGCGTGGAAGTCGACCACGATCGCGTCGCAACGGTCTTCCAGATCGTCGAGAAGCAGGTCGGCTTCGTCGAAAGCGGAGCGGGCCGCGGTGAGGCCGACCGTACCGCTGAGATTGATCACGGCCACCCGCATACCGCCGGCCTCGATCACGGTCGATCCATGACCCGGATTGGCCCGGCGGTAGTTAGACGGCCGGACGATGCGTTCGGTCCGGTCGAGGTATTCGTAGGCGTCCCGATGGCGGTAGGTGTGATTGCCGAGAGTGATCACGTCGGCTCCGGTCGAGAACAACTCCTCCGCGGTTTTCGAAGTGATGCCCATGCCACCGGCCGAGTTCTCGCCGTTGACCACGGTCAGGTCGGGCGAGAAGCGCTCGCGGAGACCCGGCATGGAGGCAGCCAGACCGCGCCTCCCCGGGCTGCCGACGACGTCGCCGATGAACAGGACCTTCACCCTGACGAGACTACCGGCGTGGCGTCCCATCCTCCGCCCAACTCCAGACTGCGGCATCCATAGACTGGACGGGATGAGCTTCCCGTCAACCCGCCTGCGCCGGCTGCGCCGGACCGAGTCACTGCGTGGGCTGATCCGTGAGACCTCGCTCAGTCCGGCCGACCTGGTCCAGCCGATGTTCGTCGTTGCGGGGTCGGGAGTCCGACAGCCGATCGACTCGATGCCCGGGATCGACCGGCTTTCAATTGCCGAACTGGTTGATGAAGCGGGCGAAGCGGAGCGGGCCGGGGTGCCGGCGATCCTGCTCTTCGGCAGCTCTTCGGAAAAGGACGAGGCCGGCTCGGGAGCTTTCGACGACGAAGGAGTCGTACAGATGGCGCTGCGGGCGCTGAAGGAGGCCCTGCCGGACCTGATCGTGATCACCGATGTCTGCCTCTGTGCCTACACCGACCACGGCCACTGCGGCTTCGTCCGCGACGGCGAGATCGACAACGACGTCACGGTCGAGCTGCTCTCCAAGGTCGCCATCTCGCATGCCGAGGCGGGGGCCGACATGGTCGCGCCGAGCGACATGATGGACGGACGGGTCGGTTCGATCCGCTACCAGCTCGATGAAGAGGGCCATCCCGGTGTGGCGATCCTCTCCTACGCCGCAAAGTACCGGTCGGCCTTCTACGGGCCTTTCCGTGATGCCGCCGATTCGGCCCCGGTCTCCGGCGACCGCGCCGGCCACCAGCTCGACCCCGCCAACGCGGACGAAGCGCTTCGTGAAGTGATGCTCGATGTCGAGGAAGGCGCTGATGCGGTCATGGTCAAGCCGGCCGGCCACTACCTCGACGTGGTCCGCCGCGTCAAAGATCAGGCGGGGGTCCCGGTCGCCGCCTTCCAGGTCTCCGGGGAGTACTCGGCGATCAGGGCCGCGGCTGCCAACGGATGGCTTGACGAACGTGAAGCAGCACTCGAATCCCTGCTTTCGATCCGCCGGTCGGGCGCGGACTTCATCGTCACCTACTTCGCCCGTCAGGCGGCGCAGTGGCTCAGCCGTGACAGCTGAGGACCGCACAGCAGGCGCGTCCCGACGGATCCCTGTTCGAAAGGGCTCGCAGAGTGATGCCGGGCGGCGTCAACTCTCCGGTCCGGGCGATGCGACAGATCGGCCGTGAGCCCGTCTTCATCGAAAGCGCCGCGGGTTGCCGCATGACCGGCGCAGACGGCCGCACCTACATCGACTGGGTTGGCTCCTGGGGGCCGATGATCCTCGGTCACGCTGACCCGGCAGTGCTCGACGCGGTCCGTCTCGCGGCATCCCGGGGAACGAGCTTCGGTGCCGCGACGGAAGCCGAGGTGGAGCTGGCCGAGGCTGTCGTGGACCGGATCCCGTCAGTCGAAATGATCCGCATGACGAGTTCCGGGACCGAGGCGGCGATGGCCGCGGTGAGGCTGGCCAGGGCGATCACCGGACGCGAGACGATCGTCAAGTTCGCAGGGGCCTACCACGGCCACAGCGACGCCCTGCTGGTCGACGCCGGCTCGGGCCTCGCCACGCTCGGCATTCCCGCCAGTCCGGGAATCCCGGCGTCAGCCGTGGCCGGCACCGTTGTCGTTGACTGGAACGACCGTGAGGCGGTGGCCTCCGCGCTCAGCGACCACGAGGTCGCGGCGCTGCTGGTCGAACCGGTTCCGGCCAACATGGGTGTGGTCCCGCCGGACGACGGCTTTCTCGATCACCTTCGCCGTCTCTGCGACCGCCACGGGACGATGCTGGTCTTCGACGAGGTGATCACCGGATTCAGGGTTTCGAGGGGAGGAGCTCAGGAGCTCTACTCGGTCGAACCGGACCTCACCATCATGGGCAAGGTGATCGGCGGCGGACTGCCCGCGGCAGCCCTCGGCGGCCCTCGCAGCCACCTCGAACAGCTGGCTCCTTCGGGCGATGTCTACCAAGCCGGGACTCTTTCGGGAAACCCGGTCGCCGTGGCCGCCGGGCTGGCCACTCTGCGCCAACTCGACCGGGAGGCCTACCGGAGGCTCGGTGAGCTGACCGGCAGACTCACTGACGGCCTGCGCCGCATCGCTGACGGAAAGCGGCTGCAGGTCGCATCGGTCCCCGGACTGGTGACGCTGTTCTTTGCCGATCATCCGGTTCATGACTTCAGCGACGCCCTCGACAGCGACAGCGACCGACACTCACGATTCTGCCGCGAGATGCTCGACCGGGGTGTGTACCTGCCACCCTCACGCTTCGAAGC
Source organism: uncultured Solirubrobacterales bacterium (assembly GCA_963801975.1). Lineage (GTDB taxonomy): Bacteria > Actinomycetota > Thermoleophilia > Solirubrobacterales > 70-9 > 67-14. The sequence continues at coordinate 875,698 of CAWDGR010000001.1, forward strand.
CTGGTTCGTCTCCCTGGCGCATGACGAAGAGGCGATCGACCTGACTCTCGAGGCCGTGACCGGGTCACTCGACCCGCCCGCGGTGCTGCGAGACGGAACACCGGCCCGGAGTCGGCAATGAGCGTGGCGGACGGGCAGGCACGTCCCTCCGGGGAGGAGGCCGACGAGGCACTGCGGCTGCTGGCGGCGCGCGTGGCCGACGAGGGCCCACCGCTGACCGTGGTCGAAAGCCGCCCGCCCGCCGGCCCGCCATTCGCTGACCTGGTTGCCTCCGGTCCACGGACCTCCGCCGACCCGGGCGGCTACGCATTCGTGATCGAAGCGGTCCGTGAGGGGTATCTCTGCCATTACGAGGTATCGAGGGTGCTCGACCGACCCGACCCCGACCTCGCCCTGCTGGCCGGCGATCTCTTCTACGCGATCGGAATCAGCGCGCTCGCCGAGCTTGATGACATCGAATCCGTACGCATTCTGTCGGATTTGATCAGGGTCTCGGCCGAGTTGCGCTCGAGCGGAAGGCGCCGCGAGGCCGAGACGATGTGGATGGCTGCTGACAATGGCTTTGGCATGCGGATCCGACGAGGATTACGAGCGCCTGAGCAAGGCTCTGCCATCTTCGGACGAAGGTGCCATGGAGGCGCTCGAACGGTGGTCTGACAGCCTCGCGAACACCAACGGACTCGGTCGGATTCTCGTCGAAGTGCGCGAGGCAATACACTTCGCCTCCGATACTTAGAAGTTCTTTACCTCTCGAAACTTGTCCGACCAGCAGAACAACAATCCCGAATCCGAAAAGGCCGACGGTCCCCGAGTCCCTCTTCCGGAGGCTCAGTCCCGCGGTTACTTCGAAGGCGAGTCCGTAACCCGGCGCAACGCCTTCATGGTGAGCAGCCAGGTGCTGACTGCGGCTGCGGGTGCCGCGGTGGTGCTTCCGACCATCGCCTTCGCCCTGGCCCCGGTCTTCACCGGCTACGAGGAGAGGTGGGAGGCGGTCGGAACGACGGACGAATTTACGGCCGAGACCTACCGCGCTGTCGTCTTCACCGAGACCCTCGGCATAGGCGAGGTCGGAAAGACGACCGCCTACGTGCGCCGCGGTGACCCCGACATCGAAGGTGAGACCGACGACGGCTTCGTCGCGATATCGACGCGCTGTGCCCACCTCGGATGCCCGGTTCGTTACGTCCAGTCGGCAGCGAACTTCATCTGCCCCTGCCACGGCGGCGTCTACGACTTCCAGGGCAAGCGCATCGGCGGCCCTCCGCCGCGGCCGCTCGATCGCTTCCAGACCCGGGTCCGCAACGGCCTGGTCGAGATCGGACCGCGCTTCAGCGTGACCAACCAGCTCAAGGCCGTGCGCGTACGCGATCCCGGTGAGTTCACCGGCGGCATCTGGGAGTACCTGTACCCGCCCCGTCCTTCGACCCCGCCGGCGCCCTAGCAGGTAGTTGATCAGACGATGAAACTCCCGACACGCAAGAAGAACTCCGGCAACGGGTCCGGCAACGGCTCGGCGGAGGCTGTCGAAGAGACCGGCCCGAGCAAGGCCGAGAAGCGCGCCGCGATGAAGACCGCCGCCGCCCACCATTCCGCCGAAGGTGGCGCAACGGCCGCCGGCTGGGTCGATCAGCGTGTGAACGGCTCCGGCATCTACACCGCGATGCTGACCCGAAAGGTGCCCAAGGGCACCAACTGGTTCTACACGCTCGGTTCGGCCACCATGTTCATCTTTGCGATGCAGGCGATCACCGGCGTCTTCCTCTCGATGTACTACACGCCGTCGGCAACCCAGGCCTACGCTTCGATCACCCACCTGACCAACGACGTCTTCATGGGTGAGTTCGTCCGCAGCATGCACAAGTGGGGCGCCAGCCTGATGATCATCCTGATCTTCCTGCACATGGCGAGGACCTTCTTCTTCGGCGCCTACAAGTACCCGCGTGAGCTCAACTGGGTGATCGGCGTGGTGCTGATCGTGCTGACCATGGTCATGGGCCTGACCGGCTACCTGCTGCCTTTCGACCAGAGGTCCTTCTGGGCGACGATCGTGGCTAACAACATCACCGCCTCTGGCCCGGTGGTCGGGCCGTACCTCGCGGACTTCCTGCGTGCCGGGCCCGACTTCAGCGCGACCACCCTCTCGCGCTTCTACGCGCTCCACATGCTCCTTGTGCCAGGCCTGATCGGCGGTTTGATCGCGGCTCACCTCTTCCTCGTCGTCAAGCTCGGCACGACCGCCCCGCCGTGGGTGAAGGCCGCTCGCCCCAAGGGCGCGAGGCCGGTCGAGATGGTCCCCGCCGGAGTGCCCGCCCCCGAGATGAATGGCTCCGGCAACGGTGCCGTGAGCAACGGGGCCGGACCGGAAGCCCCGGCCGTCGACGAGACCATCCGCGGAGCAACCCGCGGGAGAAGAGCCAGCCGCCGAGGAACCGGCCGCCGGCCTCAGCGAAGCGGGCGAAGCCACCGAGGCACCTCAGGCCACCGAGGCGCCCGAGGCAACCGAAGCAGCCGAGACGGATTCCGGATCCGACGGGGAGGTGAACGCATGAACGGCCGCGAGAAGGAGGAGTACCTCCGCGAATACGAGCAGCTGAAGAAGAAGGGCAAGGCGTTCTTCCCGTACGCGATCATGAAGGACTCGGTCATGTTCGTCCTGGTCGCCGCGGTGCTGGTGATCATGTCGCTGGTAATGGGTGCGGAGCAGGGTCCCAAGGCCGACCCGACCACGACCACCTACGTACCCCGGCCCGAGTGGTACTTCTTCTTCCTCTTCGAGTTGCTCAAGGTGATCAAGTCCCCGGAACTGGTGCCGGTGGCGACGGTCGGGGTTCCGACGATATGCATGGTCCTTCTGCTGCTCCTGCCTTTCTACGACCGTGGCCCGGAACGCATTCCCTGGAAGCGCCCGATCGCCAGCATCACCGGCGTCATGGTGATCATCGCGATGGCCTACCTGACCTACCTCGGGGCAGCCGCCGGCTCCCCTTCGGAGATAGAACTGGAAACCGAGCCGCAGTATGAGGTTGGCCGTCAGATCGTGGCCCAGGAAGGATGTCTCGCCTGCCACGCGATCGGTGAGAACGGATCCGAGGGCGGTCTGGGACCGGACCTGACGGAAATCGGATCGATGGTTCCGCGCCTGGCCATCAAGCGTTCGGTTGCGGTCGGACCGGGAATCATGCCCGCCTATGACGGGCTCGGCGAGAAGAAGCTGAACCAGGTGGCCGACTACCTGGCCTCGCTCGACTAGAGGCAGCCTTGAGCGAGGCTCCTCCAAGCAGGGGCGACGAGCAGTTCGCCGGCCAGGTCAACTCGATGTTCGACCGGATCAGCGGTGTCTATGACCGCATGAACCAGGTCATGACCGCCGGTCTCGACCGCACCTGGCGGGCCCGGGCCGCGGAGCGTTCCCGGCTTCAGCCCGGCCAGTCGGCGCTCGACCTGTGCTGCGGCACCGGTGACGTCGCGCTGGTTCTTGCCGAACGGGTCGGACCCGGAGGAAAGGTGATCGGAGCCGACTTCTCACAGCCGATGCTGGACATCGCTTCGTCCAAGCCCACGCCGACCGGGTCTTCACCGGTCGAGTTCCAGTGGGCCGACGCTCTCGAGCTTCCCTACGAAGACGAGTCCTTCGATGCGGTCACGATCGCTTTCGGGGCGCGCAACCTGGCTGATCTGGATCGGGGGCTGGAAGAGATGCGCCGGGTCCTGGTCCCGGGGGGGAGCCTTGTGATTCTCGAGATCACCCAGCCCCGCCGGCAGCCGCTCAAGGGTTTCTTCGGGCTCTGGTTCGACCGCATCGTGCCCGTCCTCGGCAAGCTTGCCGGAGACTCCTCCGCATACGAGTACCTGCCGGAATCGGTGCGCAGTTTCCCAGACGCGCAGGCTCTCGGCGGTCGAATGGATCGGGCCGGACTGCGCCATGTCCGCTGGACCCTGATGGCCGGTGGCATCATCGCGCTCCACTCTGCGGTCAAGTGAGCCCGGGGCGCTCCGCCCCGGAGCCGGTAACGGCGGTCTTCGAAAGCGCCGGGGCCTGGTTGCCGACCGGACTCTCCCGGGTCGAAGAGGGACTGCTCACCGCGGTCCAGGGAGAGGGCCCGCTGACCGACGACGCCGTCGCCACGCTGAAGGCCGGCGGCAAGCGCATGCGACCGATGCTGGTGCTGCTCTGTGCGGGGCCCGAGGCAGGCCCCGCCGCGATTCGCTCTGCTGTGGCAGTCGAGCTGGTTCACATGGCCAGCCTGGTTCACGATGACGTGCTCGACCGGGCACCCTTGCGCCGCGGCCGACCGACCGTCTACGCCCAGTCCGGCAGGGAACAGGCGACTGCGCTCGGCGACCGGCTGTTCTCAACCGCCTTCGGAGTGCTCGCCGAGGCAGGGGACCAGTCTGCGATCACCGAGCTCAGCGTAACCGCGGTCGACCTCGCCCGCGGTGAGCTCATGCAGCGTCGCGGCGCCTTCAACCTGTCGCTGCCAGAGCAGGACTACCTCGAGCGCTGCCGCCTCAAGACCGGTCGCCTGTTTGCCGCTGCATGCGTACTCGGACGTTCGTCTGTCGATCCGGTTCAGGCCGAACCGCTGGCCGCATTCGGTCACCGCATCGGACTGGCTTTCCAGATGCTCGATGACGTACTCGATATCTCGGGGCCGGTCGAGCGGACCGGAAAAGCACGTGGCACCGACCTTCTCGACGGCACCGTGACCCTTCCGCTGATCGTCGCGATCGCTGCCGAACCGGATCTAGCCGGGGCCGATCTGGAACAGCTCGACGAAGCCGGGGCGGCAGTTCTGTGTGACCGTATCGCCGATACCGGAGCTCTGGAGCAGGTACGGACCCGCGCGATGGGGCTGATCGAAGAGGCCAAGTCGGCGTTATCCGACGCGGCCCTGGATCAGGAGCAGGCGCGTCTGCTCGAGCTGATCGCCGACGGCGTCGTGCTCAGGTACAGCTGACCGGGACGACCGGCCCGTGAGCCGCCCCCGCTTCTGGAATACTGCGCCGTCATGGTTCTGAGCGACCGGAGCATCCGGGAAGAGATCGAATCCGAGCGCATCGTGATCGACCCGTACCGGGAGGATCTCGTCCAGCCGTCGAGCATCGACCTGCGGGTCGACTCCAAGTACCGGGTATTCAACAACTCGCGGTACCCGTACATCGACGTCAAGCAGCCGATGGAAGACCTCACGGAGCTGGTCACTACCGAGCGGGACGAGCCGTTCATCCTGCACCCCGGCGAGTTCGTTCTCGGTCAGACCCTGGAACGGGTCACCCTGCCCAACGACCTCGTCGCCCGCCTGGAAGGCAAGAGCTCGCTCGGCCGGCTGGGTCTGCTGATCCACTCCACCGCGGGTTTCGTCGACGCCGGATTCCACGGCAACCTGACCCTCGAGCTCTCCAATGTGGCCAACCTGCCGATCACGATCTATCACGGCATGCCGATCGGCCAGCTCTCCTTCATGCGCATGGACCACGCGGTCGAGAACCCGTACGGGGACGACGAAAACCGCTCGAAGTACCAGGGGCAGGCCGAACCGACTGCCTCTCGCTACTACCTCAACTTCGAGTAAGGGCCACTCCCCGGCGCCCGGGAGCGCTACGATCCCCGAATGGTCCCGAACGTGGGAATACTCGAGATTGCGATCGTGCTGGTGATCGCGCTGATCGTCTTCGGCCCGAAGCGGCTGCCCGAACTCGGCAAGTCGCTCGGTCGCGGGATCAGCGAGTTCCGCGAGGGCGTCAGCAGCATCGGTGACTCGGTCACCGGCCACGACGACGATGAAGATGACGATGAGCCGGTGGAGCTGACAACCGAAGCCACAGCCGAAGCCGAAAAGGCGGATCCCGAAGTGACCGAAGTGACCGAAGTTCAGCCGTCGGAGACGTCACCGGAGGCCGAAGCGGTCGACGGTGAAGTTGTCTCTGAACGGCACGACTGAGGCGTGAAGCTTGGCTAAGCTGAAGCCGGTCCGGCATGACGAAGAGATCAGCCTGATCGGCCACCTGGACGAACTGCGCTCGCGCATCATCTACTCGCTTCTCGCCCTCGCGATCGCCTTCGGACTCTGTTTCTGGCAGAGCAGCCTGATTCTCGACATCGCGGCCGACCCGCTGCCGGTCGAAGATCGTGCCCTGATCGTGCTGGCACCCGCGGAGGCGTTCATGACCACGGTGACCGTATGCCTGTATGCGGCGATCATCGTTGCCGCACCGTTCATCAGCTATCAGATTTTCGCCTATGTACTGCCGGCCTTCTCGCCGCGCGAGCGGCGCGCGATCATGCCTCTGGTGCTGGCGATCCCGGCTCTCTTCATTGCCGGCGTGGTCTTCTTCTACTTCATCGTGATGCCGGCCGCGGTGGACTTCCTGCTCAGCTTCAACAGCGAACAGTTCAACACCGAACTGCGCGCCCGCGAGTACTACTCCTTCCTGTCGACGACCCTGATCGCCGGCGGCATCGTTTTCCAGGTGCCGGTGATCGTGTTGGCCCTGGTCAGGCTGCGAATCGTCACCATCCGGCAACTCCGAAAGAACCGCCGCTACGCCTACCTGGGCATCGCGGTGGTCGCGGCGGCGATGCCCGGTGTCGACCCGATCACGATGCTGATCCAGATGGTTCCGCTGCTATTGCTGTACGAGTTGAGTATCTTGCTCGCTCGGGGCCTTGGCGCGACCGGCGCCGGGGATTCGATCGAACCCATCACCCAGGAGAACTGAGCAGTGGCCAAAGAACCTGAACATCAGATGCTTTTCGACCTGCGCGGCAAGCGCAAGCGCGTGATTCAGGTGATCTACGTCATGCTCGCCGTGATCATGGCCGCCAGCCTCCTCGTGATCGGCCTTCCGGGCGGCGTCAACCCCTTCGGTGGCGACGGTGCCGTGTCCCAGGACGGAGCGGACCTGGCCATAGAGCGTGCCGAGCGCATCGAAGAGCGAATCGCGACCGAGCCCAACAATGCCAACGCGCAGGCCGAGCTGATCCGTGCCCGGATTGCCGCCGGCAACTCGCTGGTCCAGATCGACGACCAGGGACTCACCCAGGTCACCGGTGCGGCAAACGTCCAGTACGACCTCGCCGCCCAGGCATGGGAGGACTACCTCAAGACCACCAAGAACGATCCTGATCCCGCTGTGGCCCAGTTGGTCGCCGGAACGCTTTTCAGCCTCGCACAGGGTTCGGCGGTCGCCCAGTTCCAGGCCAACATCCGGGATGCCGCCAGGGCACAGCAGTTCTTCGCCGACGGCGCGGCCGAAGCATTCGCAAACGAGGAGGGACCGGCACCGACCGGGGCCCTGGTCACCCTGGCGCAGTACCAGTACTACGCCCAGCAGACCGAGGCTGCCGAGCGCACCCGCGAGCAGGCACTCGCATCCACCCAGGACGATGCCGAGCGCCAGCAGATCAACCGTCAGCTCAACGCCGTCCGTCGAGAAGCCGAAAGGATCGGCGGTGTCATCAGGAGAGCCGAGCGCCAGGCTGCCCAGGACGGTGGCCAGTCGCTGCAGGACCCGCTGGGATCGCTCGGATCGCCAGACGTCCAGGGCGGCGCGGCGCCCCAGCCGTAAGCAGACGAAGCAGCGCGGGTCAATCTATACTTGCCGTTCGGTGCCGGTGACCCGGCGCCCCTCAAGGGCCGTTAGCTCAGTTGGTAGAGCAGGAGACTCTTAATCTCAAGGTCGAAGGTTCGAATCCTTCACGGCCCATCTTGAAGCTGATGCGGCGGCGGAAGCCCCGCCGCGCTGTTCTTGTCTGGAACCGAAACCGCGTCCGGCGGGTCTGAGGGACAGTGAAGAATCGATTTGGAGACCGGACCGTCGGCAGCCTCGCTGCGATCCTGGCAGTGCTGCTCGCCGGACTGCTGCTCGCTTCCTGTGGTGGTGACGGGTCCGGGGCCGATCAGCCGCCGCCGGGTACAGCCGGTGAGTGGACTACGGATTTCTCGAATCACAGCGTGCCGCTCGACGAGTTCATCGGTGGCGGACCGCCAAAGGACGGCATCCCGTCGATAGACGACCCGAAGTTCGTCTCGACCGGCGAGGCCGACGAGTGGCTGGATGACGGCGAACCGCTGGCGGTGCTCGAAGTCGGCGGTGAGACACGGCTGTACCCGATTCAGATTCTGGTCTGGCACGAGATCGTGAACGACGAAGTCGGCGGCGAACCGGTCGCCGTGACCTATTGCCCGCTCTGCAACTCGACGGTCGCCTTCGAGCGCACGGTTGAAGGCGATGTCCTCGACTTCGGAACGACCGGTCGTCTTCGAAAGTCGGACCTCGTCATGTACGACCGGCAGACCGAATCCTGGTGGCAACAGCTGACCGCCGAAGCTGTGGTCGGCGAATACACCGGCACCGAGCTGGAGGTCGTGCCGACCGGGATCCTCTCCTGGCGTGAGGCACGACGGTCCTATGCCGACGCTCCGGTGCTCTCCCGGGACACCGGTGCCGATCGCGACTACGGAAGCAGCCCGTACCCCGGCTACGACGAGCCCGATTCCGACCCTTTCCTGCTCGACGAGCAAGCTGACGGACGACTGCCCGCGAAAACCAGGGTGACCGCGATCGGGACCGGTGAGGCTTCGGCAGTCGTCTACCCCCTGGAGGAAATCCGGCGTCAGGCTCCGCTCAACGAGAGCGTCGGCGGCCGGCCGGTCGTGATCCTCCACGACCCGGCCGTGGTTTCGGTCCTCGATCAGACGGGGATCTCCTCCAGTCGCGAGGTAGGGGCGTCTGCGGCCTTCGACCGTCGGGTCGACGGGCGCACACTCAGCTTCGAGGCCTCTTCCCGATCCGGGCTGGTCCGCGATCTCCAGACCGGCACGCTCTGGGACATCGGAGGCAGGGCAGTAGAGGGAGACCTGCTCGGCAGCCGGCTCCGGCGGATTGCCGCCGATGATCAGTTCTGGTTTGCGATCGCAGCCTTCTACACCGATGTGGAGATCCGCTCCGGTGGATGAAGCGGTCCTCACACCTGTCAGGCTTAAGCGTGTGCCCCGGGCAATCGAAACCGACGAGTCAGATCTGATCGCCCGCTCCAGGCAAGGTGACCGGGATGCCTTCGAGCAGCTTGTGATCCGGCACGCCGACCGCCTGAGCTCGGTGGTAGGCAGGTTCGTCAATGACCGTGAGGAGGCAAGTGAGGTCACTCAGGAGGCATTCCTGCGGGCCTGGCGCGGCATCGGCAACTTCCGCGGGGACTCCGGCTTCTTCACCTGGATCTACCGCATCGCGATAAACGAAGCCAAGCGCAGGGGCGAGAAGCGTGGCCGCTGGCGGGAGACGGTCTCGCTGGACCAGGAGGCGGTTCCGGAAGCCGCTGACTGGAGTCAGGCGCCCGAGAGCCGATTCGAGCAGAGGGATCTGAGGAGGGTGCTGGACGAGGCGATCTCCGCTTTGCCTCTGAGCTACCGGATTCCTCTGGTCCTGAGGGATCTGCAGGGCTTCTCGACTACCGAGGCCGCCGACATCATGAACCTCGGGGAACCGGCATTCAAGAGCCGGCTCCACCGGGCTCGTCAGGCGGTCCGGCTCTCGCTGGAGACCTACTTCGCGGAGGAGGGTCGATGATCACCTCCTTCTTCCGGCGTCGCCGCTTCATGCGCGACCACCGATGGACGCAGAGCCACCTTTCTCCCTACGTCGACCGTGAGCTGGAGCCCGGCGGGCGGACCAGGGTGGACCGCCATACGGAACTCTGTCCCGAGTGCCGGCGCGCCCTGGCCACCCTGAAGCGAACGGTCCAGGCATTGCGAAGGCTCGGCATCGATGAAGGAATGATCGCCCCGTCGGATCCCGTCACCTCACAGATCGTCCCGGGTCCGGTCGCCGAGAGCGTGATCGGCCGCCTGCGAAGATCCGGCTGAGGCTCACCTGCCAGGCGGCGGTCGCCGCCTCTAACCCCGGCCGCGCCGGTCAGTCGCCCGCAACAGGCTGAGCAGGGGTCTGGTCAGACTGGTGACCGCCGTTCCCTGGAAGCGTTCCCGACGGTAGGCGTCGGCGGCTCGTGCCGCACCCTCGGTGAAGGTCGGGTAGGCGTGTACGTCGCTGGAGATCGAGTCGATCTTCTGCCGGTTCGAGATTCTCAGTGCCATCTCGGCGATCGACTCGCCGGCCGCCTCGCCGACGATGGTCGCGCCGACCAGTCGGCCACGTCGGTCACCGACCAGCTTCGCGAAGCCGGTCGTGCGGCCCGCGGTGATCGCCCGGTCGAGGTCGCCGTTGTCATGTTGTGCCACCTTGGCCTTCGAACCCCACCTCGCCCTCGCCTCGCCTTCGGACATTCCTACCGTGGCGACTTCGGGATCGGTGAAAGTCACGCGGGGAACGGCCCGGTAGTCAACCTTGCGCCGGGTCCGGAAGAGCGCGTTGACGGTAGCGATCTGGGCGTGGTAGGCGGCAACGTGGGTGTGTGGCATCGCACCGGTCACGTCTCCGGCTGCGAACAGGCCCGGGGCGCCGGTCCGCAGTCGGGCATCGGTAAGCACGGCGCCGCCCGGTCCGGTTTCAACGCCCAGGCTCTCGAGTCCGATACCCGAGCTAGAGGGCCTTCGTCCGGTCGCCGAAAGTACGCGGTCAAACTCGAGTCCGAGTCGTCCCTGTGGGGAAACCGCCTCGAGCGACACCGTGCCACCCGCTGCCGGCGCCACCGATTCGGCGTTGGTAGCCAGCCAGATGTCGACACCTTCGCTGCGCAGTTGGCGGGCCAGGAGTTCCGATGCTTCCGGGTCGGCCCCTGGCAGCAGCCGCTCCTGGCTCTCCAGGATCGTGACCTGCGAGCCCAGGCGCGAGAAGGCCTGGCCGAGCTCACAGCCGATCGGACCGCCACCGAGAACCAGCAGCCGGCCGGGAAGCTCGCTCATGTCCCAGAGCGTGTCGCTGGTCAGCGGATCGCAGTCGGCGAGGCCCGGAACGGGTGGCAGCGCGGGGCGTGAACCGGTTGCGATGATCGAGTTTCGCCACCTGACTTCGGTCCCGTCGACCTCGATGCGGTCCGGACCGGTGTAGTGAGCCCGGCCGTGGATCACCTCTACACCGGCTTCGCGGAGTCGCTCGGGGGAGTCGTGGGGCTCGATCTTCTCGCGGGAAGCATGCACATGGGCCATGACTCTGGCGAAGTCCACCTCGGGTTCGCCGACCGATATGCCGAGCTCTTCGCCCTGGCGCATCCGCTGGGCAAGGTCGGCCGCGGCGATCAGACTCTTGCTCGGAACGCAGCCGGTCCAGAGGCAGTCGCCGCCGGTGCGCTCTGCTTCGACGAGCATCACGCGGGCACCGGCCCAGCCGGCGATCATGCCGGAGACCAGACCGGCCGTGCCGCCGCCGACGATGACCAGGTCCTGACGCTTCAAGCGGACTCCTCGCGTACTGCTTCTCCGTCGAGGTTGGCAGGCACCCGGCGCGACACCCTCCAGGTGAGCAGCGACATGCCGATCAGCAGCAGGACGGCGGCGATGAAGAGCGGCGAGAGCGGGTCGCTGAGACCGGCACCGAGGGCGGTGAAGACGAAGACCCCCGGCGCGATGCCGATCAGCGTCGCCAGCATGTAGTCGCGGGTGCTGATCGCGGTGGCGCCGGCCGCGTAGTTGAGGGCGTTGAAGGGAACCAGCGGGATCAGCCTGAGCATCAGCATCGCCGGGAAACCCTGGCCACCGAACCTCCGCTCGAGCGCTTCCAGTCGGGCCCCGCGCGCCCGTTCCACGGCCCCCCGTGTGGAACGCCGGGAGATCATGAAAGCGAGACCTGCCCCCGTGGTGGCGCCGACCATGACGACGATTCCACCACCGACGACTCCGAAGAGAGCGCCCGCAGCGATGGTCAGGGGGGCGCCGGGCACCAGCAGGACCGTCAGCGCGATGTAGGCGAGGACGAAAAGCAGCGGACCGAAGATGCCCAGCCCGGTAAAGGCCTCCTCGATGTCGTCCGGGTCGGGTCGGATCAGAACCGCTGCGGCCACCGCAGCCAGCAGGATCAGGGCCAGGCCGGCGATCGTGATGTAAGGGGAGCGGGCGGGCATTCGGGTCTCAGACCACTCTCTCAGTGAAAAGGATTCATCGCCGAGCGGCCCCCCGCGAACCGGAAAACCGGCACCATGGTCAAATCAGATGATGCCGTCTACCAACAGTGCGCGCTCCGTCTTCCGGGCCTGGGGCCATCGTGCTTGATCCGAAGGTCAGGCCGCTGCTCGCGCCGGCCCTCGACGGCGGGGCCGACTGGCTGGCAAGGCGTGGCTTCAGTCCGGGTGGCTTGACCGCCATCGGCCTCATCTTCGGCATCGCCTGCTGCCTGGCAGCCGCGAACGAAGCCTGGATCCCCGCCCTGATCCTGTTGCTCGCGAACCGGTCGTTCGACGGCCTTGACGGTGCCCTGGCCCGCCGCGGACAGGCCAGCGACCTCGGCGGCATGCTCGATTTCGTCGCCGATTCGATCGTCTACGCGGGCTTTCCGTTGGCTGTGGCGGTGGCCCTGCCGGATGCGCGTATTGCCGCTCTGGTCCTGCTCGCCGCGTATCTGGTCAACAACGTCGCTCTGCTCTCTTACTCTTCGATCCTCGAAAAGAGGGCGACAGCTGGCGGCGACGGTCGCTCGCTGCGCTTCACCACGGGCCTGACGGAGGGAACCGAGACCGTCATCTGTTACGCCCTGGTCTGCCTTATCCCGGCTCAGGCGGCGACGATCTTCTGGGTCTTCGCAGTGATGGTGGTCTTCACGATTCTCCAGCGGATCCGGCTCGCAATCAGGACCCTCGACTAGAGACCGGCCCGAGAGTCAGTCGCCCGGGATCCGCCAGAGTGCCCGCTCGGGAAGGTCGAAACGGATCTGCTGCCCGACCGACGGGGCCGATGTCGTCTGCGAATGCGCCTCGATTTGCCTGCCACGCCATTCGACGAGCACCCGAAGGTACGAACCCCGGTAGGAAACCTCGACCACGCGGCCTTCATTCTGGCCCGATCCGAGCACGACCCGCTCTGGCCGGATCGCCCAGAGCCCGGCTCCGTCGCCGTCCAGGTCGATCAGGTTTCGGGTTCCGAAGAAACCGGCGACCGCGACCGTAGCCGGCCGCTCGAACAGTGCCGATGGTTCGTCCTGCTGCTCGATGCGACCTTTGATCATCAGAGCTATCGAGTCGCCGACTTCTGCTGCCTCGGAACGGTCGTGGGTGACCAGAACTGTCGTCAGGCCGCGCTGCTCCTGGATCGCCACGATCAACTCGCGCAGACCCTCGCGGCGGTTGGGGTCCAGTGCGGCCAGCGGTTCGTCCAGCAGCAGAAGCTCCGGATCGCCGCAAAGGGCTCTGGCCAGGGAGACCCTCTGCTGCTCTCCGCCAGAGAGGCCGGCGACGCCTCGCTCGGCCATCCCCTCGAGTCCGACCTCTTCGAGCAATCCTGCCGCCGCGCCCCGGCGACTCTGTCGATCGGCGCCCGACGCGCGCATCGGCAGGGCCACGTTGTCGAGCACGGTCAGGTGTGGCAGCAGTCTCGGCTCCTGGAAAACCATCGCGATCTGTCGATCGTGGGCCGGAAGGCCGTCAAGCGATCGACCGTCGAGTTCGATCGTTCCTTCGCCCGGCGGTTCGAGACCGGCGATTGCCCGTAAGAGCGTCGTCTTGCCGGCGCCTGAGGGCCCGGCGACCACGAGCCTGCTTCCGGCACCCACCGAAAGGTCTATCCGGTCCAGCACCCGGTCTCGGCCACCGGGCGAGACGGAAAGACCACGGACCTCCAGTGCCCCGCTCACAGCGGGTTCCTCTGCGAGCGGACCGCCCAGGCGAGGGCGAGCATCGCCGGCAGGAGGAAGAGCAGGCCGAGGGCTGCCGCGACCTGCGGGTCGGTCCGGATGAAGGGAAGCATCACGACCGGCAGCGTAGCCCGGCCACCGCCCACGGCCAGAGAGGGTCCGTACTGGCTCCAGGAGACAAGGAAGCTGAGCAGCGCGGCCGTGGCGAGTGCCGGTCTGGTCGAGGGCAGGCTGACCCAGAACAGTCGCCGCAGTCTGGACAGCCCGGCCAGGTCGGCCATCTCTTCGAGCTCCTTCAGCTGACTGCCGAAGCCGAAGGTGAGGATGATGATGGCGTAGGGAAGGGCAAGCACCGTATGGGCCAGGATCAGGCCCGTGAGGGTCCCGTCGAGGCCGAGCCTGATGAACCACTCGGTAAGCCCGAATCCGGCAAGGTAGGGCGGCATCAACAGAGGCAGCGCGATCAGCAGTACGACCACCGGGCTTCGGGAGAGACCACGCCCGGCCACCACCCGGGCTGCGGGCCAGGCGAGCAGGAGGCAGAGCAGCGTGGTCGCCGAGGCGACGGCGAGCGAGTCCAGTCCGGCCGCGGTCGCCCCGGCCGAACTGAATGCGATCTCGAAGCCGCGCAGGCCGAACTCCTGCGGCAGTACAGCCGGCGCCCTCCAGCTGTCCGCGAACGCCTGAACCACCAGCGACAGCGCCGGCAGCGCGACCAGCAGGCCGGCCGCCAGCCATCCGGCCGCTTTCCAGCCCCGCTCAGCCACCTTCGACGTTCCTGGCGAATCGGACCGAGATGGCGGCCAGGGCAACGGCGATCGCGCCGGCGACGAGCAGGGCCGCCGCCGCTTCGCCTTCACCCGAGATCAGGTCGCCGCGGGTGGACTCGAAGGCCCAGCCGGCGAGGGTCTGCGGATAGTTCGGTCCGACCGCGAGCGGGACCTCGAACGAGCCGATCGTGAATGCCGCGACGATCAGCGAACCGAGAAGCAGCGGTGCCCGCAGAGCAGGCCAGAGTACCCAGGCGAAAACCTGGAGCCGCCCTGCGCCGAGTACCTGCACGGCTTCCTCACGGTCCCGTACCGACCTGCCGAGCGAGGCGAGCAGCAGCAGGGCGATGAACGGAACCTCTTTGAATACGTAGACAAGGACCACGCCCGACCCGGACGGGTCGCGGATCGGATCGACCGGCAGGCCGCCCAGCAGGCGCTCGGCTATGCCGCCAGGAGCAAGCCAGAGTACGGCTACGGTTGCGACCAGAAGATGCGGAACCGGAACCGGTGCGGCCCCGGTGATCCTCGCCAACAGACCGCGATCCCGCAACAGCAGGGCTAGCGCCAACGCAAGCAGGGCCGAGATCGCCGTCGCGAGCAAGGTAACCCTGACCGTGAATGCCAGTGCGTCGAGGAAGGACGGATCCGCGAACATTGAACTCCAGGCATCGAGGGTGATGTCGCCGGCGTCACCTCCCAGCGGCAGCAGGCTGACCCTGAGTGCTCCCAGTACGGCACCGCTGAAGAGCAGCAGCAGGACGATCAGGGCAGGCAGCAGGCCGGCCTTGTGCGATAAAGAAGTCCGGAGTTCCAGACGGTTCAATCGCCGCTCAGGATCTCGCGCTTCCAACGGTCCTCGAGCGGCGCCACCCGGTCGGCCGGCAGCTCCGTCTTGGTATCGCCGAAGTCCTCGAGCAGGTACGGGCTCTCAGTCGCTTCGGCGAAAAGGTCACGCTGGCGCGGGTTGAGTCGCGCAGGATCCAGTACGGAGGGTATGCCCAGCCCGGTGGGATCGGCCTTGATCGCCTGGAGTCCCGGGTTGAGCAGCAGATTCGCCACAATCTGCGCGCCGGCCGGACTCGAGGCGTCGGCCGGGATCGTCACGTAGGAGGTATTGACCAGCGCCCCACCCTCGAGCAGCAGCGGCCGGGTCGATTCGGGGAACTGGCCCTTGGCCACCGCGGTCGAAATGAAGTTGGGGTTGAATGACATCGCGAAGTCCACCTGGCCGTTGGCGAACAGCTCGTTGAGCTCGGCCTCACTGGCCGGAAATCTCTCGCCGTCGCTCCAGAGCAGCGGCTTCAGTTCGCGCAGATACTCGAATGCTTCGTCTTCGCCCATGGCGGTCACGACCTGCTTGACGAACGAGGTGCCGGTGAAGTCGGGCGGGGCCGGATAGGTGAATCGACCGGGGTTCTGCCGGGCCCAGTCGAGCAGGTCTTCGAAGTTGCCCGGTGGATCCGATACCGCAGAAGGATCGACCGCGTAGACGAAGGCCGCCCTGCTCCAGGGAGACTCCTGTCCTTCGATCGGCACCCCGAGGTCGAGGTTGATCGACGCATCCTCGAAGTCGACCAGCCTCGAGTTGGGCAGCTTCACTGACCAGTCTTCGAGCCAGAGTCCGGCCTGCTTGCCGGCCGCGAAGTTTTCGCCGTTGATCCAGATCAGGTCCACTCTGCCGCCGCCGGTCTCGCCTGCCCGCCTCTGGGCGGCAACGCGCTGGACGGCTTCGGCGGTGTCGGCGATCGGGACCCTGAGCAGCTCCACTCCCTGTTTTTCCGCTGCGGGTATCACCTGCTCGTCGACGTACTCGTTGATCCGCGCGTCCCCGCCGAACATCCACCAGCGGACCGTCTGACCCCGCGCCTCTTCGCGGACCTCGGCGAAGCTCTGGTCCGAGGATGCCGTTTCGCCCTCTTCGCCTCCGCATCCGGCGAGAGCAAGAACGATCACGAGCATCCCCGCCAGGGCGGCCGAAGCCACGGCGACGGATTTCAGGATCTCTCGGGACTCGTTGATCATGTTCTTTCGACCGGACCCGGTCGCTGAAGGTTCAGCCTCGGCCAGGGTCCGTGCCCCTCATCCTGACCTAACAGCCAGAAGGCAGAGGGCCGGGTAGCCGCGGAAGTCCCGTCGTCGGGCGACCACACTGAAACCGGCGCGCTCGAGGTCGGCCCCCGGGTCGAGAGGCCGCAGCCCGACGAACCTCGACGGGTAACGCCCGGCTGCCCAGCGGATCGGTGCGGTCAGCAGGCTGACCGGCATCGACTGGGGCGGCGCGATCGTGATCGTGGCCATCCTGCCGCCGGGCTTGAGGACGCGGGCCGCTTCGTCGAGCACCCGCCGCCTGGCTTCCTGGTCGAGCACATGCAGCAGGTACGAGGCGGTAACCAGGTCGAAGCTCTGGTCACCGAACGGCAACTCTTCCCCGCTCGCCTCGATCAGGCGCCAACCCTCCGGCAGCGGCCCGGCCTGGCGGATCATGCTGTGACAGGGATCTACGCCGATCGCCTGATCAGGTGGGCCGGTGCGCCGTGACAGCGACCGCAGCAGTTCCGCGGTGCCCGTGCCGATGTCGAGCAGGCTCTCGCCGGTCCGGGGCTCGAGCAGATCGAGTGCGGTCGAGAGTGAAGAGCGCTCCAGCCAGACCTGTCTCGGGTAAGCCGGCGCGAGCCGGTTCCAGTCGACTGTGGGATCTTCCATCCGGGCCACTCTAGCCGCGCCCGGTCACGAATCGAGGGGCAGGCGGGCGTGGAGGTGGTTGTCATGGTTGACCAGCGGGACGACGACGTCGCCGGGACCGGTCAGCCCCAGAGCGGGACCGACGAAGACCTTCTCGGCCCCGGCCGCGACGAACCCGTCAACCAGACTCTGTGCCAGTCTCAGGTTGACTTGATCGGCCGAGTCGGGAGGCTGGAGGCGACGGTCGCGGCGCGGGTAGTAGACGTCGATGTCGAGTCCGTTCTGGTGCGATGCGTGACCGATCGAGCCGAACTGCGGGCCGAAGTCGCCTCCCTCGGGCCGGCTCAGGTCACCGACGGCGATCCGCGGTGCTTTCGGGTGCGTGCGTCTGAACTCCCGCAGAACCCTGAGCGTCGTGCGCAGCAGGCGGTCGCTGCCCCACCTTCGCCAGGCCCGGTTCGGGCTGTGTCGGAGTATCGGGTCCCAGGTGAGCCATCCGGGACCTTGCGCCGGCAGCAGTACACCCCGCTTCAGGCGGCCCGAGGAATGCGTTCCCGTGGAAGTCGATTCGCGCCACTGGACCTCCGGCCGGGTCGGCAAGGGACGGTCTGCTTCGGTGCCGGTTCGCCCGCCGCCCGCCACCGGACCGACCCGCTCGGCCGAGGCATTTTCCGGGGCGACGATTTCGGGCATGACCGGCTCCGAGCCCGTGTCGGAGCCGGTCACCGCCAGGATCGCCGAGGCGAGAACCGCTGCCGCGAGCAGCAGGCCGGTCAGGGCGAGAACCCGATCGAGAAGACGCCTGGCGTGCGCGCGACTTTCGCATTCAGAAAACGCTAGGCGCGAGACCTAAACGATCCCGCAAGTGGGCTCTCGAATCGGAACTGCTTTACTCAGAGCCATGAGCACACAGACACGCGCAGTCCAGGTTTCCGGTCCAGGTCAACCTCTCGAGCTGGTGGAGCGTGAGTTGCGTGAGCCCGGCCCCGGCGAGGTCCGGGTGCGTGTGGAGGCCTGCGGCGTCTGCCACTCCGACGCCTTCACGGTTGAGGGGCATATGCCCGGGATCGAGTACCCCAGGGTGCCGGGTCATGAAATCGCAGGATCGATCGACGCGCTCGGTGAGGGCGTGGTCCCGTGGCAGGTCGGCCAGCGGGTCGGTGTCGGCTGGTTCGGTGGCAACTGCGGTCACTGCGATCCCTGCCGGCGCGGCGACATGATCAGCTGCCGCAACGGCCTGATCCCGGGAGTCTCCATCGACGGTGGCTACGCCGACCACGTAATCGTGCCGGAGAGCGCTCTGGCTTCGATCCCGGAGGAGCTGTCGGCAGAAGAGGCCGCGCCCTTGCTCTGCGCCGGCATAACCACCTTCAACGCCCTTCGCGAAAGCGGCGCCAGACCAGGCGACCTCGTCGCCGTTCTCGGCATCGGCGGCCTCGGCCACCTGGGAGTGCAGTTCGCGCGCCGGATGGGCTTCGAGACGGTGGCGATCGCCCGCGGCACCGACAAGCAGCCGTTGGCCGAGCAGCTCGGAGCCCACCACTACATCGATTCGACCGCCGTAGACGTCGCCGCGGCCCTTCAGGAGCTCGGCGGCGCCAGCACGATCCTGGCCACGGTGACTGCGTCAGAGGCGATGAGTGCCGCGGTCGGCGGTCTGGGTCCGCGGGGCAGGATGATCGTCGTCGGTGCCTCGATGGATCCGATGCAGATTCCACCGATCGCGCTGATCGCGGGAAGCACGGGTGTTCTCGGTCATGCCTCCGGCACGTCGAAGGACTCGGAGGACACGATGCGCTTCAGCGCCCTCCAGGAGGTGCGCCCGTCGATAGAGACCTACGCGCTGGAGGACGCCGCTGCGGCATACGCCCGCATGATGAGCGGTGACGCCCGTTTCCGCGTGGTGCTGACCACCGGGGCCTGAGTACGGTCAGGACCGGTGGTGGCCCGCACCTTCGAGTGGCGAGGGCCGGGATCGAACCGGCGACACCACGATTTTCAGTCGTGTGCTCTACCAACTGAGCTACCTCGCCGAAGCGGCCTGTAAGGCTATCCGTTAAGGACGGGCGTCGCCCTCTGGAGCGTTGCTCTGCGAGGTGCCGGCCCCCATCGCTTCGAGCAGGTCGATCGCTCCCTGCTTGTAGAGGTGGTCGTTCAGGTTGCCGCACTTGGGGCTCTGTACGCAGGAGGGGCAGCCGGCTTCACAGGGGCACTCGCCGACCAGTCCGCCGGCGTCACGCACCAGGTGTTCGAAACAGTCGAATCCGCGGCGCGTTATGCCGATGCCTCCGGGATGCCCGTCGTAGATGAAGATCGTCGGCCTGCCGGTCTGGGCGTGGACGTTGGTCGACAGCCCGCCGATGTCCCAGCGATCGCACATGGCGATCAGTGGCAGGACAGCGATCTGGAGGTGCTCGGTGGCGTGCAGGGCCCCGAGCAGGTGGTTGAGAGGCAGATGCCCGGTCAACTCGTCCGGCACTGTGTAGAAGAGGCCCCTCGTCCGGAACTCCTGGTCGGGCAGTTCGAGGTCGATCAGGTCGATGGCTTCCTGGTCGGCGGTCAGGATGCGCTGATAGCCGGTCACCCGGTCGGTGACGGAGACTTCGCCGAAGCTCAACTCGACACCGGCGACCTCACGGGTCCGGGAGACCGAGTCGATGAAGATCTCGGTGTCGGTCTTCGGTCGGGTGTACCACTCGTCGTCGAAGGCCCGCACGATGGCCTGTCCCTGATGCAGGTCCAGCTGCTCGACCTCCCACGAGCGGCCGAGGTGCATGTAGACGGCGCCGGGATGAACGGTCGTGAAGGCCCGGCCGAACTCGACCGTCCCGATGACTTCGCCCGACTCGCGATCGATCACGGCGACGTTCTCGGCCGAGCTCGATCGCAGCGGTATCGCCGCGGCGGCGAAGCCCGGCCGCTTCGGCACCAGACCGCCACCGGCAGATCGGAGATCGCCGCTCGAGGTCAGCGCTTTCGGCGGCGGCGTCGAAGCCGTCGCCGAACCAGTGCTCGTCTTCCGGCGACAGCGGTAGCTCGAAGGCCGCGGCGATCATGTGCTGCGCCGCGATCTCGGGTGAGCGGTGGTCGAGGATCGCCGCTTCGACCGGCCTCTCCAGGAACTCTTCGGGGTGGCGGCAGAAGTACTGGTCGAGCCCGTCCTGGCCGGCGATGTAGACGGCCAGCCCGTCCTTGCGCCGGCCGGCCCGGCCCCACATCTGCTTCAGCGTCGCGACGGTTCCGGGGAAGGTGACGCAGATCGCCGCGTCGAGCTCTCCGATGTCGATCCCGAGCTCGAGCGCGCTGGTCGAAACAACGCCGAGCAACTCGCCGGATACGAGATCCGCTTCGATCTTCCGCCGCTGGGCGGGCGTGTAACCGGCCCGGTAAGGAGCCACCCTCCGGGCCAGCTCGGGTCGTCCTTTGGCGGTCAGGCGCTCGGCGGCGAACTTGCGGATCAGTTCGATCCCGCGGCGGCTCTTGAGGAAGCAGATCGTCCTCACCTCCTGCGAGATGAGGTCGGCGAACAGGTCGGCGGCTTCGGCCAGTGAGGATCGGCGGGCTCCCGTCGCAGGGTTGACCAGCGGTGGGTTCCAGACGTCGATCTCGCGCTTCGAACGCGGCGCGCCGTCCTGGTCAACCAGTTCCAGCGGGGTGCCGACCAGCCTCTCGGCCAGTTCGCCCGGGTTGGCGATCGTGGCGGTGGCGAGGATGAAGCGCGGCTCGCTCCCGTAGGCCGCGGCTATCCGGCGCAGACGGCGGATCACGTTCGCGACATTCGAACCGAAGACGCCCCGGTAGGTGTGGGCCTCGTCGATCACCACCCACCTGAGGTTCGCGAAGAAGTCCCCCCAGCTGCGGTGGTGGGGCAGGATGCCGATGTGGAGCATGTCCGGGTTGCTGAGGACGAGGTTGCTGCGCCGGCGGATCGCCGGGCGCTCGTCCCGTGGCGTATCGCCGTCGTAGATCGCGTGCCGCAGGTTCGGAGGATCCAGGGCTGACAGAGCGCGTGCCTGATCCTGGGCGAGGGCCTTGGTCGGATAAAGGTAGAGCGCCCGGCATTTCTCGTCGCGGGCTATCGAGTCCAGCACCGGCAGGTTGAAAGCGAGCGACTTGCCCGAGGCGGTCGCGGTTGTCACGACCACTCCGCCGTCCCGGGCGGCGGCGAAAGCCTCGGCCTGATGGCTGTAGAGGGAGTCGATCCCCGCGGACCTCAGCGCCTTGACCAGGGCCGGGTCGATCCGCTCTGGCAGTCGTACGGACTCGCCTGCCCGGCCGGGTTCGTTGACGGTCCGGAGGATCCTGCCGTCGCGACGAGCCGGGTCGAGAGCGACCGACCACGGGCTTGCGAGCAGCGAGTCAGCCAAGCGCTTCACCGGCGGCTTCACCGGCCGGGTCCTCGCGCCGGATCTGTTCGCCGATACGCAGGCCCTCGGGGACCTCGGCTTCTCCTCTGAGTGCCGCGCGGACTTTGAGGAAATCGACGGTTCCGGCGACGTCGTGGACCCTCAGGACCGTTGCGCCGAGGTCCAGCCCGGCCGCGAGTGCGGCCAGGGTCCCGGCCGCTCGTTCGCTCGGCCGTCGACCGGTGATCGCGCCGACGAAGTCCTTGCGCGAGACCGCGAGCATCACCGGGCAGCCGAGTTCCAGCAGGCTCGGGATGCCGATCAGCGAATCAACCGTCTGCCTCGGAGTCTTTCCGAAGTCGGGGCCGGGGTCGAGCACGACCCGGTCGGCCGGGATGCCGGCCGAGGCGAGCTGCTCCAGCCTTGCCGCGAAGAACTCCAGTTGCCGAGCCGTGACTCCTTCGGGATACAGGCTTTCGTCCCAGCGCTGGGTCTTCGGCGGTACCTCCGTGTGCATGACGACCATCCAGGCGCCCCGGCCGGCGCAGACCTCGAGCATCGCTTCACTGTCGCTGCCGCTGATGTCGTTGACGATCGCCGCTCCGGCAGCCAGGGCGCCGTCGGCCACTGCAGGCTTGTAGGTGTCGATCGAGACGGTGGCACCGAGCCCGACCGCCGCTTCGACAACCGGGATCACGCGCTCGAGCTCCACTTCGGCGCTTACCGCCGGGCGGTTGGTGACGTTCGACTCGCCGCCGACCTCGATGATGTGCGCCCCGTTTTCGATGTGCTCTTCGACCTGGCGGATCGAACCGGCCGTCGAGCGGTCGCCGCGGTCGGAGAAAGAGTCGGGAGTCGCGTTGACGACCCCGACCACCGACGGCCCTTCGGGAATCGGCCCGTCGCCCGCGGTGCGTAGTCTTTGGGTCCCTTCTTCCACCTCCCCGATGCTAGACACCTTCGAGCACACAGACTTCCACGCCGGCGACCTCGCCTCCCTGAAGCAGGGGAAGGTGTCGGTGGTCATCCCGACCCGAAACTGCGCCGGCACGATCGCCCAGACGGTGGCTGAGCTGCTGCTGTTGAGCGAGGCCGGGCTGATCGATCAGATCCTCGTGGTCGACGCCGATTCCGCCGACGGCACCGCGGCCACCGCGAGCAATGCCGGGGCGGAGGTGGTCTCGGAGAACGAACTGGTGCCCTCGGCGGGTCCCGTGCGCGGCAAGGGTGACGCGATGTGGCGCTCTCTTGTCGCGGCTGAAGGAGAGGTGATCCTCTTCATCGACGGTGACATCGCCGACTTCGGACGCCACTACGTGACCGGCATGCTGGGCCCGATCATCCGCCACCCGGAGAAGCAGTTCATCAAGGGCTGCTACACCCGTCCTTTCCGGCAGCACGAAAGCGAGCAGCCGGCCGGTGGAGGGAGGGTCACCGAACTGACCGCCCGTCCCCTGCTGGCTGCGACCGTTCCCGAACTCGGGGGGTTCGCCCAGCCGCTGGCCGGCGAGGTCGCCGCCCGGCGTGAGCTGCTCGCGTCGATTCCGTTCCACACCGGTTACGGGGTGGAGATCGCGATGCTGGTCGAGGTCTGGGACCGGGTGGGGATCGAGGGCATGGCCCAGGTGGATCTCGGCACGAAGCGCAACGCCCATCAGAGCCTCGCGGCTCTCAACGGAATGGCCAGCGAGGTGATAGCCGGACTTGCCGAGACTCTCGCGCGGCTCGGTCGGGCCGACCTCGGATCGATCAGGCCGGCACCCGGTGCCGGGCGGGAGACCGTGGTCCGCCCGCCCGCCGGAGGCATCGCGGCTGCGACCTTCGGCCCTTCGAGTCGATGAGCCTGAAGTGCGTCTACACCGATCTGGACGGCACCCTGCTCGGAGCGGGAGCCTCGCTCTTCTCCGATCACGAAGGAGGCTTCTCGATGCATGCAGGCCCGGGCGCTGGAGGCCTGCCATCGGGCCGGGGTCGAGGTCGTCATCATGTCGGGCCGCCGCAGGGTCCAGGTCCACGAAGACGCCCGGCTGATCGGGCAGAACTCGTTCATATTCGAGGCCGGCTCTGCGTTCAGCATCGAGGGCGAAACCTTCATGGCAACCGGTGACTTCGCACACGCGGACGGTGTCACCCTTGTCGAACAGGTCTCCGCGAGGGGGGTGCCGGATCTGCTGCTCGGGCATTTCGGCGACAAGCTCGAGTACCACGAGCCCTGGCATCTCGACCGCGAGATGTCGCACCTCTTCCGGGGCGAAGTCGACACGGCAGAGGCCAACCGCCTGCTGGAGGAAAGCGGCAATGGCGATCTGCGCCTTCTCGACAACGGGGCGATCCGCCGCGCGATGCCAGGGAATCGAGGTCACCCACGTCTACCACCTGGTCGCCAAAGGGGCCTCCAAGGCCTCGGCTGTGGCTGCCCACTCGAAGGCCCGGGGTTACGAGCGCGAGCAGACAATCGCGGTCGGTGACTCGCTCGAGGACCTGGAGGTCGCGAGCTCGGTCGGCCGCTTCTACATGGTCGCCAATGGCCCGGAGCGGGATGCCGGCGTCAAGTCGGCACTGCCATCCTTTGCCAACGCGACCGTAACCGAAGGCCGCGCCGGTGACGGCTTCTACGAAGCGGTCATCACCTCGCTGATGGCCTGAGCGGGCGAGCCCTCGACACCCGACCATGCGATCGCCTGCACCGCTTAGTATCAGGCTCACCATTTCAACCGGAACCAGTCTCAGGAGAAAACCTTGACCCAGGATCAAGCCACCGTCGCCGAAGAGGAATACCTGCAGACGATCTTCTGGCTGATGGAAGCCGGACTGCCGATCACCGGCGCCAACATCGCCCGCGCCATGCAGCTTTCCCCGCCCACCGTCCACGAGATGATCAAGCGGCTCGAGACCGACGGCTACGTCACCCGCAGCGAGGACAAGATCCTCCACCTGACCGAAGACGGCCGGGCCGAAGCCGAGCAGATCACCCGCCGCCACCGCATGATCGAGCGCTTTCTGACCGATGTGCTCGGCATCCCCTGGGACGAGGTCCACGAAGAAGCCGAGCGCCTCGAGCATGCGATGTCACCGGTACTCGAAGAACGGATGAAGGCAGCGATCGGCGAAGCGAAGACCTGCCCCCACGGCCACCCGATCGAAGGTGTGCGCGAGCAGGGGGCCCCTCTGTCCGACGTCGACGTCGGTGCTTCGCTCGTGGTGCTGCGCTTCGAGAACGAAGCCGAGAGCCTGCTGCACTACCTGAAGGACATCGGCCTCGAGCCCGGCCTCGAAGGAACCGTCTCCTCCAGCGACGAAAAGACCGTGGTGGTCAGTGCGGCCGACGGCGAACACGAAGTCACACGGACCGTCGCCGAGACCGTCACCGTGCGCGCCGACCCGGCTCCGCCGCCGCGCGCCGCCCTGCCCGACCAGCTCGTCCTCTCCGAAGACCGCTACGGACGCTGACCCGCCTCAGGCAACCGCGGCGATACGGGTGATGCCTTCGTCGATGAACTGCGGGGGCACCGAGGCGAAGGAAAAGCGCAGGCTGCTTTCTCCGCCCTTCAGCATGAAGTCGCTTCCGGGGATGAAGGGGGCGCCGGCTTCCTTCGACCGCTTGGCGAGAGCGACGGTGTCGAAGCCCTCGCCGAGGTCGGCCCAGAGGAAGTAGCCGCCGGCCGGGACCACGAAGCGGGCGCTGGGCAGGTGTTCGCCGAGGGCCGAGATCAGTGCGTCCCGACGCTCGTTCAGGTGCACCTTGACCTCTTCGATGTTGCGGTCGAGCGCTCCGGACTCACAGAGTTCGAGCACGATCGAGCCGGCCAGCATGTTCGGCGAGATGTAGTTGTCGTTCGCCATCTCTGCCATGTCGGCGATCAGCGCTTTCGGACCGGCCAGGTAGCCGACCCGGACCCCGGGGCTGACGGTCTTGGAGAACGACGAGGCGTGGATCACCCGGTCGTTGTCATCGATCGAGAGCATGGTCGGCGGCGGAGCCTCGCCGAAAGGCAGCTCGCGGTAAGGGTCGTCCTCGAAGATCATGAATTCGTGCTCGGCTGCCAGTTCGACCAGTCGCGCGCGCTTGCCGGCCGAAAGAGTGCAGCCTGCCGGGTTGTGGAAGTTGGGGATGATGTGCGCCAGCTTGACCGGCCCGTCCTTGAGGGCCGCTTCGATCGCGTCGACGTCGATGCCGTCCGACTCCAGAGGGATCGGCACGAACTCGACCCCGATCTGCTCGAGCAGCAGCAGGGTCCGGTCGTAGGAGGGCTGCTCGACGATCACCCGGTCCCCGGGTGAGAGCAGGTGTCGGAACAGCATCGCCCCGGCTTCGAGCGAGCCGTTGGTGACCATCACCTGATCGGCATTCTCTAGTCCATGGCGGCCGGCGATCCAGGCGCACAGACCGGGATGGCCGATGCCGACCCCGTAGGACAACGCCGTCTGCCAGTCGTCCTCGAGCGCCTTGGTTGCCGCGCTCCGGACTGCATCGACCGGGATCAGGTCGGGACTGGGGGCACCACGGGCGAAGCTGATCGTGTCTGGCATCTGATTCATCTGTCTCCGGATGGTCTCGGGCTCGGACCGGCGATGATAGCGATGGTGACCCGAAGATCACGGCAGCGCCGCGACTTCAGGCGTCCTCCTGTTCGGGTTCGAGCCGACGCGTTACTCTCGATACATGAAAGCTCTATCGATGCGAATCGCCAATGTGGTCGAGAACTCGGCCGAGATTTCCGGGTTTTTCGACAGCCTCGGGCTTTCGAGGATGGAGATGCCCGAAGAGGCCGCGGGCTTCGAAGGTTCGATCCACTTTGCCGGCGAGAGCTGGATCGAGACCTGGCAGACCGGCGAGCAGATGCCGGCCGGCCTGATGCTCCAGATCGTCGTCGATGACGCTGAAGAGTTCGCCGCCCACGCCCGTGAGAACGGCCTCGACCCGCAGGGCCCGATGGACGCCCACGGCGAGAGGATCTTCATGCTCACAGCTCCCGGAGGTCTTCAGATCTCATTTCAGAGCAGGCTCGAACCCGGCACCGCGCCCGGGGGCTAGGCAGCTGCCCCGATCCACGCTGGTCACCTGAAGTCGCAGATCTCGAGACTCGCGAGCGAACCGGGAGCGTCGCCGGTGCGCTGGATGTACCAGTTCTGGTAGTCCTCGTCCTCCGGAATCCCGTCATCGAAAGGAAGCCAGAGGCGCTTCGGCGACTCGGGTTCGACGCTCCCGAGCGGGATCGAGGGCCAGGGGCCGAAACGGCCCAGGGCCAGCGAAACCGTGGCCTTCGAACGGAAGGCCGCGCCCGGACTGAAGATCCTGACCCTGGCGCTACCCGGCAACCCGGGCGGCACCGCCGGCCGGCAGCCGGTGAGTTTGACTCCGGGTTTCACGGGCCTGAGCCGTATCCCCAGCGATTCGACCAGAAAGGAGTCGATCTTCTTGCCGACCCAGCCCGGCCTCTCTTCGATGTCGGCCGAGTTCAGTCCCAGGTACCCGTACCCGGCTGCGTTCTTCGCGTCGTATTCGTACCTGACGGTTTCCCTGGGCTGGGCGATCGGTGCGAGCGGGGTCGCGCGAGAAGACTCGAGAATCTCGACAGCGGTGACCTCGGCCTTGGCCGAGTTGTCCACAGTCACCAGCCAGTCCGTATTGCGGGCCAGCACGCCGACGCTCATGATCAACCCCGCGATGGTGATCGTCCAGAGGGCACCGAACGCGACCCGGCTCAGTTCGATCCTGTGGAGTGCCTCGCCGATCAAGAGGACCAGCATCAGGGCTCCCGGCATCAGGTATCTCGGCGCTCCGGGATCCCTGGCATCCAGGGTTCCCCAGACGATGATCTGGGAGGCGTAGAGCGCAGTCAGGATCGCGGCTGCCACCCAGAAGCCCGCGGGCAGCCTGCCCCGGGTGAACCTCCAGGCCAAGCCGGCCAGGGCGAAGGCAGCGAGGATCGGGCCCAGTACCCGTCCCTGGGTGTCGGCGGGACCGCCTTCGACTTTCAGGTAGTCGAAACCCAGGCCGGTCATCGCGGACAGGGTCGAGCCGGTCGCCTGAAAGGCCCAGCCCGGCAGAAGCAAAAGGTTTCCCCATTCGATCTCGCCGGCTTTTGCTCTCCAGTTCGTTCGACCCTTCGAGCAGCCGCCAGATCCCGAAAAGTACGAGAGGAACCAGACCGACCCAGACTCTCCTGCGCGAACCCGGTTTGATCAAGGCGGCCAGAGTGAGGCCGATTGCGAACGGGACCGAGACCGTATAGGTGAGTATCCCCAGGATGAGGAAGGTGAAGGCCCAGAGGTCGCCCTTCGTGTCACCCCGGTCCCAGCTGAGCAGGGCCGCCATGCCGAAGGCGAGCGCCAGCGCGATAACGATTCCGTTTCCGGTCAGGTAGTGGAGGTGATCGACGGGGAAGATCAGAAGGATCAGGCAGAAAGGCAGCGCGACGAAATCAGGCACTCGCCGCCTCAGCCAGGCGAACAGCAGGGCGACCATCAGGAAGACAGAGAGCAGGGCCAGCGCCCTGAAGACCCAGTAGTCACCGGTTCCGTTGATCTCGAGCACGGCCCAGTAGATAAGGCGCGGAATCGCGATCAGGTGGCCGACGTAGGAGTCGAACGCCTGTCCCAGGCTGAAGTCCGAGCTGAGGGAGATCCAGGAGTACTCATCCTTGGTCCAGGAGACCTCCTTGCCGAACCACAGCGCCAGCGCCGCCGAAGCGGCCATCCCGGCGATCAGGACCGTCCATGCCGTGGCGCCCCGGTTGCGCCCTTCTCTCAACCGGTCGACCGTCTTGGGGAGATCGTGTCCGGTCCGGTCCGAGGCCACAGTTTCAGCCCCGGTTGAGGGTCTCGACAGCGATCGCGGCGGCCTCGGTCGGGCTCTCGCCGACCCTGACGCCCTTGGCCTCGAGCGCTTCCTTCTTCGCCTGCGCGGTTCCGGAGGAGCCGGAGATGATCGCGCCGGCGTGGCCCATCTGCTTGCCCGGGGGCGCCGTGAAGCCGGCGATGTAGGCGACGACCGGCTTGCTGATCGAATCGGCGATGAACTCGGCCGCGCGCTCCTCGGCGTCGCCGCCGATCTCACCGACCATGACGATCAGGTCGGTCTCGGGGTCGGCTTCGTAGAGCGTGAGAATGTCGATGAAGTCAGAGCCGACGATGGGGTCGCCGCCGATTCCGACGATCGAGGAGTTGCCTTCGCCGGCGTGCTTGAGCTCGTTGCCGATCTGGTAGGTCAGCGTTCCCGACTTCGAGACCACGCCGATCCGGCCGGGATCGAAGAACTGGGCGGGGATGATGCCGACGTTGGCCTTGCCGGGCGAGAGCACGCCGGGGCAGTTCGGTCCGATCAGGGTCACTCCCTTTTCACGGGCCCGCCAGTAGGTCGGCATCATGTCCATCACCGGGATGCCTTCGGTGATCGCGATCACCGTGTCGACGCCGGAGTCGATCGCTTCGTTGATCGAAGCGGCGGCGAATCGCGCCGGGACGAAGATCATCGAGGTGTTGGCGCCCTGTTCGGCGACGCTCTCGGCGATCGAGTCGTAGACAGGGATGCCATCGACGTCCTGGCCGCCCTTGCCGGGCGTGACGCCGGCCACGACCTGGGTTCCGTAGTCGCGGTTGCGCAGACCGTGGAAGGTCCCTTCGCGTCCGGTCAGGCCGGAGATCGAAAGCTTGGTGTCTTTGTCGATGATGATGCTCATCAGTTCTTCTCCGTCTCTGCTGCGGCAAGCTCGACGACCCTGCGGGCCGCGCCGAGCATCGTTGATTCGTGGTGAAGGTTGGTCATGCCCGCTTCGTCGAGAAGGGCGAGGCCCTCCTCCGAATTCGTGCCGTCGAGGCGGACCACGATCGGCATCGCCAGGCCGATTCTCCGGGTCGCTTCGATGATTCCCTTGGCGACCTCGTCGCAGCGGGTGATGCCCCCGAAGATGTTGAAGAGGATGGCGTTGACCTTCTCGTCCGAGGTGATCACCTCGAGCGCGTCGACGATCGCGTCGGCCTGGGAGCCTCCGCCCGCGTCGAGGAAGTTGGCCGGGCTGCCTCCGGCCTGGGCGACCACGTCAAGTGTGGACATGCAGAGCCCGGCGCCGTTGCCGAGCACACCGATGTCGCCTTCGAGTTTCACGTAGGTCAGACCGCGTTCCTTGGCCATCGCCTCCTGAGGGTCTTCGGCGACGCCGTCGCTCAGCTCTTCGAGTTCGGGGTGGCGGTAGAGCGCGTTTCCGTCGATCGTCACCTTGGCGTCGAGCAGGACGACCTCTCCGGCCGAGTTGAGGATCAGCGGATTGACCTCGATCAGCGTCGCATCCTCCTTGCGGGCGACCTCGACCAGCTTGACCAGGATGTCGGCAACCTGTCCGGCCACTTCGGCGGCGATGCCGGACCGGGACACGATGTCGCGGGCGGTCTTGTCGTCGAGTCCTTCGATCGGGTCGACATGCTGCTTGACCAGGGCGTCGGGATCGGATTCGGCGATCGCCTCCACGTCCATGCCGCCCATGCGGGAGAGCATCACCAGCAGCTTCTTCTCGGATCGGTCGAGGATTACCGAGGCGTAGTACTCGGCTTCGATTTCGGAACCGGCCTCCACCCAGAGCTCGTGGACCCTGAACGGACCTTCGCCGTGAGGACCGACGATGTCCATCCCGATGATGTTGCCGGCATGCTCGTGGGCTTCGGAGGCATCGGCGGCGATCTTGATTCCGCCGGCCTTGCCGCGTCCGCCGATCAGGACCTGGGCCTTGACGGCTACCGGGAAACCGTGCTTCTCGGAGGCAGCATGAGCCTCTTCAGCGGTGGCCGCGTGGCTGCCCGGAGGGACCGGCAGGCCGTGACGCGCGAACAGTTCTTTTCCCTGATATTCGAGTAGGTCCATGTCTTTTCTGAGGGTCTTTTGAGGGACGAGTAAGCCGACCAAGCACCCTATCCGACATAATGGCCGCCGCGTATGCCGCTTCCCAGCCTCAAAAACATCAATTGGATCACCACCGACTGTTACGGAACCCTGATCGACTGGGAAAAAGGCATCTCCGAAGCCTGCGCCAAGGAAGCCGAGAAGGACGGCTTCAGCTTCGAGTCGGAAGCCTTCCTGGCCCGGTTCTTCGAGGTTCAGGCCGAGATCATGGCCGGCTCCTACGAGCTCTACGCCGAGGTGCTCCGCCGCACGATCATCAAGGTCGCCGGCGAGATCGGCTGGGAGGTGGAACCGTCGCGGGCCCAGTTCCTGCCCGACAGCGTCGCCTACTGGCTGCCCTTCCGGGAGTCGAACGCAGCCATGGACCGGCTCGGAAAGAAGTTCGACATCGGGATCATCTCCAACATCGACGACAAGATGCTCGGAATCTCCCGTCGCCACCTTCGTACCGACCTCGATCTGGTCGTCACCGCCCAGCAGGTCCGCAGCTACAAGCCCGATGACACGCACTTCAAGGAATGCGCCCGCCGGATCGGCGGCAAGAAGGGCTGGCTCCACATCGGCTGCAACTACGACACCGACATCGCTCCCTGCCTCAAGATGAAGGTGCCGGTGATCTGGGTCAACCGTCACGGTGAAAAGCTCGCCGGTCGCAAGCGCCCTTCGCTCGAGGTCAAGAGCTTCCGCGAAGCCGTCAAGAAGCTCGGCGCCGGCGGCTGAGCCGTCCGGCTTGGCGCAGTCCGGAGCCGAGCCCGCTCTCTCCCCGTCCAGCCTCGAGTGGCTGTCCGGCACCGATCCTGGACACCGCAAGCGGCACGGTCAGTACCTGACCCCGCGGCCGGTGGCCGAGGCCCTGCTCGATCGCGTCAGACTACGCCCCGGAATTCGCGTTCTGGATCCAGGCGTCGGCACTGGCGAGTTGCTCGCGGCGGTCGCACGCCGGGAGCCCGGCGCCCTTCTGACCGGCTGGGACCCTGACCGGGCGGCCCTGGCCGCTGCCGGCAGGCTCGTACCGGACGCAACCCTCGAGCAGCGCTCGGCCCTCGAGCTCGACGACACCATCCCGGGCGGCAACGACCGCGCTACCGCTGAATACGACCTCGTCCTGGCCAATCCGCCCTACTTCCAGGTCCCGGTCACTCCGGAGTTGAGGAAGAGGTTCGGCGAAGTCATCTCGGGCCGGGCGAACATCTTCGCCCTGTTCTTCAAGGTCGGTCTGGACCTGCTGGCCCCGGGCGGCAGGCTTGCCTACATCGTCCCTCCGTCGATGAATTCCGGCGCCTACTTCGAGGCGCTGCGCGAGCACATCGTCGCCCGGGCGACGATCACCGATCTCACGGTCCTCGACGGGAGCTCGCTTTTCGACGGGGCCAATACGGCCGCCCAGTTGCTGGTTCTCGAAAAGCTCGCTGGCCGGAGCGCAGAACGCACCGGACGGGACGGCGACTTCGTCTTCGAGCACGATCAGCCCGGGACCGACTTTCGACGGGTCGTCTTCACCGAAGTCACCTGATCTGCTGCGTCAGGGCTTCGACGGTCGGCGAACCCTGTGGCAGCTCGGATACGAGGCGATCACCGGCACGGTGGTCTGGAATCAGCGCCGCGCCGATTTGCGCAAGCGTCCGGGACCCGGCACGGTTCCGCTGGCCTGGTCCCGTGACCTGCGCGGCGGGGCCTTCGACCCCGGCGGCCGTCGGGGATCCGGCAGATCGCCGGGACGCCCGGGCGACCGGATCGAAGCCGGGCCACATCCGCAGCGAACGCCGACTGACCGGTCCGGCACTGCTGGTCAACCGCGTGATCGGTGCGGTCGGCCGTGGCGAGATCCGGACGGCCCTCGTGCCCGCAGGCATGGAGTTCCTCGCCGAGAACCATGTGAACGTAATCCGCCCGCGCAGCGATCCCGCAGCACCAGGGTCGCCCCTGTTCGACTGGCAGCAACTCCAGGCTGCTCTCGAAGACCCGGGCGCCGGGAACCGGGCCAGACTGCTCACCGGCAACACTCAGCTCTCCGCCGGTGAGCTGACCCACCTCCTGCCACTCTGATCCGGCTCGGCGCACGGACGCTCTCCGGCCGCACGTCTGACGGGCGCTTCGTTCAGAGAGGCTTTGTGAAGCAGATGTCAGGGGCATCGCCCCAGTAGTCGGGCAGGTGACTCGCTTCGAAGCCGACCGACTCGTAGAGCTTGACGGCGGCGGCGTTGTTGCCGTTCGTCTCGAGCTGAATCCTCCCGCAGCCGCGTGATTTGGCCCGCTCGATCGCGGCGGTTACGAGAATGCGTCCGAAGCCCTCGCCACGGGCCTGCTCACGAACGAAAACGTCTTCGAGCCAGGCGTCCTCTCCCGACTCCCAGACCGAGAGCCGGTAGCGGATCTGGGCAAAGCCGCTCTCCGGTTCTCCGATCAGCAGATACTCGGTTGCCGGGTCTGCGATCAGCTCGGAGACCACCGACTCGATCTGAGCGTTGCTCGGCGAATCGCCCTCGAGGAAGTCTCGAAAGTCGCCGATCAGAGCCGTCACCGTGGCGACGTCGGCCCTTCCTGCGATCCGCAGCGGAACCTCAGGCCCCATTCTGATCGCCCCTTTCCCCGCCTCCGCTCCATGCGGCTCCGGGCCGGGCGTCGGGGTCGTCGGGACCGCGGTAGAGCAGCTGGAGCGAGCGTCCTTCGTCCTGGACCAGGAACAGCTCGACCCGGTTGTAGCCCGCCGCTTCGATCCGTTCGACATGAAAATCACGCTGCTTGATCATCGTGTCGGAAGAGACCGTGGCCTTGCCGGCGGGCGAGTTGAAAACGGTAACCGGGTCGTCGGGGCAGTCATCGGGATCCCAAGGGTAATCGACCTCGAGCAGGCGGGCGATCTCCGGCAGGATTCGGTGGCGCAGACGTGCGTTCGGCCGTCTCGGGGCGTGCCCTGCCCGGGCGCCTTGATGAAATGGGAACCGACGCTATCTGGCCGAGGTTCTTGGGGATCGCCACACGACGATCCAGTCCTGCTCCGAAGGCCACACTGTGGTCGGCGTCCTTCGCGTCCCAGAGCCCCTGCCCCTTGAGTCGGTTCATGAGCACGTCCAGAAGCGTGTCGGTGTATCCGACCTCGAGAAGGTGACGCTGCAGGGCGATGTCGACGATCGGGTTGGTCGCGTCCCAGGGGCCGCCGTTTGGCAGCAGGCCCGACCACCCGTTCCTGACTTGCGTCTTCGAGTGCCGGGGAGCTCCCCTGGCAAGGGTCGGCTGCGCCGGGGCCCAGCCGCCGGGCCGCACCCTGGCTGCGTCCTCCCCGGCTCGGAAGGGCCCTGTCTAGCCCGGTCTGTCCGGTCTGCCCCGGTGGTGCCGGTTTGGCTGCCGATCGGCTGTGGTGTCAAACCGGCGTCGAGGGTCCCTGCCTCGTCGCTGAACTCTCCGAAGGATTTCGAGATGTCGGCCGCCTTCGAAGCGCCACTCACAGGCAGCGGATTCCAGAGGTCCGCCGACCAGTGGTCGAGTTCGCGATGTTCCTGCCATACCGCACCTCAGGCCCCGCTCGGCTGTTTCGGGGTACAGCTATCTGTTTTCGGAGTACACATCGATGATCCCCTCGTCCGACCAATCCCGGAAGGCCGACCCCTGCCACGGTGGTCAGAGGCCACAAGGTTGCTAGCTTGCGACGGATGCCGAATTCCGATTCCAACCCGAGAGCGGGGCAGGCTGCGGCCCCGCTGCAGGCCGCCAGGCGGCGGTTCTCGCGCCTGCTCGCCACGGCGGGGCTGACCGCGGCTGCGCTTCTGGCCGCGCCGGGTCTGGCCCAGGCCGCCCGTCCGAACATCGTGGTCATCCAGACCGATGACCAGAACGCAAGGACGGTCAAGTCCACTTTTCGAAAGCCGTCCGGTAGCAACGCACGGATCATGCCGAATACCGTCAAGGAGATTTTCAAGGGCGGGACCGAGTTCAGGAACTACTACGCGACCACGCCACTCTGCTCACCTTCGCGCGCTTCGCTGCTGACCGGCCAGTACCCCCAGAATCACGGACTGACCGAGAACGACCCGCCGATCGGCGGCTGGGGCGGCTGGCAGAACCTCGACGCCTACAACGACAACTTCCCGGTGGCACTGCAGGGCGCGGGTTATCGCACCTCCCACTTCGGCAAGTTCACCAACCAGTACTACGACGTCGATGCCAACCAGGTCGAGACGGCCGTCCCGCCGGGATGGGACAACTGGTTCACGACCTCATTCACCAGTGGGGCGCTGTTCTACGGCTTCGAGGTCAATGACAACGGTGTCGCCCGAAGAGGCTTCGGCAACCCGCTCTACGAGTTCCAGACGGGCCGGGACCCAAAGCGCTGTGATGTCGAAACCCTGACCAGACAGCGGACGGCAAACGGCTGCAACCACCTGACCGACACGATGACCCGGGCCGCTGTCAAGGAGATCCGTCGCAACGCCGGACAGCCGCTCTACCTCCAGGTCGATTATCAGGCACCCCACGGCGACGTTCGCAAGCCGGTAGGTCCACAGCCCGCGACCCGCCACCTCGGTGGCATCAGCCGGACCCCCATGCCGCGGCCGCCGAATTACAACGAGGCCGACATATCGGACAAATCGCAGTTGATCAAGAACGCGGCTCCGGACCGGCTCGACTACGGAAAGAACCAGCGCCTGAAGCGCTCCTACCGTCGCTACGTTGCGTCGCTACGCGCGGTCGACGACGGTGTCGGCGCGATCATCAAGACGCTGCGCCAGGCCGGTGAGCTGGACAACACCTACATCTTCTTCCTCTCCGACCACGGCTTCTTCCTCGGTGAGCATCGCTTCAGCCTTTCCAAGTTCCTGCCCTACGACGCCTCGACCCAGGTTGCCATGGCGGTCAGGGGTCCCGGCATACCGGCGGGAGGGCGGTCGAAGGAGATCGTCGGCAACATAGACATCGCACCCACGGCGCTCGGCCTCGCCGACGCCGAAGCCGGCTTCGGCATGGACGGACGGTCGCTACGCCGGTACTGGCGGAATTCCGGACTCGAGAGCCGTCGGCCGGTTGGATTGAGCAACCCGGAACCGACGGAGCAGGTGCTCGAGGGCGGGGCATCGGTCTCGAATACAGCCCCGGCTCTGCGCTTCAACGGGTTCATGGTCGGCCCCTACAAGTACTTCCGCTACTCCGAGACCGGGGAGGCCGAGCTCTACGACCTTCGCCGTGATCCCTGGGAGCTCGAGAACGTGATCGACGCGCCCGATTACGAACAGGTTCGGCAGTACATGGAAACCCATCTGCCACAGGTCGCCAACTGCAGTGGCTCCGACTGCCGCGACTGGCTGCCCGAGTGGCCGCTTCCTTCCGAAGCGGGTTAGCCGGGCCGCTTCCCGAGGTCGGACCGGTCCTGACCGCGCTGCGGCGGCCGGGCGGGGCGCCCGACCGCGGCGGGTCAGCGGATCAGCCGCTGCCGACCTTGCGGGTTGCCGAAGACCCGATCTTGCGACCCTTGGAGTCGAGCCCGGCGACCTTGAACCAGGTTGCACCGGAAGGTACGTTGACGGCGGTTTCGAAGCCGTCACGCTCCCGGACAGCGACGTTGGTCAGGGACTTCTTCGAGTTTCCGGCCGAGATCCGCCAGTCCCTGACCTTGGAGTCACCGTTCCAGCTGATCCAGAGCCGCGTGGTCCCGGGCTCCACCCGCTCGGCGACCATCGAGACCTTCTCCTTCGGGATCCCCGACCAGCTCTGGCGGTAGGCCCTGTAGAAGGACTTGATCCCCTGGAACTCTGCGTCATAGAGCAGCTTTCCGCCGGCAGAGTGCTCGCTGACCAGCGGCACACCGCCCCAGCCGACCAGGAAGTTGCCGTTTCCGAGGCGCTCCATGTTCGCCTGCTGGGTAGCCAGCGGCTTGGCCGGGTTGAAGAACTCCCGATGTACCTTGGCGGTCATCTTCTTGTAGTTCAGCTGCAGTACCAGGCCTCGCGACTGCTTCCGGATCGGAGTGGCGACCGGGGAGGCGCCGTTGTCGAAGAGCGAGAAACGGTTCTTGGAGATCTGTTCGGTGTCGTGCTGGGACGAGAAGAAAGCGCCCTTCTTCATCCTGAAATCGCTGCTGCGGCCGCCGAGGGTCCAGATCACCCGGCCGGTACGACGGTTGATCTTGTACTTCGCGTTGGTGCTGCGGCCGGAAATCAGGATGTTGCCGTCACGGGTCTCGCTGACCGTGTTGATGTGGAAGTAGTCGAAGGCCGAACCCGGGCGGCGTGATCCTTCCGCGTAGGTGTCGCTGACCGGAACATGGTCGAGACTGTTCCACTGCCACAGGACCCTGCCGCTGCGGATGTCCACTTCCTGGGCCACCGACTCCAGCACCGGTGCGTTGGTGCCGAGTCCGTAGCGGGAAAGGTTGAATCCCCCGCGGCTCCGGTAGGCGCTGACCAGCGCGGTACCACGGTTGGTCAGCCGGAATTCATGCGAGTCGGGGTCGAGCCCGTTGCCGGGCCGGACTTTCTTGATGATCCGGAAATTGCGGTCGGCGATGATGTAGGTCGAGCGCTTCAGGCCCGAGCCCTTGGTCGCCTTCTGGTACCAGGTCAGCACGGGCTTTCCCCTGTAGCGCTGAACCCGGAAGTCCATGATGACCCCGGGGCGGAACCAGACCAGCTCACCGCCGCTGGTGTAGATGCCCGCGCCGCCGTCCTTGGATCCGATCAGGATCTTGCCGTTCGAAGCGCCCGGAGCGTTCTTCTTGACCACCATCCGCGGCGGATCGAAGCCGGGCCGGGTGCGGTACGGACCGGCGGCATCGGAAACTTCGGCCGCCGTGGCGATCGGACCATTGCCAACCTTGGGGCCGGATTCGCCGCCGCCCAGCACGAGCAGCGCCGAAGAGGCGAGCACGGCGATTCCGAGCAGTATTCCTGCGGTCAGGAGTTTCATCAGGTAAATGACATGGTTCGAGCTTCTGTCGGGCATTCTATTGTCCAGTCCTCGGGTCGGGTCTCAACGCTTAACTCGGCCCGGGACCGGAAGTATCGGTTCGGCCGGAACTCGGGTGGCCCGTGCGGTGTTCGGAGAGTGAGGATGATAAACGCAATCAAGCCGATTCGGCTCAGCGAAGTGGCTGACGGGCGCCGCCTCTTCACTCCCGGTTGGCCGAATCGACGGCTTCCGCGGCGGGGCGTTGAAACCGCCTTACCGGCCGGGCGGCGGGATGCTACTCGATAGTTACCAGCGGATCTCCGCTGGCCACGGCGTCGCCGACCGAGATCGGCAGGGCGGTGACCTTGCCGCTGCGATGCGCCGTGATCTCGTTTTCCATCTTCATCGCTTCGATCACGCAGATCAGGTCGCCTTCGCTCACTTCGGCGCCCTTCTCGACGTTGACCTTGAAGATCGATCCCTGAAGCGGCGATTCGAGCTCGGCCTTGTTCGAGCCACCACCACCGCCGGCCGCGCGCTCGCGCTTCGGCGGCCCACCCGGACCGCCGGGTCCGGCTGCGGCGCCGGCCACGACACCGACCGCCTCGCCGATCACCTTGACGTCGAAGCGCTTGCCGGAGACTTCGACCAGGTAGTCGCGGGCGACCTTCTCGGGCTCGTCTTCGGCCGACTCGGTCGAAGCGGGCGGCTCGGGCGCCGTCGTCTTCAGCCACTCCTTGTCTTCGGTCAGGTCCTTGCAGGTCTCGCCCCGGTCCCACTGCTCGGTTGCGAGGATGGCCTTGTGGAACGGGATCAGGGTCGAGAGGCCGCCGATCCTGTACTCGTCGAGCGCCCTCAGCATCCGCTTCGTAGCGGCCTCGCGGTCGTTGTCCCAGACGATCAGCTTGGCGACCATCGGGTCGTACATCGGGGTCACCTCGGAGCCGGCGATCACGCCCGAGTCCACCCGCACGCCGGGCCCTGCGGGCTCAAGGTAGGTCGTGATCTTTCCCGGGGCGGGCGCGAAGTTCTTGTCGGCCTTCTCGGCGTTGATCCGGCACTCGATCGCCCAGCCGTTGATCTTGACGTCCTCCTGCCTGAGGCTGAGTTCTTCGCCGGCCGCGATCTTGATCTGCTCGCGCACGATGTCGACCCCGGTGATCATTTCGGTCACGCAGTGCTCGACCTGGACCCGGGTGTTCATCTCGAGGAAGAAGTACTCGGAGCCGACCTGCATGCCTTCGACCGTTCCGGCCGAGTAGTAGCCGACGGCGCGGGCGGCGTCGGTCGCGATCTTGCCGATCCGCTCGCGCATCTCTTCGTCGACGTGGGGCCCGGGGGCCTCCTCGATCAGCTTCTGGTGGCGGCGCTGGATCGAGCAGTCGCGCTCGGCCAGGTGGATCACGTTGCCGTGCTTGTCGGCGAGTACCTGAACCTCGACGTGGCGCGGGTCCTCGAGGTAGCGCTCGACGTAGACCCGGTCGTCGGAGAAGAACTTCTCGCCCTCGCGGGCGGAGCCCTCGAAGGCCTCCTGAAGGTCGTCCGGGGTCATCGCGACCCGGAAGCCCTTGCCACCGCCACCACCGACCGCCTTGCAGGCGACCGGGTAGCCGGCCGTCTCGGCCTGCTTGCGGGCCTCGTCGAGGTCGGCCGCGGGCTCGGTGGCACCGGGCACGATCGGCACGCCGGCCTTCTCCATGACCTCGCGGGCCATCGTCTTCGAACCCATGGCGTCGATCGCCGATGCGGGCGGTCCGATGAAGGTGATGTCGGCCTCTTCGCAGGGCGCGGGCGAAATCGGCGTTCTCGGCCAGGAAGCCGTAGCCGGGATGGATCGCGTCGGCGCCGGCCTCCTTGGCCGCCCCGATGATCTTCTCGATCGAGAGGTAGCTCTCGTTGGCCGGCGCGGGGCCGATCAGGTAAGCCTCGTCGCATTCCTCGACGTGGGGGGCCTCGCGGTCGGCCTCTGAGTAGACGGCCACCGAGGTGATGTCCATTTCTTTCAGGGCGCGAGCCACACGGATAGCGATCTCGCCTCGGTTGGCGATCAGAACCTTCTCGAACATAGGCGGCAGTTTATTTGGACGGCCACCGTCGCGGCTCCCGCCCGTCGAAAGGCCCCGCTCCCGTCCCGCCGCCCTGCCCTTATGCTGCGCGATCCATGATCGAACTCCAGAGTCACTCAACAGTCTCCGACGGCCAGCTTCCCCCCGAAGAGGTGGTCGAGAAGGCCGCCGAAGCCGGGGTCGAGGTTCTCGCGCTGACCGACCACGACGGCGTCGCCGGTGTGCCGGCCGCGATCGAGGCAGGCGAGCGGCTCGGGGTCGAGATCGTGCCGGCGATCGAGATGTCCTCCGTCCACGAGTTTGCCGAGGACCTGCACATCTGCGGCTACTGGATCGACCTCGAGAAGATGCAGCCCGCCTGCGATCGTGCCCAGCAGGAGCGTCGCGACCGGGCCGAACAGATCGTCGAGAACCTGCGCGGCTTCGGCTTCGACATCACGATCGAGGACGCGATCAGGGAGGCCGGCGCCGCCGACGCGATCGGCCGCCCGCACATAGCCCACGCGGCCGGGGCGGCGGACAACATGGGCCCGTTCTTCGAGGAGTACCTGGTGCCGGGCGCCAAGGCTTTCGTTGCCCGCAAGTGGCCTACGGCCGACCAGGCCTGTGAACTGATCCGTGAGGCCGGCGGAGTGCCCGTGCTCGCCCACCCCTACTGGGATCTGGACGAAGCCGAAGAAGTCGAGCAGCTGGTCCGCGCCCTGGACATCGGCGGCATCGAGGTCTACTACCCGCCTCACTCGAAAGAACAGACCGAGCACCTGCTTTCGCTCACCCGCGAGCTGGGCATCGCCGCCACCGCCTCCTCCGACTACCACGGCCCCACCCACAAGACCTTCAGCCGTTTCCTCGACTACGACACCTATGGCCTCGGCGAGCCGGAGGTCCCCGACAGGCCCTGAACCGGACAGGCGCAGCCGGCGAGGGCTACTGCATGCGCCCCAGGCGTTCGATCGCGGAAGTGACGTGGGTCACGAAGTTGCCGACGGCAGCCTGAACGGGTTCCTCGCCGGCGTGCTCGGGTAGGGCTCCGATCAGGTTGAGACGGCTGCCGAGCACCCAATCCATGACGTCTGGCTCGCTCGGCCAGATCTGCTCCGTCCTCCACGAACGGCTCATCATCTGTGGCCAGTCACCGACAGTGCTCGCATGGGGATTGGGCGGGCAGAGTCGGTTCTTTTCCACTTCTTCGTCCCGGTGGGCTTCGACGAAGCCGATCAGCGCGGCGCTGAATGTCGGTGAGTTGTGCCGGACTGACTGAACGGTGATCCGGTCAGCCTCGAAGACCGGACGCGCGGGGGAGTTGTTCAATCCCAGTGCCGTGCAGTCCACATGCAGGGCGCCGGCGGGTGTTTCGACCTCACCTTGGGCGAGTACGAGCCGACGGGCCTCGACCCTGCGCACGTGTCCGAGCCTGACGACGTCCTCGATCTGCCGGAGCTGGGCCAGTTCGCCGCTGCTGAGCATCGTGCCGCGGTACATCGTCGCCGGCACCGATCGATCGAGGCGCGAAAGGCGACCGGCGTCTTCGAGGCGCTGCAAAGAGGTCTTCGAGACCGTCGGCCCCGGCGGCGGCTTCGGTGTCGATTGCCAGGCCGGCCATGATGCTCCCGACCTGCTCGAGCGGCTGGAAGTACTTGCGGTCTTCGAACCACATCTCGCGGGGCCGGACCCAGCGGATCCGATCGGGTTCGACTCCGTTGCCCAGCAGCCAGGTGCAGGCGTCGGCCGCGGTCTTGCCGCCTCCCAGCACGACGTACAGCGAAACATCTCCGGCCGCGGCGGGCAGGTCGTTGACAGCTACTACCTGCGCTTCGTCCGCCACCTCGAAAGGCCGGGTATGCGTGGCGGGAACCGAGGCTTCGAGGTACCGGGCGTCGACGAGTTTCTCGCGCACCTCGATTTCGCGCACCTCCCCGGACGCAAGGTCGCGGACCTGCTCGACACCCGGTCCGTTTCCGAGGTGCTCGTGGTTCGAGAGAACCTGCACCCTCCCGGTCGCTTCCAGGCTCGAGGTCGCCTCGCCGAAGTACGCGAGCACCTCTGCGCCGGTCGCCCGCTCGTAGAAGCCTGCGTTGAACCCGGTCTCGTCGATCCGGTTCTGCCCGAGGGGCAGCGAGTTGACCCCGTAGTAGGCCGACGGGGAATGCAGCTGGAGGAAGGGATAGGAGTGGAGCCAGTGACCCCCCGGCGCGTCCTGCCTGTCGATCAGGGTCACCTCGGCGTCGGTCTCTTCGACCAGCGAGTCGGCGAAGGCGAGGCCGCTTGCACCTGCGCCGACAATCAGGTAGTCGGTGCTGGAATCCATCCCAACTCCAATCTACGGGCATCCGAGGCCGCTGACCGGAAACGGGGGCGAGTCTGCGAAGAGAAAGGGCGGGCCTTGTGGCCCGCCCTTTCGGCGAAAGCGGTCCGGTCGAGGCACCTGGGTGCCGGAACCGGTGACGTGCGTTGGTGCCCGTGAGCTACGAGCTCACCGCGGCCGGGATCAGGTCCCGCTCTTCCAGGTAGGCCAGCAGGATCGCGGCCGACTCGGCCGGCTCTTCCTCTTCGGTCTTGATCACGACCTCGGGGTTGAGCGGCTCCTCGTACGGATCCGAGACACCGGTGAACTCCTTGATCTCGCCCGAGAATGCCTTGGCGTAGAGACCCTTGACGTCACGCTCGGCGCAGGCGTCGACGGAAGCGTGGATGTAGACCTCGATGAAGCGGTCGCCCATCATCTCGCGGGCCTCGTCACGAATCTCGCGGTAGGGCGAGATCGCGGCGGTGATCACCGGCGTGCCGTTGCGTGAGAGCAGGTCGGCGACGAAGGCGATCCGGCGGATGTTCGTATCGCGGTCTTCCTTCGAGAAGCCGAGGCCCT
The DNA here is from genome assembly GCA_963801975.1 of uncultured Solirubrobacterales bacterium. Taxonomy (GTDB): domain Bacteria; phylum Actinomycetota; class Thermoleophilia; order Solirubrobacterales; family 70-9; genus 67-14. Next base: position 917,943 of record CAWDGR010000001.1, read on the forward strand.
TCGAGAGGTTCTCGCGGACGATGTCGCCATCGAGGATTTCGAACTTCTGGCCACGGGCCTTCAGTTCTTCGGCGAGGATGTGGGAAATGGTGGTCTTGCCGGCTCCGGAGAGTCCGGTGAACCAGAGGGTGAATCCTTTGTCTGACATTGGTTAGTTGTCCTCCTTGTAAGCGTCGATCAGGATCTTGGCGACCTCGGGGCGGGAGAACTCATGCGGCGGCTCTTCGCCGTTGCCGAGCATCTCGCGCACCTTGGTGCCGGATAGGAACAGGTGTGATTCGGCGTCGTGAGGGCAGGTCTTGCCGGAAGCAAGGCCTTCGCACTCATGGCACCAGAAAGTGTGCTCGAACATCAGCGGCTCGATGCCGAGCTCGTCGATGTCGATCGTCTCGAAAATCTGCTGCGCGTCGTAGGTGCCGTAGTAGTCACCGGCACCGGCGTGGTCGCGACCGACGATGAAGTGGGTCGCACCGTAGTTGCGCCGCACGATCGCGTGGAGAACGGCCTCGCGCGGTCCGGCGTAGTGCATCTTCGCCGGCTTCACGCCCAGGACCACACGGTCGTTCGGGTAGTAGTCCTCCATCAGCACTTCGTAGCAGCGCATCCGAACGTCGGCCGGGATGTCGCCGGCCTTGGTCTTGCCGATCAGCGGGTGGATGAACAGCCCGTCACAGGTCTCCAGGGCGGCCTTGGTCAGGTACTCGTGGGCGCGGTGGATCGGGTTGCGGGTCTGAAAGGCGACGATCTTCTTCCAGCCACGGTCGGCGAACTCCTGCCTGGTCTCGGCCGGGGTCTTGTAGCGGCGCATGAAGGCCTCTTCGTGATCCGGCAGCGCGTCGACTTCGATCGGTCCGGCGATGCAGCGGTTGCCTTCTTCGTAGATCGCGGCGACACCGGGGTGGTTCTCGTCGGTGGTGCCGTAGACGGTCTCGGCTTCGTACTTGACGTCGCGGTCGAAGATCTCGTGGACTTCGATCCGGCCGAGCGGCTTGCCCTCGTCGGAGGACAGCTCGACCTTGTCGCCTACCTCACACTCGAGGTCGGTCGGCAGGGTGATCGGGATCGGCCAGTAGTCGCCTTCGGCGGTCCGCATCTGGCCGCAGACGTTGCGCCAGTCTTCGGAGCCCTGGAAGCCGGTCAGTGGGGCGAAGCCTCCGTTGCCGATCATTTCGAAGTCGGCCGTCTGGCGTTCGGAAAGGGTCAATGCCAATTCGCTCATGGTTAGTTCATCCGTATCGGTATTCGTTGACAGGGGAAAAGCTGGGGATCAGGGTGAGCCGGCAGGGCTCGGTGACACGGCATCAGTTGATGCCGCACTCCGTCTTGCCGGACCCGGACCAGCGACCATCGCGGGCAGACTGCCCTGGAACCACCGGACGGGTGCAGTGCGTGCAGCCGATCGAGGGGTAGCCCTGGTCGTGGAGTGGGTTGTAGGGGACGTTGTGTTCATTCAGGTGATTCCAGACATCCCGCTCGGACCAGTCGGCCAGGGGGTTGATCTTCCAGAGGCTGAAACGCTTGTCCCAGGCGAACTTCGGAGCACTTGCCCGGGCGGCTGAATCCTCGCGGCGGATGCCGGAAACCCAGCAGTCTACGGTAGAGAGGGCCTCTCGCATCGGCTCGACTTTGCGAACACCGCAGCAGGCGTCCGGGTCGGTCTTCCAGAGCCGGTCGCCGTAGAGTCGCGACTGCTCCTCCAGCGAGATGTTGTGCCACCTCTCGAATTCGATCCCGAAGTGTTCCGCCAGGCGGTCCCGCGTCTCGTAGGTCTCGGGAAACAGCACGTCTGTATCGAGGTAGAAGAAGCGTGCTGAGGGGTTGATCTCCGTCGCCAGCTGAACCACCACCGAGCTGGTCTTCTGGAAGGAACAGGCGATGTACATCTGCTGTCCGAATTCGGAGAACGCCCACTCCAGGACCTCGCTGGCCGACTTCGGCTCGAGCTCCGCGGCTACCGCCTCTTCGTCGAAGCGGGCACGTGCCTGGTCAAGGGGGGTTGTCGAGGCTGAGGGTTCCATCGGGCTAGATCGCGCACTCGCCTTCGCCGCGCTCGACCTGGTACGGGTCGGAGCGGCTCCAGTCGATGAACTCCTGCATCGTCTCAAGGCTGAAGTCCGCCGGCATGGTCAGCGGCTTGACGACTTCTTCCATGCGTCCGGTGCCGACCCTTTCGACGAAGTCGTTGAAGACCTCGCCGTCCTCGCGCTCGTCTTCGTAAAGACGGATCCATCGCTCGATCGCATCGGGCACGCGCCGGGCGGGAAGCCTCGACTTCAGCCTCGTCCCGAAGATCACCTCTCCGTCGACGTATTTGCCACCGAGGTGCGGCACGTAAGCGGGCATCGTGCGGCCGCCGACCTTCAGTGAGGCACCGTAGAAGCCGATGTTTGCGATGTGGTGCTGGCTGCAGCCGTTCGGGCAACCGCTCATCTTGATGTGGATCTGCCGGGTCAGCGGGTCGGTGATGTTCATCTGCTCGACCCGTTCCTGGACCGCCTTGTTGAGCCCCATCGAGCTGGTGATGCCCATCTTGCAGCTGTCGGTGCCGGGGCAGCTGACCACGTCCGTGATCCTCCGCGGTCCGACGTCGTCGAGGTCGAGCTCGCCGAGCCGCTTCCAGACTTCGTAGAGCGAGTCGTCCCGGACCCAGCGCAGGACGAGGTTCTGCTGGACGGTGGTGCGGGCGAAGCCACCGGTGTAATCGCGCATGATTTCGCCAAGACCCCGGAACTGTTCGGGGGTCAGGTCGCCCCGCACGATCTTGACTTCGACCGTGTTGAAGCCGGCCTGCCTCTGCGGCTGGACGTTGGCCTCGACGAAGCGCTCGAACTGCGAACGGTCGCCGTTCGGCGAGGCGGTTGACGGCAGGGACTCCGGCAGCAGGGCCTCTTCATCGAGGTCGAATCTCAGGTGGTCGATCGTGAAGTCACGCTCGTCGACCCAGTCGCCTTCGAGCTCCTCGTCGACCATGCGGCGGACCTCTTCGATTCCGACCTTGTCGACCAGGACCTTGATCCGGGCCCGGGCACGGTTGACCCGCAGCCAGGACTGGCGGTCGAAGATCCGGAAAACCGCTTCGCTGACCTTGAGGAAGTCGCCGTTGTCGGCCTCGACGAAGTCGTAGAGGGTGGGGGCTACGCGGGCCATGATCGAAGTGCCGCCACCGACCCGGATCTCGAATCCCCTGACCCCGTCGCGCATCCGGCTGATGAAGGCGATGTCATGGATGCCGGTGATCGCCCGGTCGGCGTCGGATCCGGTGAAGGCGGTCTTGATCTTGCGCGGCATCAGCTGGGTGGTGGGGTGGCGTACGAAGTAACGCACGTAGGCCCCGACGTAGGTGGTCGGGTCGAAGATCTCGTCCTCGGCGACGCCGGCCCAGGGGTCGCCGGTGACGTTGCGCACGGTATTGCCGCAGCCTTCACGCGAAGAGAGCCCGCTCGGCGCGAGGTCCCGGATCATGTGGCACATCTGGTCCAGCGGCACGTGGTGGATCTGGATGTTCTGCCGGGTCGTGATGTGACCCTTCTTCAGCGGCGCGTAGGTCTCGACCGAGTCGGCGAAGGCATCCATCTGGTCGGGCGTGATGCCCCCGTAGGGCAGCTTCACCCGGACCATCTGCACGCCGGGCTGACGCTGGCCGTAGACGCCTTGCTTCAGCCTGAAGCCGATGAACTCCGGCTCGGGCGTATTGCCTTCCAGAAACTCGCCGGCCTCGCTGTCGAAGTCCTCGAATTCGTTCTCGAGGATCGGGATGACCCGGCCGGGCACGTTGTCGTAGGTCTCGGGGTTGTTCAGCGAGCCGAGCTTGCCTTTGCCCTTCTGGACCTTGCCCTCTTCCTGCTCCACGCCCTTGTCCCCCGGCTTGGGCTTCGGCTTCGGTGTCGCTTTGCTCGGGGCCGTGCTCGGCTCCATCGGTGAATCCTCCTGCTGCGCTGTCGGAAATTCCGTGAAGACGGCGGAGATTACGCCGTCAGAACGGAGATGCTAGCAAAAACACTAAAACCTGACTGGATTTCAGGTATTAGCAAGAAGCGGCTCTGGAGCGGGCTTCGAGGATAGCCGCGGCCTCACCGGGCTCTGCCACGAATCCGTCTTCCGGGTCAACGCCTCGGCCGGCCTCAAGCCAGGCTTCGATGCCGCCGGCGAGCGAGGTCGCTTCGAATCCGGCCTCGGCAAAGGCCTGGGCCGCCATCAGCGACCGGTTGCCGATCCGGCAGTAGAAGAGCACCGGCGTCCCCGGCGAGAGCTCTTCCCGCCGGCCGGCCAGCTCCTCCAGTCCGATCCGCTCGGCGCCGGGGATACGACCCGCGTCGAACTCGTGGGCGGTACGGACGTCGATCAGCCTCGCCCCGGCATCGATCAGCCCGGCGGCGCCAGCCGAGTCACATTCCAGCGGCTCGAGCTCGTCGGCGGCTTCGCTCGTCTCTTCTGGCGAGTCGCTCATCGGCGCGAGACCCTAACAAGCGAGCAGGCCGGTCACCTTTTCCCCACGCGTCACTTCGGCGGGTGCGGGCGAGCGGGCAGGGGTGGCTATACGGGTTGGCGGGGTAGGCGTAGCCACCCCCGCCCTGCCCCGCATGACCCGGAAGCTCGACTCAGGTGACGTCCTTGCCTTCGATCAGGAAAGCGACCCGCACATGGGCCCGATACTCGTCGAGGTGCTCGCCGCGGATGCCGGTCGAGACGATGTCGACCGCGCGGATGTTGCGAAGCGAATCCTGGGCCTGCTTGAGCGCCTGCTGGGCCGCGTCGTCGGTTGAAACTCTGGAGCTGCCGACCAGCTCGATGATCTTTACGACTGCCATGCTCTCCTCCTCAGGTTGCCGCCACCGGACGGCAGGGTGTCAGTGCGTTGGCCCCATTCTTACCTGCCGGGGACGATCGGTGTGGCGAAGTCTGGTCGCCGGTCGCGGGCAGCGGCAGCGGGCCGGTTCAGAAAAGCTCGCGCGGATCGCGTGGCCCGAAGGAATCCTTGGCGCCGACGCCTTCGACCAGCGCCGTCCGCAGCCACGGGTCCATGCCTTCGTCGGCCGGCGGCGGGGCTACCGAGGTATCGCCGGTGAAACGCTCGATCGCCGCGCTTATTGCGGCGGCTTCTGCCGGTGTCGCGGGGCCTTCGATCGAGATCCGGGCCATCGGCTAGAGCGGGATGTTGCCGTGCTTGCGCTTGGGCTGGGCGACACGCTTGGTTTCGAGGGTGCGCAGCGCCTTGATCAGCTTCGGCCGGGTCTGGCGCGGCTCGATCACATCGTCGATGTAGCCACGCTCGGCGGCCGAATACGGGTTGGCGAAGTGGGCTTTGTAGTCGGCGATCAGTTTCGCGCGACGGTCTTCCGGGGTCGGCGAGTCGGCGATGTCCTTGCGGTAGATGATGTTGACCGCGCCCTCGGGGCCCATCACAGCGACTTCGGCCGTCGGCCAGGCGATGTTGTAGTCGGCCAGCATGTGCTTCGAGGCCATGACGTCGTAAGCGCCGCCGTAGGCCTTGCGGGTAACCACGGTGAGCTTCGGCACGGTCGCTTCGGTATAGGCGTAGAGAAGCTTGGCGCCGCGTCGGATGATCCCGTTCCACTCCTGGTCGGTGCCGGGCATGAAGCCGGGAACATCGGTGAAGGTCAGCAGCGGGATGTTGAAGGCGTCGCAGGTGCGCACGAACCTGGCGGCCTTCTCGGAGGAGTCGATGTCGAGCACGCCGGCCTTGAAGGCGGGCTGGTTGCCGACCACGCCGATCGGGCGACCGTCGAGGCGGGAAAAACCGCAGACGATGTTCTTCGCCCAGTGCTCGTGAACCTCGAAGAACTCGCCGTCGTCGACGATCCTGGCCACGACCTTGCGCATGTCGTAGGGCTTGTTCGGGTCGTCGGGAACGAAGTCGTCGAGCTCGGGATCCTCACGCTCCGGGTCGTCGGCCGGGGGGTACTTCGGTGGCTGTTCGAGGTTGTTGAGCGGCAGGAAGCTCATCAGGTAGCGCACGTCCTCGAGGCAGCTCTCCTCGTCTTCGGAGGCGAAGTGGGCCACGCCGGACTTCGAGTTGTGGGACATGGCACCGCCCAGTTCCTCGAACTCGACCTCTTCTCCGGTGACCGTCTTGATCACCTCGGGGCCGGTGATGAACATGTGCGAGGTCTCCTTGACCATGAAGATGAAGTCGGTCATCGCCGGCGAGTAGACGGCGCCGCCGGCGCAGGGACCCATGATGACGCTGATCTGGGGGATCACGCCGGAGCTCTGCACGTTCCTGACGAAGACGTCCCCGTAGGCGCCGAGCGATACGACGCCCTCCTGGATCCGGGCACCGCCCGAGTCGTTCAGGCCGATCACGGGAGCGCCGACCTTGGCGGCCAGGTCCATGACCTTGCACATCTTCTCGGCCATCACCTCGCCGAGAGAACCTCCGAAAACGGTGAAGTCCTGCGAGAAGACGAAGACCTTGCGTCCGTCGATCGTGCCGTGGCCGGTGACCACCGCGTCGCCCCAGGGCCGGCGCTTCTGCATGTCGAAGTCGTGGGTGCGGTGTCGGACGAAGGTGTCGATCTCCTCGAACGAACCGGGGTCGAGCAGCTTGTCGATCCGCTCGCGGGCGGTCATCTTGCCCTTGGCGTGCTGCTTTTCGATGGCCTCCGGGGAGGCCGAGTTGATCGCCTGGTCGCGCAGTTCGCGCAGGAACTCAAGCTTCTCTTCGTGGGTTTCTGGACTCTTCTCGCGCATTGACCGGGCAGTCTATTTGGACTCGTGCGATCGGGACGGCCCGACCGGCCACGGTGGTGTCCCTGGAGAGGCTCGTACCGTGGTACCACGGCGGGTCCCGGGATATTCGACCGCAGTCCAAACGGTCGCGGGACCGTTGCGGCGAAGATTCCACCATGGGAAAGGAACGCCAGATCGTTGCCTTCGGCGGGGGCGGCTTCTCGATGGAGTCGGGTAACCCCCTGCTCGATGACTTCGTCTGCTCGCTGACCGGGAACATCCGTCCGCGGGTCTGCTTCCTGCCGACCGCCAGCGGTGACGCCGATCACTACATCGTGCGCTTCTACAACGCATTCCGCGATACCTCCCATGCCTCCCACATATCCCTCTTCCGTCGCGAACGAGGGGTCGGCAACATTCGCGACCACCTTCTCGACCAGGACATGATCTACGTCGGTGGTGGCAGCGTCGTCAACATGCTGGCGGTCTGGCGGGCCCACGGCATCGACGAAGTCCTGCGCGAAGCCTGGCAGCGCGGCATCGTGCTCTGCGGCCTCAGCGCGGGCAGCCTCTGCTGGTTCGACCACGCCCTGACCGGCTACCAGAACGAGGTCAAGCTGGTTCCCGGGCTGGGCATCCTCCCCTACGGCAACTCGGTGCACTTCAAGCCCGGTTCCGAGCAGCACCACGAGTTCGAGAGCAGGCTCGATCAGGTCTCCTACGCCGGCTATGCCGCCACCGACGGTGCGGCTCTGCACTTTGTCGGCACCGAGCTGGCCCAGGTAGTGGCTTCGCGGCCGGAGGCCCGCGCCTACCGGATCGACCGCCGGGGAGATCGCGCCCGCACGACTCAGATCGCGACCAGGCACCTGGGCTCACCGACCCACGTCCCGCTGGTCGATCCGACTTCGTATGCGTGGTCGATGCCTTCAGAGCTTTCGGTTTAGGTAGCTTCAGCGCATGGCTTCGAGACTCCTCCTGATGGGAGGCCACGAGTTCGACCGCCTCGACGGCAACGAAGTCCTCTGCGACTTCATGCTCGAGCTGACCGGCACGGAGAAACCGAAGGTCTGCCTGCTGCCCACCGCCAGCGGCGACCCCGACGAGCAGATCTCGCGCTTCACGCCGGACCTTCGGCGGTCGGGGTGCCGAGGCCAATCACATCTCGCTCTTCCGGCTCGGACAGAATCCGGTCGACCTCGAGGAACACTTCTTCAACCAGGACCTGATCTACGTCGGCGGCGGCAGCCTGGTCAACCTGGTCGCCGTCTGGTCTGCCCACGGTGTCTACGAACTGCTGTTGGAGGCGCTGTCCAGGGGGGTGCTGATCTGTGGCCAGAGCGCCGGGGCCATGTGCTGGTTCGAGCGCGGCATAACGACCTCTTCAGGGGTCGCCGCGATGGCCGACGGATTCGGCCTGATCCCGGGCAGCTTCTGCGTCCACTACCACCGCGATCCGGAGCGTCGCACCGCATACCTGGCAGCCGTCGCGGACGGCGAGCCTCCGGGTTTCGGTGCCGACGATCAGGCCGGCCTGCTCTTCGAAGACGGAGTCGTGACCCGTACGATCAGCGCCCGCAGCGGCGCCGGCGTCTGGCAGGTTGATTCTGGCGGCGAGACCCCGGTCGCGGCAGAGGACATAGTTCCGGCCCCCGCCGAAGCCGTCCCGACCGACAGCCTCGACGACTTCCGCGCACTCAGCCGCTGGCGTACCGGTTCCGGAATCGGCCGGCGCCGCTGAACGGGCCCGGCTCGCTGCCCGGCCGGGCGAAACGAGGCCGAAGGCCGTCGCTCAGTCGCTGCCCAGCGCCCGGCGCCGGACCTCCAGCATCGCGGCCAGGGTTTCGTCGAGTGGGATCCGGGCTTGCCACCCGGTGGCTGCTTCCAGCCGGGCCGGCGAGCCGGCGATCTCGGCAACGTCGTTCCGGTTGGCCCGCTCGGGCCGGTGCTCGATCCGGACGCCGATGCCGCTCGCCTGCGAAAGACCCTCGACCATTCGGCTCAGCGGATCGGTCTGCCCGCGGCAGAGGTTGAAGGTGCCGGTGACCCGGCCCTCGGCGAGCAGCCGGAAGGCCCGGGCGCTGTCGCGGGTATCGGTGTAGTCGCGGCGCGCCCCCGGACTGCCGACCTCCACTCCGACCGAGTCCTCACCGCCGGCTTCGGCCGCCGCGATCGAAGCGGCGAAGCCGGCCGGCAGCTGGGCCTCGGGCTGATCGGGCCCGAACTGGTTGAACAGGCGCGCGATCGTCACCGGCAGTCCGGTTCGCGCTGCGCTCTCCGACACGAGTACTTCGGCGGCTGCCTTCGAGGCTCCGTAGGGGGACGCGGGCGCCACCGGGTCGCCTTCCTCGAAGGGCCTCGCTCGATCGCCGGCCGGGTTGTCGCCCGGCGCAGGATCTCCATAGACCGCCGCGGTCGAGGCCAGCAGCAGGTGGGCGGACGGGGCCGTGCTCCTCGATCGCCCGCAGCAGCGCCGCGGTGCCGCCGGTATTGACGCCGAAGGCAAGGGCGGGCTGCTGCCACGACTGCGGAACCGACTGGAGGCCGGCCAGGTGCACGATCGCGTCGGGCCGGGTCTGCCGCAGTACCTGTTCAACCTGCTGCGGGCCGGTTCAGGTCCAGCGCGACGAATCGAAGTCGCCGCCCGAGGTCGAGGTGCCGGTGACCCGGTGACCGGCCGCCTCGAATTCGGCCGTCACCGCGCCGCCGACGAAACCGCTGGCGCCGGTGATCAGGACCGAAAGCTCGCTCAGAAGCTGATCCCGATCAGGCTTGTCGCGACCGGAGGTCTCGATCGTCCGCCGCAGCCCGTCGTTCAGCGATACCTCCGGTTGCCAGCCGAGCACCTCTCGCGCCCTGGCGATGTCAGGTCGGCGGACCTGCGGGTCGTCTGTCGGCAGCGGCTTGAAGACGATCTGCGAATTCGAGCCCGAGGCATCGATCACCGCGTTGGCAAGCTGCATCAGGGTGTACTCGTCGGGGTTGCCGATGTTCACGGGCAGGTGCTCACCGGATTCGGCCAGCGCGATCAGCCCACGGACCAGGTCGTCGACGAAACAGAAGGAACGGGTCTGGCTGCCGTCGCCGAATACGGTCAGCGGCCGCTCCAGTATCGCCTGCCGCAGGAAGGTCGGGATCGCCCGTCCGTCGTGAGCCCGCATCCTCGAGCCGTAGGTATTGAAGATGCGCACGATCGAGGTGTCCACACCCTGCTGGCGGTGGTAGGCCATGGTCAGCGCCTCGGCGTAACGCTTGGCTTCGTCATAGACGCCGCGCGGGCCGATCGGGTTGACATGGCCCCAGTAGCTCTCCTTCTGGGGATGCACCTGCGGATCGCCGTAGACCTCGGAGGTCGAGGCGAGCAGGAAGCGGGCCCGCTTGAACTTGGCGACGCCCAGCATGTTCCAGGTGCCCTGGGCGCCGACCTTGAGCGTATGCAGCGGCAGCCGCGCGTAGTCGATCGGACTGGCCGGCGAAGCGAGGTGGTAGACGAAGTCCACGTCGCCGTCGATATGCACCTTTTCGGTGATGTCATGGTTGATGAAGCGGAACTTCTCCGAGCGGATGTGCTCGACGTTATGCAGCGAGCCGGTGTCGAGGTTGTCCACGCAGACGACCGAGTAGCCCTTCTCGAGCAGCTGGTCGCAGAGGTGCGATCCGAGGAATCCGGCTCCGCCGGTGACAACACAGGTAGTCATAGGCCGGGCATCCTATTCAAGGGCGGCGGTTTCCGGGAGGTGGACCGGGCTATGCATGGCATGTAGCTTCCTGCCCATGTATGAAGGTGACTCGTTTCGAAGAGCACGGCCGGGAGATCGGCGCCGTGGTCCGCGGACGCCGCCTCACACCGGGCTGGGGTTTCGCGCTCGTTTCTGACCAGGTTGAACCCCCGTCGTATTCCCCGGTCCTCGCAGAGCTTGGCTGGAACTAGCGATGGGCCGCGGCCGCGGCCGGCGTGGACGGCGGGCTGTCGATCGGTCGCGTTGTGCGCCACGACGGTTCGAGAGTCCTCGTCTCGGACGACGAAATGAGCTCCCACCGTCACCTCGGGAGCGATCCGGGTCCGATCGCAGTCGGCGACTGGGTTGCGGTGGACGGGGATCGTGTCCGGTCGGTGCTTGCGCGGCGCTCGCTCTTGCGGCGGCGCGGAGCCGGCAAGTCGACTCTTGTGAATGCGCTCGCCGGCCACGAATTGGCGCCGACCGCTGAGGTTCGCTCCGGCGATCGCAAGGGCCGCCATACAACCACCGCCCGCGAACTGCATCAGCTCGCCGACGCGATCTGCGTGATCGACACTCCAGGTGTGCGGGAACTCGGGCTCTGGACCGGCCGTGACACAGTGGACGAGGCCTTCGCCGACGTTTCGGAGCTCGCGGAGCAGTGCCGATTCAGCGACTGCACCCGTACAACTGAGCCGGGCTGTGCGGCGCAGGCCGCACTTCTCGATGGTTCACTCGACCGGCGCCGCTTCGAGTCATGGGAGGCACTGAGAAGGGAGGCGGAATCGGCCGAGCTCCGTGGCGATCCGGTGGCGAGTCGGCGTGCCGACCGCAAGCAGGGCTGCATCTACCGGCAGGTGAAAGAGATGGAGCAGCACCACCGGGAGTAGGCCGGGCGACTTCACCACGGGGTGGTCGAAACGGTGCGATCTGGCGGAGTGTCAGAAACCCGCACCCCGGCCCGACTCCTCTCCCGTGGGCCGTGGCATGCCGCGGTGAATTTCGTCGAAAGGGGATCCGTATGTGGCTGGTGACTGACCGTGGCTTCTATTCAGTGGTGGACAAGGGCGACCGCCCCGGCTACCTCTGCGTGCGGGGCCGGGTCCGCGAAGACATCGAGGCGCTCTTCGAGCTCGACTCCCTGGCCGTTTACGCCGCGGAGGTGATCGAGACCGACAACTCCGACTACCGCTACCGCGTCTACGTGAGGCGCGAGGACTGGGTCGCCGCCGCGGCCGACCTCGCCGGGCAGATCAGCTACGACAACTTCAAGAACGAGGTCGCAGGCAGGCAGGGCAGCGAGCGGGCCCACACCTACATGGCCGTATGGCAGGCGCTGTTCGAGCTCCAGCCCTGAGCATGCGGTCCACCTCACCCTTCGCAGCGCGATCGACCACGTCATAGCGGGGTTGATCGAGGTTCGAAGCCGGCCGTCGCACAGACGCCGGCCGTTCGCTGGTCGCGGTGACCCGTCGCTCAGCCGACAGGGCCGAGCGGGTCCGCGCCCGGTCCTTCGGAGTGAATCCGGACCAGCAGGTTGTCAATCAGGTCGAGGTCGATCGGCTCGATCTCCGCCTCCTCGAAATGGACCAATCCGTCGAAGACTCCATAGAGGGTCCCGGGTACCTCTGTGCCGTCCTTCAGCTTGAGGTTGATCCGGGCTCCCCGGCCCAGCTTCGGCAGTACTGCTTCTATCTCTTCGCGGCTGGCCACCGGCACAACTTAGCGGTAGCGCGGGGCTGGCAATCTGATCGAAATGACGCAAATTGCGGCAATTCCTGAGATTCGCGCTATTTGCGGACTATTTCTCGATTCCGGAGGGGGAGATATCCCGTGGAATCGAGGCTTAGTCCTGCAAATGTCAGACTTCTGAGACCAAGGGCTCACTAACCCGGAACGGAACTTCGCCGGGGTGGCAGGGGTGGCGGCGGAATGCCGGGCCGGATAGGAATTTGATCAAGACGTCTTCGGGAACCAGGGGGGTTCGGCAGTGGGGATGACGCTCAAGCAACGGGTCACGGATTCGTCCGGCCAGGTAGCCGGGGCAGCGAAGGACGTCGGCAGCCCGTCCACGGAGAGTTCACCGGCGGCAAGAAAGCGGGCGGCGGTCGAGTTGATCCGGGATCAGGATGCGGCCCTGCGAAGCACCGCCCGCAGGTTCTCCATGTGCAGGGAAGACGCCGAGGACGCCTACCAGCGCGGGATCGAGATCCTGCTCACGAAGGCCCCGAACACAGACCCGAGGCAGCTGCTGCCCTGGTCCCGGACGGTGATCAAACACGAGGCGCTGGCGATCCGGAAGAACCGGGAGCGCATGCTCGGGCGGCCTCCCGCGGCCGAGAGGGAAGCAGAGGGCGAAGACTGGATACACCTGATCCCCTGGCAGGGATCCGGACCGGGAGAGAGCGCCGAGAAGCGCGAACTGGTCGATCGCAGCCGGGAGGCGCTGGCGAAGCTGAAGCCCCAGGAACTCAAGGCACTGACCCAGCTGGCCGAGGGCTACAGCTATGCCGAGATCGCCGGCCTCAACGGCTGGACCCGGACCAAGGTGAACCGTTGTCTGGCCGAGGGGCGAGCCCGCTTTCGTTCGGTTTTCCAGGAGAGCGAAGCCGGCGAGCGGTGTGCTTCGCTCGAGCCGCTGATTTCGGCCTCTTGCGACGGTGAGCTCGAAGGACCGGATCTGACCGAGGTCCGCAACCACCTTGCGGCCTGTGGCCAGTGTCGGGCCACGCTGCGAGCGTTCCGGGCCGCACCCGGCGCTGCGGCAGCCCTGCTTCCGGCGGCTCCACTCTCCCAGACACTCTGGGAGAGGACCCAGGAGTTCGTCGTCTCCGCCCAGTTGAGATTTCAGGGCATAGGCCGTGGCAGCGACGAATCGCTCGGCATGGTCGCGGCTACCGGTGGCACAAGGGGCATGGGAGCGGCGGCACTGGCCAAGCTGGCCACGGTCTGCCTCGGTACCGCGGGCGGAGCAGCAGCCTGCGTGGCAGTCGGAGTACTGCCGGCACCCGTCGTCAACGAGAAGCCCCAGCAGAAGGGGGCGATCGAGCGACCCGCTACGGCCCCGGGTGTCGTCGAAGCGGGCAAGCCGATCGCCGACGAGCCCGCGCCCGTCCCTGCCGGTAACGCCGCGCCGGAGGCGGCCCGCGATTCCGAGTCCAACGGGTCCGGGGAGACGGTGACCCAGCAGCAGGTACCGTCGCCACCCGCAACCCCCGTCGAACAGGAATTCACACCCGAGACCGCCGGCACCCCCGTGCCCGCCGCCGCCCCTTCATCGACTGCGGCCGCTTCCGCAGAATCGGCGTCGGCTAAATCGCCGTCGGTGCCGGTTGGCGGGGGAGGGGGCGAATTCGGTCCGTGAAGCACGCTGCGCAAGTCAGCCGGTCTGGTCGCCCTGGCCCTGGTCCTCGCTGCGGCCGCCGTTCAAGGCCCGCCGCCCGCCGCCGCCGGTGAGTACCCGGTCAGGCAGTGCGCGGGATCCGACAACGACGGCTTCTCTGGGGACTACTTCCAGATGAATACGCTCGACCGGGTCGATGTGATCCGGGGTTGCCTGCCCGGGGGCGCGAACAAGATCGGCATCTACCAGGACCGCTCCGGACTGCGTCTCCAGACCTCCGGCGGCGGCCAGTTCATGTGGTCGCCAACACCAGGCCTGCAGATAGTCGGCACGACGGTCAGTGCCAAGCTCCGGGACGCGAACGGAATCGAGGCTTCGGTTTCCGGCCCGAGCGCCCAGTGGGGGGATTTCGACCTCTACGGAGGGCAGCCTCATGACGGACAGATCCGAACGACCAGGTGGAGCGGTGAAAGCCGCCGTCCGAACCTCGTCGTCGTCAGACTCGAATGCCAGTGGGCGAACGGCTGTCCCAACGAAGCCGGTGGACCAAAGGCGTTCGTCGAGCTCTTCGACCTTGAGATCCGTAGCCGCGACGTCGCCGCTCCGCAGCTGATCCCCTCCGGCATGCTCTGGCAGCGAAGCAACGGAGGGGGCTGGCAGCGGGGCGAGGGCGGGGTTGGCGTCTCCGCCTACGACCCCGGGACGGGCGTCGCGAAAGCCTGGCTCGAGGTCAACGGCTTCGAACTCGGTCTCGGTGCGGTCGACTGCGCCGGAGATCGCGGGTCCTACTCGACCAGCTTCACTCCCTGTGGTGCCAATGCAACCCTGAGTCGGAACTTCGACACCGCAGCCACTCCGTTCCGGGAGGGGTTGAACAGCCTGAGGCTCTGTGTCGCCGATTTCGCCATCCCGGCCGAGGGTGCCAACCGCGGCTGCACGGAGAGCCGTCTGCTGGCCGTTGACAACGAACCCTCTCAGGCTCCGGTCGGTCTCGAGGTCGTCGGCGGCAGCGGCTGGAGGGCCGAGAACGGTTTCGAGTTCGAATGGCAGATCCCGGGCGACCAGATCTCACCGGTGGTTGCAGCCGAGTACCGGATCCATCGAGCCGGGACTGGCGAGCAAGTCGATTCCGGCGTCATTCCAGGATCACCGCCCCGGTCGAGCGGGGCGGTAGTGGTTCCTTCGGCCGGCAACTACCGGGTCGAGTTCCGTCTCAGGGACCAGGCCGGCAATCTCGGGCAACCGGCGGCAAGCAACGTTCGATTCGACGACTCACCACCTGGCGACGTCTCGCCCGAGAGTCCATCCGGCTGGATCTCCGAAGACGAACTGCCGTTGCGGCAGCCGATCGAGAAGGCCTGGTCAGGCGGACCTTCGGGGATCGGTGGTTACGCGGTCGCTGTATCCGCCGACCGGATGCTGCCTCCCTGCGCCGGGCCGATCTGCCTCGAGGAGGAGATGGCGCTCTTGGCCGGTCCCGACAGCCGGGTCGCGGTGATCGACCGACTCCAGGAGGGCAGCCATTGGGTCTCCGCCGTCGCCGCATCCGGAGCGATGCTTTCGTCCAGGCAGCCGGGCAGCACCGTTGTCCGGGTAGACCGCACCGACCCCGAGACTACGCTCAGCGGACTACCGCCGGGCTGGGTCAACCGGCCGGTCACGCTTACCGCCAGGGCCTCCGACACGATGTCCGGCATGGAGGCTGAGCCGGGCGTGGATGACGGCCGGCCGCTCACCGCAATCGCCGCCGAAGGCCAGGCACCGTACGAATCGCCTGGCGCCGTCGCCACATTCACGGTTGCAGCGGAAGGTGCCACGAAGGTTGAGTACTGGGCCCGTGATCTGGCCGGCAACCTCAACGACGGCAGGCCCGCTGCGGACGGAACACGACACCGGCCGCCTGGCAAGGCGACGGTCCAGATCGACAGCACTCCTCCGCTGCTCAGCTTCGACCCGAGGCGGGACCAGTCCGATCCCGAAACAGTTTCCGTCCTCACGGAAGACGGGCTTTCGGGCGTGGACCGGGGCAGCATCTCGATCAGGCGCATCGGAAGCGACGGGGCATTTCGCGATCTCGAGACGGTCAAGGATCAGGGCCTACTCAAGGCCAGGGTGCCATCGGACGACCTGCGCGCCGGAACCTATGAGCTGCGCGCCGAAGCGACGGACCGGGCGGGAAACACGGCTACGACGGTCACCACGACCGGCGGCACGGCAATGGTTCTCGAGCTGCCGCTGAAGAGGAGGGTCGGTCTCACCCTGCGCCATCGCGGCGAGAGGTCGGGAGTCAGGAAGGTTCTGTCCGGGCATGGCCGGCGCACCACGCTTGTCGGCCGCATCCGGCATCTGGATGGATCCGGTATCCCCGCCGCCAGATTGGACGTCGAGCAGCGATTCGCCGATGGCAGCCGGCTGCGGCTCCGAAGGAAAGCCGCGGTAGCCGACGGCACGGGAAGGTTCGCGGTCCGGCTTGAGGCAGGGCCGAGCCGCCGGGTCAGGGTCCTTTTCGCGGGCACTGCGACGGATGCCCGTGCCACCAGCCGCTGGATCCGGTTCAGTTCGAGGGACCGGGTCAGGCTGCGGCTGCGGCCGAATGTCCTGAGGAACGGAGACCGAACCGTGATGCGGGGCAGGGTGGCCGGCCGGGGCGCGATTCAGCCGGCGGGGGGCAAGCTGGTGGCGATCCAGTACTACGACCCCGGTCGTGCGAGATGGCGCCCGGTGGAAGTGATCCGGGCCGACCGCAGAGGCCGCTTCCGCTACTCCTACCGCTTCCGCACGATCGCCTCTGCGCAGCGCATCCTCTTCAGGGCGATCTCCCTGCCCGAGGCCGGCTGGCCCTATCGCCCCTCGACATCCGTGGTCAGATCGGTCATTGTCTATCCCAAGGCATCTTCATCGGGAAGGTGAGTCGTGGCAGGGATAGGCAAAAAACTGAAGCCGTCTCCGGCGATGGTCGTGGCCGTCATCAGCCTGATCGTGGCCATCGGTGGCACTGCTGTGGCGCTGCCAGGCAAGCGCAGCGTCGATTCGAACGACCTTCGAAAGGATTCGATCGGAGCCCGCTCGATCGGCAAGGTCGTTCTCGGAACCGGCGGTCAACTTCCGTCGACAGACCCGGTGGCCGGCGACGGCAAGTTCACCGAAGCCGAAGGGACGATCCGCTGTCCTGCCAGGGCCCCGTTCGCATTTGATCCTTCGATTGGCAACATGGGACCGTTGGCATACGAGGTGAGCCGCACCGTGGTCATCAACCGCTTCGGCGGCCCCGGGGGCTACATCTTCAGGGTTCTCTCCGACCGGGGATCCGGCCTGGCCTTCACGATGAAGGTCAACTGCCTCAGTCGGCGCTAGGCTTTCGCCGAAGCCCGTCTGGGTGGAATTCGACGCGGAATCCTGGGAGGACGCTTGCTCGACAGCAAAGAGACGCACATCCACATCCACATCCACGAGGGCGTGAGCCCGGAGGTGGCCGGCCGGGTGATCACGGCGCTCCAGCAACTGACCGGCATGGAGGACGAGCTGACGATCGAGCTCGGCAGGTCCGAGGACCCCGAAGACGGAGGGGCGGCCAGCCTGGTGCGAACCGCCTACAACGAGTCATCTGGCCGGGCGAGGGCGATGCTCGAATACCTGGCCGAGAACCCCGGCAAGCCGATCGCCTACGGCGAGGTGGCCGACGCGCTCGACCTCGACTCGGCCCGGGCTCTGCCGGGCATGCTCGGCTCCTTCACCCGCCGGGCCCAGGACCAGTACGGCGGCTTCAAGCCGTTCGAGTCGGTCCGGATCGGCAACCAGTGGTACCTGAAGATGCCGGTCGAAGTTGCCAAGGTCGTCATCAAGCTGAGCTGAGCGACCCGGGCCTGGTCCTCGCCCGGAGCCCGCTGCCCCGACGGGTGCCCGCTCCCTGTATGGCCAACGGCCTGCAAGACCAACGGCCCCGGTAAAGGGGCCGTTGGCGAGGGAGGAGAGGTACTACTCCTGCTGACGAGGTTATGAGGTCAGCAGGCTTCTCCGGCCGCCCCTCTCCGTGGGGGCCGGGCTAAGTGGTGCTCAGACCAGCTGGGTCAGCTGATCGGTGACGCGGTTGACCAGGTCCTGGGCCTTCTTGCCACGGACCTCGGCACGCTTGGTGACTTCGGCCTGGGCCTTCTCGGCACGCTTGGTGACGACGTCAACGCGGTTCTCGATCTGCTTGTTGAGATCCTTGTTGGTGGCCTTGACCTGCTTCTCGACGCTCTTGCGCTGCTTGCGAACTTCACGCTCGAGCTGGTTGCGGGTCTTCTTGACGGACCGGGTGGCCTTGCGACGGGCGGTGGTGCCACGGCGCTCGGCGCGCTTGAACGTCTTGGTCAGGTCGGCGCGGTAACCCTTGACCTTCTTCTCGGCGGAAGCCTGGTCGGTCCACGGCTCGATCATCTCGGCGACGCGGTCGCTGATGTTGAGGGCGGCGCCGACGGGAATGTCAACGGCGGTCCGGGCTGCCTCGACGGCGGCCTCTTCGACTTCCTCGACGCGGCTCCTGGCGGCCTGGGCGTCGAGCTCTGCGGCGTGGACGGCCTTGGCGCTGGCCTCGGAACGAAGCTGGGCGGCGGTGCGGGGCTTGCCGGCGGCCTTCTTCTTCGGTGCGCTCTTGGCGGCAGCCTTGGTCTTGGGCTTGGCGGCGGCCTTCTTGGTGGCCGGCTTCTTCTTTGTCTTGGTCTCGGGACTCATTACTTGCTCCTTTGTTGGAATCAAACTACTTATTTCTAAGGATGTTTGAAGTGTAGCAGGGAATACGAACATCTGTTCTGATTGTGCGCGGACAAGCGTCACACAGCCAGAAACGGCTTCAGGAGCCGATAATCAGCCCCCGTGCTGCCGGTTGGTGGTCCCTGAAGGAGCGAATGCGGCCCTTGTCGGGCGTCGAAACCGCCGGCGATCTGCCGAGACCGGAGGGCGATTCACGGCGGCTGAGACCGCCGGGGTTGATTCGGCTCCGGGGCCCGAGGCGGTGCCGGCCGGGTCAGGTGCGACTGGCGATCAGCGTGGCCAGGCCCTCGGGCGAGCTGGCTCCGGTGACCGTGAAGCGGTGGCCCAGGTCGAGGCCGACCTCGCCGAGCCCGTCCTCACCCAGCTCGACCAGGGCGCCGGCCTCGCGGGCGATCAGCTGGGCGGCGGCGATGTCGACAGAACGAGACAGATGCGGAGTGACCATCCCGTCGATCCGGCCGGCGGCCAGATAGGAGAGCGTGATCGCCAGGGAACCGACACAACGGAAGCGATAGACCGAACCGGTCAGATTCTCGACGATCGGCAGGAAAGCACCGGGTTCGGCTCCTTCGACCCCGACGATCTCGAGCAGCTCGGCCGGCTGAACCCTGAGTTCACGTCCGTTCAGAAGCGCTCCCTGGCCGGAATGGGCGCTGTATTCCTCGCGGGCGCCGAAGTCGTAGACGTAGCCGAACTCGACGGCCGACATGTTCGGGGCTGAAGCGATCGCGATCGAAAGGCTGTGGTTGGGCAGGGTGCGGCGAACGTTCAGGGAACCGTCTATCGGGTCGATTACGACCCAGGTCTCGCCGCCGCCGTTGAACTGGACCGAACCGCGCTCCTCGGATATCGCCGTGAAGGCGGTGCCGTCCGCGGCAAGCAGGGTCAAGCTCGTCGAAGACGACGTCTTCGCACTTGCGGTCCAGTTCGAGAGTGTGATCCCCACCTTCGCCGACGCCTTCGTAGCGGTCACGGCCATCGATCGTCGGGGTCTCGTCGAAGAGCACCTGCTGGCGTTCGATGATCCGGCGGCAGATTTCCAGCCAGTCGGCTGAGAGGGCGGGGTCGTTGCCAGGGTTGCCGTCGGGTCGGGTCTCCACCGGGCCATGCTACTTACGCCGGGCTGCCGGGGGCGGAACCGGTCCGGTCAGCGATCCGGCGGGGCCCCGGCTTCGGCTAGTTTTGGACCGTGAGCGATCGTCCGACAGAGCTGATGCCGAATCCGGAACCGGCCGGCATGCAGTCGGAGGTAGTCAGCCACCGGGACAGAGCCATGATCGTTGAAGGCGCCCCCGGCACCGGCAAGAGTGCGGCTCTCGACCAGCGCTTCGTGCACCTGGTCGAGTGTGGCGTCCGAGCCTCCTCGATCGCTCTGATCACCGCTACGAAGCCCTCGGCCGACACACACAGACTCTCGATCGAGCAGCGTCTCTCGGGACCGTACGAGCAGCTGGTGATCAACACCTGGCAAGGCTTCGCTGAGCGTCTGCTCAGGGCCTGGCCGGTCGACGCGGGGCTCGACCCGGACTTCGAGGTAGCCGGGCCGGCCGAGCGGCTGGCAATGCTGCTGGTCAGGTTCGAGCAGCTGCCGCTGCGCCACCACGAGATCCGCGGCAATCCGACCGGCCTTATGCGGCGACTGCTGCTCGAGATCGACCTCGAGAAGGCGGCTCTCGGCGACCGCGGGGACTCCGGGGCCTTCGCCGACGACCCGGTGCGTCGCTCGGAATTCGAGCAGTTGATCGACTTCCACGATCGCATGCTGAGCGACCTCGGCTGCCTTGATGACAACGACCTCTGCCGGTTGGCCGGCAGTCTGCTGGTCTCGAACGAGACGGTGCGTGAGGCCACGGCGACCTCCTACCCGCACCTGCTGGTCGACGAGGCCGAAAGGCTGACGCCCGTCATGGCGACCCTGCTCGAGGGCCTGCAGCAGGGCACGAGCAGCCTCGTTGCGGCGATCGATCCCGCTTCCGGCGATGATCCGACTGCCGCTGTCGAACGGCTCGACCAGGCTCTGCCGGCTGCCGACCACCTCCGGCTCGAGCGCGCCTGGCGGCTCGGCCGTGACCAGATTGGAATCGCGCAAGCTGTGGTCGGCGCCGGGCCACGCTCGGCCGAGCCGGCCAAGGCGGATACAGAGAACGACGATCCAGAAGCTGCTTCGGCCCGGATCGATCGGGATGATTCCTGGCAGCCGGGCGCCGAGTCCGGCTGCGAGATCCGGTTCTGGCGTTCTGAGACCGCCCAGGCCGAGGCCCAGGGGGTCGCCCGGGAGATCGAGCACCTGGTGGCAGAGGGCACCGCCCCCGACTCGATAGCTGTCGCCGTGGCCGACCCGGATCGCGACGGCCAGTTGGTCAGCTCGGCGATCGAGGATCGCGGCGTGGCGGTCAGTCTGTCCGGTGGCTCGGCCCTGTTCAGGGAGCCGGAGGTGCGCGATACCGTCGCCTGGCTGCGAGCGCTCAGCGACCCGGCCGACGGCGGCGCGGTCACCAGGGCCCTTACCCGGCCGCCGATCCAGTTGCGCTCGGTCGACCTCGCCCAGCTGACCGTTATCGCCCGGCGCCGCAAGCTCGATCTGGTCTCGGCCTGTGATGCCGCACTGGAGAGCCCGCGGATGTCACCAGAGTCGCGCGAACGGCTCGACGCTTTTCTAAGCCTCCACCGGGCCGCATCCGGCGCGCTCGACGCCCACCGGCCCGACGCTTTCGTCCGCCGGCTGATCGAGAGGATCGGATTCCGGCGCCAGGGGATGTTCGCCGCCAGACCGGAGACGGCCGAGCGACTGCTGGCCCTCTCCCGGCTGGCCGAGGTGGCGACCGAGTGGTGCCGACGGGAACCCGCCGGTTCGACCAGGGACTTCACCGCCTTCGTATCGGCGTTGGCCGAGACCGGCCTCGAACCTGCCAACGGCCCGCGGATCCCGACTAGCGGAAAGGTCCGGATCGTGGCCTGGGACGGCGTCCGCGGAGGCAGCTGGCGACGGGTATTCATGCTCGGCCTGGAGCGGGCCGGCGACGGTGAGCGGCCGGCGGTGGCCGCGGCAATCACTTCGGCCGGCAAGTCGGTCGTGCTTTCCCGTCTGGGCTCCGATCAGCCGGGGACGCTGCGTTCCGGACCGATGGAGGACGCCTTCAATGCCGCCCTTGCCATCGAGGAGGTCCACCAGGAGGAACTCTTCGGTCCGGCGGAAGATCTCCATTCGACCTATCGGATGATGCGAGAAGAGGTGCTCGAAGCCTCATGGAGGGTCGGTCGTGACCTGGTCGAGCCGCGACTCGACACTCCGACCGACCTCAACCGGGCGATCACCCGTTACCTCGAACTCCTCAAGCTCGCCGCCCTGGCGCAGCGCAGCGGGCAGGGTCTCGACTCGGACGCGATCGACGCGGTCAACGGACTGCTCGGACAGGTCGCCACACCGGAGCAACTGGCAGAACTCGAACGATCGACCCTCGACCCCTATCTGCTTGCCAACGAAAGGGAGCGGGACCTGCGCCAGGAGCTGATCGATTCGCGTTCGGAGCCTTCCCTGGCCGCCTTCCTGCCGAAGCGCGGCGGCGACCTGAGACTTTCCGCCTCCGATCTCGAGCTCTACCTAACCTGTCCGCTCAAGTACAAGTTCGCTCGCGTTTTCGGCATTCCCAGGGCGCCCACCATCAACCAGCGCTTCGGGATCCTGATCCACAACGTGCTGCACCGTTTTCACGACCCGAAGACCGCTCCTCCGGGAGCCGGCCTCGAGGACCTGATGTCGATGCTCAACACCGGCTGGAGGCGTTCCGGCTTTGGTGATTCCAACGACGAGCTGCAGTTCCGGGACCGCGCGGTCAGCGCGATGGAGAACTACTGGCGGAACGAGAGTCAGTCCTCGCAGAAGCCACTCTGGCTGGAGCGTCAGTTCGAGTTCCGGATCGGCCCCCACTACCTTCGCGGCCGGGTCGACCGGGTCGACCGACGCGAAGACGGCAGCTACGAGGTGATCGACTACAAGACCGGCCAGCGGGTTGAAACGGGGCGTCACGGTGGCGACATCCAGCTCGCGCTCTACCGGCTCGGAGCCCGCGAAGCCTGGGATGTCGAGATCGATTCGGGCAGCTACTACTACGTGCTCGAGGGGGAGAAGGTCCCGGTTGAAGCCGAAGCCGATGACCGTGAGCGGGTCGAGAGGACGGCACTCGAAGTCGGCGAAGGCATCCTTGGTCAGGACTTCGAACCACGTCCTTCACCCGGAGTCTGCGGCTGGTGCGACTTCCGGATGGTCTGCCCGGCTTCGGAGGCCTGAGCCTCCGGGCTACTCGCTGCCCTGGCGCTTGAGGAAGCGCTGGAACTCCATCGCCAGTGCTTCACCGCTCGGGACTTCCGGGTCGCTTTCGTTGCGCTTCTGCTGTTCGCTCTCGATCCGGCTGACCAGCTCCTCGACCTCGGGGTCGGCGGCCACCGCCCGGCCGATCTGTTCTTCGTAGGCGACGGTCTCCTCGCGCAGGCCGGAGAGGTCGGCGGCCACGCCGGTGATCTTCTCGAGCCTCTCGCTGAGTGCGAGCGCGGCCTTCGGGTTGGGAACGGCGGCGACGTAGTGGGGCACGGCCGCCCAGAGCGAAACGGAGGGCAGCCCGGCAGCCCGGCAGCGGTCGTGGACCACCCCGACGATCCCGGTCGGCCCTTCGTAGTCAGAGCGGTCCAGGTCGAGTTGCTTGACCAGTCCGTCGTTCGAGGCGAGTCCGGTAATCGGCACCGGCATCGTGTGGGCGACTTCGGCGATCAGCGATCCGAGCGCGACCACGGTCTCGACCTTGAGGAATTCGGCCGCTTTGACAATGGTCTCGGAGTAGGTCCGCCACTTGAGGTTCGGCTCGGTTCCGTCGAGCAGTACGAGGTCGCGCTCGGCACCCTGAGCACGGGCGGCGATGAGGGTGTTGCGCGGCCATTCGATCCGGCGGTGAGCCCCGTCGGAGAAGGCGATCGTCGGCCGATTGGCCTGGAAGTCGAAAAATTCTTCGGGGTCGAGTTCGGCCAGCACATCCACTTCGAGGGAGTCGCAGAGCGTCTCCAGAGCTGAAGAGGCGGCCGAGGCAGCGTCGTTCCAACCGCGGAAGGCGCAGACGAGAATCGGGTTCCTGAGTGCCGGGGGGTTTGTCTCCCACCTCAAATGATCCATTTGTTCAATGTAGAGGATGAGCAAGTTCCGTTCTTCGGATTGGCGGCTGTCGGGCGCTTCGGTCAGGATGTATGCGTGGACAGCGCGGCTTCCAGAGACAGCGTCAGGGAGGGGACTCCGGTGGCAGAGTTGACCCCGGGCCAGGCCTTCGCCGGCGACTACGTCTGCGCCCGCAAGGACCGTCTCACCGCCCGCAACGGCTCCTCCTACCTCAGCCTCGAGTTGCGCGATCGCACCGGCACGATCCCCGCCCGGCTGTTTCGCGACGTCGACCGGATCGGGCTCGGTTTCGAGCGCGGCGACGTGATTTCGGTCCGCGGGCGGGTCGAGCGCTTTCGTGGCCAGCTCAGCGCAGAAGTCGAATCGGCTGAAAAGGTCGATCCCGAGCGCGTCGATCCGACCGACTTCCTGCCGACCGCCTATCGCAACCGGGAGGAGCTGGAGGGCTTCCTCGAGCACCTGACCAGGGAGGTACACAACCCGGGGCTCAGGACGGTGGTCGAGGAGCTGCTCTTCACCGGACCCTCCGCCGACGAGTTCCGTCGCGCCCCGTGTACGCGGGCCGGCCACCACTCTTATGTCGGTGGCCTGATCGAGCATACGGTCGCCGTGGCGACGCTGGTCACCGAAACCTGCACCCTGCATCCCCGGCTCAACTCCGACCTGCTGATGGCCGCCGCGCTGATCCACGACATCGGCAAGACCGGGGAGTTCACCTACGGTGCCGAGATCGGCCTGACCGAGCGAGGGCGCACCCTCGGTCACCTGCAGATCGGAGCCGAGTTGATCACGGCGGCTTCCGGCCACCTCGACCCGTCAGAGCGCGACGCCCTGCTCTCCTGCGTCATGTGCCACCACGGGACCGACGCGCTCCGGTTGCGGCACTTCCCTTCGCCCGAGGCGATCGCGCTCTACCGCCTGAACGCACTCGACGCTCAGGTCAAGACCGCCCTCGAGCACGGCATCGGTTAGTTCCCGCTGAATAATCCTCCGGCTTCGGCGCTATTCCTCGGAACTGTCTTTGAACTTCTCGGCCATCGTCGGATTGCCGCGAGTGAGCTTCTTGATCGACACATCCTGTGCCTTGTCGTTGGCAAGGCGCAGGTTGTTCGCAGACTTGAGAAGCGATGACTTGGTCTTTTCCAGATTCCTGATCGACTTGTCGATCTCTTCAACCGCATCCTCAAACTGGCGTGAAGCCAGGTCATAGTTGCGGGAGAAGCCGCTCTGGAACGTCTCGAGCTTTTCCTCGAAGTTGGTGATGTCGATGTTCTGGGCCCTAACCAGGGCCAACTCGGACTTGAGCTTCAGGGTCTTGTGGGCCTCGTTGCGGATCAGCGTGATGATCGGGACGAAGAACTGCGGCCGGACCACATACATCCTCGGGTAGCGGTGCGAAACATCGACGATGCCGACGTTGTAGAGCTCGCTCTCAGGCTCAAGCAGTGAGACCAGCACGGCGTACTCGCAGCCCTTCTTGTTCCGGTCCTCATCCAGCTTCTTGAAGAAGTCCTCGTTCTTCTTCTTGTTCGCGCCTTCATCAAGTTCGTTCTTCATCTCGAACATGATCGAGACGAACTCGGTGCCCGAATCGTCGGCCTCGCGAAAGATGAAGTCGCCCTTGGTGCCGGCGCTTGCGTCGTTGTCTTTTCCGAAGTCGGCGTTCGGGAAAGCCGCCGCGCGAATCTTGTTGAACTCGTTCTCGCAATGCTGCTCGAGGGTCTCACCGACCATCTTGGTGGACAGCTTCGCCTTCATGTCCTTCAGGCGCTCGATGGTGTCGTCACGGTCCTTGATCTGGGTTTCGTACTTCTCCTTGAGCGACTTCTCGAGCAGTTCCTGCTCGGTGTCCTTGGAGTCGAGGGACCGTCTGAGGTCATCGCGTTCCTTCTCGACCTCGCCAAGAGCCTCCTTGAGTACCAGTTTCCCGGCGACATCCGCCTTGTCCAGCTGCGCTTTGAGGCGTTCGATTTCGGCGTCCTTCTTGGCAACACCGTCTTTCAGCTCTCCGGTGGCTTTGACCTCGGCCAGCTCGGCGCTCGTCTTCAGCTCTTCTTTGAGGCGTTCAATCTCCAGGTCCTTCTTGGCGGCGACGTCCTTGAGTTCGCCGGCGACCTTGGTCTCGGCGAGCTCTACGGCGGTCTTCTTCTCCTGCTCGGCGAGCTCCAACCGGTCGTGCAGATCCTTGTCGAAGGCGTCGTCGCGTACCTGTTTGAGGATCTCCGCGTAACCGGCCTCGTCAAGGTTGAAAGTTTTTCCGCAATGCGGGCATTTGATCTCGTGCATGTCTACGTCTCCTCTCCGGTCTCGCCGGTAGCCAACTGAGGTTAGGCGATGGTCAGGATGCCCGGAGTGAGTCGTTGGTGGGGGCTGGTTCTGACGTCACTCATCAATTTCAGGACGCCCCCGGGACCGCTTGGTCTCTGACCGTCGGCGCTTTGAATCGAGGCGCTTCTGTTTCGAAGACCGGGTCGGCCGGGTGGCGCGCCGACGGCGCGGAACGGCGAGGGCGCCGGCGAGTTTCGATTCGAGCCGCTCGAGGGCGAGGTCGCGATTGCGGGCCTGGGAGCGGGCATCCTGGGCGACCGCGGTCACGGTCGGGCCGATCTTCTTGATGATGCGCTGCCGCTGCGTCGCAGTCAGGAGGTTCGAACCGCCTGCGTCGAAGACCGCTTCGATCCGCGAGGCGGTGACGTTGGCGTGCTGTCCGCCCGGGCCGGAGGAACGCGAGGCGCGCAGGGTGATCTCGGATACAGGGATGAACGGCCCGCCCTTCGGCCGGATGCCTCGCTTCATGAAGGCGTCGGTTGCTCGGCCTCTTCGGCCGGCGGGTCGGGAGCGAAGACCCTCTTCAGCAGGCGCCAGGCCATGTAGAGGGCGAGCAGGGCGAAGCCGATCCGCAGGGTTCTCTCGGAAACCGCATTCGAGAGCAGCACCCCGACCAGCACACCGACCGGCGAAAGCAGTCCGATCCAGGCCGCATCCCTGAGGCTGACGTTGCCGTAGCCGGTCTGTCTCCAGGTTCCGGCGATCGAGACAAGGGCGATCATCAGCAGGGAGGTGGCCTGCGCCTCGACCTGTCCTTTCGAGAGCAGGACGGTCATCGCCGGCACGAAAACGATTCCTCCACCGACCCCGATCAGTCCGGCGATGACGCCGCCTGCGAGGCATATGAGGGCCGCGGCCGCTATGTCCATCAGAGACCGCCCATCAGCCGAAGATCATCTCCATCGCGACCACGATCAGGAGCACGGCGAAGACCAGAGACACGGTCTTCTCGGGGATGCGTTGCTGGATCGCGGTGCCGGCGACCACCCCGAGAATCGCCGGAACGGCGAGGATCAGGCCGGTCTCGATGTCGACGTTTCCGTAGAAGCCGCCCTGCATCGCAGCCGCGAGAATCGCGATCACGACGATCGCCGCGAGGCTGGTTCCGGTGGCCAGTCTCTCGCCGAAAGCGAAGAAAGCGATCAGCATCGGAACGATCACCGTGCCTCCCCCGACCCCGAACAGACCGCTGAAGGCACCCGCCGCGGTGCCGATCAAAGCGAGCCTCCAGATTCGTCCAGACTCCATTCGGGCGATACTACGACCATGAACCAGGACTCACCGCTCTCGCTTCTGCTGAAAGAACCGGGCCGATCGGCCCTGATGAGCGACGTGGACGGCACTCTGTGCCGCATCGTCGACCGTCCCGACAACGCCAGGGTGCCGGTCAAGGCGAAGGACAGCCTCGAGCTGCTCAGCCGCGATCTGGCCATGGTTGCCTGCGTCACCGGCCGGCCGGCCAGGGTCGCCCGCAGCATGGTCGGCGCCGAATCCGTCACCTACTTCGGCAACCACGGCCTCGAGCTGCTCGAACCGGGTAGCGACGAGCCGACCATGGTGCTCGAAGGCGACCAGGTGACCCGTGCGGCGCGATTCGTGGCCGAGCACGACAGCCCCCATTGGGTTGCAGCCAAGATCAGGGTCGAGGACAAGGGGCCGATCCAGGCGCTGCACTGGCGCGGGGCCGGCGAACGCACCGAAGCACTGGTTCGCGAGATTGCCGAGCAGGCCAAAGGCGCCGACCTGGTCACCCACTGGGGACGCAAGGTGCTCGAGTTGAGGCCGCCGGACATGGAAGGCAAGGCCGGCGCCGTAGAGGCCCTGCTGACCGATTCCGGCCTGAACACGGTCGTCTTCGCAGGCGACGACCAGACCGACCTCGATGCGGTCAAGCGCCTGAGGAAGATGAAGGAGGACGGTCAGATCGAGAACCTGCTCATCGTGGCCGTGGATTCCGACGAAGGACCGCCCGAGTTGATGGAGATCGCCGACATCGTGGTCTCCGGTTCCGAGGAGTGGATCGACATGGTCGCGACACTCGCGTCCTGAACGATGCCTTTCGCCGATCTGCTGCGGGCCACGGTATTCCTGACTGCCGGTGGGGCGACCCTGCTCGCGGTGATCACCGTGATCGGAGCCCAGAGGGACCAGGACGAGACCATCCTCATCGTCGCCGCGGCCTGGTGGGTCACGGCGGCCTGGATCGGTATGAACCTTGGCGCCGAGCAGCGCTCGGTCGAACGGATGCGTGAGCCCCTCGCCTCGGCCCGGAGCGTCACTCCGGGCGGGGCCGGCTACTCCCTGCCGGCCCCGGGCCGGATCGCATTCAACCGGCTCTGGCCGATCATCGCCGCGGTGCTGGCCGCAGGCGGAGCGGGACTGTTCTTCCCCGAGGTCGCGGTCATCGGCTGCGGATTCGCACTGCTCGTCGCCCTCGCCTGGAGAAACCGGGAATCGGCGGTGCTGGCGATCGAGCTGCGGGACGGAGTGCGCTTCCTGGTTGAGTCCGGCTCGGCCTTCAGGCAGGTCAAGCTGATCCGATCCCCCGGCCTCACGACCTACTGACGGGTCACTTCCACCACGGTCCGGTATTGAGCACGTCGGCCGGTTCGAGCCAGGCGCGCCTCGCCGTCGCGATCGCGTAGGACATGTACTCGAAGCTCGAAGCCGCATGGGCGTCGGTATTGAGCACGATCTTCACGCCGGCTTCCTTCGCCATGCGGGCGTGGACGTCGGAGAGGTCGCGTCGTTTCGGACTGCCGTTGATCTCGAAGGCGGTTTCGCTGCGGACCGCGGCCTCGAATACCGCATCGATGTCGAGCGGGTAAGGCTCCCGTCTGGCGAGCAGCCTGCCGGTCGCGTGGCCGATGCAGTCGACTTCCGGATGCTCGACAGCGGCCAGCATCCTGGCGGTCATCGCCGCCTCGCTCTTGCTGAATCCGGTGTGGATCGAAGCGATGACCCAGTCCAGCTCAGCCAGCACATCGTCTTCGTAGTCCAGGGTTCCGTCGGGGTGGATGTTGACCTCCGAGCCGGCCAGGAGGGTGATGCCCGTGCTGCTCTGGTTGAACTCGCGGATCTCTTCGATCCGTTGCCGCAGCCGGTCGGCTTCGACGTTGTCGCCAAAGCCGTGGGTGGCCGAGTGGTCGGTGATCGCCAGATATTCGTAGCCGAGCCGCCGGGCTGCCGCGGCCATGTCTTCGAGCGTGTTCTGTCCGTCGGAAAGCGTCGTATGGCAGTGGAGGTCGCCGCGGATCTGACCGCGCTCGACCAGCTGCGGAAGCTCTCCCTTTCTGGCCGCCTCCAGCTCGCCCCGATGCTCCCGCAACTCGGGCTCGATGTATTCGTAACCGAGCCTCTCGTAGACCTCGTCTTCGGTGCGGAAGCGTTCGGTCTCGCCGGTGCTGTCGTTCTTGATCCCGTGCTCGGAGACATGGAGGCCCTCGGCGACCGCCCTTTCGCGCAGCTCGGTGTTGTGAGCGGCGGAACCCGTGAAGTGCTGGAGCAGGTTTCCGAAGGCTTCGGGTTCGACGATCCTCACGTCGACTCCGATCTCCGCCTGGGTTTCCAGCCTGACCCCGTTCTCACTCGCCTTGCCGGCCGAGCTGACCGTCCTGTGCCCGGCGATGCTTTCGGCCAGCTCGCGCGGGCTCTCGGAGGTCGCGATCAGGTCGATGTCCTTGCAGGTGTCGCTCAGGCGACGTACCGAGCCGGCGATTTCTGCCCGGTCGCAACTCGGATGGCGGCGAAGCGCCTCGACCAGCTCTTCGGCCAGCGGCAAAACCTTGTCCAGCGGCTTGCGCTTCGGGCCTTCCGGCTCGGCCTCCAGCTTTTCGAGCCCCTCGAGGATGTTCTGTTCGGCCTTCGGCCCGAGGCCCTTGAGAGCTCGAATCCGACCCGCCTCCGCCGCTTCACGCAGGTCGTCGGGTCCGGTTACTTCCAGCTCGTCGTGGAGGCGCCTGACGGTCTTCGGCCCCAGACCGGGGATCCGGTTGATTTCGATCAGGCCCGGCGGCAGCTTCTCCTTGAGCCTGGCTGCGGCGGGTATCTCACCGGTCTCGACCAGTGCCAGGATCTTTTCCTCGAGCGTCTTGCCGACTCCCGAGAGGTCGGTGACGTTGCCGGCCCTCGCCATCTCCTCAACCGAACTCCCCTGGTCGCGGATCGTCCGGGCAGAGTTCGTATACGCGAGAACCCGGTAACGGTCGGCGCCGTCGAGTTGGTAAAGGACCGAAAGTTCCTCAAGCGCATCGGCGATCTCGGCGTTGGTCATGGACTTAAGTTACCCGGGCGGCACCTACGGGTTCGTCGAGTCGTTTCTGGCGTAGCATCGAACTGTGTCCGCTCCGGAGCCAGCACCTTCAGGCCCTGTCTGGGTCATCCTGCCGACCTACGACGAGGCCGGCAACATCGAGGCGATGGTCGAGGCGCTGGGACCCAAGCTCTCGGCTGATGACCGGATCCTGATCGTCGACGATAACTCCCCGGACGGCACCGGCCAGATCGCCGACCGGCTGGCGGCCGCGCACGAATCAGTCGAGGTCCTGCACCGCCCCGGCAAGCAGGGTCTCGGGCCGGCCTACATCGCCGGCTTCAGACGGGCTCTGGCAGGGGGCGCGGGCCTGATCGTCCAGATGGACTCCGACTTCTCCCACGACCCGGCCTACCTTCCGCGATTGATCGCCGCCTCGGCTCTGGCCGACCTCGTACTCGGTTCTCGCTACGTGCCGGGCGGTGCGATCACGGAGTGGGGGTCGACCCGGAGGCTGATCAGTCGCGGTGGCAGCCTCTACTCCCGCGCCGTTCTCGGCGTGCCCGTGAGGGACCTGACAGGAGGCTTCAAGTGCTTCCGCCGCGAGGTCCTGGAGTCGATTGACCTTGACTCGGTTGCCGCTTCCGGTTACTCGTTCCAGGTCGAGATGACCTACCGCACGCTGAGGGCCGGCTTCGAGGTGCTCGAGGTTCCGATCACCTTCCGGGAGCGTGAGACGGGGAGTTCGAAGATGAGCAGTTCGATCGTCATCGAAGCCGCGTGGAGAGTTCCGGCGATCAGACTCTCGACGCTGGCCGGAGGCAGGCATCGCCGCCGAGCCGGTCGCAGTTGAGGCTTTTCGCTAGCTTCCGGGCCAGGGACCGCTTGCCAGGAGTCACTTCATTTTGTATAGTGACCTGAGGCAATACGAAATCAATCGATCAGGAGACAACAGAAATGGCCAACCTCCCCCCAGTCAGCGATTCGTCTTTCAAGCAGGAAGTGCTTGACCAGGAAGGTGCTGTCCTGGTCGACTTCTGGGCGACCTGGTGCGGTCCGTGCCGCGTCCTCCACCCGGTTCTCGAAGAGATCAGCGCCGAGCGCGATGACGTGAAGATCCTCAGCCTCGACATCGACGAGAACCAGAGCACGGCCGCGCAGTACGAGGTGCTCTCGGTCCCTACGATGATCCTTTTCAAGGACGGACAGCTGGTCAAGCGCATGGTCGGCGCGATGCCGAAGCGCAAGCTGCTCAAGGAACTCGAGCCGGCCCTGACGGCCTGAATCCGGGCGCAGAGCATGCCGTTCGTAGAGATCCACTGGTTCGAGGGCCGCTCCGACGAGCAAAAGGCCGAGATCGCAAAGCGCGTCGAAGAGGCGCTGGTCGATGTCGCCGGAGTGGCTCCCGAGCACTGCTGGGTGAAGTTCTCCGACTCGGCCAAGTCGGACCTGATCATCCCCGAGTCCGAGAAGTAGCGACCCTCCTTGGGCTACCGGCTGCTCAGGTCCGGGCAAGCCCACTGGCGGCGCTCGAACCAGATGTCGGTTCTGAACACCGACCTCGCAAGACAGCTCGGCGCCGAAACCATGGGCGCACGGCTCTGGCGGATCGAGCCCGGTCAGGCTTCGACCCGGCACCGCCACCGGGAGTCGGGCGAGCTCTACGTGCTGCTCGAAGGCCATGGAAGGCTCAGGGTCGACGACGAGCTGCTCGAGCTCGAAGCTATGGACACGGTCTTCGTCGAGCCCGACTCGGTGCGCCAGCCCTTCAATGACACCGATGCCGACCAGCTCTGGCTGGTGGTCGCCGCTCCGGCTGAGCCCGGCAACTCGCTCGAGATGGACGAAGAGAAGCTGGCCTTCATCTATCCGGACGGGCCGAAGGCGATGCCGCCGGAACTCGACGCCTAGCGGGTGCCTTTCGGCCTGGCGCGGCTCAGTATCCAGAGCCAGCCGATTACTACCGCGGCTCCCCAGAGAAGGATTTCAAGCGGTCTGAAGGCGGAGCCGAGCGCGGCGAGCAGGAGCAGCATGAAGACGGTGAAGCCACCGCCGGCGAGGATGGCGGTCCTCAGGCTCACGACCGGGACTTGACGACCGCGATGGCCAAGGGCCTGCCGTCGATCGTCACCTCTTCCCCTTCCACGGTGGCGTCGGCCTGCCCGGACCCGAATTCGACCGCGGTGGCCAGCACTTCGTCGGCCAGGTAGGCCCGGTGCGCACCGGCCGCTTCGAGCAGCCCGTCGTCGCCGGTCAGGGTCAGCTCGATCCGGTCGGTGATCTCGAGTCCGGCGTTCTTGCGCGCGTTCTGGACCGCGTGGACGATCTCCCGGGCCAGGCCTTCGCTGATCAGATCGTCGTCGAGTTCAAGTGCCAGGGCCACGGCGTGGCCGGATTCCGACTCCACCTGATAGCCCTCGACTGGCTCCATCGAGAGGATCAGGTCGTCCGGGCCCAGGGTGTGGTCGCGGCCTTCGATGCTTATGCCGATCTCGCCTCCGGCTTCAACCGTGGCGGCGACATGCTCGGGATCGAGGCCCTCCATCGCTGCGGCCACCTGGGGCATGTCCTTGCCGAAGCGCGGGCCGAGCGAACGGTAGTTGGCTTTGACCGAGTAGCTGACCAGATCTGACTGGTCGGTGACGAATTCAAGTTCCTTCACGTTGAGCTCCGCCTTGACCAGCCCGGCCTGGCTGATGATCGCCTCCCGCTCGGCGTCGGTCGCGACCACCACCGCCCTGGACAGCGGCTGACGGACCTTGGCTTTCGCCTGCGCACGGCTGGCCCGTCCGAGCTCCACGGTACGTCGCGTCGCTTCCATCACCGCCTCGAGTTCGGGATCGCGAAGGGCCGGGTCGGCGGCGGGGTAGTCCCGAAGGTGAACCGAGTCCGGCACCTCGCCGAAGTCTCCGGTCACACCGCCGACCAGGTTCGAGTGGATCTCGTCGGCGATGAACGGGGTGAACGGTGCCAGCATTCCCGCGATCTCGACCAGGCAGTGGCGAAGGGTCTCGAAAGCGGCGGTATCGCCCTCCCAGAAGCGACGGCGGGAGAGCCGCACGTACCAGTTCGAAAGCTCCTCGACGAAGGCGGTGATCTCCTTGCCGGCCGAGGTGCAGTCGAAGCCGTCCATCTTCCTGGCGACCGAGTCTTTGGTGGCCTGCAGGCGGGAGATCGCCCAGCGGTCGAGGTCGGTCGGCTGATCCGGCGGGGCAGGGGGAGACGAGCTGTCGAAGTTCTCCGCGTTGGCGTAGAGCACCCAGAACGAGTAGGTATTCCAGAGAGTCAGCAGGAAGCTTCGAAGGGCCTCGGAGATCGCGTCCAGCGAGAACCGGTACCCGGACCACGGCTGCTGGGCGGTGAACAGGTACCAGCGGAAGGCATCGGCACCGAACTTGTCCAGTACCTCCCAGGGCGCGACCACGTTGCCCTTGGACTTCGACATCTTCTGGCCGTCGGCGTCGAGGATCAACCCGAGGCAGACGCAGTTTCGGTAGCTCGGGGTGTCGAAGAGCATGGTTGACTCGGCCAGCAGGGTGTAGAACCAGCCGCGGGTCTGGTCTATTGCCTCGCAGATGAAGTCGGCCGGGAAGCGCTGCTCGAACTCCTCCTGATTCTCGAAGGGGTAGTGGAACTGCGCGAACGGCATCGCGCCCGAGTCGTACCAGGTGTCGATCACCGAGACGACCCGCTTCATCTGGCCCTCACCGCATTCGCATTGCCAGGTCACCTCATCGATGTAGGGACGGTGAAGGTCTTCCGGCACCTCACCGGCGAGGTCCTTCAGTTCCTGGACCGAGCCCGCGCAGAAGGAGTTGTCGCAGCCTTCGTGGTCGCATTCCCAGACCGGAAGCGGCGTGCCCCAGTAGCGGTCACGCGAGAGCGCCCAGTCGACGTTGTTCTCGAGCCATTTGCCGAAGCGGCCATGCTTGATGTGCTCCGGATGCCAGCCGATCTCTTCGTTGCCGGCCAGCATCTGCTCGCGGGCTTCGGAGGTGCGGATGTACCAGCTCGCCTTGGCGTAGTAGAGGAGGGGGGTCGAGCAGCGCCAGCAGTGCGGGTAGGAGTGCTCGTATTCGGTCGAGCGGAAGAGCAGCCCGCGGTGCTCGAGATCGGCGATCAGCTCCGCGGTGAGCTCCGGATCTTTGACGAACCGGCCTTCGAAGCCGGTGACCTGGGCGGTGAAGTTGCCGTCGAGTCCGACCGGGTTGTAGAGCGGGGTCTCCGCCCGGCCCGGCTCGTAGAGGCCGGTATCGCTCGCGACCCGGTAGTCGTCTTCACCGTAGGCAGGGGCGATGTGGACCAGGCCGGTGCCGTCGTCGGTTGTGACGAACTCGCCGGGGATGACCTCGAATTTTCCGGACCCGCCGTCGGACAACTCGAAAATCGGACCCTCATAGCTGCGCCCGATCAGCTCGGAGGCAGCGACCGTCTCCGTCGGCTTGACTCCCTCGCCCAGCACCTTCTCGACCAGCGCCTCGGCCAGGATCACCGTCTCGGGGCCGCCGGGCCCGTCGATTTCGACGCGGGCGTAGGTGACCGAAGGATTGACCGCGACCGCATAGTTGCCGGGAAGGGTCCAGGGCGTGGTGGTCCAGACCAGCAGCGACTCGCCGTTCCGCTCACCGTCGTCGCCGAGGAGCGGGAATCGCACGTGGACCGAGGGATCGGTGACGTCCTTGTAGCCGAGCGCGACCTCATGGGAGGACAGCGCCGTGCCGCAACGCGGGCAGTAGGGGGATACACGGTGGCCTTCGTAGAGCCGGTCGCTCTTCCACAGTTCCTTGAGCGACCACCAGACCGACTCGATGTAGTCGTTGTCGAGTGTCACGTAGGGGTCGTCGAGGTCGATCCAGAACCCGATCCGCTCGGTCAGACGGTTCCACTCCTCGACGTATGTGAAGACCGACTCCCGGCATTTCGCGTTGAATTCCGCGATCCCGAAATCCTCGATTTCCTGCTTGGAGGAGATGCCGAGCTGCTTTTCGACCTCGAGCTCCACGGGAAGGCCGTGGCAGTCCCAGCCGGCCTTGCGCGGCACCCGGTATCCGCGCATCGAGCGGTAGCGGGGATAGATGTCCTTGAAGACCCGGGAGAGAACGTGGTGGGAGCCGGGCCTGCCGTTCGCGGTCGGCGGACCTTCGTAGAAGCTCCATACCTCGGCTCCTTCGCGCTGCTCCATCGAGCGCTCGAAGACGCGGCTCTCTTTCCAGCCCGCCGCGACCCGTTCCTCCATCTCGGGGAAGGACTGCTTGGGGTCGACGGGTCGGAATCCGGGCATGAGCAGGGGATTGTATGAGTCCGACCCGCCCACGGCTTCGGCCCTTGAATCCACCGGGCGATGAAGGCGGGCTAGTCGATCACCGTGAGTCCGAAGTGGTCGCCGATTCCATGGAAGACGAGCTCAGCGGCGATCGCCAGGACTATGAGCCCCATGATTCCGTTGACGACGTCGATGCCGCGCGGGCCGAGCCGTTTGGAAATGGAACTGGCGCGGGTCAGGATCAGAAAGGTCAACAGCAGGATGGCGACTATGCCCAGGGCGAAACCCACGTAGTCGACTGCGGCTTCGTGGCGGTTGGCCGGGCCGATTGCGACCGCCAGGGCGCGGGTCGCCGCGACGAACCAGGGCGTATTGCCGATCGGGTCGATGACCGGAAACAGCGCCACGACCGCGACGGCCGCCGATGAGAAGAGATCCTCCATCGCGGTCGATCCTGGCGGTCGTCGAAAGCACCTCGGGCTCGGGCTTCCGGCAGCAGATCCCCGGTATTCCGCGGTCGTCATAGGATGGCGCGATGGAGACCTACGATCTGGCGGGCAAAGTTGTTCTGATTACCGGGGGCGCACGCGGCATCGGCTTCGAGACGGCGAAACAGGCCTACGAGCGCGGTGCCTCGGTGGCCATAGTGGACCTGGATCCTGATCTGGCTGCGGAGGCGGCCGAGGCGATCGGAGAACGGGCGACCGGTATCGGCGCCAACGTCGCGGACGCGGCTGAGGTCGAAGCGGCCGTGGCCACGGCGGTCACCCGTCTGGGAAGGGTCGACGTGGTGATCGCCAACGCCGGCATCACACCCCGCAAGACGACGACCCGGGACATCTCGATCGAGGAATGGGAGCGGGTGGTCGAAGTCAACCTGCTCGGGGTCTGGCGCACGATCCGTGCCGGTATCGAGCAGGTGATCGAAAACCGGGGGCACTTCGTTCTGATCAGCTCGGCCTACGCCACCGCCAATGGTCTGCTCAACAGCTCCTACGCGACCTCGAAGGCGGCGGTCGAATCTCTCGGACGCTCGCTCCGGACCGAACTCACACCACACGGCGCGAGCGCCTCGGTCGCCTACTTCGCTTTCGTCAACACCGGCCTGATCGGCGAGATCTTCGACAACCCGAAGATCGACGCCCTGCGACAGGAACTGGTGCCCGACTTCATGACCGAGCCGATCGAGGCGGACCAGGTCGCGGGCGCCGTGCTCGACGGAATCGAACAGCGATCCGCCCGGATCATCGAGCCTTCGGCCTGGCGGCCGCCCTTCAAGTGGCGCGGCCTGGTCGGACCACTGAGCGACCTTCGGATCGAGAGGAATCGGATGGTGGGCGAAACGGTCAGGGAGATCGAAACCCCCGACGAACACGGCTACTGGGTCAATCTCGGCCCGGCTCCGCTCGACTACGACCTCGCCGGCAAGACCGTCTTCGTTACCGGCGGTGCTCAGGGCATCGGCTTGGAGACAGCCCGCCAGGCCTACGGTCGCGGGGCGTCGGTCGTTCTCGTGGATCTCGATCCCGAGCAGGTACTGCAGGCCGCCGACGGACTCGGTGAGCGCGCACTCGGTCTGGCCGCCGACGTCACTGACCGGGCTTCGATCGAAGGGGCGATGGAGGCCGCCGTGGAGCGCTTCGGCAAAGTCGACGTAGTGGTCGCCAACGCGGGGATCGCAACCATCGGGACGATCCGCTCGATGTCCACTGAAGACTGGGAGCGGGTCGTCGAAGTGAACCTGTTCGGCGTCTGGCGAACGGTCCGCGCCGGCATGGAGCAGGTCGTCGAGAACCGCGGCCAGTTCGTGCTCGTCTCATCTTCCTACGCCTTCAACAACGGTGTGCTCAACAGCCCCTACGCGGCCGCCAAGTCCGGCGTCGAGGCTCTCGGCCGGGCGCTCAGGGCAGAGCTGCGCCCGCTGGGTGCCAGCGCGACAGTGGCCTACTTCGGCTTCATCAAGACCGAGATGGTGCGCAAGGGTTTCGAGAACCCCTTCGGCGACCGTCTGCGTCAGGAAGTCGTTCCCAAGCCGCTGACCCGGCAGGTGCCGGTGTCCGATGCCGGCGGCGTGATCATCGAGGCGCTGGAAGGGCGATCCGCCCGCGCCATCGCTCCGGCCGAGTGGAAGGCGCTGTTCTTCGCCCGCGGACTCACGGCACCTCTGATGGACCAGCAGTTCGACAACGATCCGTCCCTGATGGAGATCATCCTCGATGCAGAGCGGGCCGATCGCGATCCCGGGGATAGCGCGGCCGACTGATCGCGGACTGTCGTTCGCCCCGCGGGGCGGACAGCCGAATCAGGGCGAGAACGCACGCCGACTCATGAGGAGCCGGACCGGAGCCGCGATCAGCGCGTCGCTTCTTCGAGCAGGTAGATGATCGACTCGTAGGGCTCGCCTGTAGCCCTCTCCAGACCGACCTCGCAGGTGCGGTTCGAGGAGACGTGGCGGACCGTGGGCCTGGCCCTGACTTCAGCCGCTTCGGCCTCGGTGGCACTGGCGGTCAATTCGGGGTGGAGCATTCCGCGGTCCCCGGCGAAGCCGCAGCAGCTCGCGTTGAGCGGCACCACTACGTCTTCGGCGAGCTCTCCGGCGACCCGGGCCAGTGCCTTGTTCAGACCGAGGTGGGCCCCGGAGCAGGTCGGATGCACGGTGACCGAGTCGGCCTTGCGGGTCACCTCGAGGTTCTCCAGCAGGCGCTCGGCCCAGGTGACTGAATCGATGATCTCGATCTCGGCGTGGCGGGCCTGGTTGTCTTCGCTGAGCACGCCATCGCCGAAATCGCTGAGGCCGTAGCCGCAGGAGGTGGCGTCCATCACGACGGGCAGGGCCCCGCCTCCGGTCCAGCGCCAGAGTCGCTCGACCGTCTCGTTGGCTTTGAAGGCATGGGCGTCCGTATATCCCTTCGAGCTGAACGGAACCGAGCAGCAGGATCCGGCCACGTCATGCGGAATCCAGACCGGGCTGCCGGCTCTTGCCGATACGGCGGCCAGGGCTTCCGGCAGGCTGAGGTCCGGACCGGAGCCGTTGCCGTTCCCGGCGGCCTGGGAGCGACCGAACATACGGTTGATGCAGGCCGGCATGTAGACGGCCGCGGCTCCGACCGGTGCCGTCTCCGGAAGCTTCGGCGGGGCGGCAGCCGGCATGTTCTCGCCCCACTGCGGGATCAGATCGTCGTTCACCAGTTTTCGGGCAGCGCCGGTCAGTCCACGCATGCCGCTTTCGCCGATCACCTTCTGCATCGCGCCGCCGAACTTGAGACCACCGCGGGCGAGGCCCTCTACGCGGTCCCACCTCTGGGCGATCTTGAGTGCGTTCTTCTGCTCGCGCGGGCTCTTCTGGGCCTGGCGGAATTCCTTCATGAAAGCACCGGTGTCGATCCCGACCGGGCAGGCCAGCTCGCAGGAGCCGTCGGCCGCACAGGTCTCGATCGCGTCGTATTCGAACTCCTCGAGCAGGGCCCGGCGGACCGGGGTGTCTCCGCCCTGGCGGACCATCTCGCGTCTCAGCACGATGCGCTGGCGCGGCGTGGTGGTCAGGTTGCGGCTCGGGCAGACCGGCTCGCAGAACCCGCACTCGACGCAGGAGGTCGCGACCTCCTCGATCGGCGGTGTCGTCATCAGGTTCTGAAGGTGGCAGTCCGGGTCGCGGTTGAGCACGACGCCGGGGTTGAGGGCACCTTCGGGGTCGGCCAGCTCCTTGACCCGCCACATCATCCCGGTCGCCTTCTCGCCCCATTCGAGCTCGACGTAGGGGGCCATGTTGACCCCGGTTCCGTGCTCGGCCTTGAGCGAGCCTTCGTACTTGTTGCAGATCAGCTCGACCAGCTTGCTCATGAAGCTCTCGTAGCGCTCGAGGTCCTCCGGCTTGGCGAAGTCGGGGGTGAGCATGAAATGCAGGTTGCCGGCCGAAGCGTGACCGGCGACCCCGTTGAGGAACTCGTGCTCGGCCAGCAGCGCGCGAAGTTCCTCGGCGCCTTCGGCGATCCTTGCCGGCGGCACGCAGACGTCTTCGACGATCAGCGCGGTGCCGGGCAGGCGCATCTTGCCGACCAGGCCATGCAGGCCTTCGCGGACCCGCCAGTTGATCTCGATCACCTCTTCGTCCCGGCTGAACTCGACCTCGCGGATCAGCTCGCGGCCGTCGAGCACCTTCATCGCCTTCTTCTCGTACTTGCCCAGTGCCTTGTTGTCGTCACCACCGAACTCGATCAGCAGTGCGGCCGAGGCCGGGTCCAGTTCCTTCCAGTGGTCCGGTGCGCCGGGCATGTTGTAGGAGGCGACGATCAGTGCCGGGGCGACCATCACCTCGACCGCGGTGGCGCCGGCCGCGACCAGGTCGGGCACCGGGTCGATCGCGCTGGGGATGTCGGGGAAGTGGATCCAGGCCAGCGTCGTCTTCTTCGGTACCGGCACGGTTTCGAAGATCACGCGGGAGATGAAGCCGAGAGTGCCTTCGGAGCCGATCATCAGCCGGCGGTAGATCTCCACCGGGGTCTCGGCGTCGAGGAAGGCGCAGAGCCGGTAGCCGGTGGTGTTCTTTATCTCGAACTTGCGGCGGATCTTGGCGGCGAGGTCTTCGTCGGCGAGAATCTCCTCTCGCATCTTCAGCAGCCCTTCGGCCAGTTCGGGCTCGGCCTCGGCGAACTTCGCTTCGGCATCAGGCGCGGTGGAATCGACCACGGTGCCCGAGGGCAGGATGAAGCTCATGCCGGTCACGGTCGAGTACGAGTCGAACTTCGTGCCGCACTTCATTCCACCCGAGTTGTTGGCGACGACGCCTCCCACGGTGGCGATCTCCATCGAGGCCGGATCTGGCCCGAGCTTGTGGCCGTAGGGGGCGAGCACCCGGTTGACGTCGGCCATCATCGCCCCCGGCGCGACCGATACGCCGCGGCCCTCGTCGAGAACCTCGATCCCACCGAAGTGACGGCGCACATCGACCATGATGCCGTCTCCCTGGCTCTGGCCGTTGAGGCTCGAGCCGCCGGCCCGGAAGGTGACGCCGATGTCGTTCTCGCGACCGAAGGCGATCACCTTGCCGATGTCCTGGTCGGACTTCGCCATGATCACGACCCTGGGCAGCTTGCGGTACGGACTGGCGTCGGAGGCGTAGCGCACGAGGTCGCTCGCCCGGCTCAGTACCCGGTCTTCGCCGAGCAGTTCAACCAGCTGCGAGCGCAGTGGCTCCGGAGTACCCTCGGCGACCCAGTCGGGCGCGCGGTCGGGCGCCGCCTCACCCGGCTCCGGTGCGATCTTGACGGGGTCGGGCTGAAGCAGTGGCATTTTCGGTTCTCCTGGGTCGCTTAGAAGAGGGACATTCCCGGCTGGACCGGCACCTCGACCAGTCGCGGTTTCGAATCGGCCAGCGCTTCGGCCAGCTCAGTGCCGACTTCGTCGGCACTGCGCGCGGTCCTGCTCTCTACTCCGTAACCGGAGGCGATCTTCGCCGTCTCGAGGGCGGGCAGGTCGAGTCCGGGCGAACCGGTTACCTGTTC
Source organism: uncultured Solirubrobacterales bacterium (assembly GCA_963801975.1). Lineage (GTDB taxonomy): Bacteria > Actinomycetota > Thermoleophilia > Solirubrobacterales > 70-9 > 67-14. Next base: position 958,952 of record CAWDGR010000001.1, read on the forward strand.
GACTTCGGCGAACCACTTGAGGATCGCGTATTCCTCGTTTCGCAAGACGAGGAAGGTGACGGGAGCGTCGTAGGCGACGGCGGTCCAGAAGGCGGTCACCGCGTACTGGACGGATCCCTCGCCGAGCACACAGACGACCGGCCGGTCCGGTTCGGCGATCTGGATGCCGACCGCGGCTCCGAGCCCGAAGCCGAGCCCGCCTCCGCAGCCGAAGAAGTAGCTGTTGGGTTTCGAGATTCGAAGCTGGTTGCGCAGGGCGAGTGTGCTCGAGGGTGATTCGAGCACGACTATCGCGTCTTCGGGCAGCTTCTCCTTGAGTATCGAGTGGACCACCGAACCGCTGAGCGGATCGCTGTCTTCCATGCGGGTCGGGCCGGGCCATAGCCGGCGGAGCCTCGCGGTCGGTGCCGTCGAGCTGATCGAGCAGGGCGGCGAGGGTCAGCTTCACGTCGGCGACGATCGCATCCCCCATCGGGGCGCGCGCGGCTTCGTCCGGATCGGAGGTGATCTGGACCAGCTCGGCACCGTCGGGCAGCAGCGGTCCGGGCAGGTTCGGGTAGTAGGGGAAGACGGACATGCCGACCACGAGGATCAGGTCGTGACCTTCCAGCGTCTCGCTGACCGGTCCGATCGCCGGCGGCAGCACGCCGCGCCAGTGGGGGTGGCTCTCGGGGAAGCCGAGCCTTCCGCCGCCCGGGGCGGGGCAGGCCCATACCCCGAGGTTCTGGTCCTCGGAGAGCTCGATCATCTGCTGCCAGGCGCCGGCCGCGTCGATGTCGGGCCCGGCGACGGCGATCGGGTTCTTCGCCTTTCGGATGCGCTCGGCCAGGTTTGCGACCGAAGCCGGGTCGGCCGTAGCCCGCCCGCCGACGTCGCGGTCGATCACGAAAGCTGCCTGGGCGGCGTCCATCTCGACGTCCCAGTCATCCATCGGTATCGAGACCATCACCGGACCGCTGGGCGGCAGCATCGCCAGGTGGATCGCATGGGCGATCGCGAGCGGCACGTCTTCTGCGGTCGGCGGTTCGAAGGAGTACTTGACGTACGGGTCGGGGACCCGGGTCGCGTCGCGGTTGGTCAGGTTCGCCTGGAGGGTCACCAGCGAGCGCACCTGCTGTCCGACAGTGATCACGACCGGCGAGTGGTTCGCCTGGGCGTTGAAAATCGCCCCGACGGCATTGCCGAGGCCGGGGGCCGTGTGGAGGTTGACCAGGGTCGGCTTGCCGGTGACCTGGGCGTGGCCGTCGGCCATCGCCACCACCGCAGCTTCCTGGAGGCCGAGTACGTATTCGAAGTCGTCGGGGTAGTCCTGAAGCATCGGCAGCTCGGTCGAGCCGGGGTTGCCGAACATCCGGGTCATCCCATGCTTGCGGAAAAGGTCAAAGGTCGCTTCACGCACGGTAGGCATGGTCGGCAGCCTATAGCCGTACTGCCGCCTGCGTGAACCCGGCGATGCGGGGCTGTCAAGATGTTCGGGTGCGCCTTTCTCTGCTGCTCCCCCTCCTTCTGCTCCTGCCACTCTTCGCCGCGGCCTGCGGTGACGAGGACGTGAGCACGCCGATCGCCTGCCTCGAGAGTCCGGCCAAGATCGAGACTGCGCTGGTCACCGCACCCGAGCCGGTGCTGATCGACGGCACGGTGCTGATCAGCGACTGTCTGATCAGGGACCAGGCCACCGGGGATCTGGTCAACTTCGGCGGCGACGTGGTGACCGTGGCGACGCGCCTCGGCACAGAAGCCGGCGGCTCCGGGCCGGCGGCGATCGCCGCAGCGATCCGGGCCGGCTATCTGGTCGGGGCGGTCGAAAAGGGCGCCGAGCAGACCGACGGCATCCACGCCGCCCTGGTCGAAAGGGTGAGGAATGCAGCCACCTACCGCCTGAAGCGGGCCGGTGATGGAGCGCAGGTCCACTACGATGCGGGGCTCGAAGCCGGTAGCAACTCCGGATAAACGGAAAGTGGGGGAACAGTGAGCGAGCAGCTCTGGGGCGGAGAGACCACCAAGGCGATTGACAACTTCCCGGTTTCGGGCGAGGCGATCCCGACACCGGTCATTCACTGGCTCGGCCTGATCAAAGCCAATGCCGCGCGGACCAACGCCAGGCTCGGGCTGCTGGACGAGTCGCTGGCCGAGGCCATCGCCGCCGCCGGTGACGCGATCGGAGCCGGCGAGCACGACGACCAGTTCCCGGTCGACGTCTTCCAGACCGGCTCCGGAACCTCGTCGAACATGAATGCAAACGAGGTCATCGCAGCGCTCGCGGGCGACGAAGTCCACCGCAACGACCACGTCAACATGGGCCAGTCCTCCAATGACGTCTTCCCTTCGGCGGTTCACCTCGCCGCACTCGATCAGGTGACGAACGACCTGCTGCCGGCCATGGACGCCCTGGCCTCGGCACTCGAAGCCAAGGCGGCCGAGTTCGCCGGCGTGGTCAAGGCCGGTCGCACCCACCTGATGGACGCGGTTCCGGTAACCCTCGGCCAGGAATTCGGTGGCTATGCATCGCAGGTCCGTCTCGGCATCGACCGGGTCACGGGCACGCTTGGCCGGGTCGGCCAGATCCCGCTCGGCGGCACCGCCACCGGCACCGGGCTGAACACCCACCCCGATTTTGCGGCCGGAGTTCGAGAGCTGCTGGCCGAGCAGAGCGGTCTTGCGATCTCGGCCCCCGATGACCGCTTCGAGGCACAGGCCAACCGCGACTCGCTGGTCGAGCTCTCGGGTGCTCTCAAGGTCTATGGAATCTCCCTCAACAAGATCGCCAACGACCTGGCGCTGATGGGCTCCGGCCCACGCGCAGGCATCGCCGAGCTGAGACTTCCCGAACTCCAGAAGGGCTCCTCGATCATGCCTGGCAAGGTCAACCCGGTAATCCCCGAGGTGGTCATTCAGGTCGCCGCCCAGGTGGTCGGAAACGACGCCGCCGTCACCATGGCCGGCTCGCAGGGCCAGTTCGAACTGAACGTGCGCGTGCCGCTGATCGCCCGCAATCTTCTCGGCTCGATCCGACTGCTCGCCTCGGCCTCACGACTGCTCGACGGCAAGTGCGTCGCCGGCATCGAGCCCGATCACGAGAACAACGAGAGCCACGCCGAAGCGACGCTTGCCACGGCCACGGCACTCAATCCCTTCATCGGCTACGACCGCGCTGCGGAGATCGTCAAGCTGGCCGCGGCGTCAGGCCGTGGCCTGCGCGAGGTGGCGATCGAACTCGAGGTGGAAGAGGAGATCCTCAAGGAGGCCCTCAACCACCACAAGATGGCCCACCCCCACGACTGAGCGGCCTCGGGTCGGCGTCTAGGGCGCGGCGTCCACGGTCGCTTCGAGCGCTCTGGTGAGCGATTCCGGGACCCGCACACTGGGCCTTTCCAGCATCGCGTCGCGCAGGCCGACGGTCGCCTGCACGACCGGGGGACAGCGCACGCAGTCGCGCAGGTGCCGGTCCACTTCGGCCCTGACCTCGGGTTCGAGCCGGTTCTCCAGGTAGCCCGAGACGCGCGTGCGGGCCGCTCGGCAGGAGTCCGGAGTGCCGCCGGACAGCTCCCCCGCCGGTGTCCGGCTCAGTTCTGCCGCCAGCCTGAGCCTTCCCCGCTGAAGGCGTTTGTGGACAGCCTCGGTGCTCACGCCGATCGTCTGGGCGACCTCTTCGGCCCGCCAGTCTTCTCCGTCGCGCAGCACGAGCACGGTGCGATCGGCCGGAGACAGCTGCGAGAGCGCGGCCCGGAGTGCCGCCGCCTCGGATGCCCGCTCGATCACAACCGACGGGTCGGCAATCTCCACTGCGCACTCGTCCAGGTCGCATGAGTCGTCGCTCACCGGCCGGGCTCCCAGCCTTCGGACCAGGTCGCCCGTGCGGTTGACCATTATGCGGTGGAGCCAGGTCGATATCCGGGCTTCCTCCCGGTACGAAGTCCGGTTCCGCCAGGCCCGCTCGAGCACGTCCTGGGTCAGGTCCTCCGGATCGACCCCCGGCGGAGCCAGCCGGTGCGCGAGGCGGTAGAGCCGGGGTAGCTCAGCGGAAAGCAGCCGCCTGAATTCCGGGTCCTCCATTCGGCTGATTCTCTCACGACGATGCGAATTGTGTCCAGAAAACGCGGCCGGTGCGTCTGACTGTATGGATCAACCAAAAACCTTTGCGAAAGGAGCATTTGATGTCGTTCGTGGAATTCATGAGGGGGACTTCCGGCAGGCTGGCACGAATCGTGGCAGGGCTGGCACTGATCCTGATCGGCCTGATCGTGGTCGGTGGCACCGGTGGCATCATCCTCGCGATAGTAGGGCTGGTACCACTCGCAGCCGGGATCTTCAACTTCTGCCTCTTCGGCCCGCTGTTCGGCGTGGATCTTTGGGGCCGCGAGCGCTCGTCCGGCAGCCGATAACGCCGTCGCCCACGTGACGCCGGATCCGGATCAGTCCCGCTTCGGCGGGTCCTCCGGATCCGGGTCGAGGATCCGGGTGTCGTCGTTCTCGGGGTCGGGTTCGATCACGACCGTCTGAGTCTCGACGACTTCCTCCTCGACCTCGATCACCGGTTCCCCGGCGTCGCCCGGGTCGTCACCGGAGGTGGCGGAGGCGGCATCGGCGACCACCGTGGCGGCCACATCTTCCGGACCGGGAGTCTCGTCCCGGCCGTCTTCATGCCAGCCGATCTTCCGGGCCAGTACGGCCACGGCCAGTGGGTAGTACATGAGAGCGGTGCCCAGAACGAAGGCGAGCACGACCGTCCCGAAGTCGAGTACTCCGTCTTCGGCGGCGGCCCAGAACATCCAGGCCGCTACCGGCAGGTAGATGAAGACCGCGCTCAGGGTGCCTGGCGTCAGGCGGTCGCCGCGGGCGCTGGGGATCATGTGGAGGAAGACCGCATTGACGATGAACAGGGCGGGGACCGCCAGGCTGACCGCCGGTGCCCACCAGCCGATCGCCGCTCCGGCGAGTGCGTAGAAGACCAGCAGGAAGGCCGCGAAGAAAAAGTCCGCCTGGGTGAACGTGATCCCGAATCGAGGCCCGACCTGCTGGTTTGCCCAGTTGATCCAGCCCTCGGCATATTCCTCCATGACGTGGAGGCCGACAGCGATGATCCCCAGCCAGAGAACCCATGAATGAGTATCCATGCGCTGACCTTAGTGGCCGGCTTCAGCCGGCGAAGCGTTCCCGCAGGGCTTCGGCGGTTCCTACCGAGAGGTTGGCGAAGGTGATGCCGCGAGCGGTCGCGTCCACCTGCCGGACCTGTTCCGGAGTGAAGTGCCGCTCCATCGCCGCAGTGACATCAGGGTCCTGGCAGGGCGCCCCGACCGGTCCCGGAAAGCCGGCGGTCGAGCGCTCGACCGCGTAGATGACGGCTGCGCGGCTGGCCGGGTCGAGCGGCGCCAGCTCGTCCAGCCCGAGCGCTTCGAGTTCGTCGTCGGTGACCCCGGCCCGCAGGGCCAGGCGCTGGTGGACCCGGCTGCAGCCGGCGCAGGCGTTGGCCCGGCTGACCCCGACCATGACTCTTTCCCGCAGCGCCGAGGGGATGCCGCCGCGGTAGACCCGCCAGAGATCGGGCGATACGCGCGCCACACCGACGACATCGCCGGCAATCTGTCCGAGTGAAGCGAAGCGGCGTGTAGTGGGCCCGGTGCGGCTGTTCGCCTCCTGTGGGCTGATCGTCTCGGTTGCGCTCATCGCACGAGAGTAGAGGATCGCCGGCGGAGCTCGAGCAATAGGATCGTCGCGTGTTCTTCCCCTCCGTTTGCCCCAGGACCAGCGAGGCCCTGCCCTGTTCCTCGCTCTGAAGGAGATTCGGCGGGCGAAGGTCCGCTTCGGACTGCTGATCTCGGCGATCGGCCTGCTGGTGCTGCTGATCCTCGCCCAGCAGGCGATCCAGACCGGCCTGATCACCTCCTTCATCGGAGCGATCGAGAAGCAGTCCGCGCCGGTTCTGGTCTACTCGGTGGACGGACAGCGCACGCTCCAGGGCAGCATCATCACCCCACCGCTGGAACAGAAGGTCCGAACCACCGAAGGCATAGCCGAGTCGGGAAGGATCGGCCAGGGCACCTTCACGGTCAAGGTCAACGACGACTCCGAGGACTCCGATGCCGCGATCATCGGCTATACCGATCCGGATCTCGGCGCCCCGACCGAGCTCTCGGACGGACGTCTTCCTGAACGACCGGACGAGGCGGTCGGCAGCAGCGCCGGCTTCGAACTGGGAGACACGGTCACCGTTCTGGGCCCGGGCGGCCCTTCGGCGGGTAACGAGACGATCGAGGTAGTCGGGCTGGCCGACGACGCCCAGCTCCAGGTCACGCCGACCCTGTTCACCGACTGGCGCACCTACGTCGCGGCGGTCAACTCTTCGAACCCTGATGCCGGGGCCGTACTGCCGAGTGCAATCGGGGCCGCCCCGGTGGAGGGCCTCGATCCGGCGGCCCTGGCCGAGCGGATCAACGCCCAGAGCGAAGAGGCTGACGCGCTGACCCGGCAGGACGCAGCTGATGACACCCCGGGGGTCGCCGAGGTCCAGCAGTCCTTCCAGGTGATCTTCCTTCTGTTCGGTCTGGTTGTTCCTCTGGTCACCGGACTGTTCTTCCTGATCATCACGCTTCAGAAGTCGGCCTCGCTGACCCTGCTGCGGGCGATCGGGGCGCAGTCCGGACTGCTCGTGCGCTCGCTGATGTTCCAGGTGGTACTGGTGATCGCAGGAGGACTCGCGGTCGGCATAGCCCTCTACACGCCTCTTTCCCAGGCGCAGCTGGGCGATATCACCCTCAGCTTCGACCTCACCGCGGTGCTTGCCTGGTCCGTGATCCTGCTCGTTCTCGGCCTGCTGAGCGCGATCGTCTCGGCCCGTCGCGTGCTGAGCATCGACCCGATCGAAGCGACCACCGGGGAAGGTGGCCGATGAGCCTCGCACTCAAGGAACTGCGCCGCCAGCCGGGTCGCTTCGGCGTGGCCACTGTGATCCTGACCCTGATCGCCATCCTGCTGATGTTCCTCGGTGGCCTGCTCGACGCTCTCACCGACGGCAATACCGGCGCGATAAGGGCTCAGCAGGCCGACCTGATCGTCTACTCCTCGACATCGCAGGACTCACTGGTGAGGAGCCGGATCGAGCCGGAGCAGGAAAGGCAGGTAGCTGCCGCTCAGGGAGTTGCCGAGGTCGGAGAGCTGGGCAGCGTCCAGCTCGGCGCCCGGATCGAAGGCAAGGGTCCCCGGGACCTGGTGCCGGTCGTCCTCTTCGGATACGAGTCGGCTTCGGACCAGTTGCCGGAGGCGCCGGCCGGGTTGGGCAAGGCCTGGGCCGACGATACGTTGAAGGCGGAGGGGGTCGAGCAGGGAGACACGGTCAGGATCGGCCCTTCGCGAAGTCCGGTCGAGGTGATCGGTTTCGTGGACGACACCCGCTATGCGGGCCAAAGCACCCTGTGGGCCTCCCTCGAGACCTGGCGCAGCATTCAGAACGAGAACCGGCCTGACGCCCGGGTCGCGGCCGGCGTGAGCCAGGCCCTCGTCGTTCAGGCAGACGATCCTTCCGATTCGGCCGCCCTGGCCGGGCGCATCGACGCCGACACAGGCGGGATGACCTCGAGCCTGACCGAGGACGAAGCGATCAACGCCCTTCCCGGCGTCGCCGCCCAGAACTCGGTCTTCAACCAGATCATCGGCCTGACGGTGCTGATCGCGATCATCGTGGTCGCGCTCTTCTTCGCCCTGATCACGGTCGAGCGGGTCGGCCTCTACGGCGTACTCAAGGCGCTCGGTGCCGGCTCTGGCCGGCTCTTCGCCGGGGTGCTGGTCCAGGCGGTGATCGTCACCGTGATCGCCTGTGCGATCGGCGCGGCTGCGGCGTTGGCCCTCGATGCCGTGATCCCGGTCGGCTCGATTCCGTTCACGGCCGGCAGCGGCAGGCTGCTCGGCAGCACCCTGGTACTGCTCTTCGCAGCGGTGGTCGGCTGTGCTTTCTCGCTGCGGCGCGTGCTTCGAGTCGATCCCGCCCAGGCGATCGGCGGCGGGCAGTGAACAAACTTTTCACCGACAATCCGGAGGAGCGATGAGCGACACCCAGGCAGCAGAGAAAAGAAGTGACGGAGACGGCGCGAGCGGTTCGGCGTCGACCCCCGCGCTCGAGATGGAGGCCGTGCGAAAGGTCTACGAGGTCGCCGACGAAGAAGTCGTCGCGCTCGACCATGCCGATCTGACCCTCGCTTCGGACGAGATCGTAGCCCTGGTCGGCCCGTCCGGCTCGGGCAAGACGACGCTCTGTTCGATCGCGGGCGGGATTCTCTCGCCGACCGAAGGCAGGGTCGTGGTCGGCGGCAGGGACATCTCGGGCTACTCCTCGAAGCAGCTCACCGAGTTCCGGCGCGACTCGGTCGGCTTCGTCTTCCAGACGGTCAACCTGATCCCCTTCCTCACCGCGCGGGAGAACCTGCTGGTGGTCGACGAGATCGGCTCCCGCAATCGCAAGCGGGCCGGTAAACGGGCCGATCAGCTCCTGGCGGAACTCGGTCTCGAGGATCGCGCCGGCAATCTCCCTTCACAGCTCTCGGGTGGCCAGAAGCAGCGCGTCGCGATCGGCCGCTCGCTGATGAACGAGCCGGCTCTGGTCATGTTCGACGAGCCGACCTCGGCCCTGGATACGAAGCTCGGCGAGCAGATGGTCGAGCTGATCCGGGACGAGATGAAGAGTCGCGGCACGGCGGCGATCATCGTCACCCACGACGAGCGCATCACCGGCTACGCCGACCGCACCGTCCACATCACCGACGGCCGCCTGGAAGCTTGAGCAAAGGGCCGGCGGACTGACCCGCCGGCCGGCAACCGACTACTCGAGCGGGCCCGAGTAGACCTCGAAGAAGCGGCCGACCATCTCCGGGGGGATGGCCCGGTTGGCGTCGGCGTTGGTGTGGATCGCGACCACGGCGGGCTTGTCCGAGTCCTGCGCCCGCTTCAGGGCCGGCTCGAGTTCGTCGAGAGACTCGACGTACTCACCGTGGCAGCCGAGGCCTTCGGCAACGGTGTCCCAGCGGATCACGCCGAGCTCGGTGCCGAAGGTCCGACCGTAGAGGGCGATCTCGTTCGGTTCCTCCATCGTCCAGTTGCCTTCGGCCAGTACGACTGTCGTGACCTTGACTCCCTCGCGGCGGGCGGTCTGCATCTCCATGATGTTGAAGCCGGCGGCGCCGTCGCCGGTGACGCAGACGACCTCGCGTTCGGGCTCGCCGAACTTGGCGCCGATAGCGGAAGGTATTCCGGTGCCGAGCATCCCCAGCTCGAGGATCGAGTGGTAGGAGCGCGGCGGGGTCGAGGGCAGCAGCGAGTAGGCCCAGAGCGCGGTATTGCCGCCGTCGACCGTGTAGATCGCCTGATCCCCGAAGACCCCGGAGACCTTCTCGATCGCCTGGCCCGGATGAATGCCGGGACCGTCCCATTCCTCGACCACGCTGAACTGGGCCCGGTGCCACTCGCGGTCCATCTGCTGGTAGCGGTCGAGGTCGTCGCGGTTCGCTGGCTCGAGCCCACGTCCCTTCAGCCCGGCCGCGACTCCGGCCAGCGCGTCTTTTGCGTCAGCGACGATGCCGAGAGCGATCGGCCGTGAGACGCCGATATTGGTGGGGTCGGTATCGATCTGGATCAGCGAGCAGTTCTCACCCTCGCCCCAGTACTTGTCGTAGGGAAGGTCGAGGTTGCCGAGTCGGGATCCAGCGACCAGAATCACGTCGGCCTCCCTGCGCGCGGCAATGCCCGCGTCGCCGAAGCCGAAGACGTAGTTCGCATGCTCCATCGAGATCGTGGCGCGGCCGGCCATGGTCGGCACCACAGGGCAGCCGAGGGTCTCGGCGATCTCCAGGATCTCCGCGTGGGCGCCGCAGTGGTCGGCCCCGGCTCCGGGGATCAGCACGGGCCGTTTCGCATTGGCCAACAGGTCGACGGTCTGCTCGATCTGTGCAGCCGAGGCCTGTGGCTCGGAGGCGCGGTATGCCTCGGGAGCGCGGACCGGCGCGTCCGATGCTTCCCCTTCTTCGTAGAGGATCGGAGCCGGGATGTCGATCTGGACCGGCCCGGGCCGACCGTTCCACATCTCGCGGAAAGCGAGCCGCATCACCTCGGCGGTCCGCTCCCACTGGAAGATCGGGCCGCCCCATTTGACCGCGGCCTTGAAGGCGTCGATCTGGTCCTGGCCCTGGAAGGTGGTCGGTGGCGACGGGTAGACCACGCCGAGGCGGTGTTGGGAGGTGATCACCAGGACCGGCACGCCTTCGTGTCTGGCGGTGATCACGCCGGGGATCAGGTTGGCCGATCCCGGGCCGGGGTTGGCGATCACGGCCGAGGCCTGACCGGTCGTCTTGTAGAGACCCTCGGCCATGTGAAGGGCGGCCGATTCATGGTGGACCGGGATGAAGCGGATCCCGTTTTCCTCGAGGTTGGCGAGGATCGGATCCACCGTCGGGGAGGGAAGGCCGAAGAGGAACTTCAGGTTCTCCGCCGCCATCGCCTTGACGAACAGTTCGCCGCCGTTGATAGTGCCCACGCTCTCCACCTTCCGTCGTCGATCACCGCCGGAAGTCGTCGCGCCACCGGCGCCGGTCTCCTCCTCAGACGGCCTTGGCCGCACCTTATCGGCCCGGATGAGGTCGGCTCTCGTGGTAAAACCCGTAAACCGGGCCCGAGGCCGGGATGAACCGTGGCGGCGCTCAGCCCTGGAAGGTGACCATTCGTTCTTCGGTCAGCTCGATCACCGAGTAGGCGGGACCCTCGCGGGTATTGCCGGAGTCCTTGACACCGCCGTAGGGCTGCTGGTCGGCGCGGAAGGTGGGAACCTCGTTGACCAGTACTCCTCCGAATTCGAGCGTCTCGGCGGCTTTCAGCCCGTTGCCGATGTCGCGGGTGAAGACGCCGGCCTGCAGGCCGAACTTCGAGTCGTTGGCCATCTCGAGACCCTGCTCGAAGCTGGAGAAACGGTGGATCGTCGCCACCGGACCGAAGATCTCCTCACACCAGACCTTGTTCTCCCGGGCGGGCTCCTCGATCACGGTCGGCGCGAGGCAGCGGCCATCGTCGACCAGCTCGCCACCGGTCAGGACCTTCGCCCCGGAGGCCGCGGCTTCGCCGATCCACTCCTCGACCCGGTCACGGTCACCCGGAGTTATCAGCGGTCCGACGTCGGTCTCCGGATCCATCGGGTCACCGACCACGAGGCCTTCGACGTTGGCGACGAACCGCTCGATGAACTGATCGGCGATCTTCTCGTGGAGCAGGATGCGCTGGGTCGAGATGCAGCTCTGACCGGCGTGGGAGAAGGCGTGGATGCGGGCTTTGTCGGCGGCCGTCTGCCAGTCGCCGTCTTCGTTGACGATCAATGGTGCGTTCGAGCCCAGCTCCAGGTTGACCTTCTTGTCGGGGACTCTTCCGGCGATGCCCCAGCCGACCGGGACGGAGCCGGTGAAGGTAATCGCGCGGGTCAGCTCGTGCTCGACGATCGCATTGCCGACCGAGCGACCGCTGCCGGGGATGACGCTGAGCCAGCCGTTCGGCAGGCCGGCTTCGATCAGGATCTCGGCCAGCTTGATCGAGGAGACAGGGGTCTGCCCGGCCGGCTTCAGCACGATCGCGTTGCCGGCGGCGATCGCCGGGCCGAGCTTGTGGGCGACCAGGTTGAGCGGGAAGTTGAAGGGGCTGATCGCACCGACCACTCCGTACGGCACGCGCAGCATCACGCCGAGCTTGCCGACCCCACCGGAGGAGGCCTCCATCGGCACCGTGCCACCGGTCAGCTTGCGGGCCTCGGTTGCCGAGAACTTCAGCGTGTCAACCGTGCGCTCGGCCTCCACGGTCGCAGTCTTGATCGGCTTGCCGGCCTCGCGGCAGATCACCTCGGCCAGCTCGTCGCGCTTCTCTCGAACGATGTCGGCTGCCCGATCGAGGATCTCGGCCCGCCGGTACTGGGGAAGGCCGCCTTCGGAAAAGACCTGGTGCGCTGTCTCGATCGCACGCCCCACGGTCTCTTCGTCGCCCTGGGCGACCCGGGCCACGGGTGAGCGGTCGTAGGGACTGAGCACCTCGTCCCACTCGCCGGTCTCGATCCACTCGCCGCCCATCAGAAGCTTGTAGTCCACTGTCGAAATCTCCTCGTTCGTCTGGTCCGCAGTTGCGGAACCCTCTTATTGAGGCCGACCTGAGCCTCAGGCGCAGCCTACTCCCACTCCGAGGAACCCGGCGGGCCTGCGCTCAGACCTTGATCGTGACGACGTCGCCGTCGCGGACGACGTAGTCGCGCCCTTCGATGCGCAGCAGGCCGCGTTCGCGGGCGGCGGCATAGGTCCCGAGTTCGACCAGCTCCGAAAAGTCGATTACCTCGGCCTTGATGAAGTTGTCCTGGATGTCGGTGTGGATCGTTCCGGCGGCATCGAGCGCGCTGCCCCCGCGCGGCAGGCTGCGGGCCACCGCCTCGGTCTGCTCACCGGCGGTGAAGAAGGTGATCAGGCCGAGCAGGTCGTAGGCCGCTCGGACCAGCCGGGCGAGGCCGGATTCGCCTTCGACCCCGTAGGACTCGCGCATCTCGGCCGCCTCTTCAGCATCGAGCTCGGCCAGCTCTCCTTCGATCCGGGCGCTCAGAGCGATTGCCACCGCGTCGTGTCTGGCGGCGAGATCGGCGATCTCGGACGGGACCTCGCTGGTGCCTTCGTCGACGTTCGCCACGTAGAGCATCGGCTTCGAGGTCAGGGCCTGAAGATGGCGTTCGGCGTCGGGGGCGCCTTCGGGGGCGGGGACCGAGCGCACCGGCCGGCCTTCTGCCAGAGCGTCACGCACCTTCTCCAGCCAGTCGCGTTCGGCGATCGCCTCGGCATCACCGGAGCGGGCCTGTTTGGTGACCCTCTCCAGCCGGCGTTCGGTCTGTTCGTAGTCGGAGAGCACGAGTTCCGTTTCGATCGTCTCGATGTCGCGCAGCGGGTTGACCGAGCCGTCCGGATGCGGCACCCCGCTGTCGGCATGGGCGCGCACCACATGGCAGATCGCGTCTGTCTCGCGGATCGAGGCGAGGAACTTGTTGCCGAGTCCTTCGCCCTCCGAGGCGCCCTTGACCAGCCCGGCGATGTCGTGGAAGTAGATCGTCGCCGGCGTCACCTTCGAGCTGTCGAGGGTCTGCACCAGGGCGTCGAGGCGCTGATCGGGAACCTCGGCCACGGCGACGTTCGGCTCGATCGTCGTGAAGGGGTAGTCGCCGGTCTGGGCGCCGCCTTCGGTCAGGGCGTTGAAGAGGGTCGACTTGCCGGCGTTCGGCATGCCGACGATGCCGACCTTCATTCGACAGCTCCGGACGGGCTCGGCGCCGCCGTCTCGTGGGCCGGCTCGACCGCCGGCAGCGGCAGCAGGGCGCCGACCGTCGTTCCGAGGGCGATCCCGGCGAGTACGTCGCTGGGGTAGTGCATGCCGAGGTAAGGCCGGGTCACGGCCATCAATGCGGCGATACCGAACAGGGCGTAGCGGTATTCGGGCGCGATCCTCGCCATCGCGGTGGCCGAGGCGAACGAGGCAGTGGCGTGGGCGGACGGGAACGAAAGGGAGGACGGCGCGCCGCCGAGCGGGGGCAGGCCCTCGAGGCTCGGCCGCGGCCGCTTGAAGATCAGCTTGACGCCGAAGTTGACGCCGATGCCGATCGGGCCGATCAGGCCGGTCGTCAACCACTGCTTGCGCCGTCTCGAGTCGAACAGGAAGCCGAGCGTGCCGAGGGTGATCCACAGGTAGCCGTTGTCACCGGACCTGGCGATCACCTGGGCGGCCTTTTCGGTGACCGGGTGATGGCCCCGGGTGCGCATCAGGCGCAACAGGCCAAGATCGGCATTTTTCAGGGCGTTCTTCATCGGCCGCGCAGGATATGGCGGTTGCCCGCCCGGTCGCCGCGCGGTGCGGCATGATCGTCGCAGTGGAGGGCAGTCCGGATGACCGACGACCTCTACAGGCGCGAGTTCCTCGACCGGATCACCGACGAGATGAAGCAGACGTTCGAGCGCCGGACCGAGTACCTCGCACTGCTCGCCGACGAAGACGCCGCCGATGGTCCTCCGGGCTAGAAGCCGACCTTGCTCTCGTTGGTGTCGATCCTGACGAAGATCACCTTGTTCAGATCGAGGATCACGGTTTCGTCACCGCTCTGGAACTCATGGGGGCTTTCGCCGCTCTTCAGCGCCTTGCGAAGCTCGTCCAGCTGCTTGTCGTCGAGCTTCGCCGGTACGACCGGCCCACCCTCGAATCCGATCTCAACCCGGTTGGTCGCCATCAGTGATCCTCGGCCGGCTGGACGATCTCGGTCAGAACCGAGCCGGTGGCCGCGGGATGAACAAAAGCGACGCGGCTGCCGCGGATACCGGTCCGCGGGGACTCGTCGATCAGCTTGAGGCCGATCGCCTTGGCCTGCTCCAGCGCCTTGTCGATGTCTTCCACCGAGTAGGCGACGTGGTGGATGCCCGGTCCTTTCTTGGCCAGGAACTTGCCTACCGGAGTGTCCGGGCCGAGCGGGGCAAGCAATTCGATGTGTCCCTCGCCGACGTCGAGCAGGACGGCCTCGACCCCTTGGGACTCGACGGTTTCGCGATGCACGAGTTCCATCTCGAAGCTTCGCTCGTAAAGTTTGATGGCGGAGTCGAGATCCTCGACCGCGACGCCGATGTGGTCTATGCGTTTGAACATGGACGGCCATCCTAGCCGCCATTGAAAGTCGGCTACCGGGCGGTACCCAGCAACCTCGGAGGCAGCCAGGTGAACAGGTTCTCCATCAACTCGACGTCGGCCACGGCGACGCGCTCGTCAGCCCCGTGCACCAGCGGTTTGGTTTCGGCCAGGCTCATCGTGCTCTGCGGGCAGAAGCCGTAGACGGTCGCGCCGAAGGCCTTGCGGAACCAGTGGCTGTCGGAGAAGCCGGGCATGACCAGGGGCAGCACGCCGCTTCCGGGTTCGGTCAGGTCCGACCACTCTTCCAGCGCCTCGGCCAGCGGTCCGCCGTAGTCGGAGCGGTTGCCGACCACCGGGTCGTTGAAGGTGATCTGCCAGTCGCCTTCACCGATCACCGATTCGATGCGCTCCAGGACCTCTTCCCCGGTCATGCCCGGAGGGGTCCGGCAGTCGACCACCAGTTCGGCCCTGGACGGGATCACGTTCTCCCGATTCGAAGCGGCCGCCATGGTCGGGGCGAGCGTGACCCCCAGCATCGGGTCGGCCAGCAGGTCGGCCAGCAGAGGGTCCGCCGCACGGACCTCGCCCAGCGCCGCGTCGAGGTCCTCCGGCACATGGCCGAGCAGGGTTTCCAGGAAGCGGTCGGTGTCGGGCGTCGATTCGCGCGGCGGCTGCCGGTCGAGCCGGGCCAGGGCTGGTGCGAGCTTGAGCAGGGCGTTGTCGCCTACCCCGGGGATCGAACCGTGGCCGGCCGTACCGGAGGCCCGGATCGTGAAGCGGAAGGTGCCTTTCTCACCGACCGAGAGCGTGAAGAAGCGGCGACCGTCGAACTCGACCATCTCACCCGCGCCTTCGTTGACGACCCAGTCGCAGCGCACCTTTTCGGGGACTTCTTCGCAGAGCCACTTGGCGCCGAAGTGGGCGCCGGTCTCCTCGTCGGCAGCGACCACCAGCAGCAGGTCGCCCTCGGCCGGCCGCCAGCCCGACTCCGCCAGAGCGACACAGGCGGCGGTCTCGGAGGCGACCTGGTCCTTCATGTCGAGTGCTCCGCGGCCCCAGACGTATCCGTCTTTCAGCTCGCCACCCCAAGGATCGACGGTCCACTCGGTGGGATCTGCCGGCACGGTGTCGACGTGGCTGATCAGGGCAAGGGTCGGACCGGGCGCGGCACCCTTCAGGCGGGCGACCAGGTTCGGCCGCTCCGGCACCTTCGCCAGGACCTCAGTCTGCCAGCCGGCTTCGTCCAGCAGTTCCCGCAGGAAGTCCAGGGCCTCTCCCTCGTTGCCGGGAGGGTTCACGGTGTTGAACCGGATCAGTCGCTGGAGCAGTTCGGGGGAGCGCATGGATACAAGTATTCCAGCGGCCCGGTCCGGTCCCGCAGCCGGCGTCCTCGCGTTTCGTCATCCTCTGAACCGATGGACGATCAGCTATTTGACGCCGGCGAACCCGAGCCACCCCCCGGACCGGTCGTCGGCCCCGACGCCCCGCTGGCGGCGCGGATGCGCCCGCGGACGCTGGCCGAAATCGTCGGCCAGCAGCACATCCTCGAACCGGGAACGGCCCTGCGCGGGGCGATCGAGTCGGGCCGCCCCCACAGCGCCATCCTCTACGGGCCTCCCGGCACCGGAAAGACCACTCTGGCCAGGGTCGTCGCCACGACCCTCGACGGGGCCTTCGAAGAGGAGTCGGCAGTCAATGCCGGCCGGGCCGAAATCCGGGAGGTGATCGGCCGTGCCGAGCAGCGTCAGGCCTCTACGGGCAGGCGTACCGTGCTCTTCCTCGACGAGATCCATCGCTTCAACAAGGCGCAGCAGGATGCCCTGCTGCCTGCGGTCGAAGCCGGCACGCTGACCCTGATCGGCGCGACCACCGAGAACCCGTACTTCGAGGTCAACTCGGCCCTGATCTCGCGCTGCCAGGTCTACGAACTCAAGCCGCTCGGAACCGGTGAGATCCGCCAGCTTCTCGACCGGGCGCTGGCCGACGAGCAGAACGGCGTCGCAGGGAGGGTGATGGTGACGGCCGAAGCACTCGACCTGCTGGCCGACCGGGTCGGCGGTGATGCCCGCTCGGCGCTTTCCGCCCTCGAAAGGGTCGCGGCTGCCGGCGGAGAAGCGGGCGTCCCCGAGGTCGAAGACGCGCTGCAGGCCCAGGCGATCGCCTACGACAAGGGCGGCGACCACCACTACGACTACATCTCGGCCTGGATCAAAGCGACCCGCGGCTCCGACCCGGACGCATCGCTCTACTACCTGGCGGTGATGGTCGAGGCCGGTGAGGATCCCCGCTACATCGCGCGTCGAATGGTCGTGCTGGCCTCCGAGGACATCGGCAACGCCGATCCCCGGGCACTCTCGGTCGCCACGGCGGCCGCTTCCGCAGTCGACCGGGTCGGCATGCCCGAGGCGGCGATCAACCTGGCACAGGCGGCCACGTATCTCGCTCTCGCGCCGAAGTCGAATGCCTCTTACATGGGCCTGAACCGGGCCCGGGAGGAGGTCAGACAGAACGGGCCGGAACTGCCGCCCGAACACCTGCGTGACAGCCACTACTCCGGCGCATCCAAGCTCGGACGGGGTGCCGGGTACCGCTACCCGCATGACCAGCCGGGCGGCGTCACCGACCAGCCGATGATGCCCGCCGGGCTGGAAGAGAGCCGCTTCTATGAGCCGACCGAGTACGGCTTCGAATCGGAGATGAAGCGGCGCCGGGACGCCGCCGACCGTATCCGCCGCGGTCAGCTCTCGGCAAAGCCAGACTGGGAGCCGGATCCTTAGAGAGCCTTAACTTCGGGCGCCACAACTTCTGCTGGTTTCGAGGGTTCTGTAAGCAGACCCACTGGACTCAAAGCCAGGGAGGGTTGCTGTGTCGGCCGGAGACTCGGACTGGGGGTCTCCGGTCGAGATCTTTCCCGGGTCTACACTTCGCACATGCCTACCAAGACCGCTGCTCCCGACTCCGCGAGCTCAACCGCCACTCTCCAGTCCTTCAACCCGGCCACCGGGGAGGCCGTCGGCGAGGTTCCGACGATCACTCCCGACCAGGTGCAGGGAATCGTCGACGAGGTGGGTGCGGTCCAGCCCGCCTGGGCCCAGCTGAGTGCCTCCGACCGGGCCGGCTACATCGACCGCACTGCGGCGATCCTGCTCGAGCGCCTCGACGACATCGCGAAGCTGCTCACCGCCGAGCAGGGCAAACCGATTTCCGAGTCCTACACGATGGAGCTGCTGCCTTCGATCGATGCGCTCAAGTGGTGTGCGAAGGAGGGCCCGAAGATCCTCAAGGACGAGAAGATCAGCTTCCCCCAGGCTCTGTTCAAGAGCAAGCAGTCGAAGTTCCGCTACCAGCCGATCGGCGTCGTCGGCGTCATCGCTCCGTGGAACTACCCCTGGACGATCCCGGTCCAGGAAATCGCGATCGCACTGCTCTGCGGCAACGGCGTCGTGCTCAAGCCCGCCAGCCTCACGCCGCTGCTCGGCGAGGAGATCCAGCGTGCCTTCGAAGACGCCGGGGTTCCCCAGGGTCTGATTCGTACGGTCCACGGCGGCGGCCGGATCGGCGATGCCCTGACCAAGTCGAGCGCCGGCAAGATCTTCTTCACCGGGTCCGTCCCGGTCGGCTACAAGGTCGGCGAGGAATGCGCCAAGCTGATGAAGGGTTGCGTTCTCGAACTCGGCGGCAAGGACCCGATGATCGTGCTCGAGGATGCCAAGCTCGACTTCGCCGCCGCCGGCGCGGTCTGGGGCAGCTTCGCCAACTCCGGCCAGACCTGTGCCGGCATTGAGCGCATCTACGCGATGGACTCGGTCAGTGACCGCTTCACGACCGATCTGGTCAAGGGTGCCAGGGCGCTCAAGGTCGGCGACCCGACCGAGGTCGACACCGAGATCGGGCCGATGGTCAGCGAGGACCAGTACGAACTGGTCTGCGAACTGGTCGACGACGCGATTGCCAACGGGGCCGAACGCCTCTGCGGCGGCCCGGTCGAGATCGAGGGCTTCTCCGGCAAGTTCATCGCGCCCACCGTCCTGACCGGCGTCAACCACGACATGCGGATCATGAAGGAGGAGATCTTCGGACCGGTCGTGACCGTGATGTCCGTCGGCTCCGACGAGGAGGCCCTGCGGCTGGCCAATGATTCCGAGTTCGGACTCGGCGCCTCGGTCTGGACCGGCGACCGCCAGCGCGGCGAGCGCATCGGCGACCAGATCGAGTCGGGCATGGTCTGGGTCAACGACCACATGTTCACCCACGGTGCCTGTCAGTGCACCTGGGGAGGGGTGAAGGACTCGGGCCTGGGCCACTCCCATTCGAAGTTCGGTTTCTACGAGTGCGTGGACATCAAGCTGGTCACCTATGAACGCGGCCTGGCTCGCAACTTCTGGTGGCACCCCTACGACCAGACGCTGGCCGACGCCGTCAGGTCCTCGGCCAAGCTGCTCTACGGCAAGGGCGGCGAACGCATCGAAGGACTGAAGAGCGGCGCCGTTCCGTTGATGACCGTGACCCGCCGCGTCCTCAAGCGCGACGACTGAGCCTTCTGCCTGGATAACGATGAAGCGCTCCGCCCTGCTCGCTGCCGTTCTTCTGCTCGCCGGAGGGGCGGCCTTCTTCGGCCTGCAGGTCGCCGACGAAGGCTCCGGCGAGGGATCCGGCGGCGATTCGACGGCGAAGCGGGGGCAGGCCGATCGCAGTGGTTCCGGAGACGGCCGGCAGAACGGCGACTCCCCGGGCGCCGGCAACAGGGAACCGGTGCTGCCGGAGTCGAGCTGTCCCTCCGACCTCGCCAACTGTGTCGTGGCGAGCGGTCGGGTGATCTACGTCGAGGCGGTGGACCCCGACGGAGACGGTGACGCCCACTTCGTGACCACCAGCAATGAGGGCGTCACTTTCCCGGGAGTCACCATCTTCGACGTGCGCACCGACCTGCGACCCGAGCCGTTGCCCGGCGTCGGTGATCTGGTCGGAGGAGCGGGGCCGGTCTTCCGCGGCTCGCGCGGCCAGAAGCAGATCGAGGTCGTCGAGTTCCACGTAGCGCGCTGAAGCGCTACCGCGCGAGCTACCCGGTTCACCGGCTGCACCGGAGTCGATCGTGCCCCATATGCGAGCAGGATCGACTCCAGTCAGGGTGCGATCGGCCCCGGGCTGAGACAATCCACGCATGGACGACCGGCCGGATTCGGCTCAAGCGGGCGAGGCGACCTCCGGTGCGGCGATCCGCCTGCGAGGCCTGAGCCGTGAATACGGTGAGCGGCTCGCCCTGCGCGAGGTCGATCTCGAGCTGGCCGAAGGTCAGACACTCGCCCTGCTCGGACCCAACGGCTCCGGCAAGAGCACCATGCTCAGGATCCTCGCGACCCTGCTCAGGCCGACCGCGGGTGAGGTCGAAGTACTCGGCTGCCGCCTCCCCGACGAGAGCTGGAAGCTGCGCGGAAAGATCGGCTACCTCGGCCATGAACCGCTGCTCTACCGGGACCTGACCGGCAGGGAGAACCTCGCGCTTCAGGCCCGTCTCCACGGCATCCCCCGGGATGAGGCCTCAGCCCGGATCGAGCACGATCTCGAACTGCTGGAGATGAGCCGCCGGGCCGATGACCGGGTGGCCGGCTTCTCGGCCGGGATGCGCCAGCGGATCGCGATCTGCCGCGCGGTGGTCCACCGTCCGACTCTACTGCTGCTCGACGAGCCCGATTCCAACCTCGACCCGGAGGGCCGGGAGCTTTCCCGGAGCCTGATCGGCCCGGCCGCGGGTCGGACCAGGGTGCTGGTCTCCCACGAGCCCGAGCGGGCGATCGCCGAGGCCGATTCGGTGGTCAGGCTGGATCGCAGCGGCCGGGTGGAGCTGGTCGGCGAAGGCGGGGCCGCGCGATGACCCCGTCACGTTCGGCCTACGCCGCGCTGCTTGCCAAGGACCTCCGGACCGAGCTGCGGACCATGCGGTCGCTGCCGGCGATGGTGCTTTTTGCGGTGACCACCTTCATCATCTTCCGCTACGGCCTCGACCGGACCACGCTGTCCGGCAGCCTCGCCGGCGGGGTGCTCTGGACGACCCTGCTTTTCGCCGGCATTCTCGGCATCAACCGGATCTTCGTCTCCGAACTGGAGGAGGGCGGCTTCGACGCGATCCGCCTCGCCCCGATCGACCGCACAGTGCTCTTCACCTCCAAGGCATCGGCGCTCTTCATCTACCTCTTGGTGCTCGAGGCGATCGTCGTGCCGGTCTTCGCCCTGTTCTTCCTGCCCGACTGGACTGCCCTGCTCCCGCTGCTTCCGGTCCTGGTCGGTGCCAACCTCGGATTCGCCGTTCTGGGGACCCTGATCTCCTCGATGGCAGTCAATTCCCGGGCCCGTGATCTGCTGGTTCCGCTGCTGCTGCTGCCGCTCGTCGTGCCGCTGATGATCGCGGTCACGGCGGCTTCCGCAGGCCTGTTCGATGCGGCCGGTCCCGACTATGAGGGTTTTGGCACTTGGCTGCTTGTCGTGGGTCTATACGATGGGATATTCCTGTTGGTCGGTTATGCGGTTTTCGACTTCCTCCTGGAAGACTGAAACCGGCTCTGGCAGCAGGTTCCCACGATGACAGGCCGCGGTCTAAAGACACTCTCGATTGCCACCGTCCTTTTCCTGATGGCCGGTTTCGCGCTGGTCTTCCTCTGGGTTCCGATGGACGCCGACCAGGGCTTCAAGCAGAAGATCTTCTACCTCCATGTGCCGCTGGCGATCGTAGCCCTGCTCGGCTTCATCGCCGGAGGAATCGAGGGCTACCGGCACCTGAAGAGCGGCGACCGCCGTCACGACGCCAACTCCTACGTCTTCATCCACATCTCCGTGGTCTTCGGTGTCGCCGTCCTGGTCACCGGTGCGATCTGGGCCAAGGCCTCCTGGGGCTACTGGTGGGTCTGGGACGAACCGACGCTGGTCAGCTTCCTGATCGTCTTCCTCCTCTACTGCACCTACTACCCGTTCCGGTACGCGATCGAGGACCGTGACCGCCAGGCCCGGTACGCCTCGGTCTTCGCGATAACCGCCGGCGCCTTCGTACCGCTGAACTTCATGGCCGTGCGCATGGCCGAGAGTGTCATCCACCCGCGGGTCTTCGCGACTTCGGAAGGCGGACTGCCCGACTCGATGCTCTTCACGTTCCTGGTCTGTTTCATCGGCATGGGCCTGCTCTGGATCACCCTGGTCAAGACCGAGATGGTCGGCAAGAAGGTCTCCGGGCAGGTCTCCCGCCTGCGTCGAACCCTTCACGACGACGGCACCGGCGGCGGCTCGGTCGGCGGGCGCATCGCACCTACGGTGGAGTCGCGCTAGATGTTCGATCAGGTTCCCAGCGACGCGGCCGGCTATGTGTTCTCGGCCTACCTCTTCTTCCTGCTGATGGTGCTGGTCTACATCGCCATCCTCGGGGCCAAGTTTCAGCGGATCAGCCGTGACCTCGGAGACCTGATCGACGAGATCGAGGCGGACAGCGACGAGGCGACGGCGGCGCCCGCCGACTCCGCGACTCCCGCCGACTCCCCGCTCGCGGAAGAAAGCAGTGTCTGAGCTTCTCCTGCTCGGGCTGTCCCACCGGACCGCCCCGCTGGACCTGCGCGAAGCCGTCGCCCTGACCGAAGGCCGCGCTGCCGGGCTTGATGAGTGAGCTGACCGCATCGCCTTCGATTCACGAAGCGGTCGCACTTTCCACCTGCAACCGGACCGAACTCTGCCTGCTGGTGAGCGATCCGGTCGAGGCCGAGTCTCTTGCGCTCTCGGCGCTCTCACGGCAGGCTGACATCCGGCCGACCGAACTGGCCTCCCACCTCTACTCGTTTCGCGGAAGCGATGCCGGGGCGCACCTGTTCCGGGTCGCGGCCGGTCTCGAGTCGATGATCGTCGGCGAGGCCGAGATCCAGGGTCAGGTGCGGCGAGCGCATGAGCTGGCCCTTGTCGAAGGTGCTTCCGGGCCCGTCCTGAACCGGCTCTTTCACGGGGCGACCACGGCCGGCAGCCGGGCTCGCGAAGAGACCGGGATCAGCCGCCGGGGTGTGTCGGTGCCGTCGGTGTCGATCGAACTGGCCGAGCACGCCCTGGGCGAGCTGGCCGGCAAGTCCGCGGTTGTTGTCGGCACCGGTGAGACCGCCGCCCTGGTCGGTCGGGCGCTCTCGGCGAGGGGCGCTCGGACGGTCTTCGTGGCCAACCGGCACTTCGACAAGGCAGGCGAGCTGGCCGGCAGGTTCGGCGGTGCGGCGGCACGGATGGAGGACCTGGCCGGGCGGCTGGCCGATGCCGACGTGGTCGTTTCCGCCACCAACTCTCCCCACCACGTGATCGAGGCCGAGGATCTCGAGGTATTCGAAAGCGGAGCCGGAGGCCGGCAGCTGCTGATCATCGACCTGGCGGTTCCCCGGGACGTAGCCCCCGAATGCCGCAATCGCAGCGGGGTCAGCGTTCGCGACGTCGATGACGTCCAGCTGCTCGTCGAGCAGAACGCCGGCGGCCGCGAGGCGGATTCAAGGGCAGCCGAGCAGATCCTGGAGGCCGAACTCACCCGCTTCGAGGCCTGGCTGGCTTCGCTCGAGGTGCTGCCGACCGTCGCCGCCCTGCGCGGTTTCGGAGAACAGCTCGTCGAGAGGGTGCTGGCCGAGAACCGCAACCGCTGGCAGGACATGAGCGAGTCCGACCTGGCCCGGGTCGAGGCGATGGCCCATGCGATCGCCGGCCGCATGCTGCACGCTCCGACCATGCGGCTGCGCGAGGTGGCCGGCTCCGACCTGGCCTACGAATCGGTCAACACCCTCCGGGAGCTCTTCGCCCTTGACGTCGAGACTGCGGCCCAGGCCGATGCCGAAGCCACCGTGACGCCGATCCGCCGCCGGAGTGACGGCTGAGTTGAGGATCGCGACGCGGTCCAGCCCGCTTGCGCTGGCCCAGGCCCGTTCTGTCGCCGAGGCCATCGGCGGGGCGGAGTTGCTCGAGGTCGAGGCCGACCCCGACGCCTCTGTCGGCGACAAGGAGCGTTTCGTACGGGGCGTCGAAGAGGCGCTGCTCGACGGCCGTGCCGAAGCCGGCGTCCATTCGGCGAAAGACCTGCCCGGGGCGATGACGGCCGGGCTCGCGATCGTTTCGGTGCCGCCGCGAGAGGACGCTCGCGACGTCTGGCTCGGCCCGGGCCGCTCGCTGGCCGATGTGCCGGCCGGGGCCACGGTCGGCACGGTCAGCAGGCGTCGCCGGTCCCAGCTGCTGGCCCTCAGGCCGGACCTGAGGCCGGTCGAGATGCACGGCAACGTGGACACCAGGATCCGCAAGCTTCGCGAGGGCGCGGTGGACGGGCTGGTGCTGGCGATGGCCGGTCTGCGCCGACTCGGGCGACAGGATGAAGCGGCTTTCGCTTTCGGGGTCGAGCAGATGGTTCCGGCCTCCGGACAGGGTGCGCTCGTGGTCCAGGCTCGGGCGGGCGAGGGAGACGCCGGCGGGCTTCGCGACCTCAACGACTTCGAGTCAGAGCGGCGGCTTCTGGCCGAGCGGGCGACGGTGGTCGCGCTCGGCGCCGACTGCTTCAGCCCGGTCGGGGTCCACGCCCGGATCGACGGCGACCGGATCACCGTCGACGGCTTCGTCGGCCTCGAGGACGGTTCCGGGTGGATCCGGGATGCGGTCGAAGGCAGCTCAGCCCAGCCCGAGGCAGTCGGAAGGGAGCTGGCGCGGAGAATGATCGCGGCCGGCGCGGCTGACCTGCTGAAAGAGGCCGCCGGGGAGGATGGCGGTTGAAGGGCGGATCGGACAGCTGCGTCCATATCGTCGGCGCCGGTCCGGGCGATCCTGGGCTGATGACGGTCAGATCCCTGGAACTGGTCGCCTCGGCTGACGTCATCTACTACGACCGGCTGATCCCGCCGACCGCGCTGGACCACGCCCGCCCGGATGCCGAACTCGTCTATGTCGGCAAGCGCCCCGGTGTCGTGAACGTGCCCCAGGAAGAGATCATCGACCGCCTGATCGAGAGCGCCCGCCAGGGTCTCAGGGTCGTCCGGCTCAAGGGCGGCGATCCTTTCCTCTTCGGTCGCGGCGCAGAGGAGGCGCAGGCGATCCGAGAGGCCGGACTCGACTTCGAGATCGTGCCCGGCGTGACCGCCGCGATCGCCGCGACCGCTTACTCGGGCATCCCGGTGACCCACCGCGAAGACGCCTCCGCGGTCGCCTTCGTCACCGGGCACGAAGACCCGTCACGCCCCGACCGGACCGTCGACTGGCAGGCACTGGCCGCTTTTCCGGGGACCCTCGTCTTCTACATGGGCGTCGGCCGCCTGGCCGAGAACAACGGCAGGCTGATCGCCGCGGGACGGTCTCCGGACGAGCCTGCCGCCGTGATCCAGCAGGGCACCATGCCGGGCCAGCGGGTCGTCGTCGCCACTCTCGCGACGATCGCCGACGAAGCCGTCAGGCAGGAGATCAAGGCACCGGCGCTGGTCGTGATCGGTCAGGTCGCCCGCCGCCGGGAGTCGCTGAAGTGGTTCGAGGACCGCCCGCTCCACGGACGCAAGGTGGTGGTGACCCGGGCCCGCGCTCAGGCAAGCGGCTTCGCCAGGACTCTGCGTTCGCTCGGAGCCGGAGTCGTCGAGTTGCCGGCGATCGCGATCGAGCCGCTGATCGAATCTTCCGAGGTCGTCGACGTGGTTTCGAGGCTCGCCGGATTCGACCTGCTCTGCCTGACCAGTCCGAACGCGGTAGAGCTGCTGTTCAGGGCACTGGCGGGCCAGGGTCTCGACGCGCGTTCTCTCGCCGGGGTCAGGGTCGCGGCGATCGGCCCCGGGTCTGCGGAGGCGCTGAGGGCCCATCGGATCGAGCCGGACCTGCTGCCCGAGCGGTCGCTCTCCGAGGGTCTGGTGGAAATGCTCGAGGGGGAGGAGGTCGATGGCCTGCGTGTACTGGTCGCCAGAGCCGAGGACGCAAGAAACGTGCTGCCGGACGCCCTGCGCGAGCGCGGCGCCCGGGTCGAGATCCTGACGCTCTACAGGACGGTTCGCGACACGCCCGGCAGCCACTCGATCGAGGCCGCCGCCGATGCCGACTGGATCACCTTCACGTCGGCCTCGACGGTCAACAACCTGTTGCTCTCGATGCCGGAGGGCCTGCCCGGCAAAGCCCGGATCGTTTCGATCGGCCCCGTCACCTCGAGCGCGGTCCGGGATGCCGGACTCGAGGTCGCCGCCGAGGCGACGAAGCATGATCTCGACGGCCTGCTCGAGGCCCTGCTCGCCGACCTGCCGGCTCTATCTTCCGAAGATGACTGATCCGGAGACAGATCGGACCAGGCCGGTCGTCTTCCTGACCGACTTCGGATACGAGGACGAATTCACCGGGGTCTGCCGCATCGTGGTCAACCGAATCGCACCGGAGGCCCGCTTGATCGACCTGACCCACGGAATCG
This sequence comes from uncultured Solirubrobacterales bacterium, assembly GCA_963801975.1. Taxonomy (GTDB): domain Bacteria; phylum Actinomycetota; class Thermoleophilia; order Solirubrobacterales; family 70-9; genus 67-14. Next base: position 985,020 of record CAWDGR010000001.1, read on the forward strand.
AGCCGGGTGACGTCCGCCGAGGTGCGCTGGCGCTTGCCGCCGCGGTGCCTTATTCGGTCCCTTCCGTCTGGCTCGCCGTGGTCGACCCCGGCGTGGGGACCGATCGCCGTGCGCTTGTATTGAAGGCGGGCCCGCACTACTTCGTCGGTCCCGACAACGGCCTGCTGTGGCTGGCCGCAGAGTCCGCCGGCGGCGTCGCGCGGGCCTGGGACATTTCCCGGAGTCCGGCCCGACTCGAAGGTGGGCACCGGACCTTTGATGGCCGCGACCTCTTCAGTCCGGTCGCGGCCCGTCTCGCCGCGGGTGAGGATCCTGAAGGCCTCGGGGCCGAAATCGGGATCGATGAGCCGGTCAGGCTCGAGCTCCCCGCGGCCCGTGTCGGCGACGGGCTGATCGAAGCGACGGTCCTGGCCTCGGACCGCTACGGCAACCTCGCCCTGAACGTCGGACCCGACCTGATCGACAGGTCCTTTCTGGCTGCCGGCGAGCGGGTCCGGGTCGAGGCTGGAAACCCGGCGAGGCCGATCCCGGGCAGCCCGGTCAGCTTCGCCGGCGCTTTCGGTGACGTTGGACAGGACGAGGCGCTGCTATTCGCAGACTCTTCAGGCTCGCTCTCGCTCGCCGTCAACCGCGGCGATGCGGCCGCGGCTTTCGGCCTCGGCCCCGACGACCAGCTTCGATTGATGCCCGCCTGATGCCGGTCGGCAGACCACATCGCCACTTCCGGACCGTCGGTTCGACCAACGAGGTCGCCCGGGGGCTGGCCGAAGCGGGAGCCGCCGACGGCACCGTGGTCACCAGCGAGGCCCAGACCGCCGGCAGGGGGCGCCAGGGTCGCTCCTGGTCTACGCCGCCCGGGTCGGCGCTGGCCTGGTCATTGCTGCTCAGGCGCAGGGTGGAGGTTCCGGGAACGCTGCCGCTGCAGATCGGCGTGGCGGTCTGTGAGGCGGTCGAGTCCTTCGGCGTTCCCCGGGCCGAAGTCAAGTGGCCAAACGACGTGCTGATCGAGGGGCGCAAGTGCGCCGGAATCCTGGTCGAAGCCCGCCCCCAGGACGGCTGGGCGGTGGTCGGAATCGGCCTCAACCTCTCGATCCCCGAAGGCGGATTCCCGGAAGACCTGCGTCATCGCGCCACCTCGATCGGAAGCGACACCGACTTCCGGTCCGCGACGGTCGCCCTGAACCGCTTCGTAGAGCAGAGGCTCGCCGCCCCGGCTGAAGCGACTCTGGCCGCTCTGGCCGACCGGGACGCCCTGCTTGGCCGGTCGATCAGGTGGGGTGCTGAAGGAGCCCGGGGATCGCGGGGGACGGCCGCCGGCATCGACGCGGCGGGAAACCTGCGGGTCGAGACTGACGGAGCGATCGAAGTGCTCAACGCGGGGGAGGTACACCTCGGTGCCGGTGCTGACTGAAAGCTGGATCGATCTCGACCGGGCCGGCGTCGTCTGGCTCGACGGGGATGCGGTCCCGGTCCGACCGACCGGTGCCGAGCGGCCCGTGGCGAGATTGGTTGACGGTTCGGCACCCGGCAGCGGCCCGGTAATGCCACTTTCCTTCGCCGCCTCGCAGCCGCTCAGGACTCTTCAGGTCGGAGGCCTCCGTCGCAGCGATCGGCTCTCCGCGATCGACCGCTGGTATCGCCGCGAGGCCCGTGAGCGGATCGAGGCAGTGACCAGGGCCGAGGCCGGGCGACTCGACCTCGAGCCGGGACGGATCACGATCCGGGACCAGAAGACCCGCTGGGGTTCCTGTTCGACCTCAGGCACGCTCTCCTTCAACTGGCGACTGGTGATCGGACCCGGCGACGCCCTCCGTTACGTGGTGATCCACGAGCTGATTCACATCCGGCACCACAACCACTCCCGGGTTTTCTGGGCGGCCCTGGCAGAGGCGATGCCCGACTGGAAGCGGTCCGCGACCTGGCTGCGCGCCAACGAACGCCTGTTGACCGCCTACCGCCCCCGGATCTGAGAGGCTGCGCCGATGGAAGCTGGTGGCAACGGGGTCCAGATGTTCCTCGAAACACGTGGATTCCGCGTTCCTGTCGACGACTTTCCCTTCCGGCTCGGACACGCCTCCACATGCGACTTCCAGATCGAAGACGACCCGGCCGTCTCTCCGCACCATGCCGAGATCGTCCGCGACGGCGAGGACGGGTTCGTATTGCGCGATACCGCCTCCGATACCGGGGTGCGGGTCAACGACCGGCTCGTGGCCGGCCATCACCGGCTCTCACACGGCGACGTCTTCACGATCGGCGGTGCGGATTTCCGGGTGGAGTTCGAGCGCCTGGCCCGCGAGGCTCAGCCGGCGGCAGCGCCGGCCGCCACGGACGGGTGCGCCCGCCGCCGGTCCGACGACGGGGGGTCCGTCGCCGGGCAAGCCGCCCCCACCCGGCGGGCGCTCGCTGACTCCCTGGATGTTCGTCGCCGGTGTGGCGGTGCTGATCCTTGGCGCGATCGTCCTCGCTTCGATCGACAACGAGGATCCGAAGACGGTCAGCGAGCTGGTCAGGGAGGCCAAACCGTCGACCATGCTGGTCAAGGCTTTCGACGGAGACGACCCGGTCGGTTCGGGTTCGGCCTGGGTCTACGACAGTGAAGAAGGACTGGTCGTGACCAACTCACACGTTCTGACCGGTGCCGAGCGCTTCGAGGTCTCGCTCGAAGGCGAGTCTTCCACCCGGGACGCGGAAGTCTTCGCGGTCGCCGAATGCGACGACGTCGCGATGCTCTCTACCCGCGAGACCGAAGGCCTCAGGACTTTCCCTCTGGCCGACGAAAGCGATCCGCCCGAGCAGGGCGAGGACGTGATCGTCCTCGGTTACCCGAGCAACGCCAGCACGGCCGACGAGCTCCAGGTCACCACCGGCAGCCTTTCCGCGCTCAACATCAACTGGGACGAGCCGGCTCGCGACAGCATCGACTTCGCCGTCTACCCGGATGTGCACCAGGTCGATGCGGCGATCAACCCCGGCAATTCGGGCGGGCCGCTCCTGGAGGGCCAGGGCGATCTGATCGGGATGAACTCGACCCGGGCCGAGGGCGACAACCAGGGCTTCGCGATCTCGATCGACCGCCTCCGGGCACTGCTTCCGCTGCTCGCCGAGGGGGAGTCGCGCGGATGGGCGGGCTTCACTTTCACCGCTCTCGACGCCGCGGTGCTGAACCGCATCGCCAACCGCTTCGATCTGGTCGGCGGCTGGACCGACTCGGCGCTACTGATCGATTCGATCATCCCCGGGACGGCCGCGGCCCGTGCCGGGCTCCAGGTGGGTGATGCGATCTACGCAATCGACGGACGTTCCGTGAACAGTCGCTCCGCCTACTGCCGCGCGGCCGGCGGCAAGTCGGAGGAACCGGTTGAGGTTTCTTACTGGACGGCCCGTAGCGACTGGGCCGAAGACCGGACCGTATCCGTGCGCTTCGAGTGAAGCGAACGCCTGCGCCGTCCGGCCCGCGGCGAATCTGAGCCTGGAGCCACTCTTTCCGGTCGGCTCTGATGCCGACGCAGGGTCCGGCAGGTGTCAGTGGTGGATGTCCGAGCTGTAGGGCTGGTGATCGTCCTCGGCGGAGTCGGACTTGCCGCTCGTACCGTTCTCCCCGCTGGAGGTGTCGGTGTCAGAGGCGGTGGATCCGGCCCCGCGGCTCCGGCCGCGCCTGCGTCGCTTCGAACCGGTTGAGCCTTTGCCCTCGCCTGCCCCGGCCCCGTTTTCCGGACTCGATTCGGCTGCTTCGTCAACGGTCGTTTCGGCGGATCCGTTCGACTTCGTGTCGCCGGCCTCGCCGGAACCCTTGCCTTTCTTGCGGCGGCGGCGCTTCTTGCCGCCCTTGGGGAAGTTCCTGAGCAGCTCCCGGGCCACTGCCGAAGGCTTGCGCGCCATCCGCATCCGGGCTCCGCGGAGGACCTCCTCGCCTTCCGGTGTGTGAGCGACGGCTGCGGCCAGCAGCGATACGGCCAGTCGCCGGTCCTGCTTGCGCACCGACTGGACCAGCTTGCGGGCGTTCTTGCCGTGGGCCCGTCCGGACGAGTTGACGAGAAGTCCGAGCAGGCGCTTGGTCTCGGGCCAGCGCTGGACGGCGTACTCCTCGTGAAGCTCTCGGGTGTAGGAGGCGAGTCGCCAGACCCAGGCCTGGGCCTGGTCGCGGCGGCCGATGCGCTTGTCGACCAGGGCCTGCAGCAGCACCTTGGTCGCGGCGCGTTTGTCTTCGCGGCTCCAGGTTCCGACGATGTCGATGGCATCGTCGAAGGCCTCGGCATCCTTCAGATTGGCGATCTCGCTGATCGCCTTGATGCGCAGGGCGGCGTTGCGGTTGCGCTGGACGCAGGTCAACAGGAAGCGACGCCGCAGCTCGCGTGTCTGGTCATGCTGAAGCATCGCCTTGGCTCTGCGCCAGCCCTGGTTGGTGACCCGGGCGCCGGCCAGTGCCGCCCATACGTGCTGTTCGGAGTGGTCGAGGTTCTCCACCGCGATCCGCCAGATGTCGCGCTCGAGCACCTCGATCCGGTTCTGCGCGTCGTCGCTCACCGGCACGATCCGCCGCTCGACCCTGACCTTGCGGCCGCGCCCCCGTCGAACCGGCCCGACCACGATCGCGCCGCCGCGGTAGACGTCACGGTCGAGCAGGCTGTGGAGCGTGACGATGGCCTCGTCGTGGGTCGTCGCCGGGTGCACGAAGTCGATGACCAGGCCCGCTTCCTTGCCCGGGGCACGGCGGGTCACGCGTCCGACCCGCTGCTGGTAGATGCGCTTCGAGGCGGTCGGGGCGAGGTGCATGCAGATCGTGGCCCGAGGAGAGTTCCAGCCTTCAGCCAGGAGCTGGGCGTTGCAGAGCACGTCCACTTCACCGCGCTCGAAGGCGGCGAGGATCTCGGTCAGCTCGCGCTTCGGGGTCTCTCCCGAGACCGCCTTCGCGTTGATGCCGAATTCCTGGAAGGCCGCGGCGACGTTCTTCGCGTGCTGGACGCCGGCCGTATAGAGAACCCCGGGCGCCTTGCGGAAGCGTGACTTGTAGAGGTCTGCGATCGCCATGTTGAACGGGGCCTGGTCGAGCAGCTTGGCCAGTTCTTCCTGGTCGAAGTCCTGGTCGACCTCACCCTTTCTGAGCGGCACCTTGGCGATCGTCCTGACCCCCGGTCCGGGCGGAATCCGCATGCAGCGCAGTGGCGAGATGACCCCGCGACGGGCGGCCTGGGCGAGGTCGAAGCGTGAAGTCTGGGTGGGGAAGAGGTCGGCCACGTGCCGGGCGATCAGGGCACCGGTCGCCGTCATGCCGACGAAGATCGGTCCGGGCCAGGACCTGATGCAGGCGCTGGTCTTTTCGCCGAGGGCGGTGTGGGCCTCGTCGCAGATCACGACCGTGTAGGCGTCCGAGACCCGGTCGGCGTTTCGGACGAACCACTGGTAGGTCTCGACCGTGACCGGACCGTCGGCCTCGTCGCGGCCGTCGAGCAACGGTGGTCTGAGTCGCTCGCGGTAGCCGCGATCGGAGATCTCGCCGATGAACTGGTCGACCAGGTTGCGCCGGTGGGTGAGGATCAGCACTCCGCCGGTCCGGGTGGCTTCGATGAATCCGACCGCGGCGACGGTCTTGCCGGCGCCGGTCGCGTGCTCGAACCAGAATCGCCGGGCTGCGCCCGGGTCGTCGCCGGCCGGAGCCGGTTCTGCCGCCTCGTCTTCGGCGCGAGCGTCTTCGACCCAGTCCTGGGGTTCTTCGTCTTCTTCGACTTCGGTGTCGAGCTCTTCGGCCTCGTCTTCGCCCTCTTCGGCTTCGGCCTCAACGTCTTCACCGGAAGCTTGCGCTCCGGATTCCGGCCCGGGGGTCTCGTCCGGGTCCGCGTCTTCGTCGACCCGGGCTTCTTCTTCCACGGCAGTCGCGGTCGGCGCCTCCCGGCCGATCGAGAGCGGATCACCGCTGTCGGCTGCGACCTGTTGTTCGGCGATCAGCTCGGTCAGGGTGCCGGAGAGGGCGTCGATCTGGTGGGGGTTGAGTTCGGCACCGTCGCGCAGGGTCGGCGGCTCGTCGCCGATCAGGCGCTCGAGGCCGAGCAGCAGCGAGAAGTTTCGTCGCCAGTCCAGTGAAGGTTCCTCGGCGCCGGCGTCGATCTCGGCCAGGGCGGCGTCGAGCGCCCGGCGGCGGGCCGTCCCGGGGATCAGCGACTCGGCTCCCGAGCCGTTGAGCAGGAACGGTTCCCGCGCGAATGCCGACGCGCGTTCGATGTCTGAAGCTGAAGGGACCGCCGTGTCGGCGGGTGCTGCTGTGCTCGGGGCCATTAAGCCTTCGTACGTGGTCCGGACCCCGTTCTGTGTTGCGGGCCGGACAGTGGATAGATGAGAGTCGCCGACCGCGGCATTCGTCTGCCCTGATGGTGACTGTCTCCATGGTCCGCAAGTGAGCGGACCGGCTGACCTGTATTTAATCACTACTGACATGTATTGGTCGTCCGACAGCAAGATCTCGTGCTCCCGAAGGCTTCTGGCCGTGCTCGCAGCCGTTTTCGCCCTGGCCCTCGCCGGAGCAGGATGTGGCGGCTCCGACTCGGTTTACGACGGCTCGCCGCCGCCCGATTACAGCGCCCTGGCCGACTCGCCGCCACCGCTTGACGACCTCTACAGCGAAGGCAACGACCTGCTTGGCGGAGGGACTGACGCCTTCGACAGCCGGATGTCCGGGCTGGAAGGAATCCCTGCTGTGGTCAACCTGTGGGCCTCCTGGTGCGGACCCTGCCGCGAAGAGTTCCCCTACTTCCAGCAGGTTGCCGCCGATATGGGCAGCGAGGTCGCTTTCCTCGGAGTCAACTCGCAGGACTCCGAGTCGGCGGCGGCGACCTTCCTCGAATCGAGCCCGCTCCCTTACCCGAGCTATTCGGACCCGGACAAGGAGATCACCGTGCAGCTCGAAGCCGGCCAGGGCCTCCCGGCAACCGCCTTCTTCAACGCCGCCGGGGAGAAGACCTTCACCAAACTCGGTCCCTACCGGGACGAAGCCGAACTGGTGGCCGACATCAACCGCTACGCGCTCGAGACCGAAGCAGCGTCGTAGCCGCCGCCACCGTACAGCTAGGCTAGGAGTGTGGAAATCACCGATCCCACTCTGGTTTTTCTGCTGATCACCCTCGGGCTGGCCGGCATCGGTGTGGAGATCAACGCCCCCGGCAGTTTCGGGCCGGGCATCATCGGAGTCGCCTCGCTCGTGCTCGGCATCATCGGTGCGATCGAGATCGGCAACTTCGGCGCCGGCCTCGGCTTGCTGATCGTCGCGGTCGCTTTCTTCGTCGCCGCAGCTGCCCTCCAGCACACCCGCTTGCTCTCGGCCCTCGGGGTGATCGCCCTGATCGGGGCCGGAGTCTTCATGTTCGATCGCCAGACCGACCCGACCTCGATCGCCGCCGTGGTAGTCGGCGCTGGAGTGGTCGGCGCATTCATGGTCTTCGTGATCGAGCGGGCCGAGGGAGTCCGCGACCAGCCCGCCCTGACCGGCTGGGAAGAGCTGATCGGCGCGACCGGAGAGGTCAGGTCCGGCCGCCTCAGCGACGATCGTGATGTTGCACAGGTCTTCCTCAACGGAGCCCTGTGGGAAGCCCGGCTCGCTTCCGACAGCGACCCGGTTGATCTGAGCGATACGGTCAAGGTCGAAGAAGTCGACGGTCTGACCCTCGTCGTGCGCAGGTTCGACCGTGATGAGCCCGCACCAATCCAAACCGATACCGAAGGAGTTTCAACCTGATGGAAGTGCTCGGCGCCGTAGTTGTAGTTCTGGCGATATTCGCCCTCATCGTGCTGTTCTCGGCGATCAAGATCCTGCGCGAGTACGAGCGAGGGGTGATCTTCCGCCTCGGCCGCCTGATCGACCAGAAGGGTCCGGGGCTGATCCTTCTGATCCCCTTCATCGACCGCATGGTCAAGATCGACCTGCGAACGATCACCCTGAACATCCCGCCGCAGGAAGTGATCACCCGCGACAACGTGCCCACCTCGGTCAACGCGGTCTGTTACTTCCGGGTGATCGACCCGAACCGGGCGATCACCGATGTCGAGAACTTCCTGATCGCCACCTCGCAGATCTCGCAGACCTCGCTTCGCGCGGTGCTCGGCAAGGCTGAGCTGGACGAGATCCTCGCCGAGCGCGAGCGGCTCAACGAATCGCTGCAGAAGATCATCGACGAGCAGACCGAGCCCTGGGGCGTCAAGGTCACCACGGTCGAGATCAAGGACGTCGAGATCCCCGAGCAGATGCAGCGGGCGATGGCGCGGCAGGCCGAAGCCGAGCGTGAGCGGCGGGCCAAGATCATCAACTCCGAGGGCGAGTACCAGGCCGCGGAGAAGCTCACCCAGGCGGCAGACATCATCAGCCGCAACCCGGCCTCGCTGCAGCTGCGTTACCTGCAGACCCTGCTCGAGATCAGCGGCAATCAGAACTCGACCGTGATCTTCCCGCTGCCGATGGACCTGATCTCCGCCTTCCAGAACAACATGAAGGACCTGCCGAGCGTGATCGGCCGAAGCGACAACCCGGCCAACCCCGGCTACGTCGATCCCGAGGCCCCCGCCGCCACCGAGCCGGCAGCCGGCGTCGACCTGACCGACCCGGGAGCGGGCAAGCCGAGGCTTGCTGACATCGAGAAGGAACTCGGCGACAGTTAGCGGCTTGGCTTCACCCGAAATCCGCATAGATCAGCTGACCGGTTCCCGGGTCCTGCTGACGCCGGGCCGGGCCGAGCGGCCGGATCAGTTCGGGATCGACCCCGTGGCAGCCGGAGTCGGCCGAAGGCTGCCCGTTCTGCGAGGGTGCGGAGGGGCTGACTCCACCCGAGATCGAAGCCGACCGTCCCGAGGGTTCGGAGCCGGACAGTCCGGGCTGGCGGACCCGCACGGTGCCGAATCTGTTCCCCGCGCTGATCCCGGAATCCGGTTCGACAGGCCGACGGCGAACCGGTCGCCGCCTTCGCCAGCTCAGCCGACCCTCTGCTGGCGTCTTCACGGCGGGCCGAGCCGGACATGTTCGTCTCGAGGCCGGCGGTCGGGCATCACGAAGTGATCGTCAACTCGCCCCGGCACGTCAGCTCGCTGGCCGAGCTCGACGAAGCGGAAACGGCGAACGCGCTTGCCGCCTGGCGCCGCCGGATGCTCGCTCATTCGGATGCTGCTTACGTCCAGCTGATCCTCAACCAGGGCCCGGATTCCGGCGCTTCGATCGAGCACAGTCACGCCCAGATCGGAGCCGCCCCGTTCGTACCGGCCGCGGTTGCCCGCGAGCGCGAGCGCTTCAACTCCTACCGTGAGCGCACGGCCGGCGCCAGCCTGCTGGGCGAGGTCCTGCGCGAAGAGATCCGCCGCGGCGACCGTCTGGTCGCGATCGACGAAGAGGTCGCCCTGATCTGCCCCTGGGCGTCACGCTTCCCCTTCGAGATGCGCCTGATCCCGCGTCGGGCCGAAGCGAGCTTCGAGCGCGACGGAGTCGGCGCCTCGATGCTTCACCGTGCGGTCGCGGCGCTCGATTCGCTGATCGACGGAGCGCTTCAGCTCAACCTCTGGATCAAGACCGCGCCACGCGGTGTCGAGCACTTCCACTGGCACCTGGATCTTGCGCCGCGGCTCGAACCGACCTCGTCCTTCGAGATGGCCACGGGGGTTGACATCAACGTCCTCCCGCCCGAGACCGCCGCAGCGAAGCTTCGCGAAGCGATCGCGTAGGGTCCGGGCCATGACGATCGAAAACCGCCCCATCCCGCGCTTCATCGCCGATGCGTCGCAGCACGGCATCCCCCACGGACGCTTCGCCGAGAGGCTCTCCGGCGTCTTCCGGGACGCCTGTGCGGAGATCGACGACCTGCCCGAGGGCACGGACCCTCCGGAGGAGATCACCTGGTTCCCGGAGCGCGCCTGGAGTGGACGCGTCTGGGTCCCGGCCAGCGGCAAGGGACGGGCCGTGATGCCGGCCGAGGACGGACAGGAGGGTGATGAGCCGGTAGAGATCGAGTTCTTCGGCTTCGTCAGCTTCGTCCAGCCGGTCGGAGGCGACCCGAGGGACTTCACGGCGTCGGTCGATTTCACGGACGTGATCGCTGCCGACAACCCGGACTGGACCATCGACCTCGGAGACGAGGTGATCGGAAAGTGGGAGGGCGAGCAGGGCCGCATCGCCGACATCACCCTGGTCTGGGGTCGTTCGCTGGTTCGTGATGCCTACGCGGTCACCGCCGAGATCGACGGCACCGCGGTCGATCAGGACCCGCTTTTCGAGGACCGCTTCACGCTGATCGCCCCCGATGCCCTCAAGAACTACGGCGACGACCACTATCTCGACATCCACCTCTGGAGCCAGCGTGGCCGCGAGGTCGCCCGCGAGAGCCTCTACGACATCGAGGAGGTCGAGCCCGAAGGCGCCGCGTCCGACGGAGATGAAGCCGCCGGCGGCGAGAAGGGGTCAGACGCCCGCGTCTGATTGGATCCTGTCAATGAGCTCCCAGATGCTGGACGTATTCCGAGACCTGATCGACCGCGAAACGGACGGGCCGATCCTTTCGGTCTTCTGCCGGACAGACCCGCGGGATCCGGCCAACGTCAGTGAAACGCCCGGCTGGCTGGTCGCCCTTCGCAACGGGCTGCGAGACGCCGCCGCCCAGGTCGAAGGTGATCACGAAGCGACCGAAGCGATCCGTCGCCTGAGCAAGCAGGCCGAGGACCGCCTGATCAATGCTTCGGCTCACGATCGTGGCCGCAGCGTGGCACTCTTCCTGAGCGCCGACGGCACGATCGACATCTTCCACACCTTTCAGATTCCCCTGCGCGAGGACATCGTGGTCTTCGAGGACGGGGCGGTCATCTGGCCGGCGATGGACGTGATCGATCGCGGCCAGCGCACCGGCCTCGTCCTGCTCAGCCAGGACCAGATCCGGCTGCTCGAATGGGAGGACGGCGTGGTCAAGGACCTCGAGTCCTCGGTCTACAACCTCGAGCTGGGCGACTGGCGCCAGTACCGCGGTGCCGGTGGCAGCGGCCGCACCCAGCACAGCGCCAGCCACGTCGAGTCCTACGAGGACCGGGTCCATGCCTGGCGCAGCCGCTTCATCAAGGACGCCGCCAAGACGATCGCCGAGAGCACCAGGGATCTGGGGCTCGAGCGGTTGGTGGTTGCCGCCGACGGCGATCTCGGCAAGGACTTCGTCGAGGCGCTGCCGCAGGAGCTTCGTGACCGGGTCGTATGTGAAGTTCCGACCAACCTGATCGACGCCACCGCACCCGATGTCGCCGACCACCTCGACGAGCACATGCGGCAGGCCTGGCGCGACCAGGTCAACGAATTCGCCGACCATGCCCTCGAGAGGATCAAGGCCGGTGACCGTGGCGCGGGAGGTCCGGACCAGGTGGTCGCTGCCCTGATCGAGGGCCGGGTCGCTCACGTGATCATGGACCCGTTCTTCGAATTCGAAGACGGCGACCTCTCCGAAGGCGTTCGTGAAGCGATCACCAACGCCGGTGAGGAGACCGCCCGCGAGGCAGCGGTCGAGCTCGCCCTGCGAACCGGAGCCCACGTCAGCTCCGCCTCGGTCGAGGAGGTCCCGGCCCTGGCCGAGGCCGAAGGCGTGCTCGCACTGCTGCGCTACTAGGACGGCCCACCAGTACCCCGAGCTGGATTCGAACCAGCGGCCTACTCCTTAGGAGGGAGTCGCTCTATCCAGCTGAGCTATCGGGGCAGGGCCCTCCACTTTAGCCAGCCTCGGCGGCAGTCACCGGCATGCTGTCGCCCGGACTATGATCGGCCGATGAGCGAATGGGCTGAGGAGTTCTTCAACAAGTGGCAGAAGGCGTGGAGTACCGGCACGGAGGCGATACTCGAGCACATCACCGATGACATCGAGTACTGGGACGTCACGATGAACGAGCCGATCAGGGGCCGCGACGAGTACGCGCGCTACTGCGACGGCTTCTTCGAAGCCTTCACCGAATGCGAGTTCTCGAAACGTGAGCCGCTGATTCACGAAGGCGACCGCATTACCGAACCCTGGGCCTTCAAAGGCGTCAACTCCGGGCCGCTCTGGATCGGCCTGCCGGCCACCGGTCGTGCGGTCGAGACCCACGGCACCGACATCTTCGAGTTCCGTGACGGCAAGGTCTGCCGCGAGCACTCCTACTACGACGTGCTGAGTTCGCTGCGCCAGCTCGGCCTCTGGGCTCCGATCGGCAGCCGGGCCGAAGGGGCGGCGATGGGTCTCGGCGGAGTGGTGGTCCGCGGCAAGCGGGCGATCGAGTCCCTTCCGGTGGTAGGCGGCCGATGACCGTAGGGACCCGGATCGACCGCGGGGTCCTGGCCGAGCGCACCGAAGCGGAGCTCAGGCGCTTCATCGAGGCCAACCCGAAGTCGAAGGAACTTTTCGAACGGACCCGCTACTCCCTGGTGGGGGGCGTGCCGATGCCGTGGATGATGCGCTGGGCCGGCGGCTTTCCGGTGTTCGCCGAGAAGGCGTCCGGAGCCCGGATCAGCGATGTGGACGGCCACACTTACGTCGACTTCTGCCTCGGCGACACCGGCTCGATGCCCGGTCACGGCCCGGCCCCGGTCGTGGCCGCCGTCGCCGAGCAGGCGGCGAAAGGGATCACGACCATGCTGCCTACCGAGAACGCGGCATGGGTCGGAGAGGAGATGGCCCGCCGCTTCATGCTCGACCGCTGGATGTTCACCCTGACCGCGACCGATGCCAACCGAGCGGCGCTCAGGATCTGCCGCAACCTGACCGGGCGCAGCAAGGTCCTGGTCTACAGCTACAGCTACCACGGCTCGGTCGACGAGGCTTTCGCCGTGGCTGCTCCGGACGGGAGCACGGTTTCCCGGGAGGGCAACGTCGGCCCGGCGGTCGACCCGTCCGAGACCACGGTCGCGATCGAGTTCAACGATCTTGATGCTCTGGAGCGGGCGCTCGCCACCGAAGAGATCGCCTGCGTGCTGGCCGAGCCGGCCATGACCAACATGGGCATCGTGCTGCCCGACGAGGGCTATCACGATGCTCTCCGGGCGCTGACCCGAGCTCACGGAACGCTGTTGATCATCGACGAGACCCACACTTTTTCGGCAGGCCCCGGCGGCTGCACCGACGAATGGGGGCTCGACCCCGACCTCTTCACGATCGGCAAGGCGATCGGCTCCGGCATACCGGCCGGTGCTCTCGGAATGACCCTCGAGGTCACCGAGCGCATGCTCGCTGACCCGGATGCCGACTACGAAGACACCGGTGGTGTCGGCGGAACCCTGGCCGGCAACGCACTTTCGATGGCGGCGATCCGGGCGACTCTCTCAGAGGTCCTGACGCCCGAGGCATTCGAGCATACGATTCCGCTCGCGACCCGGTTCTGCGACGGGATCCGCGAGGTGGTGGGGGAGTTCGACCTGCCCTGGAACGTGACCCAGCTGGGAGCCCGGGCCGAGTACCGGTTCGAAGACGAGCCCGCCCGAAACGGGACCCAGGCTCACGACAACAGCGACCCTGAACTCGAGCGCTACCTTCACCTTCACGCCCTCAACCGCGGCGTGATGATCACGCCGTTTCACAACATGGCGCTGATGTCGCCGGTTACGACTGCGGCCGACGTCGATCGCCACACAGAGGTGTTCCGTGAAGCCGTCGCCGATCTGGTCGAGCCGGGAGGTGTCTCGTGAGCGACGGCAGGGTGGTCCTGATTACCGGAGCGTCGAGCGGCATCGGCGAAGCGACAGCGTGGCGATTCGCCCGCGAGGCCGGTACCGAACTGGTACTGGTTGCTCGCCGGGAGGAGCTGCTGCGGGAGCTGGCCGACCGCCTGCCGGCGCCGACCACGTGGGTAACCGCCGATCTCACCGACGAGGACGCTCCCGGCCGGGTCCTCGATCACCTCGAGCAGCATCATGGGCGGCTGGACTGCCTGGTCAACAACGCGGGCGCCGCCTGGCGTGGCAGCTTCGAGGATGTCGGCTACGAGAACGTCCACAGGACGATGGAACTGAACTTCGACGCGGTTGTCCGGCTCACCGAGGCGCTGCTGCCGCTGCTCCGCAAGTCGGCCCCCAGCTCGATCGTGAACATCTCCAGCACGGCCGGCCGGATCTCACGCGGAGGGGCGGGCGCCTACTCGGCATCCAAGTTCGCCCTCGCCGGCTGGACGGACGCGCTCCATCTGGAGGAGGCGGCGAACGGCGTCCACGTCGGACTGGTCCTGCCCGGCTACATCAAGACCGAGGGTTTCCCGGCTGAAGAACTGACCGCCAAGGCTGCCACCCGCTGGATGGTCGCCAAACCCGAAAAGGCGGCCGAGGCGATTTTCGAGGCAGGCCCCGGTGGCAAGGCCGAGCGCTACGTACCCAGGCCCTACGGCATGGCTGCTGCACTCAGGGTCCTGATGCCTGGTCTGACCCGTCGCATCCTCGGTGGCGATGTCGGCGAGATGACGGTCACCAGGACCGGCGCCGACTCATCCGAAAGCTGACGTCTGATTCCTGAAAAGCAGCGTTGGGTCCGCTTGGCACGGCGGCTGATGATCCCGGCCGTTCGAAGGCACCGGCAAGCGGGCATTCAAGCGCTGCCAGAAGTACGAGCTGCGCAACTGATCAGCGGTCGGGCCGGTCCGGGTAGATGTCGTCGATCGTGGTCAGGGCCTCGTAGGGGGCCCCGGCCGCGTCGGCGATCGCCTCGCCGCCTCCGACCAGACGATCGACCAGGCTGAGCACCCCGGCGATCTCGAAGCCTTCGTCCCGTATCCGCTCGATCGCGGAGACGGTCGAGCCCCCGGTGGTCACCGTGTCCTCGACAACCAGGACCCGGTCTCCCGGTTCGGCGCCGCCTTCGACCCAGCGCTGGAGCCCGTGTTCCTTGCGTTCCTTGCGCACGAAGAATCCGACCAGGCCTTCGCCTGCCGGCACCGAGATCGCGGCACAGGCCAGCGGGATCGCCGCCATGACCGGGCCGCCGACCGCTGTCGCAGCCAGCCCGGTTGCGTGGCGGGCGATCAGCTCCCCGGCTGCCCGCTGTCCGTCGGGCCGCATCACCGTCCGCCTGGCATCGATGTAGTACGAACTCGTCTTGCCGCTCGAGAGGGTTATCTGCCCGAGCACCAGCGAATGCTGACGGAGGAGGCTGATCAGATGATCGCGTGGGGAATCGGTCTCGCTCATGGCGGGATCCTACGACGGGTCGCCGGACCGGGACCTCTCGGGGGGCAGGCTGCCTAGGAAGCGTTGATTACGGTCAGGGCGAAGGCGTTGTTGATCACATGCATGATGATCGCCGGCCAGATCGATCTGGTCTTCTCGTAGACCAGGGCGAAGATCACGCCGAGAGCGACCAGGCTCGGCACGGCCGAAGGTCCGGTCGTGTAGTGGAGCAGCCCGAAGAACAGCCCGGCGCCGAGCGCGGCCGCCCAGAACGGAAGCCTGGTCCTCAGCCCGCCGAACAGCATTCCGCGGAAACAGATCTCCTCGGCGAAAGGAGCGAGGATGACGATCAGCAGGATCTGGATGCCGATCGGACCGAAGTCACCGGCGATGTCATCCTGCTCGGGAGCGCCGAAGATGATCGCGTAGACGATCGCGAAAGCGAAGTAGGACAGGATCCCGATCCCGATCCACTTGGCGGCCTCGCCCGCTCTGAAGGAGACGAAGCCGAGTCTGGTGAAGGCTTGCCGGAGGCTGCCGCCGTAGTGGCTGGCGAGCGCCACGGAGACGATGATGAAGCCGATTCCGGTGCAGATCTGGATCGCGACGTTGCCGAAGAGGCTCAGTTCTTCGCCGTCGCCGGGGGTCTCGACGAGGAAGAAGGGCAGGCTGAGGACCAGGCCGGCGAAAAGGGCCGCGACCGCGGCGCCGAGCGCCAGCAGCGGCGGCCAGGTGGCATAGGGGTAAGTCGTCTCTTCGGGTTCTCCGGCCGGCTCGAGCGGCTCCTGGTCTTCCATCAGCCCGGCCCATTCTCACACCTGACGGCCGCCGGCGACATCCGGCAGCGGCTGCGGAGAAGCGGACGGGCGTGGCTGCGAAGGGCCGCAAGGGCATGGCGGCCCGGCTGCAGGAAGCCACCTTTAAGGGATGCAGAGGCTGCCGTCGCTACCCTGTAGGGGATGACCAGGCGCCAGAAACGTGTGCGCCGACGCGATGGCGGGCCGCGCAAGAAGATAGTCGCGGTCACCGCTGTGCTCGGTGGATTGATCCTCACTGCGGTGATGG
The DNA here is from genome assembly GCA_963801975.1 of uncultured Solirubrobacterales bacterium. Classification (GTDB taxonomy): domain Bacteria; phylum Actinomycetota; class Thermoleophilia; order Solirubrobacterales; family 70-9; genus 67-14. The sequence continues at coordinate 1,001,206 of CAWDGR010000001.1, forward strand.
CCGGCGGCGGCTGGGTTTTCAGCATCGCCAGCGACGCCCCGAACGTCAACAAGCTGAAGGCCATTGACAAGGGCCAGAACTCGGTCATCTTCGCCAGCGACGGCAGCCGGCTCGGCCTGATCGATTCTGACGAGGTCCGAACTCCGATCTCGCTCGACAGGGTCCCCAGGAATCTGCGGCAGGCGACGATCGCGATCGAGGACGAGCGCTTCTACTCGCACGACGGCATCGACTACGAAGGCGGTCTGCGAGCCCTGGTGCGCAACATCGAGGCCGGTGAGATCAGCGAGGGTGCTTCGACGCTGACCATGCAGCTGATGCGAAACCTCTACATCACGAATCCGAAGCGGGACTTCGAACGCAAGATCGTCGAGGCCAAGATGGCGCTCGACTACGAAAAGAGCAACGGCAAGAACAAGATCCTCCAGCAGTACCTGAACACCGCTCCCTACGGCACCAACGAAGGTCGCACGGCGATCGGCTCCGAAGCGGCCAGCCGGGTCTACTTCTCCCATCCGGTCGAGGACCTGACACTTCCCCAGGCCGCCCTGCTCGCCGGGTTGCCGCAGGCGCCGTCGGACTACAACCCGATCCAGAACCCGGAGGGGGCGAAGGCCCGCCGGAACGAAGTGATCGATTCGATGGCCGAGCTCGGGATGATCACCGGGGAGCGGGCTGCCGCCGCCAGGGAATCCGGGCTCCAGCTCGATCCGGCCGGTGGACTCTTCGATCGCCAGCAGCCGTTCTTCTTCGATTACGTGGAGTCCGAGCTGATCAAGAAGTACGGGGTCAACACGGTCCGCCGCGGCGGCCTCAAGGTCTATACGACGGTTGACCCGGCGCTTCAGCAGGCGGGACTGAACGCGATATCCGCCAACCTCTTTGGTGGTCCGTCCGGGGCTTTGGTCGCCGTCGACCCCGAGAACGGTGACATCAAGACGATGGTCTCCTCGGCCTCCTACGAGGACAGCCAGTTCAACCTCGCCGCCCAGGGCAAGCGCCAGCCGGGCTCGACCTTCAAGACCTTCACGCTTGCGGCTGCGATAGCCGAGGGAATGAACCCCTCACAGACCTACTACGACTCGAAGCCGCTTGACATCGTCGATCCCGTCTACGGACCGTGGGAAGTGGCGACCTTCGGCAACTCCTATTCCGGCAATACGAGCGTGGCCGCGGCAACACTGGCCTCGGACAACTCGGTCTATGCGCAGCTGGCCCTCGACGTGGGGCCGGACAAGGTCGCAGAGATGGCCGAGCGCATGGGTGTCAGCACCCCGCTGGACGGATTTCCCGCCGAGACGCTGGGCGGCCTGACGATCGGTGTCTCGCCGCTGGAGATGGCAGGTGCCTACTCGACCCTCGCCAACGGCGGTGTCCACCACGAGGTTACGGCAATCGAGAGAGTCGTCTTCCCGAACGGAGACGTCGACCGTCCAGGTCGCTCGAAGCCCGAGCGCGTGCTGACCGAAGCACAGGCATACGAGGTGACGAAGATCCTCAACGGCAACATCACCGGCGGCACCGGGACCGGGGCCTACACCGGCTGCAGCGGCCAGGCGGGCAAGACCGGGACCACCGAGAACCTGGTCGATGCCTGGTTCGTCGGCTACCAGCCGAACCTCGCTACTGCCGCCTGGGTCGGCTACCCCGAGTCAAACGCGATCAGCACGGGCCTTACGGGCGGTTCGGTCCCGGCCAGCATCTGGGGCAGCTTCTATTCCGGCGCGGCGATCCCCTGCGAGTCCACACCCATCCCTGACGAGCCGATCGTCTGGGGCAGCTTCACCGGCGATTACACCGTCTCGAAGGACGATCCGAGCGATTTCGACCCTGACTCGGAAGACTCGGAAGACACCGAAGACAGCGAAAACGACAACGGTTCGAACCAGGATGAAGAGTCCGATCCGTCGGCAAACCCGGACGCTTACGCACCCGGCGTGGGGCAGGAACCTGCCGGCGGCGGCGGCGGCGGAGGAGGAGGTGGCGGCGGCGGATCCGAACCCCGCTCCGACCCCTGCCCCACCATCAGAGAACCCAAGCGGCGGTTTCTCACCGGGCTGAGCGGCTTCAGGCTCGCGTCGCAGCCTCGGCCGCTTCGGCCTCGGCAACCAGCTCCCCGAAACTCTCTTCATCCACTCTGCGCCTCCGGGCCAGCCAGGTGACCAGGCCGACGTAAATCAGTTCAACCACGGTCTGGGTCGCCCTCACGGCGATCGCGATCGCCGCGCCGACTCCGAAGCTGCCGGTCGGCAGGGCGGCCTTTACCGCCCAGGCGAAGGCGGCATCGCGTACACCGAGGCCGGCCGGGGTCACGGCGGAGACGACAGCTGCGAGATAGCCGATCATCTGCGCTGCCGCCGCGATCGGGAAGTCGGCGAGGCCGAGGTCGTAGACGGACCGCGCCGCGAAGAAGACTCCGACCCCCATGATCGTCCAGAGGCCGAGGTAACAGGCGTAGATCGTCAGCACGCCGCCGAAGCCGATCGTCCGGGGAAGCGGTTGCCGGCCCAGCGAGGTCAGGATCTTCGCGGTCAGCGGCCCGAAGATCCTCGGATGGAGGAAGGCGACGATGATCGGGATGATCAGGATCGGCAGCCACCGGATCCAGAGATCCTGGGTATCGGGGTGGGCGATCAGGAACCAGGTCGCGATGGTGAGGGCCGCCGAGATCGCCGTCGCCTGCTCGTAGACGATGCCGGCGGTAGAGACGCGCCGGGAGACCCCGACCTTCTCGGCCAGCAGTACCCGGGCCAGGACGAACAGGACGCTGCCCGGGATGTAACGCACGAGCAGCGGCTGGGCCCAGATGCGCTGGGCTTGCGCAGCGTCGATCGGATGGCCGAGCAGCTTCAGGATCAGACCCCAGACGGCGGCGCTGAGCGAGTAGAAGAGCAGCATCGCGGCGACGCCGGGAATCAGCCAGATCAGGTCGAAGGCGACTCCCTGTTCGCGCAGCTCCGACCACTGGGAGACCACCGTCAGGACGAGGAAGCCGAAGATCAGGAACGCGATGCCGCCCTGGATGAACAGCTTGGTCGACTTCTTCTTCGGTGCCTGTCGTCCGATCGTCGACCCGAGGTGTCCGACCCGGTGGAGCAGTCCGGGTCGTTCGTCCTGCCCGTTGGTGGTCGGTTCTTCACCCATCCGAGAGGGCATAGTGTCAGAGAGCCATGGACCGGGGCCTGAGTGAATTCGAATTGATCAACCGCCTGCGCCGCCGCCTGCCCGCGGCGACCGGCGGCGGCCCGTTGAGCCACGGCATCGGCGATGACGCCTCGGTGACCCTGCACCCTGGCCCTACCGCGACCTCTGTCGACGCGGTGGTGGAGGGGGTGCATTTCCGGCGTGAGTGGAGCACGGCCGCCCAGGTGGCGGGCAAGGCGGTCGCGACGGCTCTCTCGGACCTCGCGGCGATGGCAGCTGATCCGGGCGAGGTCTACGTGACGCTCGGCCTGCCGCCCGAGACCGCCACCGGCTGGATCGAGGAGCTGGCCGATGGTTTCGTCGAAGCGGCCGACCGCTATGGCGTCGTCCTGGCCGGTGGCGACACGGTCGCATCCCCGACCCTTTTCGTCTCGGTAACCGTGGTCGGCCGGGCCCCGGAAGACGAGACCCTGATCCTCAGGAGCGGCGCCGGCGAAGGCGACCTCGTCGCGGTTACCGGCTGCTTCGGCGGCGCCGCTGCGGGTTTGCTGCTTCTGGAGCGGCAGGGGCCGGCCGGGGACGGTGCGGTCGCGGCCGGAGCGCCGGCGTTGCCCGATGAGCAACGAGCCGGTCTGATCGCCAGGCATCTGTCACCACGGCCACTGTTGGCCGCGGGATCCCGACTGAGGGGCTCCGGGGTCACGGCGCTGGTAGATGTCAGCGACGGACTCGCGGCCGATCTCGCACACCTGGCCGAGGCTTCGGGGGTGTCGGTGTCGGTCGATCCGAACCTGGTGCCGGTTCAGCAAGGCGTGTCACAGGTCGCCGGGTCCGCGGGCAGGGACCCGCTGGATCTTGCTCTCGCCGGCGGGGAGGACTACGAGCTTGCGATGACCGTTCCTCCGGAGCGGCTGGATCTGGTCCGGGAAAGGGTGGAGGCGGCCGGTTGCCACCTCACGGTCGTCGGAGAAGCCGGTCCCGGTGACGGGATCAGCCTGGTCGGAGCCGGTGGCCGCGCAGCGCCGCCAGCCGGCTTCGACCACTTCCGCTGACCCGTGAGGCCGCCTGCCGGCGCCGGCCCGGATCGCCGGTTCCGTATTCTGGATGGCCATGCCTTCCCCCTCCTCAAAGCCCCGCACCGGCCTGGCCCGGCCCGGGCTGCTGATCGCCACGCTTCTGTTTTCCGCCGCCCTGCTGCCGGTCGCGGCCGGCTGCGGTTCCGACTCCGAGCCTGCGGGAATCTCGGAGCAGGCGCCGGCGAAGACCGACACCGAATCTGATCCGGCCCCGGAAACCGTGACCACCGTCGACAGCGACGGCCAGGTCTTCAATCCGGCGGAGATCTACAGCGACACGGTCGACGGGGTGATCTCGGTCAGCTCCATTTTCGGCAGTGAAGCATCGGGTCCGTTCGATCCCAGGGCGGCCGGTGGCTCCGGTTTCGTCCTCAACGACAAGGGCGAGATCGTCACCAACGCCCACGTGATCACGAACGGCGAAGGCGAGAATCGCACCGAGGCCGATCGTGTCTTCGTCGAGTTCAGGGACGGCAATATCGTGCCGGCGGAAATCGTCGGATTCGACCCGTTCTCCGACGTCGGACTGCTGAAGGTCGATCCGGGAGAAGTCGATCTCCAGCCGGTCGAGCTTTTCGACAGCGACAAGGTTGTTGTCGGACAGCCGGTCGCCGTGATCGGCAGTCCGTTCGGCGAGGACCAGTCGCTTTCGACCGGAGTCGTTTCCCAGACCGGCCGCTCGGTCAGGTCGCTGACCGACTTCCAGATCGAAGGCGCGATCCAGACCGACGCATCGATCAACCCCGGCAATTCCGGCGGGCCGATGCTCGACGCCGACGGGCGTGTCATCGGCATCAGCCAGCAGATCCAGAGCGGATCCGGGGCCAGCGACGGAGTCGGCTTCGGCGTTCCCGTCAATACGATCAAGTCCTCGGTCGACCAGCTGCGCGAGAGCGGCGAGGCCCGATACGCCTACATCGGAGTCAGCACGCAGCCGCTCTATCCCCAGCTCGCCGAAAGACTCGGCCTCGACGCTTCGCGCGGGGCGATCATCGCCGAGGTCGTCGAAGGCGGACCGGCCGAAGAGGCCGGTATCCGCGGTGGCGACGAAGAAATCACCTTCCAGGGCGGTCGCTATACGACCGGAGGTGACATCGTGGTCTCGGTCGAAGGAGAGCCGGTCGAGAGGTCCGAGGACCTGGGCCGGATCATCGGCTCCCTGAGCCCGGGCGACACGGTGAAGCTGGAGGTGGTCAGGGAGGGCGGCCGGCGCGAGGTCGAAATCGAACTCCAGGATCGTCCCACCGCCCTCTCCACGGGCTGATCCTCCGGTCGCCGCTGCCTCGGGCTCACTCGGCGTAGACTGGAAACCGTGAACACGGAGGAGTCCACACCGCCGCTGATAATCGTCTCCAATCGCGGTCCCGCCCAGTTCGAAAGAGACGAGCACGGAAATCGCAAGCTGACCCGCGGCGGAGGCGGGCTGGTCACGGCGCTCTCGGGGCTGGTCGCCGATCGTGACGCCCTCTGGATCGCTTCGACCATGACCGAGGAGGACGCGGTCGTCACCAGGGAGAACGATTCCAAGCCCCTCGACATCGAGATCAACGACGTCTCGTACAGGGTGCTGATGGTCGAGAGCGAGCAGGAGGCCTTCGACGGCTTCTACAACGTGATCGCCAACCCGATCCTGTGGTTCATCCAGCACTACCTCTGGGACCTGTCGAACGCCCCCGACATCCGCCAGAGCGAACTCGATGCCTGGGACTACGGCTATCAGGCGGTCAACCGTGACATCGCCGACGCGGTCGTCAGGCAGGTCGATGACCGCGAGCGCCCGCTGGTCATGCTCCACGACTATCACCTGTACACCGCTCCGGCGATGATCCGCGCCGCGAGGCCCGACGCCCTGCTCTACCACTTCGTCCACATCCCGTGGTCGCAGCCCGACAGCTGGCGCATACTGCCCGGCCGGATCCGCGAGGCGATCTTCGACGGCCTGCTGGCCAACGACATCATCGGCTTCCACACCTCCGCCTACTGCAACAACTTCCTCTCCTGCTGCCGCAGGCTGATGGGGTACGAAGTGGACTACGACACCCTGACCGTGAAGCATCCGGGCGGCCATACGATCGTGCGCGCATACCCGCTGCCGATCGACGCCGACCGGCTGACCCGGGCCGCCGAATCGCCCGAGGTCGCCGAAGCCGAGAAGGAGGTCATGGCCCGCCGGCGGGAGCATCTGATCCTCCGGGTGGACCGGGCCGACCTCTCGAAGAACGTGCTCCGCGGCTTCACCGCCTTCGACACTTTCCTCACCATGTACCCGGAGTTTCGCGAGCGGGTCACCTTCGTCGCCCACCTCCAGCCTTCGCGGCAGGACGTGCCTGAGTACGCCGAGTACCTCGAGCGGATCGAGGCTCTGGTCGCGGTGGTCAACCACCGCCACGGAACGACCGACTGGATGCCGATCGACCTCCGGGTCTACGAGAACTTCCCGGAGGCGGTGGCCCGGTACAAGCATTTCGACCTGCTGATGGTCAACTCGATCTTCGACGGGATGAACCTCGTCGCCAAGGAAGCCCCGGCGATCAACCTGCGCGACGGGGTGCTGATGCTCTCGGAGAACACCGGGTCCCACGAAGAGCTCGAGGACTACGTGCTCACGGTCAACCCCTTCGACATCCAGGAGCAGGCCGAGACCATCCACCGCGCTCTGACCATGTCCCCGCGTGAGCGGCGCCAACGCGCCGAGGGTCTTCGCGAGGTGATCTTCTCCCGCAACCCGGCCGACTGGATCGACGAGCAGGTGGCGGACATCAACCTGGTCAGGCGCCGGATCGCCGACAGCGCCGACGCCTGATCACCGGGGCGCGAACTCTTCGGAGCCGTCTCCGGGCCGGGTCCTGACGGGCGGAGCAGAAGGTGCGGGTGACGGAGCCGGTGGAGGCCGGGCGGCGGCAGCGGACTCCGGTGTCGCCGCTGGCGGAGTCGTGGCCGGCTCGACGGCGCGCGGGGCCGCGGTCGCGTCGGCCGCAGGCGCCGGAGTGGCCGTATCCGGCCTTCTCCCCGAGCGGCGCCCGGCCCGGGTACCGGCTCTGCGACCCCTGCCACCCGGGCCCTGCGGCCGGGATGACTCCGGTCGGGGCCTGTCGCTCCTGCCGCGGTTTTCGGTCTGCTCCCCGGTCCCGGTCCCACCGGCTCCGGGCCTGACCGCCGGCGCCCCGGCCGGTGCCGGCAGCGAGGTCTCGGACCGCCTGAATCCGACGTCGTCCGGCAGGGGCGGTGGCACCGGCGGCCGCAGCAGTCCCGGCAGGATCGTGGCCGCGAGCAGCGCCAGGGCGCATATCGCGGCAACTCTCAGCGCCCGCTCGCGGTCGATGCTCAACCCCTTCATAGCCGCCTCAGGCGTTAGGGGAGGGGGTCTCTCCCCCCGAAGCCCGTTATAGTCCCGCGTCGATTTTGTCTGAAGCAGCCCGCCAATACGAACTTGTCCTGATGCTCGACCCCGCCGTCGAGGAAGAAGGCCGTGAAAAGCTCGCCTCCGACGCCAAGGCGTCGATCGAAGCGGACGGCAACCTGTTGAACGAAGAGAACTGGGGCGTCCGCGAGATGGCCTACGAGATCAACAAGAAGACCGAGTCCGACTACCGCTGGTTTCGCTTCGAGGCTCCGACCTCGCTGCTGGAGGACCTCGACCACAACCTCAAGATCGCCGACGGCGTCGTGCGCTTCCGCGTCTTCAGGGTGGATCCGGACGATCCGGTACTGCCGGCTCCTCCGGCCACTGCCGAGATCATGGCGCCGACCGGGGACGACGACGATCGTCCCCGTCGCCGCTCGCGCGACTACTAGAACCTGCCACCGCTGCTCTCCGGCTCCTGCTTTTTCTCGCAGCTTGCGGCATCGGGGGGCGACTTTCGCCGCCTGGCGGCTTCTGCCGTCAAGGCCTCCCGCTAGATTCCGTCGGGTGGTGTCAGAAGCAGCCTTCGGGCACCGACACCCAACCTGACGCTGGGATGCACGAAATGAACGATAAGGAGCGAATACGCAATGGCTGAGAACATCAACAGGGTCACGATCACGGGCAACCTGACCGCCGATCCCGAACTGAGGAATACGCCGAGCGGGACCGCGGTCTGCACGCTGCGCGTCGCAGTCAACGGACGCCGCAAGGATCAGAGCGGCCAGTGGGTCGACAAGCCCAACTACTTCAACGTCACCGTCTGGGGCGCGCAGGGTGAGAACTGCAGCAACTACCTCTCCAAGGGGCGCCCGGTGGCGGTCGACGGTCGCCTCGACTGGCGCGAGTGGGAGGCCAAAGACGGATCCGGCAAGCGCCAGACCGTCGAGATCGTCGCCGACACGGTCCAGTTCCTCGGTTCCCGGGACGGATCGGCGCCCGGCGGACAGGGCGGGGGCCAGAACGGCGCACAGGGCGGAGGCTTCACTCCCTCCAACGACGTACCGGCAGATACCGGGGACTTCGCGCCGGCCGGCGGCGGCCCGGATGACGACATCCCGTTCTAGCCGAACGGCCCGCGGACGGGAGGGGCTCCAGCGGCGATCGGCCGCCGGGGCCCCACCGTGCGCAACGCGGCGGACAAGTCGCTACCATTGACGACCCTGAATTGCCCGGCCTCCCGGGCCGGAACTACGTAAGGCGACTAAGAGAAATTGGCTAACACACGAGAAGCAGGATCAGCACGCCGCGGCAAGCGCTTCAACGAGCGCATCCGCCCGCGCAAGTACACGAAGATCACTGCCGAGAACATCGATTACAAGGATCTGACCCTGCTGCGCAGGTTCATCTCCGACAAAGGCAAGACCCGCTCACGCCGCGTGACCGGGCTCTCCCGCAAGCACCAGTCTCAGCTCGGCGTCGCGGTCAAGCGTGCCCGCGAAGTTGCCCTCCTCCCCTACGTGGGTGAGCGGTAATGGCCCAGGCGATCCTGCTGGCCGACGTCGACGGCCTCGGTGAGAACGGAACCGCGATCGACGTCTCCTCCGGCTATCTGCGCAACTACCTCCAGCCGCGCGGGCTGGCCCAGCCGGCGACGCCCGGTGCGCTCGAGGAGGCGATCCGCCGCAAGGAAGCCGCCGAGAAGGCCGAGCGCGAGGCGCTCGCCCGGGCCGCCGAGTCGGCGTCGCTGCTCTCCAAGACCGTGCTCACGATCCACCACCGGGCCGGAGAAGACGGCAAGCTTTACGGGTCGGTGACGACCAAGGAGATCGCCGAGGCGATCCGTGACGCCCGTGGCCTCAAGGTCGACAAGCGCAAGATCCGCCTCGATGTACCGATCCACCAGGTCGGCACCTACATGATCGACGTCGAAGTAGCAGGCGGCGCCACGGCTTCGGTCAAGACGATCGTCGCCGAAGAGAAATAGCCGCCCAGGTACCACCCCAGAACATTGAGGCCGAGGAGTCAGTTCTCGGCGCGATGCTGGTCAGCGAACCCGCGCTCAACCGGGTGGTCGACGATGTGAAGCTGAAGGCGGCCGATTTCTACCTCGATCGCCACCGGGCGATCTACGGGGTGATGATCGGCCTCTACGGCTCGAACAGCCCCTGTGACGAGCTGACCGTCGCAGAAGCGCTGACCAATTCCGGTCAGATCGAGGAGGCCGGCGGCAGGAACTACGTCTCCGAGCTGGCGGCCAAGGTTCCGGCGCCGGGCAACGCCAGGCACTACGCCGAGATCGTCAAGGAGAACGCCCTGCTCAGGCGCCTGCTCGACACCAGCCACCAGATCGGCGGCTGGGTCCAGGAGCGCGAAGGATCCGGCCAGGAACTGTCGGAGCGGGCCGAGCAGCTGCTCTTCGACGTCGCCCACAAGGAGCAGGCCGGGGACTTCCGCCGGCTGAACGAAGTCCTGAGCGACGAGATCGAGAGGCTCGAGAAGCTGTCCAGCGGCGAGCTGAAGATGACCGGTACACCGACCGGTTTCGGCCACCTCGACGAAATGACCGGAGGCTTCCAGCCCTCGAACCTGATCATCGTCGCGGCCCGGCCTTCGGTCGGAAAGAGTGCTTTCGTCGCCAATATCGCCGAGAACGTGGCGGTCAGGGAGAACCGTGCCGTCGCCTTCTTCTCACTCGAGATGTCCGAGATCGAACTGGCCCAGCGCTTCATCGCCTCCCAGGCGAGGGTCTACGGTGACCGTCTGCGCAAGGGCAAGGTCAGCCAGCGGGACTGGGGCAAGGTTGTCGACGCCTGCAACAAGCTCGAGGCGGCCCCGCTCTGGATCGATACGACCTCCGACCTCGGCTTGCTGGACCTGCGGGCAAAAGCGCGTCGCCTCCATGCCCAGGAAGAGGAAGGGCTCGGACTGATAATCGTCGACTACCTTCAGCTGATGAGGATGGACGAGTCGCGGGCCAGCATGGTCGAGAAGGTCGGCCAGATCAGCCGCGGGCTGAAGCTGCTGGCGAACGAACTCGAGGTCCCGGTGGTCGCGCTTTCGCAGCTGTCGCGAGCCAACGAGAGCCGCACTGACAAGCGGCCCATCCTCTCCGATCTGCGCGACTCGGGCAACATCGAGCAGGACGCCGACCTGGTCGCCTTCCTCTATCGCGAGGACGTCTACCGCAAGCCGGACGAGCGCGACGGAACGGCCGAAGTGATCGTCTCCAAGCACAGGAACGGACCGATCGGCACGGTCAACCTGACTTTCCTTCCCGATTACCCGAAGTTCGCCGAGCGCGCCCCCGAACACCCGGCCGGTGAAGGCAGCGCGCCCGCGGTCAGGGCCGAGCACGCCGAGGCCCACTGATGGCGATCGCCGCTTCCGGCAACGGCAAGGTCGGTCCATGCCCTTTCGCCCGCTGCGACGGCTCGGGCTGGATCCTCGGCGACGACAACCTCGCCTACGAATGCGAATGCCGCAAGCCGCGGCTGATGAAGGCCCGGGCGGCCGGCATCAACTCGGTTGTCCCGGCGCGCTACAGGGGCGTCTCCTTCGACCGGCCACCGGTTACGAACATCGACTCGGTCGTGGTCAACGCGATCCGCGACTGGATCGACGACCTCGACCGCAACCTCGAACAGGGCCGCGGGATCTGGCTGATGGGCGACACCGGTACCGGCAAGACCAGCCTGGCGATGCTCGTCTCGAAGGAGATCCTGAGCCGTGGGCGTACCGCCGCGATCTACTCCCTTCCCAAACTGCTGGGCCGGATCCGCTCGACTTACGACAGCGATCCCGGCGACGAGTCCTATGCGGACTTCTTCGAACGGCTCTGTGAGGTGGACATGCTCCACCTCGAGGACCTCGGTACCGAGAAGCGCACCGAATGGGTGCTGGAACAGCTCTACGCGCTGATCAACGAGCGCTATGAGCGCCAGAAGTCGGTGATGGTCACGACCAACTACGACCAGTCAGAACTCGAGCAGCAGCTCGGCGACCGCATCGTCTCCAGGCTGGTCGAGATCTGCGGCGACCCGCTGCCGCTCTACGGGACGGACCACCGCATGCATTTTCAGCCGCCGGGCCAGTGACCGGTACTCCGCTCACTCCGTAGACTGGAGCGTCGATGCCAGGACTCGTAATAGTCGGGACGCAGTGGGGAGACGAAGGCAAGGGCAAGATCACCGATCTGCTTGCCGAGGAGGCCTCTGCGATCGTGCGTTTCCAGGGCGGCAACAATGCCGGCCATACGATCGTGCGCGACGGTGTCGAGTACAAGTTCCACCTGATTCCTTCGGGAATCCTGCACGAGGACAAGTTCTGCGTGATCGGCAACGGGGTGGTGGTCGACCCGAGAGTGCTGCTGGAGGAGATCGAGGGACTGCGCCGGGCCGGGATCAGCACCTCCAAGCTGCGGATCTCCGCCAACGCCCACCTGATCATGCCGTACCACATCCTGCTCGATACGGCCGACGAGCTGAAGCTGGGGAAGCTCTCGATCGGTACGACCCGCCGGGGCATCGGGCCGGCCTACGCCGACAAGGCGCTGAGGGTCGGTATCCGGGTCCAGGACCTGCTCGACCAGAAGATCCTGAGGAAGAAGATCATGGCGGCGCTGGAGAGCAAGAAACAGGCGATCCGGTCGCTGTCGGTGCGGCGTCGCAAGCTCCAGAAGGAAGCCGAGATCTCGGATGAAGACCTGCCCGACGACCGCCTCGACCTCCATTCGATAACCGAGGACTACCTTTCCTACGGCCACCGCCTCGAGCCCTACATCGCAGACACCGCCAAGCTCTGTTGGAACGAACTCGACGCCGGGCACAAGGTGATCTTCGAAGGCGCCCAGGCGGCGCTGCTGGACGTCGACCACGGCACCTACCCCTTCGTCACCTCTTCCAACCCGATCGCCGGTGCGGCCTGCGTCGGGGCCGGAGTCGGCCCGACCGACATCGACGAGGTCTGGGGCATCGTCAAGGCCTATACGACCCGGGTCGGTTCCGGGCCGTTCCCGACCGAACTCGACGACGGTGTCGGCGAGTACATGACCGAGCGCGGCCACGAGTTCGGTACGACCACCGGCCGCCGCCGCCGCTGTGGCTGGCTCGACCTGGTCGCGCTGAAGTACGCGGTGCGCCTGAACCGGACCTCCGCCCTGGCGATGACCAAGCTCGACGTCCTGGCCGGACTCGAAACCCTCAAGGTTGCAGTCCGGTACCGCTCCCGTGAGGGGGCGGTGCTCGAGGACTTCCCCTACCACCAGTCGATCCTCCACAACGCGACTCCCGAGTACATCGACCTGCCTGGTTTCGGGGAAGAGATCACCGAATGCCGCAGGCAGGAGGACCTGCCCTCCGAGGCGCTCGACTACATCCGCTTCATCAGCGAGTTCGTAAGAGTGCCGATCGCCCTGGTCGGAGTCGGACCTGGTCACGACCAGAACGTCTGGATTTCGTCCGACTGAAGCGCGGCAGCGAAGCAGGCCCGCTCAGCTGGAAACACCGCTGGACGGATCTTCCATAAACTCTGCTGTTCTGTGTACAATGGTGTTTAAGCAGGTTCATCACTGGACGTGACGGACTGCAGAGTACGTTGGCTGGGGCCTTCCCTGACCTCGGCAGCGGTTTGCCGGTATCGGCGAGTCGGTTCACTCTCCCTTGAGCCGGCTCGTTGGCCGGCGCTTCCTGCCGCCCGGCGATGTACAGCGGTGTTCGCTGTGTTCCGCGGCGAACGTTCAAACCGGTATCTCGCCGGCCGCTTCCTGCCGCTGCTCGCCGCGGCCGAGGATCCGCAGGGTGAGGATCGTCGCGCCCAGCGCCGCCCCGGTGGCCAGGCTGATCTGGACGCTGAGCAGGCCCTCGCGGCTCCAGTAGACATCACGCATGTCGAGCAGCAAAGCCGCCTCGTCGAAGGTCAGGCCCATGCCGATCCCCATCGTCACCGCGGCCCTGGCGTCGGCCCGGCCCTTCTGGACCAGCAGCCCGGCGATTCCGGAGGCGAAAGCGATCAGGATCCCGGGCACGAAGTGGTGGATGTGACGCCCGCCGACGCTCACGTTTCGGAAAGGACCCTTGCCTTCGCGTATGGCCCAGGTGGCGAGCCGGACCATCGCGAACGATCCGAGAAACCCGGAGAGCAGGTTGAACAGAACCACTTCGTGGCGGGGGGCGGCACTGAATCCTTCGATCGCCACTCCGACCGTGTCCACCGCGGCGGCCGGGGCAGAGGCGATCAGGGTCTCGTCGGGATCGGTGCTGTGGGTCCGCCGGTTCAGCAGCCGGCTGTACTGGGCCACAACGACCGCTGCGGCGATCACGACCGTGCCGGTGGCAAGAGCCGCGGTGGCCTTGTCCGTCTTGAGCTGCTGCCAGTGGCTGAAGGGCTGCGGGCGACGTGGCAGGAGCGTTCGCAGGTACCGGGCCATCGGTCAGAGTCGTGTTACGTGGTCAGCTTCGATCTCCCGGGTGACGCCACGCAGGTCGAGCACCAGGCTGCTCTGCTCGACGATCGAGTCGACGTCGAACTCCGGATGCGATGTGACGATCACGGTCAGATCGGCCTGCTCCAGGGCCGGGGCCAGTTCCGAGTTCTCCAGCCCGCTTTCGGCAAGGGCCGGAACGTGGGGATCGTGGTAGCTGAGATCGGCCCCCAGCTCGTCGAGCAGGCGGATGATCTTGATCGCCGGCGACTCCCGAACGTCACCGACCCCGGCCTTGTAGCTGACCCCGAGGATCAGGATCCGGGTTCCGTTGACCGGCTTGCCGTTGTCATTGAGGACTCTCTCTACGCGGTTCACGCAGAAGAGCGGCTGTGACTGGTTGATCTTGCCGGCGAGTTCGATGAACTCGGGATAGAAGTCATGCTGCCGGGCCTTGAAGGCCAGGTAGAACGGATCGACCGGCAGGCAGTGGCCGCCCATCCCCGGTCCGGGCTCGAAGCGCATGAAGCCGAAGGGCTTGCTCGCGGCTGCGTCGATCACCTCCCAGACGTCTACGCCGAGCCGGTCGCAGAGCTGGGCCAGTTCGTTGACCAGGGCGATGTTGACCGAGCGGAAAATGTTCTCGAGCAGCTTCGAGAGTTCGGCTGCCTCGGGTCCCGAGAGCGGGATGACCCGGTCGCAGATCCGTTCGTAGAGCCGGCAGGCGGCCTCGGTGCATTCCGGGGTCATGCCTCCGACCAGCTTCGGTGTGGTCCTCACCGTGTAGTCGGTCCGGCCCGGGTCGATCCTCTCCGGTGAAAAGGCGAGGTGGATGTCCCTGCCGACCTCCAGCCCGGAGCTCTCGAGGCCGCCGGCGAGAAGGTCCCTCGTCGTACCCGGATAGGTGGTCGATTCGAGCACCACCAGCTGCCCCTTTCGCAGGATGCCGGCCAGCATCTGGGCGGCCGCCTCGAGGTAGGAGAGGTCCGGCTCGCGGGAACCGGTGAGCGGGGTCGGCACGCAGATGATGATCGCCTCGCATTCGGCCAGGCCGGCCGCATCGCCGGTGGCGACGATCGACCCCTCGAGTTGGCTGAGCTTCGACGAAGGCACGTCCTCGATGTAGCTCTCACCGCGGTTCAGTGCCTCCGACCTTTTCCTGGTCGAGGTCGAAGCCGATCACCTCTTCGCCGGTTTCGGCGAAGGCCACCGCCAGCGGCAGGCCGACGTAGCCGAGGCCGACTATCGCGATGCTCATCGGGCTACCGGATTCTTGGCAGGGCTGACCACGTCCTGCAGTCTAGGCGTGGACCCCGGCGTCGGGCCTCGTCCGGGTACCATGTACCGAACCGTACAACCAGTCCCCCACCCTGCGAGTCACGTTCTTGACGAAGCGTTCCCAGAAGCATCCGACCCTGGACGGCAACGGAAAACTGCCGAGCGGCCGCCACGGTCTGCCGCGTGATGTGGTGGTCCGGTCGCAGCGGGAACGCATGGTCGATGCGATGGTGGCGGTGGTCGCCGATCAGGGCTATGCCGATACGACCGTGGCCGACATCATCTCCGCCGCAGGCGTGTCCCGCGCGACCTTCTACGAGCAGTTCGCCGACAAGGAAGACTGCTTCGTCGCCGCCTACTCGACCGTGATGGAAAGGATGCTCGCATTCGTCGCCGAAGGATTCGCGGCTGACGAATCGGGCGACTGGGTCGAGCGTCTGAGGGGAGGTATCCGGAGTCTTCTGACCTACCTTTCACAGAACCCGGTGGCGGTCCGGGTCGGCATCGTCGAAGGCTTCGGAGCCGGCTCGCGCGCCCGCGACCGATACCAGCAGGCGGTCAGCGCCTTCTTCCCTTTTCTCGAAGCGGGCCGTGATCTGATCGACGACGCCGAACGGGTCCCGGACGAGACGGCCAGAGTCGTAGTCGGAGGGATATCGGCACTGATCTTCAACGAGGCTTCCGCCGGCAACGCCCGAAAGCTGCCGGGGCTGGTGCCCGAGATGATCTACCTCGCCGTGGTTCCGTACATGGGCCACGACGAGGCGATGATCGCGATGAGGGAAACGGCGGTCGCGGCTTGACCGACTCGACCAGCACGACGCTGCCCGCCGGGCGCCACAACCTGCCGCGCGAGTTCGTGGTCACCTCCCAGCGTGACCGGCTGCTCGATGCGATGGCCGAATCCTGCGCCCGGAAGCGCTACGCCGAAGTCAGCGTCGCCGACATCGTCGCCACTGCGAAGGTTTCCCGCTCGACCTTCTACGAGATCTTCCCGGACAAGGAGTCCTGCTTTCTGGCTGCCTATGACGCCATCCTGGGGCGCTTCATCACCGAGGTGATCAAGGCCTGTCAGGACCCGGCGCTCACCTGGCCCGAGCAGATCGAACTGGGCATCGAGGCCAGCCTCGACTTCCTTGCGGCCGAGCCCGCATTCGCCCGCATGTGCATCGTTGACATGTTCTCGGCCGGACCCGAGGCACTCGGGCGTTACCTCTCCGCGGTGCGCATGATCGCTGCCTTCGTGGACGGCGGTCGTATCCAGATGCCCGATCGCGAAGACGTTCCGGAGTCGATCGGCACGATGTCCGTCAACGGAGCCGCGGTCGTGATCCGGGCCGAGATCGTCGCCGATCGCACTCAGGAAGTGGCCCGGGTGGGTCCGGACATTCTTTACGCGCTGCTGGTCCCTTACATGGACCGTGAAGAGGCCCTGGAGCGTTCCGAGCGCTACGGCCGGCGCCTCGCCGCCCGCAGCTCCGACTGAGCAGCTCGCACCCGTTCGGGCCCGCAGTTTGCTGACTGGACCCGAACAAAGCTCGATTCGCGGCCCAAATTGCGTACAAATGGCGGAAAATGCGCCGTGTTCGGGGATTCCGGCCCCACGGGCGCAGGTATTGTCAACCGTTGATGGCAAAGGACACTGAGAAGCTCATCCGGCAGCTCTCGCTGATCTCCTTCCTGATGGCTCAGGGTCGTCCCGTCTCGGCGCTCGAGATCAAGCGGGAGGTCGAGGGATACAGCGTGATGAACGAGGACGCCTTCGCCCGCCGCTTCTATGCCGACCGGGCCGAACTCGACAGCCTCGGCATCGAACTCCAGGTCGACCGGCCCGGCGACGGCTTCTTCGAAGCCGAGCTCTACTCGCTGCCGCCGGAGAACTTCTATCTGCCGGCGATCGAGTTCAGCGACGACGAGCTTGCCGCTCTGAGGACCTCGCTCAGCCTTCTGACCGAAAGTGAGTTCGCCTACGCCGAGCCGCTGAGGCTCGCCCTGCAGCAGGTGGCCTGGGGTCATCCGAACCCGTTGTCGGACCCTGACAACACGCCGGTAGCGATGGCCAAGTTCGCTTCGACTTCTTCCCGTGACCTGACCCAGCGTCTGGCCCGGATCGAGACCGCCATATCCCGTCACAAGACGGTCACCTTCGAGTACCACACGATGGCGCGGGACGAGATCAACTCCCGAAGGGTGGACCCCTATCACCTGGTCTTCCGCAGCGGCCAGTTCTACCTGATCGGCCACTCGCACGAACGGGATGCAGTCCGGGTCTTCAAGCTCTCGAGAATTCAGGGCAAGGTCGGCTACGCGACCAAGTCCGAGCACGATTTCACCCCGCCGGAGGAGTTCGAACGCCGCGACTACGCCGACCTCGCCGACTGGCAGCTCGGCCAGCAGGCGGGTACAGCCCGGATCTTCTTCCGCGAGCGCATCGCCTGGCTGATCGAGCGCGATTTCGGCCGTCACGGTGATGTCCGCCCGGCCACTCCGGAGGACGGCGTCGAGGGCGACGGCATCGTGCTCGAGACCACCTACGCGAGCGATCGCGCACTGCTGGCCTGGGTGCTCAGGTGGCGGCAGAACGCCGAGGTACTCTCGCCGCCGGAGCTCAGGGAGGTGGCCGAAGACCGGATCGCCCTGCTGCGCGACCGGCACGTCAACGGCTTCGAGATTGCCGAAACGGCAGCCCCCGCTCCTCCCCGGGCCAGGGAACGGCGCCAGCGCGGCAAGGACCGCTCGTCGGCGGCTATCCGTCCCGAGCGCTTCGGCAGGCTGGTCACCCTGGCGGGCATGCTGATCGGTGCCGCGAAGGAGGAACAGCGGCTCTCGGTCAAGGAGCTCTGCTCGGTCCTCGAGCTCTCCGAAGAGGAACTGCGCGACGACATCGACGTGCTCAACGTGGTCAACTTCGGCGGCGGTACCTACGTGCTCTACGCCGAGGTCAAGGGCGATGAGATCGAGGTCGACTCGGAGCCTTACGGCGACTCCTTCGCCCGCCCGGCGCGCCTGCTGCCGCTCGAGGCCAAGGCCCTGGTCGCCGCGATCGACCTGGTCGGCGACCACATGCCGCAGGCCAGGCTCGATACCGCCCGCGACAAGATCGTCGAAGCGCTCGGTCACGACCCGGCCCGCGAGGGCCTGGCGATCGCGGTCGAGCCCGGCGGAGTCGAGGCCGCCCGGGTAGTCAACGAGGCGATCGCCGGCCGGAAGGTACTCGAGCTCACCTATTACAAGGAGAACGAAGACACCTTCTCGGAGCGCACTGTCGAGCCTTACCGCCTCGAGAACGGCCGCGAGGGCTGGTACGCCGAGTGCTACGACCCCGAGCGTGGCGCCATGCGGCATTTCAAGCTCGACCGGATCAAGCAGGCGACGATTACCGACCGGGTCTTCGAACCCCGCCCGGAGGCTGTCGAACTGGCCGGAGTCGAAGGCTGGATGAGCGACGGCAAGGTGCCGGAAGCCTCCGTCGCCCGGGTCTGGGTTTCTCCGGAGCGCTCACGCTGGATGCGCGAGGAGCGCAACGTCATCGAGGAACTGAGCGACGGCTCGGTAGTGGTCGAGTTTCCCTATGCCGGTACTTCCTGGCTGATCCGCGAGATCTTCAAGGGGGCCGGCGACCTGGTCGTACTGGACCCGCCCGAGGCCCGCGAGGCCATAAGCCGCGAACTCGCAGCCTGAACCGCCTTCGATCCCGGGGGCGGCCGGTCTCTCACTAGGCTTGCCTCATGCATCCGGAAATGGTTGACGGAGCGGCACCGGGGCATCAGGCGATCCTGAGGCTGATGGCCGACAACCCCGGGCCGATGACGCTGACCGGCACCAACACCTACCTGGTCGGCAGCGGACCCTGCTGGGTAGTCGATCCCGGTCCCGACGACAGCCGGCACGTGGCCGCCGTGCGCGATGCGGTCCGGCAGCGCGGTGGTGCCGCGGGCGTACTTCTGACCCACTCCCACAACGACCACACCGGGGCCATCGCGGAGCTCGGCATCGAGGTCAGCGCGGCGGCGGACGGCGATCGCTTCGAGGCGGGGCAAGGGACGGTCCTGACAGCGGTCGCGACCCCCGGCCACGCGCTTGACCACTTCTGTTTTTTCACTGATGACGACGTCTGCTTCAGTGGCGACCTGGTCCTCGGCTGGGGCTCGACCTATGTGCCGCCGGACGGTGGATCGCTCGCCGCCTACATGGACTCGCTGAGGCTTGTGGCGTCGCGCCGGCCGAGCCTGATCTGCCCCGGCCACGGTCCCTGGATCGAGGATCCGGCAGCCAAGGTCGCCGAGTACATCGAGCATCGTGAATTTCGGGAGAGAGGTCTGATCGAAGCCCTCGACCGGGGGGTTCGCTCGCGCATGGAGCTTCTGACCGAGGTCTGGTCGGACGTGCCGGAGCAGCTTCGCCCGGCTGCTGCGGTTGTCATGGAGGCGCACCTGCAGAAGCTCGACTCCGAGGGGCGCCTGCCGGCCGACCTCGGCGAGTAGGCGGGCGGCGAATACAATCGCCGACATGAACCGTCGAAAGCTGATCGAGATGGACGAAGGCGAAAGGAACCAGTTCTTCGACGAAGAGCGGGTCGCGACGGTCGGCAGCTTCGGCCCTCGCGGCTGGCCCCACCTGATGCCGCTCTGGTACGTGGTACGGGAGGGCCAGATCTGGTCGTGGACCTTCACCAAGTCCCAGAAGATCAAGAACCTCGAGCGCGACAGCCGGGCGACGGTGCTGGTCGAGGCCGGTGACGAATATGCGCAGCTGCGCGGGGTCCAGATGGAATGCGAGGCGGTTTTCCACCGGGACCTCGATTTCGTGGTCGATTTCGCGGTAGACCTGGTGACCAGATACGCGCCGGAGGGCCAGGAAGTGACGCCGGAAGCGACCGAGGCCTTCCGCTCCCAGGCCCCGAAGCGCACGGTGCTGCAGTTCGAGCCGGTTCGAATCATCAGCTGGGATCACCGCAAGCTCGGCGGCGTCTACTGAGACGGCGGCGACTGCCTTGAAATCAAGGTAGATTCAGCCCGGATGAGCGAGCTCAAAGGACTGATCCTCTCCGGCGGGGCCGGAACCCGGCTGCGCCCGATTACCCACACTTCCGCCAAGCAGCTCGTCCCGGTCGCCAACAAGCCGGTGCTGTTCTATGGCATCGAGGCGCTGGTCGAAGCCGGCGTGACGGAGATCGGAATCGTGATCGCGCCCGAGACCGGGGACGAGATCCGCGAAGCGGTGGAAGACGGCTCGGCCCTCGGGGCCAACGTGACTTACATCGAACAGTCGGAACCAGCCGGCCTGGCCCATGCCGTGCTCACCGCCGAGCCGTTCCTGGGCGATTCTTCCTTCGTCATGTACCTCGGCGACAACCTGCTGCGCAACGGCATCGTCGACCTGGTCGAAGGCTTCGAGCGGGAGCGCCCGGACGCCTCGATCATGCTCACCCCGGTAGCGGACCCGAGCTCTTACGGCGTGGCCGAACTCGACGGCGAGAAGGTGGTCTCCCTGGTCGAAAAGCCGGAGCACCCTCCTTCGAACCTCGCCCTGGTCGGGGTCTATCTCTTCTCGCCGAAGATCATCGAAGCCTCCAGGCAGCTCGAGCCCTCATGGCGCGGGGAGCTGGAGATCACCGAGGCGATCCAGTCCCTGATCGAGTCCGGCGGCGACGTGCGTTCCCGGATCGTCGGCGGCTGGTGGAAGGACACCGGCCGGCTCGACGACATGCTCGAGGCCAACCGGCTGGTCCTGGACGAGATCGTCTCCTCCGACGAGGGCAGCAGCGAGGACTCCAGGCTCGAGGGCAGGGTCGTGATCGAAGAGGGCGCGGTGGTCAGGCGCTCGCTGGTCCGTGGCCCGGTGACGATCGGTCGCGACGCCGTGATCGAGGACTCCTACATCGGCCCCTACACCTCGCTCGGCGACCGGGTCGAGGTTCGCCGGTCCGAGATCGAGCACTCGATCGTGCTCTCCGATTCGGTCGTCGAGGATCTGCCCAACCGGCTCGAGGCGAGCCTGCTCGGGCGTCGGGTGCGAGTGGTCAAGAGCGACGGTCCAGCGCGCACACTGAAGATGCTGGTCGGCGACCGCTCCGAGATCGAACTCCTCTGATGAAGATCCTGGTCACAGGTGCCTCGGGAATGCTCGGGCGGGACGTGATGCTGGCGGCCGAGAACGCCGGCCACGAGGTCGGCGGCTACGACCATTCCGGTCTCGACGTGACCGACCCGGAGCGGCTGCGCCGCCGGATGAACATCGACCGGCCGGACGTGGTCATCAACTGCGCCGCCTGGACCGACGTGGACGGTGCCGAAAGCCAGGAAGAGGGAGCCTTCGAAGTCAACGCGACCGGAGCCGGAAACGTGGCTGCGGCCGCAGAGCAGGTCGGCGCCAAGGTGCTCTACGTATCCACCGATTACGTATTCAACGGCGGCAAGTCCGACCCCTATGTGGAGACCGACCTGCCGGCACCGATCTCGGCCTACGGGCGCAGCAAGCTGGCCGGCGAACAGGCCACGATCGAGGCCAACCGCCGCTCCTTCGTGGTCAGGACCGCGGGCCTGTTCGGAATCGGAGGGCCCAACTTCGTCGACACCATGCTGAGGCTGGGCAAGGGCGGCGAGGTTCTCGTGGTCCACGACCAGGTCACCTCGCCGACCTATACGTGGCACCTCGCCTACGGCCTGGTCCGGTTGCTCGACTCCGACTCCTTCGGCCTCCACCACATGGCGGCCGGCGGCAGCTGCTCCTGGTACGACTTCGCCCGGGAGATCTTCGAGCGCTCCGATATGGAGGTCACGACTCTCGGCGCGACCAGCGACATGCTGGGCCGCCCGGCCGCCCGGCCTGCCAACTCGGCGCTGGCGAGCCAGATCCAGCACGCAATCGAACTGCCAGACTGGCAGGACGGCCTGACCAGCTATCTGGCCCAGCGCGAAGCGACCGCGCAGGGCGCAGCAGGGGGAGGGTGATTCCGAATGAAGCTCCTGGTAACCGGTGGGGCCGGATTCATCGGCTCGACCTTCGTCCGCATTCATCTCGAGAACAGCCCGGACGACGAGGTCGTCGTCCTCGACAAGCTGACCTATGCCGGAAACCGGGCCAATCTCGAGGGGGTTGCCGAGGGCAGCCTGAGCTTCGTTCACGGTGACATCTGCGACCGCGAATCGGTCCACGACCTGGTCGCCGAATGCGACGCCGTCGTCAACTTCGCGGCCGAATCA
Organism: uncultured Solirubrobacterales bacterium; assembly: GCA_963801975.1. Taxonomy (GTDB): domain Bacteria; phylum Actinomycetota; class Thermoleophilia; order Solirubrobacterales; family 70-9; genus 67-14. The sequence goes on from CAWDGR010000001.1 coordinate 1,023,673, forward strand.
CATGTGGACCGCTCGATCGAGGAGCCCGACGCCTTCATCCAGACCGACGTATTCGGGACCTTCGTCCTGCTCGAAGCGGCGCGGGACGCCGGCATCCGCCACCTTCAGATCTCGACCGACGAGGTCTACGGCTCGATCGCCGAAGGCTCCTTCACCGAGACCTCCCCGCTCGACCCGTCATCGCCGTATTCGGCCTCCAAGGCCGGGGGCGACCTTCTCGTATCGGCCTTTCGCCACACCTGGGACGTCGATTCGCTGATCGTCCGGGCCTCGAACAACTACGGGCCGCGCCAGCACCCGGAGAAGCTGATCCCGCTGGTCATCCTCAACGCGATCAACGGCGACGCGATCCCGGTCTACGGCGACGGGGCCCAGGTGCGCAACTGGCTCTTCGTCGAAGACTTCTGCCGGGCCATCGACATCGTGCTCGAGCGCGGTGAAACCGGCAGCGTCTACAACGTCGGCGGCCCCGACGAGCTGCCGAACATCGACGTGGTCCACCGTGTACTCGAGCTGACCGGACGCGACGAGTCGCTGATCACCTACGTCGAAGACAGGCTGGGCCACGACCGCCGCTACTCGCTCGCTTCGGCCAGGGTCGAGCAACTCGGCTGGAAGGCGCAGGTCGGCTTCGCCGAAGGGATCGAGAGGACCGTCTCCTGGTACCGGGAAAACCCTCAGTGGTGGCAGCCGCTGCGCTCGGGCGAGTTTCGCGAGTACTACGAGCACCACTACGGCAGGAAGCTCTCCTGATGGCCCGCCGGCTGGAGACCCGTATCGAAGGACTCGCCCTGATCGAGCCCGAGGTACACGGGGACGAACGCGGCTTCCTGGTCGAGTCCTTCCGGTCCGACAAGTGGCGTGAGCTGGGGGTCGACCTGGACTTCGTCCAGCAGAACAGTTCACGCTCGAGCCGGGGAACGCTGCGCGGACTCCACTTCCAGACCAAACCGGGGCAGGCGAAGCTGGTTCGCTGCGCCCGGGGGGAAATCTTCGACGTAGCCGTGGACATGCGCCGGGATTCGCCGACCTTCGGCCAGTGGGAAGGGCACGTGCTCGACGACCGCAGCCACCATCAGCTCTTCCTCCCGGTCGGATTCGGCCACGGCTTCTGCGTGCTGAGCGAGATGGCCGACGTCTCGTACCAGCTGTCGAGCTACTACGACCCGCCCTTCGAGGCCGGCATCGCCTGGGACGACCCCGGCATCGGCATCGAATGGCCGGTGGACGACCCCCTGCTTTCGGACAGGGACCGTTCCGCGCCGCGGCTGGCCGATATCGCCGACTCGCTTCCTTTCTGACTTTCGCTCGTCGCCCGGGTCCCGCCGGGGTCTAACCTTCGGGGGTTAAGCATGCCCCCGAAATCGACCCAGGATCCACTCTCACCGTTCAGCCCCGAGGTCCGGCGCTGGTTCGAGGCCTCCTTCGAGGCGGCGACGCCCGCCCAGGGTGAAGGCTGGCGGGCAATCTCGTCCGGAGAACACACGCTGATCTGCGCCCCGACCGGTTCCGGCAAGACCCTCGCTGCCTTCCTCTGGGGTATCGACAGCCTCGCCCGGCGCCCTGACCGTGAGCCCGGCGTCAAGTTGATCTACGTCTCGCCGCTGAAGGCACTCTCCTACGACATCGAGCGCAACCTGAAGGCGCCGCTGCGTGGTGTCGGAGCCGAGATCCCGGTCGCCCTGAGAACCGGAGATACGCCTCAGTCCGAGCGGGCTCGGATGCGGCGGAGCCCGCCCGACATCCTGATCACGACCCCCGAGTCGCTGTACCTGATGATGTCCTCCGGGGCGAGGGAGATCTTCCATTCGGTCGAGACCGTCATCGTCGACGAGATCCACGCCGTGGCCGCGACCAAGCGCGGTGCCCACCTCGCGATGACCCTGGAGCGCCTGGAGCACCTGGTCAAGCTCGGACCGGAGGCGATCGCGCAGGGTGCCGATGCGAAACCGGACCCGGAGCGGGCCGGACGCACCGTCCAGCGGATCGGTCTTTCGGCCACCCAGCGGCCGCTCGAGCGGGTCGGCCGCTACCTGGTCGGTCCGGGCCGCAAGTGCACGATCGTCGACAGCGGCCGTCGCAAGCAACTCGATCTCGAGATCGTCGTGCCCCTGGAGGACATGAGCAACCCCGGCCAGGTCGAAGAAGACGGCCCCGGCTCGGGGGTCGAGCAGATCCGTTCGATCTGGCCGGCGATCTACCCCGAGCTGCTCGAACTGGTCAGACAGCACACCTCGACCATCATCTTCGTCAACAACCGCCGTGCCTCCGAACGCCTCGCGCAGCGTCTCAACGAACTCGACGAGCAGGGCGAGCTCGGCGAAGACCCCCATCCGACCGCCACCGAGACAGCCACAGGCAGCGGCCCAGAAGGGCTGGTTCGAGATAGCACCGCCGGGCGACGATCATTCGAACCGGAAGGCGGAGATGTGGGCGCAGGGTGGGGCCGGAAGTGCGGATGACGGGTCCCTGCCGCTGGCGCGGGCCCATCACGGCTCGCTTTCCCACGAGGAGCGGACCGAGGTCGAAGAGCAGCTCAAGTCCGGCCGGATTCCCTGTCTGGTGGCGACCTCGTCGCTCGAGCTGGGCATCGACATGGGCGCGGTGGACCTGGTGATCCAGGTCGAGTCGCCGAAGTCGGTCAGCCGGGGCCTTCAGCGGATCGGCCGCGCCGGCCACGGGCTCGGTGAGGTATCCAAGGGTCGGATCTTCCCCAAGTTCCGTGGCGACCTGCTGGAGAGCGCCGTGGTCACCCAGCGGATGCGCGACGGCGAGATCGAAGAGACGGTGATCCCGGCCAACCCGCTCGACGTGCTCGCCCAGCACCTGGTCTCGATGGCGGCACTCGACAAGTGGCAGACCGACGACGCGCTCGAGCTGGTCAAGGGCACGGCGCCTTTCGCCGACCTCTCCAGGGAGCTCTTCGAGAACGTGCTCGACATGCTGGACGGCCGTTACCCGTCCGACCGCTTCGCCGAGCTGCGGCCGAGGCTGGTCTGGGACCGGACCGAAGGCACGATCGAAGGTCGCAAAGGCGCCCGCTCGCTGGTCGTGACCAACGCCGGCACGATCCCCGACCGCGGCCTCTACGGAGTCCACCTTCCCGACGGCCGCCGGGTCGGTGAGCTCGACGAGGAGATGGTCTACGAGGCCCGGGCCGGCCAGGTTTTCCTGCTCGGGGCATCGAGCTGGCGGATCCAGGAGATCACGCGTGACCGGGTGATCGTGATCCCGGCGCCCGGCGTACCGGGGGCGATCCCGTTCTGGCGCGGGGACGGCATCGGCCGTCCGGCCGAGCTCGGGGAGGCGATCGGTGCCTTCAGCCGCGAGGCGGTCGAGGCCGATCCGGCCGAGCTCGAAAAGACCCACCACCTCGATCCCCTGGCCGCACGCAACCTGGTTGCCTACCTGCAGGAACAGCAGCAGGCGACGCGGGTGGTGCCTTCGGATACGACGATCGTGATCGAGCGCTTCCGCGACGAGATCGGCGACTGGAGGCTCTGCGTGCTCTCGCCTTTCGGCGGACGCGTCCACTCGGCCTGGGGCATGGCGATCGCGCGCAAGCTGCGCGACGAAGAAGGACTCGAGGTCGATGCGATCTATTCCGACGACGGCATCGCCATCCACCTTCCCGACGCCGATGAGCCGCCGTCTTCGGACCTGGTGATGATCGAGCCGGACGAGCTCGAGGACCTGGTCGTGCGCGAGCTGGGCACCTCGGCTCTGTTCGGAGCCCGCTTTCGTGAGAACGCCGCCCGCTCGCTGCTGATCCCCAGGGCCTACCCCGGCAGACGGACCCCGCTCTGGCAGCAGCGGCTCAAGTCACAGAGCCTGCTCGAGGTCGCCCAGGACTTCCCCCGCTTTCCGGTCATCCTCGAGACCTACCGCGAATGCCTGCAGGACGTCTTCGACCTGCCGGCGCTCGATCGCCTGCTCCGCGGTATCCAGTCGCGCGAGCTCTCTGTCGTCGAGGTCGAGACCGCGACCGCCTCCCCTTTCGCCTCCTCGCTGCTCTTCGACTACGTCGCCACCTACATGTACGAAGGCGACACTCCGAACGCGGAGCGGCGGGCGACGGCGCTGTCGCTGGACCGGGAACTGCTGCGGGAGCTGCTGGGACAGGACGAGCTGCGAGAGCTGATCGAGCCGGACGCGCTGCTCGAGGTCGAGGAGTCGCTTCAGCACCTGACCGAGCACGGACGGGCCGAGGACCGCGACGCGCTCCAGCAGATCCTCCGCCGGCTCGGCGACCTGACCGGCGACGAGATCGAAGCCAGGGTGGCCGAGGGCTACTCCGGCGCTTCGATGATCGAGAACCTGGTCCGGGAACGCCGCGCCGCAGAGGTCAGGGTCAACGGCGAGGCCCGCTACATCGCCGCCGAGGATGCGGGCATGTACCGCGACGCACTCGGGGTCTCGCCACCGGGAGGGCTGCCGGCCTCCTGTCTGGAAGAGCGCCCGGAGCCGCTCACCGACCTCTTCGCCCGCTACGCGAGAACCCACGGACCATTCCCCACGGCCCAGCTTCACGCCCGCTACGGCATCGACCCGACCCCGGCGCTCAAGCAGCTCGAGGCCGAAGGGGTACTGGTCCGTGGAGAGATCCTGCCCGGCGGCACCGAGCGCGAGTGGTGTGAGGCCGATGTGCTGCGACGGGTCCGGCGGGCCAGCCTCGCTCACCTTCGCCAGGAGGTCGAGCCGGCCGACGCCCGGACCTACGCCCGTTTCCTCGCTTCGTGGCAGGGAGTCGACCGCTATCGCCGTGCCGGAGCCGGCCCCGACCGGCTGCGCGAGATCCTGGTTCCGCTCCAGGGGGTGGCGCTCACGCCCGCCGTATGGGAACGGGACGTGCTGCCGCGCAGGGTCGGCAGCTACAGCCGTAACTGGCTCGACGAGCTCTGCACCAGTGGCGAAGTGGTCTGGATCGGTGCCGGGGCGATCGGTCGCAGCGACGGCCGGGTGGCCCTTTACTTCCGCGAGGACGTGCGGCTGGCCGGACCCCCTCCCTCGAACGCCAAGCTGGCGACGCCGGAGGGCCCGGTTCAGGACGCGATCCGGCAGCGGCTCGAAGAAGGCCCGACCTTCTGGCTCGACATCGTGGCCGAGCTCGACCACCCGCCGGAGGAACTCCACTCGGCGATCTGGGACCTCGCTTTCGCCGGGGAGATCACCAACGACTCATTCGCGCCGCTCAGGGCGCCGCGGCTGCGAGCGGTGCCGAAGAGCGCTTCGCGCGCGCGCCGCTTCTCCCGTCGCCGGGCCTCCGCCGGGCCTACCGTCCAGGGCCGCTGGTCGCTCACCGCGCCGCTTTTCAGGAACGCGCCGGCGGTCGGCCCCCGGCTGCGGGCGCAGGCCGAGCTGATGCTCGAGCGGCACGGAATCCTGACCCGTGAGATGGCGCTGGCCGAAGGCGTACCCGGCGGCTTCTCGACTCTCTATCCGGAACTCTCCAACCTCGAGGTCCTCGGTTCGGCCCGGCGCGGCTACTTCATCGAAGGCCTCGGCGGCGCGCAGTTCGCGCTTGCCGGCGCGGTCGAGCGGCTGCGCTCGCAGTCGACCGACGAGGAGGAGCTGACGATCCTCGCCGGCACCGATCCGGCCAACCCGTACGGTGCGACCCTGAAGTGGCCGAAGCAGGAAAGCCGACGCCGCCCCTCACGCACTCCCGGCTCCTTCGTTCTGCTGCGGGCCGGCGAGCCGCTGCTCTTCCTCGAAAAAGGCGGCAAGGGTTTGCTCAGGCTGGTCCCGGGCCTCGAGGGTGCCGAACTGTCCGGGTTGCTTGCGGCCTTTGTCGATGCGGCGCGTGAGGGCACGATCCCGCCGCTGAAGATCGAGCGCTTCGACGGCGAGCCGCTGATCGGCTCCGACTTCGAGCCCCTGCTTCTGGCCGCGGGCTTCAGTCGGCAGCCGCGCAAGATGGTCGTGCCCGCCTGATGGCCGAAGGCGACTCGATCGTGCGCATGGCCAACCTGATCGAATCGGCCTTCGACGGGGCCTCGATCGAATCCGCCGAAGCCCCCAACCCCCGCAGTCCGCTCAGGTCTGCGACCGGCCGCCTCGCCGGCCGGCGGCTGCTCGCTACCGAAACCCGGGGCAAGCACCTGCTGCTCCACTTCGACGGTGATCTGACCCTCCACGCCCACATGGGAATGGTCGGCGGCTGGTATGCCTACCGCTCCGGGCAGCGCTGGCGGAAACCCCGCCGCTCGGCCTGGCTGATCCTCGACCTCGGTGGGGTCGAGGTGGTCGAGTTCGGAGGCCCGACCCTGCGGCTGGTCCGGCCGGTCGAACTCAGGCGCGACAGCCGGCTGGCACTGCTCGGCCCCGACATCCTCGGTGGCCCGGAGTCGGTCGCCGCCGCGGCGGCGAACGTCGGTGCGGCCGGTCCGGTCGAACTGGGGGAGGCCCTGCTGAACCAGCGGCTTGTCTGCGGGATCGGAAACATCTTCAAGAGCGAGGCCTGCTTCGAGGCCGGCCTCGACCCCTGGCGGCCGGTGGAGAGCTTCGATCGGGCCGAGATCGAGTCGGTGGTGGCCGTCGCCGCAGCTCAGATGGAGCGTGGCGTCGAAACCGGCCGCCGGCCCGGGAGGATCTACAGGAAGGGCGGACGACCCTGCCCGGCCTGCCGCAATCCGGTCCGCTCGCGCGGCCAGGGGGACGACAACCGGACCACCTACTGGTGCCCCGTCTGCCAGATCTGACTCAGCCGTTGAGGTCTGCGCATGGCGGGGACGCGCGACCCTGCCGCGTCGTATCAGCGCATCCCGGGCGGAGTTGCGCGATACTCGCGGTGTGGAAGAGGAGAAGGACAGCGTAGTCGGGCTGCTCCGGAGCGTTCCGCTGTTCGCGGAACTCGAGGAGTCCGAGCTCCAGCGGGTGTCGCGGGTCGCGGTGCCGCGCTCGTATCCGGCCGCGACCAGGGTCTTCCACGAAGGGGACCAGTCCGATGCCTGCTACATCGTGCGCTCCGGGACCTTCCGGGTCACCCGCGAACACCCCGACGGCCGCGCGATCACGCTGGCGACACTGGGCGAAGGCGATATCGTCGGCGAGCTTGCGATGCTCGACGGCGAGGTGCGTTCGGCCAGCCTCGAGACCCTCGGCTCCGATGGTGAGCTGCTCGCCCTGCCGGCCGGTGACGTCCGGGCCCTGCTCGAGCGAAACCCCGAGATCACCGTGAAGATGGTCGCCGCCCTGACCCGCCGGCTGCGCGCCACCAACGAGCGCATCTCGCGGCAGTCCTTCCAGACCGTGCCCTCCCGGGTGGCCGGGGTGCTGACCCAGCTCGTGGCGGACGAGTCGCCCGACGGTTCGAATCACGAGGTGACGATCCGCATGAACCAGGCCGACCTCGCCCAGCTCGCCGGAACCTCGCGCGAGAGCGTCAGTCGCTTCCTCGCCGACCTCGAGCGCTCGGGCGTGGTCCGGGCGGGCCGCGGCCAGGTGACCATCCTGGAACCCGCCAAGCTCGGTAACTACATATTCTGAGCACATGGCTTCCGGGCTCTTCGCACTCAACTTCTACTCGCCGCTGTTCGCAGACCAGCTCAGGCGCGGACGCAAGACCGCCGCGATCCGGCTCGGAGACAAGTCGGCCAAGTACGAGCGCAGCCAGATCGTCTGGGTGACGATCGGCTCGCGGCATTCGAGGCGCGAGAAGATCTTCTCCGCCGTGATCGACGAAGTCGTGGTCAAGCGGCTCTCTGACCTCTCGCCCCGCGAGATCGAACGCGACAACCCCGAATTTCGCCGGGTCGAAGAGACCCGCAGCTTTCTGGAGCAGATCTACGATCGGTCGATCGAGACCGACGCCCACGTGACCGTGATCCACTTCTCCCAGGTCGTTGAGCCCGGGATCGGTGGTTTCGGCACGGTTCCGTCGCCCAACTGATGGGTGACGGGGGCTCAGCCGCGTCATTCAACTTCTGCTCGAGCTGGAAGCTCGCGGCATCGCGGCAGGCAGTCTTCGACGCGATCGACGACTTCAGGACCTGGGCCGACTGGTGGCCCGGCCTGGAGGAGATAACCGAGACCGATCCGGGCGGCCCCGACAGGATCGGCCAGCAGGCGCAGTCGAGGTGGAGGGGCCCGATCGGTTACGTATTCAGATTCTCGATCGTCGCCGTGGAGCGGAGGGAGCCGGAATTCCTCAAGGGCCTGGCGTCGGGAGACCTCTCGGGAAGCGGTTCCTGGTCGCTCAGCGAATACCACGGATGGACCGACGTGACTCTGGACTGGAACGTCAACGCCCAGCGGAAGTGGATGGAGTTCCTCGCTCCGGTAGCGAGACCGGTCTTCGTCCACGGACACGATCACGTGATGAAGGCGGGCGCCGAAGGGCTGGCCGGCCATCTCGGGGTCGAGATGCGCGACTTTCACTTGACTTCCTGAAGATCCACCCGATCTGACACCGGTTCACTGAGATTTCACTTGACCGGCGTCGCAGAACCTGTATGCTTCACGGCTGTTGGCACTCTCCTGTGTAGAGTGCCAAACTGAACTGAGAAACCGCATCAACTACAGGAATTAATGACTAACGGAGGTAATCAGATATGAAGCTCAAGCCCCTCGGGGACAGGCTGATCGTCAAGCCGGTCGAGGAAGAGGAGACCACCGCAAGTGGACTCGTGCTTCCCGAAACGGCCAAGGAGAAGCCCCAGAAGGGCTCGGTCGTGGCAGTCGGTGACGGCGCCGTGGCCGAAGACGGAAGCCGCCGCCCGCTCGATGTGAGCGAAGGCGACGAGGTCCTCTACTCCAAGTACGGCGGAACCGAGATCACGGTCGAGGGCGACGAACTGCTCGTCCTGCGTGAGTCGGACATCCTCGCCAAGGTCCAGTAACCCCTCAAACCCAAGATTTCCAGGAGGTAAGGAAGAAATATGGCTCACAAGGAGCTGAAGTTCGCAGAAGAAGCACGAGGAGCCCTGCAGGCCGGCGTAGACGCCGTTGCCGACGCAGTCAAGGTCACCCTCGGTCCCAAGGGTCGCTACGTCGTTCTCGACAAGAAGTTCGGCGCCCCGACCATCACCAACGACGGTGTCACGATCGCCCGCGAGATCGAGATCGAAGACGTCTTCGAGAACCAGGGTGCCCAGCTCGTCCGTGAGGTCGCGACCGCAACGAACGATGTCGCCGGTGACGGAACCACCACCGCGACCCTGCTCGCCCAGATCATCGTCCGCCAGGGCCTGAAGAACGTCGCCGCCGGGGCCAACCCGCTGGCGCTTCGCCGTGGCATCGAGAAGGCTGTCGACGAGGTCGTCGCCAACCTGCGCGAGACCCAGTCGGCCGAGATCAACGGCAAGGAGCAGATCGCCCGTGTCGCAGCCATCTCGGCAGCTGACGACGAGATCGGAAACACGATCTCCGACGCGATCGAGAAGGTCGGCAAGGACGGCGTAGTCAACGTCGAAGAAGGCCAGACCTTCGGCATGGAACTCGAGTTCACCGAGGGCATGCAGTTCGACAAGGGCTACATCTCGCCGTACATGGTCACCGACCAGGACCGGATGGAAGCAGTCCTCGAGGAGCCGTACGTGCTGATCGCCAACCAGAAGATCGGCTCCGTGCGGGACATCCTGCCGATTCTCGAGCAGGTCATGCAGGGCGGCAAGCCGCTGCTGATCGTCGCCGAGGACGTCGAGGGTGAATGCCTCGCGACCCTGGTCGTCAACAAGCTGCGTGGCACCTTCACCGGTGTTGCGGTCAAGGCGCCGGGCTTCGGCGACCGCCGCAAGCGCATGCTCGAAGACATCGGCATCCTGACCGGTGGTGAAGTGATCACCGAAGAGATGGGCCTCAAGCTGGAGAACACCCAGCTGACCCAGCTCGGCCAGGCCCGCCGTGTGGTGGTCTCCAAGGACACCACCACGATCATCGATGGCGCCGGCGATGCCGACGACATCAAGGGTCGGATCAAGCAGATCAAGTCGGAGATCGAGAACACCGATTCCGAGTTCGACCGCGAGAAGCTCCAGGAGCGTCTCGCCAAGCTGGCCGGCGGCGTTGCCGTGGTCAAGGTCGGAGCTGCTACCGAGACCGAGATGAAGGAGAAGAAGCACCGCGTCGAGGACGCTCTCCAGGCGGCCCGTGCGGCGCTCGAAGAGGGCATCGTCCCCGGCGGCGGAGTCGCCCTCCTCAACGCTCAGGAAGGTCTCGACGTCGACTCGTTCGACGACGCCGACGAGCGCACCGGTGCCCAGATCATCCACCGCGCCCTCGAGGAGCCGGTCCGGCAGATTGCCGAGAACTCGGGTCTCGAAGGTTCGGTCGTGGTCAACACGGTCCGTGACCTCAAGCCCGGCGAAGGCCTCAACGCGGCCAACGGCGAGTACGGCGACATGGTTGCCGCCGGAGTTCTGGACCCGACCGTCGTGACCCGTTCTGCCCTGCAGAACGCCGCGTCGATCGCCAAGAACATCCTGGTCACCGAGGCGATCATCGCCGAGCCCGTCGAAGAGGGTGGAGCCGCGATGCCGGCGATGCCCGACATGGGCGGAATGGGCGGCATGATGTAAGGACCTCCGACTCCGTCGGAAGTCCGGGGGCGAGGCCGAAAGGCCCGCCTCCAGGGAAAGGCCCGGGAGAGATCCCGGGCCTTTTTCCTTGCATCGGACCGGACGCGTCCGGCAGCGGGAGCGCGTAGCACCGGAAGCGCGCGGCAGGCCGAATCGGGCTGCCCGAGGGCGGGTTGGGGTCGATCGTGCTCGGATAGCGGGTACTTTCGACTCCAGCGTCGGCCTCAGCCGGTAACCCGCGGCGCCTCGACGGAACCTGGCGCGCCTCGACGGAACCCGGCTGTAGAGCTACGCTCAGGCGGGACCGGAACCCAGAACCTCGGCCATGCGGCGCGGAGTGACCCCGAGCGACTCGACGTCGCTGCTGCCGGTCCCGGAGGTCATCGAGACGGTCATCAGTTCGGCCTCCTGCCAGGTGGCGAAGGTGGTTTCTCCGAACAGGCGGTAGAGGATGCTCAGGCCGAGGTGCACGAGCGGCAGCGGCGCGTGCCAGAGCGGCCGCGGGCGGCCGGCGAGCCGGGCGACCAGCGAGGACATCTCGGAGTAGCTCATGCGCTGGGGCCCGGCCAGGTCCCAGCGTCCGCCTTCACCTGATTCGAGGGCCGCCATCACCGCCGCCGCGGCGTCATCGGCCCAGATCGGCTGGTACTCGGATCGTCCGTCGCCCGAAACCGGCATCACCGGCAGGAAAGACAAGCCACGCATCAGCGTGACCCAGGGGTCCGATGGGTCGAAGACCACCGAAGGCCGGAAGACGAGTGTCTTCATGGAAGAAGACTCAACGGCATTCTCACCGGCCCATTTCGAGCGGAAGAAGCGGGTCCGCTGGACCGGTGATGCGTTGAGGGCACTGAAGTAGACGAAGCGCTCGACCCCCGCGCCTTCGGCCGCCTGTACCAGCCTCGCCGTAGCCATCCCGTTCAGTTCCTCCACGCGGTAAGGCGGCTGGTCGCGCAGAGAGGCAGCGAGGTGGATCACGGTGTGAACCCCCCGCATCGCCTGCCGCAGCAGGTAGGGATCCGAGAGCTCCCGCAGGTCGCCCATCGTGATCTGGACGTCGACCCGGCGCTCTCCGAGGCGGCGCGGGTCCCGCACCAGGCAGCGCACATCCTCGCCGGCTGCGAGCAGGCGATCGAGCAGGCGTGAGCCGGTCGATCCGGTTGCGCCGGTGAGCAGAATCAAGGCTGAAAGTGATTTCGCGGGGACATCGGGATGAGTGTATTGACCGGGACGCACCCCGAATCCCTAGAATGGGAGCCCTCGTCAAAGAAGCCCAGGAGACCCCTCAATGAGCTACGTAATCGCAGAACCCTGTATCGGCACCAAGGACAACTCCTGCGTTGAGGTCTGCCCGGTGGACTGCATCCACCCGACCCCGGATGAGCCGGACTACGAAAAGGTCGAGATGCTTTTCATCGACCCGGACGAGTGCATCGACTGCGATGCCTGCGTCGAGGCCTGCCCGGTTGATGCCTGCTTCGCTGAAGACCAGCTGCCGGCCGAATGGGCGAGCTTCACCGAGAAGAACGCGCAGTACTTCCAGAACAAGGGCTGAACCGGAGGCGCCGCAGGGCGCCGTCCGGGCCCGGCTACTGCAGGACCGGCAGTTCGCGGGCGTTGGAGCCCATCTTCGGCGGTTCCGGTGCGGCCGGGACCTCCGCCTGGAGCATCGGCAGCTCGCGCGGGGTCGAGGCAATTATGCGCTTGGCCGTCTCGATGATCGCCGCCGCGGCCGGTGACTGCGGCTGCTCGATGACCAGGGGACGCCCGGTGTCGGCATGCTCGCGCAGCTCTTCCGAAAGCGGAACCTGACCGAGTAGCGGCACCCCCAGCTCGTCGGCCAGCAGCTTGCCGCCGCCTTCGCCGAAGATCGAGAAGTTCTCGCCTGAAGGGGTGGTGAAGCCGGACATGTTCTCGATCACACCCATCACCTCGAGGTCGACCTTGTCGGCCATTTCGGCCGAGCGCCGGGCCACCGACTGTGCGGCAGGCTGGGGTGTGGTGACGATCGCGATCTTCGCCTGGGGCAGCAGCTGGGCCAGGGTCATGGCGATGTCGCCGGTGCCTGGTGGCAGGTCGAGCAGCAGGTAGTCGAGCTCCTCCCAGGCGACGTCTTCGAGGAACTGCTGGATCGCCTTGTGGAGCATCGGTCCGCGCCAGACGACGGCCGAGTTGTCTTCGACGAAGTAGCCGATCGACATGGTCTTGACCCCCGAGGCGGCCTCGGGCGGAATGATCTTGCGCTCGCCGTTCACGTCCGGCTTGACGTTGACCCCGAGCATTCTCGGGATCGAGTAGCCGTAGACGTCGCAGTCGAGGGCGCCCGCCGAGTGGCCCTCGGCCTGGAGGGCGGCGGCGAGGTTCGCGGTCATCGTGGACTTGCCGACGCCGCCCTTGCCCGAGGAGACGCAGATCACGTTTCGGACCTGGGCCAGGGCACCCTGCGGGAGTTTGTTGCGGCCGAGCGTCTGCTGGAGGTCGCTCTTCTCTTCGTCGGAGAGCACGTCGAAGCCGACGCCGACTCCGGTCACGCCGTCGAGCGAGGAGACCTGGGAGACCACGGCCTCCTGGAAGTGGGAGCGGATCGGACAGCCGGGGGTGGTGAGCGAGACGGTCACGTCGATCTGGCCGTCGGGCTTGATCTCGATCGACCGGACCATGCCGAGCTCGACGATGTTTCGCCTCAGCTCCGGGTCGATCACAGCGGTCAGCTTCTCGGTTACCTGCTCTTCAGTGGGGAGGGCCATGCCCTAATTCTGGCAGAGAGGGGGAGAGAGTCCGGCCGAAGGCCCTTAGGCGGAGCGATGCCACTGAAAGAGGAGCCGAAGATGCAACCTGGAATCCGGTCGACTCCGGCCGCTCTGATCCTGATTCTCGCCCTGGGCTGGCTGCTCGCCGCGGCGGTGCCCGATGCCGGCGCCGCCCGCTACGCGGTCGCCCAGTGCGGCTGGAAGGTCGGCAACGACGGCAACTGGATCGAGACGGCCAACGAAAAGTTCAATCGCAGCTCCTGGTGCGGGGTTCCGCCCGGGTCCGACCCGTGGGACGGCGTCCACGTCACCAGCGGCACCAGGGGCTCCAGCTCTGCGGTCGGCGGCACGAAGTTCGCCCGCTGGCGGTGGAACGCACCGCCGGGGACCGGCATCGTCACCGTCAACGGGGCCCGCTGGCATGTGCTCAAGGACAACTTCCAGCACCGGCTCGGCTCTGCACCGGCCGGCGGTTCCTTCAGACCCTTCGCCGAGTTCTCGTCGACCGACAAGACCAGGCGGGACTTCAACCGGGCTTTCTCGCCACCGGCAGCCGCCTTCGAGTCGAGGCTGCTCTGTGCCCGTCCCTCCGACCGGCTCTGTTCGCTGACCGGGACCTCGCTGGCCGGGGTCCGGGGCATGACCCTCACGCTGGAGGATCCGGCCAGACCGGTCGCGTCGCTGAGCGGGACGTTCCGTTCCGGCGCCTGGCTGCGAGGTGTTCAGGGCTTCTCATGGAGCGGTACCGACGTCGGGTCCGGCCTGCGTTACGCCGAGACCGTGATCGATGGATCGGCACGGGCAAGTACTGAGCATCCCTGCGAGATCGACAGGATCGCCGGGCAGTGGCGCGGCCGCAGGATGCAGCCCTGCCGGACAGCGGCTGCCGGCAGCCACTCGATCGACACCGGCCGGCTGAGCGACGGCCCGCATGCCGTCGCCGGCTGCGCGATCGACTTTGCCGGAAGCCGGGGCTGCTCGGCCCCGGCGACGCTGCGCGTCGACAACAACGCTCCGGCCGCGCCGCGCGGCCTCGCGGTGGTGGGCGGCGACGCGTGGAGGAAGACCAACTCCTTCGACCTCAAGTGGACCAACCCCGATCAGGGCATCGCCGCGCCGATCGCCGGAGTCAGGTACCGGATCACCGGTCCCGGCTCGTATGACTCGGGCCTGCGCTCGGCCGGCGGGATCGAAGGTCTGGCCGGGCTGAAGCTTCCGGGTGCCGGCAGCTACAGGGTCTCCGTCTGGCTGGTCGATGCGGCCGGAAACGAGAACCCTGCGGCGGTCGCTGTTGCGACGCTTCGTCTCGACGACGTCGACCCGGTTGCCTTCCTGCTCGACCCCGCTGAGGAGGATCCCGAACTGCTCGGGCCACAGTCAGCGACGAGCACTCCGGGCCGGCCGTTGGAGTCATCTCCTACCGGCGCCAGGGTGGCGAGCTCTGGCGGGACCTGCCGACCAGGTTCGAGGCCGCCGGAGCGCGCGCCACGCTCAGCGCCACTTTCCCTTCCGACGATCTTGCCACCCGGCCGCTACGACATCCGCGCCCGGGTCCGGGATGCGGCCGGCAACGAGGCCGTCTCCGATCGCCGGGAGCGACGGAAGCCGCCTGGTACTCAAGGCGCCGCTCAAGGCCGAGACCCGGCTCGACGCGAGGCTGCTCGGCGCCGCGCCGCAGTGGCCGCTCGGTCGAGGTTCCGTTCGGCAAGACGGCGAAGCTGAAGGGCCGCCTGACCGGCGACGGCGCTCGCGGGGTCGCCGGGGCCACCGTCTCGGTGGTCCAGCGACCCGGATCCGGGGCGAGGTCGAGCCGGACCGTACGGCTGCTGAAGACCGGCCCCGATGGCGACTTCGCCATGAAGCTCACGCCCGGAACCTCCCGCCGCATCGAGATCGGCTTCGCCGGCGACCGGCGCCACTCGCAGGCAGCCGCGCAATCGTTGCGGCTCGGAGTCAGGGGGTCGCTCAGTTTCAGGGTCAGGCCGGTGAGGCTCAAGACCGGCCAGCAGGTCCGCTTTCGCGGCAGGGTCAGAGCCGGCGCCGCGCGCCACCCCACACGGGGCAGCGTGGTCGCAGTCAGGTACTTCGAGCGCAGCTCGCGCTCATGGCGGCCGGTACTGGTGACCAGGACGGACCGCTTCGGCCGCTACCGCGCTGCCTACCGCTTCCGCTACATCACCGGGCGGGCCAGGATCCGCCTGCGGGCGACGCTGCTCCCGTCCCAGAACTTCCCTTACCTGCCGGCAAACTCCCGGCCGGTATCCGTGCGGGTGCATGGCTGACCGCCCGCCGGAATACGGCGCGCCGGCCCGGTCTCTGCGACCGGGCCGGCAGCCGTATCGATCAGACGCCGAAAACGCCGATCAGCACCGGCAGCGCGATAGCCGCACCGACGATGCCACCGATCGAATAGGCGAGTACGGCGCGTGCGCCAGTCACCTCTACGACCGGATCGATCAACTGGTTATTCAGATCCATCTGGTACCTCCTTCTTCGTCATGCCTGCGGGGTTAGCTGACGGGCTCGCGCTGAAGAAGCTGCGCTACGGACCGAGGTCCGATTCGCCCCGGGAGGTCGGCCTTCGCCTTGCTCCATTGGGTCCCCCGCCCCGGCTCACAGTGGAGCCGGGTTAGGCGTATTCATCTGAACGCCGTGCACCTTAGAGAAGTCCCTTGCCGTTGACAAGCCGTTCCCCTGCGCCTGCCCGCGCTGCCCTTCCGTCTGATCTCATTCGGCTCAAGCTTCCGCGCTCGGCTCCACCCGCTTGCTGCCGGCAGGCATAATGGCTACAGGATGAAGCCCAAAGACTTTCTGGAAATCGACCGGCTGCTCAGCGACGAAGAGCGGCTGATCAAGGAATCGGTCGCCCGCTACGTCAACGAGAAGTACCTGCCGGGCGTGAACGAGCACTTCGAGAACGGCACCTTCGACCGCTCGGTCCCGAAGGCCCTCGGTGACCTCAACGTGCTGGGAATGCACCTGACCGGCTACGGATGCGCGGGATCCAGCGCCGTCGCCTACGGCATCGCCTGCATGGAGCTCGAGGCCGGCGACAGCGCGCTTCGCTCTTTCTGCTCGGTCCAGGGCTCACTGGCCATGTTCGCGATCTGGAAATGGGGCAATGAAGAGCAGAAGCAGGCCTGGCTGCCGGGTCTGGCCGCCGGCGAGAAGATCGGCTGCTTCGGCCTGACCGAGCCGGACTCGGGCTCGGACCCGGGCAGCATGAAGACCAAGGCGGTCCGGGACGGCGACGAGTGGGTCATCAACGGCTCGAAGATGTGGATCACCTCCGGCTCGATCGCCGACGTGGCGATCGTCTGGGCCGTGACCGACGACGGCGTTCAGGGCTTCCTGGTCGAAGCCGGCATGGAGGGCTTCACCGCCCCGGAGATGCACGGCAAGCTCTCGCTCCGGGCCTCGGTCACCTCCGAGCTCGTCTTCGACGACGTGCGGGTGCCCGACTCGAACCGGTTGCCCGAGGTCCAGTCTCTGCGCGGACCGCTGAGCTGCCTGAACGAAGCCCGTTACGGCATCGTCTGGGGGGTCGCCGGTGCAGCCCGCTCCTGCTTCGAGGCGGCGCTCGAGTACTCGCTCACCCGCGAGCAGTTCGGCGAACCGATCGCCTCGTTTCAGCTGACCCAGGCCAAGCTCGCCGACATGGCCGCAGCGGTCCAGCAGGCCTACCTGCTCGCCCTTCACCTGGGGCGGCTCAAGGACGAAGGTCTGCTGACGGTCGAGCAGGTCAGCTTCGGCAAGCGCCAGAACGTGCGCGCCGCCCTCGAGGTCGCCCGCAGCGCCCGCACGGTTCTCGGGGCCAACGGCGTCACGCTGGAGTATCCGGTGCTGCGCCACGCCAACAACCTGGAATCGGTCCTGACCTACGAAGGCACCGACGAGATCCACACGCTCTCGGTCGGCATGGCGCTGACCGGCATCGCCGCCTTTCGCTGAGCCGGCCCGGGCCGGCTCCGTTTCAAGTGCCGGACGGTGTCAGCCGAGACCGACCCCGCCGCCCTTGCCTTTTCTGTTCCCCTGACGTGGGAACTGGGGCGCGTAGCGGGGGAAGACATTGCGGTTCAACTGCCTCTTGAGGCTCCGCAGCGACCGCGGAAAGTTCTGGATCCGGAAGGCGTTCGAGGTCCCGAAGTCCTGGTAGTAGACCATCATCCGCATCTGCTTGCGGGTCCTCATGAAGCGGAAGATCCGCTTGACGTAGCCGGGCTTGTCTTCGCCCCAGAGGCCGAATTCGGTCAGAGCCATCGGCAGCTTCTTCTGCTTCGACCACATGGTGTAGAAGCGCTTCAGGTGCTTCCAGTTGTTGTAGCGGGAGTAGAAGTCGGTCGCCACCCAGTCGACCCAGGCCCGGCCCGGCCAGTACCTGGCGGGGTAGTTGACCCTGACCGTGGGGGAGCCGGCGGGCAGCGGGCTCCAGATCAGCGAGACCGGCGCGGCCTTCAGCCTGCGTGGCAGCTTGGCGTCGGTACGGCGCTGGACCTTCGGCAGTCCGATGCGCTTGAGGCGGGCGTTGATCCAGCCGCGCTTGGCGCCGCCGCGCACGATGATCGCGATCCGCCGGAAAGCCGAGCGATACCACTTGAAGGAGTAGGCGCCACCGCGAACGTTGCCGGAACAGTCGACTCCGGCATACGGATTCAGGCAGCGGTTGGGCTCGCCCATCGGCCGGATGTAGGCCCGGACGTCCTGCTTGTCGAGGACCGCGTTCAGCCTGATCAGGTAGTCGTCGCCGTTGCCGAAGGCGATCCCCCTGGGGGTGATCAGCTCGGTGCCGTCGTCGGCCTTGGTGGTGATGTGGAGCATCGGCCGGGCGTTGATCGCGCGCCAGCGCGGCATCGCCTTCGAAAGCGTATTTCCCCATGGATGGAATGTCTGGATCACGGCCGGGCGCTTGCCGACCGCCTGGGCGAAGGTTCTGTAGCCATCAGCGCTGCCGGTATCGGTCACCCCGAAGAAAACCTTGTTCCCGGGAGGCAGCAGCGTGTCGGCCTCGGCCCGGGCGGTGAAGCCGAGGAAGGCGATCAGGGCAACCCACGCCAGGGCGCAGGGGGTCAGGTATCGGGACTTGCTCAAGGGCATAGAAGAAACAACCGGCCGGAAGGGCTCCGGTTGCGCTCAGACAAGGATAGGCATGGCCCGCTCTCGCGTCTTTATGTACGGGCTTTCTGCAAGCCCGGTCGCAGAAAAAGGGAAATCCGACCGGCTTTCATGCGCTTCGGGTGAAGTCGGGCGGGCCCGGGCCGGTACTCTGAAGTCCTGCGATTCAGCGGACTTGAAGAACCTGACGAACCGAGTGGAGGAAGTAAATGAGCGAAGAATCAATCGACGAGATGGGACCTGTCGACTACATCCTGGTCGAGTGGACCGGCAGGCAGCCGACCGGTCAGGCCCTTCCGCATCTGGTCGAACTGGTTGACAACGGCATCATCCGCATTCTCGACGTCGCTTTCATCGCGAAGGACGAGAACGGCGAGGTCGCCGGCATCGAGATCGCCGAACTCGGCGGCGACGTTGAAGAGGTCAAGATCTTCGAGGGCGCCTCGTCGGGCATCCTCTCCGACGACGACACGGTCGAAGCCGCCCAGGCCCTCGAGCCCGGGACCTCAGCCGCCCTGCTCGTCTACGAGAACGTCTGGGCCGCGCCTTTCGCCTCGGCGGTCCGCCGCTCGGGCGGGCAGCTGGTCGCCGGCGGTCGCATCCCGGTCCAGGCGCTGGTCGCCGCACTCGACGAGCTCGAAGCGGCCTGACGGCCGGCGAGCGCAAACAGCTTCCAGCCTTTCCACACCAAGACTCAAGAAGGAGAATCAAATGCCAGGTCTCATCAGAGGAGTAGCCCGCACCGCCGTAGTCGCCGGTACCGCGTCAACCGTCGCCGGGCGGGTAAACCGCCGGCAGCAGAACAAGTGGGCCGAGCAGGACGCCCAGGCTGCCGCCCAGCAGGCGCCCCCGCGCAGCGCCTCAGCAGGCTGCCCCGGCAGAGCCCGCCGCGGACCCGATCCAGCAGCTCAAGGAACTGGGCGAGCTTCATCAGAGCGGAGTCCTGACCGACGAGGAGTTCGCGGCCCAGAAGAGCAAGATCCTCAACGGCTGAGCCCCTGCCGGCCGCCCGGTCGGCCAAAGGAGCATCCTCGGAGCCCGGTCGCGATCAGCGCGGCCGGGCTCCGATCGTTCTGCGCAAGCTGTGGCTTGTCAGAATGTGTCCATGTCGCAGCCCGTTTCAGAAGCCGAGTTCGAGCAGATGGTCGCCGACGCGATCGACAACCTGCCGAAGCAGTTCCGCGATGTGATCGAGCAGGTCGCGGTGATCATCTCCGACCTCGGTGAAGACCACCACGCCTACGGCATGTACTACGGCGACGGTATGTCCCGTGACTTCTGGGAAGACCGGATCGTGATCTACCGCGACACGCTGACCCGCGACTTCGGCCACGACCGCCGGCTGCTGGCTTCCCAGGTCGAGCGCACGGTCCGCCACGAACTCGGTCATCACCTCGGCTTCCGGGAGGACGGCGTGCGCGGGCTGGGTCTCTGACTGCCCGAACCGGCGACAGGTAGTCTCGGCCCATGTCAAAAGCAACGCTCAACACCACCGCCGGACCGATCACGGTCGAGTTCTTTGACGAGGACGCGCCGAAGACGGTCGAAAACTTCCGCAAGCTCGCCGCCGACGGCTTCTACGACGGCCTCTCCTTCCACCGGGTGATCAAGGGCTTCATGATCCAGGGTGGCTGCCCGGAAGGCACCGGTACCGGTGGCCCCGGCTACACCTTCGAGGACGAGTTCAACGAGCACAAGGTCGTGCGCGGCGCGCTGGCGATGGCCAACGCCGGCCCGAATACGAACGGCTCCCAGTTCTTCATCGTCACGACCCCGGCCGCCGACTGGCTCGACGGCAAGCACACCGTCTTCGGCGAGATCACCGGTGGAATGGGCAACGTCGACGTGATCGAGAACACCGATACCGGCCCCGGCGACATGCCGGTCGAGCCCCAGATCATCGAGTCGGTAGAGCTCTCCGACTAACGCCGGGGGACACACACAGGCTGGCCTGCGGCAGACCCGCCGCTCAGGCGCGGCTGCCGTTGCGCCTGCCGTTGGCGACGGTATTCGAGTCGATGTAGATGACCCGGTCGCTGGCCCGCAGCGGCTCGCAGCCGGGATCGCCGGGCCTGAGGACCAGCTGCCTGGTGATCTCCTTGCCCGCTTCGTCCTTTTCGCCCGTGCCTTCGGTCCGGACCACCGCGATCGTGGTCTGGCCGGCCTTTCTCTCCAGGGGTTCGCCGTCCGTCTCGGCCTCGTGCTCGTTGATGTCGAGGCCGTCGCCGAAGGTCAGCAGGTCGTTGACGATCCGGGCCGCGTCCGGTGCCTGGGCGGCCATGCCGAGGATTCGCCCGGCCGAGCTCGAGGACACGATGACCTCGTCGGCGCCCGACGAGAAGAGCAGCTCCTCGTTCTTCTGCTCCCGGCAGGAGGCGACCACCGAAACCCCGGGGTTCAGTTCCTTCACCCGCAGCACCGTAACCACCGAATCGTCATCCGAGTTCAGCGCGACGATCACCTTCGCCGCAGTCTCGATCCCTGCCGCCCTCAGGATCTCGGTCTCCAGCGACGAGCCGAGCACGCCTCCGGCACCCGCCTCGTTGGCCGCCGCGAGGGCATCCTCCGAATCGTCTATCGCGACCACCGGGCAGTCGGGGTCGTGGTTCTTGAGGTACTTGAGTGCCGACTGTCCCTTGATGCCGAAGCCGCAGATGACCGTGTGCCCGGTCAAGCCCTTCTGCCAGTTCCGCCGGCGGATATTGAATCGCGATCGGTCAGCCAAGACCTGAAGAGTAGTCCCTACCAGCAGCACCAGGAAGATGATCCGGATCGGGGTGACCACCAGCGTCGTGACCAGCCGGGCATCCTGGGTGGCCGGCACTATGTCTCCGTAGCCGGTCGTGGTGATGCTGACCGTCGCGTAGTAGAGGGCGTCGATGAAGGTGAGCGGCAGGTCGCCCTGCGTATCGGTGTAGCCGTCGCGACCGATGTAGGTGATCATCGTCACCACCAGCACCAGTGCGGTTGCCAGCAGGAATCGCTGGCCGATCGCCAGGAAAGGGTTGTCGCCGAGCTTCAGCAGCCGGCTGTTCCGGATCTGGTTGAGCCGGTATCGGTCCTGCGGGAGATCGAGCGGCTTCGCTTTGCCGCGCTCGCCCGGCTGCTGTTGATTCTTCCGTGCCAACCCACGCCAGCATAGAGCCGCCGCCCGGCCGTTCGGGATCGCGGCATCGCAGAGGGCATGCCAGATACCCTGAGAGGCCATGGACGAACCCCTCACAGCCGCCTTCGACGCCGTCTCTCTCGACGAGTGGAGGGAGAAAGCAGCGGCCGGCGATTCCGAAGCCGGTCTTTCCACGGTCGTCGAAGAAGGGATCGAGACCAAGTGGCTCTATACGGGCGATGACGCCCTCGCCCCGGACCCCGCCGGGCTGCCCGGGCAGGCGCCTTTCGTACGCGGGACCAGGGCCGGTCGCCACTGGCAGATCCGCCAGGAGCAGACCCAGCCCGACCGCAGCGACGCCAACCGCGAAATCCTCGAAGACCTGAACGGCGGCGTCACCGAGATAACCCTGCGTTTCGGCGGTGGCAACGAGGCCCTGCTGGTCCAGAACCTCGACGACCTCTCCACCGTGCTCGACGGCGTCTATCTCGACATGGCCGGTGTGGCGCTCGACGCCGGCTCGGACGCCGTCCCGGCTGCGGCGCTGCTCGCCGCCCACTGGCGTGAGAACGGCATCGGACCAGACCAGGCCCTCGGCTCCCTCCGGATCGACCCGCTCGGCACGCTGGCCGGCGAAGGCTCGCTGCCCAACTCGCCCGAATCAGCCCTGGAGCAAGCCGCTTCGGTTGCGCTCGAGGTGGGTCGCGGCTACGAGAAGGTGCGGGCGCTGGCAGTCGATACCCGCGCCTACGTCGACGCCGGCGCCACAGCCGCCTGGGAGCTCGCAATCGCGCTGTCCACTGCGCTCGAATACCTGCGCGCCTGCGAAGAGGCCGGACTGGAACCTGCGCAGGCCGCGGCCCAGATCGAGTTCACGCTCGCGGTCGGTCCCGACCAGTTCCTCGAGACATCCAAGTTCCGCGCCATGCGCCGGCTGTGGGCGCGCGTGCTCGAAGAGTGCGCAGTCCCGGCCGGTCAGCGCCACTCGGCTACCTACGCCCGCACCTCCGGCCGGATGCTCACCTGGATCGACCCGTGGGTGAACATGCTGCGGGTGACCACGGCAGCCTTCGCCGCCGGGACCGGCGGTGCCGACGGC
The DNA here is from genome assembly GCA_963801975.1 of uncultured Solirubrobacterales bacterium. Classification (GTDB taxonomy): domain Bacteria; phylum Actinomycetota; class Thermoleophilia; order Solirubrobacterales; family 70-9; genus 67-14. The sequence goes on from CAWDGR010000001.1 coordinate 1,046,257, forward strand.
GTCTCGGTCACTCCCTTCGACTCCGAGATCGGCCAGCCCGGCGACATCGGCCGGCGGATCGCCCGCAATACCCAGATCGTGCTCCAGGACGAAGCCTCACTGGGCCGTATAGCCGACCCGGCCGCCGGCTCCTGGTACGTCGAGAATCTGAGCGACGAGGTCGCCCGGGCCGCCTGGCAGCGCTTCCGCCAGATCGAATCGGAAGGCGGCGTGCTCGCCGGCCTGCGCTCCGGTTCGATCGCATCGGCGCTGAGCGAGGCCGCCGACCGCCGCGAGCAGGAGATGATCCATCGCGACCGGGTCATGACCGGAGTGAACGAGTTCCCGCTGCTCGGGGACGACAACACCGAGCCGGTCGAGGTCGACCGCGAGGCTCTGGCCAGGCTCGACCAGGCCCGCCACGCCGAGCGTCCCGAGATCACCGGAATCGAAGACGTCAGGCCCGGGGCACTCGCCGACGTCCCGGCCGGAGAGCTGCTCACCAGGGCCGTCGCGCTGGCTTCTTCGGGAGCCCGGATCGACGAGATCTCTGCGGCACTGTCCGACGGGGGTGGAGATGCCGGTCCGCCGATCGCCGCACTCGAACCCCGGCCCGACGCCGCTCCTTTCGAGAGGCTTCGCGACGCTACCGGGAGCCACGAGGACGGAGGCGGCGAGCGGCCGCGCATCTACCTCGCCTGCATGGGTGAGATCGCCGCCCATGTCAACTTCGCCAACTGGGCCAAGAGCTTCTTCGAGGTGGCCGGTATCGAGACCGTGCCGAGCGGGGCGCTCGGTGGAAACGAGCAGCAGGCAGAAACCTTCAGGGACGGCGGATTCACGGTGGCCGCGGTCTGCGCAGGCCGCAAGGAAGACCCGGCCGAGGTGGCCGACCTGGTCGAGCGGCTGCGCGGGGCGGGGGCCGAATACATCTACATGGTCAACTCGAGCCCGGAGATCAACGACGCCTCGGGCGCCGACGAGGTCGTCAGGAACGGCGTCGACATGGAGGCGGTCCTGACCGCCGCGCTCGGGCGCCTCGGCGTGGAGGTGGAGCGATGAGCATCCCCGACTTCTCGAAGGTCGAACTCGGCGGGGTCGAGGGCGAAGCGGTCGACCCGCAGCAACTGAGGTCCAGGCTGGAAGAGGCCGCAGCCGCGGATCCTTCCGGGGACCCGGCCACCTGGCAGACCCCCGAGGGCATCGAGCTCGACCCGGCCTACGGCTCGGCCGCGCTGGAGGGTCTCGACTTCCTCGATACCAAGCCCGGATTCGCACCCTACCTGCGCGGTCCATATCCGACGATGTACGTGAACAGGCCGTGGACGATCCGGCAGTATTCCGGCTACTCGACCGCCGAGGAGTCGAACGCGTTCTACCGCCGCAACCTGGCTGCCGGCCAGAAGGGCCTCTCGATCGCCTTCGACCTGGCCACCCACCGTGGCTACGACTCCGACCACCCGCGGGTGCCCGGTGACGTTGGCATGGCCGGCGTGGCGATCGACTCGATCTACGACATGCGCACGCTCTTCGAAGGCATCCCGCTCGAAGAGATGAGCGTCTCGATGACCATGAACGGCGCCGTGCTGCCGGTGATGTCGCTGTTCATCGTCGCCGGCGAGGAACAGGGGGTGCCCCATGACCAGATGACCGGCACGATCCAGAACGACATCCTCAAAGAGTTCATGGTGCGAAACACCTACATCTACCCGCCGAAGCCGTCGATGAGGATCGTCTCCGACATCATCGGCTACACCTCGAAGGAGATGCCGCGCTTCAACTCGATCTCGATCTCCGGCTACCACATGCAGGAGGCGGGGGCGACCGCCGACCTCGAGCTCGGCTACACGCTTTCGGACGGGGTGGAGTACGTCAAGGCCAGCCTCGACGCCGGCCTCGACATCGACGCCTTCGCACCGCGGCTCTCCTTCTTCTGGGCGATCGGCATGAACTTCTTCATGGAGGTCGCGAAGATGCGGGCCGGCCGCCTGCTCTGGGCCGGGCTGATGAAGGAGTTCGGCGCCAAGGACCCGAAGTCGATGTCGCTGCGGACCCACTGCCAGACCTCGGGCTGGAGCCTCGCCGCCCAGGACCCGTACAACAACGTGATCCGCACCTGCGTCGAAGCGATGGCCGCGACCCAGGGCCACACCCAGTCGCTCCATACCAACGCCCTCGACGAGGCGCTCGGCCTGCCCTCCGACTTCAGCGCCCGGATCGCCCGCCAGACCCAGCTCTTCCTCCAGCAGGAGAGCGGCACCACCCGGGTGATCGACCCCTGGGCCGGCAGCTTCTACGTCGAGCACCTGACCAACGAGGTCGCCCGCAAGGCACTGGCCCAGATGGCCGAGATCGACGAGCACGGCGGCATGACCGAGGCGATCGCCGCCGGTATCCCGAAGCTGAGGATCGAGGAGTCGGCCGCCCGCACCCAGGCCCGGATCGACTCCGGCCAGCAGACGGTGGTCGGGGTCAACTCCTTCAAGCTCGAGCAGGACACCCTGGTCAACGTGCGCAAGATCGACAACAACGAGGTCCGCGCCGCCCAGATCAACAAGCTCGAAAGGCTCAAGGCCGAGCGCGACGAGGCTGCCGTCCAGCAGGCGCTCGAGCACCTGACCAACGCCGCCGCCAGCGGCGAGGGCAACCTGCTCGACCTCGGGGTAAAGGCTGCCAGAGCGCATGCGACGGTCGGAGAGATCAGCTACGCGCTCGAAAAGGAGTACGGTCGCCATTCGGCCGAGATCCGCTCGATCGCGGGCGTCTACCAGCAGGAGGTCGGAGTGAATTCGGACTCGTTCTCGCGGACCAAGGAACTCGTGCTCGAGTTCGAGAAGGCCGAAGGCCGCCGGCCGAGGATCCTGGTCGCCAAGATGGGCCAGGACGGACACGACCGCGGGCAGAAGGTGATCGCCACCGCTTTCGCCGACATCGGCTTCGACGTCGACATCGGCCCGCTCTTCCAGACCCCGGAGGAAGTCGCCCGCCAGGCGGTCGAAGCCGACGTCCATGCGGTCGGCGCCAGCTCGCTCGCGGCAGGCCACCTGACCCTGGTTCCGGCCTTGAGAAAAGCCCTCGACGATGCCGGTCGCGAGCACACCGCGATCGTCGTCGGCGGCGTGATCCCGCCGGTAGATTTCGAGCCGCTGCGCGAAGCCGGAGCTGACCTGATCTTCCCGCCGGGCACCGTGATCGGCGAAGCGGCGGCCGAGCTCCTGGCGCTGCTGATCGAGAGACTCGATCTGGATGTCGATACCGCCGCTGCCGGAGCCGGCGCCGACTGATGTCCGAGCGGGATCCGCTCGAAGACCTGAAGCAGGGAGTCATATCCGGCGACCGCGGCGCCCTGGCCCGGGCGATCACGCTGGCCGAGAGCCGCCGCCCCGACGACCAGGAACAGGCCCAGGAGCTGATCGCCGATCTGCTTCCCCGGACCGGTGGAGCCCGGCGGGTGGGCATGACCGGCGTCCCCGGCGCCGGCAAGTCGACGGTGATCGAGGCCCTCGGCCTCTGGCTGATCGAGCAGGGCCACAGGGTCGCGGTGCTGGTCATCGATCCGTCGAGCTCGCGTACCGGCGGCTCGATTCTCGGAGACAAGACCAGGATGCAGGAACTCAGCATGCACGAGGATGCGTTCATCCGGCCGTCGCCTTCAGGCGGAGTGCTCGGCGGAGTCGCCCGCAAGACACGCGAAGCGATGCTGCTCTGCGAGGCCGCCGGCTTCGACGTGGTGATCGTCGAATCGGTCGGGGTGGGGCAGTCCGAGGCAGAGCTTGCCGAACTGGTCGACTGCCTCTGCCTGCTGCTGGTCCCCGGGGCCGGCGACGAGCTTCAGGGAATCAAGCGCGGAATCATGGAGCTGGCCGACCTGATCGTTGTCAACAAGGCCGATGGCGATCGCATCCCGCTGGCCAGGCGGGCCCGCGGCGACTACCGCCACGCCCTTCGCATGCTGCCACCCTCGACGCCCGGCTGGCAGACCCCGGTCCAGCTCGCCTCGGCGATCGAAGGCACCGGGCTGGCCGAGGTATGGGAGGCGATCGAGGACCACCGCAAGCTCCTCGAGGAAACCGGGCTGCTCGACGAGCGCCGCCTGCGCCAGCAGCAGCGCTGGCTCAGCTCGATGATCGAAGAGGCCGTGCTCAACGCCTTCCACTCCCGGGCCGGGGTCGAGACCGAGATCGCCGAAGCCGAGCGGCTGGTCGCCGAAGAGAAGCTGACCGTGCCCCAGGCGACGCTCAAGGTGATCGAAGCCGCCGGTCTCGATGGCCCGGCTGACTGACCGGCATCCCGGCGGTAGGATCCCGGCCAGATGATCGCTCCAGACGATGTCGAGATCCGGGTCGTGGCCTGCCTGGTCGAGAAACAGCGCACGACCCCGGACCACTACCCGCTGACCCTGAACTCGCTGCGGCTGGCCTGCAACCAGTCGACCAACCGCGATCCGGTGGTCGACTACGACGAAGCGACGATCCGCCGGGCACTGGGCGAGCTCGGCCGGCGCCGCTGGATCCGGTCGGCATCGGGACATACCAGCCGGGTCGCCAAGTACCGGCACCTGATCGACATCGAGCTGAACCTGCCCGAGGACCAGCTCTCGATCCTCGCCGTGCTGATGCTGCGCGGCCCCCAGACCCCTGGCGAGCTCAAACAGAGGACCGAGAGGATGTACGGCTTCGAGGATCTGGCGACCCTTCAGCGGGTGCTCGACGACCTGATCGAGCGCGAGCTGGTCGAGAGGCTCGAACGCCGTCCGGGCCAGAAGGAAGAGCGCTACCGCCACCTGCTCGGCGGAGGCGACGGCGATGTACCCGCGCCCGCGATCTCCGGCGGGGTGGTCGCTGCCGACTCGCCTGCGGCCCTCGATGAGCTTGCGGTAGAGCCGGATGCTGTCGCCGTCGTCGAGGTCTCGGAGCCCGCGGTGGCGACCCCGGTCGACTCCGACCGGATCGATCGCCTCGAACGTGAAGTCGCCGATCTGCGGGCCGAACTGGCCGAGATTCGCGACCGGTTCACCTGATCCCGGAGCCCGGTCGGCGGGGTAGTATCGAGGTCAGGCCACAGGTTCACGGCCAGCCTGGAGTGACGGGGAGAAAAGATTCGAGCTCGCGCGTAAGAAACGGCGCAGTCTTCCGTTGAAGGGTCACAAGGGCTCAACAGAGTCGAACCGATCCAAAGGAAGCAAGACATGAATTCCGATTCGATCAGCAGGTGGAGGCGGGCATCAGGGGTCGGCTTCGCTGTCCTGGCGGCGCTGCTGGCTGCCGCGTTCGTGGCAGTCAGTCCGGCGATTGCCGGCAAGAAGGCGACTCTGGCCGCAGACGTCAACCCCGGTCCCAGCAGCTCCGATGCCGGCGACCTTTTTCCGTTCAAGGGTCACCTTTACTTCTCCGCCGATGACGGCAAGCGTGGCTACGAACTCTGGAGGCTGCGCAACGGCAAGAAGCAGCTGGTTCGCGACATCAACCCGGGCAAGGAGGGTTCGAATCCGGGACAGTTTGCTGTGCTCGGCGGACAGATGTACTTCCGGGCCAGGACAGAGGCCGCCGGCAGCGAGCTCTGGAGGACCGACGGAAACGTTACGCAGCAGGTCATGGACATCTATCCCGGTCCCGACTCTTCGGGCCCGTCCCAGATGGTCCTGCTCGGAGACAACCTCATCTTCACCGCCAGCGACCCCCTTGCAGGCCGCGAGCTCTGGCGCACCGATGGTGTCGTCACCGAGATGATCGGCGACATAAGCCCCGGTGCTTTCAATTCCTCCCCGACCGGGCTGACCAGGCTGGGTGACTACGTCTACTTCCGGGCCGACAACGGGGTCTCCGGAAGAGAGCTCTGGCGGGCGGACGAGAACGGACCCACGTTCTGGGCGAACATCGAGCCCGGCGGCGCGAGCTCGAATCCGAGTGAATTCACGGTGTTCAAGGGCATGCTCTACTTCCGCGCCACGACTGCCGCCAACGGCTCTGAGCTCTGGCGAGCGGACGGCATGGTGCTGGACGCGGTCGCTGACATCGCGCCCGGCGCGGCGTCGTCGAGCCCTTCCCGGCTGACAGTGATGGGAGGGCACCTCTACTTCGCTGCCGAATCACCCGGTTTCGGGCGCGAGCTGTGGCGGACGGACGGTGCGAAGCCGGTCGCCGATACGCAGCTGTTCAGGGACATGAACCCCGGTCCGACCGGCTCGAGCGTCTCGGAACTCGAGGCGATCGGAAACCACCTCTACTTCAGGGCGGAAGACGACGTGATCGGCAGCGAGCCCTGGCGTACGGACGGAGTCACCACCACGAACCTCGGAGACATACTTCCGGGACCGTTCGGTTCTTTCCCGGCTGACTTCACCGGTTTCGACGGGCGGGTCTACTTCACCGCCTCGCAGAATGACAACAGCAACTATGAACTCTGGACCCTCTCAGGAGGCAAGTCGAAGCTCTTCGCGGAGATCCTCGAGGGATCCGGCAGCTCCGATCCGTACGATTTCACCATCTTCGGCGACGAGCTCTACTTCGTCGCCGACGACGGCATTCACGGCTACGAGCTCTGGAAGATCAGCGACGCCGAGGTCAAGGGACTCAGCATCCTCGGCAAGAAGATCCGCATGAATCGCACCGGCCGGGTGAAAATGGCGCTGCGATGTGCCGCCTCGCATGACAAGGGTTCCTGTACCGGCAAGCTGACGCTGAAGGTGAAAGGCAAGGGCGTGATCGCGGGGACCGGCTTCAAGGTGCCGGCCGGCAAGAAGCGCAAGGTCACTCTGAAGCTGGGCAAGGGTGCCCAGCGCCTGGTTCGCCGCAAGGCCGCGGCGAGAAAGCCGGTTGCGGTTGCCAGGTACCAGGGCGAGACGACCCGCAAGAAGCTGAAGCTGAAGCTCGGCTGATCGCTTCCGTCTCCACAGGGAGGGGCCGTCCGGCCCGCGGCCTCGAGGCCACCGGCATTCTGCGCCGGTGGCCTCTCTGGCCGTTCACGAGCGGCCCTGCCTGACCGGCTGCGAGACTCTCCCCAGGGTGGTCCGGAAAAGATTTCGTCGTCGGCGTAATAAACCGGCAGCGGCGCCGTTGAAGAGATACAAGGGCTCAACCGGGCCGAACAGACGTCGAAGGATGTGAGATCAGATGGAAACCGAATCAAAGAGCTACTCAGGCACAGCGGTCAAGGCGCTTCTCGTTCTGGCACTGGCCCTGATCGCCGGCGCCGTGGCTTCTGTGGCTCCGGCCTCGGCCAAGTACGAAGCGACGCTGGCGGCTGATGTCAACCCCGGTCCCAGCTCTTCCGAAGCCGACGGTCCGGCAACCTTCAAGGGCTGGCTCTACTTCAGCGCCGACGACGGAGAGCACGGTCGTGAACTCTGGCGCCTCAAGGGCGACAGGAAGCAGCTGGTGAAGGACATCAATCCGGGATCCAGCGGATCGTCGCCGAGCTACTTCGAGAAACTGGGCGGCAGGCTGTACTTCCGGGCCAGGACGGCGGCGACCGGCTACGAACTGTGGCGCACGGATGGCAAGGTCACCGAGATGGTCGTCGATCTGTATCCCGGACCTGACGGCTCCAACCTTTCGCAGTCGACCCGCCTCGGAGGCAACCTCTTCTTCAGCGCCGACGACGGCGTGGACGGACGGGAACTATGGCGAACCGATGGAGTCGACATCAAGCAGGTCACGGACATCAACCCCGGAGTGGCCAGCTCCTCGCCGGTCGAGATGACCGTGCTCGGCGACAAGATCTACTTCAGGGCCTACACCGGTCTGTTCGGTGCCGAGCTGTGGTGGGCCGATGCGACCGGCGCCTCGCTCCGGGCGAACATCCAGCCTGGAGCCGGTGACTCCAACCCGGCCTTCTTCACGGAGTTCAAGGGCATGCTCTACTTCCGCGCGATGACGGCGGCCGGCGGCAGCGAAGTCTGGCGGGCCGACCAGGGGACCGTCGAGCAGGTCGAAGACATCGACCCCGGTGCATCCGGCTCGAACCCCGCCCGTTTCACCGTCCTCGGAGAGCACCTCTACTTCCGTGCGAACGACGGTGTCTCCGGAACCGAGCTCTGGCGGACCGATGGCCAGATGCCGGCTGCGACCACCAACATGGTTGCGGACCTGAGGCCCGGAGGCGACAGTTCGTCTCCGTCCTACCTGACCGCGCTGGGTGGCCACCTCTACTTCTCCGCGAGTGACGGTGTGCACGGCAGCGAGCCGTGGCGGACCGACGGCAACGTCGTTTCCAGCCTCGGCGACATCGACCCCGGCGAATCGGGCTCGGATCCCTACGACTTCGCCAGGATCGGCGGCAAAGTGTTCTTCATGGCCGAAGACGACACTCACGGCTACGAGGTCTGGACGGTGGCGGGAGGGCAGTCGAAACTGTTTGCCGACGTGCTCAAGGGCTCCCAGGGCTCGGACCCCTACGAGTTCTACGAGTTCCGCGGCGAGCTGTACTTCACCGCCGATGACGGTATCCACGGCTATGAGCTCTGGAAGATCGGAAAAGCGGACGAGAAAGTCAACCTGAAGGTGCTGGGCAGCAAGCTGAAGATGAGCGGATCCGGCAAGGTCGCACTGCGGCTCCGGTGCCCGGCTTCTGAACAGACCGGGCCCTGTCGCGGACGGGTGAAGCTGAAGGCCGGCAAGGCCGGCACCCTGGCGGCCTCGTCCTTCCGGGTCCCATCCGGCAAGACGAAGACGGTTAGGCTCAAGCTGAGCAAACGGTCCCGGAAACTGGTCCGGAACACCGCGGCGGCGAAGAAGCCGACCGTGGTCGCGAAGGTCAGGGACGGGGACGGAAACAAGCGCACGGTCCGCAAGCGCGTCCGACTGGCAGCGAGCGGATCCTGAGACAGGAAAGAGCGAAGGCAGTGACCCCCGACCACGGTGACAGAGAGTGAGCAGCGGCACGCCGTCCAGCTCCTCCGTGGCCGGGGGGCACGATGCCCCCGGGGTCGACGTGGACGACCGGGACGCCTCTCGCGAGTCCGACCTGGCCCTGGCCGCGGCGGCCGGTGACGGCAACGCCTTCGCACTTCTCTACGAGACCTATGAATCCCGTATCTACAACTACTGCCTTCGCATCCTCGGAGGCACCAGCGACGCCGAGGATGCGACCCAGGAGGCTTTCCTCAAAGTCTTCGGAAGGCTGCCGGAACTCGAAGGCGAGCAGATCAACTTCGGTGGTTACCTGTTCACCGCCGCCCGGAACGCGAGCTACGACATGATCGAGCGGCGGCGCAGGACCGAGCCGGTGGCCGACCTCGCCGACGACGGCAGCGGGCACCTGCATCGCGAAAGGGCCGACGCCGACATCGAGCCCGAGCGGGCCGCGATGCTGGACAACCAGCAGGCTTCGGTCCGGGCAGCCAACGAAAGGCTGCCCGCCCGCCAGCGGGAAGTCCTCGCCCTGCGCGAGGTCGAGGGCATGAGTTACGCCGAGATCGCGAGCACGATGGATATGAACTCCAATTCGGTCGCACAGCTGATCTCCCGGGCACGGACCAGCCTTCGCAACGAACTTCACCTCGAGGTCGCTTCGGCGGTGGCCCCGTCGTCACCGGAATGCGAACGCGCGCTGCCGCTGATGGCGATGAAGCAGGACGGCGAGCTCGCCGACCCGGCAGACCGCGGCTGGCTCTCAACCCACCTCGCCGGCTGCGCCGGCTGCCGCCTCTCTTCGGAAGAGATGGCCGAGTCCGGAATCTCCTACCGCGCCTGGGCTCCGGTCGCACCGGGGCTCTACCTTTTCCGCGACACGCTTGCCAAGGCGGCCGACTCGATCGGTGCCGACTGGTCCGGCGTCGAGCGACCGGGCACCTCCGGCGCCGGGGCCGCTTCCGGGGGCCTCGGCGACGTCCGCCGGACTCGGTGGACGGATCAGGGCGACCGTGGCTCTCGGGGCGGCGCTCTTCGTCGGCATCCTGGTCGGGGTGACCGCGGAGCGGGTCGCGGATTCCTCACCGGATACGACCGCCACGATCGAGGCGGTCTCATCTGAGACCGGAAACGCTCCACGCGGCGATAGAAACGGCAACGGCGGTGGCAACTCAGGCAACCGGTCGAACCAGGAGCAGAGCCCCGCCGCGCCGTCCGAGTCGTCGCAGCCCGCCGTGGTGCCGGCAGCCCCTCCGGTCACCGGCAGCCCCGAGCCTGACGCCCGAAAGCGGTGGTGGCTCACCCGGCCCCTCCGGCAAGCCGACCGACAGTCGCCCGCCCACGACCGACTCGCCGGTGACTCCGCCGACCCCGGCCGATCCGCCGCGGGAGCCGACGCCGACCGAACCGACACCGGTTGATCCCGGTCCGACCGACCCCGGCCCGACCCCCCCGACCCCGACGACCCCTCCGCTGACCAGTCCGACCGACCCCAAGAACCCGGCGCGCTAGCCACGCCGCCGGTTGGGCCGGTCGCCGGTCGAAGCGCACGACGGTCGGGTAGTTTGCGCCCGATGTCAGACTCCCAGCCGACCGGAACCGAACGGGACACCTCCTTCGTGGCGACCGCCAGGCGCACCGGGGTCGAGTTCATCGAGGACCAGATGACCGACAAGGCAGCAGGTCTCACCTATTACGGCCTGCTCTCGCTCTTTCCGGCTCTGATCGCGCTGGTCTCGATCGTCGGCCTGTTCGCCGATCCGCAGACGGCGTCCGAAAAGCTGAGCGAGATCGTCGGCAACCTCGGTCCCGATACCGCGGTCGACACTTTCACCGGACCGGTCGAGTCGGTCACCGCCAGCCGCGGCTCGTCTGCGTTCGCCCTTGCGATCGGCATCGGTCTGGCGCTGTACTCGGCTTCGGCCTATGTGGGTGCCTTCTCCAGGGCTTCGAACGTGATCTACGAAACCCGCGAGGGGCGGCCCTTCTGGAAGCTGCGCCCCTTCCAGCTGCTGGTCACCCTGGTGATGATCCTGATCCTCGTCCTGCTGGCACTCGGACTGGTGATGACCGGGCCGATACTCGACGCGGTCGCCGAGCCTTTCGGACTCAGCGCGACGGCCGTCGACATCTGGTCGATCGCCAAGTGGCCGGTCATGGCGGCACTGGCGATCCTGCTGATCGGCGTGCTCTACCACAGCTCCCCGAACGTCAAGCCGGACGGGATCAGGTCGATGGTCCCCGGCGCCGCGGTCGCCTTCTTCGTCTGGGTGATCGCCTCGGGTGCCTTCTCTCTCTACGTATCGAACTTCGGCTCCTACAACAAGACTTACGGCGCCCTGGCCGGATTCATCGTCCTGCTGATCTGGTTCTGGATCTCCAACCTCGCCCTGCTCTTCGGTCTCGAGCTGAACTCCGAGCTGCGGCGGAACCGCGAGTTCGAATCCGGGCTTTCGCGTTCGGAGCGACAGCTGCAGACCGAGCCGCGCCAGGCCGCGAAGCCCAAGAAGACGGTCTAGGCGGGAACGACCCGCATCGCTTCGGCGAGGGTGAGACCCAGCACGTGGGTCTGATCGCCGATCCGGATCGAAACCGGACCGTCGAAGGGCTGTCTTTCGACCATCTCGAAGTCGTCCCCCACCGAGATCCCGCAGTCGGAAAGGTAGGTGAGCATGTCCGGGTTCGAGTCCGAGACCCTGACGAAGGACGCTCTCTCGCCCGGCGCCATCGAAGCGAGCGTCTGGGTCGCGGCCTCCTCGAGGTCGAGCTCCCGGGTCGGGATCGGGTCGCCGTGGGGGTCGAAGGACGGGTCGCCGAGCTTGGTCGAGATCAACTCGGTCAGGTCCTCCGACAGGGCGTGCTCGAGCACCTCGGCTTCGTCGTGGACCCGTTCCCAGGGCACGTCCAGTACTTCGGCCAGGAAAAGCTCGAGCAGTCGGTGGCGCCTGAGCACGGCCAGGGCGACGCGTGTTCCGTCGGCGGTCAGACGCACGCCGTGGTAAGGCACACGCTCGACCAGTCCGGCGTCGTCGAGCTTCTTGATCATCGCCGAGACCGAGCCCGGCTTGACGTCGAGCCGGGCCGCGAGGTCGTTCGTCGAAGCGGTTTCCGGCCCCCAGCCGGTCAGCGAATAGATCGCTTTGGCGTAATCCTCAACCGCGGCGGTCGGCAGGGAAGGGGTCGAGAAATCACCGGTGGTGCTGGCCGAACTCATATTTTGAGTCTAGCCTAAACTCAGGCATCGCCCCGCGCCAGGGAGCCGAGCAGTCCAGCCTGCTCCTCCGCTCCTGCGGCCATCTCTTCGAGGTCTTCGACCAGCGCCGGATCGGCACAGAAACCGAAGCAGAGCCGGTCGTCCACCGACAGCACCGCGATCCTCAGCGCGTGGTGATGGCCGATCTCGACCACCGAGTGGATGGTCTCGACCGCTGCCCCGCCGATCGTCACGCGGCTGGGGGGACCCTTGACGTTGGAGACGCTGAAAGCGAAGCGGCGCGGACTCGCTTCTATCTTGCTGAGCAAGCCGCCGAGTCGCTTCGATCTGCCGGAGACCCGGTGCAGGATCTGGTCGAGTTCCTCGGCGTCGTGCTCGACCTTGCGCTGCCCGGTGGCCTCGGTGATCTCTCGCAGCCTCAAGACCGGGTCGGGCTCCCCGAGCGGCAGCGGCACCGAGAAGTAGGAGTCCCGGTTGGCCAGGCCGTCATCGCCGTGATGCAGGCTGACCGGCACCTTGACCCGGAGGGAATCGGCCTGGACGCCGTCGTGGATCTCCATCCAGCGGCGCAGCGCGCCGGCGATCACGGCCAGCACCGCGTCGTTCAGGGTCGCTCCGGCAAGCGATTTCGCCGAGTCGTGGAGGGCGGACAGGGAGACCGTCGCGAAGGAGACGGTGCGAGCGGCACCGGGCTCGCCGTCGAACGGGGAAGCCGATCCGGAGCGGGAGAACTCCCGCTCGTAGAGCCCCAGCAGATTCCGTCGGCGCCGCTCGTGCTCCTCGGCCGGCGCTGCCCGGCGGGCACCCTGCGGGCTGCTGCCGGGGTTGACGCCTTGCCGCCCACCTTCTCCCGCGGCGTCATCGGCCTGGTCCCAGAGGATCTGGCGGGCCAGTCGCATCGCGGTCGAGCCATCGGCCATCACATGGTGGATCCGCCAGATCAGAGCCGTGCCGCCGTCGCTCGTCGGCGCGACGTCGATCCGCCACAGCGGCAGGTCCCGGTCGAGCTTCTCCTCCAGCAGGTCTGCCGTCGCCCGCCTGATCTCGTCGCCACTGATCTCTTCGCCGTTCGCGTGTACGGCGATATGACGGTCGAGGTCGAAGTCGGGGTCGCTTATCCAGCAGGGGGCGCCGGGTTCACCGCCCAGCTTGCGCTTCAGCTCCGGCGCCGAGTCGATTCGCCCGGCAACCGCCTCCCTGAGCTGCCCGGCGCTCACCCCGGGTTCGGCCACGCGGATCACCTTGACCATATGACCGGCCACGTTCGGGCCCTCCAGGTCGAGGATCGCCTGGTCTTCGGCTGTCAGCGGGAAGGGTTCGTCCATCGGGCGATCGTATTGCCCCGGAGCCGTGCCGCATGATTCGTCCCGGTTTGCAGGGCGGGCAGGGTAGACAGCCCCCGGAGCGAAGCCTTGACCACTGTCAGTCCACGCTGAGTGCCCTGAAAGCCACTCTGCAAGCCAAAGGAGATCCTAAATGCAAGGTGCAGGCCGCGTTGCTTTTGCAGGAATCATGCTTCTCGTTCTGGGAACGCTCAACATCATCTACGGAATCGGGGCGCTCGATAACGCCAACGTATTCGTCGGCGACAGCAGGCTCGTCTTCGACGACCTCAACACTCTCGGATGGGTTCTGATCATCTGGGGAGTGGCGGAACTCGCCGGTGGCTTCTCGCTACTGGCCGGTAACGCCTACGGCAGGGTGCTGGGAATCATCGTCGGCAGCGTCGGCGCGATCCTCGCCCTGTTCTCGATGGGCTCCGGTTTCCCCTTCTGGTCGCTCGGCGTCTTCGCCCTGTCGGTCTGGGTCGTCTGGGGAATCGTCATCTTCGGTGAAGAAGAGGAGCGCATCTGATCACGGTTTCCTGAACCAGGTTCTCTTGGGAGAGAGCCGAACGGGCCCGGCCGGACTTCATCGTCCGCCCGGGCCCGTTTCTTTGCAGGGTCCGTCTTGGCGCGCCCGGTAGACGCCCTCAGTCGGGGCTGGTCGACTCGTTGATCTTCGGCACCTGGGTGGCGATGATGTGGGCCTGGGCGACCGAAGCGGTACCGCCGTTGACCGAACAGTTGAGCGGGATGTCGTCGGGCTGCTCCAGCACCGCGGTCGCCGACATCGCAAGGGCGACACCGGTGTTCATGGCGACCGTGAAGTTCTGAGCGGCGTCGTTGCTGATCGAGCAGATCACAGTTCCGGTGGCTCCGCTGGTCAACAGGTTGGCACGGGCGTTCAGCACATAGGAGCCCGCCGGCAACTCAGGCGTAGTCACCACCGAAGAAAAGGCGCCGTTCAGGACCTTCAGCGGCACGATGGGCTCGCGGGCCGTGTACCAGGTCTCTCCCGAGACCTGACCGGGAGCGAAGTCCTCGAGCAGCAGGGAGCCGTCCCGGACCTTCGCCGAGTTGACCGCGTTCTTCTTCAGCTTCTTCGTGGTCACCGAGTTCTTCTTGAGCTTCTTCGCGTTGACCGCGTTCTTCTTCAGCTGCTTGCTTCCGACCGAGTTCTTGGGGATCTGGATAGCCGCGTAGCTGACGCCGCCGAGGGCGACGATCAGGGCGATCAACGAAATGACGAGTGAGGGAGTCAGCTGTTTTCGCATCGCCTAGGGATAGAGCAGCCGGGCGTCGATGTCAAACGAACTGGCGGCGGCGCGTCAGAAGGAGCGCTTGAAGGAGCGCAGACGCAGCGAGTTACTGACCACGAAGATCGAACTCAGCGCCATCGCAGCGCCGGCCAGGATCGGGTTCAGCCGGCCGGTCATCGCGACCGGGATCAGGATCACGTTGTACATGAAGGCGAAGACCAGGTTCTGCTTGATCGTTTTCAGGGTCGCACGGCTGAGCCGGATCGCCTCGACCGTTCCGCGGGGATCGCCGGAGACCAGGGTCAGGTCACTGGCCTCGATCGCCACGTCCGAGCCGGTACCGATCGCGATACCGAGGTCGGACTGGGCCAGCGCGGGCGAGTCGTTGACGCCGTCGCCGACCATCGCCACGGTGCGGCCGGCCGACTGCTGTTCCCGGACCGCGTCCACCTTCTGCGACGGCAGCACCTCGGCGAGCACATGCTCGATACCGACCTGCGCCGCCACCGCTTCGGCCGTGGTCTGGTTGTCACCGGTGAGCAGCACCGGCTCCAGACCGAGTTCCTGGAGTTCAGCGACCGCCTCGGCGCTGGTCTGCTTGACCGTGTCGGAGACGGCGAAGACCGCCTTCGCCTGCCCGTCCCAGGCGGCGACGATCGCGGTCTGGCCCGATCCCTGAGCCGCGCTCAGCGCCTGCTCCAGTCCGGACTCAAGGCCCTCTCCATCCGCGGTGGATTCGGCCAGGATCATCGAGGCACGGCCGACCAGCAGCCGGCGGCCCTCGACCTCGCCCTCGACACCGGAGCCTTCGCGGTTCATGAAGCCGGAGACCGCCGCGAGCTCACCGACCTCATCGCGCGCCCCTCTGGCAATCGCCCTGGCGATCGGATGCTCGGATGCGTCTTCTAGCGCTCCGACCAGCCGCAGGGCCTCATCTCGATCAACCCCCGGAGCGGTTTCGACTGCGACCAGTTTCATCTCACCGGTGGTGATGGTGCCGGTCTTGTCGAGCAGGACGGTGTCGATGCGGCGGGTCGATTCCAGCACCTGCGGCCCCTTGATCAGCAAGCCCGAGCCGGGCCCCGCGGCCGGTGCCGACCAGCAGGGCCAGCGGGGTCGCCAGCCCGAGCGCACAGGGGCAGGCGATGATCAGCACCGCCACCGCGGCGCTGATCGCGAAGGAAGAGCCGCTGCCTTCGATCAGCCAGAAGGCGAGGGTCAGCAGCGACAGCACCAGCACCACCGGTACGAAGACGGCCGAGATCCGGTCGGCCAGTTTCTGGACCGGCGCCTTGCCGGTCTGGGCCTGCTCGACCAGCCTTGCGATCTGGGCCAGGGCCGTATCCGAACCAATGCGTGTCGCTTCGACCACCAGCCGGCCGCCGGCGTTGACGCTCGCGCCGACCACGTCGTCGCCGGTGTGCTTTTCGACCGGCACCGACTCACCGGTCAGCAGCGACTCGTCCACCGCCGATGCGCCCTCGACCACGATGCCGTCGGTCGCCACCTTCTCGCCCGGGCGGACCACGAAGCGGTCGCCGATTGCGAGCTGCTCGATCGCCACCTTGCGCTCGCCGCCGTCGGCGCCCAGCACCGATACCTCCTTGGCGCCCATGTCGAGCAGCGCCTTGAGGGCGTCGCCGGCGCGGGACTTTGCCCGCTCCTCGAAGTAGCGTCCGGCAAGCAGGAAGGTCGTGACCACGGCCGCCACTTCGAAGTAGAGATGGTCGAGCCCGCCGCCGCTCTCCGGAATCAGCTCGAAGCTCATGGTCATGCCGATCTCGCCCGCCATTCCGAACAGCAGTGCGTAAAGGCTCCAGAAGTACGCGGCAAGCGTGCCCAGCGAGATCAGCGTGTCCATGGTCGAGCTGCCATGCCTGGCCGCCTTCCACGCCGACCGGTGGAACGGCAGGCCGCCCCAGAAGACGACCGGTGTCGCCAGGGCCAGCGCTACCCACTGCCAGTAATCGAACTGCAGCGCCGGGATCATCGTGATCAGGACCAGCGGCACGGTCAGCACCGCGCTGACCACGAAGCGGTGGAAGAGGGTCGACACCGGGGCCACCGAGTGGCTCATGTGGTCGTGCGAGTCGGATTCGATCTCCGGCAGCACGGCGGTATATCCGGCCGCATCGACCGCACCGGCGAACTGCTCCGGCCCGCAGAGCTCCGGATCGAAGCTGATCGCAGCCTTCTTGGTGGCGAAGTTGACCGTCGCTTCGGCGCCTTCGATCGAGTTCAGCTTCTTCTCGACCTTGCTCACGCAGGAAGCGCAGCTCATGTCGGGCACCTCGATGTCGATCTGTTCGCTCACGCCTTCCACCATATACCCATAGGGGGTATCAGCCAAACTGTCGCCCTCGAAAGCATCCCGCCCCCAACGTACCCCGAGGCGCGAAGAGCCTCGACCCGACCAGGCTCGACGTGATGTCCCTTTTCGAGAATGCACAACCAGGCGGTTGTAGAAATGCGCAAAGGGACACACCGAACCCCCGGTACTCGCCTTGCCCGAAACCGCCTGCGACCTGCCCGAGTTGCCGCCCCGCCGCCGCGGCCCGGTCCGGTGTTCATACTTGCTGCGATGAGCACCGATACCGCTGAGTCGAGACCATCCTCCCCTGTCCAGGCGCTGCTGGAAGGCCTTCACGCACAGCACAGCACCGATCACTCCGGTGAAGTCGCCTCCTACATCCCCGAGTTGGCGAAGGCCGACCCCGACTGGTTCGGAATCTGCCTGATCAGCGCCGGCGGTGCGGTCTACGAGGTCGGCGAAACCCGTCACGAGTTCACGATCCAGTCGATCTCCAAGCCGCTGACCCTCGCTCTTGCCCTCGAGGCGATCGGGGAGCCGGCGGTGCGTGAGCATGTCGACGTCGAGCCGAGCGGCGAGGCATTCAACTCGATCACCCTCTCAGGCGAGGGCATCCCGCCCAACCCGATGGTCAACGCGGGGGCGATCGCGACCGCCTCGCTGATCAAGCCGATCGGCTTCGACCGGCCGATCGATCGCATCCTCAACGAGTATTCGGCCTTCGCCGGGCGTGACCTCAGCATCGACGAGCAGGTCTACCGTTCCGAAGACGGCAGCGGACACCGCAACCGCGCGATCGCCTACCTGATGAAGAACTCCGGCGCGCTGCCGGAGGACGCCGAGGTCGATCAGGTCGTCGAGACCTACTTCCGTCAGTGTTCGACCCTGGTCAACTGCCGCGACCTGGCGACGATGGCGGCGACGCTCGCTTCGAACGGGGTCAACCCGGTGAGTGGGGAGAGGGTGCTGCGCGAAGACACGGTCCAGGACGTACTCAGCGTCATGGCCACCTGCGGCATGTACGACGCCGCCGGGGACTGGCTCTACAACGTCGGCCTGCCGGCAAAGTCCGGAGTTGCCGGAGGCATCATCGCGGTGCTGCCCGGGCAGTTCGGAATCGCGATCTACTCGCCACCCCTGGACGATCACGGCAACAGTGTGCGCGGGGTCAAGGTCTGCGAGGACCTGTCGAAGAAGCTGCGCCTGCACATGATGAGCCCGCCCCGCCGGCCGGCCCCGCCGATCCGTTCCCTGAGCACGTGCGTCGGCAGCCGTTCGAAGAGGATCAGGCCTGAAGAAGAACAGGCGGTCCTCGAGCAGCACGGCGACAGGGTCCGCGCGATCGAGGTCCAGGGCGAGGTCTGGTTCGCAGCCGGCGAGCTGATCTCGAACTCGGTCCTCAGCGATGCCGGGCAGCTCGAGTTCGGGATCCTCGACTTCGGCTCGGCCCGCGGCATCGATCCGGTCGTCTTTCCGATCCTCATCGACCTGGCCGAGACCTTTGAATCCCGCGGGGGGCAGTTCGCCTTCTCGGGCATCGGCAAGCACCCGCTCTTCGCAGAGGAGCTGGCCCGGCACCGTCAGCAGCGCGGTCTGGACGAGGCCCGAGTCTTCGGGGATCTCGACCACGCGCTCGAGTGGGCGGAAGATGCGGTGATCGAGCGTCACGGAGCTCTGCCCGAGATCGACGAGGTGCCGCTGGCCGAGCACGGTGCGACCCGTGGCATGGACGCCGGGCACCTGGAGACGCTGGAGGGACTGCTGGAGCGTCGCGAGTACCCGGCAGGCAGCGTGGTCTACGCCGAGAAGGAGCCGGTTCGCGAGGTTCTGCTGCTGGTCAAGGGAAAGATCAGCGTGCTCACCAACGACAGCGACGGCAATGTCCGGCGACTGGCGACGATCTCGGCCGGCGATACGTTCGGTGAGGTCGCGATGCTGAGCGGCGAAAGGCGGATCGGATACTCGCGGGCCGATGAAGACGTCGTCGTCTACGCGCTCGGCGCAGACGGTTATCGAGCAGCTCCAGGAGCACCCGCCGGTAGTCAACCCGCTGCTTCAGAACCTGCTTCGAATGGTCGCGGTCCGCTTCAGCCACGTCGGCCGCCACCTCGTCGACTAGGGTCGGAGGATGAGCCCGACTGCGATCCCGAAGCTTCGCCGACCTGAGCGGCCGGACCGCACTGGTCACCGGCTGCGGCAGCTCCTCCGGCATCGGCTTCGCCACCGCGCGGGCTCTCGGCAGGCAGGGGGCGGGGGTGGCGATCTCCTCGACCAGCGATCGCATCCACGACCGCGCCGCCGAACTGGGTGAAGAAGGCATCGAGGTCAGCGCCCACGTGCATGACCTGATCGATCCGTCGGAGGCGACCGCGCTGGTCGAGGCGGCGACCGCCTGGCACAACAGCCTCGACATCCTGGTCAACAACGCCGGCATGAGCCAGGTCGGCACCGACGACCTCGGCCGGAGCTTCGACGAGCTCAGCCACGCCGAATGGCGAGCCGGCCTCGACCAGAACCTCGACCTCGCTTTCAACGTGACCCGCGCCGCCCTGACCGCGATCACAGACTCGAAGCACGGCCGCATCATCTTCATCAGCTCGGTCACCGGGCCGATGGTCAGCGCCCCGGGCGACCCCGCCTACAGTGCCGCCAAAGCCGGGCTCGACGGCCTGATGCGCTCACTGGCGATCGAACTCGGACCCACCGGCACCACCGCCAACTCGATCAACCCCGGCTGGATCGAAACCGGCAGCTCGCCGCCCGAGGAGATCGAGGCGGGCCGACACACACCGATCGGCCGCCCCGGCACCCCGGACGAAGTCGCCGCCGCCGCCGTACTGCTCGCCGCCCCCGAGGCCTCCTACATCACCGGCCAGACCATCGTCGTGGACGGCGGCAACATCATCCAGGACTACAAGGGCTCCTGAGCCGCGGCGGTCCCCACCGCCTTCTTCAGAAAGGTCGAAGACCTGGCTGAGTCCGCCCGAGGCGGGCAGCTCCACACATGACGGGCACAGATCAATCTGCCCGATCTGTCAGATATCGCGTTCCTGCTCCGACCCTTTCCCGGTAAGCGAAGAAGTGGAGGGGCGAGATGACGACAAGACCGAAAGAGGAAGTGAAGATCGAGGACTACCAGCGCGAACCGCTGACGGTCGGCGAGCCGGATGTCTCGGGGCCGATCGCGGTCTACCCGGTGTTCGGGCCGGCGCCGGTCCAGCAGTACACCTCGATGAGCCGCGCCCAGGCGCTCGGCTTCAAGGTGAACGAGCAGCCCGGCGGTGGCTCCGTGCGCGACGTGCTCGTAACCAACCCGACCGGTTCCGCGGTGCTGATCTACGAAGGCGAAGAAGTGATCGGCGGCCAGCAGAACCGCACCTTCGACAAGAGCCTTCTCGTCGCACCGGGTGAAACCCTGATCGCACCGGTCAGCTGTGTCGAAGCAGGGCCGCTGGGACGGCTCCCGCAACGCCGAGGAATTCCTATCCTTCGATGCAGGCGGCCGACCCTGACCTGCGCCGGCGCAAGGCCAGCTCCTCTCACCGGGCCCGGGTGTCCGGAATGGAAGAGCGGGCCGACCAGGGCGAGGTCTGGGATGCGGTGGCCAGCCGCTCGTCAAGCCTCGGCGTCCATTCGCCGACCGGAGCCTCCAGCGACGCCTTCGAGAGTCACCGCGACCGTCTGCGGGCGAGCGCCTCGGCGATCAACCTGCACGAAGGGCAGGTCGGAATGGTCTTCCAGGTCGGAGGCAGGGTGCTCGCACTCGATCTGGTCAGTCGGCCGGAGGTCTTCGCCGACCTCCACGCGCCGCTGGTCCAGGGCTACTGCCTCGACGCGCTCGGTCGCAACACCCGGGCAAGGGTGAGGGGCACCAGCTATGCCGAGCGCTTCCTGCGCAAGGTGGCCGGCAACCGAGTCTTCGAAAACGACGGCATCGGCATCGGCCGGGGTTTCCGTTTCGAGAACGAGCGTGCCGTCGGCACCGGGCTGGTCTCGGGCGAGGAGCTGATCCAGCTCTCGGTCTTCACCAACCGGCCCGACCGCTCCGAATCCTCAGAAGCCACCGGACGAGCGACCCGCCGCACGCGGATCAACCGCCCGTCGAGGCGTCACCCTTGAGCCGCGGCAAGGAGGCCCGGCCCAGGACCCGGCCCGCGGACCCGTGCGCCTTCTGTGGCGTGCGGGTCCCGCGCCGCCGGTCCACCGACCAAGGCGAGCCCAAACTCTGCCACCCCTGCGACTCCGGAAGCAGCTACCAGTTCACGGTGAAGCGGACTGTCCGTTTGGTCACCCCCTTCGCCGAAAGCCGCTGGCGCCGCCCCGGCCTGGTCGATGCCGAGGCGACGCTCAGCCTCGGCGGCCGCCGCCGCTGAACGGCGTCGGCCGCTGAATACCGCCGGGCCGAACGCCGCCGGAAGGCGTCAGGCTCAGTCTTCGCTCGGGCGTTCGACTGCCGGGGCCTGCCAAGTGCCGTCCAGGGCGGGCGGCTCCGGCCAGTAGATGCGCAGGACGAGGTAGAAGCTCCCCTCCGGGGCCGGCAGCCAGTTCGCCTGCTCCTCGGCAGAGTCGGGGCGCTCGTTCTGGATCCGGATCGTCAGCGAACCGTCCTCGGCGTAGCTCAGTCCTTCGGTCGTAGAGCTGATCAGGTAGCGGTCGATCGGGTTCTCGACCAGGTAGCCGGCCGTCCCGTCATAGGAGGTGTCGTAGATCGTCACCGACCAGAACGCTTTGGCCGGCGGCGGCGATTCCAGTCGCAGCTGATACCCGTGAGCCCCTTCCAGCTCCCGGCCCTGGGAGTCGACCCTCGCGATCGGGTAGAAGGCCTCGGCCTTGTCGTTGCCGCCCCAGCCGGCCATCGCCCCCGCCGCCCGCAGCAGGTAGTTGCCGCCGAACCACTCCCGGTCGCCGAAGGCTTCGGTCGCCATCCAGCCGTTGACCGGTTCGACCAGGTTCTCAGCGGCGTCCGCGATCCTGGCCCGCGCACCTTCGACGCCGCTGCGAATAGCCGAGCGCTGCCCGGGGTCGAGCCGATCGAGGTCTGCCGGCCGGCCCGCGCCGATCCCGATCAATGCCAGGCGCTCCATGAGTTCCAGCTCTTCCGCGTGTACCGGCTGGCAGAAGGTGAGCAGGAAGTTCAGGTAAGCGATGAAGCGCTCATCGCGTGAAGCGTCTTCGTTCCAGGCCGGCCAGTCGACCGGGGGTGCCGGCGCCACGCTCTCTCCACTCCTCGACGAAAGCGGGCTGATCGAGTAGCCGTCCATGACCTGCTGCAGGGCGTCGGTGTCGCCGGAACTGAGCAGCTGGGTCCGGCCGAGCACGAAGACCAGGTCGGTATCGAACCGCAGCACGGCATCGAAGCCTTCTCCGGCCTCGCCTTCGAAGCCGGGTCCGGCGAGCAGGTAGGAGCCGGGCTGCGAACCGGTCGCCCGCGAGCCGACGTAGTGGGCGTTGGTTCCGAACAGGTCTTCGAGCTGCATCACGTAGTAGCGGCCGTCGACCTGCGGTACGTCGAGGATCATCGGCTCTGCCCGTAGATCCAGCAGGGCGAAGGAGTAGGGCGTATCCGCGTTGGGAGTGATCACGTCCTTGAAATCCGGACCCAGGGTCACAGCCTCGCCGTGCATCTCGTTGATCGGTCCGCGGTAGGAAGGCAGCGAAGGGGAGAGGAAGCTGCCGAAGGCGAAGCGGTACCCCATCAACATCGGGAAAGAGAAGACGTAGGCCTCTTCGGCGATGGCTTCAATCTGATCGCTTGCGACCGTCTGGTCGATGTTCATGCTGCTCCTTGGGTGGGGTTGCGTCCCGGCTGCCGGAGCACCAGGCCGAAGATGCCGGAAACGATAGTCCAGATCAAGACGGGGACCAGACCGCCCGGAGGTACCTCATCCGAGAGCCCGTTTCAGTCTTCTTCGGTCCGACCCGTCCCGGTGAATGCTGTCCCTGCGGTAGCGCTCGTTCAGCCGCTTCGTATTCTTCCGGTCCTCGCCCGCTGCGGCGGTCACTTCTCTCCGCGGGGCTTGCGGCCCCGGCGGCGGCCTTTCCGGTTGTAGTCGGAGAGCATGCGCTTGCGGGCGATGATCTCGTCCAGCTCCATCTCGTTGAGGTTCTGGTCGATCCAGCGGGCTTCGGCATTCCACTCGTCGATTTCGGCGAGCAGCATGCGCGCGCGGTCCTTGGCCCCGAGCCTGTCCTTCGCGGCCATCATGCGCCGGGCGGCCTCTTTCTTGCGCCCCCTCTTCAGGTCTTCGGCGGCAAGCCGCTTTTCCCGCTGGGACTTCTGGAAGATCATCTCGGTATCGACCTGCTCGTCTTTGACCCGGCCGGCTGCCTGGTCGCCCGGGACCACGTTCACGTTGACCGGGATCTTCGCCAGCTTGCTTTCCATGGTCTCGGTATCGACCCATCGCAGCTCGATCTCGCAGACCTGCGCCGGCCCGAGAACAGTGATGTCGGGCACGTCGATTTCGAAGAGCAGCTTGCGGTTCTCGTCCGCGATCAGTTCGCCGAGCTCGATCATGAATCCGCCCTTGATCTGGGCGACCGAGAGGTCGTTTATCAGCCGGACTTCGCTGACCGTGTCGGCCGGCTTGACGGTCAGGCTGACGGCCTGGGCGACCTGTTCGAGCAGACCGTCGACTTCGCCGGCGAGGTGCGCACCGGCCTCGTCAGCGGTCGCGGCGAAGTGGGAGTTGCCGGAACCGCCTCGGCTGATCGCTTCGAGCAGGTCCTCGTCGTAGCCACGACCGATACCGATGGTCGAGATCGTGATGCCCTCTCCGGAGCCGCCGCCGGCGAAGCTCTCGAGCTTGTGATGGTCAGTGACCCCTCGATTCGCGTGCCCGTCGGAGAGCAGCACCAAGGTCGTCGAAGCGCCGTCGGCCGTGCGTCCGCATTCCTGGATACCGCGGAGGAGGCCGCCGCCGAGGTTGGTCATCCTGCCGGTTCCGATCTGGTGGAGCACCTGTCGGATCGCTGTGCCGTCGTCGACCGGGCCAGAAGGAACGGCCACCTGGACCTCATCGTCGAAAACGACCAGGCCGAAGACGTCTTCGGCATGGAGCCGGCCGATCAGGCTGTCGATCGCCTGGAGCGCGGTCGCCAATTTGCCGCGACCCATCGAGGCGCTGCGATCGAGCACCACCTGCAGGCGGGCCGGGTCCCGGCGCCTGTCTCCCTTCAGCCCCGGTGCCACTATCTCCAGCAGCAGGTTGACCGTCTCACCCTGATCGACGGCGATTACATTGAAGTCCAGCTTCGCGTTTAGGTCCATCCGTCTGGAGTCGGCGGGCGGGTCCTGTTTCTGACAGTGGCCTCGTCGTGCCGCTTATCTGGCTAGTCGGGCGCGAAGAAGAGGGCGTAGGCGAACGCGGCAGCCCAGGACAGCATGAACAGCGCGACAAGGCCTCCGACCGCCCAGGGAATCACCGCCCAGACCGCCCGGTCGATCCAGTCGGCCACGGTCGGCGGCTCACCGGCCTTCTGCCGGCTGTCCCGTCGCATGCAATAGGACTCGTGAAGGTCGTAGATCAAGGCGCCCACCAGGTACAGCGGGATCAGCATGATGTAGAGGATCCAGTTGCCGATCAGGTACTCGATGCCGGCGATGGAGGTCATCGGCGGTCCGGCCCACATTGCGGTGTCGAGCAGTTCATCTGACGCAAGCGTCACCCGCGCGCAGGCCGATCTGACAACCCGCCGGCTTCAGGCGCGCCCGGCGCTCACCAGCCGTCCCACTCGAGCACGGTGTGGGGTGGCGGTGGCACGCCAGCGTCACGAGCCTGCCGGACGAGCTCGACCCGCCGGTCGGACTCTTCGATCGTCAGCGGCTTCCCGCCTTCCGGAGTCGTACAGTCGATTACCGGCAGCTTCTCGTATCTCGCGCGGACCTCTTCGTAGGTGAGCTCCCGGATGCCGAGCAGGTTGGATACGTAGACGAAAGACTTCGCACCGAAGTTCCTCGCCTGCCACGCCGTCTGATCTCCCGAGGCGATTACTCCGGGACAGTCCTCCTGATCCTCTCGCCAGAGTTCTTCGTCGGTCTCGGGACAGTCGCTCATCGTTTCCGCCTGAGGAACTTCAGCCGGCGCCGGTCGGGGGCGTCCTCCTGCTCGAACTCGGCCCAGGGTTTCGGCCGCTCGCTCAGGCCCCAGCTGTAGTCCCGCCACGCCTTGACATAGGCCTTGCCCCTGTCGCCCCTCCAGAGGTACCAGCTGGACGGGTAGTAGGGATCCGCCAGGCGACGACGGCGGACCTCGGGGGTGCGCAGCTTGTCGCTGCCGGACTTGGAGGTGCTCGGACTGCCGCGGCCGGGCTTGCGCTTGCCGGCGGGGGCCGAACCACGGCGCCGGAAGGATTCGGCAGCCTCGGACGCCTCAGCCGCGCCCCGCCACTCCGCAACCCGTCGGGCGATCACTTCGCCCCGGCGCTGGGGGCCGACCTGAGCCGCCGCCTCGGCCCGGACGTCGATCGGCCGCTCCTTCCATGAGCGCGGCCGATCGAAGTCCGGAAAGCGGTGCGAGGGATCCGGGCCTCGTGCCCAGCTGAGGTCCTTCACGAGGACTCACGCCCCGGCAGCCTGAAGCGGTAGCGCGGCTGGGTGTTCTGGTTGAACGAGTGTTCGACCTCGACCCCGACCGAGCGCTCGAGATTCTCGATCGCCCGCTCCATGCGCTCTCGGCCGGAACTGTTGCCGGTGTGGAGAGTCGCTCCGTCGCGGGGCCAGAGCGGCCGGTCGTGAACGGCGTGCATCTCCTCGAGGAAGTCGATCACCTGGTAGCCCGTGCCGAACTCGGCGTCGCTCCCGGGCTCGTTGTCGAGGTCGTTGTCGAGTGAGATCTCGACCACCCGGCCACTGAGCAGGATCAGGCAGACCTCCCGCGCGGTGCGCAGGTGGACCCAGCCTTCGGGGGCCCGGCGCGTGACCAGGTCATCATCGAGCCACACCCGCAGCTCGCCCTCGAGGGGGATCCGGTTGCCGAGCGCATCCTTGAGGGCGCTCCGGTAGTTCACGACTTCGGTCTCGTTGCTCATCGCTTTCCTTTCTTCTTCTCCTGCTGCTGACGCAGCGACCGGGCCCAGCCCGGGGTCACCGGCTGCACTTCGGTTCGCCTGCTTCCGCCGACCTTCTTCCAGCCCCGGCGGCCGGA
The DNA here is from genome assembly GCA_963801975.1 of uncultured Solirubrobacterales bacterium. Taxonomy (GTDB): domain Bacteria; phylum Actinomycetota; class Thermoleophilia; order Solirubrobacterales; family 70-9; genus 67-14. Next base: position 1,072,337 of record CAWDGR010000001.1, read on the forward strand.
GGGCACCCAGCCCTCGCGTTTCTCATCACTCCTGTCCGACATGAACGTCACCTCCATTGAGTCGGGCGTTCGCACCGTGTCCCGTGGGATCGGTTGCGGCGGCGTCAACGGGCCCGAACCCTCGACCGCTCTGAATGGACGGTGCGTGTGTCGCACCTGATGGAGAGAGTCTGACAGCGACGCCGCTTTCTGACAACTGCCTGCGAAGGACCCCCGGGGAGCCGGTCAGATCGGTCCCGTCCCGAAATACGGCCGTGGCCGAGCTCGGCCGGTGGTTCTCAGAGGGTCTGGAGGAGCTCGACGTCGCGGCCGTCGGCCAGCGCCCGAATCCCCAAGTCGAAAGTCACCAGCCTGGCATCGTGACGGCGGGCCAGGGTGAGCAGGTGGGCGTCGGTCACCTGGCGGTGCCCGACGAGATGTGGCATGTCGCCATCTGTGATCGAGACGTCATCGGAGAGGAAGCTGTGGTGGCCACTCGAGCGAAGGGCCCTGAGGACACCGATGGCCGGCTCGACGCCGATCGGGTGGGGCATGACCTTCGGATTGGAGGAAACCCGAACGAACCCGCTCTCGGTAACCGGGCAGGTCGCCCACCCGTCTTGCCGGTTGGCCGAAAACCATTCCCGTATGGCCGCGTGGTGCACATGCGAATCCCACGCCAGCGCAACGAGGGCATTGACGTCCAGCAGCGCCAACGGTCAGTCTTCGTCCAGCGCGCGCCGCACCATCTCGGGTGTGATCGGCGGGCTTCCCTGCGGCACCCTGATTACCGGAAGGTCGCCTTCGGTTTCGACCTGGGCCGGAGTGAGCCCGCGCCTTGCCAGTTCCGAGATCACCGATCCGAGCGAGCGCCTCTGGTCGCCGGCGAGCTCGCGGGCGGCCGCAACCACGTCGTCATCGAGTTCGAGTGTGGTTCGCATATTTTGATGGTAGTGCATCAACGCATCAATTCTTGCTCACGGGATCGAGCCGAGCGGTGCGAGCGGTTCGGCGGCGGCGGAGAGGTCCGTGTGGGCGATCAGCAGATCGAAGTCCGAGTCGTAGTGGAGGATCGATGCAGAGTGGTCCTCGGCGATCGCGGCGATCAGGTAGTCGAGCGGAGGGATTCCCAGATGCTGGTGGGCTGATCGCATCTGCTGCTGGAGTTCAGCCGAGCGGCGCTCCGCCCTTTCGGTGATCCAGAGCAACGGCAGGTCCTGCGGATCGGCCAAAGGCTCAACCCTGCCGGCTCGGGTCTCCAGCAGCAGCGGGGTACTGGCGGCGACGATTCCCCGGGAGATCCAGCTTGCGATCTCGCTCCGACGGTCCGGATCCAGTGCGGGACTTCCGAGCCGCGAGAAGGCGCTGGCATCCAGCAGGAATGACCGCGCCTTCAAAGCTCGGCGGGTCGAGTGGCGGATCCTGGCGGCCTCGTCCAGGTCGGGCTGTGGCCCCTGGGTCAGCCGATCGACGAAGGAGTCGAGGGCGGCGGCCTTCGCGCGATCCCTCGCCTCCAGTTCGCTGAGCGTTGTCTCGGCACCGCGGCGGACCAACTCGGCCAGGGTCGGTGTGTCTTCACCGAGCCGTTCGCGCAGGGGCTCGAGAACGGCAGCGAGGGCCGGCGTCTCGGTGATCGAATGTCGCGGATGAGAGGTCGGCACGGGGCAAGTGTAGCACCGTACAGCACCAAGATCGGGAAGCTGTTTCATGACGACAGCATCACCGCAGGCGGATCACTCGTGGCTCGACGGGAGCAACTATTCCGAGACGGAATCGTCAACACTCCGAGCCCGGATCTGAGAAGGTTCGGTCGGAGCCGCAGATCGAAGGAGACCCGCATTGGCTGACGACAGAACACTCGGCGAAAGGTTCGACCTCGCCCTGGACATGGCCCACCGTTACCACGCCGACCAGAAGCGCAAGGGAGCCGAGACCCCGTACTTCGGCCACCTGCTCGGGGTCGCCTCGCTGGTCGTCGACGAAGGCGGGGACGAAGACGAAGCCATCGCCGCCCTGCTCCACGACGCTCCCGAGGACCAGGGGGGCGAAGAGACCCTCGAGGAGATCCGCGAGGAGTTCGGGGAGCGGGTGGCGCGCATCGTCCACGGGCTGAGCGACACCTTCGAAGACCCCAAACCCCCTTGGCAGAAACGCAAGCAGGACTACCTGGACCACCTGCGCGAGGAGACCGACCGCTCGGTCCTGCTGGTCTCGATCGCCGACAAACTCCACAACGCCCGCTCGATCGCGCTCGACCTGGCTGACCACGGCGAGGCGATCTGGGATCGCTTCACCGGAGGCAGGGAAGGCAGCCTCTGGTACTACGGCGAGCTGGTCAAGATCTTCGACCGGAGCTTTCCCGGCGCCCTGGCGGATGAGCTGAGGCGCACCGTCGCCCGCATCGGAGGGGACGAGGCAGGATGAGCGCCCCGGGCGAGCTCGCGGCCCTCGTCGCCAGTGAAGCCCGACCACTGACCGGCGCGCCCGGGGACCACGACGAGCTGCTGGAGCTGGTCGGCGACAACGAGGTCGTCCTGCTCGGCGAGGCCAGCCACGGCACCCACGAGTTCTATCGCCAGCGGGCGGTGATCACGAAGCGGTTGATCGAGGAGAAGGGCTTCACCGCCGTGGCCGTCGAGGCCGACTGGCCCGACGCCTACCGGGTCAACCGCTACGTCAAGGGAGCGACCGAAGATGCCGACTCGGAGGCAGCCCTCGGAGGGTTCAAACGCTTCCCGACCTGGATGTGGAGGAACGCCGACGTGCTCGACTTCGTCGGCTGGCTGCGGGCCCACAACGAGAGCGCCCGCGAGCCGGCCGGCTTCTACGGCCTCGACCTCTACTCGCTCTACCGTTCGATCGAGGCCGTCGTCTCCTACCTTGACCAGGTCGACCCGCCGGCCGCCGAAGAGGCCCGCCGCCGCTACTCCTGCTTCGAGAGCTTCGAGGAAAGCCAGGACTACGGCTACGCCGTCTTCGCCGGGATCTCCTCCTCCTGCCGGGAGGGCGTGTACGAGCAGCTGCGGCAGCTGGTCCAGAGGGGAGAGGGCTACCTGCGCCGCGACGGCATTGCCGCCGAGGACGAGCAGTTCCACGCCGAAGAGAATGCGCGGTTGGTAGTCGCTGCCGAGGAGTACTACCGCGGCATGTTCTCCAGCCCCGACAGCTCCTGGAACCTGCGCGACAGCCACATGGCCGGCACTCTCGAGCGCCTTGTCGCCCACCTCGGACGCCACGGCGGTAGCAAGACCGTGGTCTGGGCCCACAACTCCCACATCGGCGACGCCCGTGAGACCGCGATGTCGGAGCGCGGCGAGCACAACCTCGGCCAACTGGTCCGCACGAGCTTCCCCGGACGAACCGCCCTGGTCGGTTTCACCACATACGACGGCACCGTCAGCGCCGCCTCCAACTGGAACGAGCCGGTCGAGCGAAAGCGGGTCCGCCCGGCTCTGACCGGCAGCGTCGAGAACCTCTTCCACGAGGCCGGGCAAGAGGCCGGCAACCCGGACTTCTGGCTGCCGTTCACCCCGACTACGCCGCTGACCGAAGCCTTGAGTGAGCCGATGCTGGAGCGGGCGATCGGCGTCATCTACCGGCCCGAGACCGAGCGGGCCAGCCACTACTTCCAGGCCCGCCCGGCCGCCCAGTTTGATGCCGTCATCCACTTCGACCGCACCCGCGCAGTAGAGCCACTCGAGTCGACCGGCCAGTGGCAGACGGGCGAGCCACCCGAGACCTACCCGACTGCTATCTGAGTCGCAACCGGCCGGGCGGTCGGTACCGGTACGCTCGGCTGATGAGCGAGGCAGCCCGGATCGCAAGCCAGGACGTCACCGAGGCCCGCGGCACCCGTGGGCAGGGGCCGATGCACGCCAGCCTCAGCCTCGGCCGGCTGGCCGGGGTCAAAATCGGCATCAACTGGAGCTGGCTGGTGATCCTGGCGCTGATCTCGGCCTCTCTCGGATTCGCCGTCTTTCCGACCACCAACCCCGGATACGGCGGTGGTGTCTACGCGGCGATGGCCGTCGCCGCCGCAGTGCTCTTCTTCGTATCGCTGCTTCTCCACGAACTCGGCCACGCGCTCGTCGCGCGCCGGGAGGGAATGGAGATCGAGGGCATCGTGCTCTGGCTGTTCGGCGGGGTGGCCCAGTTCCGCGGGCTTTTTCCTTCGGCGGGGGCCGAACTGCGCATTGCGCTGGCCGGTCCGGCCGTTTCCCTCGTCATCGGCGTGACGCTACTGGCCGTCGCGATCCTGGCGCCATTACCGGGTTTCCTCGACGGTTCGGTGATGTGGCTCGGCCGGATCAACCTCGTCCTGCTCGCATTCAACATGCTGCCGGCGCTGCCGCTGGACGGTGGCAGGGTGTTCCGGGCGCTGGTCTGGATGCGCACCCGCGACTTCGTTCGTGCGACCCGCATCGCCGGTGGGGTGGGTCGGGGATTCGGACAGCTGCTGATCGGGCTCGGGCTTTTCTTCGTGCTGGTCTTCGGCGCCCTCGGTGGCATCTGGATATCCCTGATGGGCTGGTTCCTGATGGCGGCCGCCGGGGCCGAGATCCGGTTCGCGACGGTCGGCGCCGCGCTCAGTTCGATGAGCGTCGCTGACGCGATGGCCCGCAATCCGTTGACCGTGCCGGCCGGACAGTCGCTGTCCGAGTTCAGCGAGGGAGTCTTCACTCAGAGCCGGCACGCCGCCTACCCGGTGGTTGACGGAGGCCGGCTGGTCGGTCTGCTCGGCTTCCGCGACCTGACCCGGATCGAACCGGCGCAATGGGATCAGGAGAGCGTCGAGCAGCACATGCGGCCGCTCGGGCGGGCGTTCGTGATCTCCCCGGACGACGACCTCGGCACTGTTGCGATGGAGCTCTCCCAGGACGACCTCGGCCGTGCCCTGGTGGTCGAGGACGGTCGCCTGGCCGGCCTGCTCTCCATGACCGACGTGAGCAGGCTGATCGAACTCAGGAGTCGTGGCCTGGGCTAGGTTGAGGCAATGTCGCTCGAACCCACACCGATAGACGCAGAACTCGCCCGCTACATCCAGGACCACGCCGGCGGCCGGGACGAAGTGCTGCGACAGGTCGAGGCCGAGACCGCGGCGATGGGCGACCTCGCGCAGATGCAGACCGCACCCGATCAGGCGGCCTTTCTCGAGATGCTGGTCCGGCTGGTCGGGGCGAAGTTCGCGGTCGAGGTCGGGACCTTCACCGGCTACGGGGCGATCCGGATCGCGCGCGGACTGGCCGACGGTGGATCGCTGCTCTGCTGCGAGCTCGATCCCGAGCGGGCGGAGATCGCCCGCGCCAACCTCGATGCGGCCGGAGTAGGCGACCGGGTCGAGATCAGGGTCGGCCCGGCGATCGAGACGCTCCGGGCACTGCCTCACGAGCCGACAGATCGACTTCGCCTACCTCGACGCCGACAAGACCGGCTACCCCGACTACTACGAGGAGCTGGTCGCCCGCCTAAGCCCCGGCGGCCTGCTCGCGGTCGACAACGTCTTCCTCGGAGGAGAGATCCTCCAGCCGGAGAGGGAGGCCGCGATCGTGATGGCGGAGCTCAACGACCGCATCCTCGAAGACGACCGGGTCGACTCGGTCATGCTCGGCATGGCCGACGGCCTGACCCTGGTTCGCCGCAGGGAGCACTGAAGTGAAGTCCTCCTGAGGCCACATTCGCGGCGCCACGCTCAGTCTTTCTGAGGTAGGGTTTTCGAATGTTGAAATCAAGAGGATTTGCGACGGTATGTGTCGTTCTTGGCTTGGGGATCCTGCTGGGCGCCTGCGGCGGAGGCGCCAGCGACGAGGAGCTTGACCAGGCCCGTCAGGAAGGCGCCCAACAGGCGCGCGAAGAGGCGAAGATCGAGGCGCTGGAAGAGAAGGTCAAGGAGCTCGAAGAAGAGGGCGGCTCGATTCGACCACGATGCGAGGCGGCACCGAACGGCCGGGTGGAACCGACACCTCCGGCACGGCAGGCACCGACGCCGGCTCCGGACCGGTCACGACCTGCGCCACCGGCGTCCAGGCCGGAGCCAACACCTCCTGCTCCTTCGCGATGAACGTGGCCGGCGAGTACGGCAGCAATCCGGGCGCTACGACGATCAGCGCCTTCAGCCCGACCACCGGCAAGTCCTACACGATGACCTGCTCCCCGTGGTCCGGCGGCGGCACCGTCTGCCGGGGAGGCAATAACGCCGCCGTCTTCATCGGCGGCTGACCGGGCCTGATCGTTCCGGCCGCGCCGGGTAGGTTCGGGGCCGTGCGATCGCTTCTCGCCACCCTCGCGCTCCTCACCGGCCCTGGCCGTTTCGGGCTGCGGTGGATCTGATGCCGAGGTCCAGCCGGCCCCGGACCGCTCCGGGGAGATCTCTGTCCTCGAGAAGAAGGTGAAAGAACTCGAGCAGGGCATCGCCGACGAGAAGGCCGCCCGGAAGAAAGCGGCGAAGAAGAAGGCCGAGGGGGCCGGTACCGAGGGGGACCTCGATATCGACGCGCTGCTCTCCCGGCTCCCGGGTGAGGCCGGGCTGGTTGTCGGGGCTCCGGGAGGTGACGGGCCGAAGCTGAGCGGTGGAGGCCTCGCCACCGGATCCGCCTGGTCGACGATCAAGGTGCCGATCGCCGAACGCGTGCTGGCCGACTTCGGTGGCCCGGGTGGCATCGGCACGACCCAGAGCGAGCAGATCCGCCGGGCGATAACCGTCTCCGACAACGCCGCCGCCGCGGCGCTCTTCGCCGACCTCGAGGCCGAGCACGGCGGGCTCGAAGGAGCATCGAAGGCGGTCGGGCAGACGCTGCGCCAGGCAGGGGACACCGAGACCGTGATCTCGACCCAGGGCCGTGACGGCTTCACCACGTACGGCCAGACCGACTGGTCGCTGGCCGAGCAGAACCGCTACATGGCCGCCCTGGCCGGAGGCTGCGTCAGCGACTCGGCCTCGCGCTCCTTCCTGCTCGGCCAGATGGCAGAGGTCACCGCCGAGCCCTGGGGACTCGGCGCCGCCGGCATCCCGGCCAGGTGGAAAGGCGGATGGGGACCGGGCACCGACGGCCGCTACCTTGTCCGCCAGATGGGAGTGATCGAGGTTGGCGGCAAGGAGGCCGCCGTCACCATGGCCGCGATCGCCGACGACGGCAGCTTCGAGACCGGCCAGCAGATGCTCAGCCGGATCGCCAAGTGGACCGCGTCACGGCTGGCCAGCCGGGTCGGGTCGCCGCAACCCTGCAGCTGAGCGGCCGGTAGCGGTACCGGTCGTCTGCTTGGATAGTTCGGGTCACGGGTAGTCCCTGCAGCCAGGTAACCGAGATGAGAACAGATGCGCCGAAAGATCAGTGAAGAGCCCGAAGGAGACGAACCTGACCTCGAATTCGAGGAGGATGCTCTCGAGGGTCACTTCGACGTCGACGACTACGTCGTGACCGAAGCCGAAGAGGCCGGAGCCGAACATGAGGACCCCGCGCTTCAGGACCCCCGATTCTTCGAAGGCGGAGCCCGGAAGGGGCGGCCTCGAGGATGGTCCGCCGGCTGAGGCAGGCAAGGAGGCGCCTCGTTCCAAGGGCGAGCCGGCCGGGATGGTGGAAGTGGCTGGAAGCGGCTGTCGGCTCGGCTGTCCCGGAGAGGGCAGGCGCTGTCGGCGAGCGTGCTTGCCCAGGCCCGCGGGGTCGAGCTGCCGGGTGCCCCTGATAGCGCGCTGAAGCGGATCGCAACCGTCGCCGCGATCCTCATCGCTTCGCTCGCGGTCGGAGCCGGTACCTACTTCCTCGGCAAAGGCTCCGGCACCGACGTCGAACAGGCGAGGGTCGAGGGCGAGATCGCCGGTCGCCAGGCCGGAGCGATCGAAGGCGCCGCGCGCGGATACTCAGCCGGCTTCAGAAAGGGCAGGCAGACCGGGTTCAGGAAGGCCTACATCCCCGCCTACCGCCTCTACTACAAGCGCGCCTACGAGCAGGCCGGGCTGGACGTTCCCACCAACCAGCAGATCGACATCCCGCTTCCGTGAAGTGGGTCGAGGACAGACCACGGCTGGCGGTGGCCGTACTGGCGGTATCTCTCGCAGCCGCCGCAGGCCTCGGACTCGGCGTCGCGACCACCGGCAACGAGCAGGAAGCCGAGCAGGCCGAACAGCTCGCCTACGAGCAGGCCTACGCCGAGTCCTTCGCGCTGGTCCGCACGGTCGCAAGGCAGAGGGGGCTGGAGGAAGGCGCAATCCGCGGCCGGGTCGCCGGCGAGGAGGCCGGCAACCTCGAAGGATTCGATCTCGGCGGAGGCATCGCCGGTCTGCGCCTGATCGAGGACCAGCTCAACGAGGCCGAAGCCGCCCGGGCAACCGCCGAGGCCGAGCTGGCAGAGCGCCAGGCCAACTGCGGATCAATCGCCCGTGCACCTGATGTCTGTCCCACCGACGCAGAGCTGGCCGATTTCCGAGCGGCCGTTGCCAGCCGCGAAGGCCGAAGAGGAGAAAGAAAAGAAGCCGGGCAACAACAGGCCGGGAAACCGACCGGGCGGTCAAGATGGATGAGGCTCAGCCCCCGGTGAGGCGAGTCGGCCCCGCGGTGGCGGTCGCACTGTCGATCCTGGTCGCCGCAATCGCCGGTCTCAGCATCGGCACGGCAGCACAGGAAGACGAAGTCGACCCGGCGACCACCCGCGAGAGGGCCCTGGCCAACTCGCGCGAAGCAACAGCAGCCGAGGTTCGACGAGACGCCGCGAGGGCCGGCTTCACCCAAGGCAGGAAACTCGGAACCGTCCAGGGTCGTCGCTCGGGAGAGGCAGCGGGCCGGGCCGACGGAAAGATCCAGGCCCAGGCCAGCCTCACCCGCAGAGCCCAGTCAGCCGCCGAAGCCGCCGAGTCAGCCCTGGCCGAGATCTCGGAACCGCCTCCAAATCCCCGACCGTGAATCGGCCTACCTTAGGGGATCAGAACTGGTGACCTTCGGGTTATGAGACCGAGGGTAGCCGCCTGAAGTTTCATCGCCGGGTGCCTTTGGAGCAGGTACAACAGCGTTGTTGAGTCAGCCAAACCGCGTGCGCGACGCGGGAGTTGCCCGTCAGCTCTCGACCGTCTCGAGCACACCCAGCAACTCAGTAACCCGGCAAACCAGCAGCCGCTCGTCATCCACATCGATCCAGGCCCCGGCTTCGGCCGGAAATACCACGTGGTCCCCAGGCCGCACCGGCATCCGCACCCCAGCGGCCTCCCACCAGTCAACCCCCTGGCCGACCGCGAGCACGATGCCGTGCTGGGGTGGTGGCTCGGATGTTCCGGGCGGGACCACGAGGCCGGACTTGCGCATGCGCTCGGGTTCGAGTTCCTTGATCACCACGCGGTCGAAGAGCGGTTTGAGGGCGTGTCGGGCCACGGGGGGACTCTACGGGTGCGCCAGCGCTTCACGCACCGCCGGCGCGACCACCGTGCCGAAGAGCTCGATCGAGCGCAGGACCTTCTCGTGGGGCAGGGTGCCGACCGTGAACTGGACCAGGAAGCGGTCGTGGTTGAAGATCTCGTGCTGGTGGAGGATCTTCTCGATGACGTCTTCGGGGCTGCCGATGAAGTTGGCTCCTTCGAGGCTGCGGCTCGCGTCGTACTGCTCGCGGGTCATCGGCGGCCAGCCGCGCTCGCTGCCGATCCGGTCCATCATCGTCTTCATCGGCAGGAAGAACTCCTCGGCCGCCTCCTCTGATGTGTCGGCGATGAAGCCGTGGGAGTTGATGCTGAGCGGCAGGTCCTGGTGGCCGGCTGCCTGGCCGGCGCGGCGGTAGAGGTCGGCGAAAGGTGCGAACTGGGCCGGGTTGCCGCCGATGATCGCCAGGGCGAGCGGCAGGCCGAGCGTGCCGGCGCGGACCGCCGAGCCCGGGTTGCCTCCGGCGGCCAGCCAGATCGGCAGCTTCTGCTGGACCGGCCGCGGGTAGACGCCACGACCGTCGATCGAAGGCCGGTGCTTGCCCTGCCACTCGACCACCTCGTTGTCTCTCGCTTCGATCAGCAGGTCGAGCTTCTCGGCGAACAGCTCGTCGTAGTCCTCGAGGTCGTAGCCGAAGAGCGGGAAGGACTCGATGAAGGATCCGCGGCCGGCCATGATCTCGGCCCGGCCGTTCGAGAGCAGGTCGATCGTGTTGAAGTCCTGGATCACCCGGATCGGGTCGTCGGAGCTGAGCACGGTGACCGAGCTGGTCAGGCGCACGTTCTCGGTCCGGGCGGCGGCCGCCCCGAGCACGACCGACGGGGCCGAGACGGCGAAGTCCGGCCGGTGGTGCTCGCCGACCCCGACCACGTCGAGCCCGACCCGGTCGGCCATCTCGATCTCCTCGAGCAGGTTGGCCAGCCGCTGCTCCGGGCTGATGATCTGCCCGGAGCTGTCGGCGGTCAGCTCGGCGAAGGTATAGGTGCCCAGTTCCATTGACGGCAACTGTAAGGTCCGGCCGGAGTGGACGAGCTGACGGCTGAAGAGATAGTGAGGATCCTCGAACTGGAGCCGCTGCCGGGCGAGGGCGGTTTGTTCCGCAACACGCTCGACGACGGTGTCTCGACCGCGATCTACTTCCTGATCGAGCGCGCCAGCCCGACCATGCTGCACCGGCTGCCGGGGCCGGAGATGTTCCACTTCTACGCCGGCGCCCCGGCCCGCATGCTCGTCCTCTCGCCCGGTGGCGGCTTCGACTGGCCGGTTCTCGGCACCGATCTGGCTCGCGGGGCAGCGGCCGCAGCTGCTGGTCGAGGGCGGGCAGTGGCAGGCGGCCGAGACGCTCGGCGACTGGTCGCTGCTCGGGACGACGATGGCCCCGGGTTACCGCCAGGAAGATCTCGAGCTGGGCTCGAGGGACGAGCTGATCCGCGGGTGGCCGCATGCGGCGGAGGCGATCGAGCGCCATACGCCAGCCTGACCCCGATACTGGTTCGGTGAGTGAATACCGATGAGCGACTGCCCTTTCTGCGAACGAATCGCTGAGCGCGAGGACCTCTACGCGACGACCGAGTTCGCCGTCGCCATTCCTGACGGCTTTCCGGTGAGCGAAGGCCACACGCTGGTTGTGCCGAAGCGCCACGTCACCCGGGCCGAGCAGCTCGAGCGGGCCGAGTGGGCGGGGCTGTTCGACCTGGTCCGCGAGGTCAGCCGCGAGCTGGCCTCACTGCCGGGAGTCGAAGGCGTGAACGTCGGCGTCAACAGCGGCGAGGCCGCCGGCCAGACGGTCGGCCACGCCCACGTCCACGTGATCCCGCGCCGGCCGGGGGATGTCGAGGACCCGCGCGGCGGCATCCGGTGGGTGATCCCCGAGAAGGCCGGCTACTGGCCAGCGGACTGAGGCGCCGCTGCCGGTGCCTGTCAGATCAGGACGCGACAGGCCGACCCTTTCCTCAGGCGGGCAATCGAGGATCGGGGGTTGTGGTGGAGATTGAGATTTCGAAGCACTGTGTCGAGCGGTGGCGGGACCGGTTTCGTCCGGGGCTGGATATCGGTTCGGCCCGGAGGGAACTGGAGGGGGTGCTGTCCTGTGCCGGCGGGGAGCCGGTGGACCTCGCTCCGGAGTGGTCGGGGCTGGCGGCCCCGGATTCGCATACGAGCTATCTCGTGGTCGGTGACGACGCGGTGCTGGTCCTGATCGAGCTCGGGGACCGGTTGCTGGCAAAGACCTGCGTGCCTCGCGGGTCGATCACTCCCTGGGAGCGCAGGCGCCGGGAGCGGCGGAGCCGCCGGCCGCTGCGCGGAGAGGGCGGCAGGTCGCGCGGCCGGCGTCCGGAGCCCTATCGGCGGGAGAAATCTCCCGGTCTGCGGGTCGACTTGCTTTCCGCCGGATACGAACGTATGTTCTAGTCATGTATTCGTTCGGTCTCAGCTGCGGGCAGTGCCACTCCAGCTACACGATCCAGGTGCCGAGCCCGAATCCGGTCGGCCAGCAGTGCGTCGTATGCGGTTCGATGGAGCTGGTGGAGGTCGCGGATCATGGGATCCGCCACGCCTGGAGCGCCGTGGTACTGGCCGAAGAGGACGAAGCGGTCAACCGGGCGATCGAGCGGATCCGCGAGGTGTTCGGTCCGGGCGTCGAGGAGCTGGCGGGCGCGGAGTTCGTGGCCGTCTAGTTGCCGACGAAGCCGAGGGCCCGGGCGACTTCGGGTAGGTGTTCGTGGAGCAGGAAGTGGCCTGAGTCATCGATCAGGTGGAGTTCGGCGGCCGGCAGCAGATCGGCCAGGCGGAGGCCGTGGGCCGGCGGCACGAGACGGTCCTGCCGGCCATGGAAAACGTGGACCGGTGCCTCGGTGGAGCGGGCGAGGCCTCTCCAGTCGGAGCCGGTCGCGTAGTAGTCGTCGAAGACCCCGCGCGGGCCGTGGGCGGTGGCGCCGTCCATCCAGGCCGACAAGCTGCCGCCCGGCAGGTTGTCAAGCACCCGCAGGTCGGCGGCCGAGCGCAGCGCTCTGCGCGTCTGCGACTCACGCAGCCGGGCCGGCGCCGCGGCGGCGAAAGCGATCAGGGATCGGGCCAGCCGCGGTGCGCGTCTCGCGGCCGGATACAGCAGCCGGTCGAAAGGGAGGCCGAGCCTGGGCCCGTCGCTCGGCGCCGGGCAGCCGGCCGTCGCGGTCGCGGTGACGCGGTCACCGAGCGTCGCGGCGCAGGCGATCGCGTGGGCGCCGCCGGCCGACCAGCCGGCCACGGCGAAGTTCTCGATCCCGAGGCGGTCGGCCAGCGCGGCGCTGTCGGCGGCGGTGCGGGTGAGGTCGTATCCGGGAAGCGGCGAAGAGTCCCGGATGCCGGGCCGGTCCGGCGCGAGGATCCTGATTCCGCGTTCCTGGCACCACCGGTCGGCGAAGGCGAAATCGAGCGCGCAGCTCATTCCGCCGTGGTGGTAGACGAGCGCGGCCCCCGCCGGGTCGCCGTACTCGGCGTAACCCATGGTCCTGCCGTCGTCGAGTCTGACCCTGTGTTCGACCATCCCGACGCGGTCGGGCCTACGACTGCTCCGGCGTGCCGCCGGGCGTGGTGAAGTGGCAGTCCTTGAGTTTGGCGGTCAGTGCCTGCTGGGTTTCGAATGACTCGATCGCCGAGGCCATCATCTGGTCGAGGCTCTGGTCGGGGGCGAGCTGGCGGTGGGCGAGCTCGAGGATCTCGGTCTCGGCCATGACCCCGTAGCGGCGGTTGTCGGCGACGGTGCCTTCGACCGCGACCGGCATGTCGTTGATCCGCAGCTCTCCGTGGAGGGTGAAGTAGGCCCAGGGGCTGGTGATCGACTGGCCGTTCTCGAAGGTGGCGACCGCGCCCTTGAGCGGCTTGAACTCGTAGTTGGTGCCGAGCGACTCGGAGGCGTTCATCAGCTCGAGCTCTTCGTCGGTCAGCCAGCTCATCGTGCCGTGGAGTTCGGTCCCGGGCGAGGGGTGGATCGCGCCCGGGATGTAGCCCTTGGAGATGTGGCAGGAGTAGACCGCATCCCAGTCGGTGACGTGGCAGCGGATCGACGGTATGACCGCATGGGGCAGCATCGCGAACTTGTGGCTGAGCGCGTCCGGGCTGGCGTTGGAGCTGTAGCCGAAGACGGGCGTGCGCTCGGCACAGGAGTAGTCGGCGGCTTTCGTGCTTGCGCCGGCCCCGGCGGCGACGCGCTCGCAGAGCTCGGCGAAGGTGATGGTGCGGTCGCCGTCGGCGATCTCCAGCTCCGGCGTCCACGGGCCGGCCGGATGCGGCACCGGGCAGGTGCGGCCGTGGGTGAAGACGAAAGAGCCCGGCCGGTCGAGGGAACGGGTAGCCCTTGGCCCGCTCGACCAGTTCCTCGACGGTGTGTTGGTGTCCGGCCTGGCTCATCGCTTCGATCCTACGGAGCTTCGCCGCCGTGGTCCAGTCATCCCCTGTGGCGGGTAGCTTTGTTGGCCGATGGAGGAGCGGGAGAAAGCGGTGGCGCGGATGAGGAAGCGGCCGTGCTGAGGCTGCGGGTCGCCGCCGAGGACGAGCTCAAGGACCGCATCGTCGGTGAGCTGGCCTCGATCGACGGGGTGCACCGGGTCACCGCCCTGCCCGACGCCGGTAACAAGGACTGGGTCGTCGCCGCCGACCTCTCGCCGGCGGCCGCCGACCGGGTGGTCACGGCCTTCCACGACTTCGGAATAGACCATGACGACTTCGTCATCCTCAGGCAGGACGTGATCGCGCCGGGTCTCGGACCCGGCTCGTCGGTCTCGGCAGAGCAGGGCTTCGCCTGGGTGGAGATCGTCGGCGAGGCCCGGGCCAACGCCCGGCCGATCGCCCGCTACGTGCTGCTGATGATGGTCGCCGGTGTGATCGCCGGCCTCGGCGTGATCACCGACAACTCGATCCTGATCATCGGCGCGATGGCGGTCAGCCCCGACCTGCTGCCGCTCTGCGCGACCTGCGTCGGCCTGGTCAGCCGCCGCTTCGCCCTGGCCGGGCGCTCCTTCCTGACCCTGCTGATCGGCATGGCCCTGGTGATGTCGGTGGCCTGCGTGATGACGCTGGTTCTGGAGCTTTTCGGCCAGATCGACCTGAGCGAAGACCTGCTCGGCGGCCTCAGGGGCCTGGCCGAGGCCGACTACGTGACAGTGCTGATCGCCGCCTCGGCCGGCATCGCGGCCATCCTCTCCTTCGAGACCCGCGCCGCCAACGCGGTCGGAGTGGCCATCTCGGTGACCACGGTCCCGGCCTCGGCCTTCTTCGGCGTGGCGGTGGCGATCGGGGAGATCGACCGGGCCTGGGGAGCGCTCGAGGTGCTGGGAATCAACCTCGGCCTGCTGGTCCTGGCCGGCTCGCTGACTCTGCTGCTCCAGCGGCGCTTCGCCCCGAACCGCAGCTGAGCGATCCGGGCGGCCGGTACCATCGGCAGATGGAGAACCCTTCCGTCCCGGGCAGCGAAGAGGCTACGGCCGCGGCCCTGCCCGCGCCTCTGGCGGACTCCCACGGGCGCCTGATCGGGGACCTGCGTGTTTCGGTCACCGACCGCTGCAACTTCCGCTGTCAGTACTGCATGCCGGCCGAGGGGCTGGCCTGGATGGACCGGCAGAGCATCCTCAGCTTCGAGGAGATCGAGCGTGTGGTCTCGATCGTGACCCGGCTGGGTGTGAAGCGACGTCAGGCTGACCGGTGGCGAGCCGCTGGTGCGCAGGGAGTTCCCGAAGCTGGTCGCGCGGCTGGCCGCACTCGGCACGATCGAGGACCTCTCGCTGACCACCAACGGCTACCTGCTCGGCCGCGACGCCGTCGCTCTGGCCGAGGCCGGCCTCAACCGCATCAACGTCTCGATCGACTCGCTCGAGCGCGACCGCTTCTTCCGGCTGACCCGGCGGGACTCGATGGACCAGGTGCTGGAGGGGCTCGAGGCGATCATGGCCCAGCCGACCATCGGCTCGGTCAAGGTCAACGCGGTGGCGATCCGCGACTTCACCGAAGAGGAGGTGCCGCGCTTCTGCGAGCTGGCCCGGACGCACCGGCTGCCAGGTGCGCTTCATCGAGTTCATGCCGCTCGACGGCGACCGGTCCTGGGACCCGGACCAGGTGCTGACCGGCGCCGAGCTGCGTGAGCTGGTCGAGGCGATCCACCCGCTGGAAGAGGTCGAGCGGGAGCCGTCGGCCACCGCCCGGGTCTTCCGCTTCGCCGACGGCCCCGGCGAGATCGGCTTCATCAACCCGGTCAGCGAGCCTTTCTGCTCGGACTGCAACCGGCTGCGCCTGACCGCCGACGGCAAGCTGCGCACCTGCCTGTTCTCGCTCAACGAGACCGACCTCAAGCAGCCGATGCGCTCGGGGGCCGGCGACGGCGAGATCGAAGCGATCATCCGCGAGGCGGTCGCCGGCAAGGAGCTTCGCCACCGGATCAGCGAGTCCGACTTCCTCCAGCCGGAGCGCACCATGAGCGCGATCGGCGGATGAGCCCGCATGGACGGCGAAGGCGCGAAGGCGATCCCGCTTGGCCCGCAAGGCTGCCGGCGACGTTGCTGCTCGGGGCCGGGCTGCTGGCCTCGTTACTCGTCGCGCTGCTGCTCTTCGGCTGCTCCTCCGGTGACGGAGATGAACTCACCGTCGCGGCGGCTTCTTCGCTGAGGCCGGCGCTCGGCGACCCCGAGGAGGCGGCTCGCCGATGACGGGGTGCGTTTCACCTTCGGCGGCTCCGACCTGCTGGCCAGCCAGATCCGGCAGGGGGCGAAGGTGGACGTGATCGCGGCGGCCTCGACCCTGCAGCCCGATCAGCTCTTCGAGGACGGCCTGGTCGAGCGGCCGGTCGAGTTCGCCGGCAACCGGCTGGTGATCGGTGTGCCGGAGGACAGCGAGATCGATTCGGTCGAAGACATCGCCGAGCCGGACACCTCGCTGGTGCTCGGTGACGCTTCGGTGCCGATCGGGATCTACGCCCGGCAGATGATCGCGCGCTTGCCCGCGGCGACCGCGAGCGCGATCATGGACAACGTGAGGAGCCAGGAACAGGACGCCAGCAGCATCACCGCCAAGCTGACCCAGGGCGCCGCCGACGCCGGCATCGTCTATGAAACCGATGTGATGAGCGCTCCCGGACAGCTTCGAGCGGTGCCCGTGCCGGACCGGCTCCAGCCGCGCATCGCCTACTCGGCTGCGGTCGTCGCCGACAGCGACCTGAAGAGCGAGGCCGAAGCCTTCATCGAGAGCCTGGTCTCCGGCGAGCGGGCCGAAGAGCTGCGGCAGGCCGGGCTGCCTGCCCCGCCGGCGGGATCATGAGCAGCATCAGTTCATTCCTGCCGGGGCGCCAGAGCCTGTTCGGCGTCGCCGCTTTCTTTGCCGCTCTGCTCGCTCTCGTCTTCCTGCTGCTGCCGCTGGTCGCCCTGTTCACCAGCACCGACCCGGCCACCTTCATCGACTCGCTCGGCAAGCCGGCGAACCGGGAGGCGCTCTGGCTGAGCCTGAAGGCGACCGCGATGGCGATGCTGATCCTGCTGGTGATCGGAACCCCGGCCGCCTACTTCCTGGCGATGCGCTCCTTCCGCGGGCGCTCGGCCGTACTGACCCTGATCGAGCTGCCGCTGGTCATGCCGCCGACCGTGGCCGGCATCGCGCTGCTGGCCGCCTTCGGCCCGGCCGGACTGCTCGGTCCGACCCTGGAGAGGTTCAACGTCGAACTCGTATTCCAGACCGCCGGTGTGGTGGTGGCGCTGGTTTTCGTCGCCTCTCCGTTCTACCTGCGCCAGGCGGTCGCTTCTTTCGGCGCGATCGACCGCGGGCTGATCGACACCTCGCGCGCGCTCGGCTCCGGTTCGTTCCGGACCTTCATGCGCGTTGCCGTTCCGGTTGCGAGGCCGGGCCTGGCGACCGGTGCCGCCCTGGCCTGGGCCAGGGCGCTGGGCGAGTTCGGCGCGACGCTGCTCTTCGCCGGGTCGCTGGTCGCGGTGACCGAGACCGCGCCGCTGGCGATCTTCGCCCGCTTCAGCGACCCGAACGGATTCGAGCAGGCGATCGCGCTTTCGGTGGTGCTGATCTGCGTATCGGCGGCGCTGCTGATCGCGGTCAAGGTGAGCGGCCGCGACCGGGCCGTGGCGGGCAGGGGCCTGTGAGCGGCGACGGTGAGACCCGGCGACCGGCCGACAGCGGACCGGGCGAGGACCTCGAGATAAGGCTGCGTTCGAGGCTGCGTGAGTTCGACCTCGACGTCGAGCTGAGCGCCGGCCCCGGCGGCCGACTGGCCCTGCTCGGCCCGTCCGGCTCGGGCAAGAGCACGATCCTGAGGATGGTGGCCGGGCTGGTCAGGCCGGACCGCGGGTCTGGTCAGGCTCGGCGAGCGCACCCTCTTCGACGATCAGGAGCGATGCGACCTCGCGCCCGAGCAGCGCCGGGTCGGCTACGTGCCGCAGGCGCCGACCCTCTTCCCCCACCTCGACGCGGCGGGCAAACGTCGCCTACTCGATGGGCGGCGGGCGGCGTTCGAAGAAGCGGGCCCGGGCGGTTGAGCTGCTCGACCTGTTCGGACTCGCCGACATGGCCTCGGTCAGGCCGGAGCAGATGTCGGGTGGAGAGGCGAAGCGGGTTTCCCTGGCCAGGGCGATTGCCACCGAGCCGTCGCTCTACCTTCTCGACGAACCGCTCGCCTCGCTGGATGCCGGCACCCGGCAGCAGGCGCTGCCGGCCCTGGAAAGGGTCCTGGCCTCGGCCGGCGTGCCGGTGATCCTGGTGACCCACTCGCCGGTCGAAGCCGAGCGGCTGGCCGGGCAAAGCCTGCGCCTGGACCGGGGCAGGCTGGTCGGCGACTCGAAAGCCAACAAGGAGGAGCAGCGATGGAACCGGAGCAGTGGATCAGCAACTTCGCGGCGCGGACGGGTATCGATCCGCCGGACGATGAGGAAGTGAAGCGCTTGCTGGAGCTGGCGGCCGAGGCGGCGCATTCTTCGGCCCGGACCGCGGCGCCGATCGCCTGCTGGATCGCCGGCCGCAGCGGACTGCCGGCCGAGCAGCTGATGGAAGACGCCCGGCAGGCCGGGGCCGAATGACGCTGCCGGCCTCAGCGGTCGGCGAGCAGCGCTTCGGCCCGGAGCAGATCTTCGGGGGTATTGACGTTGAAGAACATCACCGCCGGGTCGCCGAAACGGGCCAGGTCGTCGTCCGTGATCAGGGTTGCGTCGAGCTCGGCGGCCGCCTGCCGGGCCGGGGCCTGACGGGCCAGTGCGGCTTCGATCAGGCCGAGGTCGGACGGGCTGTAGCGGGCGGCCAGCGGCTGCAACTCGCCTCCGGGGCAGGGAATGAGGCTGCCGCCGTCATGCGCCGCCAGCCACTCCAGGTACTCGACCGGCAGCAGCGGCAGGTCGCAGGCGAGCACGATCACCTGACGGTCTCCGGCCTCCCGGATCGCGGTGGCGATACCGGCCAGCGCATGCTGCGGCTCGTCCGCCTCGATCACCACGTCGACGCCTTCGAGCTCGACCGGGCGGTCCCGCTTGATCACCACGAAAGCTTCGAGTCCGGCCGCCTCGAGCGAAGCCACGGCGCGCTCGATCAGGCTGCTGCCGGCCAGCATCGCATTGGCTTTGTCCCCGCCGAGGCGACTCGCCTTTCCCCCGGCCAGCACCGCCGCCACCGGGCGCCGGCTGCCGTCGGGGTCCTGTTGCGGGCATGGGATCGATCACGGAGTCAGTCTCTCAGCATGAATGCAGCCGGCGAAGAACGGGAACTGCCCGGCTGGCTCGCCGTCGAGTCGGCCCGCGAGCAGGTGCTGGCGGGGGTCGAGCCGCTGGCAGCGGTCGAGGTGCCGATCGCCGACGCGCAGGGCCGGGTGACCGCCCGGCCGCTGCTCACGCCGGCCGATACACCGCCCTTCGACGCCTCGGCGATGGACGGCTTCGCGGTCCGCTCGGCCGACTGCCCCGATCAGGACGGCGGCGAGGCCGGGCTGACTGTGGTCGGCGAATCCAGCGCCGGTGCTCCCTGGGATGGCTCCCTGGGTGGCGGCCAGGCGGTTTCGATCTCGACCGGGGCCGAGGTGCCGGCCGGCGCCGACGCGGTGGTCCGGGTCGAGGACACGGCGCGAACTGACGACGGCGTGATCGTGCGCGCGGCGACCACCGCAGGCCAGAACATCCGGCGTCGCGGTGAGGCGATGGCGGCCGGCTCCGAGGTGCTGTTGGCGGGCAGCCGGATCGGACCGGTCGAGCTCGGCCTGCTTGCTTCGACCGGCAACGACCCGGTGCTCTGCCACTCGCGGCCGACCGTTTCGATCGTCGCCACCGGGGACGAGCTGGTGCCCCCGGGTGAGCCGCTCGGCCCCGGCCAGATCTGGAACTCGAACCTGGCGGTGATCTCGGCGATGGCCCGGGCCGCCGGAGCCGAGGTGGTTTCGACCACGAGCATCGGGGACTCGAAGCCGGAGACCGAAGCGGCGCTGAAGCCGGCCCTCGACTGCGATCTGGCTGTCGTCTGCGGCGGTGTATCGGTCGGGGACCACGACCACGTCAAGGGCACGCCTCGCCGACCTGGGTGCCGAGAGGGTCTTCTGGGGGATCGCGATGAGGCCCGGCCGGCCGACCTGGTTCGGGAGGCGCGGCAACAGCCGGGTCCTCGGCCTGCCCGGCAACCCGGTCTCGGCGATGGCGGTCTTCGCGATTCTCGGCGCACCCCTGCTGAAGGCGCTCTCGGGAGACCGCTCGGCCGGAGAGGTCGGCCGTGGCCGGCTGGCCTCGCCGGTCCGCAGGCTGCCCGACCGGCTGCTGGCGGCTCCCTGCCGGATCGCCGCGGGATCGGATCGCGGCGAGCTCGAACCGATCGCGATCAAAGGCTCGCATGACTTCATCTCGCTGGCCGGGGCACGCGCACTGGCCCTGATCGAGCCCGGCGAGGGCAGCGCCGAGGCCGGGACCGAGGTCGGCGTGATCGCGCTGGCGGCCGATTAGCATGGGCGCTGTGCTGATCGGGGTAAAACTGTTTGCCGGCCTGCGTGAGGCCGCCGGGTCCGGAGAGATCGAGGTCGATCTGGACGACGGCGCAACCGCCGAGGGACTGATCGCCGAGCTGCGGCGACGGCCGGGCATGGAGCGCATCCTCACCGACATGCCGATCCGGGTCGCGGTCAACCGCAGCTACGTGGACGGAGATACGAAGCTGAACGAGGGCGACGAAGTGGCGCTGGTGCCGCCGATCAGCGGAGGCGCAGGGCCGCGGGCGAAGGTCCGGGCGACGGTCACCGGGCGACCGCTCGACGTCGCCGGCGTGGTGGCCGAAGCCGGCGATCCGGCGGCCGGGGCAGTGGTCACCTTTCAGGGGGTGACCCGCGAGGTGGCCCGGCTCGACTACGAGGCATACGGGCAGATGGCCGAGCAGCGCATCGCGGAGATCCTCAGCGACTGCGTCGAGGCCCACGGACTGACCGCGGCGGTGGCCGAACACCGCACCGGCGAGGTGCCGCTCGGAGAGGCTTCGGTCCTGGTGGCGGTCTCCGCACCGCACCGGCCCGAGGCTTTCGCCGGCGCCCGCGAGGCGATCGACCGGATCAAGGCCGAAGCGCCGATCTGGAAGGTCGAGGTCGAGGCGGACGGCAGCAGCCGCCGGGTCGAAGGCACCGTGCCGGAGGTCGATCGCGGATGAGCGAGCGGCTGAGCCACATCGGCGAAGACGGCAAGGCGAGGATGGTCGACGTCGGCGGCAAGGAGCAGAGCGAGCGCATGGCCCGGGCCCGGGCGCGGCTGCGTGTTTCGGAGGCGACGGCGAAAGCGGTCGCCGAAGGCTCCGGGCCGAAAGGCGAAGTCGCCGGGGTTGCCCGGATCGCCGGAATCCAGGCAGCCAAGCGCACCGCCGAGTTGATCCCGATGGCCCACCCGCTGCCGCTCAGCTTCGTAGATGTTTCGATCACCACCGACCTCGAGGCCGGACTGGTCGAGATCACATCCGAAGCCCGGACCAGGGACCGGACCGGGGTGGAGATGGAGGCGCTGACCGCCTGCTCGGTCGCGGCGCTGACCGTCTACGACATGGTCAAGGCGATCGAGCGCGGGGTGTCGATCGAAGAGGTCGTGCTGATCGAGAAGCTCGGCGGCAAGAGCGGCCACTGGCTGCGCGAGGGCGAAGGCGCCGGGGGCGAGAGCCTCGTGAGCGGGCGCAGGGTTCGCGCGGCGCTGATCACGATCAGTAGCTCGCGCGCCGAAGCCGCCGCCTCGGCCACGGACGGCGAGCCGGACACGAGCGGCGAGGCGATGGCCGAACTGGCCGGTCAGCTCGGCGCCGAGATCATCGAGCGCGAGCTGATCCCGGACGAGCGCGGGCTGATCGCCGAGCGGCTGCGTCACTGGGCCGGCGAGGGCGGCGCCGACCTGATCCTGACCTCCGGTGGCACCGGCTTCTCACCCGACGACCAGACTCCCGAGGCCACGGCGCAAGTGATCGACCGACCGGCGCCCGGGCTGGCCGAGGCGATCCGCCAGGAGGCGAGCCGCCATACGAAAAACTGGGCGCTCTCGCGCGGGGTCGCTGGCATCTGCGGCAGCTGTCTGATCATCAACCTGCCCGGGCAGCCCGAAGGGCGTCGCCGAGGCGGGGCCGGTGCTCGTGCCGATCCTGCCCCATGCGCTCGACCTGATCGCCGGCCGGC